>CAWBYH010000008.1:0-96830 GCA_963792995.1 uncultured Thermoleophilia bacterium | reverse complement strand
ACGCCGATTACCGGGATGAGGGCCGCTCTCTGCGAACTCGGCCTTGAGCGCCGATCCCGACGAGGGCGCGTGGCCGCTTGCCGAATCGTCGGCGGTAGAACCTGGGCGGATAGGTGGAGACGACGAGCGTCCTTTGCGGCGCTCAGGGAACGATCCATACCGCTATGAAAAGTCGCTCTCTGGGCTTCCGCGGTGCGCGATGAGCGCGCGACGACCAGACAGAGCGGTCGTCGCGCGCAGTCCCATGGAATCCCCTTGCTACATCAACGCGCTGTGAACGGGCGCCGCCTTCATGAAGTTCGGCCGTGCGCCGACCACGAAGCAAACGGTTGTCGCGCTTGCACGCGTGGGAGCGAGCCTGGTCCGATCGCCGATGCAGTGCCATCGTTTGCAATCGGCGACTGACGAAGTGATCGATCTCCACTCAGATCCGTCGCCCCGCAGTGGGCGACAGTGGCTATCTCATACCACCGGTGGTCGCTCGACCGAGGTTTCCTACCGCTGCTACCGGTGCCTGGGCCTGAGATCCGAGATCGTGTAGAGCACGAGATAGGCGATCGTGAGGAACGCCGTCAGCCCGGCGAGAGCGACGAGCAGGTCGGGCCGGCCGAGCGGGTCGGCGAGGCTCGAGCCGACGAGGCCGACGAGGCTCTGCGGGCGCGTGATCAGATCCCAGCTGTTCAGGTTGTGGACACGGCCGATGTAGATGCCCGCGCTGCAGAGCAGGAACACCGGCGCCAGCATCGCCCAGCCGACCAGGGCTCCGAAGCGACGGGCAACCACACCCTGAACGAGCAGCACGGAGGCAAGCCCGAGCACCAGGCCCGTCATCGCGAAGGCGGCGATCATGCCGGCGTCGTACCAGAGCGGCGCCCTGTGCGACTCGTCGAGGTGCACGAAGTCGGTCACGATGTAGGGGGCGTTCGGTAGGAACAGGAGCCAGGCCGCCGCGAGCGCCGCAAGCGTCGCAGGAGTCCATCCACGCCGGCTGCCGTCATGAAGGACGACCGCGAGTACGAACGGGACCCAGGCCAGGAACAGGTTCCAGGAGAGGAAATCGTACGAGTGCCCGTATCCATGGATCGACCGGTAGGCGAGCATGCCGACGCAGAATCCCGACATGAGAACCAGGGTGAAAAACGTGGCTACGCGCCGATCGCTGAGCGAATGCACGGACATATCGTAGACTCCGGCGCCACGGTGACCGCGAGGCTTGCCGCCAGCTTGCCGCCATGAGTACTCGCCCCACATCTAGGCGGCGCTAGGGGCCGATCGGCGGACGAGGCCCTACGCGAGCACGCGGACGAACAGCCGGCGTGCCGCCGAGTCGCCGATCTGCAGCGCGACGACTCCCGTGACCTTCTTCCCCTCGGCCCAGGCGGGTATCTGCCAGGCGCATCGCGCCGACCCGGATCTGAAGGCGTTCATGCGGACACGGAGCCGCTTGCCCGCAACCTCGGCGCGGCAGCGGACGTCGCCGCTCGTGAGCTTTCGACCGGTATCGAGGTGGACGAACGCGACGGCTGCGACGAGCTGCGACCGTTCGTTGCGGAAGGTGACACGCGCCGGCATCGCCCCAACCTGGGCATCCGCCGTCGCGGGCCCGGCTCCTTGCGACGGCGTCGGTGCCGAGGCGGCCGCACGAGCGGGTGGCGGTGTCGCGCCGGATGTCCCAGGTGCAGGTGGCGACGAGGATCCGGGAGGCGCGGGAGGCACTGGAGCAGGGGCCGCAGGCTTCGCGGCGGCGACGTCGTTGCCGAAGCTCTGAGTCCAGTAGAGCTGGCCGCCGGCGCTCGAGGCGACGCCGACGCCGGTGGACGTGAAGTTGCCGTTCTCGATGTTCGCCTTGTGCCCGGAGGAGCCGAGCCAGCCGTTGACGACGGACTGCGCCGTCGCGTAGCCGGATGCGATGTTCTCGCCCCACGTGCTTCCGGAGAACCCGCAGTCCTTGACTCGCTGGTAGGCCGTCCTCGAGAACGGCGCCGGGTCGTCGTGACCGAAGTACCCGTTGGCGGCCATGTGGAGCGACTTCCATTCCGACGACGCGATCAGAGGGGAGGAGACCGTGAGCTTCGCCAGCCCCAGCGCGGCGCGGTGCTGGTTGATCAGGGCGACGACCTGTCCGGCGAGGTCGGTGCGGCTCGTGCCCCAGGAAGAGGAAGGTGAGCAGTTCGCGACCGCCTGCGCGCCCGGCGCCGAGGCGGCTGCGACGCCGGCGAGCAGCACGGTCAGGGCGAGAGCGAAACCCCGGCGCATGCTGCTCCGGACATCGGGCACGCGACCCCCGTGAGCGACAGAGCGCATACCTGTCGGTGTCGGCGGGCCTGTAGGGAAAGCCCGATCCTCAGTACGAGTGATCGACTCGCACGAGGCGAATGGATGATTTCGGGGAGTCGGGCGCTCAGTCGCCCTCGGAGAAGCCGCACTCGAGGCAGACGTCGCGCGGCACGTCACGCTCGTCGAGGGCGATCCCCATCGTGACGCCGCAGGCGGGGCAGATCGGCGGCCGGTCGTCCCGTTCCTGCCGCGGCTCCTCGCTCACCCGCCGCTACGTCCTCTCGTCGGACGCTTCGTCGCCCTCGCCGGTGAACCGCGGGAGGACGTACTTCTTGAGCAGCCAGAACGAGAGCACTGCGAAGATCAGGCGCTTGAACATTCAGTGATTCCTCCTCGGTCGACGAACAGGCTCGCCACGGTCGTTCACGGTGGTGGGCCGACCCTAGCGAACGATGTGTCGGCCGACTCGGCACAGGCCCCGTGTGCGAGAGTGCACGCCATGAAGGTGACGATGCTTCTCGCGGATTACGCGCAGGTCGCAGACGGCAAGCTCACGGTCGTCGGCGGAGGATGGTCGCTGACAGGCCCCGACCCGCCGCCCTTCGGGATCGCGATCCTCGTGCACGTGCCGTGGGATCAGGCGAACCAGCGCCACACGATTCGCCTCGAGCTCGTCGACGCGGACGGTGCACCCGTCACGGTCACGGGCGACGACGGTGAGGAGGCGGCGATCGTGTTCCTCGACGACGTCGAGTTCGAGGTTGGCCGTCCCGCCGGCATCAAGCCCGGCACGCCGCTCGAGCTGCCGATCGCGGTCAACTCCGGCCCGCTGCCCCTCAGACCCGGTGGTCGCTACGAGTGGCGACTCTCGATCAACGACCAGAGTGACGAGGACTGGCGACTCGCGTTCAGCGTCCGGCCGGAGGAGGAGATCGCCTAGGCCGCGGCAGCGCGCGGCACACGGGCGGGCCTCTTGGCGCCCACCCGACAGAGAATTCGACCGTTAGCGTAATATGATGTGAAGATGACATATCGTGAAACAGTGCCTGCATCCAGGCGTTTCCGGTAGCCGTGAGCCGTCGGCGTCCCGGCACCTTGCGGATTGGCGAGCTCGCCGCCCAGACCGGGTTGACGGCGCCGACGATCCGCTACTACGAGCAGATCGGGCTGCTTCCGGGCGGCCCGCGGCCGGCACGCTCGCACCGGACCTACACCGAGGCAGATGTGGAGCGGCTCGATCTGCTGCGCCGGTTGCGCGACCTGCTGGGCGTGTCGTTGGAGGAGCTCAAGACGATCGCCGCGGCCGAGGAGACCGCGGCCACGCTGGAGGAGCGGATTGCTGCCTCACTGTCGGCGGCGGATCGGCTCCGGCTCGTCGAGGAGGCGCTGCGAGACGCCGACGGAGTGCTGCATCTCGTCCGTGCGCGGGCGATCGACCTCAGGGAGCTCGAGGACGAGCTCGCCGAACGCCGCTACCTGCTCGCTGCGACGCGGATCACGGACAGCTGAGGGGCAACGCACTGGCGGCCCGGGGCGGCCGTGCCGAAAACGCGTGAATACGACCTTTATATAAAGTAAACCTGATATTGATATATCGGCAAGTACCTGCAAACCGGGGCTCTATTGGATCGCTTCGGGGCCGGTGCGAGTGCCGCGTGGGAGCGGAACGCTACGAGCCAGGACAACCGTGCGAGCACCACTCCGGAGGAGATGATGCTGTCTCGATCATGCTGCCGTGCGGTCGCCGGCGGGGCTGTTCGGGGCGCGTCCACGCGGTCACGACTGCGAGACGGTCGGCTCTCCGTCGGACCCCGCCGGCCCGGCCGACGGCGGGCAGATGCCAGACTGCAAGCCACATTCGGCGCATGCGATCGTGGAGGTACCCACTCGCCGTTCGAGTCGGTCGCCGGGTGACGACACGACCCTGCCGCTCATCGACTGCCCGGCGGCGGCCCGCGTGGTCGGCTGCAAACGGTGTCCGCTTTGGCGCTCGCAATATCTGTTAGCGTGATCGCCTCAACGTGTTCGACGCACTTTCGAACGCGGCGATTGGGGAAATTGCGGCAGGGAGGCCACACGGATTTCGTGAGGGCACGAGATGCGGCCGGCGACGCCGGCGCAGACGCGTTGCTGCGGCGGCGCAACGACTGGGGGAACCGGTTCGACGTCGACGGGCGAGTCGACGAACTTGGCGACCCGATTCCGCCTGTGGCGTCGCTGCGCCTGTCGACGCGGCGACACGCGGAGGTACGTCCGGCACGGCACACGACGATGATGAGATTCCTGATTCCGATCGTCCGCCTCGTCACCGCCTACGCGGCCCTGTGCAGGGGGCTCGCGCCCGGCCGGGAGGCGCCACCGGCGGCACCGAGAAGGCTGTTCGTCGTCCTCGAACGACCCCCTTGCGAGCGGCAGCTGTTCAGGGTCGTCGACTGGTCCCGCTACGAGGTCGATCTGCCCTCGGTGACGCAGCCCCGGGCATTCAGGCCCGTGCTCGGCACCCGTCACCGGCTGGTCGCAGTCGCCGCGTTCAGCGCGGTCGCCCTCGTCACGAGCCTCGCGGCCTTCGCAGGGTGGGCCGACCGGGGATCGATCAAGGCGAGCTCCCGGAGCTGGAGCCTCAACCGGGCGCACGAGGGCGTCGCGGCGATCGCCGCAACCGACACGCGTCGCGAGGCCGCTCCGACACCCCGGGAGCGCACGAACGGCGGAAGCAGCGCGACGAAGCAGGTGGAGTCGGTCGAGATCGCACAGGAGGCCACCGCCGCAACCGCGACCACGGTGGCAACGTCGGGTGGCACCACCAAGGCGGCGAGCCCGGCGTCCGTAGACGACCAGGTGCCGGGCGCGGCGCCGGTCGACGGCTCCTCTCCCGCAAAGCCCGCGCTGGTCGTGAACACCGATGCGACCACCAGCACGCGAGCCGTTGAATCCCGCAGGAGAGCCTCATGGACGGCCGCCGCTCTGACCTCGAGGACGCTCGGACCTGCCCTCGTCGGCACTCCTCCTGCCGCCGTCGCCGGTCCCCCTCCGCCCGATCCGAAGCCTCCGGCCGCGGTGGTGACCGGTCCGCCTCCCGTGGCCGACGAGTCGGCGACCGTGACCCAACAACCCGCGCTCGTCGTGCCAGATCCCGCGCTCGTCGTGCCAGATCCCGCGCTCGTTGTGCCAGATCCCGCGCTCGTTGTGCCCGATCCCGCGCTCGTTGTGCCCGATCCCGCGCTCGTCGTGCCAGATCCCGCGCTCGTTGTGCCCGATCCGGTGCCCGTGGTGGACGTCCCGGCGCCCGTGGTAAACGTCCCGGCTACTCCGTCGGCGCCCGATTCAGGTGCGGCGTCCGGTTCGTCTGGTTCGTCTGGGGGTTTTGTGGTGGCGGAGCCGCGGTCACCGGTGACGGTGGTGCGGGATCCGTCGGGTCTTGGTTTGCTGGTGAGTGATCGGTCGGGTGGGGTGTTTTCGGATTATGTGATTGATGGTGGTGGGGATTCGTCGGTGTTGTTGCAGGGGTCGACGAGTGGGGTGACGTTGGAGCGTTTGCATATTACGAGGACGAAGGCGCGTCCGAGTGTGTCGTGGGCGGCGCATGGGATGTATGTGAAGGCGGCGGGGAATACGTTTAGGGATGTGTTTGCGGATAATGCGGGTGGGAATGGTGTGTCGGGGATTAGTGTGCGGATGCGGGGGAATGTGTTTGAGCGGACGGTGTTGCGGGGGTATACGCATGCGGTGACGTACTATGAGCATGATGGTTCTGCGGGTGGGGCGACGGTGTTCCGTGATGGTGATTGGTCGTTTTCGGGGGATACGGCGGTGTGGGGGGATGATTCGAATGAGCCTCCGTCGGCGTTTATCAAGCAGCCGTTTGTGTTCGAGAACATTGATGCGCATGGGCCGGCTGGGGCTGCGTTTCTGAAGTTCGGTTCGAGTGTGTTCGGGGGTGGGTTGTCGTATCGTGGTGCGGGTGTGACGATCCGGAATTGCACGATCAATGGGCGTCCCGTGACCGCGAGTGATGTCGGTGGCGTTCCCTCCAACCTCCTCTCCATCTCCTGACCAGCGACATCGGGGGTCGGCTGCCTCGAACCGACCGGGACCCGGGAGGAGAGAGCTAGGCCGCGGCCCAGGGGCTCGGACGGCCGGTGCCGGGAAGGCAGCAGTCAGTCGGGCAGACGTCGTGGCTCGCTGCATACCGGCCGAGAGCGGGGCGGCTCGTCTCCTCCGCGATCCGTTCCTCGATCAACGAACGGATCATCCCGACGAAGGCCGGATGGGTCGAGGCGCTCGACGCCCGGACGACGTTGAGCCCGAGCTCACGCGCGCGATCCTGCGCCTCGACATCGAGGTCGTAGAGCACCTCGAGGTGATCCGAGACGAACCCGATCGGTGAGATCACCACATCCTCGACGCCTCGCCTCGCGAGGGCCTCGAGATGGTCGAGGATGTCGGGTTCGAGCCACGGGACATGAGGAGGGCCGCTCCGGCTCTGATAGACGAGCGCCGTATCCGTGACGCCCACGGCCTCGGCGACGAGGCGGGCAGATTCGCGGAGCTGGTCCTCGTAGCGGCACGCCTGCGCCATCGCGGTCGGGATCGAGTGAGCGGTGAATGCCAGATGGGCATTGCGATCCGCCGGAAGGGCGGCGAGCGCGGTGCGCACGTGATCTGCGTTCGCCTCGATCCAGCCCGGGTGATTGAAGAACGCGCGGGTGCGTAGAATCTCCGGCGCGTCGTGACCGACCTGACGCTGCGCATTGAAGATGTCTTCCCGGTACTGGCGGCAGCCGGAATACGACGAGTACGCCGACGTGAAGAACGCAAGTGCGCGCTCGACCCCGTCCGAAGCCATCTCGGCCAACGCGTCGGCGAGGAACGGATCCCAGTTGCGATTCCCGAAGTAGATCGGCAGCCCGATCCCATGAGCATCGAGCTCGGCGCGCAGCGCCGCGATCAGTGCCCGGTTCTGGGCGTTGATCGGGCTGACACCACCGAAGAGCTCGTAGTGATGCGCCACTTCCTCGAGGCGCTCGCGCGGCACGTTGCGGCCGCGAGTCACGTTCTCGAGGAACGGGATCACGTCGTCCATTCCCTCGGGCCCGCCGAAAGAGACGGCGAGGATCGCATCGAAGCGCGTCTCGGGGAACACCGACACGAAGCCGTCGGCCGGGGCCTTGAGCGCGGAAGCGTTCATCTCGTCGAGGGTAGCCGCTCGGGGGGCGGCGCTCGGCCGCACCGACCGAGCGATCGAGTGGAGCGTGCCGGGATCGAACCGGCGACCTCCGCCTTGCAAAGGCGGCCAGTCCATCTGACCGGAGTTACACCACGTACCAAAGCGGATCGGATAGCGCTTTGCCGCCCTCGCGCCCATTGGTTCGTTCTTCGGTGTCACGCTCGGTCACAGCGAAAATGCAGTGTAGGTCGCTGCGTGCGCGTCAGTTGGACATACCCGCGAGGGCCAGGCCCCACGCCCCGCGAGCGTGCCGAAGGGCAGCCCCTGTCCGACTAGGCCTTGCTGCAAAACTCCATGAACGCCGTTCAGGTCGGCTCTCGCTCGACCAAAACGGCGGTTCGTCGGGAATCGTCGGCGGAGTGTTAGCTGGTCGGAATCGCGATCAGGCTGCTGGAAGTAGCCGAACCGTTTGCGACCAAGACGGCGCAGTCGACGCTCAGAGAGGTAGGGATGGCGACCGTGGCGACGGCTTGCAGGGAAACAGGTACAGCAGCAAGCGCCGGGAGTGTTTTCACGGAGATCTGATCGAGCGTGATGCTGCTCGCTTTCAGTGTGCAGTCGATGGAGTCACCCGCCCCGGTGTGGGAGAGATTCGTCTTCGCCAGGATCATGTACGCCCCTGCGGGCACGGCGAGGCTGACGACAGTGATTGGCGGGGACGCGGTTGGTAGTGGGGTGAGTCCGGAAGTGGCCGACAACGGCGCGATGGTGCCGTTCGCTCCGGCGGGTCCTGTTGCACCAGGCGGGCCGGTCGCTCCCACGGCGCCGGCGAGGCCGGTTGCGCCGGTTGAGCCAACCGAACCGGCGCTACCGGCGGGGCCCGCCGAACCGGCGCGACCGGCGGGGCCTGCCGAACCGTCCCGGCCGGTCAGGCCGAGCGCGCCGACTGCACCTGTATCTCCGGTCTTGCCTGTTGCGCCTCTCGGGCCGGTCAAACCTCCGAGTGAGCCGTTCTTGATGTCCGCACCTGTGACTGATCCGTTCTTGATGTAGTAACCGGTGATTGAGCCGGGCTTGATGTCATACCCGGTGAGTGAGTGGTTCTTGATGTCTGTACCGGTGAGTGAGCCGTCCCTGATGTCAGCGCCGGTCAGCAGGCTCTTGGCTGCGTACGCACCGCTCGTTGCCGCGAGCACGATGCCGAGACCGGCCAAGACCGCGAGGGCTTTATTCATGCGATTTCAACTCCCACATTGTGGAGCGGACGCAGACGCGAAATGACCGCCTACGCGTTGCGTATCGGTCATCGCAGGCGCGGACACGCCCGTAGTTTCCACCGCCCGCGATCATGCCCCGCGCTATGAGATCGTCGCGAGGGGAACCTCTGTCCGAGAGAGCAGCCCGGCCGTGCCCCTCCCGCTTTCTCTCGTGGTTGACTGAGCGGGTTTTAGAGTCGCCCCATGCGACCGCCGGGGAGCCTCGCCGTGTTGGGGACAGAGAGTTCGAGAGTCACCTCTTCCCGCGCATCGAGAACGACAAGATCGTCTACCTGATCGTCCTCTTTCCGACCTTCTTCCCACCGACATACCAGGTGAAGGTGGTTGTCTTCGCCAGATTGCGCGTCCTAACTGTTAGGTCGTCGGACGCCTTGGAGTTCCAGTCGTATCCGTTCAGTGTTCCTCTGAGGCACCGCTTGGCGCCGTTCTTCAGCCGGTAGCAAGCCTTGTACGGCCGGTTGGCCCCGAGTTGGGTGGCGGTCAGGCGCAAAGTCACCTGTCCGAGCCAGCGATACGTCTTCGTCGCTGTCACGTATCGGCTCTGAGGCACAGGGATCCTCAGCGGCATGACAGTTGAGTACCCATCGGCACAGGCCGGGTCGTAACTCCCTTCGACATAGCAAGCAGTGAAGTCTGGACTGGCGTTCAAAATCACGAAATAGGCTCCGGGATCCAGTTGGCTGGAGTCCAACCAGCGTCCAGCTTGGATCTCCGAATCAGTAAGGAATCCGCGGCCGACGATGTTCTCGGAGAGAAAGCTCCCGTCGGTGGCGCGAGCCGCTCTCTTCGCAATGGAAACGGAGACGTAGTCACTACTTGGGGCCGAGAACGTGACGCTCGTGTGGCGGCTCACCTGGCCCACGGAGATGAGCGATGGCACCACGGCCAGCGCAGTTGCGGGGACCGCGAGCATGGTCACGATGACCGTGGCTGTTCCGGTCAAGAACAGGGATGACCACCGGTTCATCTCAAACCTCCTGATTGGGCGTGCGGGCGGCGCGTGTCGCAAGCCACGCTCCCGGCCCCGGTAGAACGTGATCGTGGTTTACCCACGTCGTGAAGCCACCGAGGTCCATCATTCGCATCGGCATCCCACGCCGAGACTTGAGCGATCTGTGACCATGTCACGGAATGGCGCAGCCCGGCTCGGCGATAGTGGCTGACCGGAACCCGGTGAGCCCGGCATGGGTAGAAAGAGGGTCGCCGAGCGCGCGTTCGTCGCGCTCCCATCCGCACTCCTCGCAGGTCATGCGTGGAAGACGCATATGCGTGGACGATGATGGAGCAGTCCCGCACCGGACAGGTGAGTGCACTGTATGGAGTCCCGGGTGATCCCCGTCTGCCAAGGGGGAGGGCCTAACCGCTCCCCCGGCTGCTGATTGCTGACGAGGTCGCGTTCCGGGACGCCGATGCTGCTTCAGCACCGTGACCTAGCGTCGGTTTCCAAAGCCGTCGGGCACGCCAACCCGAACGTGACGACGAAGGTCTATGCACATGCTCTCGGCACGCCTGACGAACAAGCCGAACGAGTCGCACTCGCCGGTGCCGCGGCGGGCCTCGGGTACTGAATGCTGTGTAGAGCGCTGCGTAGGCGCGAAATGTTGTCTCAGAGAAAACGAAAAGCCCCGGATTTTCCGGGGCTTTTCTCTATGGAGCGTGCCGGGATCGAACCGGCGACCTCCGCCTTGCAAAGGCGGCGCTCTCCCAGCTGAGCTAACGCCCCGAGCGAGAACAGGGTACCCGCTCCCGACGCGGTCGGGCAGGCGTCAGCCGGGCCGTTGCTGTCTCGTGCCCTGCTCGAGTCGACGCAGTCCGCCCGAGAACCCGAGCGTCTGCTCGCCGGGATCTTGCTGTTGCTGTTCGAGTCGGCGGAGTCGTTCCTCCATCTCGGAGATCGCCGGTGCGGGACCGCGGTCGGCCGCGTCCTCGAGCTCATCGAGCTCACGCTCCTTCTGGCCGACGAGACGCTCCCGCGCGGCAACGGCCTCGCTTCGCGCGGCGAGCTCGTCACGGGTGCGCAGAAAGAGCTTCTCCGCGTCGCGAAGATCGGCCAGCCGAGCCTCGATCTGGGCTAGCCGGTCGGCGTCGGGCTCTGCCGGCGGGGTCGCGGTCAGCCGTTCCTCGGCTGCCTCGAGCTCTCGAGCCCGAGCATCGAGCTGTGCCTCGCGTGCCGCCAGTGCCAGCGCTCGGTCGGTCAGCTCCTTCTCCCGGCGCGCCGCCTCGAGCGCGTCCTCACCGGTATCTGCATCGGAGTCGCGCTCGACCGTCGTCGCCCGGGGCAGAACCGCCGACAGCGCGCGTGGCTCGACGGAGCCGTGACCGACCTCGGCCAGCGCGTGGTGGAGCTCCACCTCTCGCTCCCGTACCGCATCGATACGCTCGTTGAGCTGGCGCTTCAGTTCCTCGAGCGCGGCGTGCTGCGCTCGGAGAGCGTCGCGTTCTTCGTCGATCGAGGTCGGTTCTTCGCGGCGCTTGAAGGGCATTGCCCGGATTGTACGACGGGGGCGGGCACAACCGTGCCGCACCCCCGCCGGAAGTCGTCAGGCTGCTCGCTCCAGCCGTTCCTCTGCTCGGGCCCGCTTCACGATCTTCTCGGGCTCGCCGAACCGAATGCGGGCACGAAGCGCGCGGTGCTCGTTCCAGAGGAAAGCGAGCTTGTCGTCGAGCGCCTTGATCTCCTCGACGATGTCGGGGTTTCGGCCGTCCGAGAGCCGGTGCCAGAGCTCTGCCCGGCGCTCGCTGACCTCGTCGATCTCAGTGTGGATGGTCGCGATGGTGTTCATGCTCCATCCAACGCTCGAAGCAACCTCGACATTCCAGGCCTCCTCGCAACGCAACAGAAACGCAACGTCGGGGTCGCGCCGCGCTGGAGGGCGACCCGCTCAGTCGTACCCCAGGTCGGTGAGCCGCGCCTCGTCGAGCCCGAAGTAGTGACCCAGCTCATGCAGGACGGTGATCCGGATCTCGCGCTCGAGCTCGGCCGGATCCTGAAACTCGTCCTCGAGCGGTACGCGGAAGATCGTGATCTGATCCGGGAGCGAGCCGGCCATGTCGCCCCTCTCGGGGAGGGGGATCCCCTCGTAGAGGCCGAAGAGATCGGGGTCCTGGGGGTGCTCGTCCTCGACCAGGACAACGATGTTCTCGAGCGCGGCGGCGAGGTCGGCGGGCAGCGAGTCGAGTGCGGCCCGGACGTGATCGTCGAAGCTCATGAGTGAGCGCTAGCGGATCACGAGCGCCATGATCGCCTTCTGGGTGTGAAGGCGATTCTCTGCCTGGTCCCACACGAGCGACCGCGGGCCGTAGAGCACGTCCTCCGTGATCTCCTCGCCGACGTGCGCGGGCAGGCAGTGCATCGCGACTGCTTCGCGGCTCGCGACCGAGAGGAGCTCCTCGTCGAGGCAGAACCGCTCGAGGTCGAGAAGTCGTTGCTCGCGCTCCGGCTCCTGCCCCATGCTCGTCCAGACGTCGGTGTAGAGGACGTCGGCGGCATCCGATCCGTCGAGCGGGTCGGAGGTCGTCCGTACCGAGCCGCCGCTCGCGAGCGCGTCTGCCTGGGCGGCGGCGACGACCGCCGGCAACGGCTCGTATCCGACGGGGCAGGCTGCGGTGAAGTGCATCCCGAACCGCGCCGCGAGCCGCATCAGCGAATGGCAGACGTTGTTTCCGTCGCCGAGGTACGTGAGCCGCACCCCCTCGAGACCGCCGAGCCGCTCGCGGATCGTCATCGCATCGGCCAGGGCCTGTAGTGGATGCGCAAGGTCGGTGAGGCCGTTGATCACCGGGATCGACGCGTGCGCCGCGAAGATGTCGATCTCCTCCTGCTCGAACGTCCGGATCAACAGCGCGCTGACGAACCGCGAGAGCACGAGCGCCGTGTCGCGGTAGCTCTCGCCTCGAGCCAGCTGGAGGTCGCCCGCGGGAAGGTAGAGCGCCATGCCGCCGAGCTCCGCGATGCCGACCTCGAACCCGACGCGGGTGCGCGTGGACGGCTTGTGGAAGATCATCCCGATCGTCCTGCCGGGCAGAACCCTCAGCTCCTTGCGGATCAGCCGCTCGTGCTTCAGCTCATCCGCGAGGTCGAGCGCGAGCTGGAGCTCGTCGCGCGACCAGTCGGAGACGCGGGTGTAGCTCCGGCCTTTGAGACTGTCAGGGATGCCTGCCATGCGTGGATGCTAGCCCGGCTCGGTAGATTGCCTCGCATGCCAACCTTCCAGGAGCAACTCAACGAGCAGATCGCCTACGAGTTTGCTGCCTCGCAGCAGTACATCGCGATCGCAGTGCACTACGACGCACAGACGCTGCCGCAGCTCGCAGCGCACTTCTACCGCCAGTCGGTCGAGGAGCGGAACCACGCCATGATGATGGTGCAGTACCTGCTCGACTCGGACGACGAGGTCGTGATCCCGGCCGTCGCCGCGCCCCAGACAGCGTTTGCCGACGAGGTCGTTCCCGTCGCCCTCGCGCTCGACCAGGAGAAGCGGGTCACCGCTCAGATCTCGGCGCTGGCCGTAACGGCACGGGAAGAGGGCGATCTCGTCGCCGAGCAGTTCATGCACTGGTTCCTGCAGGAACAGCGCGAGGAGGTCTCGTCGATGTCGGCGCTCCTCCAGGTCGTCGAGCGGCTGCGCGACAACGTGATGCTCGTCGAGGACTACCTCGCGCGCGAGTCGGGCGGGGCGAATGCGCTCGAGGCCGGCGCTCCGCCCGCGGCCGGCGGGGCGCTCTAAGCTCTCCGCGTGGTCGAGCTCAGGGTCCAGACCGAGCGGCAGAGCCAGCTCGTCGATATCACGCAGCGCGTGCGTGACGCGCTCACCGGACAGTCGCGCGGTGCGGCTGCGCTCGTCTACGTCCCGCATACCACGGCAGGCGTGACGATCAACGAGCACGCCGATCCTGCCGTCGCCAGGGATTTCGAGACCGCTCTCGAGCGGATCGTCCCGTCAGACTGGTCGTGGCAGCACGTCGAGGAGGGTGAGGAGAACGCTCCGACGCACATCCGCGCGGCATTCATGGGCCCGAGCGTGCTCATTCCGATGCGAGAAGACGGCTCCCTCGCGCTCGGACAGTGGCAGGGGATCTTCTTCTGCGAGTTCGACGGACCGCGCGAGAGATCGGTGCTCGTCACGGTCCTCGCCTGACGTTCGCTACGCCGAGCGGATGTCGCGACGGTCGAACGCCACGATGCCGGCCGCGGCGGCGATCACCGCGAAGGTGAGGAGGAAGAGGAGATGCGACGCGGCGAGCCCCTGACGAAGTGGATCGCCTGCGGCGTAGTGGTAGAAGGGTGAGACCTTCTGCAGCGGTTCGAGCGCACTGACGAGTGATGCGAGTGCGTTCACGAGGTAGGCCGCGACAGCCGCCGCGGCAGCGAGCCCGATCGCGACGGCCTTCTTCCCCGTCGCCGCTCCGACGAGAAACGCGACCGCACCGAACGTCAAGGCCAGCGCACCCGCCGTCATCGACGCGGCAAGGATGTTCCAGCTCGAGACGTCGAGTCCGAAGATCCTGGCCCCGATCGAGAGGGAGACGGCGAGCACGGCCGCGAGTAGCGCAACCTCGGTCGTCGTCGACAGGAGCTTTGCGAGCGCGATTCTCCGGCGCGTTACCGGCTGGGAGAGCAAGAGCTCGAGCGTCCCGCGCTCCTCCTCGCCCGCGATCGCTCCCGCTCCGCTCGAGACGGCCGCGATGACGAAGAGGAGGGGGACCATCAACGAGAAGAGCTCGCTGCCGAGGTAGCCCGCACCCGAGACATAGTCGACCGAGCCGCCGAACGCGATGAACGCCTTCAGCGCCTCCGGATAGTCCTGGATGAGGTTGTTCAGGGCCGGGTTGTCCCGCACGCTCGGGTAGACGGCCGTCATCATCGCAACGAGGCCGATGAGGCCGACGGACCACCAGAGAACCGGGCGTCGGAGCCCTCGTAGGCTCTGGACGTAGACGCTACGAAGCACGCGGCGGCTCCCGGTAGAGGGCGAGGAACACGTCTTCGAGGTCGGCCTCGTGGCTCTCGAGGCCCACTACCTCGAAGCGGGCCAGCGCCTTGACCAGCGGGTCTGCCGGACCGTCGAGAGCGAGCGTGACGACCGTTCCGTGACGAGCGGTCTCGTGCACCCCCGGCAGGCCGTCGAACGTCCCGGGTGGAGGCATGGTCGTGAACGAGACGACGACGCGTCCGAGGGCGCGGGTGCGGAGTGACTCAACACCTTCGACGAGCTCGAGTCGGCCGTCGCGCACGAGAGCGACGCGGTCGGCGACACGTTGCACCTCGGAGAGTGCATGCGAAGAGAGGAACACCGTGCTGCCGTCCGCGACGGCCTCGCGGAGAAGGTCGAGGACCTGTTCCTGTACGAGTGGGTCCAGCCCGGATGTCGGCTCGTCGAGGATGAGGAGCTCCGGGCGGTGGGCGAGCGCCTGGATCAGCCCGATCTTCTGACGGTTTCCCTTCGACAGCGTCCGTACGGGCCGCTCCAGATCGGCGTTCAGCTTGCCCGCTAGCGCGTCGATCTCCGGCCCGAGGCGACGTTCGCGGAGCGCTGCGAAGTACCGGAGGATCTCGCGGCCGGAGAGCCGTTCGTAGAGCCGGAGGTCGCCGGGTACGACACCGAGCCGCCGTCGCAGAGCGGCACCGTCGCGTCGGGGATCGAGGCCGAGGACTCGGACGCGTCCGGATGTCGGGCGGGCGAGGTCGAGGAGGAGCCTGATCGTGGTCGTCTTCCCCGCACCGTTTGGCCCGAGGTAACCGAAGACCTCTCCCTGCGGGACGACGAACGACAGGTCGAGCACGCCGCGATCCGCCCCGTACGTCTTCGTCAGGTGCTCCGCGGCGATCGCATCCATCCCGTGAGTGTCCCTGGTGTCGAGGGAAGGCGCATCCGGTGTTCCTACGCAGGAAGCTACGGGACATGCCACGTCCGCCGCTAGGCTGGCGTGCTCATGGCCGCCCCAGTCTCGAACGGTGAGGAGCTCGTGCTCCACGTCGACTCGCTCGCCTTCGGCGGCAACGGAGTCGCGCGCCTGAACGGGTTCGTCGTGTTCGTCCGGCGGGGCCTCCCCGGCGACACCGTGCGCGCCCGGGTCACGAAGGTCAAGCGTGGCTTCGCGGAGGCGACGACGATAGAGCTTCTCAGCCCGGGGCCGGACCGGGTCGTGGCGCCTTGCCCGCACTTCGGCGCATGTGGCGGTTGCCGCTTTCAGGACTATGCGTATGAGCGCCAGCTCGAGTCGAAGGCGGCCCAGGTGCGCGATGCGCTCGTCCGCCTCGGCGGGATCGCCGAGCCACCGATCGATCCGATCGTGCCCGCCGCCTCGCAGTACCACTACCGCAACAAGCTCGAGTACTCGTTCACCCAGACGCCCGACGGGCCGGCCCTCGGATTCCACCGGGCGGGTCGTTGGGACGAGGTGCTCCCGCTCGAGGTATGCCTCCTGACGAGCGATCTCGGGAATGCGATCCGCGATGCCGTGCAGGGTTGGGCGCGCGAGGAGAAGCTCGTCGCCTACGACCAGGCGGATCAGAAGGGCTACCTGCGGCACCTCGTCTTTCGCGAAGGGCGAAACACGGGTCAGGTGCTCGTCCAACTCGTGACGGCGAAGGGGAAGAAGTTCGAAGAGGGATATCTCGTCGAGGTGCTGCGGCGCTTTCCCGAGGTGCGCTCGATCCACTGGGCGATCAACGACACGCCGGCCGAGGTGACGAACCTACCAACGGTGCTGCTCTGGGGCGAGGACGCGATCGAGGAGGAGATTCTCGGCCTTCGTTTCCGCGTCCGCCCGAACGCTTTCCTCCAGACGAACACCGAGATGGCGGAGACGCTCTACTCGATCGCACGCGAGTTCGCGGGCCTGACGGGCACGGAGACGGTCTACGACCTCTATTGCGGCACCGGGACGATCGGTCTCACGTTCGCCCCCGACGCGCTGACTGTGTGGGGCGTGGAGATCTCCGAGGAGTCGGTCGCCTGTGCCATCGAGAATGCCGAGCTGAACGGCATCACGAACGCGGCGTTCTTCGCCGGGAACGTCTCGCTCGCGCTCGAGGAGCTGCAGGAGCGGGCCGGAGCCCCCGACCTCGTCGTCGTCGACCCGCCGCGTGCGGGGCTTGCAGGCAAGGCGCTCCGTCGACTCGGCCGTCTCGAGGCACCGCGGATCGTCTATGTGTCGTGCAATCCGACGACCCTCGCGTCCGACCTGAAGTCGCTCCGCGAGGACTTCGGCTACGAGCTCGTTCGCTGCCGCCCGGTCGACATGTTCCCGCACACACCGCACATCGAGACGGTCAACCTGCTCGAGCGTCGCGCCGCCGCCTGACGCACGGTCACGCCGCTACGACGACACTTCGAGCCCACGCTCGCGCCAGGCGCGCCAGAGGCGGTCCACGTTTGGGAGCAGGAAGCCGACGCAGATGGCAGGCAGCGCCGGCAGACCGGTGAGGTCGAACGCATCGGTCGCGATCAGCGTCAACGAGAGCAGGCCAACCATCGAGATCCACGTCCAGCGCACCCTGAGGGCGAACCGGTCTGCCGCTGCCAGGAAGAGTGCGAAGAAGAGGATGTCGGGAGGGCCGATGTTCGCGGATCCCTCCTCTCCGGGGAGGCGAAAGGCAATCGAGACCCGGTCGAACAGGCTCGGCTGCTCGGAGACGATGTACTCCGTCGGCCCACGCCAGACCGAGTACACATCGACCCACGGAATGATCAGGGCGACGAGGACGACCCATGAGAGCGCCTCGAAGACGGTCATGAACCAGAAGCCGATCGCCGTCAGCGCGAGCAGCTTCGTCACGTTGAAGAGCGCGCCGAGGCCGGCGAGATAGAGCACGAACGAGAGGCCGACGAGCGCGGCGGCGGCGTGGGGAAGCCGCCGCGATGCTGCTGCCGGGAGTGCCAGCCACGGGATCGCGAAAGTGACGGGCAGTACGAGCAGCGCGACCACGAGGACGTCCGAGCGGTTCCCGACGTCGGGCAGCACTCCGGCCCCGGCATCCCAGGCGACGAGCACGGCGACGACGACGGCGAGCGCGCCCGCTCGCCGCGCGGTCAGTACGGCGGCAGCTCCGCCCACCACGGCCCGAGTGCCTTGAACGCGTTCCAGAACGCCGTCTTTGCCTCCCGGTCGTCGAGTGCCCCGTCGATGTCGGGGGTGACGATCGCATCGATCGTCGGCGTGAAGCGGTGCAACGTTCCCGGCTCGGTGCCACCGACCGCGTCCGCGAGCGGGAACTCCAGGCTGTCCAGGAAGCGGCTCGACTCCTCGCCCATCACGATCACGAGCTTCGGCTGGACGATGTGGATCTCCCGCGTCAGCCACGGCCTCGCCTGGTCCTCGTCCTCCGTGCCGAACTTGAGGCAGTTCGTCCCGTAGATCGCGAGCGGATCGACGTCGAGGCGCTGCAGCGACTTGAGGAGCGCGTTACCCGCACGTCCGAAGAAGGCGACGCCCTCGGCGATCTCGGCGGGCTGCGGGGAGTACTTGAGCAGGAGAATGTCGGCGAGGGGGTGCCCGGATCCGAGCACGGGAACGTGGGTCTCGTCGGCGATCGCGAGGAGCTCCTGCTGGAGCTCGTTGATCTCGCTGATCGCCTTGCGGAGATAGCGTTCGTAGATCTCGTCGGTGGGTGGGGCGCTCGGCACGGGTGTCGCGATCACCTTCTGCCCTAGCGGACCTTCTCCTTGACCTGCGCGGCCCACTTCAGCGATTGCAGGTATGCGAGCGACTTCGGTCTGCGGAGCACCTCGGCGGTCCGGAGTGAGAGCAGGAACTCCTCCGGCCCCTCGAAGCGTCGCATGCGCAGCGCTCCCGTACCGACGCCCTGAAGGACGTGCGCGTCGGAGCCGGCACCTGCGAGGAGGCCGTACTTGCGCTGGAAGCGGAGCGCCTCGTCGTTGTAGGCCTCGAAGAGGAGGCGTGCGTTGTAGACCTCGAGCACGTCGATGTCGGCGATGTGGCGTTGCAGGGTCGCGGCCGACGGGATCGCGTGCATTCGGTCGAACGGATGGGGAACGTAGACGATGCCGTCCTGCTCGCGGATCGCGGCGATCGTCTCCGCGAAGGTCATGCCGCGCGGGATCTCGTCACGCAGGAAGAGGCCGATGATCTCACCCTGATTGTCGGTCTTCACCTCCTCGCCCGGGATCACGATCAGCTTGCGGCGTCGAGCGATCTCCACCACCTCGCGCGCGCCACCGAAGACGTTGTGGTCGGTGACCGCAATCGCCCCGAGACCTTCGGCCTCGGCGTGGTCGACGAGTGCACGCGGGTCGATCGAGCAATCGTGCGACCAGTTCGTGTGCATGTGGAGATCGACTGTGATCCAGTCACGGTCGCCGAGGAGATCGGAGTCGCTCGTCGCGCCGGGTGCGGATTGGCGCCGGCGCCTCGTGGCCTCGAGGTAGACGCTCTCGAGATGCTTGCCGAGCTCGTCGAAGTCCGCCGTCACCGCCTGAGCCCGTGCGCTCTCACCCTCGCGTGTGCGGAGCCCCGCGTCCTCCGCGAGGCGCGCTACCGCCGCTGACGCCAGCTCGGGCTGCTCCGCAAGGCCGGCGGGATAGGCGATCGCGCACCCGCTCGCCTGCGCTTCGAGCAGTAGGCGACGGCTGCCCCCGACGACGGGGACGAAGATCGCCGCCTCGGCCAGCGCCACCCGTCGAGCCTCGGGTTTCACGAGGGAGCGCACCCGCGCGCGGTCCCGAAGCTTGACCGGTATCGCCGGCCGTCGCGTGAGCGGCGCCGTCCGTGCGAGAACGACCTCCCAGCCCGGGAGGGAGGGGAGAAGCCTCAGTACCGCGCGTGCGACCGCGCTCTGACCGGGGGCGAGCTCGACGACGACGACCTTCCGCTTGGAGTCGGGCGCGAAGAACGACGAATCGACACCGATCGAGACCTTCTCGTAGTCACCCGGGAAACGCCCCGAGGCGCGTGCGATCGCCTCCTCCGAGGTACCGAGCAGAACGTCGACCCGCGCAAGGAGCTTCGCGCGCTTGTTCTTGCGCGGTGCACCGGCCATGCGCTCTCGTGAGAAGAACGTCGCGGCCGTAGTCGTGTGGGCTTCGAGGAGCGCAGCCGACGAGAGGCTCGACGTGCCCGGCTCGAACCCGTGTACGACGTCGAACGTCCCGAGCGAGAGAGCCGTCGCGAGGTTCGCACGGAGCCCGACGGGAACCGCCATCCGTTCGCTCAACGATGTCGGCATGGCGGCGCCGATCGCGACGACGTCGCCGACGACGCCGCGCTGGAGCGCGCGGCGGCCCTCGAGTAGGTCAGAAGCACGCGTCGAGGGCGCGACGATGGTGACCGTATGCCCGCGGCGACGCAGGGCCACCGCCACACCGCTGACGTGCTCGTTCACGTCGTGTGGCTGCGACCAGGAGAACGGCGTCACGAGGCAGATGCGAAGGGCCATGGCGGCGGATTCTAGCCTCGAGCCGCCGGCAGGTAGAGTCAGCGTATGAGCGACGTCACGATCCAGGTGCGACCGAACGGGCCGTTGAAGGTCACTGGCCCGATCACTATCGTCGATGGCGAGGGTGTGCCCTTCGAGCTGCCTCAGGGGAGCTCGATCGTGCTCTGTCGCTGCGGGCACTCGAAGAACAAGCCCTTCTGCGACACGACCCACCGCGAGATCGGGTTCGAGGCCGAGGACACCGCGCCGCGCGCCTCGTAGCACGACGACGGAGCGAGCAGCCGCACGCAGTGGCCGCCCGCTCCGACGTCATGCGGGGTTACGCCTTTGCGGAGGTCTTGGCCTTCTTCTCTGCCTTGAGGCCGTACTGCTTGATGAACTTCTCCGTGTTCTCATGCGCCTCGTCGTCCACGATCTGGACGGGCGGCGACTTCATCAGGTAGCTCGACGGTGCCTCGAGGGCGCCGGAGATGCCGTTGTTGAGGGCGAGCTTTGCCATCCGGACCGCGTCGATCACGATTCCGGCCGAGTTCGGTGAGTCCCAGACCTCGAGCTTGAGCTCCAGGTTCAACGGCACGTCGCCGAAAGCAGTGCCTTCCATGCGGATGTACGCCCACTTGCGGTCGGTCAGCCACGGGACGTAGTCCGACGGGCCGACATGGACGTTCCCCTCACCGAGGTCGTAGTCGAGCATCGAGGTGACGGCGTTCGTCTTCGAGATCTTCTTCGACTCGAGGCGCTCGCGCTCCAGCATGTTGCGGAAGTCGGAGTTGCCGCCGACGTTCAGCTGCATGGTCCGATCGAGATGCACGCCGCGCTCCCGGAAGAGGCTCGTCAGGACACGGTGCGAGATCGTGGCGCCGACCTGAGACTTGATGTCATCGCCGATGATCGGCACGCCCGCCTGTTCGAAGCGCTTCTGCCAGTAGGGCTCGCGGGCGATGAACACCGGCATGCAGTTGACCATCGCAACACCCGCCTCGAGGATCTGCTCGGCATACCACTTCGCCGCAGCTTCGGAGCCGACCGGAAGGTAGTTGACGACGACGTCCGTGCCTGTCTCCTTCAGGATCTTGACGATGTCGGCGGTCTCGCCGGGCGCCTTCTCGACGACCTCCGAGAGGTACTTCCCGATGCCGTCGTGCGTCATGCCGCGCGACACCGTGATGCCGGTCTTCGGCACGTCCGAGAACTTGATCGTGTCGTTCGGTTGCGCCCAGATCGCATCGGCGAGATCCACGCCGACCTTGCCCTTGACGACGTCGAAGGCCGCCGTGAACTCGATATCCGAGATGTGGTAGCCGCCGAGGTCGACGTGCATGAGCCCCGGGACGAATGCGTCACGATCGGCGTCCTTGTAGTACTCGACGCCCTGGAGGAGAGAGTTGGCGCAGTTGCCGACGCCGACGATGGCGACGCGCACCTTGTCCTTGGAGCGGGCCTTGCCGATTGCAGAGCCGTTGGTTGCGGCCATGGGTGTGTCCTTTCCGCGGCCGCCCCCGAATGGGACAGACCTGCTGCGATTCGATTGGAAGGGGACGCCGAGCTCATCGGAGAGCGCGGCGAGGATGACGTCGTTCGTGTTGGAGCCGATCCGGAACGCCTCGGTCTGAATTGCGTCCTTCAGCTCTTCGGGCATGCGGAGAAGCACGACGGGGCTCGAGCCGGGCAACGGGCTCCTGCGGTTCGTCGGTGTGTAGTCGACGCCGAACGTCTCGGCAAGGATGCCGACGGCAACGTCGTTCAGGCTGGCTCCACGGCGGGCGGTCTCCCGTACGAGCGCCTCCTTGAGGGACGACGGAGCTCGAACGAGCACGCCCTTTCGCGATGAAGTGCTAGCAGTCAAACTGCTATCAGTATAGCAAAACGCGCGACTGCGGACGGCCGGAACCGCTCGTGATCGGCCGTATCGGGCCGCCCTGCGTCAGGATCCGGCGAGCTCGCGCAGCTGGCGCCGCACGAAGAGGATGCGCTGGATCACCGTCAGCCAGGCCATCGCCGCGAGGAGGTAGATCGGCCACTGCAGCCAGCCCCACGGGGCGAGGCCGAGGCCGATCGAGATCAGGACGACGCGCTCCACGCGGGAGCCGAACCCGACGTCGCCCCGGAGCCCGAGTGCCTCTGCCTTGGCACGCGTGTACGAGACGAGGAACGAGCCGATCACGGCTGCAAACGCTGCGACGAGTGCGATGTCGTTCCCTTCGCGCGCGAACACGAGGCCGATCGCCGCGAGCATGGCTGCCTCTCCGAGCCGGTCGAATGTCGAGTCGAGGAACGCGCCGAACACGGTTCCCTTGCTTGCGGCTCGGGCGAGGGCGCCGTCCAGGATGTCCGCAACCGAGCCGACGATGAACAGGATGCCGCCGACCCAGAAGAAGAGCTTGGGGTTGCGCTCCTCGAACCCGACGAGGACGGCGCCGGCCAGACAGAGCGTGACGCCGACCATCGTCAGCATGTCGGGTGTCAACTTCGTCTTCGCGACACCCTGCATCGAGCGCTGCAGGATCTGCCGCGCCGCCTGGGTGTACTCCTGCTTGACCCGATCGAGCTCGCTGACGCGTGGCCCGTCGCCACCGCTGTCGCTCACGGAGCGGGCGCCGGCTTCCAGCGCGAGAAGACCTTGCGCCGGAACAGGACGAGGCCCGCCGCGACTGCGAGGGCGACGCCGGCGAAGACGTCGAGCCAGTAGTGGTTTCCCGTCGCCATGACGGAGAACCAGACCCACACGGGCCAGAGGAGCCAGAGAGCGCGGACGATGAGATGGCGGCAGACGCCAAACATGACCATGCCGACGATGAACGCGTCCATCGAATGGAGGCTCGGCATGGCGGCATACGGGTTCGCGGTGAGCGCGACCAGCCCCGACTCGTGGTTGAGGCCGGAATGCTGCGCCAGCGTGTCGACGAACCCCCATTCGGGGAACAGGCGCGGCGGTGCGGTCGGAACCAGCACGTAGCAGACCAGGCCGACCAGATTTGCCCCGATGAGCCAGTTGCGGAACCCCGCGAATTGCTCCTGATGCCTGAAGTACACCCAGAGGAGCGTAAGGCCGACGACGGCAAATTGGGACAGCCAGTAGGTGTACGTCGTCGCAGCGATCAACACCGACGACGAGTCGACGAGCTCCTGCAGCGTCGGCTCGAAGAGCGTCCCGGACCAGTCCTCGATCCGGATCACGTGGATGCCGTTCCAGAACGCCGCGCCGACGTCGCGATCCGCCAATCCGCGGACAATCTGGTAGACGACGTAGAACCCGAGCCAGAACGCGAACTGAGCCAGGAGATGAAGCCAGCCGCGCGGCAACCGCCGGCCAACCGTCTGGGTATAGCTGGTCATCACACCCAAGTCTAACGACCCGGCATGACTAATTGGTTGCCCGGCCCTGCCACTGGTAGTCGACGAGCGCGCGGACGTACTGCGAGCGCTCGAAGGCATGGGGATCACCGCACGACTCCTGGCTCATGCTGCCCTTCAGCTGCTCGACCGAGTCGTAATCGTGCTCTGTCATCCACGTCGAGAGCGCATCGGTCAGTTCCTCCAGCAGCCCCGGCCCGTGCCGCAGCAGTGCGGAGGCGAGCATCACGGCGTCCGCGCCGGCGAGCAGCAGCTTCACGACATCCTCGCCGGACTGGACGCCGCTCGTTGCGGCGAGGCTGGCGGAGACCCGCCCGCGGAGAATCGCTATCCAGCGCAGCGGCAGTTGCATCTCGTCGTTGCTCGAGAGGTGCAGCTGTGGCGTCACCGTCATCGTCTCGAGGTCGATGTCGGGCTGGAGAAAGCGGTTGAAGAGCACGAGGCCGGCCGCCCCTGCGTCCGCGAGGCGCGCGGCGGTGTTTGCGAACGCCGAGTAGTACGGCCCGACCTTGACGGCGAGCGGGACGGTGAGCGCGCCGTGGACGCTACTCACGAGCCTGAGCGTTCGATCCTCGACACTTGCTGCCGACGCATAGGGATCGGTCTCGACCGCATAGACGTTGAGCTCGATGGCGTCGGCGCCGGCCTGCTGCAGGAGCTCGGCGTACCGGATCCAGCCGCCAGGGCGTGACGCCGTTGATCGACGCGATCACGGGGATCGAGAGGGCGGCCTTCGCGAGTGCGACATGCTCGACGTAGGCGTCGGGGCCGGTGTTGTAGTCGTCCATCTCGGGGAAGTACGTGAGCGCCTCCCCGAAGCTCTCCGCGCCACGCTCGAGAACGAGGTCGACCACCGTCTGGTCGTGCTCGATCTGCTCCTCGAAGAGCGACGGCAGCACGACGGCCGCAGCGCCTGCCTCCTCGAGCTTCCTCAGCGTGTCGATGTTGCCCGTCAGCGGGGAGGCGGACGCGACGAGCGGGCTCCTGAGCTCGAGGCCGAGATAGTTGCTGCGCAGGTCGGGTGTCATGCGGCGTTCTCCTTTGTCGCTTTGTCGTCGGTCACGCCTTCATCCGGTTCGTGCTCGATCTGGGCAAGTTGCTCGTAGACGAGCCGGCGTTCGTCGACATCGTGTTGGGCGAGTGCACCGAGCCGTTCGGCCTCCTCGGGTCGCGAGCGGCGGAGCATCGAGAATCGGGCCTCGTTGGCCGTGAAGGCCGTCAGGGGCAGCTTCGCCCGGCGAGAATCGAGCTCGAGGGGGTGCTCGCCTGGCCCCGAATGTCGGGGATCGTACCGCCAGAGTGGCCAGTAGCCCGTATCGACAGCGAGCTTCTGCTGCCGCATGCCCTTGGCCATGTCGATCCCGTGCGCGATGCAGTGGCTGTATGCGATCACGAGCGACGGCCCGGGCCACGCATCCGCCTCGGCGAGGGCCTTGACGGTCTGCGCGTTGTCCGCGCCGAGCGCGATGCGCGCGACGTACACGTTCCCGTATGCCGTAGCGAGGAGGCCGAGATCCTTCTTCGCCGCTCTGCTTCCCTCCGGCCGCAAACTTGGCGACCGCTCCGCGCGGAGTTGCCTTCGAGGCCTGGCCTCCGGTGTTCGAGTACACCTCGGTATCGAGCACCAGCACGTTGACGTCGCGACCGGACGCGAGCACGTGGTCGAGGCCGCCAAAGCCGATGTCGTACGCCCAGCCGTCACCTCCGACGATCCAGACGCTCTTCCGCACGAGTGACCCCGCGAGTGCCTCGAGTCGGCGCGCCTGCGCGCTGTCGACGCTGTCGAGAAGCGCGAGCAGCGCCTCGACGATGTGCCTCTGCTCGGCCACGCCGACCTCGGAGTGCGGATCCGTCGAGTCGAGGGCGGCCGCGAGGTCGGGCGCCAGCTCGGTGACGAGCGATTGCGCCTGCCGTGCCTGCGAGTCGAGTGCGAGGCGCATCCCGAGCCCGAACTCGGCGTTGTCCTCGAAGAGCGAGTTCGACCAGGCGGGGCCGTGGCCGTCGCGGTTGGCGCTCCAAGGTGTCGTCGGCAGGTTGCCGCCGTAGATCGAGGAGCAGCCGGTCGCATTTGCGACGAGCATCCTGTCTCCGAACAGCTGGCTGAGCACCTTCAGATACGGCGTCTCCCCGCAGCCCTCGCACGCGCCGGAGAACTCGAAGAGCGGCTCGAGCGCCTGCGACCCCTTGATGGTGCCCGGATCGACGATGGTCCGGTCGATCTCGGGGATCGAGAGGAAGAAGTCGAAGCGGTCGCGCTCCACGTCGAGGTGATCGAGCTTCGGCTCGAGGTTGATCGAGCGGTGACCCACGGCCTCCTTTGCGTGCGCGGGGCACGTGTCGACGCAGATGCCGCACCCGGTGCAGTCGTCGGGTGCGACCTGGATCGTCATCATCATTCCCGGGAGGTGCCTGTCGCGCCATTCCTTCGCAGGAAAGCCCTCTGGTGCCCCAGCGAGATCCCCCACGGGAAAGACCTTCATGCGGATCGCGGCGTGGGGGCAGACGATCGCGCACTTGGCACAGTCGATGCAGATCGACGGATCCCAGATCGGGATCTCTTCGGCTATCGATCGCTTCTCGTGGCGGGCGGTGCCGACGGCAAACGTGCCGTCGACCGGGAGGGCGCTGACCGGGAGCGCGTTGCCACGCCCTGCCAGCATCGCTTCGGTGGCGTACGCCATGAGGTCGTGCCCGGCGGCGACGGGGGGTGCCGCCGACCGAACCGGTTGGAACCCCTCCGGGAGCGTGACCTCGCGGAGACCGTCGAGCGCGGAGTCCACTGCTGCCTCGTTGC
This sequence comes from uncultured Thermoleophilia bacterium, assembly GCA_963792995.1. Lineage (GTDB taxonomy): Bacteria > Actinomycetota > Thermoleophilia > Gaiellales > Gaiellaceae > Gaiella. The sequence goes on along the minus strand of CAWBYH010000008.1, from coordinate 70,563 downwards.
GGTCGACCACTGCCTGGCCGCGCTTGCCATAGCTGTGGCGGATGGCCGACTTGATCGCGACGATTGCATCGTCGAGCGGGAGGATGTCGGCGAGCGCGAAGAAGCACGTCTGCAGCACGGTGTTCACCCTGCGGCCCATCCCGGCCTCCTGGGCGACCTTCGTCGCGTCGACGACGAAGAACCGGAGCCGCTTCGTCACGATCTGCTCCTGGACGGCCGGCGGGAGGTGCTCCCAGACGTCGTCGGGGCCGTGCGGCGCGTTGAGGAGGAACGTTGCGCCCTCGGCGGCGACGCCGAGGACGTCGACCTTCTCGAGCAACCCGAACTGGTGGCACGCGACGAAGTCTGCGCGATCGATGAGGTACGACGATCGGATCGGCCGCGGTCCGAAGCGAAGGTGCGAGACCGTCGTCGAGCCCGACTTCTTCGAGTCGTAGACGAAGTACGCCTGTGCATGTCCTCCGGCTCCGGCGCCGATGATCGAGATCGAGTTCTTGTTCGCGCCGACGGTGCCGTCCGAGCCGAGGCCGAAGAACACGGCGCGAACGACGTCGTCCGGTTCCGTCGTGAATGAGGCGTCTACCGGTAGCGAGAGGTGGGAGACGTCGTCGACGATCCCGACCGTGAACCGGCGCCGTGGCTCCGTCTCGGCGAGGTGATCGAAGACGGACTTGACCATCGCGGGCGTGAACTCCTTCGAGCCGAGCCCGTAGCGCCCGCCTGTGACGAGCGGCATCGAGCCTTCACGCTCGGCGAGAGCGGTGACGACATCCTGGAACAGCGGCTCGCCGAGGGAGCCCGGTTCCTTGCAGCGATCGAGCACCGCGACTCGTTGGGTTGTGGCGGGGAGCGCCGCAACGAACGCGTCGGCAGCGAAGGGCCGATACAGCCGCACCGTGAGGACGCCGACCTTCTGCCCCTCCGCGACGAGCGCCTCCGCGGCCTCGGCCGCCGCCGTGCTCCCCGACCCCATCAGGACGATCACCCGTTCCGCGTCGGGCGCGCCCTCGTACTCGAACAGCCGGTAGCGACGTCCGGTACGCCCGGCAAGCGAGTCCATCTGTCGCTGCACGATGCCCGGCAGCGCGTCGTAGAACGGGTTCGCGGCCTCGCGGGCCTGGAAGAACACATCGGGGTTCTGGGCGGTTCCTCGGAGCACCGGGTGGTCCGGAGACAGCGACCGGCGCCGGTGATCGACGACGAGTCGCTCGTCGAGCAGCGCGCGGACGTCGTCCTCGTCCAGGCGCTCGACGGTGTTGAGCTCGTGGGATGTCCGGAAGCCGTCGAAGAAGTGCAGAAACGGGATCCGCGCCTCGAGCGTCGCCGCGTGGGCGACCAACGCCAGGTCCTGCGCCTCCTGAGGTGACGACGAGGCGAGGAGCGCGAACCCCGTTGCGCGGGCAGCCATGACGTCGGAGTGGTCGCCGAAAATCGAGAGCGCGTGCGTCGCGATGGCGCGCGCGGCCACGTGGATCACGGCCGGTGTGAGCTCCCCCGCGATTCTGTACATGTTCGGCAGCATCAAGAGGAGGCCCTGAGACGACGTGAAGGTCGTCGACAATGCGCCTGCCTGGAGGGCTCCGTGAACCGCCCCCGCGGCTCCCCCTTCGCTCTGCATCTCGATCACCTGCGGGACCGCTCCCCAGACGTTCGGGACTCCGGCGGCCGACCACGTATCGGATAGCTCGCCCATCGGCGATGCGGGCGTGATCGGGTAGATCGCGATCACCTCGCTCGCGCGGTACGCGACCCAGGCGGCGGCCTCGTTGCCATCGATCGTTGTTCGGACGGGCATCGCTACAGCGTGCTTGCCTGCCGCGTGCCCTGCATCGGGGGCTCCCCCGACTCGGGTTCGGTCTTCCCGCACCCGTCGGGCGGTCAGCCGCCGATGTACGACATCTCGACCCTGGGGAGCTCCGCCGTGCGCGACGAGCGTTCCTCGGAGTAGCGATCGGTGCGGCGGCCCCAGATCCGGCCGATCGTCGCGTGGATCTCGGCGTCGTCGGCGCCTCCGCGGACGAGAGCACGGAGGTCGTGTCCCTTCGTCGCAAACAGGCAGGTGTAGAGGCGGCCCTCGGCCGAGATGCGCGACCGTGTGCAGTCGCCGCAGAACGGCTGGGTGACGGACGCGATCACCCCGATCTCTCCGCTGCCGTCGGTGTAACGCCACCTGCGGGCCACCTCGCCACGGTAGTTCTCGTCGGCAGGCTCGAGTGGCAGCTCGGCCGAGATCAGCGACACGATCTCGGCCGCCGGCACGACGTCGTCGAGTCGCCAGCCGTTGGTCGCACCGACATCCATGTACTCGATGAAGCGAAGTATGTGACCGCTGTCACGGAAGTGGCGTGCGAGCGCTACCACCTGGTCGTCGTTGACGCCACGCTTGACAACGGCGTTGATCTTCACGCGTAGGCCGGCCGCGGCGGCCGCATCGATTCCGGCAAGGACGCGCGCAACAGGGAAGCCGACGTCGTTCATCGCCCGGAACGTGGCGTCGTCGAGCGAGTCCAGGCTGACGGTGACGCGGTCGAGCCCCGCGGCGACCAGGGCCTCGGCCTTCTGCGGCAGGATGGCACCGTTCGTCGTCAGCGCGACATCGAGGCCGCCGAGGGCGGTCAGTCGGCTGATCAGGAGCTCGAGGTCGCGCCGGAGGAGCGGCTCGCCGCCCGTGATCCGGATCTTCTCGACTCCGTGGGAGACGAACGCGCGCGCGAGCCGCTCGATCTCCTCGAAGCTGAGGAGCTCCTTGCGGTCCATGAAGCGATAGCCGCGACCGAAGACCTCCTTGGGCATGCAGTAGACGCAGCGGAAGTTGCAGCGATCGGTGACCGAGATCCGGAGGTCGCGGACCGGCCTACCCATGGTGTCAGTCGTCGTCATCGTCCGCTCAGAGTACCCCGCTGCCGGTGCCAGAGGCCGCGAGGCCGATCCGCCAGTAGCCTGCGCGGAATGCCCTTCCCGCGCTCTTCGGCGTGCTGCTCGTCTCCGGGCGGTTCTTTTTCGTCGGCTGGAGCGCGCGCGGCGTGACGTTCGGATCAATCCAGCTCGAAGGGTCGGCCGTGGCCGCGACGCGCTTCCGCCTCGTCCGGCCGTCGCGCACCGAGCCTGCCTGATGGACGCGGTCGTCCTCGCACTCTGCTCGGCGGCGCTCTTCGGCGGGATGACCGTTGCCCTGCGGCCGGCGCTCGCACGCGGTGACGATCCACTCTGCGGAGCGCTCTTCACCGTCATTCCCGCGCTCGGCGTGGCGCTCGTCGCGGCGACGATCGCAGGCGACTGGAACGTCTCTGCGGTCTGGCCGTTTGCTCTCGCCGGGATTCTCGGGCCGGGGGTATCGCAGATCCTGTTCACCCTGGCCGTCCGCGACGCGGGCCCGTCGCGCGCGTCTGCGACGGTCGGCATGGCCCCGCTCTTCGCCGTCACGTTCGCGGCGCTGCTGCTCGGCGAGCCGCTCGCGGCGGGCATCGCAGTGGGAGCGCTCCTCGTCGTCGGGGGCGGAGTCGTGCTCGCGAGCGAGTCGGGGCGACCCGAGCACGTCAAGACGATCGGGCTCGTCTTCGCGCTCGGGGCGGCCCTCGCGTTTGCGCTTCGCGACACCTTCGTCCGCTGGGTCGCGGTCGACACGGACGTTGCTCCGGAGCTCGCGATCAGCGCCACCCTGCTCTCGGGGGCGCTCACGATTCTCGTCGCCGTCGTGGTCGGGCGACGCCGACTGAGCGTCTCCTCCTGGCCCGCGTTCGTGCCTGCCGGGGTGTTGTTCGGGCTCTCGTACGTCTCGCTCTACGAGGCGTTCTTTCGCGGGCGCCTCAGCATCGTCGCTCCGCTCGTCGCAACCGAGTCGCTCTGGGGCGTCGCGCTCTCGGCGGTCTTCCTCCGTCACATCGAGGGCGTCGGCCGCCGGCTTGCGCTCGGCGCCTGCTTCGTCGTTGCGGGCGGGATCCTGATCGGGCTCTCCCGCTAGCCCTCGGCCTCGCCTTCGCCCCCGGCCGCGATCCGCCACTGTGCTCGACTGCCTTGCGGCGCTCCGACTCGATGGCTGTTCGGCGATCGCAGTTCGGACGATCGGGGTGACGTCCGTGACGAGGTGGGACCTTTCGCGGCCCACGCGAACCAGATCCGCTGCGCTCCGCCCATATCTGATACGATCAGGCTCAGATTTATCTGAGTCACTTAGACTAAAAAACTAGAGACGGAAGGAACAACACATGGCAAAGACCATCGGAATCGATCTCGGCACGACCAACAGCTGCATGGCGGTGCTCGAGGGCGGCGAGCCGACCGTGATCCCGAACGCGGAGGGTGGGCGGACCACGCCGTCCGTCGTCGCGTTTGCGAAGGACGGTCAGCGGCTCGTCGGGGCGCCTGCGCGGCGCCAGCAGGTCACGAACCCGCAGAACACGATCTCCTCGATCAAGCGCTTCATGGGACGCAAGTGGGAAGAGGTCTCGGACGAGATGACGATCGTCCCCTACGAGGTCGTCCAGGGCGAGAACGGTGACGCTCGTGTCGACGCGGACGATCACCAGTTCGCGCCGCCCGAGATCAGCGCGATGATCCTGCAGAAGCTGAAGACCGACGCCGAGGCGTTCCTCGGCGAGCCGATCACCGACGTCGTCGTCACGGTGCCCGCGTACTTCAACAACGCGCAGCGCGAGGCGACCAAGGACGCAGGCAAGATCGCGGGCCTCAACATCGTGCGGATCATCAACGAGCCCACGGCGGCGGCGCTCGCGTACGGGCTCGACAAGGAAGGCGCCGATCAGACGATCCTCGTCTTCGATCTCGGCGGCGGCACGTTCGACGTGTCCGTGCTCGAGCTCGGTGACGGCGTCTTCGAGGTCAAGTCGACCAACGGCGACAACCATCTCGGTGGCGACAACTTCGACAAGGTGATCGTCGACTGGATGACCGCCGAGTTCAAGAAGGACCAGGGGATAGACCTCGCGGCCGACAAGATGGCGCTCCAGCGGCTCTACGAGGCCGCCGAGAAGGCGAAGATCGAGCTCAGCTCGACGATGACGACGCAGATCAACCTGCCGTTCATCACGGCGACGGCCGAGGGCCCAAAGCACCTCGACCTGCAGTTGACGCGGGCGAAGCTGACCGAGCTGACGAGCGAGTTGCTCGCGCGGACCGTTGGCCCGACGAAGCAGGCACTGGCGGACGCGGGCATCGACGCCTCGGGCATCGATCATGTCGTCCTCGTCGGCGGCATGACCCGAATGCCGGCGGTGCAGGAGCGGGTCACCGAGCTGCTCGGCAAGGAGCCGCACAAGGGAGTCAATCCCGACGAGGTCGTGGCAGTCGGCGCAGCCATCCAGGGCGGCGTGCTCAAGGGCGAGGTCAAGGACGTGCTTCTCCTCGACGTCACCCCGCTCTCGCTCGGGATCGAGACCAAGGGCGGCGTGATGACGAAGCTCATCGAGCGCAACACGACGATCCCGACCCGGAAGTCGGAGGTGTTCTCGACTGCAGAGGACAACCAGCCGTCGGTCGAGATTCACGTGCTCCAGGGCGAGTCGGAGATGGCCGGTTTCAACAAGACGCTCGGCAAGTTCCAGCTCGTCGGGATCGCGGCGGCGCCGCGGGGCATGCCCCAGATCGAGGTGTCGTTCGACATCGACGCCAACGGGATCATCCACGTCACCGCGAAGGACAACGGCACCGGCAACGAGCAGCAGATCAAGATCGAGGGCGGCTCGGGCCTGTCGGAGGACGAGGTGCAGCAGATGGTCAAGGATGCCGAGGCGCATGCCGAGGAGGCCCACAAGCTGCGCGAGCTCGCCGACGCGAAGAACATGGCGGAGACGCTCGCGTATCAGACCGAGAAGTCGCTCGACGAGCACCGCGACAAGCTCGAGGCGTCCGATGCCTCGACGCTCGAGGGCCGCATCATGGAGCTCAAGCAGGTGCTCGAGAGCGGTGACCTCGCGACGATCCGCGAGAAGACCGAGGCGCTCAACCAGGCGGCTCAGCCGCTCGCCGAGGCGCTGTACGCGGATGCCCAGGCGGCATCGGCTCCGGGTAGCGCAGATGGTGATGCATCCTCGGTCGTCGACGACGAGATCGTCGAGGACGCCGACTTCGAGGTGATCGAGGACGACGAGACTGCGGCGAAGGCGTGACCGACGAGCTGCACGTAGAGGTCGACGAGCCGTGGAGCGACGTGCCTGCCGGGGACGGTCCTGCGGGTGAGGCTGAAGCCTCACCCGAGGGCTCGCCGGCCCCGGATCCGCTCGCACAGGCGGAAGCTCAGCGGGACGAGTATCTCGCCGACCTCCAGCGCCTCGCTGCCGACTTCGACAATTACCGCAAGCGGGCGCTCCGCGACCAGCACGCCTTCGCAACGCGCGCGTCCGAGCGGCTCGTGACGAAGCTCCTGCCAGTGCTCGACGACCTCGAGCGCGCGCTCGTCGCTGCAGCGGACCACGAGGAGGCGAAGGTGATCGAGGGAGTCGAGATGACGAAGTCGGCTCTCGCGGCGGCGCTGGCCTCCGAGGGGCTCGAGGAGATCGAGGCCGAAGGGTCATTCGATCCGCACGTCCACGAGGCTCTGCTCGCCCAGCCCGTCGAGGGTGTCGAATCGGGCTCGATCGTGCAGGTCGTGCAGCGCGGGTATCGGCTCGGGGACGCCGTTCTGCGTCCGGCGCGTGTGATCGTGGCGGAGTAGCCATGGCGCGCAGTCCGTACGAGATCCTCGGTGTGCCGAAGAGCGCGTCCGACGACGAGATCAAGAAGGCGTATCGCAAGCTCGCCCGCGAGAACCATCCGGATGCGAATCAGGGCGATGCTGCGGCCGAGGATCGCTTCAAGGAGATCCAGGGCGCTTACGACGTGCTGTCGGATGCCGACAAGCGCAAGCAGTACGACTCGTTCGGCTCGGCGGGGCCGCGCGGCGCCGGGCCGGCGGCCGGCGGTTTCGGCTACGAGAACATCGACCTCTCCGACCTGCTCGGCCAGTTCGGCGGGATGTTCGGGCGCGGTGGGCGTCGCGGCCGCCCACAGCCCGAGCGTGGCGCCGATCTCGAGTCGCGCGTCCGTCTGTCCTTCGAGGACGCGCTCGCGGGAGCCCAGGTACGGGTGCCCGTCGAGGTCGAGGCCCCCTGTCACACTTGCCATGGAACGGGAGCGGAGCCCGGCACGGCGCCGATCACGTGCCCGCAGTGCGGCGGTTCGGGCACCGTCTCCGACTCGCACGGCCTGTTCGCGCTCTCGCAACCGTGTCCCCGCTGTCGGGGCAACGGTGTGATCGTCGAGAAGCCGTGCAAGACGTGCCGTGGGTCGGGTCGCGAGCGCACGACGAAGCGCTACGCCGTCAAGATTCCCGCCGGCGCGAAGGAAGGCACGAAGGTACGTCTCAAGGGCAAGGGCGAGCCCGGAGCAAACGGTGGCCCGGCCGGCGATCTGTTCGTCGTCGTCTCCGTTGTTCCCTCGCCGCTGTACGAACGGCGGGACGCCGATCTCCTGCTCGAGGTGCCGATCACCTACCCGGAGGCGACGCTCGGGGCAACGGTCGAGATCCCGACACCAGACGGCCCGGTCAACCTCAAGGTTCCGGCCGGGACCGAGAGCGGCAAGCTGCTTCGTGTGGCGGGCCGCGGCGCCCCGAGGCTGAAGGGTGGCGGCAAGGGTGATCTGATCGCGCGCATTCGGGTTACCGTCCCCCGCAAGCTGACCAAGGCCGAAAAGGAGGCACTCGAGGGGTACGACAAGGTGCTCCGGGAGCGGCCCCGCGATCGGGCGTTCGCAGAATGAGCCGGCGGCCCCAGTACATGATCTCCGTTGCCGCCGAGCTCGCGGGCATGCACCCGCAGACGCTCCGCGCGTATGAGGCGAAGGGCCTCATTACGCCCGGCCGAACGCCGGGCGGCACGAGGGTCTACTCGGATCAGGACGTCCAGCGGTTGCAGTTGATCCAGCAGCTGACGACGAAGCTCGGCCTCAATCTGGCGGGCGTCCAGCACGTCCTCCGGCTCGAGGACGAGCTCCGCCGGCTTCGCGGCCGGATGGAGCAGCTCGAGGCCCAGCTGCGAACGGAGATCCACGAGACACACCGACAGTACCGCCGCGAGGTCGTCCTCTACCGACCCCAGCCACCGGTCAAACGCACATGACAAGCGACTTTGTGTTGATTCAACACGAAGCACGAAGGAGCAGACAATGGATTTCAACAAGCTGACGATCAAATCGGGTGAGGCAGTCGCCCGCGCGCAGGAGCTCGCGCGCCGGGCCGGCAACCCCGAGCTGACACGCGATCACCTCGCGGCGGCGCTCCTCGAGCAGGAGCTGCCCCGAACGCTCCTGCAGCGCGCCGGTGCCGACCCCGCATCCATTCTGGCGGAGACGGAGGCGCGCGTTCGCGCGCTGCCGGCCGTCTCGGGATCGAATGCCCAGCCTCAGGCCGGTGGCTCGTTCCGGAAGGTTCTCGACGAGGCGTTCGACGAGGCACGCAAGCTCGACGACGAGTTCGTCTCGGTCGAGCATCTCGTCCTCGCACTCGACCTCGTCGACCGTGAGGCGCTTCTCGGAGCCCTCAAGGACGTGCGTGGCGGGCAGAGGGTGACCACCCAGGACCCGGAGGGCACGTACGAGGCGCTGACGAAGTTCGGGCGAGACCTTACGGCAGCCGCCGAGGCGGGCAAGCTCGACCCCGTGATCGGGCGTGACGAGGAGATCCGGCGCACGATCCAGGTGCTCTCGCGCCGGACGAAGAACAATCCCGTCCTGATCGGCGAGCCCGGCGTGGGCAAGACCGCGATCGCGGAAGGCCTCGCGCAGCGCATCGTTGCGGGCGATGTCCCGGAAGGGTTGAAGGGCAAGCGCGTCTGGGCGCTCGACGTCGGTGCCCTGATCGCCGGGGCGAAGTACCGCGGCGAGTTCGAGGAGCGGCTGAAGGCCGTTCTCGCGGAGATCACGGCGGCAGAAGGTCAGATCGTGCTCTTCATCGACGAGCTTCATACGATCGTGGGTGCGGGGGCGGCCGAGGGCGCCGTGTCGGCAGGAAACCTCCTGAAGCCCATGCTCGCCCGCGGTGAGCTGCGTGCGGTCGGCGCGACGACCCTGGACGAGTACCGCAAGCACATCGAGAAGGATGCTGCGCTCGAGCGCCGCTTCCAGCCCGTGCTCGTCGGCGAGCCCTCCGTCGGCGACACGATCGCGATCCTCCGGGGCCTCAAGGAGCGCTACGAGGCGCACCACGGCGTACGGATCCGCGATGCCGCCATCACGGCCGCCGCTGTGCTCTCGGAGCGCTACATCACCGATCGCTTCCTCCCGGACAAGGCGATCGACCTCGTGGACGAGGCGGCATCACGGCTCGCGATGGAGATCGACAGCTCGCCGGTCGAGCTCGACGAGGCCGTGCGGCGCGTGACGCAGCTCGAAATCGAGCTGAAGGCGATGGCGAAGGAGACGCCCGCGGCGCTCGAACCGGTCGAGCGCGAGCTGGCCGAGGCGAAGACCCGTCGCGACGAGCTCGCCGCCCGTTGGGCAGGTGAGAAAGACATCCTCGACCGCGTCAAGGAGATCACGCGCGAGATCGACGAGCTCCGGATGGAGGCCGAGCGTGCGGAGCGCCACGGCGACCTACAGAGGGTCGCCGAGATCCGATACGGCCTCCTGCCGGCGCTCGAGCAGGAGCTCGCCGTTCGCGGCGAAGCAGCGAGCGCGGCCGACCGGATGGTGAAGGAAGAGGTCGACGAGGACGACATTGCGGCCGTCGTCGCGTCGTGGACGAAGATCCCGGTCGACAGGCTGCTCGAGGGCGAGGTGCAGAAGCTCGTGCACATGGAGTCGCGACTGCACGAACGCGTCGTCGGCCAGGAGGCGGCGATCGACGCCGTCTCGAACGCGCTCCGCCGGGCTCGCTCGGGCCTCCAGGATCCCAATCGACCGATCGGCTCGTTCATCTTCCTCGGCCCCACCGGGGTGGGGAAGACCGAGCTCGCCAAGGCCCTGGCCGAGTTCATGTTCGACGACGAGCGGGCCATGATCCGGCTCGACATGTCCGAGTACATGGAGAAGCACACGGTCTCGCGGCTCGTCGGTGCGCCGCCGGGCTACGTCGGATACGACGAGGGCGGCCAGCTGACGGAGGCCGTGCGCAGACGTCCCTACTGCGTGATCCTGCTCGACGAGATCGAGAAGGCACATGCGGACGTATTCAACGTCCTCTTGCAGCTGCTGGACGACGGTCGGCTCACCGACGGGCAGGGCCGAACCGTCGACTTCCGGAACACCGTCGTGATCATGACGTCGAATATTCGCTCGGACGCGCAGTTGCTCGAGCACTTCCGGCCCGAGTTCGTCAACCGCGTCGACGAGATCGTCGTGTTCGCACCGCTCGATCGAGAGCAGATCGCCGCGATCGTCGGCCTCCAGCTCGAACGGCTTCGTACGCGGCTCGCCGAGCGGAAGATCACCCTCGAGCTTTCCGGCGAGTCCGTCGAGCTCATCGCCGAGGCGGGCTGGGACCCGGCCTTCGGGGCGCGACCACTCAAGCGGGCGATCCAGCGACTCGTCGAGAATCCCCTCGCGCTGGAGCTCCTCGAGGGTCGGTTCGAAGAAGAATCCGCGCTACGGGCAGTCGCCGACGGAGACGCGATCCGGTTCGAGGTCGTCGAGCCCGCTGCGGTCGAGATCGCGGGATGACGAGCGTCCTTCTCGTCGCTGCAACCGAGTCCGAGCTCGGGGGACACGATGGGCTCGAGTGTGGCATCGGCCCGGTCGAAGCGGCAGCCGCGACGGCGCGGGCGCTCTCTGAGCACGAGTGGGGGGCGGTACTTCACGTCGGCGTCGCCGGAGGTCGGGGGCTTCGTCCGGGCTCGCTCGTGATCGGGAGCGAGGCGGTCTACTGCGACCTCGCCGCGGCGATCCGGCTCGTCGACCGCGTGGTCGCCGACGCCGCTCTCCTCGCCGCGGCGCAGCGTGCTCTGCCGGAGGCCAACGTGCTGCCGATCGGGACGAGCGCCGCCGTCGGCGGCGTCGCGCGCGATCTCCCTGTCGAGGCGATGGAGGGGTTCGGCGTGCTCCGCGCGGCTGCGCTCGCCGGAGTCCCGGCGCTCGAGATCAGAGCGATCTCGAACGAGATCGGTGAGCAGGATCGCAGTCGCTGGGAGATCGGAACCGCTCTCGACGAGTTGGCGCGCGTGACGCCGGCCCTGCTCGAGGAGCTCAGAGCTCGTTGATGCGGACGGCCACGTCGAGATCCTCGTTCGCCGCCCCCTTGTACACACCGCGCGTCGGCGGCACGTCGGCATAGTCCCGCCCGACGCCGACGCGCACGTATCGGCTGCTCTGCTCCCGGTCGTGGGTCGGGTCGAGCGAGACCCAGCCTCGCTCGGGATCCCAGACGTCGACCCACGCGTGTGAGGCCGAGTTCCCGTTGGTGGCGGCATCAGGGTCGGACAGGTAGCCGCTCACGTACCGCGTCGGGATGTCGTGGAGCCGGCAAGTACCGATCATGACGTGCGCGAAGTCCTGACAGACGCCGTGCCCCGCCGAGAGGGCCTCGTCGGCCAGCGTGCCGACGTGCGTCGATCCGGTCTCGTACACCATCCTGTCGCGAACGGCCGCCATGGCGGCCTGAGCCGTCTCGAGCGTCGGCCCCGATCCGGGTACCGTCGCGGCAAGCTCGGCGATCGCACCCTCGAGTGGCACGTAACGGCTGGGCTGGAGGAGATCCCATCGATCGAGAAGCGACGGCGCGGCCTCGTCGTCGACGAAGGTCTCGGGCGTCCAGACCTCGCTACGGGCGGTGACGCTCAGCGTCTCGTGTGGCTCCAGGATGTCGAAATGGTGCACGGCGTTGCCGAAGCGGTCACGGTACTCCGCGACGGACACGCCACGTGGTTCCGTCGCCAGGACGAACGACGAGCACCGCTGGCCGTCGCGGTGCGCAGGCTTGAGGCGGATCTCCGTGTACGCCTCGTTGATCGAGTCGTCGTACGAGAAGCGAGTCACGTGTTCGACGCTCAGCCACATTGCTGCTGCTGCGCCTCCTGCATGACGAGGCCGCCGACCGGAAGGGCCCGACTCGAGAAGTAGGCCTTCGTCACGGCCTCTCCGGCGGCGTGGATCCCTGCCAGCAGCTCGTGGAGCATCTGGGTCATCAGAGGACCTGAGATGTCGCCGGCCTCACCGTACTCGAGACCCGAAACGAGGCGGCCGAGAATCCGGTGCGGCGCTCCCTGGTCACTCGAGATCCGCGAGACGGCGTCGAGGCCGCTGCCGAGGCAGTACAGCACGGCTCGCGGGAAGTCGGCCGAGCGGATGAGGTGCTCGGCGATCGCCTCGGGCTCGAGCAGGGTGCCATGCCGCTTGACGAACGCCTCGAACGCGCTGCACGACTCGAGCAGTGCGATCAGCTGGCGGGCCCGGGCGGCGTCGCCGGGTTCGAGCGCCTGGGCGGCGGGGTAGCGCGAGGCCACGATCCGCACGGTCGTCGCAGCCCGTTCGAGTTGAAGGCCGAGTCGAATGAACTCGTACGGGTCGCCGTGCGTCATCGTCGCGTCGGCCGTCCCCTGAAAGAGGTGGGCACCGTTCCGGATGCGCTCGAAGAACGCGTGAGGGCCGCGTGAGACCGCCCGGCGATTCGCGCTCCGGACGAGCAGGAACAGGTTGTTGATCGCCTCCCACATCTCCCCGGAGATCTGCTCCCGCACCGACCGTGCGTTCTCCCGTGCGAGCGTGATGCAGTTTGCGACGGCGTTCGGGTTGTCGTCGTGCCACAGCACCCAGTCGCTCACGTTGACGGCGGTCGGCTCGTCGAAATGCTCGGCGAACGCCTCCTCGTCGCCGAGCAACTCCACGATCTGCAGCCAGGCCCGGCCGCGGTCCTCGACCTGGGTGTCGAGCAGGGCATGGAAGTTGACGTCGAGGATCCGGGTGACGTCCTCGGCGCGTTCGACGTAGCGCGCCGTCCAGTAGAGCGACTCGGCAACCCGGCTCAGCATCAGGCGAGCACCCAGGTGTCCTTGCTGCCGCCGCCCTGCGACGAGTTGACGACGAGCGATCCGGGCCGGAGCGCTGTTCGAGTCAGGCCTCCCGGCACGATCCGGGTCGTGTCGGCACCCGAGAGCACGAAGGGGCGGAGGTCGATGTGGCAGCCGCGCAGGCCGCCCTCGACAAATGTCGGATGTCGCGAGAGTGCGATTGTCGGCTGGGCGATGTAGTTCCGCGGGTCCGCGACGATGAGGCGTCGAAACTCCTCGCGTTCGTCAGCCGTCGAGGCCGGGCCGATGAGCATTCCGTAGCCTCCCGACTGGTCGACCGCCTTCACGACGAGCTCCTCGAGGTGATCGAGGACGTACGCGAGGTCTGCTTCATCCGTCGCGTGGTACGTGGGGACGTTGTCGAGGATCGCCTCTTCGCCGAGGTAGAAGCGGATCATGTCGGGGACGTACGGGTAGATCGCCTTGTCGTCGGCGACGCCGGTGCCGATTGCATTCGCGAGCGTGACGTTGCCGGCGCGGTATGCGTTGACGAGCCCCGGGACGCCGAGCAGGCTGTCCTCGCGGAACGAGAGAGGATCGAGGAAGTCGTCGTCGATCCGCCTGTAGATGACGTCGACGCGCTGCATTCCCCTCGTCGTGCGGTTGAAGACCCGGTTGCGGTGGACGACGAGGTCGCGGGCCTCGACGATCTCGATTCCCATCTGCCGTGCCAGGAACGAGTGCTCGAAATACGCCGAGTTGTGGGAGCCCGGTGTCAGGAGCACGATGCTCGGCTCGCCACCCGTTGCGCGCGGAACGACCGAGCGGAGCGTCGCGAACAGCTGGCGGGGGTACTGGTCGACCGGGCGAACGCCGTACCGGTCGAAGAGCGCCGCGAAGATGCGCTTGAGCGCCTCGCGGCTCTCGAGCATGTAGCTGACCCCGGACGGGGTGCGAAGGTTGTCCTCGAGCACGAGGTAGCGCCCGTCGCTGTCGCGGACGAGGTCGACGCCGCCGACGTGGGCATAGATCCCACCGGGGACCTCGAGGCCGATCATCTCGCGCCGGAAGTTGCGGGAGCCGAAGACGAGGTCGGCAGGAACGACTCCTTCGTCGAGAATGCGCTGGCGGTCGTAGATGTCCGCGAGGAACTGGTTGAGCGCGCGCAGGCGTTGAACCAGGCCGCGCTCGATGATCTCCCACTCATGGGCGGGGACGATGCGTGGAATCAGGTCGAACGGGAAGATACGATCGGTCCCGGCGTCGTCCCCGTACACCGTGAAACCGATCCCCTGGCTGAGGAAGAACGCGTTCGCGACGCGGATGCGCTCCTCCAGCTGGCCGGCGCTCATGCCCTGGAGGCGCTCGGCGAGCAGTCGGTAGTGCGGCCGCGGGCGCTCCGGGGTCTCGAACATCTCGTCGAAGAACGGTCCGAGGTCGTAGCCGGCGGTCAGGCCACCGTCGGCCCCGGCCGCGACATCGGCTGTGATCACGGGGCGATGCGCGTCCACCCTGCTCCTTTCACGTGATATGCCGGTCGCTGCAGTAGTGACAGCCTAACCGCATTCCGTCGCTACCGTCTCGCCCATGGCGCGGCATGGCTACCCCAAATCGAGCGGCCCACTGCCGCCTCCGCTCTCACCCGCCGCTCGCACGGTGGGGCAGCTCGTGGCCGAGACGTTGCACCTCTACGGGCGCCACTTCTTCGTCGCCTTGCCGCTCGGGCTCGTTGTCGCGATCGCGGATCAGGCCTCCCTTGGGTTGGAGCTTCCCGGCCGGATAGTCGTCCTCGTCGTCGCAGCACCGTTCTTCAGCGCTGCCTACGCTGCGGGTTCGGCGCTCGCCTCCGATCGGCGGCCGTCAACAGCGGTCTGGGCCGTCGCGATCGGCGTCGGGACGATCGTCTTCTTGCCCGCGGCCTTTCTGTTCCCATGGTTCGCCCTCGCGGCGGTCGTGGTGCTCGCGCTCTTCGGGAACGCCGTCCCCGCCGTCGTCATGGAGGGCCAGACGCCGCTTCGGGCTGTCGGCCGATCGGTCGAGGTCGCCCGCGCCGACCTCGTGCACGCGCTTGCCGGGCTTGCGACGCTCGTCATCATGTTCGGGATCGCGCGTCTCGCGATGGGGTTTCTGCTTCGCCAGCAGGCGGACGCCACCTTGCGGGTCGCGATCTTCCTCGCCGACACCGTCCTCGGCCCCGTCCTGTTTCTCGGAGCGGCGATCCTGTTCATCGATCTGCGCGCCCGTGTCGGCACGACGCGCGAGGAGCGTCTTGCCACGCGTCGCGCCGAGCACGGCGCCGCGAAGTAGGCTCTCGACGAACCGACGACCGAGGAGGAAGCGATGGCGCTGTACCTGATGCTCACGACCCTGACCGAGAAGGGCGTGCAGACCCTGAACTCGAATCCGACCCGCGTGCGTGAGGTGAACCGCGACGTCGAGGAGCTCGGTGCGAAGATCCTCCACCAGTGGGCCTCGCTCGGCGCATACGACTTCGTTAACGTCGTCGAGGCACCAGACGACCTGACGATCGCAAGGGTCTCCGTCGCGCTCGGCGCGAGGGGAAGCTCGAAGATCGAGTCGCTGCCGCTCGTCTCCGTCGACGAGCTACTCTCCTCGCTCGAGTAGAAGCGTTCAGGCGCGAGCCTCTGCATCGGTCGAAACGACGCGGCCGCCAACGCGACCAACGCTTTCACCCGTGGGCGATCCCGAATCCGGTGCCACGCTCGATGACCTGCAATGGGCTGCCCGGAAGTCCGGGTGCCGGGTCGCGGTTGAAGCCACCCGGCGCAACGTCGTTCGGAGTCTCCGGATGGAAGAGGGCCGCGAGCAGCTGGATCTGGTCGCGGCCGACGCCGAGCTCGAACTGTCCACCACCGTATGCGCCGATCCCTTTCTCGGCGCAATAGTCGTAGGCGCCGAAGAGCTCTCGTATCGACCCGAATCGCGACGGCTTGATGTTGACGGTGCGAGGAGGCCAGCGAAGCGCCTCGATGTCCGCGACCGAGTGGATCACCGCGTCCCAGGTGACCCGTGTGCTCTCGGGCTCGAGCACCGGGATCGTCTCCGGGGTGAGGGCGGGATCCTCGAGCCAGGCATCGGGAAGCCCGACGACAACCCTCTCGTAGAGGTCGGCGTCCGGCACCGTGTCGACTCCGGTTCCGTGGTACTGGCCCTTGAAGTCAACCGAGTCGACGGCGCCGGTCGCCGCTAGCTCGGCGATCAGCTCCGCTGACCAGGATTCGGTCGCGTCGAGCTTGAACCGGAGCGTCGGGTAGTGAGCGAGCCACGCGTCGAGCCGATCGGTCATTGCCGGCTCGCCGAGTCGCATCGAGACGACGAACGTGAGTGGCTGCGCGCTGCGGCCGACCACGTCGCCGAGCGAGCTTCCCGCCTGGCGGAGTGCGAGGTCGAGCGCGGCGCTCTCATATCCCCAGCGTCGGTAGTCGAGGTACGCATGCTGGTCGGGCTCGTGATCGAAGAGCTCGAGGGAATCGAGATGGGTCGAGAACGTATCGAGCGTCCACTCTCCGGCCAGCTCGTGGATTGCACCCTGCGCCTGCACGAGATCGTGCTCGGAGGCGTCGTACGTGACGTCCTCCCCGAGGCCCTCGCTGCCCGCCCCATGGAGGTGGATCACCGTCGACTTGCGGAGGAAGCCGCTCGAGACCTGTTCCTCGAGGCCCTCGAGCTCGTAGCGCTCGATCGTGAGCGGAAGATTCTTGACGGTGTCGTAAAGGCTCACGGGTGACGCTCCTCAGATGGTGGCATGGGCGGTTGCGATCGCGCCGGCGAGGCTGGCGTTGTCGACGATCAGTTCGCGGTTGACACGGCGGGTCTCGCCGCCGGAGTGCTCGTGAAGGTAGGCGAGGACGAAGGGCGTCACCGCCTGGCCGCTGACCCCTCCGCGAGCGGCCTCGCTGACGGCTTCCTCGATCAGAGAGCGGACGTCGAGGCTCTCGGTCGGCGCGCGGCCGACCAGGATCGCGTTCCCACCGAGGCGCCAGTGGGCGTCGGCGATCAGCGCAAGCTCGGAGACGTCATCGACGCGTGCCGATACGGGCGGTCCACCGGACGCATCGTAGAAAAGCGGCAGGGTGTCGGTTCGGAAGCCGATGACGGGCACGCCCAGAGTCTCGAGCAGCTCCATCGTCGCGGGCACGTCGAGGAGGGACTTGATTCCCGACGAGGCGATGACCGCCGGGATCCGTGCCGCCGCCGCGAGATCGGCGGAGACGTCAGGGGGTGCGGGGAAGCCGCGGTGCACTCCTCCGAGCCCGCCGGTACCCATGAACCGGATTCCGACTGCCGCCGCGGCGGTGAGCGTACCGCCGACCGTGGTCGCACCGACGGCCCCCTGGACGGCGCAGGCCGCCAGGTCACGCGGGCCGAGCTTGCGCGCATCCGGCCGAAAGCGCTCGAGCTCGGACGGCGTCAGCCCGATTCGGATTCGACCGTCGAGCACGCCGACCGTGGCAGGTATCGCACCGGCAGCGCGAACGGCGGCCTCGCTCGCGATGCCCGTGGCCACGCCGTCCGGCGCCGGGAACCCGTGCGCGACGAGTGTCGTCTCGAGCGCAACGACGGCACGGTCCTCCGTGAGCGCTGTCTGTACCTCGTCGCTGACGTGAATGAGCTCGTGCATGACGAATCGAGCCTAGCGCTCGGGCGCGTGAGCGGGCATCGAGCCGGCGTGCTGGACGCACCGCGCTCCGGCGGCGAGTGCCAGATCGGGGCCGCCCACGAGCCAGCCGGCGGCGAACGCGTCGCCGGCGCCGGTCGAGTCGACGACCTTCCCGGCCGGGTCTGCAGCACGCTCCTCACCGTCGAACGAGGCGCCGGCAACTCCGCGCTTGACGATCCACGTGAGTCCTCCGATCGGTCCGCCGACGATGCGGTCCTCGTCCTCGTTCGCGAAGACGACGTCCGGCGCGATCTCTTCGAGAAGCGAGCGGAAGCGCCCGGCACCGAAGTCGCGAATAGCGCTCCACGACGAGAGGTCGACGCTCACGCGCGCACCATGGGCACGCGCTGCGCCGATTGCCTCGAGCGCCGCCGCGCCGACCGGCTCGCGCAGCAACGCGTATCCCGAGACGTGCAGGTTCTTGCAATCCTCGAACCATCCGTCCTCGATCTCGTCTGGCCGGAGATCGGTCGCGACGCCGCGGTCGGAGCACATCGTCCGCTCCCCCGACTGATCGACGAGGGAGACGATGATCCCGTTCCCTTCCTGCGAGACCGGTCCGACGAGCTCGACGCCAAGCTCGGAAAGTCGCGTCGCGGCGAGCGCACCCGCATCGTCGTCGCCACGCTTGCCGATGAAGCGGGAGCGCCCTCCGAGCTCGGCGATCCAGGCGGCGACGTTGGCCGCCTGCCCTCCCGGGCTGAGAACGATGCGCGACCGTGCGTCGGCCCCGTTCGCGAGCGGTTGCTCGAGTCGCACGATCACGTCGAGCACGAGATCTCCCAGGCAGCAGATCGTCATCGCCTACGATCCTCGCATGGAGAGACGATGCTCGTGTCCCGTCCTGGGCATCCCGCAGCTCGGGTCACCTGATGCGCAGCCGCGGATTGAAGGGCAAGGGGATGCGCTCGCTCCTCATCGGTGGCCTCCTTGGCGCGTCGGCTGCTGCGGCGGCACGGCGCCTGAGACCGCGGCGTCCGCGGGTCGAGGCGCCGTCTGGCCTCGGCGCGTTCGAAAGCGCCCCGTGCTATCGCGAGTTGTCCGAGAGCAAGCGGATCGACGGCCCGTAGCCTCGGAGGACGCGGTCGGCCTGTTCGATCGTGCGGAGGTTGATGTCGGCGTCGCCGATACCGAGCGATCGACCGACGAGCATCGCTCGACCCGCGGCTTCGAAATACGCGCGCGCCCCGACGACCGGCTTGATCGTGCGAATCACGAGGAATGGCCCGAAGACGCGCGTCTCGAATGTCCCTGCCGGCCCGGGGTCACGGTTCTCGATCTCGAGACGTGGCCTGAGGTTGTTGCGTTCGCTCGCATCGAGCACCCACACACCGCGGCCGAGCGGCCGGGGCTGACGACTGATCACGCGGAGAGCGAGGGTCGTATCGGCGCGTGGAATCACCGTGTCAGGGAAGTCGTGATTGCGCTCCCAGGCACCGAGATACAGGGGCTCATACCCGAACAGCAGGTCGTCGGGGCGGCTTGTCGCGGCGAGGAATGTCTCGGCCTGGGCGCGCGTCGCCTGGCGCTTGTTCGGCTCCCATTCGAACAGCGGCGGCGTGCGCTGCCATGCCCAACCGACCTCGAGGACGACCAGGACCGCCGTGATGGCAATCGCGGCAGGAGGGAAGCGTCGTGTCGTGCGGACGATTCCGGCCGAGACCACGATCGAGAAGAACGGCAGCACGAAGATGAGGTGGCGCGACTCGGGTGAGGCGGACGCCACCGAGCCGCGCCGCGAGAAAGGCTGCGACGGGGATCCCGACGACCGTGAGGACGAGGATGCGGGTTTCGCTCTGTGCTGTTGCGAGGCCAACGAGCGCGAGGAGCAGGACGAGCGCGAGAACGGGCCACCGTCCGGTGCTGAAGTCCCCCGCGGTCTGCCAGAGGTACGTGACGATCGCCCACGGGCCTCCGAGCTTCGACCCGTGGCCCCCGACGCCGACGTCGAACCTGTTCGCGAGCACGAGATCGGTGACCCAGAACGGTGTTCCGGCGACGCCGACCGCGACAGAAGGCGACGGCCGCACGTCGTATCTGATCTCTGTGGGCGAGAACGACGAAAGCGGCCTGCGACGCGAGAACGAGGGCGCCGTACGGGTGCGCGGCAACGCTGAGGAGAATCGCAACGCCCCACAGGGCCCAGGCGGAAGGCGTCCTTCTCTCGAGCGCGCGGAGCAGGAGGAGAAACGAGGCGACCGAGAGGAAGAGGAAGAGGCTGTACATCCGTGCGTACACGCCGTGGAAGAGAAAGACCCAGCTTCCGGCAACGAGGGCCGTCGCGATCAGCGCGGTGCGTCGGTCGGCGATTCGTCTCCCGAGGAGGGCAACGAGCGGCAGGCTCGCTACCGCGAACGAGGCGGAAACGACCCTCATGCCGCCAAGGCCGAACCCGAGATGAGCGACCGCCCAGGCGAGGAGAAAGTGGAGCGGCGCACCGCCCCGGTCGCGGGTGACGTGCTCGATGACGCCCGGGATGCTGTCGCGTCCGACGAAGAGAGCGAGTGCCTCGTCTTCGTGTGGCGGCCAGGCCATCAGCTGGTGGCCGAGAAAGACCGATGCGGCAATGGAGATCGCTCCGACTGCGAGCCAGAAGCCGTGTGTCGACACAAACGATCGCGCTACAACGAGCGACGTTCGTGGCTCGGGACCCGTGGTGGCGTGCTCTGTCATGTTCGTTCGCGCCAAACCGTCGCTGGTAGATTCCCCGCCTGATGCCGATCTACGAGTACCGGTGCCCGAACGGGCATACCTTCGAGATGTTCCAGAGGATGAGCGACGCTCCTGCGGAGAGCTGCGAGACGTGCGGCGCGAGCCCTGTCGAGAAGATCCTGTTTCCCGTGGCGGTCCATTACAAGGGCTCCGGCTTCTACTCGACCGACTACGGCCGTGGCTCGCGCAAGGCTCCCGGGAAGGACGGAGACTCGGGATCCAGCGAGAGCGCCGGCTCGAGCGACAAGAGCGAGTCGTCGGAGAAGAAGGACGCGCCGAAGGACTCGGGCTCGAGCGACAAGAAGCCGGCCGCGAGCGACTGACGCGAGCTCATAGCTTGCGATCCCCGACGACGCAGCCGGGAGCATAGGGAAGACCTTTCGGTGGTCGCTGCGGCGCCGAGCGGCCGGTGAACATGGAGACAGTTGCGACGTTGTCCTCGGAGCCGAAGATGACCGATTGCCCGTCGGCGCTTCCCGGCTCGCCACCGAGGCGGCAGTGCAGGGCGTTCTTCGTATCCGCGCGAAAATAGACCCAACCGAGTTGGAGCACCTGACCGGCCGTGAGGTCGGTGGCCAGTGGCTTGACGATCGAGCCTCCGCGAAACGGGAGCTTCGCCGCTGTGCCGACCGAAGTGACCTTGTCTGCGGTCGCCTGGATCACCTGCTGTTGGCGACGAGCGCGATCGAGGTCGGTCTCGGACGGATCCAGGCTGTTCTCGCGGATCCTCGAGTAGACGAGCGCGCGCGCCCCGCTCATGTGCTGCTTCCCCTTCTCGAAGTGCCATCCCTTCCACGCCTGGCAGCGCGCGGCTGTCCCGTACGGGCAGTCGAAACGATTCGAGAGGATCGGCCGCGGAACGTCGACATCGATTCCACCCACCGAGTCGATCAGCTCTCGGAACCGGTCGAAGTCGACGAACGCCACATGGTTCACGTCGAGGCCGGTGAGGTTCTTCACTGTTCTGAGCGCCAGCGTCGGGCCACCGTACTGGAACGCGGCGTTGATCTTCTCGGCGCCGTAGCCCGGTACCTCGACGCGTAGATCCCTCGGAATCGAGAGGAACGCGAGGCGGTGCTTCCGCGGATCGGTGCGGATCAACATCACCGAGTCGGAACGGTTGGCATCGCCTCGGCCGGACTGGGTGCCGCCGTCGGTCCCGAGCACGAGGATCGTGGTCGGCTTGGACGTCAGCAGGCCGCTCTGATCGCTCAACTCCGCCAGCACCGGCGCGGGAACGCGGTCGTTCGCCTCGGTGATCCCGTGTGAGAACGACAGGTAGCTGGCACCGAGCCAGACGAGACCGAGAGCGATCAGCGCCCCGAGGGCAAGCGTGATCCGGCGTCCGAGGCGCCGTCGCCGGGGCGCGCGAGGCTTGTCGGGCGTCCCGGACTTGGCGTTCTGGGAACGCGATGGACGCTGCAACGGGACCTTGCCCTTTGCCCTACCACCTTTGTACACCCGATAGGGCTTCTGTTGTTCGGGCATCCGGGCGGATATCGTAGCCGCGCAATGCATGAAGAGCGTGTTATCGGAGTCGACCTCGGGGGAACGAAGATTCTCGCGGGTCTCGTCGCGCGTGACGGGTCGATCGGCCGGACGATCGAGATCCCGACACCGGACGGCAGCGCCGAGGATGTCCTGGGCGCGGTCGACGGAGTGGTCGCCGATCTCCTCACGGACGGTGCTTCCGCGATCGGGTACGGGGTGCCCCTCAACATCGACCGTCGAACCGGCGTGGCATTGCGTGCCGTCAACCTGCCGATTCACGAGGTGCACTTCCCCGCTCGTGCCCGCGAGCGGTACGGGCTTCCGGCGGGCGTGGAGAACGACGGCAACGCCGCGGCGCTCGCGGAGTGGCGCCACGGCGCGGGCCGTGGCGCGAGTGACGTGATCATGCTCACGCTCGGCACGGGCGTGGGCGGGGGCATCGTCATCGACGGCCACCTCTATCGTGGTTGGGCGGAACTCGGCCACACCGTCGTGGTCGCGGACGGGCCACCCTGTCAGGGGAACTGTCATGGGCGCGGTCACCTCGAGGCGGTCGCCTCCGGGCTGGCAGCCGATCGCGCCGCAGCGGAGCTCTACGGGCCCGAGGGCGACGCCCCGCTCCTCGTCGCACGCGCCAGGGGCGGCGACGCCAGCGCCGTCGAAGCACTTGCCGAGATCGGGCGGCTGCTCGGGATCGCCGTCGGATCGATGATCAACATCTTCGACCCCGACGTGGTGATCGTCGGCGGGGGCTTCGGTGCCGCGGCGGGCGACCTGATCCTCGAACCTGCTCTCGTGGCAGCCCGGCAGGAGGCGATCCAACCCGCGGACGAGGTGCTCCGGATCGTCCAGGCGGAGCTCGGCGACGAAGCGGGGTTGATCGGCGCCGGCCTCGTCGGCTTCGAGGCGCTCGACGGAGTGAGGTGAGCGTGACGCTCGCCGTCTGCGCTACGCCGATCGGGAACCTCGCAGACGTGACGCTGCGCGTGCTCGAGGAGCTCGCCGCTGCGGACACCGTGCTGTGCGAGGACACGCGTCACACCCGCCTTCTGCTCGACCGTCACGGGATTCGAGCGCGGCTCATCTCGTATCACCAGCACAACGAAGCGACCCGCGTCGCCGAGCTCGTGCCTCGGTTGCTCGGCGGTGAGCGGATCGCCCTTGTGTCGGACGCGGGACTGCCGGGAATCAACGACCCCGGCGCCCGAATCGTCGCTGCGGCTCTCGAAGCGGCCGTCCCCGTGACGGTGCTGCCCGGCCCGTCCGCGGTCGAGACGGCACTCGTCGCGAGCGGGCTCGCCGGAGAGCAGTATCGATTCATCGGCTATCTCCCGCGCCGCGCGCAGGAGCGGACCGATCTGTG
The DNA here is from genome assembly GCA_963792995.1 of uncultured Thermoleophilia bacterium. Lineage (GTDB taxonomy): Bacteria > Actinomycetota > Thermoleophilia > Gaiellales > Gaiellaceae > Gaiella. The sequence goes on along the minus strand of CAWBYH010000008.1, from coordinate 47,384 downwards.
GAGAGAGCTCGGCGACTGGCCGCATCCTGCTGTTGCCTTCGAGTCGGCGCGGAGACTGCCCGCGTCGCTCGCGAGCCTCGCGAGCGCAGAGCCCGCGAGGCAGGTGGCCGTCTGTCGCGAGCTGACGAAGATGTTCGAGGAGATCGTCCGCGGCGAGGCAGCTGTCGTTGCCGAACGGTTTCGCGTGGCGCCTCGTGGAGAGGTGACGCTCGTCGTCGGCCCGTCGACTCGCCTCGTCGGCGCCGAACCGGCGCTCGCTGCCGTCGGGGAGCTCGTCGCGGCCGGTACGCCAAGAGGTGTGGCGGCCTCCGTGATCTCTCGCCTCACCGGAGTGCCGCGGAACACGCTGTACGGCTCGTCGCTGTAGGCAAATTTGACAACCTCTGCCTCGCTCGCTACTCTTGCTGTTCACGTTGTCTGAATCGGAAACATCGATCCGAATCAACGTTGAGCGCCTGAGCAATCTGGAGCAACAGCAACCGGTGGCAGTGCCACAGGAGGTGGAACGGTGCGTCGTCTCACGGTCGGTCTCACAATCCTCGTCGCCCTCGTGGCAGTCCCGCCCGGCTGGAGCTGGTCATGGCCGCTCTCCGGCGATGTCCTGAGGCCGTACTCCCTCGGCCCTGACGCCTACGCGGCGGGGCAGCATCGAGGCGTCGACGTCGGCGGCGGCACCGGCGAGGCCGTCCGAGCGCCCGCATCGGGGACGGTTTCGTTCGCGGGTGTCGTTCCCGGCTCCGGACGTACCGTCACGATCCAGGCGGGCGACTTCGCCGTCACCGTCACGCACCTCGGGGAGATCAAGACCACCAAGGGGGCCGAAGTTGCCGAAGGGGACGCCGTGGGGGTGGCCGGGCAGAGCGGCGACGTCGAGTGGCCGACGCCCTACGTTCATCTCGGAGTCAGGGTCTCATCCGCCGCTGACGGCTATGTCGACCCGCTGACCACTTCTGCCGCCCCGCACGATTGCGCCCCCTCCCGCCGGCGGTACGCCGGCCGCGTCGGCAGATGCTGTCGCCCGGGATCCGGAAGGTGCAGCGACGGTGGTGATTGAAGCGGGTGCCACGACCGCGACGTCGGTGGCGCCTACCCCGACCGTGCCCGCTGCGGCACCCCCCGCGTCGACCGCCCGCACGGGCGTCGTGCCCTCGCCTCTGCCTCTGCCTCTGCCGCGGCCATCGCCGTTGAGGCCCCTGCCGGCGTCTCGGTGCAGGCACCGCATCCCGCCAGCGTCGCACTGCCGTCGACGCCCGCGCCTCGACTCGGCACGTCCACCGAGCGCGTCTCATCGGTTCGACCACGAACGGCCCCCGGCGCGTCGGCAACCCACACGATCCCACAGCCTGTCGTCCGAGACGCGGATGCTTTGGCGGAGCTGGCGCCGACTACGGCCACCGCCGTGCCTGCACCGGGTGTTCTCGACGCAACGCGCACAATTCCGGTTGAGCCGAGGCCGGCCACGACCCTGCTCCCGGGCGCCTTGCGTAGAGCACCTCTCCGGCTCGCCGCGCACCCTGGGGCGACCCAAGGCCCGCCCAGCGGGCGTGTGGCCGCTGCCGGCACCTCCCTCCCGAGGGTCGCCTACGCGATCACAGGCTTCTCCTCGGCGTACTCGCCCTGTTGACCGTCCTCACGGCGAGCGTGGCCGCGGCGTTGCTGGCGCGCCCCCGTAGAATCCGTCGTCATGGAGCCGTTCTACGTCACGACGCCGATCTACTACGTGAACTCGACACCTCACATCGGGCATGCCTACACGACGATCGCCGCGGACATCCTGGCCCGAAACCAGCGACAGCGTGGCGCCGAGACGTTCTTCCTGACCGGCGTCGACGAGCACGCGGCGAAAGTCGCCCGGGTCGCAGCCGAGCAGGGTCTCTCGCCGCAGGAATACGCCGATCAGATCGCAGTCGTCTGGCGTGACCTGCCGCAGCGGCTCGATGTCTCCAATGACTTCTTCATCCGGACGAGCGACCCCGAGCACAAGGTCTTCGTGCAGGGATTCCTCCAGCGCCTCTATGACAACGGGCATGTCTACCAGGACGTCTACGCAGGTCTGTACTGCGTCGGGTGTGAAGCGTTCAAGACCGAGGCCGACCTCGTCGACGGAAAGTGCCCCGAGCACGACCGCGAGCCCGAGTGGATCGAGGAACGGAACTGGTTTTTCCGCCTCTCGTCGTTCGAGCAACAGCTTCTCGACCTCTACGAGCGTGCCGACTTCGTGCTGCCGGGATTCCGGGCCAACGAGGCGAAGAGCTTCATCGAAGGCGGCCTGCAGGACTTTTCGATCAGCCGTGCGGGGCAGACTTGGGGTATCCCGATCCCGTGGGATCCGGATTCGGTCGCCTACGTCTGGGCCGACGCGCTCGTCAACTATGTCAGTGCGTTGACCTACGCGAGGCCCGGTGAAGACCTCGTGCCGACCTTCTGGCCTCAGGTTCGACATCTCCTCGCCAAGGACATTCTGCGATTCCACTGCGTCTACTGGCCCGCGCTCCTTCTCGGTGCCGGATACGAGCCACCGCACCAGCTGTTCGTCCACGGGTACCTCCTGCTCGACGACAGGAAGATCTCGAAGTCACTCGGGAACGTGGTCGACCCTCTCGACCTGATCGACGTGTACGGCGCCGACCCGGTGCGCTTCTGGTGCGCGCGAGCGGTGTCGTTCGGGCAGGACGGCGCCGCATCGATCGTGGGCATCCACGAGCGCTACGAGCGAGAGCTCGGCAACGATCTCGGCAACCTCCTCTCGCGTACGACAGCGATGGTGGCCCGATATCGCGACGGGACACTCCGTGCCGCTCCATCTCCAGGCGGCGTCGTTGCGGGTGCGCTCGCACCGCTCGCGAGCGATGTCGCGACACGCCTCGACGAGTTCGACATCACGGGAGCGCTCGAGCGGATCTGGGATGTCGTGCGGATCCTCAATCGCGAGGTCGAGACGACGGCGCCCTGGCAGCTCGCCAAGGACCCGCTTCGGGCCGACGACCTCGATCGCGTGCTCTACGACCTCGTCGACGGGCTCAGGGTCGTTGCCATCGCGCTCGCGGCCTACATCCCGACGACGGCAGCCGCGATCCTCGAGAGCCTTGGTCAGCCGGCGGCCGTCGACTGGGCGAACGTCGCCTACGGGTTGACCGGCGAGACGCACGGCATCGCCGCGGCCCCTCCGCTGTTCCCGCGGCTCGACGCGCCCGAATAGGCGTTGCGCGGATGATCGACACGCACGCCCATCTCGACGGGTGCGACGAGCCGGCGGCATTTCTCGTCGAGCGAGCACGCGCTGTCGGTGTTTCTCGCATCGTTACGATCGGGACGGGAATCGCCTCCTGCCGAGCGGCGCTCGCGATTGCGAGCGCGGAGGAGGGCGTCGTCGCCGCGCTCGGCATCGATCCGCATCAGGCCGGGAGCCCGGACGCCGAGAGGGTCTCGGAGCTCGTCGAGCTCCTCGCACACCCGGCGGCGGTCGCGGTCGGCGAGATCGGGCTCGACTACTTCCACGATCGCGTGCCTCGCGCCGTGCAGCTCGCATCGTTCGATCGCCAGCTCGAGATTGCCTCGTCTCTCGGCCTGCCTGTGGTCATCCACACCCGCGATGCAGACGACGACACCGCGGCGGCGCTCGCGTCGTTCACCGGCCGGGTCGTACTCCACTGCTTCTCTGCCCCGGGTCTCCTCGACACCGCGGTCGATCGGGGCTACTACGTGTCGTTCGCGGGGAACGTGACGTACCCGAAGGCATCCGCGCTCCGAGAGGCAGCGGCCGCCGTCCCGCTCGATCGCCTGCTCGCGGAGACGGACAGCCCGTACCTTGCGCCCCAACCTCTGCGGGGCAAGAGGAACGAGCCTGCCAACGTGCTCCACACACTTGCCGTGCTCGCCGAGACCCGCGGCGAGGAGATCGCGATGCTCGAGGCGCAGATCGACCGTAACGCGAGCACGGCGTTCGGCACTGCCGATGCCGTGACCGTCCCCGCTCCCAAGAAATCGCTCGGTCAGCACTTTCTCGTCGACGACAACATCCTGGGTGTCATCGCCCGACTCGCCGAGCTCGACTCCGGGGATATCGTGCTCGAGATCGGTCCCGGGCTCGGAGCGCTGACGGCCGTTCTCGCCGAGCGCTGCGCGCACGTGCACACGGTCGAGCTCGACCGCAGGCTCGAGCCACATCTGCGGGAGATTGCCGCGTCACCGCACGTCTCCCTGCACTGGGGCGACGCGCTCAAGCTCGATCTGGGGGCCTTCGATCCCATACCCACGAAACTCGTTGCCAATCTGCCCTACAACGTCGCCACGCCGATCGTTGCGGAGAGCCTCGATCGGCTGCCGACGATCGAGCTGTGGTGCGTGATGGTGCAGCGTGAGGTCGCCGATCGCTTCTTTGCTGTTCCGTCGACGAAGGCGTACGGCGCCGTGTCCGTTCTCATCCAGCTCGCGGCCGTCCGGACGGGGTTCCACCCGGTCGGACGTAGCGTGTTCAGACCGCCACCGAACGTCGACTCGGCGCTCGTCGCATTCAGGCGCACTCCTCTACCCGACGACTTCTCCCGCATCCGCACCGTCGTCGAGGGAGCATTCGCCCATCGTCGGAAGACGCTCGCCAACTCGCTCCAGCTCGCCGACGTGACCTCGAGAGAACGTGCAGCTGCCGCGCTCACGGGACTTGGCATCGATCCGTCCGTTCGCGCCGAGGCGCTCGCCCCTCCGGTGTTCGTCGAGTTGACCCGGAGCCTCGCGTGAGTCGCGCCGAGGCTCACGCGAAGATCAACCTCGCGCTCGTCGTCGGTCCCGTCCGTGACGACGGGAAGCACGAGGTTGTCACGGTCCTGCAGCGGGTCGCCCTCGCGGACACGATCGAGCTGTCGCGTGGCGAGAGGCTGTCCGTCACGGGCTTCGACGGTGAGACGATCGTCGCGAGTGCTCTCGCGGCACTCGCGGCCGAGGCGTGCGTCGAACCGTGCTGGAACGTCCGCATCACGAAGAACATCCCCGTCGCCGCGGGGCTCGGTGGCGGGAGCTCCGATGCCGCGACGGCCCTGCAGCTCGCGAACGCCGTGCTCGAACGCCCAATGGGGGACCAACAGCTCTTGCGCCTTGCGTCCTCGATCGGTGCCGATGTGCCGTTCTTCCTCCGCCAGGGGCCGCAGATCGGGACGGGCGATGGGTCGCAGCTCGATGCCGATCGATCTTCCCCGTGAGTTCACGGTCGTTCTCGTCCTTCCCGACGACGCACACAAGGAGTCGACCGGGGCCGTCTATGCGGCATTCGACGAGCGGGGTGGGGCGGAGGGGTTCGACCGGAGGCGCGCGGCGCTCGAGTCTGCGCTCGCTGCCTGCGTCCGCACGAACGACCTCGCGGCGCTACCGACGAACGACCTCGCTCGATCGCCGCACGCCGCGCGTCTCCGAGAGGCCGGAGCGTTCCGGGCGGACGTGAGCGGCGCCGGCCCGTGCGTCTACGGGTTGTTCGCCGATCCGGCTGTCGCTCGCGAGGCGGGACTCGAGCTCCGATCGATCGGGAAGACCTGGGTGACGGTGCCGTTCTGATGCGCGCACCTGTCTCTACGCTGGAGCTCGTGTCGAACGTCGTCGTCGAACATGGTGAGGGCCCGTTCAGCCGTGGCCTGCGCCGACGCCGATTCCTGGTCGCCGGCGTCATCGCCGCACTCGAGGCGATACTCGTGCTCGCAGGGATCGTGCCGTGGTGGGCAGCCGTCCTTGCCGCGTTCGTCGCCGTCTCCGCGTACGTCGGCTGGGCGCGAGAGCAACGAGCTCCCGCTCGTTCGGTCGATCGCCTGGATTCTGGCCGCCTCGCAGCTCGTCGTCGTCCTCGTGCCCGTCGCCATCGTTCTGATCGGGCTGCTCGCTCTCGTCGGCCTCGTCTTGCTGGCGGTCATCGCGCTCACTCGTCCTCCTGCTCGACCGGCGGTGAACCGTCGCACCTCCCGCACCGTGTGCAACCGGGCGGCGGGGTACACTCGACTTCCCGATTCACTGGGGCGTAGCCAAGCGGTAAGGCAACGGGCTTTGGTCCCGTGATCCCAGGTTCGAATCCTGGCGCCCCAGCCAACGTGCCGACCATGCCCTCATCACGCTCCCAGCTCGCAGCCGTCGTCATGGCCGGAGGCCGGGGCACCCGCATGCGCTCGGCCTTGCCGAAGCATCTGCATCCACTCCTCGGTCGACGGATGGTCGACTGGATCGTCGAGGCGGCCGCTCCTCTCGACGCCGCGCCGCTCGTGGTCGTTGCCTCACCCGATACGGCTGACCGATTCGCCGGCGTGACGGTCGCCGTCCAGCGCCAGCCGCTCGGAACGGGCGATGCGATTCGCTGCGCGCGGGAGGCGCTCGGCGCCGCGGCCGAGATCCTCGTCCTCTCCGGCGACACCCCGCTCCTGACGACCGCGCTGCTCGAAGAGCTCGTCGCGACGCACCGTTCGTCGGAGGTCGGGGCGACCGTGCTCTCGTTCGTCCCCGACGACATCCGGAGCTACGGTCGGGTCCTTCGTGACGCTGGTGGTCGTCTCCAGGCGATCGTCGAAGCCGCCGATGCAACGCCGGAGCAGCTTGCGATTCCCGAGGCGAACTCCTCGATCTATGTCTTCGAGGCGGATCTGCTCTGGCCGGCGCTCGATCGGTTGCAGCCTGTCAACGCGCAGGGCGAGCTCTATCTCACCGACGTGGTCCGCGATCTCGTCGCCGCCGGTCAGGCGGTCGCCGTTCACGTTGCGGCCGACGCTCACGAGACGGAAGGCGTCAACACGCGGGTCGAGCTCGCTGCGGCGGCGGCGCTACTGCGTGATCGGATCAACACCGACCACATGCTCGCGGGCGTCACGATCGTGGATCCCACGTCGACCTGGATCGATCCGACCGTGAAGCTCGAGGCGGACACCGTCGTTCATCCGTTCACCCTTCTTCGCGGCGGGACCACCGTTCGGGCGGGAGCCGAGATCGGCCCACACGCAGTCGTTATCGACGCGGAGATCGGACCGGCTGCGACTGTCGGCCCGTTCTGTTACGTTCGCCCCGGGACGAGACTCGGTGCGGGATCGAGAGCGGGGACGTTCGTGGAGCTCAAGAACACGCAGCTGGGCGAGGGTGCAAAAGTCCCGCATCTGAGCTACTTCGGCGACGCGGAGGTCGGTGCTGGAACGAATGTTGGTGCAGGATCGATCACGGCGAACTTCGATCATCGGCCCGGTGTGCCCAAGAAGCGCACGGTGATCGGCAAGAATGCACGTGTTGCCGTGGACACGATGTTCGTTGCTCCGGTGACCGTGGGCGACGATGTCTGGACGGCAGCGGGCACCGTGGTCTCCGAGGATGTTCCGGACAACGCGCTCGTCGGATTTCCGCCGAGACAGACGATCAAGGAGGGTCGGGGTGGAAAGCCGAACGGTTGAGCAGACGCTTCCGGGGCTCGGCGCACCCGCGGTGCCGGGAGCTGTTCCCGCAGTCGGGCGCACCATCGGCTTGACCTCGAGCAAGCGGCTGATGGTCGTCTCGGGCCGCTCGCATCCCACGCTGGCCGAGGACATCGGAGCCAAGATCGGCTGCGAGCTCGGCGAGGTGACCCTGAAGACGTTCGCGAGCGGTGAGACGTACTGCCGCTACGAGGACTCGATTCGCGGGGCAGACCTCTTCGTCGTCCAGACCGCGTCGATGCCGGTCGACCAGAACCTGATGGAGCTCCTGATCATGGTCAACGCGGCCAAGCTCGCGTCGGCGAAGCGCATCACGGCTGTGATTCCGTGGTACTTCTACGTTCGTCAGGACAAGAAGTCGCGGCCGCGCGAGCCGATCACCGCAAAGCTCGTCGCCGACCTCCTCCAGACCGCAGGCGCCGACCGGGTGCTGACGATGGACCTCCATGCCGGCCAGGTGCAGGGCTTCTTCGAGATCCCCGTGGATCACATGACCGCGGTGCCGATGTTCGCCCAGTACGTGCGCGATCTCAATCTGGGCGAGGAGATCGCGGTCGTCTCGCCGGATACGGGCCACGCGAAGATTGCCGGAAAATTCGCCGAGATGGTCGCAGGAGATCTCGTCATCCTCAACAAGGTACGACCGGCCCACAATCAGGCGAAGGTCACCACGGTCATCGGTGACGTCGAGGACAAGGTTGCCGTGATCATCGACGACATCGTCGACACGGCCGGCACGCTCGTCGCAGGCGCCGAGGCGTTGAAGGATGCGGGCGCAACCAAGGTATACGCGTGTGCGACCCACGGGCTGTTCAACGGCGTAGCGCTCGAACGGATCGAAGCGAGCGAGATTCACAAGCTCGTCGTCACGGACACGGTCCCGCTCGATCCGCTCCTGCAGCCGGCCAACGTGCAGGTCCTCTCGATCGCGGGCATCCTCGCCGAGACCATCTCGAACGTCTTCGCCGACGACTCGGTTTCCGCGATCTTCGCGGGCGAGAACCAGCTGTTCTAGGAAGCCTCGCTGTTCATCACGGTTTGAGCGGCTCCCGCTAACGCCCGGGTAACGCGATGGCGGAGCCAGCACCGCGGCGATCACCTTCGCGGCCTCCTCGTCGGACGTGGGGAGGACGTGCGCGTACGTGTTGCGTGATCGTCGCGGTCGCATGCCCCAAGCGCGCGGACACGACGTGGACAGGCACGGCCTTCGCACTCCGGGCAGAACACGACCAGCTCGCCTGCCCCGTCTGACTCGACGCGCCAAGTCGTCGTCAGGGTTCTCGCCAGGGCGGGGGCACGGTCACAGTTCGCGCAGCGCAGTCCGTCGGGCTCGAGTCGTTCGCGCCATCACCGGCGTTCCGGCGCAAACCAAAGCAACACGACCCCTACGCCGATCAGGGACGCTCCGACGAGATCGAGCACATGGATGCCGTGGCCGCGGCGAAACGGAATGGCCCACAACACCGGATCCCACCTGTTCGGACTGAATCCAATTAGCACAACGCCCAACGCGATTGCGCCTACACCCATCAGCCTCCGCGACACGCTCCCACCCTACTCGCCCGTGCTTGAACCCGCTGTTCTAGGAGGACGATCGCGCGCGCAGCGGGTGCGCGGCGCCTTCGCTCTCTGGGCTGGTGGCGTTTCACTTCGGTGAACTTCGGTGAGATGTCGCTGGCGCAGGCGACGTCTACTGGCAAGGGCGCCGTCGTGCCTCTCGGCAACACCGGAGCGATTAGCCTGTGCTGGTGTCGTTGACGTGGGATCAGGCTTTGTCGTGGCGGCTTGGTCGGCATCTGTTGAATCCTCCCGGCACCGGCTCGGTCGGCGACGTGGTTGGGCGCCTCGGCGCTGTCCCCGCCTATCCCGACACGACGCCCGATCTCACGGTGGGCCTTCGTCGGAGGGGCTCACGAATCGGCGATGTCTCCCGCGCGCTGGACGATGGCGAGGTCTTTAAGACGTACGCGTTCCGCGGCGCGACCCACCTGCTCACCCCTGAGGATGGCGGCGTCTACCTGACCCTCCGTGCGTCCGGCCGCCAGTGGGAGCTGCCCAGCTGGCAGGAGACCTATGGACTGGCGCCGGCGGACTGGCCGGCGTTCCGCGAGACCGTCCGGGAGGCCGTGGCCGAGGAGCCGTTGACACGCGACGAGTTGAGCGTCGCGGTCGGTCGCCGGCGCCGGTTCCGCGAAGCCGCAGCGGGGCTGACTAGCAACTCTGACACCCTGCTGAAATCGTTGATGTGGCAGGGCGACCTGTGCTTCGGGCCGGCCTGCGACGGTGAGGCGACCGTCCAAGGCCTGGAGCGGATCGCACGGTGGGCAGGGATGCCGGGCGTCGAGGAGGCGGGCCACAGGGCAGTCGAGGCCTACGTCCGCACCTACGGGCCGACGAGCGCCGACGCGGTGCAGTACCACCTGGGCGAGGGGCTGAGCGCCGGCCGCAAGGCGCTCCGCGGCTGGCTCGACGACCTGTCAGACCGCCTGGTCACCATCGACGTCGGCGGTGAGGATCTGCTGGTCTGCGCCGACGACGTTGACGACCTGACCTCGACCACGGTCTCTCCCACCGTTCGCCTGCTGCCTGCCGCCGACCCGTGGGTGATGGGACCGGGCACTGCAGACCCCCACGTCGTACCTCCCGCTCATCGGCAACCGGTGACCCGCGGCGCCAACCTCGTGCTCGCCGGCGGTGTCGTCGCCGGCACCTGGACGCGGAGGGCGGGCACCCTCACCGTCACTTGGTTCCGCGAGGCAGACCCACCCGACCACGACCTCCTCGGCGACGAGGCCGCGCGCCTAGCCACCTTCCTCGGCACCGAACTCGACCTGAACATCACCCCTGGCTAGCAGTAAACATGCACGGGCGGGCTCCAGGGAACATTCCGAACGCCGGCGCAGGCGAGTCGGCTCGGACCAGATCGGTGCTGCCGTCGCCTGGTAGAACCCGACGATGGATGTCCAACCTGACGATGCCGATCTCATGATTCGGCCGTTCGCGGCGGACGACGAGGCCGGCGGTTGTCGATTGTGGGAGGCAGCCGATCTGACGCGCCCCTGGAACGATCCGCGCAAGGACATCGCGCGCAAGCTGCGCGTCCAACCCGAATGGTTCCTGGTCGCGACCGTGGGCGAGAAGATCGTCGGCAGCGTGATGGCCGGCTATGACGGCCACCGCGGCTGGGTGAACTACCTCGCCGTCACGCCGGACTCTCGCCGTTTAGGCGTCGGACGGACTCTCATGGCGGAGGTTGAACGCCTGCTTCGCGAGGCCGGATGCCCAAAGATCAATCTCCAGATCCGCAGCGCGAACCGCGCCGCGGTGAGCTTCTACGAAGCGCTTGGTTACACAGCCGACGATGTGGTCAGCCTCGGCCGCCGCCTCGAACACGACACGCCCATCTGAATCGCTCCACCGAGAGGATCCAGCCTCTTCGTCATTCGCGTTCGCAGGGATCGCCGATGGCTCCACGGATGAGCGCCTCGAGAGGTACCTGGACGAGGAGCGGCAGCGACACGAGCAGGGATTAGGGTGCGCGCCGCGGCTTTCATTCGCAGGTCGGCCGTGTCGTCGCTGGCGCCGGCATGAGCAGTCAGCTGCCGGCCGACCTCGCGGCAGGCGATCGCGCCTATGTGTCTCAACGACGACCCGCCAATCTCGCGGGTCTACCTCGCCGCGCAGTTCGACCTGGGCCAGTAGCTTTCGGTCACTCGCTGCGAGCGTCATTCAACACCGGAGTAGGCAAGCGCCGTGCGACCCCTGGGAGAAGACTGAAGTCTCTACCCGAGCCGGGGCGGCGTCAGAGACTTCAGTCTCTGGCCAGGGTTACGCTCCGCGCGGGAGACGAACAGGTCACAGGGGGCTTCCCGCGCACTCCGGCATCCGACTGGCCCGTTTCTCGACTGCCCCGTTCGGCGAAGAAGGTACGGTGAAGATCGTGGCCGTCGGCCTGATCTTCGAGACGCACTCGCTCAGCGAGGACAACGAACTGGGGCGCGCTACGGGTTGGCTCGACGGGAAGTTGTCGGATCGTGGGCGCGGCCTCGCCCGGGAGCTTGGCGATCGACGCCGAAACGACGGGATTGCTGCTGTCTACGTCTCCGACCTTGGCAGGGCTGTTGAGACAGCCGAGATTGCTTTTGCCACAACCAGCATCCCCATCATTCGCGAGACGCGCTTGCGTGAGTGCAACTACGGGCTCTTGAACGGCGTCCCGCGGGCGCAGCTCGATGCGAACGGGCCAGGCTCGGTTGATGAGCGTTTTCCCGAGGGTGAGAGTTGGCGCGAAGCGGTGCAGCGAGTGGACGGGTTCCTGCATGAGCTCGCAAGGCAGCGCGACGGTTCCCGCGTGCTCGTGATCGGCCATATGGCGACGTGGTACGCCCTCGAAGCCGCCGCGAACGGGATACGACTCGATGACCTGCTCTACGCGCCGTTTGAATGGCAAGAGGGTTGGGAGTACTCGCTCGCGTTGCCGTAGAGCCGGGGCCTGTCGGGTGACTGAGAGACTCGGCGGGCTGGTCTGTCCGGGTTCGTTGCCAGCCTGACCGAGGAAGCCGCTGAGCAACAAGCAGAGATCCTCGCCCACGGCCGCGTGCTCGCATCCCGGCTGCTCGACGAACCTGGCGTCGGCCCGATCGTCGCCGCCCAGCGAATGGTGAGCTGGTCACACAAAGGCCGTGTCCGCTCCGAGGCCGCCTTCGCCCGCCTCGCCGGCGTCGCCCCGATCCCCGGCTCCTCAGGGCCAGACGACCCGCTACAGGCTCAGCCGCGGCGGCGACCGCCAGCTCAACCGCGCCTTGCACACAGTCATCCTCCGCCGCCTGCACGACCCGACCACTAGGGCAGCAGCGAACGGCGCATCGCCGAAGGCAAGACCCGCAGAGACGCCGTACGCCTCCTCAAGCGCTACCTCACCCGCCACCTCTACCGCGTCCTCACGAGCGAGCCGATCATGAGTTGACGGTCACAGGAGCGTCACTACTCCGGGGCAGGCGACGGTCTCAGCGAACGAAGGTGAACAGCGGGTCAGCAACCCTGGTCGTGCCCACAGGACCGACTAACTCGTGACGACCGACGGAGAACTGGTTTGGCCCCGGCGAGGAGAACGCAAGCTCGTTGAATCCGGCAGCGGCGAACCACTGTCGGATCCTGGGGGTGACGTCGGGACTGCGTCGATGCCGTGTCCAGACGACGTTGGCGCGCGGCGCACACATCGTGGGCAGCGACGTGATCAGTCGATGTATGTCGGTGTCCGAGATATTGCCGAAGACACCGCACACGACAACGAGATCGGCCGGCATCGCGCCGGTGTAGTTCCTCGGCTGCCCCGCGTCTCCGCAGACAACCTCGATCGCTGCCAGCGACAGACGCTGCGCCTCTGCACGCGCACGTTCGGTGAGTTCGGGTTGAAGCTCGACTAACCGCCCGCTGATCTCTTTCCGTCGTTGCCAGCGAGCGAGCACAGGCAGCACGTCTCTTCCATCGCCCGCGCAGACGCTGAGCACTCGCAATCGACGACCGTCATGTGAGGCCACTGCCGCTTCCAAGAACTGCTGCACGACTACCAGTCGCCGTGCCAGCGGCGACGCGGGTGCTTCGTATTCTGAGTGCCAAACCAGCCAATTGGTAGTCGTCACCATCCCAACCTATAGCCCTACCTGGCGGGCGCCTCGGCGGACCCAACAGGCTCCCCTCAGGTGGCTCTCGCTAACGCTGGCGCACGCGAGTACGGCGACCCGCGACAAAGCATTGCGCACACCGGGCGCCGGCAGCCGGGTGAGTATCGTGGGCATCGGGGGTTGCCGTGGACGCGTAGGGCAAGAGTCGATAGGGTGCCTCGTGTGAGCACGTCACCCGCCACCGCTGCCCCGCTCGGGCAACCCCGTGGGATCGGATTTGGGATCCTGCTGTTCATCGTCACGCTCGGGTTCTACGGCTGGTACTGGGTCTTCAAGACACAGGACGAGGTCCAGGGTCACTCGAACCAGGGTGTCGGCGGTGTCCTCGGGCTCGTGATCTACATCGTTGTCAACCCGGTCACGTGGTTCCTCGTCCCGTCCGAGATCGGCAAGATGTTCAAGCTCGACGGTCGCGAGGCGCCGTTCAGTGGCTGGTTGGGCCTCTGGTTCCTCTTGCCACTCATCGGGGCCTTCGTCTGGTTCATCAAGGTGCAGCGCGCTCTCAACGGATTCTGGGAGAGCAAGGCCGCCACAGCGACCGCTCCGTAGACCGTTCCCGGTTCCTCTGGCTCGAGCGACAGAGGGTCGAGCGCGCGTGATCACCGAACAGGCTGTTCTCGATGTCGTCCCGGGCCGCGAGTCCGCGTTCGAGGCTGCATTCACGCCGGCCGAGGCGGTCATCTCGGCCGCGCCCGGATTCGTCTCGCTGCAGCTCCTGCGCTGCCACGAGAGACCCCACCGGTATCTCCTCCTCGTCGTCTGGGAGCGACTCGAGGATCACACCGAAGGGTTCCGGAGCTCGCCTGGATACGGGGAATGGAGCAGGCTCCTCCACCACTTCTATGACCCGTTCCCAGCGGTCGAGCACTTCAGCCCCGTCGCCGAGGGCAGCCGGCAGTTGGAGAGGAAGTCCGGCGGCACCCCCTGAGAGTGCCGCCGGCCCACGGCTGTTATCGGCAGGTCTCGATGCATTCGTGAACCTGTGACGGGCTGAAGGGAGACGCTCGGCCCCGGCGAAACGAGACGGTGGCCGGGTCGGCCCGGCGTCCGCACCTTTCCTCCCCTGAGGGGTGCGCGGTTGCTGCCGGCCCGGTCGCTTTCCCCGGCGACCGCTCCCCGAAGCGGGTCGGTGGAGTCCGCTACACTTCGCCGCCGTGTCTGGGGACAGGATCACACTCGAGGTTCAGGAGCGCGGCGCCGACCAGCTCGGCACCCGCAACGTCAAGCGCCTGCGGCGTCAGGGATTGATTCCCGGCGTCCTCTACGGCAAGGCGAACAAGGCCTTTGTCGTCGGCGAGCGTGAGCTGCGTGTGGCACTCACAGGTCCATCCGGGCTCCACGCGATCGTCGACGTGGTCATCGAGGGCGCGAAGACACCGCACCACGCGGTCCTCAAGGATTATCAGCAGCATCCCGTGCGGGGCACCATCACGCATGTCGACTTTCACGAGGTTCGACTCGATCAGCCGATTCAGGCCACCGTTGCCGTTCAGCTCGTCGGCGAGGCGCCCGGTGCGAAGGTCGGCGGGGTCGTGCAGCAGGTCGCGCGTGAGCTCCACGTCGAGGCGCTGCCGTCGAACGTGCCGGAGCACATCGAGGTCGAGATCGACACCCTCGAGCTCGGCGACACGCTCCGCTTGCAGGACGTCGCGGCCGTATCGGGCGTCAGCTTCCTCGACGACCCGGAAATGGTGATCGCGAACTGCTCCAGCCCGCGTGGCCTGACCGAGGCCGAAGAGGCAGCCGACGCGGAGCTCGCGGCCGAGGCTTCGGCGGAGTCGGCTGCGGAGGCGGACGCAGGGGCGGAACCCGAACCAGACGCGGAATAACGCTTGCCGCTCTTCCGTCGTGCCGACCCGGCTTCGACGCTCGACCTCCTCGTCGTCGGCCTCGGCAACCCCGGCCGCCGACACGAACGCGACCGTCACAACATTGGCTTCATGGTCGTCGACGAGATCGTCCGTCGATTCGGCGGGACGTTCAAGCAGAAGTTCAGCGGTCAGGTCGCGGAGGTGCGGGTCGGCCAGGCGAAGGTCGCGCTCCTGAAGCCGGACACCTTCATGAACGAGTCCGGGCGGTCGGTGCAGCCTGCTGTCGCGTTCTACAAGGCGCCGCTCGATGGCGTGCTCGTGGTCCACGACGAGGTCGATCTCGACCACGGTCGCTTGCAGGTTCGCCTCGGTGGCGGTCTCGCCGGGCACAACGGGCTTCGCTCGCTCGCAGGACGTCTCGGAAGCCCCGAGTTTCTCCGTCTTCGTGTCGGCGTTGGCCGTCCGGGGCGGGGTGACCCTCGCGCCGTGGCGGATTTCGTGCTGGCAGCGTTCGCACCCGAGGACGACGCCCCGGCGCTCGTCGGGCGGGCGGCTGATGCGGTCGAGTCGATTCTCGAGCGGGGTCTCGAGGAGACACAGCAACGGTTCAATGAACGTCCTGCGGGCGACGGACGGCCAATCGAGCCGACGGCCTGACTTCACCGAGCTCCGGTTCGACCCCTCGCGTCGGAGCGATCACTGGTGCGGTCTTGCGACTCTGGCGGGGTGTCTTCCTTCGATCGAGTGCGCACGGGCGTCGTTCTGTCAATCGACACATGGACGGCGCTCTCCTGACACAAAGCAGGCACAGCTTAGGAGCTATCGTGACCCCAGGGCGCGAAAGCACCCCCTGGGGAGCTTGGCGAGGAGGCTGCTCGCGTCGGTATGCGAGCGCTAGGATGGGCCCGCGCGGGCGGTTTCCCGCGTTTCTGCATGGACCAGACTCCCCTTCACGCCTTCATCGCAGAGCTCGCGGCCAGCGATCGCTTCCAGGCATTCACGAAGTCGCTTCCGGGCCGCGCGCGAGTCTCCGGGCCGGCGCTTCCACTCGTCCTCGCTGCGCTCCATGTCGAGCTCGGTCGCGGTCTACTCGTGCTCCTGCCCGAAGACGCGGACGCGCGCGATGCCGCGGAGGGTGCGTCGTGGTTTCTCGGCCCAGATCACGTCGCGCTGCTCCCGGGACGTGGGGTCTCCCACGCCTCCGGTCTCGCTCCGCCGCCGCATCTCGTCGGTGAACGCGCGCGCGCCCTCGACGTGCTCGCCCGCGGCGGACTCGTTTGCGCATCGGCGACTGCCCTCGCGGAGGGAATGCCGCCGGCCGGCGAGAGACCTGGCCCCGTGGGTCTCGTCGTCGGAGAGGAGCCGGGGCTCGAGAGCCTCTCTGAGGCACTCGCGAGCGCAGGCTACGAGCGTGTCGAGCGGGTCGATCAGCGCGGCCAGTTCGCCGTCCGGGGAGGGATCGTGGACGTCTTCCCGACGACGGGACGCGAGCCTCTCAGAGTCGAGTTCTTCGGCGACGAGATCGAGCAGGTTCGCGCCTTTTCGCCGTTCACGCAGCGTGCGCTTCACGCGGTGAGCTCCGCGAGCGTGTATCCGGCCGCCGAGCGTCGCAGCGAGGCCGTCGACGTCGAGGCAACCGCACACGCATGGGAGACGACGGAGGCCACGGGCGGTGTTGCCACGACCCCTGAGGATCTCGTTCCCACCGTGGAGAGAGCTCCGGACTTCGTCTGGCAGCCGGATGAAGTCCGTGCCGTCTGGGAAGAGGAGGCTCTCACGCCGGTGGCGCTCGACGGTGCCACGGAGCTCGACCCGTTCCCACGCGGGCAGGCGTTCCAGTTCGAAGCGCAGCGGCCCGCGATCGCCGCCCGAGGCCTCGCAGAAGCCGAGAACGAACTTGCCGGTTTCGTTCGTTCTGACAACCGCGTCGTCGTGACGTTCCCCCACCACGGCGAGGCGCTCCGGCAGGGTGGCCTCCTCAGGAAGGTCGAGAGCACGATCCACCCGGACGGCGCCGCGCTACCGAGGGAGGCGTCGGTGCGGTTCGCCGTCTCGCCGGCCCGGCAAGGGTTCGTGTGGCGCGATCTCCGGCTCGTCCTGCTTCCCGATACGCAGGTGTTTCGCAAGCGGCCGCCTCGAGCTGATGCGCGGCTCGGTCGTGCACTCGCGACGTTCGCCGACCTTCGCGTTGGCGACCACGTCGTGCACGAGGACCACGGGGTCGGCAAGCTCCTCGGCTTCGAGACGAAGGAGGTCGCCGGCGTCACGCGCGACTATCTCTTCCTCGCGTTCCGCGGCGACGACCGGCTCTACGTGCCGCACGAGCAGCTCGGCAAGCTCTCGCGCTACATCGGAGCCGACGCGAAGGCCCCGGCACTGTCGAAGCTCGGGGGCAAGGCGTGGCAGAACCTGAAGAGTCGCGCGCGCGAATCTGTCCGCGAGCTGGCCGGCGAGTTGCTCGCCCTCTACGCCCAGAGGCAGCGCGCCGAGGGCGCGAGCTTCGATCTCTCGAACGAGTGGCTGGAACGCCTCGAGGCGTCGTTCCCGTACCGCGAGACGGACGACCAGGCGCGTGCCATCGAAGCCGTGAAGGAGGACCTCGAATCACCGCGCCCGATGGATCGGCTCGTCTGTGGCGACGTCGGGTTCGGGAAGACGGAGGTCGCCGTCAGGGCGGCCTTCGCCGTCGCCGTGAACAGCCGGCAGGTTCTCGTCCTCTGCCCGACGACGATCCTCGCGGAGCAGCACTGGAACACCTTCCGCGACCGCTTTCGCGACTTCCCGTTGAACGTCGAGATGGTGTCGCGCTTCCGCAAGCCCGCCGAAACCAAGAAGGTGATCGCGGATTTCGCCGCCGGCAAGGTCGATGTCCTCGTCGGCACCCACCGCATCCTCTCGCGCGACGTGATCCCCAGCGCCCTCGGCCTCGTCATCCTCGACGAGGAGCAGCGCTTCGGCGTTGCCCAGAAAGAGCTGATCCGTTCGCTCCGCCTCGAGGTCGATGTCCTCGCGCTCTCGGCGACCCCGATACCACGGACGCTCCACATGTCCCTCGCCGGGCTCCGGGACATATCGATCATCGCCACGCCGCCCGAAGGACGGCGCCCGATCAGGACGAGTGTCGGGGAGTACGACGAGACGGTCATCAAGTCCGCGCTCGAACGGGAGCACGCGCGCGGCGGACAGTCCTTTTACCTTCATAACCGGGTCGACACGATCGACGAGATGGGCGAGAAGCTGCGCCAACTGTGCCCCGGGCTGCGCTTCCTCGTCGCACACGGGCAGATGCGCGAGGCCGAGCTCGAGGAGAGAATGCACGCCTTCCTCGCCGGAGACGCCGACGTGCTCGTGTCGACGACGATCATCGAATCGGGCATCGACATTCCGCAGGCCAACACCCTCATCGTCGAGCGCGCCGACACCCTCGGCCTCAGTCAGCTGTACCAGATCAGAGGCCGCGTCGGCCGCTCGGACGTCACGGCCCATGCCTACCTCTTCTATCCGGACGCAACCGAGCTGACCCCGGAGGCGAGGGCGCGGCTTGCGACGCTCGCCGATCACACCGAGCTCGGCGCCGGCTTCCAGATCGCGATGCGCGATCTCGAGATCCGCGGTGCCGGCGATCTCCTCGGCGCCGAGCAGTCAGGTCACGTCGCCGCGATGGGGTTCGAGCTCTACGTCGAGATGCTGAACGAGGCGGTCGCCGAGCTCTCTGGCCAGGCGCGCACCGCCGTCCGCCCGGTCCGCGTCGACGCCCGCGTCGACGCGTTCATACCCGCCTCGTACGTGGCTTCCGAGGCGCTCAAGATCGACCTGCACCGACGCCTTGCCCTGGTGGAGCACGACGATGAGCTCCGCGAGCTTCGGGCGAGCGTCGAGGACAGGTACGGCCCGATACCGGAGCCGGTCGAGAATCTCTTCGCGATTCAGGAGGCGAAGTTGTCGCTCGTCCGGATCGGTGCCGACTACCTCGTCTTCCGTGGCGGCCGTGCGACCGTCGGCCCACTTGCGCTCGGCTCGGACGAGCTCAGAGCGCTCAGGGTTGCTGCTGACACGATCGTGTACACCCAGGCAAAGCGCGAAGTGTCGCTTCGCACCGACGATCTCAGGGGTGCGTTGGGACTCGCCGATGCTATTATCGCGGCGCGATCGGCCGCTTGAGCCACCGTCCAGTCGCGGCGGGTATGACGGACCCGAACAGATCGCAACTAGGAATTAACTCACCCTCGTCTATACCTTCAGAGTCCCTGTCACGCTGCGCCCCCAACGAGAAAGACTCCACTCCATGAAACCAGCTCGCCTCATTGTCTCCCTCCTCGTTGCACTCGTCGTGGTGGTCTCGGCCGCTTGCGGAGGCAGTGACCAGAGCGTTCCGGACAACGCGGTTGCCGTTGTCGACGGCACGCCGATCACGAAGGCGGAGCTGGATGACCTGCTCGGGCGCGCGAAGAAGACGTACGTCGCGCAGAAGCGAGACTTTCCGAAGGCCGGTACCGCGGAGTACCAGAGCTTGCAGAGCCAGGCAGTCGCCTACCTCGTACAGCGCGCCGAGTACGACGTCGAGGCCGACAACCTGAAGATCGTGGTCACCGACAAGGAGATCGACGACAGAATCGACCAGCTCAAGACCCAGTACTTCGACGGCAGCCAGGCCAAGCTCGACAAGCAGGTCAAGGAGCAGGGCTACACCAACGAGTCGTTCCGCGACGACATCAAGGCCCGTGTCCTGTCCGAGAAGATCTACGTGGCGGTCACGAAGGACGCGAAGGTCACCGACGCGGAGGTCACGACCTACTACGTCGCCAACAAGAAGCAGGCGCCGATCTACACGCCGGAGAGCCGCGATGTGCGGCACATCCTCGTCAAGTCGAAGGCCGAGGCCAACAAGATCTACGACCAGCTGAAGGGCGGCGCGGACTTCGCGACGCTCGTCAACAAGTACTCGCTCGACGAGGCGTCCAAGGCGAGCGGCGGCAAGATGACGATCAAGCGCGGTGACACGGTCGCGGAGTTCGATCAGACGGCCTTCCTGCTGCCGACCAACGCTCTCTCGCGCCCCGTGCAGACGCAGTTCGGTTTCCACCTGATCGAGCCGCTGTCGAACGTCCGGCCCGCCAAGACGCTTACCCAGAAGGCCGCGACCGCACAGATCAAGGCGCTCCTGCTCGACAAGGCCAAGAACGATGCCCTGACGAAATGGACGAACGAGAACAAGAAGGAGCTCGACAAGAAGGTCGTCTACGCCGTCGGGTACGCGCCCCCCGAGGTCGCGACCGACACGACGACGACCGGCTGATCCATGCCGGCCGCCACTGACGGGGCCGGGCTCGCCGCCGCCCTCGTCGAGCTGCAGGCACTGACGCGACGGCTCCGGCAGGAGTGCCCATGGGACCGCGAGCAGACCGCGCGGACGATCGTGCCTCACACGGTCGAGGAGGCATACGAGGTCGCCGACGCAGCGTACGGCGGTGACCCGGCGAAGCTTCTTGACGAGCTCGGAGACCTGCTCTTCCAGACGTACTTCCTCGCTCTCCTGCTCGAGGAGCAGGGCGAGGGCGACCTCGAAACGGTCGCGCGTGGCGTGCACGCCAAGCTCGTGCGCCGGCATCCGCACGTGTTCGGAGACGCGCAGGCGGACTCCGCCGGACGCGTGCGGGAGCGTTGGGAGGCGATCAAGACCGAGCAGGAGGGCCGGACCGGTGTCTTCCACGACGTGCCCGAAGCGCTGCCCGGGCTGCTGTATGCCCGCAAGGTGCAACGGCGGGCCGCGGCTGTCGGCTTCGATTGGCCCGATCTCGCCGGTCCGCTTGCGAAGGTGCACGAGGAGGTCGCCGAGGTCGAGGCCGAGCTCGCGCGAGCGGGCCGGCCGGCCCCGGAGACGGAGCCCGATCCGCGGGTCTTCGGCGAGATCGGGGATCTCCTCTTCACGATCGTGAATCTGGCCCGCACCGTCAACGTCGACCCCGAGCTCGCGCTGCGCGCGACGACCGGGCGGTTCGTCGCTCGGGTTGAGGCAGCCGAGCGGCTCGCGGCCGCCGCCGGCCAGGTCTGGGCCGAGCTCTCCCTCGCCGCGCAGGAGGCCTGGTACCTGCAGGCAAAGGAGCAACTTGGCGGCGCCGACCAGGACTGATCGACCCTACTTCGCGAGGCATCGGGCGGACGCGGCTACGCTGTTCTCGTGAGCCAGATCGTCCACGTGCACGCGCGCCAGGTGCTCGACTCCCGCGGGAATCCCACGGTCGAGGTCGAGATCGGCCTCGATTCGGGTGCCTTCGGAGCCGCCGCTGTCCCCTCGGGTGCTTCGACAGGGGAGCACGAAGCCGTCGAGCTACGGGACGGAGGAGATGCCTGGCTCGGGAAGGGCGTGACGCGCGCCGTCGCCCACGTCAACGGTGAGATCGCCGACCGGGTGACCGGGATGGACGCGCGCGAGCAGCGTGATGTCGACGCAGCGATGATCGAGCTCGACGGAACGCCGACGAAGTCACGCCTCGGCGCCAACGCCATTCTCGGCGTCTCGCTCGCTCTCGCAAAGGCCGCGGCAGCGGACGCCGATTTGCCGCTCTACCGCTGGATAGGTGGCACCAACGCTCATGTGCTGCCCGTGCCCATGATGAACGTCATCAACGGCGGCGCTCACGCGCAGAACTCGCTCGATTTTCAGGAGTTCATGCTCGTCCCTGCGGGGGCCGACACGTTCGGCGAGGCGCTCCGGATCGGTGTCGAGTGTTATCACTCCCTCAAGTCGCTCCTCAATGAGCGTGGTCTCTCGACCAGCGTCGGGGATGAGGGTGGGTTCGCACCGGACATCGACTCCGCGTTCGAGGTCTGCGAGGTGATTCTCGAGGCAGCCGAACGAGCGGGCCACCGGGACAGGGTTGCGATCGCCCTCGATCCGGCTACGAGCGAGCTCTACCGCGATGGCGCGTACGTTCTCGAGCGGCAGGGCGGGACGCTCGACTGGAACGGCATGACCGATCTCTGGGCCGATCTCGCCGAACGTTTCCCGATCGTCTCGATCGAGGACGGGCTCGCCGAGAACGACTGGGCCGGCTGGCAGACGCTGACGGATCGTCTCGGCAGCCGCCTGCAACTCGTAGGCGACGACCTCTTCGTCACGAACGTCGACTTCCTCCGGCGAGGGATCGCCGAGAAGGTCGGAAATGCCATCCTCGTCAAGGTCAACCAGATCGGCACTCTCACCGAGACGCTCGACACGATCGCGCTCGCCCAGCGCAGTGGCTACGCAACGGTGATCTCCCATCGCTCCGGTGAGACCGAGGACGCGACGATCGCCGATATTGCCGTTGCGACGAACAGCGGCCAGATCAAGACCGGTGCTCCGGCGCGTTCGGACCGGACGGCCAAGTACAACCAGCTGCTCCGGATCGAAGATCAGCTCGGGGCGGAGGCCGTCTATCCCGGCTGGGACGCCTTCTCGTCGACGACGAAGCCTGCATGAGCGCTCACGTACGGCGCACGAAGATCGTTGCCACCATCGGGCCGGCCTCGTCGTCCCCCGAGGGTGTCTCGGCGTTGATCGCGGCCGGGATGGACGGCTGCCCGTCTGAACATGTCGCACGGTGCGCACGATGACCACCGCGCGGTTGCAGGGCGCGTGCGCGAGGCCGAGGCCGAGGCCGGCCGGCCCATCGCATTGATTGCGGACCTCCAGGGCCCCAAGCTGCGGATCGGAGACCTCGCCGAACCGATCATGCTCGAACGGGATGCGACGGTGGTGATCGCCGGCGAGGACGTGGCGCGCGAGGACGACATTCCGGTCAGCCCCGCCGTGCTCGGCTCGGTCTTGCGGGTCGGAAACGACGTGCTCATCGACGACGGCCACGTAAAGCTGCGCGTCGACGCCGTCGAGCGGGGGCGGGTCCGCTGCACCGTCACCGTCGCGGGCCTCGTCTCGTCGCACAAGGGTGTCAACCTCCCCGGCGTCCCGCTCCCGATTCCCTCCATCACCCGCAAGGACCTCGACGATCTCGAGTTTGCGCTCGAGCTCGGCGTCGACTTCGTGGCTCTCTCGTTCGTGCGCTCGGCCTCGGACGTCCGAGCACTGCGGACGCTCATCGAGGCGCGGGAGTCGACCGCGCGGGTGATCGCGAAGATCGAGAAGGCGGAGGCGATCGCAGCGCTCGACGAGATCCTTGCGGAATCCGACGTCGTCATGGTCGCTCGCGGCGACCTCGGCGTCGAGATCGGCACCGCAGACGTGCCTCTCCTGCAAAAGAGGATCATCATCAGGGCCCTCGAGCGCGGGCGCCCTGTCATCACCGCGACCCAGATGCTGGAGTCGATGATCCATCAGACGGAGCCGACACGGGCCGAGGCGTCCGACGTCGCCAACGCGATCCTCGATGGAACTTCGGCGATCATGCTCTCGGGCGAAACGGCCGTCGGGGAGTTCCCGATCGAAGCGATCGAGGTCATGAACCGGATCGCCTGCGCGGTCGAGCCGAGCCTCAACTATCGCCACGAGATCCCCCGCGCCGAGGATGCGCCGACGATCGGCCAGGCGATGTCGAACGCCGCCTGCGACATCGCCGAGGCGCTCGAGGCAAAGGCGATCCTCGTCCCCACCTTCACGGGACGGACGGCGTCGGGCGTCGCCCGCCTGCGGCCGCGACGCCCCATCATCGCGATCACACACCAGTCTCATTCGCTGCGCCACATGGCGCTCGAGTGGGGGGTCACGCCGGTCGAGATCGCCGAGACCGACGACGTCGAGGACCTCTGGAACCGCGCTCTCGGTGCTGCGCGCGCGAGCGGCCTCATCGAGGCCGGCGACAGGGTCGTGATCACCGCCGGTACTGCCGTCAACATCCCCGGCACGACGAACGTCATCAAGGTCGACATCGCGTGAACGCATCTTTCTGACCGCGCTGTGCGTGAACCCGAGTGGCCGGCGAAGGAAAGACGGTGGGCGGGCGCGAACCTGGAATGGTGGCAAAGAAACCTGTCAGGCCGGCGCGGCGCAAGCGACGGCGCTCGCGGCTCCTGATCCCGCTTGCCGTGATGCTCGTGATGGGTTTCCTGTACTACAGGCCGATCTCGACCTACCGGGAGACGCGGAACGAGCGCACCGCGCGCATGGAGCAGGTCATCGCCCTCCGCGCCGAGAAGCACCGGCTCGAGCGCCGGCTCGCCCGCGCCACGAGCCCTGCTGCGCTCGCCCGGGATGCGAGGCGGATCGGGTACGTCAGGCCGGGTGAACGGTTGTTCATCGTCAAGGGGATTACCTCGTGGCAACGCACGCATAGCGCTCCCACCCCCTAGAGGCGCCGTCGCTACCGTGTCGCCCGTGGATGACCGCGAACTCGTCGAGCGCCAGATCGGACGCAGTCCCCGTGCGTTCCGCCGGGTGGCGGCGCGATGCCCCTTCGGCATGCCGGCCGTGACGGAGCAGGAGCCGTACGACGTCGCCGGAGCGCCATTCCCGACGACGTACTACCTCACCTGCAACCACGCGATCGCTGCCGTCTCGCGCCTCGAGGCCGCGGGCGGCGTGGAGCGGTGGAGTGAGGCGGTCGCGGCGAGCGCGGACATGGCAGCCGATCTCGAGCGGGCGACCGAGCGTCAGCGCCAGATCCGCCGTGCTCTCGCGGGAGCGGGCGTCGGCGCCGACGGCGGCGCATCACTCGACACCGGAATCGGTGGCTCGCGCAACCCTGGTGCGCTGAAGTGCCTCCACGCACACGTTGCGTTCGCGCTCGCACAGCCCGGCTATGCGCTCGGCGAGGCGATCCTCGCCGAGGTCGCGGAACCGTGGCCCGTCGACAGGTGTTGCTTCCGGGCCGGCGGAGAATCGGGATGATCGCCAACCTCGATCTCGTTCGGGACGACTGGGAAGCGGGCCATCGTCGTCTCGAGCGCGAGTCGCGCGACGAGCGCACGGCTGCCCGGCTCGCCGTACAGGTCGAGATCGTCTCGGCAGAGCTCCGCCGCCGCGTCGGGAGTACGTTCACGCTCGAGATGCTGGCCGTCGCGTATGCCGATGCCGATGTCTGGGTGCGGCAGGCGATCGAGGAGCAGGCACCCGTGCCCGGATGGGCGAGGACGATCGCGATGGTCGAGGACGCGACATTTCACATCTACGCGCGCGGCGCCGTGGACTACACGCCGTGACAGAGTCCCGCACCGCCTCCCGCCGGGCGAGGCGCCGGAGCCCCTGGCCGCGCCGGCTGCTCGTCACCGTGCTCGTCCTGCTCGTGTTCGTTGTCGGGATCGCGATCGGGAAGGCGTTGAACGACGGCCCGCCGACACCGGCTACCGAGACGTACGTTCGCACGCTGACGACCCTCACCGAGGGCGCGTCCGGTCCCTGACAGCGCTCGTTCTAGAGCTCTTCGGACGCCTGGAGGAGCCCGGCGACGATCACGCCGATCGCTGCCGCGAGGCTGATCCAGATCCCGACGCCTCGCCCGGCGAAGAAGAAGTCGTCCGGAATCGAGATCGCGCGCACGAGGACGATGATCGTCGCCACCGCTCCGAGAAAGATCATCACGAGGCTCTGCGGCACCGACGGCGGTGGCTCGACGCCCGCCTCGCGGAGTGCGACGACGACGACGATCGCCACTCCGAGGAAGAAGACGACCTTGCCCGCAATCCCGGTGTCCCAGCCAATGACGGAGACGCGTACGCCCTCTCCGTCTCCCGAGTACCAACCCGTGAACGCCGAGACCGCGAGGACGATCCCGGCGAGGAAACCGAGTCGGTCTCCGATCCCGAGGAGGCCGCGCTCGAGGATCGAGCCGCCGTAGCTATCGCGGTCTGGAAGGGCCATGCGGCTCATAGTATGGAGCATCGCCCCGATGGAGTTGGCGCTTACACTTCAGGGCGTGGCACAGAAGACACGCGACGTACCGTCGGACGACGTGCCGATGGTCGATCACGAGGCCGTGCGTGACACGGTGCGCCTCCATCGGGCGCGCCGCCGAGCGCGAATCGAGCATCGCAAGCGGACCCGGCGCGCAGGTGTCAGGTTCTGGGTCGTGCTGCTGCTCCTTCTCGTCGCCAGCGTTGCCCTCTCCATCATCATCTGGCACGAGATCCAGAAACTCTTCGGCCTCTGACACGCTCGAGTGGATATGAACCCCTCGTAACGGGGCTCGTGGTCGTTCTCATCGCGCTCACGGTGACCCCGATCTTCGTGGTCAACGCATTCCGCGTTCTCTCGAACGACTGGTTCGTCCGCTACGAGCTTGGTCGTGGCGACTTCCCCGTCGACCGCTACGGCTTCGAAGACGACGATCGGCTCGCGCTCGCCCTCGTCGGTCTTCGCTCGATCGAGCCCGGCGGGGAGGGGATCGCGCTGCTCGAGCGGGCGACGCTGCCGGACGGGTCGACTGCGTTCGACAGTCGGGAGCTCCGGCACATGAGGGACGTTCGCAGTCTTCTCGGAATCGCGCTCCGCGCCCAACTCGCCGTCGTCGTCGTGCTCGTCTCGCTCGGGATCGCCTTCCTGCGCTCTGCGCGCTGGCGCACGGTCGTGCCTCGCGGCCTGCTGGTCGGAGCGCTCCTCACCTTTGCGATCGCCCTTCTCGCCGTGCCCATCATCCTGCTCGGGTTCGACGGATTCTTCCTTCGCTTCCACGAGGTGTTCTTCACCGGCAACAGCTGGCGGTTCTCGAACACCGACACCCTCCTCCGGATCTATCCCGAGACGTTCTGGCAGGACACGGCCCGGTTCGCCGCCGGAATGGTCGTCGCGCAGGCGATCGTCGTCGCGACGGTCGCCTGGGTGTGGCTGCGCAGGGTCCGCCGACCCGAGGCACTCGCGTGATCGAGCTCAGACGCGACGGCGAGCCGTATCTGCGGATCGGTCATCGCGGTGCCGCGACGCTTGCGCCCGAGAACACGCTCGAATCGTTTCGGGCTGCAGTCGACACCGGAGTCGATCTGATCGAGTTCGACGTGCTGGATCTCCTCGGCGGGCCCCTGATCATCGCTCACTCCGATCATCTGGACGAGGTGAGCCACGGAGCGGCAACCGGACGCGTTCGCGGCCTGTCGCTCGATGCCCTGCGCGACGTCGCCCCGAACGTACCCACCCTCGACGAGGCGCTGGCGTTTTTCACCGAGGAGGCGCCGCGACACGGGTCTCCACGTCGATCTGAAGTTGAAATCGAGGCTCGACGAGCTGGCGACGGCGATCAGGCGCCACGGGCTCGAGGACAGGACCGTCGTCAGCGGCCACCACATCCCGAGCCTGCGCGCCGTCGCACGTGAGTCTTCGCGGATCAGGATCGGGATCACCTATCCGGAGGACAAGCTCTCGATCTCCCGGAAGCCGTACCTCTGGCCGATCGTCTCGCTCGGACTTGCGTCGATGCGAGCGTCGGTCCCGCTGCGACTGCCACGGGTCGCGCGTCGGGCCGGGGCAAGCGCGGTGATGCTCGAGCGGCGCCTCGTGACGGAAGCGTCGGTCGCGAAGGCTCACGCCGTGGGTCTCCCCGTCCTCGCCTGGACGGTGGACGACCCGGAAGAGCTTAAGCGTGTCGTAATAGCCGGTGTCGACGGGGTCATCTCGAATGATCCGCGGCTCTTCGTGGCTACACTGGCAACGTGAAGCGTGGAGCCTCGATAGCAGCGTTCTCCGCGTGCGCGGTGGCGGGGTTCGTCGTCGCGATCGTTCTCGTCGCCGCACCGCGCGCCGGTGCCGACGAGGGAACGACCTCTTCCACGACGTCCCCGGCGACGTCGACCGAGACGACGACGACCGAGACGACGACGACCGAGACGACGACGCCGGTCCCGCCGCAGCCGAAGGTCATCGCTGCCGGCGTCACGATCGGTGGCACCCTGGTCGGCGGCCTGACGGCGGCCGAGGCTCGCAAGGTCGTCACCTCGCGATTCGTCCGACCGCTACGGCTCAGCGGTGGCCCCGGATCCCGGCTCAAGGTGACGCCGAAGCAGCTCGGGGCGGTGCCTGACATTGCGGCCGCCGTGAGTCTCGCGTCGCGGGTCAAGCGTTCCGGCTACCGGGTGCCGCTCAAGGTGGAGATCGCGATGCCCGCCGTCGAGCGCTATGTGGCGACTCTTGCTCGCCGCTTCGAGCGAAAGCCGGTCGACGCGACCCTTCGCCTACGGAACCTCAAGCCGGTCGAGACGGGGAACGTCCCGGGACGGCGACTCAAGCCGGTCGTCGCGACGCGGGCGATCGTCCTCGCGCTGAAGACCCAGAAGCGGGATCTACTGGACCTTCCGTTCCAGATGATCAAGCCTTCGGTCGACGCCAACGCGCTCGGTCACGCGATCGTGATCAAGCGCTCGTCGAACGAGCTCTATTTCTACAAGGTCGGAGCGAAGACGAAGCTCGTCCGCAAGTTCAAGGTCGCGACGGGCCGCTCCGAGTACCCCACGCCGCTCGGAACGTTCGAGGTCGTCAACAAGCAGGCGAATCCGTGGTGGTATCCGCCGGCTTCCGAGTGGGCGAAGGACTCGGTGCCGATCCCGCCCGGCCCGAGTAACCCGCTCGGTACGCGTTGGATGGGCATTTCCGCGCCATACGTCGGTATCCACGGGACGCCGAACGCGGCGTCGATTGGCTACTCGGCGTCGCACGGGTGCGTCAGGATGTTGATTCCGCAGGTCGAGTGGCTCTTCACGAAGGTCGAGCTCGGCACGCCGGTCTTCATCGTCGCTGCATGACGGGGCGAGCGAAGACCGTCGGTCAGGTCGTCGCTGTTGCCGCTGTTGTCGGTCTGCTGGCCCTCCTCGGCTGGAAGCTCGCGTTCGGTGACGGCGGCGGCGCCTCCCAGGCGCTCGCGAGCGGCGAGAGCCCGGCCGCACCCGACTTCACCCTGTCCCGGATCGACGCCGAAGGAGGAGACCTGACACTGTCGTCGCTCAGGGGCAAGGCCGTCGTCGTCAACTTCTGGGCGTCGTGGTGCATCCCGTGCAAGGACGAGGCGCCCGAGTTGCAGAAGACCTACGAGAAGTACCGGGACCAGGGCCTCGTCGTGCTCGGCGTCGATGCCAAGGACTTCCGCCAGGACGGGAGGCGGTTCCTGAAGCGCTTCGGTCTCACCTATCCGGTTGTGGACGATGGCAAGGGGTCGACGCTCGGCAAGTGGGGGGTGGGTGGATTCCCCGAGACGTTCTTCGTCAATCGTGAAGGCCGGCTCGTGGGCGAGGTGATCGAGGGCGGGATCGATCTCGAGCGCAACCGGGAGCGGTACGACGAGGGGATCCAGCTGGCACTCGGCAACGCGAAGTGATCCGACTCGCCCTCGTCGTCGCCACTGCGCTCGTTCTCGTCGTGGGGGCCGGGGCGCGGGTCGCCCGGTCCAGGCAGACCTCGAGGCGGAGATCGTTTGCCCGACGTGCAAGACGACGCTCGATCAGTCCAACTCGCCGATCGCGGTTCGCATGAAGCAGTACATCCGGGCGCGTATCGCTGCCGGGGACAGCGCCTCAGAGATCAAGGCGCAGCTGGTGGACCAGTTCGGGCCTGCCGTACTCGCCGAGCCACCGAAGCGCGGGTTCGACCTCCTCGCCTGGCTGATCCCACTCGGCGCCGTGGTGATCGGCGCCGTCGTCGTCGGGGCGCTCGCGTTGACGTGGACCCGGAGGCGAGGTGAGATGGACGAACCCACGACGGCGGCTCTCGATCCTGCGCTCGAGCGGCGGCTGGACGAGGAACTCGACCGGTTCGAGGACTGACGAGCTGTGCGACCCACGGAGCCGCTCATCGCGCTCGTCGCCGGCTTCGTCTCGTTCCTCGCGCCCTGCGTCTTGCCACTCGTCCCGGGCTACCTCTCCGCCATCTCGGCGGTCGAGGCGAACCGCCTCGGCGAGAAGGGGTCGGCACGACGGGTGATGCTCGCGAGCGTCCCGTTTGTCGCTCGGCTTCACGATCGTGTTCGTCGCGCTCGGGATCGGCGCCCAGCTGATCGGGGCGGGGCTCTTCCAGGATCAGTTCCTCCTCGAGCGGATCGCCGGCTTCGTGCTCGTCGTCTTCGGGCTGGCGTTCATGGGGCTCCTCCCGTGGCCCGAGCGCCTCGTGGGCGCGGGGCTCGTACACGGAGCAAGGAGCCGGGGCTCTCGCGTACTTCTCGGCGGCGCCTTCGCGATTTGCGCCGCTCCGTGTATCGGGCCGGTCCTCGCTGCGATCCTCGTCCTAGCCGGAACATCGGACACGGTGCTTCAGGGTGCATTTCTACTCGCCTGCTACTCGCTCGGCCTCGCGATTCCCTTCGTTCTCGCCGGAGCGATCTTCACGCGTGCGATGGGAGCGTTTCGGTGGCTACGCGATCACTACGCGGCGATCCAGATCGTCAGCGGCGCGATCATGGTCGCCCTCGGCCTTCTCCTCTTCTTCGGTCGCTTCTACGTCCTCCGTATCTACCTCAATCGCACCCTCGAGTGGCTCGGCCTGGACGGCTTCCTCTAGGGACGGGACATTTTCGGCAGCATGGGGACGTCCTCCGTCGCTGCTAGGTTGGGGCCATGGCGACGATCCTGCTCGTGGGGGTC
Source organism: uncultured Thermoleophilia bacterium (assembly GCA_963792995.1). GTDB lineage: Bacteria > Actinomycetota > Thermoleophilia > Gaiellales > Gaiellaceae > Gaiella. Next base: position 16,979 of record CAWBYH010000008.1, on the reverse strand, counting down.
GATCTGTTCTTCCGCGGCAAGCTGGAGGGCCTTCTTCCCGACCACCAGTTCGTCACGAAGGATTCGGCCGATCCTCCCGATCTAGTCCTCTGCGACATCGCCCGTATCGAGCCGGCGGATGTCGCCGACAACTGGCCCGACACGCCGATCCTCGGCTATGCAAATCACACGGACACCGCGGGCCTCAGGGCGGCAAACGCGGCCGGCTTCGATCAGGTAATCGTCAAGTCGGCACTCGTCGAACGCGCACCCGGAATCGTGTCCGAGCTCGTCGGTGAGTAGTGAAGCCTGCTGCACGCAGCCCGGCTTCGAGGCCACGAGCTTTCGGGTGCTACGCCGGCGCAAGGGCCGCTGGAAGGCGGTTCCTCCGGCGATGACGGCTGCCGCGTCGCTAGGATTGCACCGACGATGACGTACATCATTGCCGAGCCGTGCATCGACATTCAGGACAAGTCCTGCGTCGACGTCTGCCCGGTCGACTGCATCCACGAGGTGGGTCGGATGCTCGTTATCGATCCGGAGGAATGCATCGATTGTGGTGCATGCGAGCCGGAGTGCCCGGTCGAGGCGATCTTCCCGGAGGACGCCCTGCCCGACAAGTGGGAGCCGTTCGTCAAGATCAACTACGCGTTCCCCGATGGTGCCTCCGCGATCGACCCGCTCGTCGACGCGTACGCGACCGAGCACAACGTCCAGAACGAACCGCTCCCGTAGCGTTCGGCCCGAATCGACCTACCGTCTGCCTACAGCGCGGCCGCCGACGGGGGTAGCCGGATCGCGACCGTCGTGCCGGAAGCGCCGGTCTCGCTCGTGAACGTCCCGTTCAGCTCGTCGACCCGCTCGGCGAGTGCCACGAGGACGGCAGCCCGGCGCTCCTCGCCGCCGTCGTCCTCGATCCGCAGCTCGACTCCGGCGTCGGATGCGACGAGCATGATCCGGACACGTCCCGGAGGGCCGCGTCGGACTGCCTGGTCGACTGCGTCCCGGATAATCTGATAGATCCCCGACTGGACTCCCTCGCCGAGATCGCCTCCGCCGCTGATGTCGAGGTCGAACTCGACGCCCCGACGGGCGGTGTGCCGCTCGGCTAGCTCCTCGAGCGCGGCGGCGATGCCGAGCTCATGAAGGGCATCGGGCTCAATTCCGCTGACGATTTCGCGAAGATCGACTCCGGCCTCGCGGGCGACGGCGAGCGCTCGTTCGACGATCGCGGCTCCGCTCTCGACCTCGCCGGCCCCGAGCGCGTCGTGAGCGGCATCGAGCATCTGGGTGATCGCGGCGACGAGCTGGACGGGCCCGTCGTGGATCAGCTCAGCGAGTCTGCGTCGCTCGTCCCGTTCGGCGCGGAGCCGCTCGACGAGCGCTCGGCCGTCAGCCTCGTCCGTCAATCGATCATCGCGTCGCGCAGCGCGATCGCAACCGCCTGCGTACGGGTGTCGGCCTCGAGCTTCGTGAGGATGTGACGCACGTGGCTCTTCACCGTCTCCTGCGAGATGAACAGCTGCGCCGCGACGTCGGCGTTCGACAGGCCATCGGCGAGGAGCTGGAGGATCTCACGCTCCCGGGCGGTGAGGACGTCCGTGCTTCCGCGGCTCTGGGTCAGTGCCGACATCAGGGCGGGATCGACGAACGTCTCGCCCGCGGACACCTTTTCGATCGCTCGGAGTAACGTCTCGTGGGGAGCCTCCTTGAGGATGTAGCCGCGCGCACCCGACTCGAGGCCGCGCTGGAGGAGTGCGCGCTCCGAGTACGCGGTGAAGATGAGCACCTTGGCCTCGGGGACGCGGCGCATGATCTCCTCGGTCGCCTCGATTCCGTCCATCCCGGGCATGCGCAGGTCCATCACGACCACGTCCGGTAGGCGACGCTCCGTGAGTGACACCGCCGTCTCACCGTCTGCCGCCTCACCGACGACACGGATGTGGGGTGACCGAAGAAGGGCGAGCCGCAGGCCTTCGCGGACGACCTCATGGTCGTCGGCGAGCAGCACGGTGATTTCGGGAGTTTCGGCCACGCCGCGATTCTACGCGTGCGGTCAGACGGGCGTACCACACGACTGTCGGGGTCTCACAACCCCCTCTCACCATCCATCCCTCCCCCCCCCCCCTGGGTGCGTCTGAACCATGTCGCCGCCTGGCTGAGGCGCGCGAGCTCGGGAGTGCGATATGCGAGCCCGTAGATGCGGTGCAAGGCGATGGGGAGGCCAGTACGGGCGCAGGCCTCGGTCAACGCCTCGTCGGTGGTCGCGCGACCGATGTGGATCGACTCGTGGATCAAGACGTCAACGGACCACGAGACCTGGAGCTCGTTCTGTCGTCGTGTCGATGGCACGCGACCGAGGCGAAGCCCTTCGCACACGTACGGGCTCAGGTACATCTCGCTGCGCTGGATCAGGCTGAAGCCGTACACCCGGTCTGCCAAGCCAGGCGGAAGCCCGACGGTCGCGAGCGTCTGCCGCCACTCCGGAGCGTTCGTCGCGCACACGACGACGAGCTTCTGTCCGCTCAGGTGCTCGGCTGTGTCGGAGATCCAGGCCGCGGTCGGCGACGGGCTCACGGCAGCCGTTCGCCCGACCCTTGCCGCCGCCTGTTCAGACGAGCCGAGGAGGGCGACGGAGATTGTCGCGGCCACGATTGCGAACGGACGCCACGCACTGCGTGAGCTGGCCATGCCGGTTCCTCCTTGGAGGATTGGTCGAACACCGGGCTCGGTTTCGCTACTGGCTCTTCGTCGGCGTAGAACAGCGACCAACGGTCGCCGACGAGTCATTGCCTGCCGCAGTGATGAACGATACGACTGTCGATTCTGCTGCGCGTGACACACGATGGTCGGAGCCGTGAGCAGGCGTCTCTCCACATCGTAAGGGGTATTTCCGGTCGTGAACACCCCTGAAACGAGCGACAACCGTCCCTCGATAGGGGGACATGCCTCGCTCTGAGACAGGTCATCGTGGTACCTGGAGGATCGGCTATCACCCTTCCGGGCGATTCGTGGTTTCGTTTTGTGCCGATGGATACTTGCGGGTGGACGGAGCCGGCTACCCCGACGGGCTCACCGAATAGGAGATCCCCGTCTGCTCCAGCAACATCACCGTCGTCGATGCCTACGATGCGATTCTCCTCACGAACCATGTGATAATGTATTAGTTAATTAGTTATTCGATGAATTGAGGGTGGTTGATCGAGTTTCGACTCAGCTCGACGTCTGGTGTCGCGACGTACCTCCAGCTCGTCCGCCAGGTGGAGCAGTCGCTTCGTCTCGGCCTTCTCGAGGTGGGTGATCAGCTGCCGACTGTGCGGGAGGTCGTCGCCTCCCTCGCGATCAACCCGAACACCGTCTCTCGCGCGTATCGGGAGCTCGAGCTCTCAGGCCTCGTCGAGGGGCGGCAGGGTCAGGGCACCTTCGTGGTCGGGACGCTCGCTGGCACCGGTTTGCGGGCGCATGGGCAGTTGCAGTTGGAGTTGGAGGTCTGGATCGAGACGGCTCGTGCCGCGGGCCTCGATCGCGAGAGTGTGGTGGCGTTGTTCGATTCCACGCTTCGCAGTGTGGGAGCCGAGGAGGAGGCGGCGTGACCGCGGCGCTGGAGACGCGCGTGCTGGCGAAGCGCTACGGCCGTAAGTGGGCACTTCGCGACTGCACCTTCACCGTGCCCGAAGGTCGCGTCGTCGCGCTCGTCGGCTCGAACGGTGCCGGTAAGTCGACGCTGCTTCATCTCGCTGTTGGCTTGCTCGTTCCCTCGGGAGGCGAGGTGCGCGTCTTTGGAGTGCATCCGAGTAGAGATCCCCGTGTCCTTGCAGATGTCGGTTTCGTCGCTCAGACCGCGCCGCTCTACGATTCCTTCACCGTCGAAGAGCTCGTCAGATTCGGGCAGAGCATGAACCCGCGGTTCGAGACGGGTTCCTGTCGACGCACATTGACCTCGCTCGGCCTTGATCTTCGTTCGCGCGCGGGGCGTCTTTCGGGGGGCGAGCGGGCACAGGTTGCCCTGGCGCTCGCGCTTGCAAAACACCCTCGCCTGTTGATCCTCGACGAGCCGGTCGCGAGCCTCGATCCGTTGGCTCGGCGCGAGTTTCTGCAGTCCCTGATGGAGGCAGTGGCCCGGGAAGGGGTGACGGTGGTCCTCTCCTCACATCTGATCGCCGATCTCGAACGGGTCTGTGACTACCTGATGGTTCTGTCAGCCTCCCGGGTTCAGGTTCTCGGAGACATCGACACGCTCCTCGGTTCGCATTCGATCCTTACCGGCCCCTCGTCCGATGCCCGGTCCGTCGCCACCTCCTCGCAGGTCATCGAGGCGACCATGGTTGGACGCCAGGTAACGCTCCTCGTGAGAACCAACGGTGCGCGCCCACAACTGGGCCAACAGTGGGCTTCCAGCCCTGTCGGGCTGGACGAGCTCGTCCTGGGCTACATCAAGAACCCGGGGTCTGCGGCTCTACCTGGGCCGACGTCGTTGGCGGTCACTGCGTGACCTGGGTTGCATGGCGGCAGCTTCGGACCCCGGCGCTGACGGGGCTTGCGGCGTTCATCGTCCTCGGCCGTGTTCCTGCTGGCGACGGGGATGCGGATGTCGTCCTCATTCGAGGCAAGCGGCCTCGCGCAATGCGTTGCGACTCAGCCCGGCTGTGGTCTCGCGACCGAGCAGTTCCGACAGCGATTCGGGAGCCTCGCAGCTATCGCGCCGTATTTCCAGTTCATCCCCGGTCTGATCGGCGTTTTCTGGGGCGCGCCGTTGGTGGCCCGGGAGTTCGAGCAAGGGACGTTCGCACTCGCCTTCACGCAGTCGATTACCCGCCTCCGCTGGATCGCCGTCAAGCTGGGACTCGTACTCGGACTCGCCGTCATCACGACCGTCGTCCTCGGTCGCATTGTGTCCTGGTGGTATGGGCCGTTCGCCGAGTTGGACAGCGGCAGATTCACCCCCGAGGTGTTCAGCCACGAGGGAATCGTCCCTGTGGCCTACACGCTCTTCGCTGTAGCTCTGGGTGTCGCCGCTGGAACGGTCATTCGTCGGTCAGTAGCGGCGATGGCCACCACGCTGGCCGTGTTCTTCGCCGTTCGGTTCCCGATCGAGCAATGGGTGCGACCTCACTACATGTCTCCCGTCCAACGCGCTCATCCAGTCGCCGAAGGTTTTGGCGCCGGCGCCGGCGATTGGAATCTCAACAGCCAGTTCGCCGACGCTGCCGGCCAGATCGTCCCGATGCAGCAGGTCGCGAGCCTCTGCCCGCCTGGCACCGACACGGCCCGTTGTGTGACCATGCACGGCTACCAGGTGCTCGAGACATTCCAACCGGCCAGCCGCTTCTGGACATTCCAGGCCATCGAGGCAGGCATCTTTCTCACACTCGCGCTCGCTCTCGTCGGGCTCACGGTCTTCGTTCTCGACCGCCCGCGCCACCACCGGGCCGTCGCCGTCTGATCGGGCGTGCGCCCGGGTGCCGACCCGCGAAGGCGACCAAAGACTGGCTAGGCCTCGACGAGGATCACGAGCGTTTCCGCAAGGACTCCGTCATGCGCCATCGCCTCGGCGGCCGCCTCCGTCTCCATTGCGGCCATGACGGCGTCCATATCCGCCACGTCCATCAGCAAGCCGACGCGAGTGGGGTTCCCTGGATCGACGAACGTCCTGATGTTCGTGACGCCGAGCGGGCCGAAGAACTCCTCGCGCTTGGGCGAGGCGAGCCAGTGATCTCTGTCTTTCACATCGTGGTAGCCAATAACGGTGGGCATCGTTCCTCCGGGATGTCGGATTGCTCTGCGTCAGCAGACTGATGTCAGGAACATACGCGACCTGGCTCGAACTGCCAATGATCCTGGACGACGTGGTGTCTCGCGGATGATCTGCGAGTAGCCTGGACGCGGTGGCAAAGCTCACGCAGACGATTCCGGCGTTGCCGGTGCGAGAGATGACCGGGGCCGTCGCATTTTACCGCGACCGACTCGGTTTCGCGGTGGTCCACCACGACGAAGGGTTCGCGGTGGTCCGTCGCGACGACGCTGTGCTGCATCTCTGGGAGGCGGGCGACGAGACCTGGCGAGAGCGCTCGGACTTCGTCGAACGCCCGGTGTGCACGGGCGCGGAGACGTTCATCGCCGGCACCGCGAGCTGCCGGATCATGACCGATGACGTCGACGAGCTCTACGCCGAGCTCGGGTCGCAGGGGGTGCTCCATCCCGTCTCGCAGAGCGGGGTCGAGGACACGCAGTTCGGAACGCGGGAGTTTGCGACACTCGACATCGACGGGAACCTGGTTACGTTCTTCCGCTGGGTTGTCTAGACCTGCGCGCGGCGCTCGGTCTCGGCGGTAGAGCCGGCGAACGAGTGCGGCACCGGGTCGCTGCTCGAGCCGACCTCCGGTCCCGGGTAGAATGGGGCCGACCGTGTCGGGAGCGCACCCCCACGCGATGGCGTACAGGCGTACCGCCGATGCGTTTCGTGCGGGTGACCTCGAGGCTGTCCAGTCTCTCATCGCACCCGATATCACCTGGCATGTCCCCGGCGATCACCCGATGGCGGGCACGATCGAAGGACGCGAGGCGGTGATCGACTGGCTCACCCGGCTCGGAAGTATCGGTTTCTGGCTCGTCGAGCACGATGTCTTCGCAAGCGACGAGCACGTATGCGCCGTAAGTACGATGGGCGCCCGCCGCGACGGCGTGGACTCCCAGACCCGGGTCGTCAGCATCTTTCGGTACCTGGACGGGCAGCAGGTCGAACGGTGGGTCTACCCCGACGACACGGCGGCGTGGAACGCGCTCTTCACGATCTGAGCACCACTGGCAGGCGAACCAACACCCGCGCGTCGCAGGAGCCCGGATGTTCGGGAATGGCTGCCGCTGCTGCTCTCTACGAGCCGCGCTACCCTGCCCGCAACCCCGAGTCGAGGAGAGTCCCGTGTCGGACTACGTCATCAAGCCTCTCGATACGAACAGTTGGGAAGCCTTCGCGCGTCTCGTCGACCGGCACAACGGTGTGTTCGGTGGCTGCTGGTGCACCTGGTTCCACACCTTTCACGGGGAGAAGACCTTCACGGCCGAGGGTAACCGGAGCTTGAAGAAGCGGTTGGTCAAGGACGGTCGCGCCCACGCGGCGCTGGTGTTCGACGGTGACGAGGTCGCGCTCACGCGGCGCTGGTGTTCGACGGTGATGAGGCTGTGGCCTGGGCGCAGTACGGGCGACCGGAGGAACTGCCGAACATCCACCACCGGAAGGAGTACGAGGAGACCCTCGACGAACTGCCCGACTACCGGATCACCTGCATCTTCGTGGACAAGAAACACCGCAAGAACCACGTGACCGCGATCGCGCTTGGTGGCGCCCTCGAGCTTATCGCGGAGGCCGGCGGCGGGGTCGTCGAGGGATACCCGCACGACACCGACGACGGCAGGAAGGTCTCCGTCCTCTACAACGCCACACGGAGCCTGTACCAGCGGGCCGGGTTCAGCTACATCCGTCCCAAGGGCAAGCGGAACTGTGTCATGCGCCGGGTTGTCCCGTGAGAGTCACACGATCCCGCAGCTAATCGGCCGAACGCCGAGGCAAGGGACGCTGCAGATGGGCATCGTCCCACCTCACCGGAAGAGATCGAGGCATGGGCGGCAGGGCTCTCCGTGCCCGCCTACATGATCGACGACCACACCGCCATCAAGGTCGACGGCATCGTCGAGGTCGTCTCGGAGGGGAGCTGGGAGCTACTCACCCATAGCGAGGAGGCAAACTAGCGGCGCACCGCGTCGAACCCGTATCTTGCACTGCGAACTGCGAAACGTGCAAGCAGCCCTTACGAGACTCCCATCGCCTTCTGGAACTGTGCCGTATCGGTGAACTGTTGGAAACTCGTCACCTTGCCGTCCGTGAACTTGAAGACGTGGCAAAACTGCGAATCGATCTCGGCCCCGGTCGACAGGTACTTCCCCGAGTAGCGGCCCTCGACAACGACTGTGTCTCCCGCATCGTGGTACTGCCCTGGATGGACGGCGAAGCCATCCCACTCCGAACCGAGCTTCATGAACAAGTTCTCCACGATGGCGTCCGGCCCGACCCAGGCGGCACCGCTCGGCTGGTACGGGTTCCCCTCGGCCTCACGCCACTGGATGTTCGCGTCCATGCCCCCAACAACCGCTGCAATATCTCCCTTGCCAAACGCTCCGTACAAGCCGCGTACCAAATCGACGCTCATTCGACACCTCCATGTTGGGAAGAGCGATCTTATCGCGGTGCTCAGTCACGGACAACGCTCTACCCGTCCACGGCAGACGGCCTGCGCCAATACGTGCCGTCTGCCCGCCGAGATACAACAGGAACGGGCAACCAGTGATCTCGAGTTGAACCTGCCGCAGGTGAGGTGCCGGGGCGGATCGGCGTCGGCTGCCCGACAGGGACAGCGATGCGTAAACGCAGCCCGAGGCCCGATCCTCTGTGACCGTTCGCAGTGGACCTCTTCGCGTACCCGCTCAGATCGGTCAACGGCGCACCCGATAGCGCAGATGAAGCACCCGGTTGCTCTGAATCACCACGTCAGGATCCTCCAACAGGTGCTGCGCGTCGACCGACCCGAAGTAGCGCTTGCCGGACCCGAACACGACGGGTACGACGTCCATGCGCACCTCGTCGACGAGGCCAGCGGCAAGCACCTGGCCACCGACCTCGCCAGCGGCGACCTCGACGATGCGGTCACCCGCAAGGACCTGCGCCTTGGCCACGGCTGCCTCGACGCCGTCGACGAAGTGAAACGGCGCCTCGGGGTCCCAGCCCTCGGGCTCCGGCCGGTGCGTCACGACGACCACGTGGTCGATCCCTCCCGGAGGCTTCCCGTCCCAGCCGCCCGTCATGTCGAAGACGTGGCGGCCGACGAGTGTCGCCCCGATCTGGTCCCAGTACGGCCGGGTGTAGTCGTAGGACGTCTGCGACACCTTCACCTCGCCGCTCTCGTCCAACGGGACGTCACCGCTGGACAACCAGTCGAACAGCGGTCCGGGCTGGTCATTCTCGTCCGCGACGAAGCCGTCCACCGACACCGAGCTGTACATGACCACCTTGCCCACGGGCTCTCCTCTCCTTTGGGGATGCCCCAAATTAGCGAGTCGTGAGCTGTCGCTCTTGGAAGAAATGAATCGGCCCGTCAGCGGCCAGCTGTCCACGGCCGTGGCCGGTCGGCTCCGAAGTACAGATGTACTGGCCGCGTGCCCTCGTCGGTATTGATCGGAGCGACGACGCGTTGCCGATAGGGGGAGCCTCGAATGACGCTCGAGCGACGGGAGTCACCTCGCTCTCGTCTGCTCTCCGTTGGGCTAGGAACCGGAAGTGGTGGCTAGGGCCGGTGCGGTCGCTACTCCTCGGTGGCGGCCCCGAGGCTGAGGCCGAAGGCGATCCAGCCTGCGCCGTAGAGCACGGTCGCCACGGCGCCGTAGATGCGGTAGCCGTAGATCCGATCGTGGACGTCGAGCGGTAAGGCGGAGGGCCCACGAGAAGGCGAGGAGCTGCACGAGCCCCAATCCCACGAGGAGCAGTCGGCTGCGCTCTTCCCAACGCGGAGGATCGGTTGCCCACGGCCATCAGGATCAGGCCGATGCCGAGCAGTGGCGCTAGCAGCGGCGGCATCACCGCGAGTATCGCCAGGTTGACCAGGGCCGGAAGGACGAGTCCGATCATTGTGAGCGCGAACCCGACGCGGACCGTACGACCGGCCCCATCGGTCAGCAGTCGGTACGACCCGGCAAGCCCGAGCGCGATCAACAGGCCCGCCGGCCCTTCCATCATCGCGCCCCAGAACAACGAGTCCATCCCCAGCAGGTGACCCTCCTCGTTGAAGGAGGTGGGGCCGTGTAACGTCGTGAAGACGGGCCACAAGACGACCATCAACGAGCCGGCGACGACCATGGCGAGGCTCGGCCACACCGCGGGCGGCGGGCGCGATTCTGCAGTCGTAGGCTCCAGCAAGGCGCGTGAGATTACCACCGAACCCAACCGGTCAAGCGACACCCCGGCTCCTGCGCCAGGGTTCGGGAATGACGCCTGACGAGGTCAACCCCAATCGGCCTGAGCAGCGATGAGTCTTCGGTGGTTTGTCAGTATCTACCACGCACGGGGCGAGGCTGAGATGCGGCCGGAGCAGGCCGCCGAGAAAGGAGTCATGAGATGACGCGGTACCTGATTTCGTTCCCCAGCGGCGCGATGGACCACATCCCCGCTGAGGAGTTCCCCGCTGTGGGAGAGGCTGCCCATGCGGTGGTCCAGGAGGCCATGGACGCAGGCGTGTTGGTATTCGGCGGCGGGTTGGCCCAGAACGTGGATCCCGTCATGGTGGCCGGTGACGGTACGACCACCGCTGGCACATACCCGCAGACCAAGGAGTTCAACGGCGGGTTCACAGTCCTCGACGTGACCTCTCGGGAGGCAGCCTTGGCGTGGGCCGCAAAGATCGCAGCCGCCTGCCGCTGCGATCAAGAGCTCCGCGAGTTCGCACCCGACTCGGCGGTCGGCAATTGAGCGAATCCCCAGATCGCCCTTCATGCCCAACGCTCCCGACAGACGAATCGCCTGCGCGGGCGTCCTTTCCCCGGAGGGCTCGAACGTGCGCGGTCTACGCCACGAGTGACTGGGTCAGCGCGACCGCATCCTGGCCTGCCTCATGGCAATCCCGACACCGCGCCTCGTACGAGTCGAGCGCGCCGACGACGATCGTCTCGCCCGAGTAGGGCGCGGGCGAGCCGTCGACGAGGCGCTGTGTCGTCGTTGCCGTGCCTCCGCAGCGATGGCAGACGGCCTGCAGCTTGTCGACGAACTCGGCATAGGCGAGTAGGTCGGGCATGACGCCGAACGGCAGCCGGCGAAAGTCCTGATCGAGGCCTGAGACGACGACTCGAACGCCGCCGTCCGCGAGTGCAAGTGCGGCATCGACGACGGCGCGGTCGAAGAACTGCACCTCGTCGATCCCGATCACGTCGTGGCCGGCGGAGCGGGCCACGAGCTCGGGGACGCTCTCGACGGCGACGGCGCGCATCCGCGCGCCTGCGTGCGAGACGACATCGGTCGCGTCGTAGCGGTCGTCGATTCGCGGCTTGAAGATGACCACGCGCTGGCCCGCGATCTCGGCTCGCCGCAGACGCCGGATCATTTCCTCGCTCTTGCCGGAGAACATCGGGCCGCAGATCACCTCGAGCCAGCCGCCGTGCTGTGGAGGAATCCGGATCACGGTGGGGGAGACTACAGAGCGCATCGGTCGGATCGCCTCGCGCGGCGGAGGGCCGTCTGCGAGCCGATTCCCGCTCGCCCGAACGAGATCTCCGCTAGGCTTCTCCGGCCTGCGCAAGCGGCTCTCGCCCTCACCGGGCGGGCGCCTGCGTCTCCGAGACACTGCTACTCTGCACTGCTAGAGTTCGCAGCTGCTCGGCGGCGTAGCTCAGTTGGTTAGAGCAGCGGAATCATAATCCGCGTGTCGTAGGTTCGAGTCCTACCGCCGCTACCTCGCACGCCCTTTCCCACCACACGAGAAGAAGCCATGGCAACCGGAGTCAGAGTCGCAATCACGCTCGCCTGCATCGACTGCAAGCGGCGGAACTATCAGACGGAGAAGTCCAAGCGGAACTCGCCCGACCGGGTCGAGTTCAAGAAGTACTGCCGCTGGTGCGGTTCCCACACGATCCATCGGGAGACCCGTTAGCGGTGGCCGACGAGACCCGCAGGCAGAGGCGCGACGCCCGTCGCGCAGCCGGCGACCAGGCTCCGAAGGAGCCGGTCGGCGTTCCTCAGCCGGCTGCAGCAGCCGCCGGAGGCGGAGGCGGCGGATCGGTGTCGCCCGTGGAGCGCGAGCCGCGTCGCCGCGGCGGCTTCGTGCGCGAGTCGTGGGCCGAGCTCCACAAGGTCGACTGGCCCAATCGCGCACAGGTGATCCAGGGCACGGTCGCCGTTATCATCGCCGTCGCCATCGTCGGCGCGTATCTGTGGGGGGTCGACCAGCTCGTCCGCCCCTTCGTCCGCGACGTCCTTCTCGGGCAGTGAGGCCAACATGTTTCTCTGGTACGTGATCAACACCTATTCCGGGCACGAGAAGAAGGTCAAGACCAACCTCGAGCACCGGATCGTTTCCCTGAACCAGTCCCCGCGCTTCCGGCGCGTCGTCGTGCCCACGGAGCAGGTGATCGAGACCAAGGACGGCCAGAAGGTGCAGACGGAGAAGCGCGTGCTGCCGGGCTACGTTCTCGTCAACATGGACCTGAGCGACGAGGCCTGGACCGTCGTCAAGGGCACGCCCGGCGTTACCGGGTTCGTCGGCGCAGGCGCGAAGCCCGTGCCGCTCTCCCAGGGCGAGGTCGACCGCATCCTTCACACGGCGGGTGTCGGTGGCGGACCTGCGGCGAAGTCACAGGCCCAGTTCACTCTCGGCGAGTCGGTGAAGGTGACCTCCGGGCCGCTGTCCGACTTCGACGGCGAGATCGTCGACGTCAACCCGGACGCCCAGAAGCTCAAGGTTCTCGTCGACATCTTCGAGCGCCAGGTTCCGGTCGAGCTCGGCTTCGATCAGGTCAAGAAGATCGACTAGGCACGGCATTTCGTAATCGACAAGACGGGAGGAGGGGCGCGCAGCCCCGACTGCACTCACGCATATGGCAAAGAAAGTCATCACACTCATCAAGCTCCAGATCCCGGGTGGCCAGGCCAACCCGGCCCCGCCGGTTGGTCCCGCACTCGGGCAGCACGGCGTCAACATCGTCGAGTTCACCAAGGCGTTCAACGCCCAGACTGCACACGAGAACGGCCGCATCATCCCGGTCGAGATCACCGTCTTCGAGGATCGCTCGTTCACGTTCATCACGAAGACGCCGCCGGCAGCCGTCCTGATCAAGGAGGTGCTCAACCTCAAGTCGGGCTCGGCCGAGCCGAACATGGTGAAGGTCGGCAAGCTGACCCAGGCCCAGCTCCGCTCGATCGCCGAGACGAAGATGCCCGACCTGAACGCGAACGACGTGGAGGCGGCGATGAAGGTCATCGCGGGAACGGCCCGCTCGATGGGCGTGGAGGTCGACGGATGAGCGCGCACGGCAAGCGATACAAGGCAGCGCGGGCGAAGATCGACCGCGAGAACCTCTACACGCCGGTCGAGGCGATCAAGATCCTCAAGGACACCGAAGGCGCCAAGTTCGACGAGACCGTCGAGGTGCACTTCCGACTCGGGCTCAACGTCCGCCACGCCGACGAGCAGCTTCGCGGCACGCTCATGCTCCCGCACGGCACCGGCCGCGTCACGCGTGTGGCCGTGTTCGCCGAGGGCGACAAGGCGCGCGAGGCGGAGGAGGCCGGCGCCGACGTCGTCGGTGCCGCCGACCTCGCAGCGAAGATCGAAGGCGGATTCGTCGACTTCGACGTCGCCATCGCGACACCGGACCAGATGGGGAACGTCGGCAAGCTCGGTCGGGTTCTCGGCCCCCGCGGCCTGATGCCGAACCCGAAGACGGGAACGGTCACGTTCGACATCGCGAAGGCGGTCTCCGACGCGAAGGCGGGCAAGCTCGAGTACCGCACCGACCGCGGCGCGAACGTGCACGTCGCGATCGGCAAGAAGAGCTTCGCCGAGCGGGCGCTCGTCGAGAACTACGCCGCCCTCGTCGACGAGATCGTGCGCGCGAAGCCGGCTTCGGCCAAGGGTCGCTACATCAAGGGCATCACGTTGACCTCCACGATGGGACCGGGGCTTCACATCGACCCGGCGCGCACGCGCGACATCGTCGAGGAGCTCGAGGAGGCTGCGGCCCTGGCCGGGTGAGGCATCTGCCTCGCCGATGACCTTTACTGACATGCCCGTCGCCGAAGACAGCCGGCAGCCACGCGAGAGCGCGCGGCAGAAGCCCGGCCGAGGTGGCCTCGCACGAACCGACAGCCGTTGCTGTCGCTCGCTCGAGCCCGCCTCCGTGCGGGCTCGATGTGCGAGAGGAGGTGAAAGATGCAGAAAGCAGACAAAGAGAAGGTGGTCGCGGAGCTGACCGAGCGACTGCAGTCAGCGGATGCGCTGCTCGTGGCCGACTATCGCGGTCTCACGAACAGCCAGCTTGCGAGCCTGCGGGTCGAGCTGCTGAACCACGGCGCGAAGCTGAGCGTCGTCAAGAACACGCTCACGCGGCGTGCAGCCGAGGCTGCGGGTGCGGATGCGTTGCTGGCTCTCCTCGAGGGCCCGACGGCGATCGCATTCGTGACCGCGGACGGTAATCCGGTGGCAGTCGCGAAGGCTCTTACGGATGCGGCCAGGGACACGAAGATCCTGACGCTGCGCGGCGGTGTGCTGTCGGGGAACCCGATCAGCGCTCCCGAGATCGAGAGCCTGGCGAAGCTGCCACCACTCGACGTCCTCAAGGCCCAGCTCGTCGGGGTGATCGTTGCCCCGCTGACCCAGCTGGCTGCGGTGCTGAACGCCCCGCTCCAGAACCTGGTCGGCCTGATCGACGCCCGGATCACCCAGCTCGGCGGTGCCGACGCGGCTCCGGACGACGCTCCGGCAGTGGCCGAGGCCCCGGGCGCCGAGGAGTCGCCGGCGGAGGAGCCGGTAGCCGAGGCAGTCGCCGAGGTCGCCGACGCTACCGATGAGCCGGCAGCCGAGGCAGAGACGGATGCCCCGGAGGCGGTTGAGGCCGAGGCACAGACAGACGCCCCGGAGGCGGCCGAGACGGAAAGCCCCGAGGAGTAGGAGGCGGGACCCGTCCCGCGCCCGCTCGACACACAACTACACACGCGAGAGGAAACACCACATGGCTACGGATACGGCAAAGGTTCTCGAGACGCTCGGCAAGATGACCGTGCTCGAGCTCGTCGCGCTCAAGAACGCGATCGAGGAGGAGTGGGGCGTCACGGCTGCGGCCCCGGTTGCAGTCGCAGCCGCACCGGCCGCCGGTGGCGGCGACGGTGCGGCCGCCGAGGAGAAGGACACGTTCGACGTGATCCTCACCGAGACGGGCGACAAGAAGATCCAGGTGATCAAGGTCGTGCGCGCGATCACGGGCCTTGGTCTCAAGGAGGCCAAGGACGTCGTCGACGGTGCCCCCGGCCCCGTCAAGGAAGGCGTCGCCAAGGACGAGGCGGAGAAGCTCAAGGCCGAGCTCGAAGAGGCCGGCGCGAGCGTCGAACTGAAGTAGGCAAGCAAGAGCGGGAGGGGAGAGGTTTCAACCTCTCCCGGGGTTGCACGCCCGTACTCGGCGAACGCAACCCCGGGATCGGGCCGAAGCCTCTCCCCGTCACGCCCGGCAAGGTGCCGGGGTGACCACGTATTCGCGTTATGCGGCGAGCACGGCTTCCGCTATACTTCGCGGCGGACGTTCCGCCGACGCCGCCCGAGGGCGGTTGCGGCGGCGCATGCGCGTCCGCTATTATCGTACGTTCCGCCCGAGCTTTCTTGCTCCTTCGACCCTGCACGCCGTTAAGGGAGGCTGTCGCATCTTGAGCAGCACTACTGTTGCGCCGCGCGCGCGCACGAGTTTTTCACGTCTGAAGCATGTCCTTGACCTCCCCAATCTGATCGACATCCAGAAGACGTCGTTCGACTGGTTCCTGAACGAGGGTCTTCGCGAGACGATCGACGACATCTCGCCGATCGAGGACTACACCGGCACGCTTGCCGTCGAGTTCGGCGACTACTCCTTCGGTGATCCCGCGAACACGATCAACGAGTGTCGCGAGAAGGACATGACCTACCAGGCACCGTTGTCGATGACGGTCCGGTTCGTCAACACCGAGACAGGCGAGATCCGCGAGCAGCGGGTCTTCATGGGCGACTTCCCGATGATGACGGAGGTCGGGACCTTCATCATCAACGGCACCGAGCGCGTCATCGTGACGCAGCTCGTTCGCTCGCCGGGTGCCTACCTGATGGAGCCGAAGGACGCCACCAAGCAGGTGTGCATCGCGAACCTGATGCCGTCGCGTGGCTCGTGGCTCGAGCTCGAGATCGACAAGAAGGGCATCGCCTACGCCCGGATCGACCGCAAGCGCAAGCTCCCGATCACGACGCTCCTGCGGGCTCTGCCCCTCGAGGATCCGACGACCGGCTTCCAGCTCGACACGAGCACGGACGAGAAGATCCTGGCGCTCTTCGACGGCTCGGTCTACATCCAGAACACGCTCGAGAAGGACACGACCACGCGCGAGGAAGAGGCGCTGATCGAGGTCTTCAAGAAGCAGCGCCCGGGCGAGCCGCCGACGCTCGACAACGCGCGCAACCTTCTGAAGGCGCTCTTCTTCGATCCCAAGCGCTACGACCTGACGAAGGTCGGTCGCTACAAGCTGAACCAGCGGCTCGGCGTCTCCGTTCCGGAGGGAACGCGCGTGCTCACGACCGAGGACATCCTCGCACTCGTGCGCCGGCTCGTTGCGCTCCCGACGAAGCTCGGGGTGCCCGAGGACTCGAAAGACTTCGCCGCAGACGCGGCGCAGATGAACCGGACCCGATCCGCGCCGAGCTCGACGAGTACGAGCACTTCGGCAATCGTCGCCTCCGCACCACGGGTGAGCTCATCCAGGAGGCGTTCCGGGTCGGGCTCTACCGCATGGAGCGCGTCGTCCGCGAGCGGATGACGACCGAGGACGTCGACACGATCACGCCGCAGACGATCATCAACATCCGCCCGGTCGTGGCCGCGCTCAAGGAGTTCTTCGGCTCGTCCCAGCTCTCGCAGTTCATGGACCAGACGAACACGCTGGCGGGCCTCACGCATCGTCGGCGCCTCAGCGCGCTCGGTGCCGGTGGGCTCACGCGTGAGCGGGCACCGATCGAGGTGCGCGACGTGCACCCGACCCACTACGGACGGATGTGCCCGATCGAGACGCCGGAAGGCCCGAACATCGGCCTCATCGGCTCGCTCGCCTCGATGGCAACCGTGTCCGAGTTCGGGTTCATCCAGACCCCGTACCGCATCGTCAAGGGCGGCAAGGTGACGGACGAGATCGTCTACCTCGATGCCTCCGAGGAGGCGCTCTTCACGATCGCCCAGGC
>CAWBYH010000007.1:0-156919 GCA_963792995.1 uncultured Thermoleophilia bacterium | reverse complement strand
GCACCGTACAATCTGATCGGATGCGGCTATCCTTCGACCTCGGATTTCAGAGTCGGACTAGGGCGAACACGGCGGCAGAAACACTCAAAGCGGACGGTTACGAGGTGACCTTCCCGCCCCAACCCGACCAGCGCCTCGTGGTGGTCACAGCAACGCGACCGTCTGCACTATCCGCCATTCAGATCGCTGCCACTCAATCGCGCATGCACGTTCTGGCGTGCGAACTCGGAGGAGAGTTCCTCGGACACTCAGGCTCGCCACAACTCGTTCTGCCCGCAGACCCGCCCATGTGAGATTGCCGAGCGCTCGGCGCGGGCCTGGCTTGCTGCCCACGTTTGGGTTGTGGTGATCGGCTCCGAGTGGGATCATTCTCCTCGTGGGCAGGTCACGATTTTCGGCGGCAGCGCTCCTCGCGCTGGTGCTTTCCGTCTGCGGGTCGCTGACACCATCAGTGGCGACCGCTGCGACCGGGGTATCGCACGCCGCCTCTTGTCGCACGACCCGGGTTGCAGCCTCGGTGGCCCCCTGGTCAAGCCATTCGGTCTCAACAAGCTCTCGGGGAACGGGAAGATCTACGCCCTTCTTCCTCGATATGCAGCCGTTCGGCTCAGCGAGGGCGTACTCCACCACAAGATCGCGTGGATCTTCTCGCCAAGGGCCTCCAAGACCGACGCTCCCGTTCGATTCAGCGCACGGAAGATCGGGGGCAACGAGGTCGGACAGCTCTACAGCTCCGCCGGGCCATTAAGACCGAGAGGTAACGGCGGGCCGTACCCGACCAGCCTCGATGTGCCTTCGCCAGGCTGCTACAAGCTGAGAGCGACCGTTGGCAGCACCACATACACCGCCACCTTGCGCGTCTTCTAGCTCAGGGAACATTCCCTAACGCAGGCGCAGGCGGGTCGGGCGTGATGAACGGTCAGTCTGCCTTTCCCGGCGGTGGTGGGGCGCAGAGTGAGCCGAGGACAATGCTCGTTCGATCTCGCTGCGTGCTGGCGAGTCGTGGGGCAGCAGAGCGATTGCCTGCTGGTAGCAACGGGCGGGATAGATCCGGTCCACTCGGCCGTTGTCTCTCGCATCAGCGATGACTCGCTCGTCACATGTCTTCGACTCGGTGCCGACGTATCTAGAGTCTCGCGTCAGTCGATCGCTCGTTTCGACCTTGAAAACTCCCCCCGCAGCCGGAATCCTTACCTCGCGGCCCGCCGAGTCCTTGAACGTGACAGCCACCACGTCGGATCGGGTTATGCCTCCTCCGACGAGATACGGCGAGGACTCAATCGATGTCATCAGTGAGAGGACGGGCAGTGTCGGGTCGTTGGCGTCCCCGCAGGAGGTGCCACCGAACATGATCAGACAGCCGCCGTGCGGTCTAGTGAGGAACACCATTCGCCCCGCCTCGGGTGACTCGAACACCTCTCGTGCCGAGGCGAGCGAGGCTTCGGTCATCCCGAGGCCCTCTGCAATCTTCCGCTCCTCGCGGTTGGCGTGACAACCGGGAGATGTGCGATCGGCCCCGACTCGGGGATCAGGCGCGGACTGCCGTCGCTCGAACCGACAACCGAGGCGATGCCGAACGCGGCGGCGAACACGACAGCGACGATCGCGACAGCAAGAAGGAACCACGGTCTCGAAGGTTGGATCACCTGCTTATCGCTTGCGTTCAACGGCTGAGGTGACAAGCCCTGAGATCCGTTGCCACTCCGGTCTGGGTAGTCGGAAGGCTGTGAGCACGACGTTGCCGATCGCGGCTTTGCGCGTGGTCGTGGCGGCCGGATTGAAGGTGCGGTCGTATGCCAATTTCGCAAGTCGGGCACTGGTGTAAGGGATGACATGCGCGGCGTAGCCGTTTGCTCCACGACGATCCAGCAGGTCGCCACCACGCGGGAGAGCTGGGTCACTTTGCCGCTCACAAGAGGGTGGCGGAACCATCGCCTGGCCGCATCCTGACTTGGCCGGATAGCCAGCCATCACCAACGCCCGCTGGATGTTCGGTGCTGACACGGGATTGGCCGCAGCGGCAGATCCTCCATATGCCAACACAAGGGAAACCAGGACTCCGACTACGACCGTCGCTTGCAGCAACGTAGAGCCGATTGGCGCGACGCGGTTCGTCAGCATGAGGCGCGACCGATCGGCACAACGCGTCGTATTGGCGTGGTGCGCCCATCCACCCAGACTTCCATCGGCACGCAGGCCGTGCGTGTTACGCGACCTATCGCGAACGGGAACCCGGTGTACTTGCCGACGGTTCCCTTGTAGGCGAAAGCTGCCGTTCCCTCGCGACAGGCCTCGAAACGGATCGCTGGAACGTAACCTCCACGGGTCTGGAAGGCAGCGAGGCCCTGCGCCTCTGGCGCGATCGCCAGGACGAGTTTCGTTCGTGCCGGGAGCACGATCGGAGCCTTCTGAACGAACGGCCATACCGAACCGTTCCCGGGGTCAGATCCGGGCGGGTTCTTGATCGACGGCCAAAACAGCAACGGCCCGATCCGGAGGCCGGCTCGAGACGGAAGCCGAACCGGAGATCGGCCCTCTGCTCTAGATCGGCAGTCCCGCACTTCCGCCTCCGGGGCTTGCTGGCCGTGCAGCGAGGCTGTGACGCGGGCGCTGGCGATGCCTGCGAGGGCGACGAAGAGAAATATGACCGATCCAACGACGACCGTTCGCATGGCATCCAGATGATGCCGGGCAGAGCTCGCAGTGGCAACAGACGACTCGCACCTTCTGGCCGGGTTGGTCCCTGAGGTCGTTCCCGTCACTGTGGTCGCCGTCTGCCGATCTCGGTGCCGTTCGAGTCGCGTCCGATGATCTCCACTACTGCGCCGCTGCCTGGCGGGACCGGCGCGATGATGTAGCCCTCCTCGGTGGTGACTGTCTTCGTCTTGCCGTTGGCGAGGACGATGTCGAGGCTTGTGATGTTGTTGGCGACATCGCCTGTGAGCCATGCGCCGGTTGGGCCGTTCGTGATGGAGAGGTTGAGCTTGGGTACCTGCGGCGGGCGGGTGCGGGGCGAGCAGCCGCTCGAGCCTGCGCCCCGGGGTAGCAGGATCTCGTAGCAGCGGCCGCCTTCGGTCGAGCGGGCTACGCGGAGGCGTGCGACACCATGTAGGCCCTGGACTGCGAGGATGGTGCGCCATTTCCCGACTGGTTTCGCGTGGGGATGTTCGACGCCGAAGTCCTCTATGCCGATGATGAGGTCGTTGCTGTCGTAGCCGACGACGCGGACGGGGTAGTCGGCGCGAGCGACCTGGGTGAGCCAGACGTTGTCGCGCATCGGGATCGGCTGTGAGTTGCCGTTGGGGAGGAAAAGCTCGAGGCGGGCGACGGCGTCGCTTGCAAGCCCGCTCAGGGTCGAGTACTGGTCGCCGCCCTCGCCGGTTGACCCTCCGACCGTAAAAGGCCCGGTCGGGAACGGGTCGTCCAGAGGGTTACATCCGCCGCCTGCGCCGGTGCCCATGATGGTGAACGTGCATACGCCGGGCCCTGAGGGCCGGTTGCCGAACTTCGGGCCGGGCAGCGTGCCGATGCCGACGATCACGCGCCTGTGGCTTTGTGGGTCGGGCGTGATGACCCGCGCGAACTTGAGCCACTCGAGAAACCCCCAACGTGCGCTTCCGTCCGTGGGCAGGTCGTCGCCGCGCTCCTCGCGCCGCAGGAGCCAGCCGATCGTTCCGGCCCCGACCTTGCGCTGAACCTGGGAAGGGCCGACCGGATCGCGGTTTCCGGCGGTCGGAACGTCTCGGGTGCCGAACGGTGCCGACTGGAATGGCACCGCGACGCGGCTACCCTGATCGTCGATTGCGAAGACCTTGCGGACGCGGGTACCGACCTTCGGTTTCTCGGCGACGTACAGGAAGGCGTTGGAGGAGATAATCGCGCGATGGACGCCGTCGTCTGCGTGCAGTTCGACCTCTTTGACGCCATCGGCGACGATGCCGAACGTCGCCTGCGCCCGGGGGCTGACGTAGCCGCCAGCCGCCGACACGTTCTTGGTGAGCCCCAGAGCATGGTCGGCCTGCACGACCACAACGGGACCCGAGGCGTGCTGAAGGGCGGTCAGGGGTGCGCAGCTCAGCGCAGGGCTCCCAGTAAGTCCGCGCCCGACGATGCGTAGGCAGAGCGAGTCGCCAGACCGGAAGCCGAAAAGCTCGAATTTGTCGCCCCCGACCTCGGTTCGGATCAGGCTGCGTAGGTCGGTGCCTGCCGGGAAGCCCGCCCAGGAGCGACTGTTTGCACGGTCGAACGCCTCCTGATCGGACTCCGCCGCAGCAGAGCCGGGCTCGCCCCGCAGCCAGGCCGAGAAGTCCGCCACACCGCCCGCAATCGCCCCACCCACCGGCGAGACGCCGATCAGGAAAGCCGCAGCGAGCGCTCCAAGCTGGACACCACGCTTGCGGCGCGTCCGCTTTCTCGCACCGCGTACGATCTTCTCCCAATCGTTCTCGACTGCTGTGAGTGGTACGAGTCGGTCGAGCTGTTCCTCCAGGCGAGGGTCGTTTGCGTTCATGCGACTGGCTCCTTCAGGCTGGCGCGAAGGTTGCGATGGGCAGCGTTGAGGGTGGCCGACACGGTGCCGCGCTCGACGCCAAGCGCCACAGCGATCGCGGCGTAGTCGAGATCGGCGTAGTAACGCAGGAACACAGCAAGACGCTGCCGCTCAGGCAGAGCCGCCACCGCCGCCCGCAGCGCAGCGTCGCCCTCAACCCGGCCGTTGGCCGCCACGCCGCCCGCCTCGACCACCGCGCTATCGCGCGTCGCGAGCCGCGTCCGCTTGCATGCCTCGTTGAGCACGATCCGCCACACCCACGCCTCCAGCGGCCCCCGGCGTCGAAACGAGCGGCGCTTCTCGACCGCCCGCATGAACGCCTCCTGCACCACATCACGCGCAGCCTGCTCCTCGCCGACGACCGCCCGAGCCAACCGCACAAAGCGCGGCAGGTCACGCCGGTAGAGCTCCTCGATCTCAGGTAAGGGGTCACGACGCAGCACCATTCATATGACCGTTCTGAAAGCCGGTTTGTTTAGTCGCCTAACGGACGCGACGGAGAAACGCGAGGGGTGTTGATCGAGAATCGCGGTTTGTCGATAGAGATAGAGAGGGCATGACGGGACCTGATTACGCACTTGCCGTCGCTGCTTTCGTCATCGCCGCGGCAGCGATTCTGGCAAGCCGCCGGGACAGGCGAACCTTCGAGGAGTACCAAAGACAGGTCGCTCGGCTCGCCGCGACTGAGGACACACCCGATATGTCCAGAGATGACCGTCGGAAGGTTGTGTCGGGAATCCGGCATGGGAAGCCCATCTCTGACCCAGATGCGGCGACGGTCCTCTTGCGACAGTACGACGAGATCGGCAAGCCACCCGACTACACACGCTCCGGCTGCGGTTCGGCGATGCTCGCGGCGATTCAGATTCCAACCGTCCGCCGCTTGGCTGATCGACACGCCAACCCATCCTAAGCTAGAGACACTCCCGAACGCTGGGCAGGCGAAAGACTCTACTGCGCGAGGGGCCCCGAACGCGGACGCGGCGGGCCGAGAAGCTTGAGCAACACCACAGCCATACACAGCGCGCCCGCGATCCCCGCTAGGACAGTCACGGCTCGTGCGATACCGTGAGCAAGATTCCCGGCGGAGGTTCGGAACACGCACGAGTATCTCCCGGCTTTGCGCTCGGCCCATCCGTCAGTGAATGTGTTTCCTCCCGAACCTGACCGACGCTGGCACTCGACATCGGCATTGGCGGCCTGCCGGGTTTCGACTACCCACTTGCCAGCGGCTGCGGCCGCAGCGCCACCGGCCACGCACAGCACCAGGACAACACCGATAGCGATCACGCTTGCGCCCCGGATTATCCCGACACGGTAGCGCCCTTCGGCCTCATGGGTCATTCCCAACACTGGCGCGTGTCTTTAGGATCGCGGCGTCCTTGAACGTCTGCGACGAACTATGCATACTTCTGGCGTGCGGTTTGGTTCCCGTTCTCTGCTCGTTGTTGCCGTTGCGGGTGCGTGCCTCGCGGGAACGAGCGCGGGTAGTGCGACCGCCGATCCAGCCGGGAGCTGTGCTGCCACGACGCAGGCGTCTCGTCCGGCTCCGGGACTCTCGACGCTCTCGAGGACGTGGTGGTATCGCAACTACGTCTGGATGGGAGTCGCCGGTGCCTTTCACGGCGAGGGGTTCGTGGCTGACCCAAAGGGTCAGAAGATCGGCTGGTATCGGCAGCGGAGGGGCGTACTGCGCATCTACGCCAAACGCCTCGATGGGCCGCCCGCTCCGTTCAAGGCCGAACTCACGCCCTTTTACGGCAAGCTCGGCTTCGAGCCGTCCGGGCTGACGTTCGGAGCTCCCGGCTGTTGGGCGATAACTGCTGTCGTAGGACGCCAGTCGTCCCGCTTCGTTGTGACCGTCGCGCCATTCAACCCATAGCCGCTTGCTCCAAGCTCCGCCACCGGTCGGGTGACTCCCGAACATTGGCGCAGGCGAGCGGACGGCCTGGGAGGATCAGCGGACGGTGAACGTGTGGCAGTCGTGGGCGACTGGGTGCGGTGGAGCGCCATGGGTGCCAACCACGCAAACCGTGTACAAGCCCGCCCGCTCGGCGCTCCACTGGAGGCTCGGGTAAACGACTGCCTTGTGGGCGTGATGCGTGGTCGTGATCTCCTCTGAGTTGGTGGCGCTGCCGCGAGTCGCCGAGATCCTGTAGAGAAAGTCCTTCGAAGAATCCCCCACACGCCCCCGAAACGTGACGGCCGTACCCTTCCTAATCAGCGCAGCAGGCTTCGCAAGCGTCACAGCGGGACACAGGTTCGGTGCGCCTTTGTCTTCGCAGCCGCGCAGAGGCGCAATCGCCGCTGACGAACACCCGACCAGCACGGCCAGCACCAACAAAACTGATGCAGCGATTCCGGCTCTCACGGTCAAAGTGTACGGATGTCGAGCGTGCCCTCAGGCAACATTCCCGGACTGTGAGTGTGCGGGGCCCCCGTCTGGGGCTGTTGCCAGGGTGGTGCCGTGCTCTTCGTTTGTGACTCTATTTCCGAATGACCCCGTTTCAGGGTGTCTTTCCAGTGATGTGTCCGGACGCAGTGGCCGGTGCCGGGCTTGGCCGCCGGTTTCAGGCGGGCGGTGATTCATGTTCCTCGTTGTCGTTCGGCTCGGTGCTGTCGCCCACTGCCTCGGCGTTGCGCAACGCTTCGCCTAGCAGCTCCGGGATCTGGAGGACATCCTCCTCATCGCTGATCTCACCTCCCAACGGAACGACATCAGTCGAGGCGGAAGGCTCCAAGCCATATTTCTCAGTCAGAAACCGGAGTCGATAAGCGTCGATAGCTGCGGCGTGTACTCGACGAACCAGTATCAAGTTCAAACCACTGGAGATGAAGACTCCCGCTACCGGCACTACCTGGGCCAGCTTCTTTTGCGTGAGCTTCAGGCCGAGGCTCGCAAAGGCACGATTGATTACCTGTACGAGGACGTGCCTATCGAGTTGCGTCCAGGTGGCTCGGCGCATCATGTCCTGAGTGAGTCGCGACAGACTCGCTAACGCGATCGCCTTCTCGCCGCTTCCGACCGCCATCCCGAGCCCGAAGACCTGGAGCGCAAAGAGTTCCTCCTCCGGCAGGTTTGGATCGAACCCGTACGAGACTGCAACTTCTCCGACAACTCGCCCGAGTCCGGCCATCACCGCCACCGAGTCCGCCGCCACGGTCGTGATCACTACAGAAGCAGTCGCGCCTCCCGATACCGTCGTCGAGACCACCGCGCCCGTGATCAACAGCGAGGTCGCCGCCCCCTCGGCGATCGCAACAACTTCGTGAAGTCGCTTGCGGTTCGGAATGACCTCGTCGCACTGGCGGAGGTCCAGTCGGAAGAAGTCTGCGGCCACCCTAACGTCGTGCCCCACACTTCGGTGGCGTTTCATCGAGCCTTCGAGGGTAACGGAGTGGATCCCGTTTCCCGTCGTAAAGTCCATTAGTCCTTGCGCCGCCTTGGCATAGCCTTCCGCGACGACTTCATTTCCGGGCATCTTCAATGCGCGCTCCCTGACGGAGCGCCCCACGCGCGACGCGGTGTCACGGACATTCTGAGGCACCAGGCTACGAGAGTCCTGCGGCGGGGAGGTTAGTCGCTTGTACGCCTTTACCTCGTATTCACTCATGGATGGGTGCGCCACAACACTCCACCCTAACCTCCCTTCACCGTATTCGCACGTGGGCCGGACAGGGCTGGCGTTACCGGCTGATCCAGAGCGTGAGGACAGCGGAGCAGTTCCCAGGCCTGCTCTCCCGAGACCGCCGAACCCGTGAAGCGGCCTGGTTTCGACTCCTTGAAATCGGACGCGGCTTCTGCACCACGCCCAGGTGGCTCAGTGCCTCTCGGGAGAGCCGCCTCATAACCGTTCGTTCTCGCGACGCGACGGTTCGTTCGAAGTGAGAGGCCAGGCCTCGCGATGTTTTCCGTCTGGGGCCTGCCAGGTATTCGGTTGAGTACTGCGCACGCATTCGGTGCGGCGAACGCTCACCACCGGCATCTTGTCAGAGCGACCCGGCCTCTCCAGTTCGGGTGATGAGCGCCCAAGCTTCAGCGTTGGGCAAGAGACGCCAAAAAAGCGCTCGGGCGCTGAGGCGGCGAACTTCGCAGCAGCGAACGTTCAGTGCATCGCCTACATGGTGAGATCGGTCGAGGCAGCCGAACGGGCGATGCGCCGAGTCTTGCACGGGGCTGCGACCAGCAGCGCACTCTTAAGCGACCTGCTGGCGGCCATTCCGCACCGGTTCTCGTTGTCCGTCGTGGCCTCCAGGACAGACCTTTATTGAATACCTGCCCCTCGAAAAACGTGACCCTAGGGGCATCTATAAGTGCCGCTCGCGGCCGAGCACCGCATAGGGGGCTGCACGCGCCGTAGCCTGTTCCATGCCTGAGCGGGCAGCGAGCGGCCGGTCGGAGGCGCACTGCCCCCGCGAAGGGTGCAGTGCGCCGATTTTGCCGTCGCCGTTGCTTCACGGTCTAGGCCCTCGGCCCGGAGCTACTGGACGCCGCCCAGGTCGTGCTTTACCGGCGTGGGGCGAGTAAGCCCTCTTCACTCCGTCTGCCCTCGCCTTGCGGCGACACGGACGGGTTTCTCTAGGTCTGGGAGAGTGTTTGGGGTCCCTTCCGCCTGATCGGCTCGTTATATATCGACGTGTTCCTGCGCCGTGTTCTCTCATGGCCGCGAGTTGTCGCGGGCGGATCGAGACCGAACCCGGAGCCTCGTATCCGCAACTCTTGGGGAGGTGGATCTCGTTAGGCAGCACCTACCGGGATCGGCCCGAATAGCGCCGATGTGAGCCCGACGAGAGAAAGGGGAGAGCACGTCGGCGGTCTCTGCGGGGTCGAACGCCCTTCTCCGGCTCGGCGCCACCCCCGTGACGGCGGCCGCGGACGTGCTCGAGGTGTACGGGATCGAGCCGCCGACCGATCGACCGTATTCGCCGGGCGGGATCGCGGCGGCGGTCATCGATCGCCTGGGGGTAGGCCCGGCGAGCATCGACGAGCTTGCGCGCGCCACTGACCGCGCTCCCGGAGAGATCGCAGCAGCCCTCGTCGAGCTCGAGCTTGCAGGCAGAGTCAGTGAGGGCGACGGCGTCTATCGGGGAACGATCATGCGGTGAGACGCCGGGAGGCGCCAGTACCATCCGCGCGTGGTCCTCGACGCGATCTCTGGGCGGTACCGCGTGGTCGGGTGGAGGTCGATCTTCGCCGTCGTGGTCGTCGCCACGGCAGCGGCGCTTGCCACCCCCGGTGCTCTCCACGCGGCTGACCGCGTTGCCGTGATCGTCGTACCCGATTTCGATCCACATGAGTACGCCGGTCGCGGGGCGGTCGGGCTGGTCGTCCCCGGTGCCGGCCCGACGGTCTCACGCGACCGGGCGCGTGCCTCTCTCGTGCGGGGCCGGGTTGTGTCATCGCTCGTCGACCTCGACGGGGATATCGTCCTGCAGCTTTCTGACACACCAGCCGAGACCACGATCTACGTCGCGTTGCCGCCGGAAGGGGAGCACCCAAACGTCTCGAGGTACCCGGTTGCGGTCGTCGGTCCGGGCTACGGTGGGCTTCTCACGTCCCGGTCGACGCGCATCGGCGGGCTTGTGTCTCTCGCCGATATCGCGCCGACGGCAGCGGCGATCGCCGCGGGCTCGTCGCCTCGGTTACGTTCCCGACCGGACCCGCAAGCCGCAGCGACGCTCGCGCGCCTCGATATCTCCCTGGTGCAGGCCCGAGACGCCAGGAAGGGTGCCACTCTCGCGCTCATCGGCTGGCTGGTCGCGTTTTCGTGCCTCGGTGTCCTGGCCGGGTCGACGCTCTCCGGGCGGGCCGCGATTCTCGTTCCTCCCGTGACGCTCGCGGCCGCGATTCTGCTCCGCGCAGTCGGCGTGGATGACCCTGCGACCGTGATCGCGACCCTTGCTGTTTCCGTCGGCCCGGTCTCGCTTCTTCTCGCCTTGCGCCAGGAGGTGCTCGTCCCGGCGATCGTCGGCTTCCTGGCGGCGTTCCTCGTCGTCCTCCTCTTCTGGCCGGAGGTCAACGCGCTCGCGGTCATCGGTCCTCACCCGGACGGCGGGGGTCGGTTCTTCGGTGTCACGAACGAGGTCGAGACCCTGCTCCTCGTGCCCGCACTGGCGGCGGCAACCCTCGCCGGGCTTCTGGGGGCAGCCTTGATCGGGCTCTTGCTGCTCGTGACCGTCGGGTCGAGCCGTGCGGGCGCGGACGGCGGCGGCGTCATCGTCGTCCTCGCTGCGTTCACCGCCCTTCTTGTCGGGCGTGCGAGAGTGCGACTGACACCGCTTCGCGTCGGCGTCGGACTCGTCGCCGTCCTGGCAATCAGCCTTGCGGCCGTCGGCTTCGACGCGCTCCTCGGTGGCTCGAGTCACGTCACCGAGGCCATCGGTGGGGGGCCGGGAGCAGTGCTCGACGACCTCCAGCGGAGGGCGCGCATCTCGTGGGCGGGTGCCACGATGAGCACGCAGACCGTGCTCTTCTGTGTGATGGCGCTCGGAGGTTTCGGCTGGCTCGGATGGAGGGGCCGCCGCAGTCCCGTCATCGTGGCGATGCTCGTAGCGGTCGGGGTCTCGATTCTCGTCAACGACACGCCGGTCGACGTGCTCGGCTACGGCGCGCTCGGCTGCCTCGCGCTAACCGCGTGGGACGAGACCCGAGCCGCGAAGAGGGTGGCACCTGTTCTCTCGGGCGCCGCCCCGGCTCCCGGGACGAGATGCGGACGTCCATCCATGATCGCGCTCGCCCGCCCTCCCGCGATCCACTGCAGGCTAGCGCTACACGTTCCACTCGCCGGCGAGGAGACGCGGCACCAGGTCGTCGAGCAGGCGGAGCGTCATCCCCCAGAGGACGTGACCGTCGACGTCTATCCCGTCGACCTCGATCGGCCTCTCGAAGTGGCTCGAGGTGAACGGGAGACGTCGTCGTTGCGACGGATCACCGAGCCTCTCCACGGAAGGAGTGAGAAGCCGCACGACCTCATCGGGCTGCAGTCGCCAGGCGAGCTCGCCTGGCACAAGGCCGAGAAACGGATACACGCGCCACCCGGTCGCCAGGGTCTCGAGTGGCTGCAGCGCTGCGAGGACCTCGACACGATCGGGCGGTAGTCCGATCTCCTCCTCGGCTTCACGAAGCGCGGTCGCGAGAAAGTCGCGATCCTCTCGCTCCGGACGTCCGCCGGGGAGGCCGATCTGGCCGCCGTGAACCCCCCGATCGGTGCGCACGAGCAGCACGATTCGCAGGACGCCGTCGGCGTCACGGAAGACGGGCGCGAGCACGGCCGCATCGTCGAGAGGTGTCGACGTGGTCAGACCTCCGCCCGCAGGAGATCCGCGATCGTCTCGCGTGTCCGGATCACACGTGACTCGCCGTCGCGGACGAGGACGGCCGCGGGGCGGGTGACACCGTTGTAGTTGGAGGCCATCGCGAGCGTGTAGGCGCCCGTGGCCGGCACGGCGAGGAGATCGCCGCGTCTCGGACTCGGCAGCGAGAGATCATCGATGAGGACGTCACCCGACTCGCAGTGCATCCCCGCGATGCTGACGCGCTCGTCGGCGACCTCGTTCGCACGTGCTGCCGACAGAGCGGTGTAGACGGCGTCGTACAGCTGCGGGCGGGGGTTGTCCGACATGCCGCCGTCGACCGTGACCCAGGTGCGATCGGGTAGACGCTTGACCGCGCCGACCCGGTAGAGCGTCACGCCGGCCGTTCCGACGAGCGAGCGTCCCGGCTCGAGCCAGACGTCCGGCTCTGGCAGTCCGGCTTCGGCGAACGCGAGCCGCGCGGTCTCCACGGCGCTCGCCGCCAGCACCGCAGCATCGGGCGCCTGTTCCTCCGGGTTGTGTCGAATACCGAATCCGCCGCCGAGATCGGCGATCCTCGGCGTCCAGCCGAACGAGTCGCGGCACGAGGCGGCGAACGACGCGAGCCGCACGATCGTCTCGGCCTGAGCGTCGAAGTCTGCGAGCTGCGAGCCGATGTGCACGTGCAACCCGAGGACGTCGAGGCCGCGCCCGAGCGCGTCCTCGATGAGGACGCGTGCCTGTGCCGGGGGGAGGCCGAACTTCGAGCCGTGGTGGCCGGTGCGGATCGCCTCGTGCGTGTCTGCGTCGACGCCGAGCGTGACCCGCACGAGCACGCGACGAACGCCGGCCGCGGCGGCCAGCTCCGCCTCGTCCGGCGCATCGAGCACGACGGTCGCGCCCTCCGCACCCGCCTCGGCGAGCAACGCTTCGTCCTTGTTGTTTCCGTGGACGATGAGCTCGTCGCCCGCGAAGCCGGCGGCCCGAGCGAAGGCGAGCTCGCCCGTCGAGGCAACGTCCGCGCCGAGGCCTTCCTCGCGCAGAAGCCTCAGGACGGCAACGTTGGCGAACGCCTTCGTCCCAAACGCGATGTGGCCGCCCGCGACGGCACCCCGCAGAGCCCGGGCACGCGTTCGGATTGTCTCCTCGCAGTAGACGACGAGCGGCGTTCCGAACTCGCTCGCGAGCGCCACGACCGACACGCCACCGATCGAGAGATCTCCGCCGTCGACGCTGGCGGAATCGGGAAAGAGCTCTAACACGCCGCCTCTGATCTCGCTGCTACGACGACGCGGTTGCGGCGTCGTATCCGGCCTTCATCTCCTCGAGCGAGATGGGCTCGTAGTCGTCGGCGTGACCGGCCTGCCCGAAGTCGCGCATCCGGCCGGCGATCAGCTCCTGCATCGCGGCGCGGGCCGGCTTGAGATAGTCGCGCGGGTCGAACTTCTCCGGCGACTCCGCGAACACCTTGCGGATTGCACCCGTCACCGCAAGCCGCGAGTCGGTGTCGACGTTGATCTTCCGCACGCCGTTCCGGATGCCGAGCTGGATCTCCTCGACCGGGACGCCCCAGGCCGGCTTGAGCGAGCCGCCGTAGCGGTTGATCTGCTCGACGAGGGCGGGGGGAACGCTGGACGAGCCGTGCATGACGAGGTGAGTTTCCGGGAGGCGCCGGTGGATCTCCTCGATCAGGTCCATCTTGAGCACGTCTCCCGTCGGCGCCTCGGCGAACTTGTACGCGCCGTGCGAGGTGCCGATCGCGACGGCGAGCGCATCGATCCCTGTCGCCGCGACGAACTCGATCGCCTCGTCGGGATCGGTCAGGTGGACCTCGCCGGAGCCGTGCCCGTCCTCGATGCCCCCGAGCGTGCCGAGCTCGCCTTCGACCGTTACGCCTCGTGCATGCGCGTAGGCGACCACCTCTTTCGTCACCGCGACGTTGTACTCGAACGACGCCGGCGTCTTCCCGTCCGCCTCCAACGAGCCGTCCATCATCACGCTCGTGAAGCCGAGCTCGATCGCAGAGAAGCACGTCTCGGGCTCGTTGCCGTGATCGAGGTGCAGCGCGACGGGGATCTCCGGATACAGCTCTGCGGCTGCCTGCATCAGGTGCCAGAGGAAAAGGTCATTCGTGTACGACCGGGCGCCCCGCGATGCCTGGATGATCACCGGCGACGCAGTCTCGCGTGCGGCTTCCATGATCGCCTGGATCTGCTCCATGTTGTTGACGTTGAAGGCCCCGACGCCGTAGCCGCCGCTGGCGGCCTCGTCGAGGAGTTGGCGCATCGATACGAGCGGCATCTTCCGGTATCTCCCTGTGTCGTTGATCTCGTTGTGTCAGCGTACTCGGCTGCCCCGCGCGGCGAGGCACGAACGACCTGGTCGACGAGGGGCTTCGGTGGTACGATATGAAGCAGTGGTGCTGCTTCTTTCATAGTTCAGGAGCCATGTGCGGCGGAAGCCGCAGCGTTCTCCCCTGAAGCCTCTCGCACGAGAGGTTTTTTTGTACCCGGATTCCCGACCCGCGCGACGAAGATGACGGAGACAATGGACCGCTACGACCCACAATCGATCGAGTTGAAGTGGCAGAAGGTCTGGGCCGACGAGAAGTCGTTCCACGTCCCGAACCCCGATCCGGCTGCGCTGAGCGACGGAGTCGCGAAGTCGTACGTCGTCGAGATGCTTCCCTATCCGTCGGGCGACCTTCACATGGGGCACGCGCTGAACTACACGATCGGCGACGTGGTCACTCATCTGCGCCGGCGGAAAGGCATGCAGGTGCTGCGGCCAATGGGCTACGACGCATTCGGCCTGCCTGCAGAGAACGCTGCGATCAAGGAGGGCGGTCACCCGCGCACGGTCACCGAGCGCAATATCGTTGCGATTCGCGAGCAGATGCACCGCATGGGTTGGGCGATCGATTGGGGGCGCGAGGTCTCGACGCACGACCCGGCCTACTACCGCTGGACGCAGTGGCTGTTCCTCCGCTTCTACGAGAAGGGACTGGCATACCGCAAGGAAGCACCGGTCAAGTGGTGTCCGAACGACCAGACCGTGCTCGCGAACGAGCAGGTCGTCGACGGCCGCTGCGAGCGCTGTGGTGCCGAGGTCGAGGCCAAGACGCTGACGCAGTGGTATTTCAGGATCACCGACTACGCGGACGAGCTCCTCGACGAGATGGAAACCCTGGAGCAATGGCCCGATCGCGTTCTCACGATGCAGCGAAACTGGATCGGGCGGTCGCAGGGCGCGCGTGTCGTCTTCACGGTCGACGGGAGCGGGGAGGAGCTCCCCGTCTTCACGACCCGGCCCGACACGCTCTTCGGCGCCACCTTTTTCGTGCTCGCGCCCGAGCACCCGCTCGTGGCGTCGCTCGTCCTCGGAACGGGCGAGCAGGCCGAGGTGCTCGATTATGTCCGCCGTACCGCGGCTCGCTCCGAGGTCGAGCGAGAGACGAAGGAGAAAGACGGTGCCTTTACGGGGCGGTATGCGGTCAACCCCGTCAACGGAGAGCGAATTCCGATCTGGGTCGCCGACTACGTCCTGATGGGGTACGGCACGGGCGCGATCATGGCAGTTCCCGCCCACGACGAGCGCGATCACGCATTCGCCGAGCGCTACGGGATCGAGATTCGCCCGGTGGTCGTCCCGGAAGGCGAGGAGATCCCGGAGGGCACGGCGTTTTCCGCCCACGGCGCCGACGAGGTACTCGTCAACTCCGCGCAGTTCGACGGCCTGGCGAGCCCCGAAGCGAAGGAGAAGATCGTCGCCTGGCTCGGCGAGCAGGGTCTCGGCGAGGCCACGATCGGCTACCGCCTGCGCGACTGGCTGTTCTCACGCCAGCGGTACTGGGGATGTCCGATCCCGATCGTGCATTGCCCGGCCTGTGGCGAGGTGCCCGTGCCTGACGACGAGTTGCCGGTGATCCTGCCCGACATCACCGAGGTCGCGCCGAAGGGCCGCTCGCCACTCGCAGCGGCGGAGGACTGGGTCAACACCACATGTCCGTCATGCGGCGAGGCCGCGCTCCGTGAAACGGACACGATGGACACGTTCGTCGATTCGTCGTGGTACTTCATCCGCTATACCGACCCGGCGAACACGGATCTGCCGTTCGACCGCGCTATCGCCGACTACTGGCTGCCCGTCAACCAGTACATCGGCGGGATCGAGCACGCGGTTCTCCACCTGCTCTACGCGCGGTTCTTCACGAAGGTCATGAACGAGATGGGCATGTGCTCGTTCCGCGAGCCGTTCGCGCGCCTGTTCAATCAGGGCATGGTCACGGCGGGGGGCGCCAAGATGTCCAAGTCGAAGGGCAACGTGATCAACCCGCTCGAATACGTCGCGCGCTACGGCGCGGACACCGTGCGGCTCTACACGTTGTTCATGGGCCCGGCGGACGAGGACATGGACTGGCACGACAACGGCCTGGAGGGAATCTGGCGCTTCCTGAACCGCCTCTGGCGGATCGCCCACGAACAGGCGGGCGAGCCTGCTCGCGACCCGGGTGACGGCGCGCTTGGCGCGCAAGACGCACCGTACGATCGCCAAGGTCACCGACGACATCGATCGCCGGTTCTCGTTCCACACCCCGATCGCCGCAGTGATGGAGCTCGTCAACGAGATTCAGCGCAATCCGGAGGATCCTGCCGCCCGCTTCGCGACCGAGACCGCCGTATCGCTCATTCAACCCTACGCCCCGCACGTTGCCGAGGAGCTGTGGGGCGTCCTCCACGAGGAGGGGCGGTTGTGGGAACACCCGTGGCCGGAGGCCGATCCTGCTCTGCTCGTCGAGGACGAGGTCGAGATGGTGGTCCAGGTGAACGGCAAGGTTCGCGACCGGATTCGTGTTGCCGCGTCCCTCGGCGACGATGAGCTCCTTGCCGTCGCACTCGCCTCCGAGCGCGTGCAGTCGCACGTCGAGGGCAAGGAGTTGCGGAAGACGATCGTCGTCCCGGGGAAGCTCGTCTCGCTCGTCGTCTAAGCGCGCTCGCGCTCGAGCGCGAGCTCTACCGGCCGGGTCGCGTTCGCGTCGCCACGCTACCGTCAGAGGAGGTCCCGCTTCGATCGTGACCTCGACGCGCGCTCCGTCGCCCGCGAGATCCGCGAACCGCTCCGCGAGAAGGTCGCTCGCCGCATGGTGGAGCGAGCGGGCACCGAGACCGCCGCCGTCCCTGGCGACGTCGTCGATGGCGTCGAGCACGATCGGGTCGATCTCGCGCACGATCAACCCGTACTCGGACGCGAGCGCCGTGACAGCTGCCCGCGTGAGAGCCGCGCGCGCTTCCTCATCGTCGACCGTGGAATAGAACGCGAACGTGCCGATGCGCCCGAGGAGATCGACCGGCAGCCCGGCGTCGCGAAGGTGCTCGACGCAGGCTGACCGAACCGCCCAGCGGTCCTCGAGTGGCGTGTTCTCGAGCCGTTCCTCGAGTCGATCGCTCGCGACGCTCGTCGTCATCGCGACGACGAGATGACGTGCGTCGATGATGCGGCCGTCGGGTGCTGTCACTCGCCCTGCGTCGAGCAGGCCGAGCAGGAGGTCGTGAACGTCAGGGTGAGCCCTGTCGATCTCGTCCACGAGCAGGATGCAGCCGGGACGCTCGAGCGCGGTGAGGAGCGGGGTGACCTTCGCATGCCCGCTGTAGCCCGGCGGCGAGCCGATGAGGCGTGTGACCTGGATCGAGTCGGTCAGCTCACCGCAATCGATCCGGAAGATGTGGGTGTCGGCGGCGCCGAGCACCTCGAGCGCTGAGGGAAGGGCGACGACGGTCGCTGTCTTGCCGACGCCGGGCGGGCCGATCAGCGCTATCGAACCGGGTCGGGCCGGGTGTCGCTTCGTCAGCTGTGCGACGGTGGCGCTCGCAACTCGCTCGAGCGCTGGCTCCTGGCCATGGACACTGCGGGCGAGCTCGGTCGAGAGGCTGGAGGTCGTCAGCGTCTTCCGTGGTCGGGAGGCAGTCGCTCCGGGCGCGTCGGCATCTTCATATCCGTGTGAATCGCCCGGCGTTCGGGGTGGGAGCGGCTCGGGTCGTGAGCCGGCGTTCGTTCCCCGGCAGAGATCTCCGAGCAGGTCACCGGGCGCGGAGTGGGTCGTGCCGTCGACGGGTTGCTCGTGCGCCTGGTGCGGGCCGTGATCTGGTGCGATTGGCCCGGGGCGGCGCGATCTCGAACGCCGCGGCAAGCGCGCCCGTGCAGAAGTGGCCGAGGTCGGCGGGTGAGGAGAACACGCACGCTCCGGTCTCGAACAGGAGTCGCAGGCGAAACTCCTCGGACGTGCAACTGCCCGGTCGAACGTGCATGATCAGCGCCCCGGTACGGCCGAGCGCGAAGCTGACCGCGCCCGCCGATTGATCGCAGACCGGCGGATACTCGACGGGATCGACGGTGACGGTTCCTACCCTTGCCCGGTCGAAGAGATCCTCGAAGGTCGACAGATCTGCGGTCGCGTAGCGGCGCATGCTCCTCCTTTGCGATTGCTCGACAGTGGGCGGCACCAGACCCTAGCGAACAGGTGTTCGGTAACGCAAGTGATTCTTGCGAGGGCGTGTGGACGATTCGTTACAGGTCCTGACACTGGCAGGACACACTGTCGTGACACCTTCGTTGCCATGATTGACGACATGATTCTCGAGCGACTTCCGCGGATGCACACGCTGATCCTGCTGGTCGTTTGCCTGTGCGTCCTCGGGCTCGTCGGCAAGCGCCTCGCAGCGCCGGAACCGCGCGGGCGCCGGCCGAGCAGGCGATTTCGTTCGACGAACAAGCTGCGGGCGACCAGTCGTCGGTCGGGTCACCCCGGCTCGTCGTCTACGTCGTCGGGGCTGTTCGCCGCGCCGGCCTCGTCCGGCTCCCCGAGGGAGCGAGGGTCGCAGACGCCGTCGAGCGCGCGGGCGGACCGACACGCCGTGCGGATCTCGCCCTCGTCAACCTCGCGGCGCCTGTCGCTGACGGTCAGCAGGTCGTCGTCCCGACTCGCGTTCCGCCGGGAGCAGGCGGAGCCGGTTCCGCCGGGGCGGGCGCGAGCAAGGTCAGTCTCGCGAGCGCGACCTTCGAACAACTCGACGAGCTGCCCGGGGTCGGGCCGGTCACCGCCCAGAAGATCCTCGACTGGCGACAGGAGCACGGGTCGTTCCGTTCGGTCGACGACCTCGACGCGATCCCCGGAATCGGCCCGGCGAGGATCGAGCAATTGCGGGATCTGGTGACGCCGTGAGCCTGGACGTCGTTCGGCGCTCGCTCGACCGCGGCTGGCCGGCGGTCGTCCTTCTGGCCCTCGCGGTCGGCCTTGGTGCCTCGAACTGGATCTCGGTGGCCTGGCCGGCAGGAACGTCTGCTCTTGTCCTCGTGGTTGCCGCGTCGCTCTCGCTGCCTCGATGGGCGCGGCTCTCGCTTGCCGCCGCGGCCCTCGGCGCGGCAGGGCTGTGGTGGGGAGGACTGCGCCTTCACGAGCTCGAGCGGAGCGTTCTCCTCGAACGCGTGGGAGAGCCGGGCGCCGCGCAGGTTGTCGTCACCGGACCAGCTTCACGATCGCCGTTCGCTGTCCGTGTCACCGCAGAGGTTCGGCGATTCGACGGTGCCGTGCTCCGCGAACGTGTTCTCCTGCAGCTGCCCGCGGGCCGGGCGCCGCCGCAGGGCGCCGTGCTCGAGCTCCGAGCGCGCCCGGTCGCCCCGCGTGGGCCCGAGACCGGCTTCGACGAGCGAGGGTGGCTCGACCGCAGGGGCATTCACGTGGTCCTCAACGCGAGCGGCACCTGGCATACCGTCGGCCGGCGGGGCGGGATCGGAGGCGTTGGCGACCGGCTGCGCACGGCAATCGCTCGAGCTCTCGCTCTCGGAACAACCGGTGAGCGCCGGTCGCTCGTGATCGGCGTCGTGCTCGGCGCCGACGAGGGAATCGACCCGAAGCTCCGCGACGCGTTCAAGGCGTCGGGGCTCTACCACCTCCTTGCCGTCTCCGGTCAAAACATCGTCTTCATCGGCTTCGGAGTGCTCGGCCTCGCATACGTGCTCGGCGTGCCGCGCGCGACGGGACACGCGCTCGCGATCGCGGCGATTCTCGCCTATGCGCTGGCGGTCGGTTGGCAGCCGTCCGTCGTGCGAGCGGCAGTCGCCGGCTGCCTTGCCTCGCTCGCGTGGCTCTTCTCGCGTCCGAGCGACAGGTGGCACACGATGGCCATGGGTGCCGTGGTGTTGCTCGCGTGGACGCCGCGCTCGTTGCTCGAACCGGGGTTCCAGCTCTCGTTCGCCGCGGTTGCGGCGATCTTCCTCGTGATGCCGCGCCTGCGGTCCTTCCACGAGGGATACCCGGTTCCGCGTTGGATCGTCGAGGTCGTTGGAATCTCGGCGGCCTGTGGGATCGTGACCGCGCCGATCCTCTGGGTCCAGTTCGGCACAATCCCGCTCTGGACGGTGCCGGCGAACGCTCTGGCCGAGCCGGCGATGCCCGTGCTGCTCGGGGCCGGTCTCGCGGCGTCGGTGGTGGCGCCCGTGATTCCATCAGCGGCAGTCGCCCTCTCGTGGCTCGCCGGTCTGGCAGCGGCGTGGATTGCCTTCTCGGCACGCCTCATCGCGTCGCTGCCGTACGCGCAGTCCTCGTCCCGAACGCTCGTGATCGCTCTCGCCGCGGCGATCGGGGTCGTTCTCGGCCTCCGAGCAATCCCTCGCTACCACCGTCGGCACACTGCGGCGACGGCGCTCGCGCTCGTCCCGCTCGTCGCCGTCGGCTGGTGGGCCGTCCATCCTCCGGCGACGTGGGCGCCTCCGACGGGGCTGCGCGTCTCGTTCCTCGACGTCGGGCAGGGAGACGGGATTCTGCTCGAGACGCCCGAGGGAGCAGTGCTCGTCGATGCAGGCCCGCCCGAGGCGCACGTCGACCGGCAGCTGACGCAAATGGGGCTCCACTCGCTCGCCGCGCTCGTGACGACGCACGCACACCGCGATCACGTGGGCGGCGGGCCGGAGGTTCTCCGGGCACTCAGGGTCGGCCGCGTCATCGACCCGATGCAGGACGGCGTCGGTTTCGACGAGCGCGAGCTGCGCAGAGTTGCGCGTCTCCGGCATGTCCCTCTCGTCCCCGCCCGCGTCGGTCGGACGTACGCACTCGGACGGCTGCGTCTCCGGGTGCTCTGGCCTGACCGCGCAGGCCCACCGGACGAGGACCCGCACGCACATGGCACGGTTCTCCTCGCGACCTACGGATCGCTGGACATCCTGCTCACCGGCGACTCCGAATCTGCCGTGACCCGCTCCCTCCCGTTGCGCCGCATCGAGGTGCTCAAGGTTGCCCACCACGGTTCTGCGGACGATGGCCTTGCCGACGAGCTCCGGGTCCTGCGGCCGCGGGTCGCGGTCATTTCGGTCGGCGCCCACAACGACTACGGGCATCCGCGAGCCGAGACGCTGGCGGCCCTCCGAGAGCAGCGCGGAGTCGCCGTCTACCGGACGGACGAGCAGGGTCGGATCGTGCTCGAGTCGGACGGGACGTCGCTCACCGTCCGTACGGAGCGTCGAGTACGGTAGAGAAATGAGCGACAGGCCCGCGCTGAAGTCCGCGTACCTCATCTCGGGGAGCGACCGACCCAAGGTCGAGCATGCGGTTCAGCGGCTCCGCTCCCGATTCGTCGACGAGGCGGTCGAGATCGTCTCCGCGCTCGAGGTCGCGGGCGAGGACGTTGTCAACCTCTGTAACTCCGGCAGCCTTTTCGGTGACGCGCGCCTCGTCCTCGTCACCGACGTCGACGGTCGCAAGAAGGAAGACAACAGGCCGCCGACCGGCGGATGGAAGGCGGCAGACATCGAAGCGGTCGCGACGTACCTTTCCTCGCCGGCACCCGAGACGGTGCTCGCGTTGATCGGGGTGGAGGTCAAGAAGGACGCGGCGATCGCCAAAGCCTGTGCGAAGAGCGGCGATCTGCTGCTGTACGACGTCGCGAAGCGCGGGCGCGTGGCCTGGGTCGCCGAGCGATTCCGTCAGGCGGGCGTCAAGGCCGAGCCGGACGCGTGCGCGCTCCTCATCCAGTACGTCGGAGAGGATGACCTTCACGGGTTGGCCAGCGAGATCACGAAGGTGGCGACGTGGGCCCAGGGCGAGCCGGTCGGCGTCACCGAGATCGAGCAGCTCGTTGCGCCCTGTCGCGGATATTGCACCGTTCGCCCTTACGGACGCCTGGGCGATGCGACACGCCGGTCGCGTCCTCGACATCTGCGAGACGATGTTCGACCGGTCGGACAAATCGCGCCGCGACACGGCTCCGCGGCTCGCCGCAACGCTCAACGCCCACCTGGCGCGAATGCGTCAGCTGAAGCGGCTTGCAGACGAGGGAGTGCCTGCGAGGGAGGCTGCGCTCGCTCTCAAGATGCATCCGTTCGCGGGCGAGAAGGCATACCGCCACGCCGAGGGATTCTCCGACGAGGAGCTGGCGAGCGCAACGGTGAGCTTCGCCGAGCTCGACCACGCACTGAAGGGCGGAAGCAGGCTTGCTGCCGACCTCGAGTTGCAGCGCACGCTCATCGCGGTCAGCGCCGAGCCCGGCCACGCGTAGAGCCGCGGGCTGCGATCCAGGCCCGCGTCCGGCGGAACGCTAGGCGGCGGTCGTGACCACGAGACGCGCTGCCTGGGCCTTCTTGCGGCCGGCAGTGTTCTTGTGGATCGAGCCGTTCGACGCGGACTTGTCGATCAGCCGCACGAGCGCGAGGTGCTCGGCTGCGACGAGATCGGCATCGCCGACGGCGACAGCCGCTTCGAGCCGCTTCGTGAGCGTCTTGATCGTCGACCGATAGCGGAGGTTCTCGTCCCGCTGGCGGACGGCGATGAGGACGCGCTTCTTCTGTTGCTGAATGTTCGGCATCTACCCTCGAGCGTAGGAATGCCCGCAGCATGCGGGCGTGTCGATGGTAGCAGAGCCCCAACGCGCATCGATGACTGCGCGAGCCTCTGGTGGTTCGTGCGAAGGTGACCGGCGTGTCCGCGCCGAATTCGTCCGGCATGACCGACGGTGCCGCCCCCGGCGAGCAAGGCACGCCCGATCTCGCCGGACGCCAGCAGAAGCTCGGCCGGTCGACGCTGATCTTCTCGATCGCTACGGGCGTTTCTCGCATCCTCGGTCTCGTGCGGGAGATGGTCGCTGCGTACTACTTCGGGATCAGCGGCGCGATCAACGCATTCACCGTCGCGTTCCAGATCCCGAATCTCGTGCGTGCGCTCCTCGCGGACGCGGCGCTCTCGGGGGCATTTGTCCCGGTCTTCAGCGAGCTTCTCGAGAAGGGCGAGCGAAGGCGCGCGTGGCGCGTCGCCTCGACGATCTTCTGGCTCGTCCTCCTCGTCCTCGGGGCTCTCACGGCCCTCTTCATCCTGATCGCGCCCTTGTTGATACGGCCCTTCGGCGTGCCCGCCCAGAACTTCGACCTTGCCGTCGGTCTTTCGCGAGTCCTCTTCCCGATCGTCGTCCTTCTCGGTCTGAGCGGCGTCATCGTCGGGATCCTCAATACCTACGACCACTTCACCGTGCCGGCACTGACGCCCGTCGCCTGGAATCTCGCGATCATCCTCGGGCTCTGGCTCGGTGTTCCGCGCGTGTCGGGCGAGGACGCGCAGCTGTATGTCTACGCCGCATCGATCCTCGTCGGAACGCTGATTCAGCTCCTGCTCCCGGTCCCATGGCTCCGGGGCCGAGACGGGCGTCTCCAGGTGGTGCTGGACTGGCGCGACCCGGCGGTGCACCGCTTCTTCAAGCTCATGCTGCCGGTGACGCTCACGCTCGGGCTGATCAACATGAACGCGGTCATCGACACGCTGTTCGCTTCGCGTTTGCTCGACCCCGACCTTGCGCCCGCCGCGATCAACGCTGCATTCCGCCTCTACATGCTTCCCGCAGGGGATGTTCTCGGTCGCGGTGGCGACGGTGTTGTTCCCGGCGCTTGCGCGCTACGCAGCGCAGAACGACCTCGACGCCTTTCGTGCGACGGTCAGTACCGGTCTGCGCCAGATCGCGTTCCTGCTGATACCTGCCTCGATCGTGTCCGCCGTGCTCGCCGAGCCCATCGTGCGCCTGGTGTACGAACGCGGGCAGTTCACATCGTCGGATGTCACGGTCGTTGCCGCCTGTCTCGCAGCGTTCTCGCTCGGCCTCGTTTTCAACGGCTGGATGCTCATGCTGAGCCGTGGTTTCTACGGGCTCCAGTCGAACTGGGTACCGACTGCCGTCGGTGTCGGCACGCTCGCCCTGAACGCGCTCCTCGACGTCGTGTTGTACCGCGTCGGCATCTGGGGCATCCCTCTCTCGACGTCGCTCGTGAACATCGTCGGCGTCGCGTTCCTGCTGGTCTTCCTTCGGCGCCGCGTCGGAGGCGTCGGTCTGACGCGGATCGTCGACTCCGTCGTCCGCGTGACCGGCGCGTCACTCGTACTCGGCGGCGTCGCGTTCGGCGTCTGGTATGCGCTCGATCAGGCGCTCGGCCGCTCTACCGCAGGCCAGGTCGCCTCGCTGGGTGCGGCGCTCGCACTGGGGGCGATCGTCTATCTCGCAGCCTGCCGGCTGTTGCACGTCCGCGAGATCGACGCGCTGCGGCAGACGATCGCGCGTCGGTCGGGCTGATGCTCTGCGCGCGCCACACGACGGTATGCTCGCCTGCGTGATCGCGCCGGCCGGCCTCGCTGATGCATCTCGAGCTGCCGCGCTCATTCGTGCGACCTTCGCCGACCGCCTCAGCACGGACGCGGGGACGCGCTACCGCATGTCGGTCGCGCTGCCGGAGGACAGGATGGGCTACTGGAAGGCGGAGGATGAGGGAGAACTGGTCGGCTGGGCCTACGCCGGCGTCAACTCGTTCGCGCCGACGTCAACGGACGGAGTCGCTGGCATCACGGTCGGCGTTAACTCACCGGCGGCGCGGGATCGGCGGTGCGCTCTGGGAGAGCGTCGAACGGCACCTCCAGGGCATCGGCGCGCAACGACTCGTGGTCTACGGCGAGGCGAACGACGACGCAAGTAGCGTTCGCGGCAGCTCGCGGGTTTGCCCTCGCCGCAACCCAGACGAGCCTTGCGGTGGATCCACGCACGATCGATCCACCGACGGTCGTCCCACGGGGTGTGGAACTCCGGTCGTTCCGTGAATATGAGGACGATCCGAGGCCGGTGTACGACGCCGACTTCGAGTCGATCCTCGACGAGCCCGGCGCGGAGGACTTCTCGGGCGTGACGTACGAGAGCTGGAGGCGGCTTCACTGGGACAGCCCGGACTGCGACCGCGAGCTCAGCTTCGCTGCGACCCGCGACGGTGAAGTCGTCGGCGTGACGTTCCTGATGACCGACAGCGAGAGCCACAGGGCCATGAACGGTGGCACCAGTGTGAAACGGGCGTTTCGAGGTCAGGGTCTCGCGCTCCTGATGAAGCGCGCGTCGCTCGCGGCCGCGGCTCGGGCAGGGTTCGTGATAGTGATCACGCAGAACGACGAGAACAACGCGCCGATGATGGCGATCAACGAGCGCCTCGGATACACGCCGTTCTCGACCGGTCACAGCTGGGTCCTCGAGCGCTGAGCCGGACGCCGTCGCGGGCGCCGAACGCACGAAGCCCCGGAAGGAGGGGCCCGGGGCTTCGGCTGTCAGCGGCGCTGGATCGTTGCGTGGTGGCTCCGGCGCTGGACTCTGTCGACTCCGCGCGCTGTGCGCTTGCGTGTCGTTCCGCCATCATTCACGCGGAGGCTGTGTGCCGGCTGAGAATGGTGTGTGATTCCGCTCAGAATCGCGATCGAAGCGCTCAGCGGCCGGTCACGAACCACGTCCGCCTCCTGTTTCCTGCACGACCGTTTGCGAGGAATGCCGCTGTTCGGGATACCGCTCTCCATGCGGCGCCTCGTTCTCGTTGCATCACGGCCGCGATGGCGTTGACGACCACCGCCGCTCGCGCCGACGACGTTGGCGAGAAGGAGGTAAACGCCAGGAAGATCTTCCGCACCGCGGAGAAGCCCGCCGATCCCGGCAACTGCGTCACGACTCTGATCGCGGAGTTCAAGGAGATCAAGAACTACGCGGCGATCGGCTGGACGACGCGGATCCACAACGACAGTGGGACGACGCGGGAGATCGATTTCTCGGCGAGGTCAACGTCGCGGGTGCCCAGAGGACGTAGGTGCCTGCGCCGACGTTGTCGCTGTCGGTTGTTCGTCCTTGCTGGGTGTAGCCGGGTGGGGGCGGGTTGCAGGTGATTCCGAGGCCGCGAACGAAGATCGAGAGGACGGCTCCGCTGTGGGTCGGGTCGCTGTCGGGTTGGCCTTGGAGGAGGTTGAGGAATCTTCCGTTGAGGCAGTAGCCGTTCCGTAGGTTGCCGGGCTGCAGCATGTAGGTCGCCAAGTGCGCGTCGCCGCCGACGTCAGACCACGATGCTCCTCCATCGGTCGAACTCCATGCCTGGCCGCCGGTGTAGTAGATCGATTGATCCTCCGCCGCAGATCTCGTAGCCGGTCGTGTCGCTCGTCGAGACAACCACGGCGTACTGGCTTCCAGCCGCCAGGGACGGGTTACCGAACTGAAGGTCAACCAAGTCGGGGCCTGGAACGGTAATGGCGGCGGCCTAGAGCGTCAGGCTCCCGAGCTCGTTGGACAAGTCAGGGTGGCCAGATCCGTCGACACCGGTCAAGACCACGTGGACGGAGTCGGTCGCACCGGATGCGTTCCCCAACGTCAGAAGCACGTCACTGAGCCGCCCCGAGACACCCGCCGTGAACACCTGGCCGACCGTCGTCCCAGAAGTGAACGTGAGGCAACCCTCGGTCACGTCCTGACTCTGGTCGAGCTCCGCACCAGGAGTGACCGCCAGCGCAGGAGGCGTCGCCGCGGCAGCCGCCATGATCCCGACCGCAACGACCATCAGTAAACGCCAACGCATAACGTTCTCTCCTCGCTCGAAGATTCACCAGGACGCCAACCTTCCTGCCGTCCTGACCGCTACCAACAGCATCGGCAACAATCACAAAACCCTTGAGCGAGGGATACAGACGGTCACCGAGACAACACCCGCCTTGACATAGGAGCAACTCAATGCCGCTCTGGTTGAGCGGCAGCGTCCGGTAGCTGGGAGTCCGA
The DNA here is from genome assembly GCA_963792995.1 of uncultured Thermoleophilia bacterium. GTDB lineage: Bacteria > Actinomycetota > Thermoleophilia > Gaiellales > Gaiellaceae > Gaiella. Next base: position 129,988 of record CAWBYH010000007.1, on the reverse strand, counting down.
GGTGTGCCCCGGTCGCGGACGTTGTGGCCTAGATACGAATCGTATCGAGTTCCGTGGGTGGGGCCTCCGGCCTTACCGCGGGAGAGTCGCCTCGGTGTACGGGGCGCTGAACCTTGACGTAGCGGGCTGCGAAGTACGAGCCGATCACGAGGATCGCTGCGATGAGTTGCAGGCTGAGTGTCTCCCACGTCGGGACGACCTCGAACCAGCGCGCGAGCCAGTCCGGGAACGTGATCCCGAGCGGCGTGGTCGGGATCCACCCCAGGTCCTGCAGGGTACGGGCACTACCTCCGACCATCACCACGAGCACGAGCCCGAGCATGATGCCCGTGACCACCAGCATCCGCCGGTAGGGGAGTTTTTGCTGCAGGAAGAACATTACGAATCCGACGGCAGCCGTGCCGGCCAGACCGATCGCGACTCCCTCGAGGACGGCCGGCGTCCCCGCTTGGAGCTGCAGTGTTTGCAGGAACAGGACAACCTCGAAGCCCTCTCGATAGACGCTCGAGAACCCGAGCAGGAGGAGCGCTACAGCTTGCCCCGCCAGGAAGCCGCCCTCTGCAGAACGCGCCAGCGCCCGCTTCCGCTGGTCGTTGCGTTTGCCGATCCACTGGGTCCAGTAGACCTTGTGAAAGAACCAGTTCATGACGACGAGCAGCACGCCGATCGCGAGCAGGCCCGTGATGGCGAGGAGTTCGTCCGCGTAGGCCGAGAACTGGGCCAGGATCGCTTGGGCCAGGAACCACGTGGCCACCGTCGCCCCGAACGCGACGACGGCACCGGTGACGACTGGCTTGCGTAGTCGTCGTTGCGCGCCGAGCATCGATGCTGTCACCGCCGCGAAGATCAGTATCGCCTCCAATCCTTCCCGAAAGACGATGACAGCGCTGTTTACTACCACGACCGCGTGCGACTGAGCAGTCGTCGCCTCCGTCGGATTGGGCGAACCGCTCTGCGCGACGACGCCGATCCCCGCGATCGCGGCCATGCGTGAACGCCGCGAGGAGCGAGGCCCCTGTTGCCCAACACCGGGTGCTGCGACGGATCGGGTCGGCGGCCATACGCTGAACGTACCACAAGGTGAAGGCTCGCCTGTACACCGACTCAATGGCCCTGTCCTACTCCACCCGAGCTGCGGTGCTTGTGACGCCTTCAGGAAATGCAGCGCCAGGTAACGCATCATTCACCCCGCTTCGTACGGTTCACCGATGTGCTGCGCCTGTGATTCAGCATCAACGCGCCCAGACCAACCCGAATCGACAACGGCCCGAACCACGTTCTGCCGATCGGCCGTAACGCCTTTCAGCAAGAGGTTCCAGTGCGGTCGCCGAACACCACCCGACCGAGGCCGTAGCCCGTCGTGAACTCAACAATGCACGCATACTCCAGATCCGGAAACCGACGGCGAAGCGCCTTGATCAACTTCTCGCGCGCCCGCGTGAACGTCGCCGGGTTCATGTCAGCCGTGCGGGTGTCAGTACCACGAGCAGCGAGGGCGGATCGTGTTCTGCGTCGACCCCGAGCATCTCGCACGTCTCCACCGCATACAACCTTGCGCAGTAGTCGCGGAGGCTCGTCGCCTTACAGCGGCCAGAGACCCGAACGCCCGAACCGCTCAGCAACGCCAGCGATGAAGGCCATCTCGGGCAACTACGCGAGGTAGGGGTGGAGATTCCCTCATGCAGATCAAGAGCCGCGCCCTTGGCGCGGCCGCTTCGCCACACCCGACACCGCGACCGCTACGTGATCGACCCCTGAGCGAGACCTCACCGAGACCTCACCGGGACGCGAAAACGCGACTTCTACGGCACCAGCAGCAGAAACACGACTCTCGTGGAATCCCTGAAATCCAGGGAAAACCGCTTGACAGCTAGCATCCGGGCCTGATTCCCATGGACCAGAGCCGCATCCGCAACTTCTCGATCATCGCCCACATCGACCACGGGAAGTCGACTCTCGCCGACCGTATTCTCCAGCTCACGGACACGGTTGCCGACCGGGACATGCGCGAGCAGCTGCTCGATTCCATGGATCTCGAGCGCGAGCGCGGGATCACGATCAAGGCGCAGGCCGTACGTGTCGCCTGGAAGGGACATCAGCTCAACCTGATCGACACCCCCGGGCACGTGGACTTCACCTACGAGGTCTCCCGGTCGCTCCAGGCGTGCGAGGGGGCCGTGCTGGTCGTCGACGCCGCGCAGGGGATCGAGGCGCAGACGCTCGCGAACGCGTATCTCGCGATCGAGAACAACCTCGAGATCGTCCCCGTCGTGAACAAGATCGATCTGCCCTCCGCCGACCCCGACGGTGCCGCCGGCGAGGTGACCCAGCTTCTCGGAGGCGATGCCGCAGACGTTGTCCGGATCTCGGCGAAGACGGGCATCAACGTCGACCAGGTGCTCGATGCGATCGTCGAGCGCATCGCCCCGCCCGAGGGCGATCCCGCCGCACCGGCGAGGGCGCTCATCTTCGACTCCTCGTACGACCAGTACCGGGGCGTGATCGCATTCATCCGCGTCGTCGACGGGAGCTTCGAGCACGGCGCCGCACTGCGTGCGATGGCGCTCGGGACGCAGTTCGACGCGGAGGAGCTCGGATTCATGTCTCCCTCACGCGTGCCCGTCAAGGCGCTCGTCGCCGGCGAGGTGGGCTACGTGATCACGGGCCTGAAGGACGTCTCGGCGCTTCGTGTCGGGGACACCCTGACGACGCGGAAGGGGATCGAGGCGACCGAGCCGCTTGCCCGGCTACAAGGACGTCAAGCCGATGGTCTTCGCCGGCCTCTTCCCGAGCGACTCCGACGAGTATCCGGAGCTACGAGACGCGCTCGAGCGGCTCAAGCTCAACGACGCGGCGCTCTTCTACGAGCCCGAGACGTCGCAGGCGCTCGGCTTCGGGTTCCGCTGCGGGTTCCTCGGCCTGCTGCACATGGAGATCGTTCGCGAGCGGCTCGAGCGCGAGTTCGACCTCGACCTGATCGTGACGGCGCCGAACGTGGCCTACCGGGTGCTCGAGCGAAACGGCGAGTGGCGTGAGGTCCACAACCCGTCCGAGATGCCGGCCGAGCTCGAGGAGGTCGAGGAGCCCTACATCCGCGCGTCGATCATCGTCCCGAAAGAGTACGTCGGCACCGTGATGGAGTTGAACAACGAACGGCGGGGCGCGTTCGACCACCTCGAGTACCTCTCGCCGGAGCGCGTGCACCTGATTTACGAGCTGCCACTCGCCGAGATCGTGCTCGACTACTACGACCAGCTCAAGTCGCGCACGCGCGGGTACGCGAGCTTCGACTACGACCTCTCCGGGTTCCAGAGCGGGAAGCTCGTGCGCGTCGACGTGCTCGTCGGTGGGGAGCCGGTCGACGCGCTGTCGCTCATCATCCATCGCGAGTTCGCGTACGACCGAGGGCGGCTGCTCGTCGAGAAGCTGCGCGAGGAGATACCCCGGCAGATGTTCGACGTGCCGATCCAGGCGGCGATCGGCTCCCGCGTGATCGCCCGGGAGACCGTCAAGGCGCGCCGCAAGGACGTGCTCGCCAAGTGCTACGGGGGCGACATCTCGCGTAAGCGGAAGCTGCTCGAGAAGCAGAAGAAGGGGAAGAAGCGGATGAAGCAGGTCGGCGGTGTCGAGGTGCCGCAGGAGGCGTTCCTCGCCGTGCTCAACCTCGACGGCGACAAGAAGAAGTGACGCGTGGCGGTCGGCGCCGAGCCGCTCGTCGTCTGGACCAGTGGCGACACACGGGTCGGGAAGACCCTGGTGGCAACGGCCCTCCGACTGCTGCTTGCACGGTCGGTCGCCTTCGCTCTCGCTGTGCTCGAGGGAGGGCTCCGAACGGTATCTCCGGCTGTTGAGCTGCGGGACAGGTGGGGTGCGAGGATGACGTCAGGGGCAACGAGCGTCCGTCACCTCTACGTCCACCTGCCGTTCTGCGCCCACCGCTGTGGCTACTGCGACTTCGTCACGGTCGTCGGCCGACCGGGTCAGCACGAGATCTACGCAGATGCACTTCTCGCGGAGCTCGAGCGGGAGCGTGCGGTGCTCGCCGACCCGGTCGAGACGGTGTTCGTCGGTGGGGGGACGCCGACATTTACCGAGCCGGATGCACTTCTCCGCATTCTCACTGCGCTCCCAGCGGCAAGCGAGGTGACGGTGGAGGCGAATCCCGAGACCGTGACGGCGCGCGCTCGCCACCCTACTGCGCGACGCCGGTGTCACCAGGATCTCCCTCGGTGCGCAGACGTTCTCGCCGCGTCTCCTGCAGGTACTCGATCGCGTTGCCGGACCTGACGACGTCCGACGAGCAGTGCATACTCTCCGCGATGCCTCTTTCGACAACATCTCTCTCGATCTCGTCTACGGGATCCCGGGCCAGGAGCCCGCCGACCTCGACCACGACCTCGCGGAGGCACTCGCACTCGCGCCTGAGCACCTCTCGCTGTACGAGCTCGAAGCGAAACCCGGAACACGGTTCACGCACGCCTGGAGCGGAGAGCTCGAACGCCAGTCGGAGGCGATGGAGGGGTACTTCGAGCACGTCGTCGAGACGCTGACGGACGCCGGCTACCGCTGGTACGAGACGGCGAACTTCTGTCTCCGTGACGAGCCGTGCTGTCGACCGTGACCTCCGCGCACATCACAATCTGGGCTACTGGCAGGGGCGCGACTACCTCGGTGTCGGGATCGGGGCCGTGTCGACGCTCGGCGGGTGGCGGCGGCGCAATGGGGCCTCGATCGGCCGCTACGTCAGTGCGCTCGACGCGGGTGCCGAGCCTCCGAGAGATCTCGAGGAGCTCGATTCCCTCACGAAGGCGCAGGAGCGGCTCGATGCTCGGGCTGCGGCTCGACGAGCCGCTGGCTCTCGACGGCCTCGAAGCCGCGATCGATCCCTCCGGCCTCGAACGGATGGTCGCCGGTGGCCTCGCCGTGCTGGCCGATCGACCTGGAGAGGATCGGACGCTCTCGCTCACCCCGCGCGGGCGTTTCCTCGGCGGCGGGGTGACGGCAGAGCTTCTGGCCTGAGCGTCCCGTCGGACCGATCGATCAATCCTGAGTCGCTCGCCGGTATCGTCGCACGATGGCGCACGGATTGGCGTTCGTCCCCGAAGAGTTCGAGCCACCGCTTCGGCTCGAGACGCCGGACTTCGTGCTCGAGCCACTCGGCCCGCAGCACAACGATCGCGATCACGACGCGTGGTCGTCGTCGGTCGACCACATCCGTGCGACGCCCGGGTTTGCGTTCGGATCGTGGCCAACCACGATGACGCGGGATGAGAATCTCGCCGACCTTCAGATGCACGCTCGACACTTCGTCGAAGGGAGTGGGTTCACATACACCGTTCTAGAACCTGCGACACGGGACGTCATCGGATGCGTCTACATCTACCCGCCACGAAGCGACGACCCGTCTTCGGCGCCTGAGACTGGCGTCTACGGCGCGTCTGTCCGGTCATGGGTCGGGCGCGATCATGCCGATCTCGACCGCGCGGCTGTGGGAGCGGGTTACCCGCTGGCTGGAGACCGACTGGCCGTTCGAGGTCGTTCAGTACGCACCGCGGCTGCGATGAAGCCGACGCAATCGTGCGCCTGTGGCCCACCAGGCCACCCGGTAGGATCATGTCCTCATGGAGCCGCTCTCCTCCCGCAGGCGCGAGATCCTGCGGCGGGTGGTCGAAGAGCACGTTGCCACCGGCCAGCCCGTCGGGTCGAAATCGCTCGTCGAGCGAGCAGGCATGGACGTCTCGTCGTCGACTGTCCGTAGCGAGCTGGCGGAGCTCGAGAGTCTCGGCCTGCTGACGCATCCTCATACCTCTGCGGGGCGCGTCCCGACAGAGAACGGCTACCGGGTCTACGCGGAGCAGCTCGTCGATTCCATCCACGACGGGCCGCAGCCGACCTCGATCGACGTCGCCGCGGTACGGAGCGAGCTCGAGGAGGCGCTTCGGTCGACGACCGAAACGCTCTCGCAAGCAACCCGCCTCCTCGCCCTCGTCTCGGCCCCGGCGCTCGGATCGGCCGCGGTGCGTCATGTCGACGTCCTCCAGCTCCAGCCGCGTGCGGTCATCGTCGTCGTGATCACCTCGACGGGTGGGGTCACGAAGAAGGTGCTCGAGCTGGAGCATGCCGTCGACACCGGGCTCGTCGACTGGGCCAGGAGCTACCTCGAGGAGCAGGTGGTCGGCCTGAGGCTCGGCTCGGCGACGCTTCGCCGGCGACTCGAGGACCCCGTGCTTCCTGTTCCGGAGCGGGCGTTTCTGAGCAGGCTCCGGGCAGCGTTCGTCGATGCGGTTGCGGCCGACGGTCCCTCAGTTGTACGTCGGAGGGGCTGCCGGTCTCCTTGGCGAGGCGCGTGGGGCGGAGCTGGAGGCGTGTCAGCACCTCCTCGACGTTCTCGAACGGCGAGCCGCGGTACTCGAGCTTCTCTCCGATGCTCTTGATCCGCGTCGCACCGTCGTCCGTGTCGGCCCCGAGGTCGATGGTGGCCAGCTCCACGATGTCTCGTACGTCGGCAGCACCTACGGGATCGCGAGCCGGTCGCTCGGCTCCGTGGCGCTCCTCGGCCCGCTTCGGATGGACTATGACAAGGCGATTCGCGCGGTGCGGGCGGCAGCGTTCGAGCTCTCACGACTCGCCGAGGATGTGTACGAGGACGAGTAGCGGCGAGACCCCCGGGATGGGGCTCGCGGCACGGGACGCAAGCGACCGTCAGGCCCGTCGGCTGCCGGTACCCTCGACAATCTGATGGCGACCGCCGAACGCGACTATTACGAGATCCTCGGTGTCGATCGGGGAGCCCCCGACGCGGAAATCAAGCGGGCATTCCGGAAGCTCGCGCGCGAGCTCCATCCCGACGTTTCGCAGGAGCCCGACGCCGAGGAGCGCTTCCGCGAAGCCGCCGAGGCCTACGAGGTGCTGTCCGACCCCGAGCGGCGGGCGACCTACGACCGCTACGGTCGCGACGGGCTGAGGGGGCGCGGCTTCGCTCCCGCCGACTTCGACCTGGGGAATCTCTCCGACATCTTCGGCGCGTTCTTCGGCGAGTCGCTGTTCGGGCAGGCGGCCCATCCCGGCGGCCCGAGCCGTGGCGGTGACGTCACGGTCGCCACCGAGATCACGCTCGCGCAGGCGTTCACCGGGATCACGCTCAGCGTGCCGACGCGGGTTGCCCAGACGTGTGAGACCTGTGAGGGCAACGGGGCTGCGCCAGGCACGACGCCCCGGATCTGCGATGTCTGCGGCGGCGCGGGACGCGTCCAGCAGGTCTCGCAGAGCGTGTTCGGCCAGTTCGTCCGCAGCGGCGCGTGCCCACGCTGCGAGGGCATCGGCAGTGTCGTCGAGACACCGTGCGAGACGTGCGACGGGATCGGCCGTACCCTTCACGACCGGGAGCTCGACATCGAGATTCCCGCGGGAATCGACGACGGGCAACGGATTCGCGTGCGCGGCGAGGGCCACGCAGGCGCGATCGGCGGTCCGAACGGCGATCTCTTCGTCCAGGTCCGCGTGACGCCCGAGCCGGGGATCGAGCGTGACGGGAGCGATCTCCACACGGTGGTCGAGCTGACGATGACGCAGGCAGCACTCGGCACGTCGCTCTCGATCCCGAGCCCGGCCGGCGACCTCGAGATCGAGATGCCACCCGGGACACAGCCCGGTCATGTCGAGACCCTACGGGGTCAGGGGATGCCGTCTCTGGAAGGGCGTCGACGCGGCAGCTTCCACGCCCATGTTCGGGTGCACGTTCCGCGGCGGCTCGACGACGAGCAACGCGCGCTCGTCGAGCAACTCGGGAAGGCTCTGGACGAGGACGCCTATCGGGACGACGAGGGCGAAGGCGGGCTCTTCGGACGCATCAGGAACGCCTTCCGCTGACCATGGTGACCATCCCTCCGCACGAGCGGCGGACGGGGCTCCTCGTCCCGGTGGCTGTCGATTCACGTGTGGAGGCCTTCCGTCAGCGCTACCTCGCTTCGACGGTCGCGCGGCGGCTACCGCCGCATGTCACCGTTCTCTTCCCGTTCGCCCGCGGTGAGGACGTCGCCGACCGGTACGGGTCCGAGCTCGGCGCCCACTTCGCCTCGTTCGAGCCGTTCGACGCGGAACTGACCGGGATCGGAGCATTCGCCGACGTCGTCTGGCTCGCTCCGGCCCCTCGGGAGCGCTTTCTCGACCTGCTGGCGGAAACGTGTGCGCGGTTCCCCGAGTTCCCGCCGTACGAAGGGGCGGTCCTCGAGCCCGTGCCGCACCTGACGATCGGCGCTCCCGACGGCCGTGACGATGTCGACGCGATTGCCGCCGCGGCGCGCTCGGAGCTCGAGCACGGCGCTGCCGATCACCTTTCGGGTCGACAGCGTCGGCCTCTTCGAGGAACAGGCGGACGGAACGTTCATCCAGTCGCTGCGGTTCGCGCTCGGATGACAGATCGCACCGTCTGCGTCTCGGTCACCGTCCCATCGGCCACGGCCGAGGAGGCGCGGGCATTGGCCCTCGAGCTCGTGCCCGAGGGATTCGAGGAGTCGGAGAGCGAGCAAACGACGACGCTGCGGTTCTACGTTGGCGAGCCGGTTGTCGGGTCGATTCGGGAGGCCTTCGGGGACGTCGAGGTGGTCGACGTCGAGCCGGGTTGGGAGGATGCGTGGCGCGCGTTCCACCAGCCTGCCCGTGTCGGTGGCCTCTGGATCGGCCCTCCCTGGGAGCGGCCCGCAGAAGGCGACGTGGCCATCGTGATCGATCCCGGCCGGGCGTTCGGCACCGGCGCACACCCGACGACGCGCCTCTGTATAGAGCTTCTCGCTCGCGCCGAGCGCGGCTCGCTTCTCGACGTGGGCTGCGGCTCGGGTGTGCTCTCGATCGCCGCAGCGCGGCTCGGGTTCGGGCCGATCCGCGCAGTCGACAACGATCCGGTTGCCGTCGAGACGACAATCGCGAACGCCGCCGTCAACGGTGTCACGGTCGAGGCGTCGTTGGCCGACGGCGAACGAGACTCGCTGCCCGGAGCAGCCCTCACTGTCGCCAACGTGCTGCTCTCCCCGGTCGAGCGAATCCTTGCGCGACTCGAGAGCGGCGTCGTGATCACCTCCGGCTATCTCGTCAGCGATATCCCGGTCGCGGCGGGTTGGCGCGCGATGGAGCGAATCGAACTCGACGGCTGGGCTGCCGATCGCTTCGAGCGCGCCTAGGCCTCGAGCTCTTCGCCGTTTTCGGCCAGAGGGATCACCGGATCACCGACCCGCACCGTTCCACCACGAAGAATGTCCGCGCGCAGGCCGCCACGGCGGACGAGCGCTCTGAGCACGCTGGCCGGTGTCAAGGCCTGCAGGCGTGAGCACGGCTCGGCCAGGCGTCGCCCGACGCACTCGACCTCGCCGACGAGGAACCGGCGGCCGACGAGTGCGTTCAAGCCGATCCCTCGGGTGACGACGTTCCGCCGTGCCTCCTCCCACGAGACGTTGATCCCGTCGGCCCGAAGCGCATCGAGCGTCTCGGACTCGACCAGCGTCAGCTGGTAGCCACGACCCGTGCCGGAGAACGTTCCCTCGCCGGTTGCGTACCGGTCGCCGACGAGGCCGGTTCCTGCGACGGCAAGGGCTTCGTGCACACGCACGAGCGGCGCGCCCGCGGTCGGGGTGAGTAGAAGGGCGGCAACCGCACCGGTTTGCATCGGCAGCGGGCCGTAGGGTGCGGACGGAGCGAGGCTCAGGTCGAACGGGGCGATGGCAACGGCCTCGGCGATCGCGCCTCCGGCGCTCAGCGCACCGGCAGGGTCGAGGACGGGACCGGACGGCACGCCGAACATCAGAACCGCATCGCGGCTGCCCTCGCCCGTGTCTACAGCCGCAATCCAGAAGCCGGGCCACGAGAACGAGCCAGGATCGTCGATTGGCACGAGGCCGAGGTTCCTGCCGGCCAGCCACTGTCGCCAGAAGACGGTCTGCTCGCCGTCCGGCGCAGGGAGGTCATCCGGATCGAGTCCGAGTGCCGAGGCAAGGCAGGCGATGAACGACGGCTCCGATCCGATCATGGAATGAAGCCTAGAGGCTCGCTCGCCCGTCGAGCCGACCGGATCCCGACGGGAACGTCTACCCTCCTCTTCACCGATGACCACCTTCACGACGAGGTTCCTCGGCTGCAAGGTCTCATTCGCCGACGAGCAGGCGATCCGGGAGCGGCTGCTCGCAGACGGACACACCGAGGAGACCGGTGGCGCAGCAGACATCGCCGTCGTCAACACGTGCTGCGTCACGAACGAGGCTGTAGCCAAGTCCCGTCAGGCAGCAGCGCGGGCGGCGCGCACCCATGCCCGCGTCTTCGTCACGGGGTGCGCAGCAAACCTCGCGGACAACGCCTTCGCGGGGATGCCCGAGAACGTACGTGTCGTTGCGCGCCGGAGCGAGGAGGTCGCCGACGCCGTCGCGGGCGACGTCGGAGCGATCGCCTGCGTTCAGGCGGACCACCGGCTCGACCGGGTTCGCGCCTTCGTCAAGATCCAGGACGGGTGCTCGTTCTCGTGTGCCTTCTGCGTGATCCCTCTCGTCCGGGGAGGCACCCGCAGCCGCACCGCGGACGCCGTGCTCACCGAGGTACGCCGTCGCGTTGCACAGGGTCACCGCGAGGTCGTGTTCACCGGGGTGAACCTCGGCTGCTTCCGCGATCGCGAAGCGGGGCTCACGCTCGCCGGTCTGATTCGCGCCGCGGGCCAGATTGACGGCCTCGAGCGACTGCGCCTCTCGTCGATCGAGATCAACCATGTCACGGCGGAGCTGCTCGCCGCAATCCGCGAGACGCCCGTCGTTTCGTCGCACCTTCATGTGCCGCTCCAGTCTGGCGACGACGGCGTTCTGCGGGCCATGGGGCGTCGCTACACGATCGGGCAATACCAGGCGCGGCTCGAGGGCTGCAACGACTTCAACCTGACGACCGACGTGATCGTCGGCTTCCCGGCCGAGGACGATCGCGCGTTCGAGGGCACGATGGCCGCCGTCGAGGCAGCTCGGGATCACGAAGGTGCACGTCTTCCCGTACTCACCGCGGCCCGGAACGCGCACCGGAGGCCGACGACCCGACCTCACAGCAGGTGAAGCGAGAGCGGAGCGCCCGGCTTCGGGCTGCCTCGGACGATGCCTGTCGCGCGCGCTGGGCAAGTCGTGTCGGCAGCGAGGATGTCGTCCTCGTCGACCGGCCGGGCCTCGGCTACGCGGATGACTACACGCAGTGGCTCGTCGACGCGCCTGTCGGTGCAATGACCCGTGCGCGGGCCATCGGCGTCGCGGAAAACGGCGTCCTGGCGGTGGCGGTGTGAGCGACTGCCTGTTCTGCACGCTCGTCGAGAGCGGCGACCACGTGCATGCCGCCGACGGGTTCGTCGCGATCCGTGACATCGCACCGGCTGCCGAGACCCACCTCCTCGTTCTCCCGCGCAGGCACATCGACACGTTCCGCGAGATCGATGCGTTTCCGGACGACGAGGCAGCCCGGATGCTGCGGTTCGTGGCCGAGGTCGCGGAGGCGGAAGGACTCGAGGATTACCGCCTGATCGTCAACGTCGGATCGCGTGCCGGGCAGACGGTATTCCATCTCCACTGGCACGTTCTTGCGGGGAGATCCCTTCCCGGGTTCCATTGAGTGCGATTTGCGGGCAGACTGTCACTGTGCAGCTGATCGCAACCATCGAGGACGAGATCAAAGAGGCGCGCCTCGCGCGCGACAACGAGCGCCGCGACGCGCTCACACTGATCCTCGCAAGCCTCCGCGCCGCGGAGAAGGATCTGCAACGTCCGCTTTCCGATGACGAGGAGCTGCAGGTGCTGCAACGCGAGCGCAAGAAGCGAGTCGAGGCCTATGCCGCTTTCGAGGCCGCCGGCAGGGAGGAGCAGGCCGACAGGGAGGACTACGAGCTCGAGGTGCTCGAGGCGTTCATGCCCGAGCCGCTCTCCGAGGACGAGCTCGACGAGATCGTCGACGACGTGATCGCCGAGGTTGGTGCGACGTCGCTGCGCGACATCGGCCGGGTCATGGCCGACGTGATGCCCCGCATCTCCGGCCGGGCCGACGGCTCCGCCGTCAGTCAGATCGTCCGCGAGAAGCTCGCCTAACCCGCCCGGTCGTGTCTGTCTGGCTCGACCCGGTTTGGCGCGCCGAGGCGGACGGCTGGATCGACGCCCAGCTCGACCGGCTCGGGATCGAGCCCGCGGGCGTTCCGGAGCAGGTGCACGCCAGACCCTGGTCGACCGTCATCCGCATCCCGACCGTTCGCGGCCCCGTCTTCTTCAAGGCGGTCGACGCGGCGCTCCGACACGAAGCGGCGCTCACCGAGCTGCTCGCTGCCCGACGGCCGGATTGCGTCCCCCCACCGCTCGCGATCGAGCAGGCCGACGGCTGGATGCTGCTCGAGGACGGCGGGGACACTCTCCGTTCGCTGGTCGAGCGCGAGCGCGACCTTGGACGCTGGCGCGATGTGCTCCCGCTGTACGCGAGCGTTCAAATCGACCTCGCGGATGACGTCCCAACGCTGCTCGCGCTCGGCGTGCCCGACCTCCGGCTCGAGGTGCTGCCGGCCCGGTTCGAGGCGCTGCTCGCGGAGATCGTCGAGCTCCCCGCCGACGATCGGCGCCGGCTCGAGGCGTCGTTGCCATGGGTGCGCGAGGCGTGCGAGGAGCTCGCCGCGACGGGGATTCCGGAGACGATCCAGCACGACGATCTCCACGACGCCCAGGTGTTCGTGCGCGACGGCCGCTACCTGCTGCTCGACTGGGGCGACGCCTGCGTCTCCCACCCGTTCTTCACCCTTGCAGTGACGCTCGACGGCGTGATCGCCTGGGGCATCGACGACATCGAGGGATCGGAGCCGACCGAGCCGTTCCGCGACGCCTACCTGGAGGCCGTTCCGCGGCAGTGCGACGAGTGACGTCGTCGCCCTCTCGGACACGGCTCGTCGGTTGGGGTGGATCTGCCGTGCGGTCAACGGCCGACTCTCGCAGCCGTCGGACGAGAGCACGGTGCCGCGGCTTCGCATGTTCCTCGACGGGCGCGCGTAGCATGGTCTGTGCCCTTTCCGGCGAGAGGGTGAACGCTCGCTCGCTACTCCCCGTAGTCCAATCCCATGGAGGATCGACGTGTCACTGGAACGCCCCGAGATCGACAAGCCCGAAGGAGACATCCCGTTCGATCTCGGCATCGAGGACATCGTCGTCGGCGACGGCCAGGAGGCGACGAGCGGCGACAAGGTCTCGGTCCACTACGTCGGCGTCGCCTTCTCGACCGGCGAGGAGTTCGACGCGTCATGGAATCGTGGTCAGACGTTCGAGTTCAAGCTCGGCAAGGGGCAGGTCATCCCCGGCTGGGACGCCGGCGTGCAGGGGATGAAGGTCGGCGGGCGGCGCAAGCTGACGATCCCGTCGGCGATGGCGTACGGCGCGCGTGGGGCGGGTGGCGTGATCGCGCCGCACGAGCCGCTCGTCTTCGTCGTCGATCTGCTGGCGGTCGACTGACTCGCCTACGTGCTGTAGGCCGCCGCGACCGCGGTTGCGGCGTAGACGGCGATCGCCGCCCCGCCAACGAGGAGCGACGGCGGTGGCTCCGCGGCGCGGGTGCCCACTACCGCGTGACGGAGCGAATCGCTCGATGACGACCGGCACCGGCGCGGCAGTCAGGGCCACCGACCCGACGATCAGGAGCAGGCTGACAGTGGCCGGGAGGAACGTAGAAGTCCTCGCGATTGTCCCGGACGATCACGCCGACCATGAGGGCGCTCGAGCCCGCCATGAACGCCACTTCACGCCACCACAGCGGAGCGGGGAGTAGGCCGCGAACCACGACGTACGCGAGGCCGAGCCCCGCCCCCATGAATGCGCCGAAGATCCCGATGAAGAGCGTGCCGCCGGCGGTGAAATCGCCGATGATGGCTCCCATCGCCGTCTCGAACCCGAGCGTGTCCTCCCGGGCAAGGAAGACCAGTCGCATGAAGATGCGCCCCAGGACGCCGCCGACGACGAGGCCGATCACGAGTCCGACAGCACCGCCGATCATGAGATTTCGTAGCCAGACACGCACCGTTATTCCCTCCCTGGTAGCTCGGCGGCACGAGTATGGCAGTCCGCCGATACCGGCACAAGCACGGCGGCCGCAAGCGAGCGACCACCGTGCCGGCGCCGCCTGCTACGCGCTCTGGATCACCCGCATCTGGTTGCCGGACGGATCACGGAAGCCGGCGTCGACGCCGTACGGCTGTGTCGTGGGCTCCTGCGTGAACTCGACACCATTGTCCCTCAGCTCCTCGTAGGTCGCCTGGATGTCGTCGGTCGAGAAGAACAGGCCACCCGTCGCGCCCTTCGCCATCAGCTCCTGCAGCTGTGTCGACGTCTCTGCCTCGATGGCCGGCGGGCCGGGGATCGCCATCAGCACGATCGAGATGTCGGGTTGCCCGACCGGCCCGACGGTGAGCCAGCGGAAGTTGCCCATCTCGGGCACCGTGACGTCGACGCGCAGCTCCATCCCGAGCTTCTCGGTATAGAACGCAAGCGCCTCGTCCTGGTCGTGAACCCACTGATTGACGGTCGTGAGCTGCATCTGCATCGGGTGAGCCTCCTGTTGCGCGTTTGAATCGGGTCGGAGGCCACGCTAGTCAACGCTCAGCCGGCTGTCTTCTCCAAAACTGCTCGACTGGGTCGTCCGTAGGCGAGGAGCATGCAGGTCGGAATACGGGCCTGATGAGCCGCGGGCGGATGGGCTGCCCGATACGCAGAAGGTGCGAGACCGTACGCCCGTCCAAAGCTCGACGTGAACGACCCGACGCTCTGCAGGCCCACCATGAAGCAGATCTCGGTGACCGTCCGGTCGGTGCTGCGGAGCAGCGCCGCGGCGCGCTCGAGCCGGCGGGTCAGCAGGTACTGGTACGGAGTCTCCCCGAACGCCTTGCGGAATTCGCGACTGAAGTGGGCCGGAGAGAGATGGGCTGCTCGAGCAAGCGCAGGAACGTCGAGTGGGTCGCGATAACGCGCGTCGATGATGTCCTTTGCGCGCAGCAAGTGTCGTGCGGGCGGATGGCTGATCATCGTTCCCCGAGTATCGCGAAGGTCGGTCGCCTCGGGTCGTCGCCGTTCGCGGGAGGTAGTGGTAGAACGGTCGAATGGCACTCGTCGATCTCCGTAGCCGCGCCGATGAGGCCGAGGTGCGGACGCTCTGTGCGATCGCCCAGTCCGAATCGGGAGAGCCTCCGCGACTCCTCGTCGGCTGGGACGACGACGACGGCAGGCTCGTCGGCTGCATCGGCATCGAGCGCGTCGGCGACCGGGAGTTCGCGCTGAGGAACCTGTTCGTACTCGAAGGTTTTCGAAGCCAGGGCATCGGCCGGTCGCTCGTCGAGGCCGTCGTCGCGGGCGCACCGGCCGAGCGGTTCCGGGTCGAGTGTGACGCCGGGGTGGCTGCCTTCTTCCGGCGCTGCGGGTTTGCTGACGCGGAGGGCGCACTCGTTCGAGAGGTTTCGACCGATCCCGATCCCGCTGCCACTGCCGCCGTCACGCTCGCCGAGCTCGAGGCCGCGATTCGTGCGTCGTGGTCGCTGGAGACGTCCGCCGATCCCGACGAGTGGACGCCCGACAACCCGTCACGCGGCCAGTGCGACGCGACGGCCGTCGTGCTGCGCTCCTACCTCGGTGGCGAGATCCTCGTCGCCGACGTGCTCCGAGACGGTCGCCGGATCGAGCGCCACGCCTGGAACCGCCTCCCTTCCGGCCTCACCCTCGACCTCACACGCGGCCAGCTACGAGATGGCGAGCAGCTCGGCTCACCCGCCGTGGAGGAGCCGATGCTCCTCGGGAACTCGCCTGACCGTCATGCGCTCCTGGCCGCGCGCGTCGCCGACGCGTTGGCCATGAGCTCGGCCGCGGGCTCGACGTAACCTTCGACCCCTACACTGGGCGTCATGCAGGATGTGATCGTGGTCCCGAACGACGTCGCCGCAGAGCTCGCCGGCGTCACCGACGGCGTGCTCGACTCGTTGCGCGAGAGGCTCGGGTGCTCGATCTCGCTGCGCGGGAACAAGCTTACGCTGGACGGTGATGGGGCGCGTGTCGCCGAGGCGCGGGCTGTCGTGGACGAGCTCGTCGAGCTCGTCGAGGGCGGCCACGCGATCGGGCCGGACACCGTCGGCGCCGTTGCCGCTGCTCTCGACCAGTCGGCGGACATCCGCGACGTCTTCGACGACGTCGTCTGGCGCCATCGGGGCAAGAAGATCGCTCCGAAGACGGTGACGCAGAAGCGCTACGTCGACTCGATTCGCTCGAGTACCGTCACGTTCGGCATCGGGCCGGCCGGAACCGGCAAGACGTACCTCGCAATCGCGCTCGCGGTCGCCGCGTTGAGCGAGAAGCAGGTCGGTCGCCTGATCCTGACGCGCCCTGCCGTCGAGGCCGGCGAACGGCTCGGGTTTCTCCCGGGAGATATGCTCGCGAAGGTCGACCCGTACATGCGGCCGCTCTTCGACGCGCTCTACGACACGATGGACCCGGACCGGCTCACCGCCTACATGGAGCGCGGCACGATCGAGGTGGCGCCCCTCGCCTTCATGCGCGGCCGCACGCTCAACGACTCGTTCATCATCCTCGACGAGGCGCAGAATACGACCCCCGAGCAGATGCAGATGTTCCTGACACGACTCGGGTTCGGTTCGAAGATGGTGATCACAGGAGACATCACGCAGGTCGACCTGCCCCGCGAGCAGGCGTCGGGGTTGATCCAGGTTCGCGACATCCTGCGCGAGGTCGACGGCATAGGCGTTGTCGAGTTCGGCCATGAGGACGTCGTCCGGCACAAGCTCGTGCAGCGGATCGTCGAGGCGTACAAGCTGCACGCCGAAGAGACCGGCACCGCACGCCAGAAGTGATCGATGTCGAGATAGCGAACCGGAGCGGCGTCGAGGTGGACACGGCCGGTGCGGTCGCGCTCGCGCGACATGCGCTCGGGCAGGAGGGGGTAGACGCAGCCGAGCTCGGGATCGCGTTCGTCTCGTCGGACGAGATCCGGACGCTGAAGGCGCAGCACCTCGGCGTTGACGAGGCCACCGACGTGCTCTCGTTCCCGATCGACGGGCTCGACGACCTGCCCGACGGCATCCCGCGCGCGCTCGGCGACGTGATCATCTGCCCTGAGGTCGTCGGCGACGAGTGGCGTTGGCCGCTCGTTCACGGGATTCTCCACCTCCTCGGATTCGAGCACGGCGACGCGATGGAGCGGCGCGAGCAGCAGATCCTCGGAGGAATCGCGTGAGCCCGGTCCCCGGTCGCCGATCGCCGTCGATCCTCGAGAGTTTCAACGTCGCGTTCGAAGGAATCATCCACGTGCTTCGCACGCAGCGGAACATGCGGATCCACTTCCTGATCGCCGTGGCGGTGCTGATCGCGGCACTCGTGGTCGACGTCTCCAAGATCGAGCTGATCGTGCTGTTGCTTTCGATCGCGTTCGTTCTGATCGCCGAGATGATCAACTCGGCGCTCGAGGCAGCCGTCGACGTCGCCTCGACGTCGTTCGATCCGATGGCGAAGCTCGCGAAGGACATCGCGGCCGGCGCCGTGCTGATCGCGGCCGTGAACGCCGTCGCCGTCGGCTACCTCGTGTTCTCCGGACAGGTGGCCGACCGCTCGAACCGGTTCCTCGATCGTCTCTCCAACACTCCTGCCGAGCTGACGCTCGTGGCGCTCGTGCTCGTCGTGGCGCTCGTGATCGCGATGAAGGCGCTCTCCGGGAGCGGCACGCCGCTCCGCGGGGGCTGGCCGTCCGGCCACGCGGCTGTCGCGTTCGCCGGCTGGATGGCCGTCACGCTCACGCTCGACGGATCCGAGCATCGGTTCCTCGTCTCGTCGCTCGCGTTCATCATGGCGCTGCTCGTCGCGCAGACGCGCGTCGAGGCAGGCGTCCATTCCACCCTCGAGGTCGTCACGGGCGGTACTCTCGGCGCCATCGTGGCCTTCGTCATCTTCCAGGTGTTCGCGGCGTGACCGACGAGGAGTTGCTTGCGCGCGCAGACGCGATCGCCGAGCGGGCGTACGCCCCGTACTCGAACTTCCACGTCGGCTGCGCCGTGCTGACGCGCGACGGCTCGGTGGTCGAGGGGGTGAACGTCGAGAACGCCGCCTACCCGCTCGGCGTCTGTGCGGAGCGCACGACGTTCTCCCGGGCCATCGTCGAGGGCTTCAATCCCGGCGACTTCACGGTCGCGGCGATCACTGCCTCGCCGTGCGGCGGTTGCCGGCAGTGGCTCGCCGAGATGCAGGTCGAGCGCGTCGTGTTCCGCAACGGCGGCCGGATCGTGCGGATGACGGTGGACGAGCTGCTACCCGAGCAGTTCGACGCCGGCGAGCTCGCGTGAAATCGGGCTTCGTCGCCGTAGCGGGCCGACCCAACGTCGGCAAGTCGACGCTGGTCAATGCCCTTTGCGGCGACAAGGTCGCGATCACCTCGAACGTGCCGAACACGACGCGACGCCGGATATTCGGCGTTGCGAACGGCCCCGACTACCAGCTCGTGCTCGCCGACCTGCCGGGGTTCCAGCGACCGATGGACGCGCTCACCGAGCGGATGCAGCACACGGTCGACTCCTCGTTCGAAGATATCGACGTTGTCCTCCTCGTCGTCTCGGCGCGCGATCGGATCGGTGCCGGCGACCGGTTCGTCGCGCGACGCGTCTTCGGCCTCGACATCCCCGTGATCATCGCCCTGAACAAGATCGACCGTCTCAAGCACGGTCATGTCGCGAGCCAGATGAAGACCGCGGCGACGCTCGGCGACTTCCACGCGCTCCACCCGGTCAGTGCCGTGACCAAGGACGGGGTCGACGAGCTTCGTGGAGACCTCGTTCACCTCCTACCGGAGGGACAGCCGTACTTCCCGCTCGACGCGTCGACGGACGAGACGACCGAGAACCGCGTCGCCGAAGTGATCCGCGAGAAGGCGTTGCACCTCACGCGTGACGAGGTGCCGCACGCGATCACCGTCGTCGTCGAGGAAATCGACGAGCGCGTGGTACGGGCCGTGCTGCTCGTCGAGACGGAGTCGCAGAAAGGGATCCTCGTCGGCAAGAAAGGGGCGACGGTCCGTGAGATCGGATCGCGAGCCCGGCCCGAGGTCGAGCGCCTCGTGGGCCACTCGGTCTACCTCGAGCTCGTCGTCAAGGTGCGGTCGAAGTGGCGCCGGGACCCGAAGATGATCGAGCAGCTCGGCCTGTAGGGGCGTAACCTGTTCCGCTCGCGTCGGCCGGAATCGCCGCGGCGTGCAGCACTACACGCGTTGGAGATGCGTGTCCTTGAACGCGGACGGATACTTCAGGCCATATCCGATGGCACGGTCGATGCCGATATGAGCGAGCCAGATCAGGCCGATCTGAACCGCGACCTCGGTGCCGACGATCGCGCCGATCGTGGCGAGTACGACCGGGAGGACGTAGGTATGGGCAGCGTCATACGCCACCGTTCCGACCGTCGGTCCTGCGACGAAGCCGATCATCGAGAGGTCGGGCGCGAGGATGAGAACGACGAAAAGCCACCAAGGGTACCCCTCGTGGAAGTAGAGGGCGATCGCTGCCGCGGCGACCGCGACGCCTTCGCCATGGAGGAGCAGGCGCGGGAGTCGCTCGGCCACTCAGCAAGCCTAACCGACGGCGATCGACCTGCAATTTCGGCGTGGTTTACTCTCACCGCTCCGCACGCGTACCGAAGACGCCGAGGAAACCAGACCAGGGAGGCACGATGCCGGCGCTCGATCAGATCATCGCGACGTACAACGACGCATGGAACCGCCACGATCTAAAGGCGATCTGCGCAGCACACGCGGCGGAGATGGTGTTCGAGAACCACAACGCGGGAGAGCGGGCCGAGGGTGACGAGGTGCGAGCGCACATCGCCGCGATTTTCGAGAACTGGCCCGACCTGCGCTTCGAGGGTCGGAGCACATACGTCGGCGAGGACTTCGTCGTCCAGGAGTGGACGGCGTTCGCGACGCACTCGACGGGCGTTCCGCTCACCTGGGAAGGGATCGATCTCTTCCCGTTCGAGGACGGCAAGATCCTCCGCAAGGACGTCTATTCCAACGCCTCACGGCGCGTCCCCGAACAGCTCGCTCGGGCCTGACAGGCCTCGTCGATCGCGAGCTCGCCCGTCGCCTCAGCGGAGGTGCTGTACGTCGGATGCGATCTTGAGGATCACACGCTCCGACGTGATGTTCGCGGGGTCGTAGTCGCGACCCTGGTACTTCTGGGCGAGCGCATCGATGTGCGCCCGGGCTTCGGGTCCCAGGACCTGCTCGACGACATGGCCGCGTACCTCGCCATAGCGGTAGGGGTCGTCTTTCTTCCAGACCATCACCGTCACGCGGGGATCGCGCTCGACCGCCCTGAACTTCGCGCGATGCGTCTCGGTGTTGATGAGGAGATGGTCGTCGTCGGCGTCGACCCACATCGCGTGGGTCATCGCCGCGCCCGACCCGAGTCGCACCGTGAAGGCGGCGAAATTCGCCGCCTGTGCAAGGTCGCGGATCCCGGGGTCGAGGTCCCCCACTACTTGGGGTCGTCGGCCCCGTCGGCGGCAACGCGCTCAGCGAGGGCGCGCGCCACCTTGAGCCAGAGGTCGGGCATACGGTTCAGCAGTTCGAGGAAGGCCCGATCGGTGATCACGAGGACGTCGAGCGGGGTCAAGGCCGTCACGGTCGCCGTACGCGGTGTCTTCGAGAGCAGTGCCATCTCGCCGACGAAGCTTCCCGGCCCGAGAGTGGACACCTTGCGACCCTTGCGCCGCACCTCGACCTCGCCGGCGACGATCACGAAGAACTCGCGCCCGCGCTCACCCTCCTGGATCAGCACCTTGCCTGCACGGATGTCGAGCTCGTCGGCGATCTGGGCGATGCTCTGCAGATCCTTCTTGGAGCATTGCTCGAAGAGAGGCACGCGCTTGATGAGATCGAGCTTTGCGTTCGCGCCGAGAGCCATTCCGGCCACTCTACTCCTGCAGCCACGATCCGTGCAACTGATCGGAATCAGCGAGAGTTAGACTAGCCGGCGATGGCGCAGGCCGATCTTCTGCCGCGCGATCTCGAGCTTCCGCTCGATCTCCGGCTGCCGCGTGTCGGAGCGGTCGACGCGGTGGCGCTCGAGGCGCGCTCTGCCGAGCTCGCCAAGCGATCGATCAAGAAGGGTGCCAAGCTCGCCGCGCTCGACCTCGCCATCCGGATGATGGACCTGACGACGCTCGAGGGCGCGGACACACCCGGCAAGGTCTCCGCTCTGTGCGCGAAGGCGATCCATCCCGACCCGGCCGACCCGACGATCCCGTCCGTTGCCGCCGTCTGCGTCTACCCGAACCTCGTGGGCGTTGCCAGGCGCCGGCTCGCCGGCTCGGGCGTGCGGGTCGCATCCGTCGCGACGGCGTTCCCGTCGGGTCAGTCGCCGATCGACGTCAAGCTCGCCGACGTGCGCGATGCGGTAGCGCTCGGCGCGGACGAGATCGACATGGTGATCGACCGGGGCGCGTTCCTCTCCGGTCGTTACGCGAAGGTCGTCGACGAGATCGTCCGGGTCAGGGAGGCATGCGGGGCGGCACACCTGAAGGTGATTCTCGAGACGGGCGAGCTCGGAACCTACGACAACGTTCGTCGTGCCTCGCTGCTTGCGATCGCAGCCGGAGCCGATTTCATCAAGACGTCGACCGGGAAGGTGAGCCCGGCAGCGACATTGCCGGTGACGCTCTGCATGCTCGAGGTGATCCGCGACGTCCACGACGAGACCGGCCGCGTGATCGGCATGAAGCCTGCCGGCGGGATCCGCACGGCAAAGCAGGCGATCCAGTACCTGTGCGTGCTCCAGGAGACGCTCGGCACGGCATGGATGACGCCCGAGCTCTTCCGGTTCGGCGCCTCGTCGCTCCTCAACGACGTGCTCATGCAGATTCGCAAGCAGCGGACAGGGTCTTATCAGTCCGCCGACTACTTCACGATCGACTGATGGCCGCAAAGACCCCTGCCGCGCGCGCTCTGCCCTCGCCTCTCGAGTGGGAGTACGCGCCCGCCCCGGAAGCACGCGAGATCGTCTCGTTCGAGGAGCGCTACGGGCTCTATATCGGCGGTGAGAACGTGTCCCCGCGCTCGCGCAAGTGGTTCCCGACCATCTCGCCCTCGACGGAGGAGCACCTCGCCGAGGTCGCGCTCGCCGGGCCGCGAGACGTCGACCTCGCCGTGCAGGCGGCGCGTGGCGCCTTCGACGGTGAATGGTCGGCGCTTCGTCCGTCGGAGAGGGCGAAGTACCTCTTCCGAATCGCGCGCCTGATGCAGGAGCGCTCGCGCGAGCTCGCGGTCGCCGAGTCGCTCGACGGCGGCAAGCCGATCAAGGAATCACGCGACGTCGACGTTCCGCTCGCGGCCGCCCACTTCTTCTACTACGCCGGCTGGGCGGACAAGCTCGAGTACGCCTTCCCGAACCGCAGGCCTCGCCCCCTCGGGGTCGCGGGGCAGATCATCCCGTGGAACTTTCCGCTACTGATGCTCGCATGGAAGATCGCTCCGGCGCTCGCGTGCGGGAACACGGTCGTTCTCAAGCCCGCGGAGACTACACCGTTGACCGCGCTCATCTTCACCGACATCTGCCGGCAGGCAGAGCTACCCGCCGGGGTCGTCAACATCGTCACCGGAGACGGTTCCACCGGCGCGCACCTCGTCAAGCACCCCGACCTCGACAAGGTCGCGTTCACCGGCTCGACCGAGGTCGGGAAGGCGATCCAGCGCGAGCTCGCGGGGACGGGCGTCAAGCTCACGCTCGAGCTCGGCGGCAAGGCAGCCAACGTCGTGTTCGACGATTGCGCCCTCGATCAGGCCGTCGAAGGCATCGTCAACGGGATCTACTTCAACCAGGGTCATGTCTGCTGTGCCGGGTCGCGCCTGCTCGTGCAGGAGTCGATCTACGAGCCGCTCGTCGCCAAGCTCAAGCGGCGCCTTCGTACGATCCGCGTTGGCGACCCGCTGGACAAGAACACCGACCTCGGTGCGATCAACTCGCAGATGCAGCTCGACCGGATCCGTGAGCTCGTCGCGAGCGGCGAGGAGGACGGCGCCGAGATGTACCAGCCACCCTGTCGTCTTCCCGAGAAGGGGTACTGGTTCGCGCCGACGGTCTTCACGAACGTGGCGCAGAGCTCGCGAATCGCCCAGGAGGAGATCTTCGGCCCCGTCCTCTCCGTCCTCACGTTCCGCACGCCCGAGGAGGCCGTCGAGAAAGCGAACAACACGCCGTACGGCCTCTCGGCAGGGGTCTGGACGGAGAAGGGCTCCCGCATCCTCTGGATGGCCGAGCGCCTCCGTGCCGGTGTCGTCTGGGCGAACACGTTCAACCGCTTCGATCCGGCCTCCCCGTTCGGCGGCTACAAGGAATCCGGTTTCGGTCGTGAGGGCGGGCTGCACGGGCTCGGGGCGTACCTGAGGTTCGACCGATGAGCTCGGCCACCTTCCTCGGCCGTGACGATCCGCCCGGCCGATCCTGGCGACGAGCCGCACATCGTCGAGATCGACCGACGCGACATGGTCGCCACGCGTCAATCCGGGCCCGCGGCCCACGGACGGCATCTTCTTCCGGCCGCAGGTCGACCCCGCGGACACCTTCGTCGCGCTCGTCGACGATGCGGTCGCTGGATATGTCCTCCTCGGTAACCCGACTCCGCTTCCGGCGAGCGCGCACGTGCAGATGATCAGAGGGCTCGCGGTCTCTCCCGATCACCAGGGTCGGGGCGTCGGCCGGGCGCTCGTCGACGCGGCGATCGAGGAGGCCACGCGGCGCGGCGCCGTGAAGCTCACGCTGCGCGTCCTCGACACGAACGGCGGCGCGAGGCGTCTCTACGCGGCGGCGGGATTCGTGTCGGAGGGCGTGTTGGCCGACGAGTTCCTGCTCGAGGGTCGCACGGTCGATGACCATCTGCTCGCCCGGAGGCTCGACGCATGAGCAGGATTGCGGTTCGCAAGACCTACAAGCTCTACGTCGGAGGAGCATTTCCGCGTTCGGAATCGGGCCGAACCTACGAGGCAGAGGGCCAGAACGTCGCGCACGCCTCGCGTAAGGACGCCCGCGATGCCGTCAAGGCGGCGCGAGGCGCCTTCCCGAAGTGGGCAGGCGCCACTCCGTACAACCGCGGTCAGGTGCTCTACCGCCTTGCCGAGATGATGGAGGCCCGCGCCGCCGATCTCGCGCGCGCGTGCTCGGGTCGCCGCGAGGTCGAGCGCGCCATCGATCGTGTCGTCTGGTACGCCGGCTGGGCCGACAAGCTGCCGCAGGTGCTCGGCGGCTCGAATCCGGTTGCAGGGCCGTACTTCAACTTCACGGTCCCGGAGCCCACGGGCGTCGTTGCCGTTCTCGCTCCCGAGGCGCCTGCCCTCGAAGGGCTCGTCTCGCGCATCGCGCCGGTGATCGTGAGCGGAAACGCAGCCGTCGTCGTCACGTCCGAGACGCGTCCCCTGGCCGCGCTCGAGCTGGCCGAGGCGATCGCCACGTCGGATCTTCCCGGCGGCGTCGTCAACCTCCTCACGGGCTTCCGGGCGGAGCTCGGGCCTGTCCTTGCCGCGCACATGGACGTGAACGCGATCGACATTACGGGCGCGGGCACGGAGACCGCCGAGCTCGAGGTGCTCGCCGCCGACAACGTGAAGCGGGTCGTCCGGGCCGGCGCCGGGCAGAGCCCCTGGGAGATCTCGGCGTTCCTCGAGATGAAGACCGTCTGGCACCCGGTCGGCACCTGAGCGAAGGCGTTGCCTCAGCGGTCAGGCGAACGACCGGCCCGCGCGCCCGGTGCTCCACCGCGACGCGACGCTAGGCTGCTCGGCTGATGGAGGCATCGTCGTATCCCGCTCATGTCGTCGAGGCCCCGCTCGACCTCGATCCCCGGATCCGCCGGTTTCGTTGCGGCGACGAGGTCGACTCGTTCGTGATCGCGACCGAGCGCTGGCTCGTCATCGTCGACACCCACAGCACCCCCGATCTTGCGCTCCAGCTGGTCGAGCTCTGCGGCGCCGACGAGAACCGCGGCCGTCTCCTCGTCGTCAACACCCACGCCGACTACGACCACGCCTGGGGGAACCAGGTCTTCAGCGGCCCGACGGCATCCCATCCGGTGCCCGTCATCGGTCACGTGGAGTGCGCGTCCCGGCTCGCGGGCGACGACGCGCGCGCATCGTTGAAGAAGATGGCGGCTCCGGCAGCCGGGTCGGTTCGCCGATCTCGTCCCGACGCCGCCGAACATCGTGGTCGGTGATTCCGGCCTCGTGATCGACGGGGGCGATCTGACGCTCACGCTCCTCCACACACCGGGTCACACGGAGGATCACTTCTCTCTCTGGATTCCCGAGCTGCGACTCGTTCTCGCGGGCGACGCGGCCGAGCACCCGTTCCCGCACATCGACAGCCCGACAGGGCTTGCCGACGCGCGAGCCTCCCTCGTCCGGCTCCAGGAGCTCGGCCCCCTCCACGTTCTCCCCTGCCACGGGGACACGACCGAACCCGACCTGCTCGCGCGTAACATCGCCTACGTGGATGCTGTCTCGGCCGACCCGGATCTCTCGCTCGCCGAGGCCGCGGGCATCGCAGGCGTGCCGCCGGATGGTCTCGACCCGATCTATCACGAGTTCCACGCCGATGCGTGCGCGGCGAGCCGCGCTCGTCGGGCCGCCCTCTAGGGACGCGCGAGCAGGCGATCGACCTCGAGCCGGGCTTCGCGGAGACGGATCTCGTGCGGCCCCTCGAGCAGGCGCCAGGGAGAGCCGCTCGCTTCCGCCCGGTCGAGGTAGCGCGCGTGCATCCATTCCCGCTGGTCGTCGAACTCCCTGATGCCGTCGTGCCGCCAGGGTACGTCGAGGCCACAGACGAGGAAGAGGTCGTAGCTCCGCGCCGCGAGGTCGTCGAACGCGTCGGTCGCACTGCCGAGGTACACCTCGTGGAAGAGCTTCGTCGTGTAGGCGTCCGTGTCGCAGAACAGCAGCCTGCGGGCAGATTCGGCGAGACAGTCCTCGTACCAGCACTGGAGGCGGGCGATCGTGGTGAACTCGTCGCTCGTCCAGGGCGCGTCCGGATCACGGCCGATCTCGGTGTAGGGGCGCCCGAACTCCGGGTTCCATACCGTCTCGTAGACGGAGGCGAGGGCGCGCGCAAGCGTCGTCTTCCCGGTCGATTCTGCGCCCAGCAGGCAGACGCGCTTGATCGGTTCGGACACCGTCGCAGCGTACGGGAAGCGCACGGTGTCCAGCGAGGCGACGCCCGCTCAGAGTAGGATCACCCGCGGTGGACGGTTCACGGCGGCTGAGTCAGGCGATCGCGGAAGGCGATGGGATCTCCGTGCTCGTCGAGGTCGTCGACGCCACGGGAGCCCGCGATGCCCAGGAACAAGGCGCCGAAGGGCTTGTCGTCCGGCGCGACGCGGGCTCGATCCGCGAGAGCTGTGATCTCCCGCTGCTCGCGTACGGCCCTGCCGACGGGACCGGTGATATCGACGCGGTGATCGTGGACGCCACGGAGGATCGAGACCTTCTCGCCGGCCTCGTCGATGCGGCGCACGAGCGCGGGCTCGAGTGCGTCCTGCGCGTGACCGACGAGGACGACCTCGGCGCGGTGCTCGAGCTCGTCGATCCCGAGATCTTCCTGCTCGCCGCCGAGGATGTCGAGGAAGGGCAACCCCTGGTCGAGCGACTCCTCGACCTGCTTGCGGACGTCCCGGCCGGCAAGCTCGCGATCGCCGATCTCGCGGGCGCGAGTCGCGACGACGTCGTCGAGCTGGAACGTGCCGGCGTCGACGCGGTGATCGTCTCGGGTAGCGACATCGGGTCGCTCGTGGGTGACACGCTTCCCGATCTCTGACCGGAGGGTCGCCCTCGTGGCGATTCTCGCACTCGCGGCCCTGCTGCGCCTCGTGGGGATCGGCTACGGCCTCCCGCTCGCGGTTCTCAACCCCGACGAAGCGAGCATCGTTCCGCGGGCGTGGCGGATGGGTCACGGCCACCTCGATCCCGGCTGGTACGACTACCCCTCGCTCCTGATGGGGTTCGTTGCGCCGGTGCAGTCGTTCTTCGGCGATCCGTCGTTCGGCGCGGCGCGCGGTGTGGCCGTGGTCGTCGGCCTGTGCGGCGTTGCGGCGACCTGGTGGCTCGGCACGCGGGCGTACGGGACGGGCGCAGCAATTGTCGGGGCTGCGGCGGTGGCCGTCGCGACGACCCACGTCGCCTACTCGCGCGTAGCGGTGACGGACGTGTTACTGACCCTCGCGATCACTTGCGTCCTCGCACTCGCGATCGAGGGGCGGATCGAGTGGGCCGGAGTAGCGGTCGGCCTTGCCGCCTCGGCGAAATACCCGGGTGCGATCGCGGCGGTCCCGGTGCTCGTCGCGGGGTGGGGGAGATGGCGCAGCCTCGGCAAGGCCGCAGCACTCGCGTTTGCGGCTTTTGCCCTGACAAGCCCGTTCGTGCTCGTTCACGCAGGAGCGGCGTGGGGCGACATCTCGCGCGTGCAGCGGCTGGCACGCGCCGGCTGGCTCGGGTTCGAGAACGACCCGATCGCTCCAGTCGCGTACCTCGATCGGCTCTGGGAGGCTCTCGGGCCATTGCTCCTGCTTGCCGCAGTCGGTGCATCGTCGCCGCTCTTCTCCGGCGTCGGCGCGAGGATCTCATCCTGCTCTCGTTCGCCGGCGCGTACTGGCTGACCCTGATGCCTCAGGCAGCCCATTTCGACCGCTACGTCCTGCCGCTCGTCCCGGTGCTCGCGGTGCTCTCCGGGAGCATTCGCGTCGTCGTCCCGCTGGCCCTTGTGGCGCTTCTCGTGCCCCTTGCCTGGACCGTCTCGGACGCGCAACGACCTGACGCGTACGGACACGCGGCTCGTGGCCGACGCGTGGGTTGCTGCGAACATTCCGGCAGCCGACCTGATCGCGACGGATCCGTCGACGCTACCGCTGCCCGATCGGCGGGTTATCCGGCTCGAGCTCCCCGGTCCCGGCCGTGCCTCCGACCCGGAGCGGGACCTCCCGTCACTTCGAGCGCGGGGCGTCAAGTGGGTGATCGTCTCAGGCGCAGTCACGGACCGCGTTCTCGCTGTGCCCGACCGCTATCCACGGGAGGCGACGTTCTACGAGCAACTCGGCCACGGGCTCGAGCCGGCCTTTGCCGTCTCGGCCGACGAGCCGGGTCTCGCCGGGCCGTGGGTGCGGATCTACCGCCTCTAGCGAGTGGCTACCAGAAGAAGGCGCGCGCAACGTCGTACCACTCGTCGGGAACCGTCTTCAGCTCGGCAGTTCCCTCCTCGAGTGGGATGTCGACGATTGCGTCGCCGTGAAGCGCGACCATGCGCCCGAAGGTGCCCTCGTGGACGAGGTCGGCAGCCTTGAGGCCGTAGCGCGTGGCGAGCACGCGGTCGCGTGGTGTGGGGGTGCCGCCGCGCTGGACGTGGCCGAGGACGGTGACTCTGGTTTCGAAGCCGGTGCGCTGCTCGATCTCGCGCGCGAGAGCGTCACCGACGCCGCCAAGGACGACGTGGCCGAACTGGTCGGTCTCGCGCGCATCACCCGCGACGAGCGTGCTCTCGCCCGACGCGTAGGTCAACTCGTACCCTTCGCTGACGACGACGATGGAGAAGTCCTTTCCGCCCTCATGGCGTTTCATGAGGAGGGCGCAGGCCTCCTCGACGGTGATCGGATGCTCGGGAATCAGGACTGCGTCGGCGCCTCCCGCGATCCCGCTCATCACGGCGATCCAGCCCGTGTGGCGGCCCATCACCTCGACGACCATGACCCGGTTGTGCGATTCGGCGGTCGTGTGGAGCCGGTCGATCGCCTCGGTTGCGATCGTCACCGCGGTATCGAATCCGAACGTGTAGTCGGTGCCGGAGAGATCGTTATCGATCGTTTTCGGCACGCCGACCACGGGGAAATCGTGCTCGGCGTGGAGGCGTGTCGCTACGCCGAGCGTGTCCTCGCCACCGATCGCGACGAGCGCGTCGAGGTTCTCGGACGCGAAGCGCGCGAGGACTGCTTCGACGCCGCCGTCGAGCTTGTAGGGGTTGGTACGGCTCGTCCCCAGGATCGTGCCGCCGCGAGGAAGGATCCCCGAGATCTCCCTGCGACCGAGGGGTGCGAAGACGCCGTCCACGAGGCCGCGCCAGCCCTCGCGCACCGCGACCATCTCGTGGCCGTTGTCGAACGATCTCTTGCCGACAGCCCGGATCACCGCGTTCAATCCGGGGCAATCGCCGCCGCCTGTCAGGATCCCGATCCGCACGTCTGCCTCCTCGACTGGTTTGTTCGATGCCGATACTAATTGTTCGAGCGGGCGTGTGCCACGATCGCCCGTCGGTCGCGAGCGGGGTACGATCACCCGCATGGCCGAAGTGGCGGAACTGGTAGACGCACCGGACTCAAAATCCGGCGCCTGAAAGGGCGTGGGGGTTCGATTCCCCCCTTCGGCATCGCGTTGACTGAATGCCGCGGCCGTGGAGGAGTCGAAGCCGTCGATGGTCGACGGAGCCAGGGCCGTTCGGCACTCAACGATTGGCGTGGAGAGCCGCTACCAGGCAGACCGGTGCCGAGGTGATGAAGGCCGCGGACGACGCGCTCTACCGCGCGAAGCAACGGGGCAGAGACGAGATCTTTGCCTTCGCCGACTGAGCCATTGCGCGGCAGGCGATGCCGCGCGCAGGTCGTGGTTGAATTCGGGGCCAATTGGCCTAGACTTGCGAAACCACGACGGGGAGTTCGTGTGCGGCCTCTCGGCAACGCGCGATCGTCGGTCATCAACAATGGAGGAGAGCTTGATGCTCAAGAAGACAAGCCTGACCGTCATCGGGCTCCTGATTGCGCTGGTCGCGCTCGTTGCGGCCGGGTGCGGCGGGAGCAGCGGGGGCGGCGCGCCCGAGGCGCTGCCGTCATCGTCGTGTACCGCCATCGAGTACGAGGGCGACGGCGATCCCGATTACCTGATCGCATCCGACCTGCCGTTGCAGGGTGCGTCGCGCACACAGACGGTGCAGATGGTCGATGCCATCCGCTACACGCTGAAGCAGGCGGGGTTCAAGGCCGGCGACCACAAGATCGGCTTCCAGTCGTGCGACGATGCGACCGCCCAGGCGGGCAAGTGGGACTCGGGCAAGTGCAGCCAGAACGGCAACGCGTACGCCGCGAACGACAAGGTGATCGGCGTCATCGGCACGTTCAACTCGGGGTGCGCGGCGATCATGATCCCGGTCCTGAACCAGGCACCTGACGGTGGCATCGCGATGATCTCACCCGCGAACACGCTCGTCTGCCTCACGCAGGCGAGCCTGGCGTGCGACAAGACCGAGCCGGACAAGTACTACCCGTCCGGGACGCGCAACTACGTGCGCGTCGTCGCCCACGACGCCTACCAGGGCGCGGCGAACGCCGAGTACACGAAGACGCTCGGCATCAAGAAGGTCTACATCCTGAACGACAAGGAGGCCTACGGCCTCGGCGTCGCGACGAACTACCGGAACGCGGCGGAGTCGCTCGGGATCGAGATCGCAGGCTTCGACGCGTACGACCCGAAGGCCTCCTCGTACGAGGCGCTGTACAAGAAGATCCAGGGAACGGGGGCCGACGGCATCTTTATCGGCGCCCTGATCGACGAGAACGGCTCACAGCTGATCAAGGACAAGGTCGCCGTGCTCGGCCCGAACAATGGTGCCGTGAAGCTGCTGACGCCGGACGGGTTCTACACCCAGGCGACGATCGACGACACCGGCCCCGCGTCGGCCGACATGTACGCGTCGGTCGCCGGCCAGCCGATCGAGGCCTTCCAGGGTGTCGCACGCGAGTTC
This sequence comes from uncultured Thermoleophilia bacterium, assembly GCA_963792995.1. GTDB lineage: Bacteria > Actinomycetota > Thermoleophilia > Gaiellales > Gaiellaceae > Gaiella. The sequence continues at coordinate 99,165 of CAWBYH010000007.1, read as the reverse complement.
GCCAACAACTTCTCGAAGGAGTATCTTGGCGGCAAGACGCCGGATCCGTACGCGATCTACGCTGCGCAGGCGGCGCAGACGCTGCTCGACTCCGATCGGTGCGTCCGACGGGTCGCGGAGTGACGTGATCTCGAAGCTGTTCGCGAGCACGGTTACGAACGGGCTGCTCGGATCGTTCTCGTTCAACGAGAACGGGGATCCGGCCGGTGCGAGCGGTGCCGTGGTCGCGATCAACATCGCGAAGGCGGGCAAGACCTTCGTGTCGGCCGAGGTCGTCTCGCCGGCTCCGGAGACGGTCGCCGCCGCGAACGGCGAGTAGTGCATCCAGCGGTGGGGTCGGGCTCGTGCCCGACCCCACCGCGTCTCACCTGCGGCGGGAGGGCATTGCCCTCCCGTCGCATTTCTGATTGAGTCCACTCGATGTCGACGGCCCTGAGCAAACTCCGAGGCGCGAGTGTCTCGGATCTGATCGGGCTCTCGCTCGTCGCACTCGTGCTCGTCTGGCTCGCCGTCAACTTCGTCGACGATCCGGTCGGCTTCATCGACATCGGCCTGATCGGCCTCACCAACGGGACGATCTACGGGATCGTGGCGCTCGGCTACACCCTGGTCTACGGGATCCTGCAGCTGATCAACTTCGCGCACGGCGACGTCTTCGCACTCTCCGGCCTCGTCGCCAGCACGGTGATCGTCAGCGTCCTCGGCCTCGACAAGGGCTCGAGCGTGCTCTTCATCATCTTCGGCCTCGCATTTACGCTCCTCGTGATCATGAGCGGCTTCGCGCTGTTCAACGCCTCGATCGAGCGCGTCGCCTACAAGCCGCTGCGGAACGCGCCACGGCTCGCCCCGCTCATCACGGCGATCGGCATGTCGTTCATCGTCCAGAACATCGGCCTCGCGTTCTATGGCGTCAACTACCAGACGGTGCCGAACTTCATCCCCCGCACCGACATCATCAGCGTCGGCAACATCAGCTACTCGTGGAGCAAGGCGTCGGTCCTGATCATCGTCGTCCCGCTCCTGATCCTTCTCTCCTGGTTCGTCCGCTCGACGAAGCAGGGGAAGGCGATGCGGGCCGTTGCGCAGGACACCGAAGCCTCGGCGATGATGGGCATCGACGTCAACCGGACGATCTCGGTCACGTTCCTGCTCGCGGGTGCGCTGGCGGGTGCCGCCGGCGTGATCTACCTGCTGCAGTTCAACATGCGCTACGACACCGGGTTCGAGCTCGGCCTGATCGCGTTCACCGCAGCGGTGCTCGGTGGGATCGGCAACCTCACCGGCGCGGTGCTCGGCGCGCTGATTATCGGCTTCGTGCAGGCGTTCAACGAGGGTCTCACCATCCTCGCGCCGGGCAGCGACTGGACGCGCTCGATGGTCTTCGGGATCCTGATCCTGATCCTCGTCTTCCGCCCCGAGGGCATTCTCGGCGAACAGACGCCGGAGGGAGCATGACCGACCTCACCACCCGTGCGCGCTCGGCGGCCGGCAACCGTAACACGGTCGCGGTGGTCGTCCTGATCGTGCTGGCGGTGATCTATCCCCAGATCGTCTCGTCGCTCGAATCGCTGCCGCTGATCGGCGACTTCATACCCAGCACGGACTCGATGGTCGCGATGATCGTCTTCACGACGATGGCGATCGGGCTCAACATGGTCGTCGGCTACGCCGGGCTCCTCGATCTCGGCTACGTCGCGTTCTATGCCGTCGGCGCCTACACCGCCGGCTGGTTCGCCTCGCAGCAATTCGACCAGGTCTCGATCGAGATCGGTGCTGTCGGCCTGCCTGCGGGGTTCCCGGACGGTGTGCCCGGCATCCACATCTCGATGTGGCTCGTGCTCCTCGTGGCCGGGATGCTGACGATGATCGCGGGCATCCTTATCGGCCTGCCGACCCTGCGGCTGCGGGGCGACTACCTCGCGATCGTGACGCTCGGCTTCGGCGAGATCGTGCCGCAGTTCGTGCGAAACGCCGACAGCCTCGGGGGTTTCGATCTCACCCATGGCACCTTCGGCATCGCGCCGATCGACTCGCTTGGGTTCGGGGCGATCGGCGCTGCGATCGGCCTGCCCGAGAGCTTCCGCCAGTCTTCCGAGCGTTCGCAGTGGTACTTCTGGACAGCAGTCGTGATCCTGCTCATAACGATCTTCTGCAGCGTCCGGCTGCGGGAGTCGCGGCTCGGTCGCGCCTGGATCGCAATTCGCGAGGACGAGACCGCTGCCGCGGCGATGGGGATTCCACTGATGCGGACGAAGACGTGGGCGTACGCCATCGGAGCGTTCTTCGGCGGTGTCGCCGGCGCCTTCTATGCGAGCTTCAAGGGCGGCGCCTTCCCCGCGGACTTCTACTTCAACATCTCGGTCTTCCTGCTCTGCATGGTGATCCTGGGAGGGATGGGCAGCGTCTGGGGCGTCCTCCTCGGCGGCATGATCCTCGGCTACCTCAACGTCGAGGGCCTTGCCACGATCGGATCCAAGATCCAGCAGTCCGGCATCCCGAAGCTCGACGGCTTCGACCCGACGAAGTACCAGTTCGGGATCTACGGGATCATCATCGTGTTGATGATGTTGTTCCGACCGACCGGCCTGATCCCCGAACGCAGGCACAAGATCGAGATGTCCGAGGGTGTCCACGACACGCCGTTCTACGACGTGCAGCTCGAGGGCACGCTCACCGACCGGGATCCATCGGATGACTGACAACCTCGTCGAGGTGGTGAAGCTCCGCAAGGAGTTCGGCGGCCTCGTCGCCACGAACGACGTCGACTTCACGATCCCGCGCGGCTCGATCGTCTCGCTGATCGGGCCGAACGGGGCGGGCAAGACGACGTTCTTCAACCAGCTCACCGGCGTCTACAAGCCGACCTCGGGCTCGATCACGTTCGACGGCCACGATGTCTCGAACGACCCGCCGCACACGATCACCGCGCTCGGGATCGGGCGCACGTTCCAGAACATCCGTCTCTTCTCGCAGATGACTGCGATCGAGAACGTGCTCGTCGGCATGCATTGCCGGTTGCGGGGAGGCATTCTCGGGTCGATCGTCCGTACCCCCGGCGTTCGGCGAGAGGAAGCGGCAGCACGTGAGAAGGCACGCGAGCTGCTCATCTACAGCGGGCTGCCGAAGCGGCACGAGGAACAGGCGGGGGCCCTGCCCTACGGCGACCAGCGGCGCCTCGAGGTTGCCCGCGCCCTCGCGACGGACCCGAAGCTGCTTCTGCTCGACGAGCCGACGGCAGGCATGAATCCCCAGGAGTCCGCCGCGTTCACCGACTTCGTGCATCGCGTGCGCGACGAGAAGGGGCTGACCGTGCTGCTGATCGAGCACGACATGAAGGTTGTGATGGGCGTCTCCGAGCGTTGCACGGTGCTCGAGTACGGCGAGAAGATCGCCGAGGGCACGCCCGCCGAGGTCCAGGCAAACGAGCGCGTGATCGAGGCATACCTCGGCAAGGGAGCGACCGGATGAGCGCGACGAGCGGCAACGTCCTCGAGATCGACGACATCCACACCTACTACGGCGCCATCCACGCGCTCAAGGGTGTCTCCCTCGGGTCGGCGCCGGTGAGATCGTGACGCTCATCGGAGCGAACGGCGCCGGCAAGTCGACCACGCTCCGATCGATCAACGGCCTCAACCACCCGCGCCAAGGCTCGATCACGTTCCAGGGCGAGGACATCACCAACGCCTCGCCTCACGAGATCGTCAAGAACGGGATCGCGCAGAGCCCAGAAGGCCGCCGCCTTTTCCCGCGTATGTCGGTGACCGAGAACCTCGAGATGGGCGCCTTCCAGCGCACGGACCACGAGAACTTCAAGGGCGACATGGAGCGCGTCTTCGAGCTGTTCCCACGCCTGTACGAGCGCCGAACGCAGAAGGCGGGGACGATGTCCGGCGGCGAGCAGCAGATGTGCGCGATCGGCCGCGCACTCATGGCCCGCCCCAAGCTGCTCCTCCTCGACGAGCCGTCGATGGGCCTCGCCCCGATCTTCGTCGAGAAGATCTTCGAGATCGTGATCGAGATCAACCAGCAGGGAACGCCCGTCTTGCTCGTCGAGCAGAACGCGCTCATGGCGCTCGACATCGCAAACCGCGGCTACGTGCTCGAGACGGGCAAGGTCGCCCTCGAGGGCTTGGCGGCCGACCTGAAGGTCAACGACCAGGTTCGCAAGACCTACCTCGGCGAGGGCTGATCCGGAGGAGGCGGCCGAAGCCTCTCCTCGAATCCCGCAGCGGTCAGCCGACGACGATCGGGGCGTAGGGTGGCGCGACCATCACGCCGAGCCGGTGACTTCCACCGGCGACGCCGCGGGCCATCTCGAGCGCCGCGGAGATGCTGTGTACCGGGACCAGTCCGAGCGCACGCGCGGCGCCTGCGTCGCGGCAGCCTGCGACGAGGACACGGCCGGCGCGGTCGAGGGCCGGCATGCAGGTGGCCCAGTCGACGTACGGAAGCACGGGGTGGGGCGCTCGACCGCCGCGGTACGCCGCGATCGCGCGTTCGTCGGTGGACGCAAGCGCGTGCGCTGCGGCGAGCTGCTCGCTCGATCCGCCATCCCTGAGGGCGTGGAACAGCGCCCGGTACGGCGCCTGCGGACCGTGCCCGAAGGTACGGCGCAGACCGTGGAGCAGGACGACCGTTCCCCCCTCCGTGAGGGGCGAGGCGTCGCGCCAGAGACGCATGGCGTGCCCGAGGCCGGTGGCCGCAGCGGTGATGGGGTTGAGCGGCTCGCGAGGGACGTGGCGGCCGTTCCACGGCAACGGAACAACGATCGTGTCGAGCGGGTCGGCGAGGCGTGTGCCACGCAGCGAGATGCCGCGCAGCAGGGCCTCGGCATGAGCAACTGCAGGGGGGCCGGCGAGGACACCGGTGGCGGCAAGCTCACGGCCCAGTCTCTGGAGGCCGTGTTCGCGCAACGGTCCGGGAAGCGCGTTGAGGAGCCGTCGCAGCGGTGAACGCGCGAGCGCTGCCAGGGCGTCCGGGGACCAGGGGTAGCCCCGCTGGCTGCCCGTCAGTCGCGGATGGTCGAGTACGAGCGAGACACCGATCACCGCCGTCGTATGGCCGACCGCGGCGCTGATCCGGCCGGCGAGCGCTCCGACCGGCGAGTACGAGGGCGCAAGGAGGGACGGTGCCGGAGCCGCCGACTCGATCGTGCGCGCACCGCAACAGGCGAGGAGCGCGCAGGAGCCTCCCTGCTCGGACGTTTCCGCGGCCGTGACGCACACCACGAGATCGGCATCGACGATGGCGCCGTGAATCGAGATCGGCTCCCCGCCGTCTACCTCGAGGACGCGCAGGTCAGCGCTCGTCGCATCGTGGACGACGACCGTGCCCCTGAAAGCGCGTGCCCCGAGTGGGCGGAGGACGCCCTCGAGGTCACGGCGCCCCGCACGCCGACCGAGGCCGCCTGCGATCAGGATCGTGTGCTTCTCCGACGGCATGCCGAGGCGAACGAGCTCGTTCACCACCGCCGCAACTGCCTCCTGCCGCGGGTCGTTCGGTACGTCGGGGAGCGGGAGCGAGCGCGGCTCGACGACGATCGTCGCCCGGCCCCCGGGCGTCGCGAGTCCGGCGAGCGATGCTCCCGAGAGTGGGTAGCGGAGCGCTTCACCGACAGCCGCCTCGACATTGCGCAGCGGTTCGAGCGGGCGGGGCGGGAGCAGTAGGACGGCATCGTCGTCGACGGTGACGACGGGAACGTGCGAGCCGGAGAGCAGGGGGACGCGTGTCACGCCAGCATCCAAGCAGGAGAGACGCGGTCGCCGCTCGTGCGGGCGCTCCTTGCCCCGCAGACGGACGAGGGTTCGCCATAGACTCGGCGCATGGCCCCGAAGACGATCACAGGTGCCGAGCTCGACCTCGACGACGGGCCTGCTCGCGGATCGGAGCTGTTCCTCGTCGACGGCAACAACCTCGCCTACCGTGCGTTCTTCGCGTTGCCGGAGGAGCTTGCGACGAGTGACGGCCTGCCGACGAACGCGCTTCTCGGGTTCGGCAACATGCTCTTCAAGCTGCTCGCCGACTACCGGCCCCGCGGCGTCGCGGTCGCCTGGGACACGCGACCGGTTCACCGCGCTGCCGCAGCCGAGGCCGTCGACGTCGTCTACAAGCAGGGGCGCAAGCCGATGCCGGACCTCCTGCGCGAGCAGTTCCCGCACTTCCGGCCGATCGTCGAGGCCTTCGGCTACCGCAACCTCGAGTTCGAGGGGTGGGAGGCCGACGACGTCATCGCCACGATCGCGACGCGCGCCGATGAGGCATCTGTGAAGACCTGCGTCGTCTCGACGGATCGCGACGCGTTCCAGCTCTGCTCCGAGAACGTGACCCTGATGATGACCCCGCGCGGCGTCTCGGACGTCAATGTCTACACGCCCGAGCGGGTCGAGCTGCGGTACGGCGTGCGCCCGGATCAGGTGCCGGACTTCATCGGTCTCAAGGGAGACTCGTCCGACAACATCCCCGGAATCCCCGGAATCGGAGATAAGACCGCGGGCCAGCTCATCGCCCAGTACGGCTCGCTCGAGGAGGTGATCGCGCACGCCGACGAGCTGTCGCCAGCACGTGGCAAGGCGGTGCGCGAGCACGCCGACCAGGCCCGTGCCTCGAAGGATCTCGCGACGATGCGTCGCGACCTGCCGCTCGACGTCGACCCCACGGCGCTCGTCTCCGGGGCACCGGATCGCTCGCAGCTGAAGGAGATGTTCCGTCGTTTCGAGTTCCGCAGTCTCCTCAACCGCGTCGACGAGCTCGACGAGGCGGTTCCGGCCCAGGAGCGCGTACAGCTGGAAGGACAGGCCGTCACCTGGAGCGAAGGTGCCCTCGCGCCGGTCCGCGGCCTCGTCGGCGTCGCGATCGAGGATGGCAGGATCGCCGTCGCGACCGGCGACGGCGTCGGTGTCGCGGACTGGGACACCACGCAATCGGCTCTGCTGCGCGACGCCGAGATCGTCGCCCACGATGCGAAGTCGCTCGAGCTGCCGTTCGCCCCGGTCGACGACACCATGCTCGCCGCCTACCTGATCGAGCCCGGACGCTCGGCCTATCTGCTGGACGATCTCTCGGCCGAGTACGGCCTCGAGATCGAGCCGGATCCGCCCGCGGAGGAGACGACGGCGCGCCTCGTCCGGCACGCCGAGGCAACGCGGCGTCTCGCCGCGCCGATGCGAGAGCGGCTCGTCGAGCGGGGCTCGCTCGACCTCTACGAGCGGATCGAGCTGCCGCTGACCGTCGTGCTGGCGGCGATGGAGACCGCCGGCGTGAAGATCGACACGTATCGGATGGGTGAGATCACGGCGCGTCTGCGCGATCGCGTGGAGGAGCTCGAGGCCATGGCCAGTGACCTCGCCGGCGAGGAGTTCATGCTCGGCTCGACGCAGCAGGTTGCGCGGATTCTGTTCGAGAAGCTCGGACTCGAGCCCGGCCGCAAGGGCAAGACAGGGTATTCGACCGACAGCCGCGTTCTCCGCGGCCTGCGTGACGAGCATGCGATCGTGCCCGTGATCGAGGAGTGGCGCGAGTACTCGAAGCTCCTCAACACCTACCTTCTGCCGCTGCCGTCGCTCATATCCGACGTCGACGGACGGCTCCACACGACCTTCAACCAGGCCGTCGCCGCTACCGGGCGGCTCTCGACATCGAACCCGAATCTCCAGTCGATCCCGATCCGGACCGACCTCGGGCGCCAGATTCGCTCGGCCTTCATCGCCGAGGAAGGCCATCGGCTGCTCGCCGCCGACTACAGCCAGGTCGAGCTGCGGATTCTCGCGCACGTCTCCGGCGAGCCCGTCCTGCGCGATGCGTTCGAACGGGGGGAGGACATTCACACCCGGACGGCCGCCGAGGTCCTCGGCAAGGATCCTGCCACGCTGACGCGCTCGGAGCGGGACGTCGCGAAGATGGTCAACTTCGGGATCATCTACGGGATCTCGTCGTTCGGCCTCGCCGAGAACCTGGAGATTCCGCGGGAGGAGGCGCAGGCGTACATCGACACCTACCTCGCCCGGTTCCCGCGCGTCCAGGAATTCATCGCGCGGACGATCGCCCAGGCGGCGGCCGACGGCTACGTGACGACGCTCCTCGGACGACGGCGGCCGATCCCGGAGCTGCGCGCATCGAATCGCCAGACGCGTTCGCTCGGCGAGCGGCTCGCGGTCAACACCGTGATGCAGGGGACTGCGGCGGACGTGATCAAGGTCGCGATGATCCGCGCGCACGACCGACTCCGCGCCGAGGGACGGAGTGCACGTCTCGTCCTCCAGGTGCACGATGAGCTCCTTGTCGAGGTTCCGGAGACCGAGGTCAGCGGTGTGCGCGAGCTCGTCCGCGAGGAGATGGTCGGGGCCTATCCCCTCGACCCCCCGCTTGCCGTCGATGTCGGAACAGGCGACAACTGGGCCGACGCCAAGTAGCGGGCCGGGGTTGAGGCTGCCGCCTCACCCGCGCCGACGGCGGCGGCGATTTGATGCCTCGCGCCGGAGGAAAAATGCCGATTCGTCGCTATACTCGTCGTTCCTCCATGACCAACCAACCAACCGAGAGCAACCAAATGTCCACTATGGAAATTCCCGTCCTCGAAGACGGTGTCTGGATCGTCGGCCCCGATGGGGAGCTGATTCCCGACTACGACGCGACCTTCCCGACGATCAACGAGGGCGAGGTCGTGCACGGCACGGTCGTGCGCGTCGACAAGGACGAGGTGCTCGTCGACATCGGCTACAAGTCCGAGGGGGTCATTCCGGTCTCCGAGCTGTCGATCCGGCGCTCGGTCAACCCCGCCGACGAGGTGTCGCTGGGCGAGGAGATCGACGCGCTCGTGATGACGAAGGAGGACGCCGAGGGGCGCCTCATCCTCTCCAAGAAGCGCGCGCGCTTCGAGCTCGCCTGGAAGGCGATCGAGGCTGCTGCCGAGAGTGGGGAGGCCGTCAACGGCCGTGTGATCGAGGTGGTCAAGGGCGGTCTCATCCTCGACCTCGGCGTGCGAGGCTTCCTGCCGGCGTCGCTCGTCGACATCCGCCGCGTCCAGGATCTGGAGGAGTTCACGGGCAAGGAGCTCCGCTGCAAGGTGATCGAGCTCAACCGCTCTCGCAACAACGTCGTGCTCTCCCGGCGTGCCGTCCTCGAGGACGAGCGCAAGGAGATGCGGCAGGGCATTCTCGACCGGCTCAACCCGGGCGACGTCGTCGACGGCCAGATCTCGAACATCGTCGACTTCGGCGCGTTCGTCGACCTCGACGGGATGGACGGCCTGATTCACATCTCGGAGCTCTCGTGGAGCCACGTCAACCACCCGTCCGAGATCCTCGAGATCGGCCAGACGGTGCAGGTCAAGGTGCTCGACATCGATCGCGAGCGCCAGCGGATCTCGCTCGGGCTCAAGCAGACGCAGTCCGACCCGTGGCAGCAGGTGCTCGAGCACTACCACGAGGAGGACGTCGTCGAAGGCCGCGTCACGAAGGTCGTCACCTTCGGTGCGTTCGTCGAGATCCTGCCTGGGGTCGAGGGCCTCGTCCACATCTCGGAGCTTGCGCAGCATCACGTCGAAAACCCGCGCGAGGTCGTCTCCCAGGGAGACCCGGTCAACGTTCTCATCCTCGAGATCGACGGCGACAGGCGGCGCCTGTCGCTCTCGTTGAAGCGTGTCGAGGAAGGGGCGGAGCCACTTCCGCGTGCGGACGGTGGCGAATCGGTCCACCTGACGCCGAATCTACGTCTTTCGGAGGAAGCATTTCCTGCCGGAGGCAGCGTCCGAGTCGAGTGAAGGAGATTCGATGAGTGAGTTGAACCCCGAGGCCGCCGAGCTCGCGGAAGCCGCGTCGGCGCTCGACGCGGACGCGGAGGAGCTGGCCGGTGAGGCCATCGTGGCCGAGGAGATCGCCGTCGAGCTGGCCGAGGAGGCCGTCGCCGTCGAAGCCGTCGCTGTCGAGCTGGCCGAGGAGGCTATCGTCGCGGACGCAATCGCCGAGGAGCTTGCCGTCGAGGCGCTCGAGGCCGACGACGCCGGCGATATCGAGGCCGCGGTCGAGCTGGCCGAGGAGGCGGTCGTCGCTGAGGAGATCGCCGTCGAGTTGGCCGAGGAGGCCATCGCGGTCGAGGCCGTCGCGGTCGAGCTGGCCGAAGAGGCCGTCATCGCGGATGCGGTTGCAGTCGAGCTCGCCGAGGAGGCGATCGAGGAAGAGATCGTCGCCGAAGAGCTCGCCGAGGAAGCAATCGCCCTCGCCGACGACGATTCGGTCGCCTGACGAACGGAGCTGAGGCTCCATCCCGCCCGCTCGCGGTAGCGATCACGGGCGGGATCGGGGCCGGAAAGAGCACGGTTCTCGCTGCTTTCCGGGCGCATGGGGCGGCGACGGTCTCGAGCGACGAGATCGTGCACCACCTCCTGCGAACCGACCCCGACGTTCGGGCGGCGCTCGTGGAGCGACTCGGTGCGGCGATCCTCGACGACGAGGGGATCCCCGATCGCGCGGCGATCGCCGCGATCGTGTTCGACGACGCGGAGGCGCTGGCGTTCCTCGAAGGCCTCCTCCATCCGCTCGTGTCGCGCGAGTATCTGATCTGGCGCGACCAGCTCGCTGCCGTCGAGGCACCGCCGTCCGTATGCGTGACGGAAGTGCCGCTCCTCTACGAAGCCGGAGGCGAGACGCGCTTCGACCGCGTCGTCGTCGTCACGGCGCCTCGCCAGCTCCGGGAGCAGCGTCGTCACGCGCCTCAGGACAATCGCGACGCCCGGCTCATCGACGATGCGGAGAAGGTCGCGAAAGCCGACTACCACTACGTGAACACGGGAACGTTCGAGGATCTCGATGCCTGGGTGGCAGGCCTCATGGCGGAGTTGACGAACGACGCCCTGTGAGGCGCCTCGTCATCGTCCTTGCGGCGCTTGCGGTCGTTGCTACGGCGGCGGCGTCGGCCGGCTGCGGTAAGCCCGGGTTCGTCGACCGCCTCCAGTATCCGCTTCGCTACGAGCAGATCGTACGCGCCCACGCGAAGAGCTACGACCTCGATCCGGCACTTCTCGCGGCCGTCATCTACACCGAGAGCCGATTCAACGCACGGGCCGAGTCGTCGGCGGGAGCCATCGGCCTCATGCAGCTCCTCCCCGAGACCGCACGCGGCATCGCCGTCCGCACCGGGGGAAACGCCTTCGTCGTCAACGATCTGTACGAGCCCGAGATCAACATTCGTTACGGATCCTGGTACCTCCGCCATCTGCTCACCCGCTACGGCGACGAGCGTACGGCACTCGCGGCCTATCACGCCGGCCAGGGCAACGTCGATCGCTGGAAGGAGCAGGGCGTCGAGATCCAGTTTCCCGAAACGCGCGAGTACGTCGACGACGTCGAGCACGCGAGGCGCGTGTATGCACGCACCTATGCCGACCGGCTCGGGCTCCGCTAGCCTCCTTCGATGGCTGACTCTCGCGATCGTGAGTATGCAGAGCTCATCGTCGACGGTTGCCTCGGAGTCCAACCGGGGTGGCAGGTGTACGTCGGTGGCAACCCGCTCGCACGACCCCTGCTCGAGGAGGTGTGCGGCGCTCTCGCGCGCCGCGGCGCCTACGCGTTGTTGCGCGTGTCGTTCGAGGGGTTCGCGGCGCAGTCGCTGAGCTGGCTCGAGAACGCGCCGATCGAGCTCGTCGCGAAGCCTGCGGGCCTCACCGTCCACGAGCTCGAGAACGTCGATGCGATCCTGTTCGTCTCCGCACCCGACAACACGCGCGCGGCGGCATCGATCGAGAGTGAGCGGATGGGTGCATTGCAGGCCGGCCACCGGCCGACGATGAAGAGGATGATGAATCACGACGTCCCGTGGGTCGCATGCCAGTACCCGACCAGTGCACTCGCGCAGGAGGCCGGCCTCGGGACGGATGAGTTCTCGGAGCTGCTCTACGGCTCCGTCCTGCTCGACTGGGCGGCCGAGGGCGACCGGATGCGCGGAATCGCAGCACACTTCGATGCGGCCTCCGAGATCAGGATCGTCGCCCCCGGCACCGATCTACGTCTCTCGCTCGAAGGTCGCTCGATGCGGGTGGACGCACTCGGCTCGAATCTCCCCGGAGGCGAGTTCTTCGGCTGCCCTATCGAGGACTCCGCGGAAGGAGAGATCTCCTTCGCCGAGTTCCCTGCCGTCTATCGCGGTCGCGAGGTCACGGGCATCCGGCTCTCGTTCTCGGGTGGACGCGTCGTCGACGCGTCGGCGGAAACGAACGAGGCGTATCTGATCGAGACGCTCGACATCGACGACGGCGCCCGCCGCCTCGGCGAGCTCGGCATCGGGTGCAATCCTGGCATCACCCGCTACATGAAGAACACGCTGTTCGACGAGAAGATGAACGGGACGGTGCACCTCGCCCTCGGCAACAGCTACACCGACCTCGGGGGCGTCAACACCTCGGCGATCCACTGGGATCTCGTCAAGGACCTCCGCGTTGCCCGGCGCACGCATCGAGCTCGATGGCACCGTCGTCCAGCGTGAGGGGGACTGGCTCGCGCGCTTCGCGGAATCCTGAAGCGCGTCTCGCTGGTCGGGGCAATCGCCGCGCTCGCCCGGGGCCGAGGCGTCGACCAGGGGTCGCCCGCACGCGGTGTCGCCCCGCGTGGGATAGGTCCCGTGCCTAGCCGTTTGACGGCGGTGGGGGCGCCGGAACAGGCTCGACGACCGGCGGCGGGACGACGTCCGCGATCATGTGCGCCCAGAGGTTCGTGAGCAGTCGTGTGATCGGCCAGAAGGTCGCCGAGCCACCGAAGTCGAGCGTCCCGGCGGAGAAGACACGCGCACCTGCCTCGGTCTCGTAGTACGTCATCTCTCCGCTCAGACCCGGCCCGAGAACGTCGGTCGCCCGCGCGAGAACGATCGTCCCCGGCGGTGAGCTCGCCGTCGTCGCGTCGACTTCGATGCCGTAGCCACCGACGACCTCGCCGAATGTCGATCCGGTCACGAGGCCGCTCTTGTCGAAGAACCACGGTGCCGCCTCTGCGGCGATCACCGTGTACGGCCCCTGCCGCTTCCCGTCGTCGTTCGCCCGGTACTGCACACCGCAGAGTCCCGCCTCCGGCCGGCCGTCGCTCCGCCAGAGCTTCACGCGTCGGAGCGTCGAGCCGCTGCGCTCGACCTTCCAGAAGAAGTTGTTCGCGGAGAGAAAGATGAGCCGGCCGCCGAGGTCGCGGTACCGCTCGACGACGTCGTAGGCGTGGCTCGTCATGTACTCGCTGTGCCCGGGGAAGACGACGAGGTCGTAGCGGGCGCGAAGCTCGTCGCCGTTCGCGTACGTCTCGAGATCGTCCTCCGCCGCGAAGTCCGGAGTCTTCCCGGTGCGAGCGAGCCAGCGGAGGAACGCGCGGTCGTAGGTCCTGAATCGCGGTGGCACACCGCGATCCCGGTACGGCCGCGTGAGATCGACGAGAGGGTTGCCACCCGCGTACCACGTATCGCCCCACCCGTCGCCGTCGCGGTCGTAGAAGTTGTAGGCCTGCCAGGTGTTCGTCGGGAGCACGATCAGCTGTCGTCGCACGCCGATCTCGGCCGAGCGGAGAATGAACGGGGCAAAGCCGACCCGGCCGTCGTCGGACGTGAGCTTTGCCGCGTAGAACCCCGGCGGCCAACCGCCGGATTGGACCGTGATGGTGACGGGAGCGGAACGCTTGCCCGACCAGTCGATCGGCACGGGGTCGCCTCTCGAGACGCCGTTGAGCTCGTCCTTCCGTTCGGTGCTGACTGTCTCGGGGCCGCACTGGATGAACTGCAGCGTCATGGCCGACACGTCGGCAGAGATCCGCAGCTCCATGGGCTCGCCCGGAAGGTACGAGCGGCGGAGGAACGCGGCCTCGATCCCGAGCACGCGGACGACGGGCGCCTTCTGCTGCGCCACTGTCGCGGGGCGTCGACCGCCGAGCACGGTCATCCGCTTCGCCCGGTCCACCAACGTCAGCCGCATGACGTAGGAGCCGACCGCGGTGTCGAGAGTCGGAGCCCACTTGACGGTGTGCTCGCCTCGGCCGAGACGGGCGCTCGTCTCCCAGATCACCTGGCTGTTGCGGTTCGCCGTGCGCACCGCCTCGACCCTGACGGACGCGGGGCTCGTGAGTCGGAAGGTCATGGCGGCGACGTCGCGCCCGGGAACGCCGGGCGAGACGGTTGCAAACATCGCTCGATCGCCGGCGAAGCGCCGGCCGATATTGCGCGCGGACAGGGTGAACGCGGCCGGGGCGCGGCGCACTCCCGCGAGGGCGTTGCCGGGCGCGAGTCCGATGACGGCGAAGGCGCCGACACCCCGTCGCCACGAGGCGCCTGCGATTGATCCGATCCGTCACGCCGATACCGTAGTCGAGGGACGTGATCGATCTGTTTGCTCGGCCTCTGCGAGCGACGCTGCTTCGACGGCGAACAACTGTTCGTGCGCGTGGTAGCGTTCCTGACCGTGCCAGAGTTTCGTGTCACCGCCGACTACTCGCCCATGGGCGACCAGCCGCACGCGATCGGTGAGCTGACCGCGTCGCTCGAGGCAGGCAATCGGTTCCAGACGCTCCTCGGCGCGACCGGCACCGGCAAGACGGCGACGATGGCATGGCTGATCGAGAAGCTGCGGCGGCCGGCGCTCGTGATCGCGCACAACAAGACGCTCGCCGCGCAGCTCTGCAACGAGTTCCGCGAGTTCTTCCCGTCGAACGCCGTCGAGTACTTCGTCTCCTACTACGACTACTACCAGCCGGAGGCGTACGTCCCGCAGGCGGATCTGTACATCGAGAAGGACTCGTCGCGCAACGACGACATCGACCGCCTTCGGCATGCCGCGACGGCCTCGCTGCTCACGCGTCGCGACACGGTGATCGTCGCGTCCGTCTCGTGTATCTACGGTCTCGGCTCGCCGGAGGAGTACGAGAAGCGACTCGTCAACCTCGCGGTCGGGGAGGAGCACGACCGCGACGAGTTGCTCCGCAAGCTGATCGACACCCAGTACGTCCGCAACGACACGCTGCTCGGGCGCGGCCGTTTCCGGGTCAAGGGCGACGTGGTCGAGGTGCAGCCGGCGTCGGCGGAGACCGCGTACCGCATCTCGCTCTTCGGAGACGAGGTCGAGCAGATCACGCACTTCGACCCGCTCACCGGCGAGGTCTACGCGAAGCTCGACAACCTGACGATCTTTCCTGCGACGCAATACGTCACCTCGAAGCCGACGATCGAGGCGGCGATGGGTGGTCTCCGCGGTGAGCTCGAGACGCAGATCCGGCAGTTCGAGGCCGAAGGGAAGCTGCTCGAGGCGCACCGGATCCGCCAGCGCACCGAGTACGACATGGAGATGATGCGGGAGCTCGGGTTCTGCAACGGGATCGAGAACTACTCGCGCGTTCTCGAGGGGCGACCCGCCGGCTCGCCGCCGCACACGCTGCTCGACTACTTCCCCTCCGACTTCCTCTGTTTCATCGACGAATCGCATCAGTCGGTGCCACAGATCGGGGGCATGTACGAGGGCGACCGCTCGCGCAAGCAGACGCTCGTGGACTTTGGCTTCCGTCTGCCGTCGGCGCTCGACAACCGCCCGCTCCGGTTCGACGAGTTCCTCCAGCGAGTCGGTCAGACGATCTTCGTCTCGGCCACCCCCGGCGCCTACGAGCTCCGCAACTCCGCTGTCGTGAGCGAGCAGCTGATCCGCCCGACGGGCATCGTCGATCCCGTCGTCGAGATGCGTGCGACGAAGAACCAGATCGACGATCTCCTCGGCGAGATTCGCGCCCGGTCGGACGTGGGCGAGAGAGTGCTCGTGACGACGCTGACGAAGAAGATGTCCGAGGACCTGACCGACTACCTTCTCGAGGCGGGCGTGAAGACGCGCTACCTCCACTCCGAGATCGACACGCTGGAGCGGATCCAAATCATCCGGGAGCTTCGCCTCGGCGAGTACGACGTGCTCGTCGGCGTGAACCTCCTGCGGGAGGGCCTCGATCTGCCCGAGGTGTCGCTCGTAGCGGTGCTCGACGCCGACAAGGAGGGCTTCCTGCGCGGCAAGACGGCCCTCGTGCAGACGATCGGTCGCGCCGCGCGGAACGTCAACGGGAAGGTGTTGCTGTACGCGGACCGGGTGACCGAGGCGATCGAATTCGCCGTCGACGAGACCGACCGGCGTCGCGCCAAGCAGCTCGCCTACAACGAGGAGCACGGGATCGAGCCCGAGAACATCATCAAGGGCGTCTCCGACATCGCCGAGTTCCTGTCGCTCGACGCCCCCACCGTCCCCGGGAGACGGCGCCGTGGGAAGGAGAAGGTCGAGGGCCTCGAGCCGGACGAGCTCGAGAAGCTCGTCGTCACGCTCGAGGAGGAGATGTTCGTCGCCGCGGAGGAGCTTCGCTTCGAGTACGCGGCGAAGTTGCGCGACGAGATCAAGGCGCTCCGGAGGGAGCTCGTGGCCCTCGCCGGCTGAAGTTCCCTTGCCTTGGCCGGCACGTGTTCAGACCCGACAGACGTGAACGAGAGGAGAGACGCAGACGATGTGCCGCAACATCAAGCAGCTCCACAACTTCGACCCGCCCGCGACCGACGACGAGGTGCATGCCGCAGCGTTGCAGTTCGTGCGCAAGATCAGTGGCTCGACGAAGCCGTCAAAAGCGAACGAGGCAGTGTTCGAGCAGGCCGTGCGCGAGATAGCCCACATCTCCCGCCACCTGCTCGACGATCTCGTCACCGCGGCGCCACCGCGGGATCGCGAGGTCGAGGCTGCCCGCGCGAAGGCGCGGGCCACGAAGCGGTTCGGCACGGCTGCCTGACAGCGCGACGGCTCGTCTCGGGCGGCTTGCTTCAGGCGCGAGCGCCGACGCCGTGCTTTTCGCTCAGGTAGCGGAGGTACGGCTCCGGGTCGAGCGGGCCGCCGGCTACCCGCTCGAGCGTCTCCTTCGGCGTCAGCTTGCGGCCCAGCGAGTAGAGGTTCTCGCGCAGCCATGTGCCGAGCGCCGAGAAATCCCCACGCTCGAACTGCTCCTCGAGTCCGGGTAACGCGGCCCGCGCCGCGTCCCAGATCTGCACGCTCATCACGTTCCCCAGCTGGTAGGTCGGGAAATACCCGAAGTACCCGCACGACCAGTGGACGTCCTGGAGGACGCCGAGGCGGTCTTCCGGGACCTCGAGGCCGAGGTACTGCTCGAACCGGGCGTTCCATGCGTCGGGGAGGTCGGCCGTGGACAGCGTTCCCGCGATCAGCTCGCGTTCGAGCTCGAAGCGCAGGATGATGTGCATCCCGTAGGTCACCTCGTCGGCGTCGACCCGGATGAACGACGGCTCGACACGGTTGACGGCGCGATGGAACTGCTCCACGGTAAACCCACCGAGCGGCTCCGGGAACGTCGACACGAGCTGCGGATGCAGCCAGCGGCAGAACGGGAGCGAGCGCCCGACGATGTTCTCCCACAGCCTGCTCTGACTCTCGTGCAGGCCGGAGTAGCAACCGTGGGCGAGTGGGGTGCGCTCGAGCGACGGGCTGACGCCGCGCTCGTAGAGGCCATGCCCGATCTCGTGCATGCAGCTGAAGAGTGACTCGAGATCGTCGTCCTGGTACCGCGTCGTGACGCGGATGTCGGAGACTGCGAGCGACGAGCAGAACGGGTGGACCGTCGTATCGAGCCGGAACGAGTCGGTGTCGTAGCCGAAGGCAGTCATCGCGGCGAGGCCGATCGAGCGCTGGCCTTCCTCGGGAAACGGGCCGCCGCCGAGACCTCCCTCGTCGCCGGCCGCGCTCAGACTCGGAGATCAGCGGGACGAGCACCTCCTTGAGGCGGGTGAAGACAGCTGTCACCTCGGCGGCGCTCGTCCCCGGCTCGAAGTCGTCGAGGAGGTGGTCGTACGGGTCGGCTGTGGGTTCGAAGCAGGCGATGTACTCCTGCTTGAGCTCGAGCTGGCGATCGAGCCAGGGACGGAACCGGGCATAGTCGTTGTCGGCCCGGGCGGAGACCCAGGCCTCCATCGCCTCGGACGCGGTCTGCGTCAGCCGCCCGGCGAGATCGGCGGGGATGCGCCGTGCCTTCTCCCACTCTCTCCGGGTCACGCGGATCAGGCTGGCATCGTCGGAGTCGTAGGGAAGCGATGCCTCCAGATCGGCGAGGTCACCCAGGAGCTCCCCGATACGCTCGTCGCAGAACCGCTCGTGCGCGACGCGCTCGAGTGTCGCCTGTCGGTGGGCGCGAACAGCGGCGCCGGCGGGAGGCATCATCACCATCTGATCCCAGTCGAGGAGGGCCGACGCCGAGCGCAGGTCGGAGACCTCGCCGAGCCTCGTTCTCAGTTCTTCCAGCTGTTCGTCCATCGGTCGCTCCTCTCGGTGGCTTGTCGTGAGCCTACGTCAGAGTGGTTCCGGAGAGACGGTCTCGCGACCGACCCGGACAGGATGATCAGCCCGGAGGAGCAGCGCGTCGTCACCCGCCGAATCGCCATATGCCCAAAGCACGGCATCCGCGAGCCCATTGGCCGCGAGCCAGTCGTCGAGCCGGCGCACTTTTTCGGGCCCACGGCAGTTCGGGCCGGCCAATCGGCCCGTCAGAAACCCTCGCTCATCGCATTCGAGCCTCGTGCAGACGACGCCGCCTGCGCCGAGGTTTCGACCGAACGGCACCAGATACGGCTCGAGCGACGCAGAGACGAGGAGAACGAGATGATCGAGCTCCCTGTGGTACTGGAGTCGCGCCAGCGTGTCGGGTCGCAGCCAACGACGCGCTATCTCCTCCGCGAAAGCTTCACCTGCTGCATCGATCGCATCGGCATCCATGCCGGCGAACGCCGTGCACACGAGCTCCTTCAGAGAATCGCGATCGCGGTGAGCGATCGACGCGACGACCTGGCCGGGATGGCGCAGGAGCGTCAAGCAGGGCCTGAGAACGCACGGTTCGGTACAGGAACGCCGTTACGCAGTCACGGGTCGTCAGCGTCCCATCGACATCGAACGCCGCGACGACGGGTCGTGGAGTGCTGACCATTGCGGAACGAGGCTATATACACTCGAACCATGTCGGAACAGTCCCCGGAGATTTTCGACGATCTCTATCTCGGCCTTCAGGCCGGTGGTGCGCTGCGCAAGAAGCGGCGCGGCGAGGAGTTGACCGAGCAGGAAGTGGCGGCACTCGGCCACTGGCAGCGGCTCTCGGTGTGGCGCAAGGTGATCGCGGTGGGCGCGTTCGCTCTCGGGACGTTCGGGCTCGGTTTCACCCTTGGCGGCCTGATCTTCAGCCGCCGCTAGCTGACGCTCGCCGCGTCTACTTCTGGAAGAAGGGCGTGACAGCTCCTTCTGGAACAGGTGGAAGACGTACTTCAAACGAACACTTGTTCGATCGCGACCAACCCGGTAAACTGGCCCTCATGCCGATCGAAGAGCTCGTCGTCCACGGCGCCCGGGAGCACAACCTCAAGGATGTGACCGTCCGCCTCCCACGGAACTCCCTCATTTGCATCACGGGCCTGTCCGGCTCGGGCAAGTCCTCTCTCGCCTTCGACACGATCTATGCCGAAGGGCAGCGCCGCTACGTCGAGTCGCTCTCCGCGTACGCGCGCCAGTTCCTGCAGATGATGGAGAAGCCCGACGTCGATTCGATCGACGGTCTCTCGCCGGCGATCTCGATCGACCAGAAGACGACCTCGCGCAACCCGCGCTCGACCGTCGGCACCGTGACCGAGATCTACGACTACCTCCGTCTCCTCTACGCGCGGGTCGGACGGCCGCACTGCCCCGTCTGCGGGCGACCCATCGCCGGGCAGAGCCTCGACCAGATCGTAGAGCAGATCCTTGCGTTGCCCGAGGGAACGCGCTTCACCGTCAACGCGCCGATCGTGCGCGACCGCAAAGGCGAGTTCCGGGACGTGCTGGAGGAGTTGCGACGGGACGGGTTCACGCGCGTCAAGGTCGACGGAGAGCCGCGGTTGCTCGAGGAGGAGATCGTCCTCGACAAGAAGTTCAAGCACACGATCGAGGTCGTCGTCGACCGACTTGTGCTGAAGGCCGATCTGCGCCAGCGGTTGACGCAGTCTGTCGAGACGGCGACGTCGCTCGCGGATGGTCTCGTCGGGATCGACGTCGTCGACGGCGAGAGCTTCCTCTACTCCGAGAACTTCGCCTGCCCCGAGCACGGCGTCTCGTTGCCCGAGCTCGAGCCGCGCATCTTCTCGTTCAACGCGCCGCACGGGGCCTGCCCGCGGTGTACCGGGCTCGGCGCCCAGCTCGAGATCGATCCGGACATGCTGGTCCCGGACACGTCCCTCTCGATTGCCGACGGCGCCCTCGTGCCGTGGTCCGTCGGTAGCTCGAGCTTCTACGAGGGTGTCATCCAGGCGATCGCAGACCGCTACGAGGTCGATGTCGACCTGCCGTGGCGCGAGCTGACCGAGGAGCAACGGAGCTGGTTCCTCTACGGCACGAACGGCGATCGCATCCTCGTCCAGTACAAGAACCGGATGGGCCGCAAGCGTCAGTACGCGATGGCTTTCGAGGGCATCCTCCGCAACCTGGAGCGGCGCTACCGCGAAACCGAGTCGACGCAGCAGCGGGAGCGGATCGAGGAGTACATGTCCTTCCGACCCTGCCCGGACTGCAACGGCGCCCGGCTCAAGCCGGCCGTCCTCGCGGTGACCGTCGGCGAGCGCTCGATCAACGAGTTCGCCTGCCTCTCGGTCACCGGCGCCTTGCGCTTCCTCGACGAGCTCGGCCTGACGCCCACCGAGGAGCTGATCGGCCACCGGATCGTTAAGGAGATCCGCGAGCGCCTCACCTTCCTCTCCGATGTCGGTGTCGGCTACCTCCAGCTCGATCGGGCAGCGAAGACCCTGTCCGGTGGCGAGGCGCAGCGCCTGCGGCTCGCGACGCAGATCGGGTCACAGCTCGTGGGGGTGCTCTACATCCTCGACGAGCCGTCGATCGGGCTCCACCAGCGAGATAACGACCGCCTCATCCAGACGCTGCAGCGTCTGAAGGCGCTCGGCAACACGGTGCTCGTCGTCGAGCACGACGAGCAGATGATGCGCGTCGCTGACTGGGTCGTCGACATGGGGCCGGGCGCCGGCGAGCACGGCGGGCACGTCGTCGCCGAAGGCACGGCGAAGCAAGTCATGCGCACGAAGGGCTCGGTCACGGGTGACTTCCTCTCCGGCCGCCGCACCATCGCGATCCCGCCCCGACGGGAGGAGGATCGCGGCGTCTTCACGATTCGTGGTGCCGCGCAGCACAACCTGAAGCAGATCGACGTCGACTTCCCCGTCGGCAAGTTCGTCTGCGTCACGGGCGTGTCCGGCTCGGGCAAGTCGACGCTCGTGAACGAGATCGTCTACAAGGCGCTCGCGAACCAGCTGAACAAGGTGCGGGTCAAGCCCGGCGCGCACGAGGACGTCGAGGGGATCGAGGTCTTCGACAAGGTGATCGACATCGACCAGACGCCCATCGGTCGCACCCCGCGCTCGAACCCTGCCACCTACACCGACCTCTTCACGCACGTCCGCGACCTCTACTCGCTCACCCCCGAGGCGAAGGTGCGCGGGTACAAGCCCGGTCGCTTCTCGTTCAACGTCCGTGGTGGCCGCTGCGAGACGTGCAAGGGCGACGGTCAGATCAAGATCGAGATGCACTTCCTGCCCGACGTCTACGTGCCGTGCGAGACGTGCCACGGCAAGCGCTACAACAAGGAGACGCTCGAGGTGCGCTTCAAGGGCAAGTCGATCTCGGACGTGCTCGAGATGTCGGTCGAGGAGGCGCTCGAGTTCTTCGCGAGAATCCCGAAGATTCGCCGGCGCCTGCAGACGCTCCATGACGTCGGGCTCGACTACATCCGGCTCGGCCAGCCCGCGACGACGCTCTCGGGCGGCGAGGCGCAACGCGTGAAGCTCGCCTCGGAGCTGTCGAAGGTCGCGACGGGGAGGACGCTCTACATCCTCGACGAGCCGACCACCGGTCTCCACTTCGCCGACATCGAGAAGCTCCTCGAGGTGCTGCAGCGCCTCGTCGACACCGGCAACACGGTGCTCGTGATCGAGCACAACCTCGACGTGATCAAGCAGGCCGACTGGGTCGTCGATCTCGGGCCCGAAGGTGGCGAGGCGGGCGGCGAGTTGATCGCAGCGGGAACCCCCGAGGAGATCGCAGCGGTCGAGGAGTCGTACACCGGGCAGTTCCTGCGCGGCGTCCTCTCCGGGCAGGAAGCAGTCGTCGCGGCCGCATAGGGGCTCCGGCTCGCCGTTAGGGCGAGAGCCGGAGCCCGATCGTGACCTCATGCCGCGGTCTGCTGCTAGCGGTAGACCGCGTAGCCCCACCCACCGGCCGGTGCATCGAGCGCGTTTCCCGTGATGTTGCATGCCCTTAGCCCGTAGAACGGGCCTGCGTCGACGTCGAAGATCGGCATCACGACGATGCCGGCCGGCAGGTTTCCGGTCGGCTGGATGACGAGCAGGTCGCGGGCGTGCCGGCCCGCGATGTTGATCGCCTTCGTCACGCACGTGTGCGCGGCGATATTCGGGAGATCGACGCTGACCTGCCCGTTCGAAGAGGCGGTGTCGGCCAGGGTCAGCGAGTGATCGGTGACCTTGTCCGTGGTGACCGCATCGTTCGCCAGCTGCGGATTCGGGTAGCTGCCTGTCAGCGCGCCGCCCGCCTGCGCCTGCTGGATCGAGCCGGCAGGGCCGGGCTCGCCCTGCTCGCCTTTGGCTCCCTGGGGACCCGCCGGCAGCTGGCCTGCCTTGAAGTCCTTCGCGAGCAGCGTTCCGTTCTTGACCTTCGCCGACGTGACGGCGTTGGTCTTCAGTTGCGGCGCCCCGATCGAGCCGGCCGGGACGACCATGCGTGCCGCGGCATGACCGATCGGCGTTGCGCCGAGGAGGGCGCCTGCGATGACGCTCGCGCCGAGTGCGAGCGGGAGGGTGATGCGATTGACGTTCATTGGTCTACTCCTTCTCGTCTGGTCTATTGAGGAACTGGGGTGTCACGACGGTCATGAGCGGTGCCACGCGCTCCGCCGCCCGGCGTTGGAGCCGGGCGGCGGGGGTTGGCGGGACGCGGGACGCGCTGGACGTGGCCGCGGAGCATCAGCGATGCGCCAACGTGAACACGGCGACGCGCTTCGCGACCGGTGTCGTGTTGCCAGACTCCCAGGCGGTGAGCCGAATCGCGACGGAATGCGTCTTCATCGCCTGAGCGAGTGCAGGCCCGTAGACGCGTGTCTTGATCGCCTTCGTCGTGCCGGCCGGGACGGAGTAGGCGACGTCAGCGACCTTCGCCTTCGCCTTGGGTCGTCCGGCGTAAGGAGCGATTGCGTAGGCCGTCTCGAGCGAGAGCGTTCCATTGCACGGCGCGTCGCCCGCCGGGCAGGCCACGTTGACCGATGCCCAGTATGTCCGCGGGGTGATCTTGTAGGGGCCGGCCGCGACCTGAACCGTGGTCGCGGCAGCCGCACCCGTTCGCGAGGCAGACGAAGAGCGCGAGCGCGCAGGTCGCGATCAGGGTGGAGCGCTTGCGTGTGCGAGCAGATGTCATTCCGTTCCTTTCGTACTCGTATGGGTTTCGTGTTGTGTGTGTCTGTGCTCCGCCATCGGGCGCCCGAAGCGACCGCCCTCGCGTCCGGGAAATCCCGAGCCATGGAATCTCCCCAACAAGGCGTCCCCCGGCTAGCGGGCGATGAATCGCAAGGCTGGCAGTCGCGACTGCGAGCTCGTACTACGGCCGACGGGCGTCTCTGGGTGCGGCTAACCGCCCATCCGCTGGAGCAGCAGATCGCCTGAGCGCGGGTCGAACAGTGGCATCCGGCTGCCTCTTGATGCGTCGGGGCGGGAGGACGAGCCGGAAGGCGGTAGGCTCGCCGGATGAGGGAGATCCCGCCGAAACCCGGTGAGGTCGCAGATGCCGAGGCGCTCGGCGGCTCGGACGACGCGCAGGCCCATGTACGGCGCTGGTGGCGTCTGGCGCCACGCGTTCTGATCGGGCCGACAGAGGTCTTCGTCGCCTTGCAGGACGACGACGACACCGATGTCGAGGCGCGTTCCGAGCCGATTCTCCTGATCGTGATCGTCGCCGGAATGGCGGCCATGCTGTTGACGCCGGCGTGGGGGAGACTGCTCGACGAGGAGTCGCTCGACTGGCTCGTTCTGGCCGTGATCACGTTCATCGGCGGTCTTCTCTACGGCGCTTTCGGCTACTTCCTGCTCGGTGTCGTCGTCTGGCTCGGCCTGCGCGGGGTCGGAGTGGAGACTGCCGCCCGCAAGGCGCGGCAGGTAGCGGCATTTGCGGCGCTCCCCTTCGCGCTGTCGATCGTCGTCACGGTCCCCGCGATCGTGCTGGGTTTCGGCACGGACTGGTTCCGCTCCGGCGGCTCGGACGACGGCGCCGGACGAGCCATCGTCGTGGGCGTCGGCCTCGCCTTCGGGCTCTGGTCGCTCGGCCTCCTCGGGCTCGGCCTGCGAACGACGTTCGCGCTTCCGTGGCGTGGGGTGGTCGGCGCGATGGCGCTCGCCGCTGTGATCGTGGCGACGATCGCCGTTGTGCCTTCAGTTCTCTGACCGGCTCGCTACCGGCCCGGCATCCAGGGTTCCGCGCGAAGCGGTGCTCCGACCGCTGACAGCTCGTCCTCGAACGCCGCAAGCTCGTCTGCGGGCATACCGTACGTGTGGACGTCTTCCGGGAATCGGTGCTCCCGCACGTCGTCGACGTATGCCTCGACTGCCGCCTGGATCGCGGTTGCGAGGTCGGCATATCGCTTCACGAAGCGCGGGGCGTGGCCGTCGTACAGGCCGAGCAGGTCGTGCCAGACGAGCACCTGACCGTTGACGTCGGGGCCGGCGCCGATCCCGATCGTCGGGATCGCGAGGAGCTCCGTGATCTTCGCGGCGACGGGTGACGGCACGGCCTCGAGGACGAGCGAGAAGCAGCCCGCCGCCTCGAGGGCCAGCGCGTCGTGCACGAGTTGCGCCGCCTTCGCGGCGGTGCGCCCCTGAGCTTTGAAGCCGCCGAGCGCCGTCGCCGACTGCGGTGTGAGGCCGATGTGCCCCATGACGGGCACGCCCGCGCCGACGATCGCGCGCACGCGCGAGAGCATGGTCCCGGCTCCCTCGATCTTGACCGCATCGGCGCCCGAGTCCTTGACGAACCGGATCGCGTTCGTCACCGCCAGCTCGTCCGAGACCTGGAACGAGCCGAACGGCATGTCGGCGACGACGAGCGGCCGGCGCGCGCCGCGCGTGACAGCGCGGGTGAGGACGAGCATCTCCTCCATCGTCGCCGGAACGGTCGAGTCGTGGCCGAGCACGGTCATGGCGGCGGAGTCGCCGACGAGGATCACGTCCGCACCTGCCGCATCGGCAAGACGGCCGGAGGGGGCGTCGTAGGCGGTGATCATCGCGATCGGCGAGCTGCTTTCCTTCATTGCGATGAGATCGGTGATCGGCAGCTTGCCGGGCGCCGGGGCGCCGTGGCCGGGGGTGCGCGGGCGGGTGCTCATGAGTCCTCCTCGAGAGGGACGTTGTCGATCAGGCGGGTTGAGCCGACGCGAACCGCGGCGGCGAGGACAGGGGGGTCGAAGGGGGCGATCGCGACGTAGTCGACGTCGACGCCGGCGGCGGCGAGTTGCGCTCGTGCGCGCTCGGGATCGCGGGTTCGGAGCGCGCGAGGGAGAGCGAGGGCGAGGTCGCGCTCCGGCGCCGACAGGCGTGCGTTGCGCGAGGAGAGGGCGAGCCCGTCCGCGTCTCTGATCGTCGGGAGCGCCCGCAGCTCGAGCTCGAGCGAGAGGTCGGTGATCATTCTCCGCAGCACCGCAATCTGCTGCGCGTCCTTCTGGCCGAAGTAGACGACATCGGGCCGCACGATCGTGAACAGCTTGAGGCAGACCGTTGCGACGCCGCGAAAGTGACCCGGGCGATGCTCTCCCTCGAGGACGGCTCCGAGATCGGCAACCTCGACCCATGTCTGGAAGCCCGGTGGGTACATCTCGTCGGCCGACGGAGCGAACACGAGGTCCACACCCGCGTCGGACTGCCGCGGCGAGGTCTTGCGCCTCGTCGCGGGGATAGCCGTTGAGGTCGCCTGCGTCGCCGAACTGCGCAGGATTGACGAAGAGGCTCATGACGACCGTCGAAGCACTCGGCTCTCGCCGCCTCGAGCAGCGACAGATGCCCGGCGTGCAGCGCGCCCATGGTCGGGACGAGGCCTACCGAGGCGTGGCGGAGCGGCTCGAGTGCCGTGCGAACCTCGGGGATGGTGCGGCAGACCCTCACGCGAACGTCACCGTGACGTCGGCGAGCGCCCTGTACATCGCCTCGAGATCGGGACGGGCCGCACCGATCGCTGCCAGGTGGCGATCGACCGTCGCCCAGTCCCCGCGCTCGATCGGCCCTGTGAGCTCGAAGTCGTTCTCGATCGTACGGGTCATGAGGGGGTCGAGAGCCTCGGGAGGCGCGCCGGCCGACTCGAGCAGGGCTCCGGCTGCGTGGCGGAGCGTGACGAGATAGTTCGACGCGATGGCTGCTCCGGCGTGGTACGCCGCACGGTTCTCATCCGCCAGCGTGAAGGGCGCAGACCGAGCGTCTCTGCGAGCCACAGGCCGACCGTCCGTGCCTCGTCGCTCTCGGCCGTGACTGCTGCCCAGGCACCGTCGAGCTGCTCCGGGCCGCGACGGAGAGTGAACGTCTGCAGCGGGTGAACGCCGAAGCGTTTCAGGTGCGGTGCCAGCGCCGCGAGGGGTGTGGCTCCACTGACGTGCGCGACCCACGGGCCGAGGGGGAGCGTGGCCGCGACGTCGGCGATGACACGGTCGGGCACGCAGAGGAGGACGAGATCGGGGTCGTCGACACCGAGCTCGAGCCCGCGCTCGCCGAGGCGCGCCGCTACGGCCGAGCCCACCCGGCCGCTGCCGATCATGTTCACGCTTTCGATCATGGGTGCTACCTGCTCCAGTTCCTTCGGATACCGGGCTTCGCAGCAGTCTAACGAACGCGGACGCGGATTTCGTCCCGACTCCCGGCGCCGCGGCGACGAGTCGTCAGGCGGGGGTGACGGTCACGGGGATGCCGTTGAGAACGGCGTTGCCCGAGAGCGGGTCGACCACCGACGCATCGGTGAGCACGTTCACGTTGACACCGGGCGCCGCTGCGGCCACCGCCTGCCGGGTGCCCGGAAGGCCGT
Organism: uncultured Thermoleophilia bacterium; assembly: GCA_963792995.1. Taxonomy (GTDB): domain Bacteria; phylum Actinomycetota; class Thermoleophilia; order Gaiellales; family Gaiellaceae; genus Gaiella. The sequence goes on along the minus strand of CAWBYH010000007.1, from coordinate 72,044 downwards.
GCCCCCAGCCGTACGGAATGCAGACAACCCCGGGCATGACGGTGTCCGTCAGCTCGATCGGCACCTCGATTGATCCGGCTGCCGAGCGTACGACCGCCGTCGCACCGTCGTCCAGGCCGAGGCGTGAGCCGTCGTCCGGGTGGAGTTGGGCGACGCACGTGTCCTTCCCGCGCACGAGCACGGGCACGTTCTGCGTCCACGAGTTGGCCGTTCGAAGCTGCCGACGCCCGACGAGAACCATGCCGTCGGCGACCGCGACGTCGAGAGCGCGATCGAGTCGCGCGAGATCGTCGATGAGCGCTGGTGGCGCCAGCTCGATTCGCCCGGATTCGGTTGCGAGAGCGTCCGGGAGCCGCGAGACGAGCGGCCCGAAGTCGATGCCGTGAGGTCGGGCCTCGAGCGTGGACAGCGAGAGACCGTCCGGCCGGTTGCCGAACGCGTCGCCGCGGTGCCCGATGCGGAGCATGAGGTCGAGGAGCCTCTCCTCGGGTGGACGGTCGCCGAGTGCGGTGACGATCTCGTCCGGGTTGCGTCCGTGGATCGGGGAGGCCGGGTCCGCGACCGAGGCCGCCACGCGAGCGGCGATCGTGCTCTCGGTCAGCGCGGCGACGTCGGCTTCGGCACCGAGGCCACCGGCGATCGCCGCGAGGCGGACGAGGATCTCGAACTCGGACGGCGATCCGGCCGGGCGGTCGAATACCGGCGGTGAGAAGTCGGCGACGTCCCTGACGGAGAGGGACGTGAACGCGAGATCGTAGTGCGACTTTTCGAGCACGGACGGCGGCGGCAGGATCACGTGTGCGTGCCGCGTTGTGGCATTGAGGTACGGATCGACGGAAATCAGCAGATCGATGTCCGCGAGCAGCCCTGCGAGCCGGCCGGAATCCGGCGTGGTGAGCGCGGGGTTCCCGGCGATCGTGATCAGCGCGCGCACCTGCCCTGCCCCCGGAGTCTCGATCTCGTCTGCGAGGGTCGCAACGGGCAACTCCCCCATCGACTCGGGGAGGCCGCGTACGCGGCTCTGCCAGCGTCCAGTGCTGAACGCGCGTCGGGTTCGCGCGGGTCGCTCGTGGGCGGCGTGGGGGAACATCGCGCCACCGGGGCGGTCGAGGTTGCCGGTCAGGACGTTGACGACGTCGACGAGCCAGGCTGCCAGCGTGCCGTACGCAGTCGTGTGCGTTCCGATGCGGCCGTAGACGACCGCCGTCGGCGCTGCGGCGAGATCCCGGGCCAGCGACACGATCGTCTCTGCGGGAACGCCCGTCAGCGACGACACGCGCTCGGGGGTGAAGGGCAACAGTGCTTGCTCGACGTCGGAGATGCCGTTCGTCAGCTCCACCAGGCGACCAGGCGACGAGAGGTTCTCGGCGACGAGCGTTCGCGCGATACCCGCCAGCAGTGCGGCATCCGTCCCGGGACGGATAGGCACGTGGATGTCCGCACGTTCGGCCGTCCTCGTGCGCCGCGGGTCGACGACGACAACACGTCCGCCGCGCTCGCGGATCAGCTGCAGGCGTCCCGGCCAGTCGGGCGCGGTCGCAAGGCTGCCGTTCGACTCGAGTGGGTTCGCTCCGAGGACGAGGAGGAAGTCGGTGCGATCGATGTCGGGAACCGGGATCGCGAGCGGGTGGCCGAACACGAGGCCGCAGGCAACATGCTTCGGCATCTGGTCGACCGTCGAGGCCGAGTACATGTTCTTCGTGCGGAGGGCCTTCACGAGTGGCCGGATCGCGAGCGTGCTCGCGTAGTTGTGGGCGTTCGGGTTCCCGGCGTAGACGGCCACTGCATCCGCTCCGTGGGCCGTCAGCACTGCGGTCAGCCGCTGCTCGATCTCGGCGAACGCCTCCTCCCAGCTCACCGCGACGTGCGATCCGTTCCGCCGTACGAGCGGCCCTCGCAGCCGGTCGGGATCGTCGTGCAGCGCTCCGAGTGTCGATCCCTTCGGGCAGATGAAGCCCCGAGAGAACGGGTCGTCGGCGTCGCCGCGAATGCCCGTTACCCGACCACCGTCCGTCTCGATGCGGAGACCGCACGTCGCCTCGCAGAGCGGGCACGTGCGGAAGGAGACGCGCGATCCCATCCGTGGACCATACGGCACCCACGGCCGCTCCGCCGCTCGTTCGTCATGCGTCGCTGCCCGACCGCAGTGGACCAGACCGGGAGCTCAGGCGAGTCGCCGGCGCAGCGAGTCCCGAACATCCGGCCACTCGTCGTCGACGACGCTGTACCACGCCGAATCCCGGCTGACGCCGTCCCGAACGAGCATGTGCTTTCGATGAATGCCCTCGAAGGCGGCCGGGAGCGCGGCAAGGGCGGGGCGGGCGCGTTCGTTGAGGGCGTCGGTCTTGAACTCGACGCGCCGACAGCCGAGCACCTCGAAGGCGTGCTCGAGCTGGAGCAACTTTGCCTCGGTGTTCGCTCCGGTGCCCCACGCTGTCGGCGTGAGCCAGGTCCAGCCGATCTCGAGGCTCCCGTGCTCGGGTCGGAGCGCGAGGTACCGCGTCGACCCGACCGCGACACCGGTCGCCTGCGAGACCGTTGCGAACGCGAGCTCATGACCGGACGCCGTCCGCTCGAGCGCGTCGCTCATCCACCGATCCCAGTCGGCCCTGGTCTGCGGTTGCAGGATCGGCAGCCAGCGCCAGACGCGCGGGTCGCGCGATGCCTCGAACAGGTCGTCGCCGTGGACAACAGTGAGTGGCTCGAGGCGCACGATCGTGCCGGCGAGCGTCGGTGTCGTCCACGGCTCCATACCGCCGGGACAGTACACTTGCGCCATGCCCATCTACGAGTACGCGTGCATGGAGTGCGAAGACCATTTCGACGAGCTCGTCCGCAGTGACGAGCAGGTGGTCACCTGTCCCCAGTGTGGGGCGGGGAACGTCCTCAAGCAGCTCTCCGCCTTCGCCGTCCACGGCGCAGCAGCGAAGCCGTCGTTCGGCGGCAGCGCTGGTGGATGTTGCGGCGGCGGCTGCGGCTGCCACTAGGGGCCGCGAGGTCGATTCCCAGGTTGCGGCCCGGCGTCGGATCTGTCGTGCCGGTAGCAGCCCCATCCGCCGAGGCGCCTAGACTGGCGGCTCGATGGATGCCCCTGCGCGAGCCGACGCGCTTACGATCTACGGTGCCGAGGCCGCCGGCTGCGAGCGCTGCTCGCTCGCAGCGACGCGGCGGCGCGTCGTTTTCGGCTCTGGCCACCCCGATGCGGAGCTGATGCTCGTCGGTGAGGCGCCCGGCTATCAGGAAGACCAGGGGGGCGAGTGGTATGCGGGCCAGGCCGGTGAGCTCCTCGCGCAGCTCCTCGAGGGAATCGGGCTCGCCCGGGACGACGTCTACGTTGCGAACGTCCTGAAGTGCCGTCCGCCGCAGAACCGCGACCCGCTCGAGTCGGAGATCGCCTCGTGCGAGCCGCATCTCTTTCGCCAGATCGAGCTCGTCCGGCCGCGAGTCGTCGCACCGCTCGGCAACTTCGCCACGAAGCTGCTGTCCGGCCGGTCGTACGGGATCACCCGCGTCCACGGCCAGGAGCAAGAGGTCGCGCTCGGCACGACCACGGTGATCCTCTTTCCGCTCTATCACCCCGCCGCCGCCCTCTATACGCCCTCGATGATGCAGGCGCTCGAGGACGATTTCGCCCGCCTGCCCGCTCTGCTCGGTCGGGAAGGCCGTCCGCCGGTCACGGCATCGCCGCAACGCGCGACCCCGGTCACCGTCGCGGCCGACGATGCCGTCGCTGTCGGGGCGACACAACTCGGGCTCTTCTGAGCGGTGGTCGAGCGGCTGACCGCATCGGCGGCCGAAACGGAGGCTTTCGGGGCGTCACTCGCAGCGCTGCTCCGGCCAGGGGATGTCGTTCTCATCCGGGGAGAGCTCGGAGCCGGCAAGACGACCCTCGTCCGTGGCGCGTGCCGGTCGTTCGACATCGAGGAGCCGATCACGAGCCCGACCTTCACGATCGGGCATCTGTACCACGGGACGGCAACGATCGCGCATCTCGACCTCTATCGCTTCGTCGGACTGAGCGACGCCGAGTGGGGGGACGTCGAGCCGTATTTCGACGGTACGATTGCGTTCGTCGAATGGCCGGAAGCTGGACATGGAGCTCTCCCACCGGCGACCGTCTCACTCGTGCTCGAGCACGTCGGCCGCGACGAGCGTCGGATCTCGGTCGAGGCGCCCTCGGGAACGTTGCTCGAGGAGCTTGCCCGTGCTGATCCTGGCGTTCGACACCGCGACTGACGTCGCCACGAGCGCGATCGTCGCCGACGGCACGACCGTGGCCGAGCGCGTGAGTCGCGCCCAGCTCCTCCTCGCGGACGTCGACGAGATGCTGGGAGGCGCGGGGCTCCACGCGGCGGACCTGAACGGCATCGTCGTCGGGACCGGCCCGGGTAGCTTCACCGGGATGCGGATCGGGCTGTCCGTCGCACGGGGCCTTGGCCTCGCTCTCGATCTTCCGGTCGCGGGAGTGACCACCCTCGACGCTCTTGCGGCAGGGGTCGCGAACGCATACCCCGTGATCGATGCCCGTCGCGGCGAGGTCTTCGTGCCCGGCCCGGCTGCGGTTCGACCCGAGGATCTCGCGCCACCCGACGGAGGCGTGTGCGTCGGGAGCGGCGCACGAAAGTATCGCGAGCTGCTCGTCGACCGCGGTGCGGATGTCCCGCCGGACGACTCGATCCTTCATCTCCCGCGTGCCGCGTTGCATGCTTCGCTCGCGTCTCACTTCGGACCGGCCGACATGGTCGAGCCGGTGTACGTCCGCCTACCGGACGCGGAAACGTGGTCAGCGTGAACGTCTCGATCCGCCGTCTCGGGCTCACCGATCTCGACGCCATCGAGGAGATCGAGCGCGCGTCGTACCCGACGCCCTGGTCGCGCTCGATGTTCGTCAGCGAGCTCGCGAAGCCGAGCTCGCTTTCCATCGCGGCGGTGCTCGACGACGGTACGCTCGCCGGATACCTCGTCATCTCACGCTATGTCGATGCCTGGCACGTGATGAACGTCGCCGTCGCCGCGGAGCACCGCCGCCTGGGCATCGCGTCGACGATGCTGCGGAGTCTCTTCGACGCGACGACCGACGACGCCGAGCGCGGCTATACGCTCGAGGTGCGCGTATCGAACCTCGCTGCTATCAGGCTCTACGAGGGCTTCGGGTTCGTGCAGCGTGGTGTCCGACGCGGTTACTACACTGACAACAGAGAGGATGCGTTGATCATGTGGAGAGACCCCGAGCGCACCGAACGGGGTCGGGAGAGCGACGAGGGAGCACGGATGGAGCAGGGCGACACGGATGCGGGTGAGGCGTGATCCTGGGGATCGAGACGTCGTGCGACGAAACGGCCGCAGCCGTCGTCACCGACGACGGCGAGGTCCTGTCGTCGATCGTCGCCTCCCAGAGCGCCCTGCATGCGCGCTACGGCGGCGTCGTGCCCGAGGTCGCCTCGCGGCGACATCTCGAGCAGGTCGGCCCGGTCATTCGTGAGGCGTTGCACGACGCGGGGGTCACGCTCGACGACATCACGCGCGTCGGGGTGACGCGCGGGCCGGGGCTCGTTGGCGCGCTGCTCGTCGGCCTCTCGGCCGCGAAAGCGATCGCCTGGGCGCGCGATCTTCCACTCGTCGCGGTCGATCACCTTCACGGTCATGTCGCAGCGCTCTATCTCGGCCCGACTCCCCTCGAGCCGCCGTTTGCCTGCCTGCTCGCAACGGGCGGTCACACCCAGGTCCTCGCCGTGCGGTCGCGCGGGTCGTTCGATCGCCTCGGCACCACGCTCGACGACGCTGCGGGCGAGGCGTTCGACAAGGGCGCGAGACTCCTCGGCCTTCCCTACCCCGGAGGAGCCGAGATCGACGCGTTGTCTCGCGACGGCGACCCGCACGCATTCTCGTTTCCCGTCGCCCGCGTTCCCGGGCTCGACTTCTCGTTCTCGGGCCTGAAGACTGCGCTTCTCTACACCGTGCGCGACCTCGGAGAGGCGGCGGTGCACGAGCGCCGTGCCGACCTGGCCGCGTCCTACCAGCGAGCGATCGTGCTCGCTCTGTCGAGGCGCCTTCGTCAGGCGGCGGAGGCCGAGGGCCTCGCACGGATCGCCGTCGTCGGCGGGGTCGCAGCGAACTCCGAGCTGCGCGCGGCGCTCCCCGACGCACATGTCGCCCCGCTCGCACTCTGCACCGACAATGCCGCGATGATTGCGTCGGCGGCCCGATACGCCGATCCGCTGTCGGCCGCGGAGGCACGTACCGTGGATGCGTATGCGTCGGCAGCGTAGGCAATCCCGCCTCTCGGCCGTTGCGGCAGTCGTCCTCGCCGGCATGCTCCTCCTGCTCGCCGGCGGCGCAGCGGCTGCTACGGACGAGCCGACAACGGGCGCGGCCGGTTGGGAGAGCCTGCTCGGGGATCGGCCGACGCCGCAGCTCGGGGGACGGTGGATCGTCGTCCTCGACGAGCCCTCGCTCGCGAGTCGCGTGGCCGCGGCAGGTGGGGTCGCGACGGAGGAGCAGGAGCGATCCTGGACTCGTGTTGCGCGCCAGGCACAGCAGGAGGTGCTGGCCAGTCTCGCCCTGAAGGGTGCGCCGATCGAACCGGAGCATTCGTTCTATCGCGTCTTCAACGGTTTCGCTGCCCCTCTCGATACGCGGTCGCTTGCGATCGTCGTCGGCTCGCCCGACGTGCGGGGGGTGTACGCGGTCAGGGCCGCCCTGCCAGCCGCCGTCTCGCCGGGAACGGTCGATCAGCTCTTTGCGATGCCGGTGGGGCCCGGCGTCCCGACGTTCAGCTTCCGGGGTTCTCGGGCGCAGGAGTCACGGTCGCGCTGCTCGATACCGGGGTCGACCTCGTACACCCCTATATCCGTCGAGCCCTCCTTCCCGGCCTCGATGTTCTCGATCCCGGTGGCGATGCAAGCGCACGGCAGAACCCGACGGCGCCGGGGCGACCGGAGCGCCACGGAACCGAGATGGCAGGGCTCGTCGTGGGCTCCGACGGCCCGGCCGAGCTCCAGGGGACAGCTCCCGGGGCGTCGTTGCTCCCTATTCGCGTCGCCGGTTGGCAGCCGGACGCGTCCGGCGGCGTCTCGATCTACGGACGAACGGATCAGGTTCTGGCCGGCGTCGAGCTGGCAGTCGACCCGAATGAGGACGGCGATGCGCACGATGCGGCGCGCGTCGCGCTCGTCGGCGTCGTCGAGCCGTTCGCAGCGTTCGTCGACGGCCCGCTGGCTCTCGCGGCGGCGGGAGCCGCAACGCTCGACATGCTGGTCGTCGCGCCGGCCGGGAACGACGGGCCGGCGGGACCGACGTACGGCAGCATTGGAGGCCCGGGTGGCGCGCCTGCCGCTCTCACGGCCGGCGCGCTCGACACGAGGCGTCGCAGCCCGACCGCTCACGTGCTCCTCCTCGCCGGATTGCGCGTTCTCGTCTCGGGCAACCAGCCGCTCGGAGGTGTCGTCGCCCCGGGAACATCGGTGTCGGCGCCGGTCGTCGCTCTCGCCCGGTCGGCGCAGGCGGTGGTTGGCGCGCCCGGCGGCTTCACAAGGCTTTTCGATGCCAATGGCTACAGCCGTGTCGGGGGAGCGGCGGTTCTTCTGCCGCGCGGCACATCGTCGCCCGAGGCCGTACGGGAGGTCGTCGCAGCCGGAGCCACCGCCGTGCTCGTCGACGGGACGCTCCCCGCCGGGTCTCTCGGCACCGACGGCCCCATCGAGGTTCCCATTCTCGGGCTTGCGGCAGGATCTGCCGAGGCCGTCCGCGGCGCGCTCAGCGCCGGAGTCCCGGTGAGCTTCTCCGTGGGTGCGGCGGCGTTCGACGACAACCCTGACCGGGGTGGCCAGGCGCCGTTCTCATCCGACGGCCTCGCATTCAACGGCGCCCAGAAGCCCGAGGTGAACGCCGCCGGTATCGGTCTCGCAACCTCGGATCCGGGGCGAAACGAGGAGGGTGCCGCGCGGTACGGGACGCTGAGTGGCTCGAGTGCGGCTGCGGCGCTCACCGCAGGCGCCGCGGCCCTCCTCGCGCAGGCGCGTCCCGACCTCGACGCGTCGGGGCTCAAGCAGGCGCTCGTGGCGAGCGCGCGACGGATTCCGGGATCCGTGGTCGGGACGGTCGATCCATCCGCCGCGGCCGCCCTCGAGCTGGTCTCGGACCCACCGCTCGTCTCACTCGGAGCCGTGTTCGCTGCGGATACGCAGGTCGGACGGGTGATCACGCTGAGGAACACGAGCAGCCGGACTCTCGGCGTGACCATCACCCCGGGGGCGGTGGACGGCGTCGATCTCGAGGTCGATGTCGCGCCCGCGAGAGCCAGGCTCCTTCCGGGGGCAACCGTGCAGGTCGCCGTGACCGCACGTGTCCCGCTGCTCCCTCGCGCACCGGCAGCGCTTCGTGGAGCCGTGGCCGTCAAGGTGCGTGACGGGGCCAGCCTGAAGATCCCCTGGACAATCACCGTTCCAGTCGTCGGTCTCGATCTGATCCGGAGCGCGAAGCTGTCGAGCCGCTCGTTTGCACCGTCCGATGTCGACCCGGCCGTCCTGACGCTCACCCTCGGGCGCGTCGACGGGAGCCCCGAGAGACCGCAGCTGCTGCCGCTCGAGGAGGTCACGCTGGAGCTCTATCGCGGCGATCGTAACCTCGGCCGGCTCGCGCTCGTCCGGGACCTCCTGCCCGGCCGATACTCGTTCGGGCTGTCGGGGCGCGGGATCAACGGTAAGCGGCTGGCGCCGGGTGACTACGAGTTGCACGTCACGGCCCTACCCGTGGGTGGCGGGTTCCCGAACGAGGAGACGATCCCGTTCTCGATCGAGTGAGAACCGCGGCTTCGTCCCGTGGACGGCGGCGGTATAGTCGTCACGTCGTGAGCGAAGGTGCCTACGCATGAGCGCTGCCATCCCGTCGACGCATCTCCACGAGAACCCCTTCGCGCTCGCGCAGGCTCAGCTGCGGCGTGTCGGCGAGACATTCGGTGTCGATCCGAATCTGATCCATGTCCTCGCCGAGTGCAAGAAGGGGGTCGAGGTCTCGATCCCCGTTCATATGGACGACGGCTCGGTCTTCCCCTTCCAGGGCTACCGCGTCGTGCACAACATGACGAGGGGGCCTGCGAAAGGTGGCATCCGGTATCACCCGGCGGTGACGCAGGATGAGGTGAAGGCTCTCGCGATGTGGATGACGTGGAAGTGCGCGCTCATGGGCCTTCCGTTCGGCGGTGCCAAGGGCGGCGTCATCTGCGACCCGCATCTGCTCTCGATGGGTGAGAAGGAGAGGCTGACGCGGCGCTACACGACCGAGATCATCAACGAGATCGGTCCCGAGAAGGACATTCCGGCCCCCGACGTGGGTACAGACGCGCAGGTGATGGCGTGGATCTTCGACACATACTCGATGAATGTCGGGCACTCTGTGCTCGGCGTGGTTACGGGCAAGCCCCTCGCCGTCGGCGGGTCGGTCGGGCGCGACGGGGCCACAGCGCGCGGATCGCTCTACTGCATTCGGACGGCACTGCAGAAGCAGGGATCCCGCCTCCACGACACGCGGGTTGCGATCCAGGGGTTCGGCAACGTGGGCTCCAACCTCGCACGCCTCCTGTCGGACGAGGGCGTACGCGTGATCGCCGTCTCCGACTCGCGTGGCGGGATCCACAATCCGTACGGCCTCGACGTGCCGGCCGCGATCGCGTACAAGCGTGAGCACGGGGTACTGGAGGGATTTCCGGGAGCCGATCCGATCACGAACGCCGAGCTGATCGAGATTGACTGCGATGTGCTCACGCCGTGTGCGCTCGAGCAGGCGATCACCGCGGAGAACGCGCCGCGCGTGCGCGCGAAGATGATCTGCGAGGGCGCCAACGGCCCGACCACTCCCGAAGCCGACGAGATCCTCGAGGACCGCGGCATTCTGGTTCTGCCCGACGTGCTCGCAAACGCGGGCGGCGTCGTCGTCTCCTACTTCGAGTGGGTCCAGGGCCTCCAGGAGTACTTCTGGAAGGAGTACGAGGTGCACGCGAAGTTGAACGACATTGTCGTGCGGGCGTTCGAAGAGACGTGGTCGACGCGCGAGCGGCATGCGACCAGCATGCGTATGGCTGCGTACGGGATCGCCGTGCAGCGTGTTGCGGAGGCCACCACGATCCGCGGTCTCTACCCCTGAGCTCTAGCGGTCGTCCGTGACCGGAGAACGGCCCCGCCGCATCACCGTCTTCGTCGCAGCCGGATGTCATCTCTGCGAGCGCGCGCTCGACGTCGTCCGTGAAGCGCAGGGGGTCGGCGGCTTCACGGTCGAGGTCGTCGATATCACGGGCGACGAGGCGCTCGAGGCCGAGTACCGGTCGCTGCTCCCTGTGATCGAGATCGACGGTGTCCGGGTATTCACCTATTTCGTCACGGAGGAGGCGCTTCTCGATCGGATCGGCCGGGACGGTTCCCCGGCGCGCTGACCGACATCGGCAGGCAGTATGTGCCAAGTTGTCACAAGGTCGTTGTCGAAGGAGAGTTACGTGGCGGAGAGACTGACAGTTGGTGTCGCGGCACGCCTCAGCCGCTACCTCCAGGTGCTGACGCAGGCCAAGAAGATGGGCAAGACCAGGATCTCGTCGCAGGAGATCGCCGAGTACACGAACATCAATGCGACGCAGATCCGACGCGATCTCTCCAACTTCGGCCGCTTCGGCAAGCGCGGCGTCGGGTACAACATCGACTCGCTGCTCGGCGAGATCCGCAAGATCCTCCGCACCCAGGGTCAGCACAACATCGCACTCGTCGGTGCCGGCCGGCTCGGTGGTGCGATCGCCAGCTCGCCGATCTTCGCAGAGCACGGGATCACCATTGCGGCGGTCTTCGACATCGATCCTACGAAGGCCGGCCGGGTCATCGGCGGAGTGCCCGTCACCCCGCTCGACATGCTCGACGACCTCGTCAGCGAACGGAACATCATCGTCGGGGTCCTCGCCGTTCCGGCCGATGCGGCTCAGGAAGCGGCCGATGCGCTCGTCGCAGCCGGCGTCAAGATCATTTTCAACTACTCGCAGGCGTTGCTCACGACGCCCGCCGACGTTCAGGTGCACGCGTCGAACCCGGCGGTCGAGTTGCTCTACGCCCTGTACTTCCATCTGACGTAAGCCCGACTCGGTCGTCCAGGTCGGGCAGGATGCGGACATGCGCATCCTCCTCTGGCACGGATACCTCCTCGGCGGGACAGGCTCCAACGTCTACACCAGGATGCTGGCGCGCGAATGGAGCAATGCCGGGCATGACGTGACCGTGCTCTCGCAAGAGCCGAACCCCGCTGCCTACGACCTCGGCGCAGCGCGTACCGTGCGCCCCGACGTCGGCGGTCTGCTGCCGGTCTTCGTCCTCGACCGGTACGAAGGATACGACGTGCGGCGGCTCCAGGACTGCACGCGTGAGGAGCTCGATCGCTGGGTCGATGCGAACGCGCAGGCTCTCCGCGCACTTCTTCCCGCAGATGCGGTGTTCACCAACCACGTCCTTCTCGGCGGTGCGGTCGGCGCGGCGACGGGCGCTCCGTTCGCCGTGAAGGCCCACGGATCCGAGCTCGAGTACTCGATGCGCGGGAACGAGGAGCTGTCTCTCTGGGGGAAGCAGGTGCTGTCGAGCGCACGCGCGACGTTTGTCGGCTCGGAGCACATCCGCGAGGTCGTCGCCGAGGTCTGTCGGCACTCGGAGAACGTCATCGAGGTACCTCCCGGCGTCGACATCGACGAGTGGGCTCCCGCGCCACGCGATGCGGCGGTCGAGGCTCTGATCGAGGCGGCACTCCTCGATCCACCGAATCCCGGAACCGTCCACGAGCGATTGCCCGACGAGGGTAATGCTCGAAGATTCGAGCGTCTGCGCGTGCCAGGTTCGCCTGTCGTCGTCTACTTCGGAAAGCTGATCGAGCAGAAGGGCGTCCACGTTCTCATCGATGCGGTCTCCGACATGGACGTGCGGCTCGTGGTTGTCGGTTTCGGGCCGGAACGGCCCGCGCTCGAGCGCCGCGCGGTCGACCAGGGGGTGGATGCCCTCTTCACGGGTCCCCTCGAGCACCGTCACCTCCGGCACCTGCTCGCGCTCGCGGATGCGTGCGTCGTGCCGTCAATCTTCCCCGAGGCCTTCGGGATGGTCGCTGCCGAAGCGGCGTCCACCGGTTGCCCGCCGCTCGTCGCACGCCATTCGGGGCTCGCCGAGGTCGCTGCCGGCCTGGAGGCCTCTTACCCGGCCGGCCTTCGTCACCTCGCGGCGTTCACGTCCGGGGACGCGATCGATCTCGCGCGCCGCCTGTCCGAGCTGCTCTCGCTTCCCGACGCGGACCGGGTCGCCGTTCGAGCGGCCGCACGCCGGGCGGTGATCGACAACTGGAGCTGGGCCGGTGTTTCGCGCCGTCTGCTCGAGCCGTTCGCCTAGGCCGACGTTCCGGGAAGCTCCGCTGGTCGCTATCGAAAGTGCAGTATCGACTACGCTTTTCGCGCCGTGGGTGACGAACAGCGCGTCCCGAGTGATCAGCTCCTCCGCGAGGCGCGCGAGCGCTTCGACGCGGCCACCGACTTCACGGTCGCCGTCGAGGAGGAGTTCGCGCTCCTCGATCCGCGACTCACTCGATCTCGTAAACCGCTTCGAAGATGTTCAGGCCGCGGCCGCCGGCACGCCTGCGGAGGACCACCTCGCCGGAGAGCTCATCGCCTCCGAGGTCGAGATCAAGACGGGAAAGCTCGAGTCGTTCTCCGATATCCCGGCGACGATCGCCGCTCGCCGCGTCGAGCTCATCGGCCTCGTCGACCCGCTCGGGCTCGAGCTCGGCGCAACCGGCTCGCACCCGTGGGCGAGCTGGAAGGAACAGCGCATCATCGATACGCCGCATTACCGTCGGAACGACGAGCTGCTCCGGTATGTCGTCTGGAAGAACAACACTTTCGGCTTCCATGTCCATGTCGGCATCAGGGGTGCCGATCGGGCGATCCGGATCACGAGCGCACTCCGGAACTGGCTCCCCGAGCTCCTCGCGCTCTCTGCGAGCTCGCCGTTCGCCGAGAACGTCAACACCGGGCTTCACTCCGCGAGGACGCAGATCTTCACGCGGTACTTCCCGCGCTGCGGTGTTCCGGACGCATTCGAGACGTGGGATGCGTACGAGCAGTATGTCCGCTTCCTCTACGACACGGGCTCGATCACCGAGCACACGCAGCTGTGGTGGAGCGTGCGTCCGCACCTCACGTTCCCGACCGTCGAGATCCGCATCTGTGACGGCCAGCCCTCCCTCGCCGAATCGCAGTCGCTCGCGGCCCTCTGTGTCGCGCTCATCGCGAGAATCGCGCGTGCTCTCGACGAGGGCGAGCCGATCGAGGAGCAGCCTCACCGACTGATCGAGGAGAACATGTGGCGGGCGATCCGCTACGGCCTCTCGGGCGAGCTGATCGACCTCGAGCGGCGCGAAGTTCATCCCCGCGCGTGCGCGGATCGAGCGGTTGATCGAATGGGTGCTTCCCGTCGCGTCGGAGATCGGCGCTGCCGAGTGGCTCCGGGTGCCGGAGAGCAATGCGGCCGAGCGTCAGATCGCTCGATTCGAGGAGGGCGACGACCTTCCCCGCATCTACGGTGACCTCTCGCTGAGCGCCAACCCGGGTGGGGTAGGAGGCGCACGCGCGCCGGCGGAGGCGGTTCGCCGAGCGGCGTCCGAGCTTGTGCGGCATAATCTGGCGCGCCGATCCCGTTTCGGCGCTTTCTTTGTGACGTGCCTCCGGAGGGTTGATGGACTTCTTCAATGACCATGCTGTTGCGTTCGCGCTCGTGTGCGCGAGCGTTGCGGTTCTGTTTGGGCTCTACCTGACCTACTGGCTGCTGAAGCAGCCGCAGGGCAACGAGCGGATGCGTGAGATCTCTGGTGCCGTGCAGGAAGGCGCTGCCGCATATCTGCGAAAGCAGTACACCTGGATCGCCGTCGTCGCGATTCTGCCGATCCTCCTGATCGGCTTCTACAACGCTCTCGGCTGGGGAGCGGCGTTCGGCTTCGTGATCGGGGCCGTCCTCTCCGCTGCCGCCGGCTTCATCGGCATGAACGTGGCAGTTCGCTCGAACCTGCGCACTGCCGAAGCCGCCCGCGAGGGAGTCGCGCCTGCGTTCAAGGTTGCGTTCAGGGCGGGATCGGTTACCGGTCTCCTCGTCGTCGGCCTCGGCCTGCTCGGCGTCGCCGGCTACTACTGGTTCCTCACCGGCGCGCTCGGCAACACGCCCGAGTCGGCCGTCACCGACCTCATCGGCCTCGCATTCGGCGGCTCGCTGATCTCGGTCTTCGCCCGTCTCGGCGGCGGCATCTTCACGAAGGCCGCGGATGTCGGCGCCGACCTCGTCGGCAAGATCGAAGCCGGCATCCCCGAGGACGATCCTCGGAACCCGGCCGTCATCGCGGACAACGTCGGCGACAACGTCGGCGACTGCGCCGGCATGGCAGCCGACCTCTTCGAGACGTATGCGGTCACTGCGGTCGCCGTGATGCTGCTCGGAATCTCCTTCCCGGCCGGAGACCTCTGGCTGTATCCGCTCTCGCTCGGCGGCATGTCGATCCTCGCGTCCGTGATCGGCACGTTCTTCGCCCGCGTCGGCTCGGGCCCGAACGCGATCATCAACGCCCTCTACATGAGCGTCGTCGTCGCGACGGTGCTCTCGGCGATCGGCTTCATTCCGGTCACCCAGGCGTTCGACGACGGCCGCTTCTCGTTCTGGCAGCTGTATGGCTCGGCGCTCGTCGGGCTGGCGATCACATTCCTGCTCGTCGCGATCACCGAGTTCTACACCGGGAGCCGCTGGAGCCCGGTCAAGAAGATCGCCGCGGCCTCGACCACGGGTCATGCAACCAACATCATCGCCGGCCTCGCCAAGGGGATGGAAGCGACCACCCTGCCCGTGATCGTGATCGCGGGCGGCGTCATTGCCGCCTACGAGATCGCCGGCGGCAGCATCTACGGAATCGGCGTCGCGGTCATGGCGCAGCTCTCGATGGCCGGCCTGATCGTCGCGCTCGACGCGTTCGGTCCTGTCACCGACAACGCCGGTGGGATCGCCGAGATGGCAGACATGCCCGAGTCGGTGCGCACGATCACCGACCAGCTCGACGCCGTCGGCAACACGACGAAGGCCGTCACGAAGGGATACGCCATCGGCTCTGCCGGCCTCGCCGCGCTGATCCTGTTCGACGAGTACACGCGCGGCCTCGTTGAGAACGGGATCGATACGGTCTTCTCGCTCGACGATCCGTACGTGATCGCCGGCCTGTTCATCGGCGGGATGATGCCGTTCCTGTTCGCGGCGCTCGCGATGACGGCCGTTGGACGCGTCGGCGGCGAGGTCGTCGAGGAGGTGCGTCGTCAGTTCCGCGACGACCCGGGCATCATGGAGGGCACGTCCCGACCCGACTACTCGCTTGCCGTCGGGATCGTCACCGCATCCGCGCTCAAGGGAATGATGCTCCCGGCCGCGATCCCGGTCGCTCGTACCTATCGTCGTCGGCATCATCAGTCCCGAGATGCTCGGCGGTCTGCTGATCGGGACGATCGTGACAGGTCTCTTCCTTGCGATCTCGATGACCTCCGGTGGAGGTGCCTGGGACAACGCGAAGAAGCTGATCGAGGAAGGCGCCTACGGAGGCAAGGGCTCGGAAGCCCATGCGGCCTCGATCACGGGCGACACGGTCGGTGACCCGTACAAGGACACCGCCGGCCCTGCGATCAACCCGATGATCAAGATCGCCAACATCGTTGCGATCCTCATCATCCCGTTGCTGGCGTCGATTCACGGGTAGATGAACGGCGGGGCGCGGCCCCGTCCCACGGGTTTGACATGAACGATGAGGGCCGGCGCGAGCCGGCCCTCGATGTTTTCGGGACGCGGTTGCGGATCCGGTACCCGCTGCCGTGTCCCCTACACTCTTGCGGTGCCAAGCCGACGCCGACGCGAGGTCGAGCTCGAGAGGGTCCTCGGAACACCGGCGCTGTTCGCAACCGCGTACGGCAACGTCGGCTCGTCGATCTACTACGCACTCGGTCTCACGGCGGTCTACGCGCTCGGACTGACACCGCTCGTCTTCCTCGTCGCCGGGATCGTGTTCGCGATGACCGCCGCCACGTATGCCGAAGGCACCGTCCTCTATCCCGAGGCCGGCGGCTCGTCCAGCTTCGCCCGACATGCGTTCGACGAGATCATCAGCTTCGGGGCCGCATGGGCGCAGATGCTCGTCTACGTCGTGACGGTCGCCACGTCGGCCTTCTTCGTCCCGCACTACCTCTCCGTCTTCTGGGAGCCGCTCAAGACGAACCCGTGGGACATCGTTGCGGGCGCGGTGGTGATCGTCGTGCTCGTCAGCCTCAACATCGTCGGCGTCCAGGAAGCGGCGAAGCTCTCGATCGTGCTCGCGGTGCTCGACTTCGCGACCCAGGTATTGCTCGTCCTGCTCGGTTTCTTCCTCGTGTTCAGCCCGACGATCCTCGTCGACAACATCCACTGGGGCGTCGCGCCGACATGGTCGAACCTCGCGCTCGCCGTGCCGGTCGCGATGCTCGCCTACACCGGCGTCGAGACGGTCTCCAACCTCGCCGAGGAGGCGCGGGAGCCGTCGCGGACCGTGCCCGACGCCTACAAGCTCGTCGCGGCAGCCGTGTTCGCGATCTACCTGACGCTGCCGCTCATCGCGCTTTCGGCGTTGCCCGTTACCGTGATCGACGGCCAGCTGACGACGCTGCTCGCCCTGCCGCCCGAGCAGGGCGGCTATGCCAACGACCCGATTCTCGGTCTCGTCGAGAATCTCGGGATCTCGGGGTCGCTCCTTCGCATCCTCGAGATCTACGTCGGCATCCTCGCTGCCACGATCCTGTTCATCGCGACCAACGCCGGCGTCATCGGGGCCTCGCGCGTGACCTACTCGATGGCGAGCTACCGCCAGATTCCCGAGGCCTTTCGACGCCTGCACCCGCGGTTCAAGACGCCGGTGCTGCCTCTCGTCCTCTTCGCCGGGATCGCGCCGATCGTGATTCTGCTTCCCGGCGACGTGAATTTCGTCGGGACGCTGTACTCGTTCGGAGCGACGCTGTCGTTCACCGTCGCCCACTTCTCGCTCGTTCGCCTGAGGACGAAGCAGCGCGGCTCGACGGAGACGTTCTATCGGGCGAGGCCCAACATCATGTTCCGTGGTGTCGAGTGGCCTCTCTTCGCGATCGTCGGCGGCCTCGCGACGGGCGCGTCGCTGCTCGTCATCGTCGCGCAGAACCCGACGACGCGGTGGGTCGGAATCGGTTGGATCGCGTCCGGCCTGGTCTTCTACGTGATCTACCGGCGGCGCTTCGTGAAGGAGCCTCTCCGGAAGACCGTCAAGGCTCCGCCCGCGTATGGCCCCGCTCTCGCTCTCGAGTACCGGCGCCTCCTCGTGCCGGTCGTCGCCGGGCAGCCGTCCGACGATGCCCTTGACGTCGCGTGCAGCCTCGCTGCCGAGCGTGGAGCCAGGATCGTCGCGCTCAGCGTCCTCGAAGTCCCGCTCGGAAGACCGCTCGAGGATCCGATGGACGAGCTCGAGGAGGCGGCGAACGAGGAGCTCGACGAAGCCGTCGCGATCGGCGGCTCCTACGGGGTCCGCGTGCTCGACCGCCTCGTGCGGGCACGGAGCGCGGGTGCCGCGATCGTCGAGGAAGCGGAGCGCCGCGGCACGGAGATCATCGTCATCGGCACGCCACGCAAGACGCTCACGGTGTCGCAGAGGGCGGTCTTCGGCCGGACCGTCGACCATGTATTGCGGAATGCGCCGTGCCGGGTGATGGTCGCGGCGTCGCGCGAGGCGGTCGGAGCGGGATGATCTGGTATCGCCGGGCGATATTCGTGTTCTCGGGATGCTTCGTCCTGATCGGCGTCGCCCTGCTCGTCGTGACGGCGCTGCACGGCGGTGGACTCGTCGGATTCGTCCTCGGCGCCCTCTTCGTCGCGCTCGGCGTCGGGCGGATCCAGCTGGAGCGCAAGCGTGGCTCGTAAGCTCCGCGGCGTCGAACGCGTCTTCGACGCGCCGTCGCTGTTCGCGGTCGCCTATGACGAGATCGGCTCGTCGATCTACTTCGCACTCGGGATCGTCGCGGCGCAGGCACTCGGGCTGACGCCGATCGTCCTCCTCATCAGCGGTCTCCTCTTCCTCGTCGTATCGCTGTCGTACGCGGAAGGCACCGCCGCGCTCCCGCAGGCAGGCGGGGCCGCGACCTTCACGCGGCGTGCGTTCAACGATCTCGCCGGGTTCGCGACCGGCTGGGTGCTGTTTCTCGACTTCCTCATCGTGATTGCTCTCTCGACGCTGTTCATCCCGCACTACCTCGCTGCCGCGCTCGCGGCGCCGTCGCTCAGGGAAAGCCCGTGGGACGTCGTTGTCGCTGTCGCGGTCATCGTTGGAATCGTCGGCGTCCGACTCCTTCGTCCCGCCCGCGTTCAGATAGCGGCCCTCGCGCTCGCCGTGCTCGACATCTCGGTCCAGTTGCTCGTCGTCGTTCTGGGGCTCGCGGTCGTCTTCTCGCCCGGCGTGCTGACGAGCGGCTTCGACCTCGCCGCCGGCCAGCAGTGGCACGATCTGCTGTTCGCGCTGCCGCTCGCGATGCTCGCGTACACGGGTCTCGAGACCGTCGCCAACCTGGCCGAGGAGGCGCGAGAGCCCGGCAAGGTGCTGCCGCGCTCGCTCTTCACATCGATCGGCCTCGTGGTCGTGATGACCGGGCTGATCGCCGTCGTCGCCGTGACGGCGTTTCCCTCCGAGGATGGTTCGACCGGTCTCGCCGACGACTGGCTGGAGGCGCCGATGGTGGGGATCGTGACGGCGTTCGACGGCCACCTGCCGGCGATCGTCGTGGACGTGCTGCGCGTCGTCGTCGGGATCTCGGGCGCACTGATCCTGTTCGCGGCCGCAACGACGGCGATCACCGGGTGCACCCGGCTGGGGCGGTCGATGGCGGAGCACGGAATGCTCCCCCGCGAGCTCGGGGTCCCCGACCGAAGAGCGCTCGTCTCGCGCAAGGCGATCATTGCGATCGGCGCGATCGCGGTGACGGTGGTCGTCGCCACGGGCGTGCTCGCCGGCGACGATGTCGCGTTCCTCGCCAGCCTCTATTCCTTCGGTGTCCTGTTCGCGTTCACGGCCGCACAGCTCGCGGTGATTCGCCTGCGTCAGAAGGAGCCCGACCTCGAGCGCCCGTTCCGGGCGCGACCCGAGGTCACGATCCGCGGTGTCGTCGTCCCGGTACCGGCCCTCATCGGCGCCCCGCTGACATTCGCCGTCTGGGTGCTCGCCCTCGCCACGCATCCCGGGGCGCGGTACGCCGGCCCCGGGTGGCTGCTCCTCGGCCTCGTCATCTTCGTCCTCGTCAGGAAACGACTCGATGCGGGCGTTCTCGACGACATCGACCCGGTGACGACGCTCCCTCCTGGCGTGGCGTACAGCAAGCTGCTCGTGCCCATGAAGCTCGGGGACATCGGCGAGGAGATGGCCGCAACCGCGATCGCACTCGCAAAGGAGCGCGACGCGAGCGTGGAGGCCGTGTTCGTCGTCCAGGTACCGCGGGCACTGCCTCTCGACGGCGACCTCCCCGACGACGTACGCCGCCTGGCGGACGAGTCTCTTGCCGAGGCGCGTGCGCTCGGAGAAGAGAACGGCATCGAGGTCGCGACGCGGACGATCGCCGCCCGCTCGATTGGGCACGCGATCGTGGACGAGGCGCGGCAGGGAGACTTCGACCTGATCGTGCTCGGCTCGTCGCCGCGCTGGCGGCGACAGTCGCGATTCTTCTCACCGACCGTCGATCACATCCTCCGCCACGCCCCGTGTGAGGTCCTCGTCGTCGCGTTTCCGACAGGCGTCTTCGAAGCGGACGCGTGATCGGCTCGTTTATGGTGATCCCATGAACGCCGTCGTGATCGGGTGCGGACGCGTCGGCTCTGCCGTCGCGAAGCAACTCGCCGACGAGGGGTGGGATGTCACCGCCGTCGACGAGAACGAGGAGGCTCTCGCTCGCCTCGGGAGCGGCTGGAGCGGCGGCTTTGTCGTCGGTCACGCGATGGAGTCCGAGATCCTCGTCCGCGCCGGCGTCGAGTCGGCCGATGCCGCCGTTGTCGCGACCTCCGGCGACAACACGAACATCGTGATCGGGCAGGTGCTCCAGGAGCGGTACGGCATCACCTGCGTCGTCGTGCGCGTCCTCGACCCCCGTCGCGCCGAGTTCTACGCCAAGCGTGGGCTCCGCACGGTCTGCCCGACGCAGACGGCGATCTCGTTCCTCGTCGACGAGGTACGCGCGTGTCGCGTCGCGCCAGAACGGCCGTCGGGTTCGGTGCAGACCTGATGTATCTCATCGTCGCGGGCGGCGGAAAGGTCGGTGCGAACGTCGCATCGTCGCTCCTCGCGATGGGGCACGAGGTGACCCTGGTCGAGCAGCGTCGAGACCGCTTCGAGGCGCTCGAGGAGGAATTCGGGCCGATTGCGTTGCACGGCGATGCGACCGAGATGCACGTTCTCGAGCGTGCGGGGATCGACCGGCCCCCCGACATCGTGTTCGCGGTGACGGGAGACGACGAGGACAATCTCGTGATCGCGCAGCTCGCGAAGGAGCGATACGGCGTCTCGAAGTCGATCGCGCGCGTCAACGATCCGCGCAATCAGCAGCACTTCGACCTCCTCGGAATTGCCCTGACCGTGAGCGCAACCTCGGCCATCCTCGGCCTTGTGGAGCACGAGGTGCCGGAGCACGGGCTCGTGCGACTGCTCGAGCTCCGCCAGGAGGGGCTCCTGGTCGTCGAAGTCCAGGTCACCGGCAGCTCGCCTGCCGCCGGCAAGCGGATCGCAGGGCTCCCGCTGCCGGACGACGTGCGGATCGTCTCGGTGACGCGGAACGGTGTCGGCGAGATCGCACTCGGAGAGACGGTCGTCAGACCGGGCGACCGGGTGATCGTGATCCTGAAGCCCGGCCTCGAGGATCGCCTCCGGCGGGTCCTCCTCGGCGCCTCGTAGGCGGGTGCCTGCGCGGCTATGCGCGCCAGTAGCTCCGCGTCAGGAGCACCACCACGGGGATCACCTCGATCCGGCCGATCCACATGAGGGCGGAGAGCACGACCGTCGAGACGTCGCTGAACGGGGCGTACGACCCGAACGGCCCTGCGAAGCCGACGGCAGGCCCGACATTGCCGAGCGTCGCCGCCACGGCACCGATGGCCTCGAACGGCGTCACCCCCGGGCCGTTGTAGGCGGCGTCGATCGTGACCACGAGCGTGCCGGCCACGAAGATCCCGATGTAGAGGAGGACGAAGCTCATGACAGCGCGGAGCGTGCGCTCGTCGACGACGACGCGGTTCAGCCTGATCGGCGCGATTAGCTCCGGGTGCACGGTCTGACGAAGCTCGCGGCCGAGGATCCTCGCCATCAGGACGTGCCGGAGCACCTTCACCGATCCGCTCGTCGAGCCGGCAGATGCTCCGACGAACATCAACCCGACGAGCGTCACGAGCGCGAGCGTCGGCCACAACGCGAAGTCGACGGTCGCGTAGCCCGTCGTCGTCAGGATCGACGCCGCCTGGAAGACGCCGAGCCTGATCGCCTCCTCGCCGATCTCGGGCCTCTTTGTCCAGATTTCCGAGACCAGGATGACCGCCGCCGCAAACAAGGCGAACCCGTAGGCGCGGAGCTCCTCGTCACGTAGCGCTGCGCGCGGCCGCCGCCGGACGAATGCCTGGAAGAGGAGCGCGAAGTTGATCCCACCCGCGATCATGAACACGACGATCACCCATTGGGTGACGACCGCGAACGGCTCGATGGAGCGATTTTGCGGGGAGAAGCCGCCGGTCGGGATTGTCGTCAACGCGTGGGCGATCGCGTTGAAGGCATCCATCTCCGGGTCGATCCCGGTCCAGCCGAGGAATCCGAGGATCGCGGCTTCCAGCGCAGTGAGTGCCAGGTACAGCGTCGAGAAGCGCATGGTGGCGTCCCGGATCCTGGTGGCGAGCTGGTCGACCTCGGGGCCGGGAAGCTCCGACTCGAGCAACTGCCGGCCGCCGATGCGGAGGCGGGGGAGCACCGCGAGCGCAAGGACGATGATTCCGATTCCACCGAGCCACTGGGTGAACTGTCGCCACATCAGCAGAGACCGGGGGAGAGCATCGATGTCGGTCAGCACCGTCGCACCGGTCGTCGTGAATCCCGACATTCCCTCGAAGAGCGCGTCGGCCGGCCCGGCGAGCTGAGGCTCGCCCGATAGGAGATACGGTGTCGCCGCGTAGAGCGCTGCCACGAGCCACACGAGCGCGACGACGAGAAAGCCCTCGCGGGCTCCAACGCGCGAGATGTCGCCGCCCCACACCCGCAGGGCCGAGCCGAAAGCAGCGAGGCCGAGCTCCGGCGGCGACGAAGGGCCACGACCGATTCGCCGTAGTAGAGGGCGAACGCGATCGGGAAGACGACCGCCAGCGCGAGATAACGGCAGAGGACACCGACGAGACCGAGCGTGCCGCGGACGTCGACACCGGTCCGGTGCTTTCGGTCTGGCGCTCCCGTCATCGTCGGCTCACACCCTCCAGTATCCCCTCGTCAGGAGGACGATCACCGGGATCACCTCGAGCCGGCCCATCCACATGAGGAGCGTCATCACGACGGTGGAGACATCGCTGAAGTCCGCGAACGAGCCCATCGGCCCCGCAAGACCGAGACCCGGACCGACGTTGCCGAGCGTTGTCGCCGAGACCGCGATCGCGTCGAGTGCCGAGATCTCTGGCCCCTGGAAGGCGGCGTCGAGGGCGATGATCGCGGCGCCGACAGCGAAGATGCCGATGTAGAGGATCACGAACGTCGTCACCGCGCGGATCGTGCGCTCGTCGACGACGGCGCCGTTGAGTCGAATCGGCAGGATCGCCTCGGGGTGAACCGTCTGGCGCAGCTCGCGGCGGATCGCCTTCCCGAGCACGAGATGCCGCACGACCTTCACCGACCCGCCGGTCGACCCTGCAGAGCCGCCGATGAACATCACGGCGACGAGGATCATCAGGGCGAGCGCGGGCCAGCCGACGAAGTCGACGCTCGCGTAGCCCGTCGTCGTCGTCATCGAGACGACCTGGAACACGGAGGCCCGGATGGCGCCTTCGCCGTGGACGATTCCCTCGCGCCACAGCTCGACCGTGAGCAGCGCCGACACGGCGATCAGGATCGTGATGTAGAGCCGCGCTTCCTCGTCGCGCAGGAGAGAGCGCGGCCGGCGGCGCACGAAAGCGCGGTAGAGCAGCGTGAAGCTGAGGCCCGCGAGGATCATGAAGACGACGATCACCCATTGCGTGGCCGCGGCGAATGGCTCCATCGAGCGCGGCTCCGGCGAGAACCCGCCGGTCGGCATCGTGGTGAACGCATGCGCGACGGCGTTGAACGGTGTCATCCGGGAGTCGATCCCGGTCAGCCCGAACACCGTCAGAATCCCTGCAAGAACGGCCGTCAGGGCGACGTAGAGGAGCCACAGCCGGCGCGCGGTCGAGCGGATGCGGTCGGCGAGATTGTCGACCTCGGGGCCGGGCATCTCGGACTCGAGCAGCTGCCTCCCGCCGACCCGCAGGCGGGGCAGCACGGCGAGCGCCAGCACGATGATCCCCATGCCGCCGAGCCACTGGGTGAACTGGCGCCACATGAGCATCGACTGGTCGAGCGCCCCGATATCGGTGAGGATCGACGCTCCTGTCGTCGTGAACCCGGACATCGCCTCGAAGTACGCGTCGACCGGGCGGTCGAGCTGCGGGTCGCCGGAGAGGAGATACGGCAGCGCCCCGAGCGTCGCGGCGGCGAACCACGTGAAGGCGACGACGACGAAGCCCTCCCTGAATCCGATCGGCGGGGCGTCGCGGCCGAACCGCTCGAGGGCGAGCCCGGCCAAGACCGACGATTGCGGCGGACGCGAGGAACGGCCACACCGGCTCGCGATACGCAACCGCGAGCGCCGCCGGAAACAGTGGTGCGACGGCGAGGTACTTCGTCAGGGTTCCGATCAGGCCGAGCGCACCGCGGAGCTCGACCGCGAGGCGTGGTGACGGCTGTGGCCGTCCGTGCGTCTTGGCGCCCGTCACAAGACGCGCTCGACGTCCGCGACCCTGGAGGACTCGGTGAACACGATGACCCGGTCGCCCGCCTGGAGGACGTCGTCGCTGTGGGGAAAGACTGCCTTGCCGTCGCGCACGATCGCTCCGATAACGGCTCCCCGGATCGGCATTGACCGGAAGGTCAACCCGACGTACTCACTTTCGGGTCGCGTCGTGATGTCGAGAACCTCGAAGCGGTCGTTCTCGATCATCGCGACCTGCTGTGTGCGCGGATCGTGGGCGAATCGCACGATCTCCTCCGCCGTCACCTGGCGCGGATTCACCGTGACGTCGATCCCGGAATGCTCGTAGACCTCGCGGGCGATGGGGTCGTGGATGATCGCGATCGTGAAGTCGACTCCGTGGACACGGGCGAGCGTTGCCGCATAGTGGTTGCGCGCGTCCTCGCGCATGGCGAACACGGCGGCCTGTGCCTGTCCGATGCGCTCGCGCTCGAGGAAGTCCGGGTCGAGGCCCGTCGCCTGGTAGACGCGGGCATTCGGGAGCTCCTCCGCGATCCGGCGCGCTCGTTCGCGATTCGGCTCGATCAGGCGGACGCCGATGCG
The DNA here is from genome assembly GCA_963792995.1 of uncultured Thermoleophilia bacterium. Taxonomy (GTDB): domain Bacteria; phylum Actinomycetota; class Thermoleophilia; order Gaiellales; family Gaiellaceae; genus Gaiella. The sequence continues at coordinate 47,380 of CAWBYH010000007.1, read as the reverse complement.
CTGCTCCAGCAGCTGGCGCGTGATCGCGACGCCGACCTGGCCTCCGCCGAACACGACGACGTCCTCGACCCTGCCCTCGCCCGGCGAGAGCAGCTCGCCCCATGCCTGGGCCGCCTCGGGCGAGCCGACGACGACGAGCCGGTCGCCGGACGCGATCACCGTGTCGCCGTTCGGGATCGTCATCGAGTCGCCTCGAATCTTGCTGACCACCCGGGAGTCGCGGGGCACGAGGCCGCATTGACGGAGCGGCTTCCCGATCACGTCGGGGTTCGAGAGCTCGGTGACCTCGTACTCGACCATCTGCACCTGACCGTCCGCGAAGACGTCCGTCTGAAGCGCCGCCGGGACGCCGATGACCCGCGTGATCGCATGTGCGGTCTCGATCTCCGACGAGACGACGAAGTCGACATCGAGCCGCCCCTCCCGCCAGAGCTCGATGTACTCGACGTTCGACGTGCGGATCACCGTCGTCGCCCGTGGGGCCTCGATCCGGGCGAACGTCGCCGCGACGAGATTCGCCTCATCGCGCGAGGTACAGGCGATCACGAGGTCGGCGTCGCGCACTCCCGCCTCGGCGAGCGAGCGGCGGCTGGCGCCGTTTGCCTCGACCGTGGCAATGTCGTAGCGGTACGCGAGCGGCGTCAGCCGCGCCGGATCGAGGTCGATCACGGTGAGGTTGTGCTCTCCGTGAAGCGCCTCCACGACAGTCGAGCCGACCTGGCCTGCACCGATAACGAAGATCTTCACGGCGGCCGCAGGGTACACCCCGCAAGGGGATGCCGTGCCGATCAATCGTCGGCTACGGTGAACTGGGATGCGTCTTCGAGTAGCCGCCGCCGCGACGTTCGGTCGCCATCCTCGCTGTGCGTCTCGGGCGCCTCCGCCGTCATGCAGCAGGAATCGTCGCTCGGGATCGCGAAGGTCGTTGGCGGCCTTCAGGCGCCGACTCACGTCGCATGCCGCGCCCGGCGTGCCGGGCGCCCTCTATGTCGTCGAACAAGCGGGTCTCGTGCGTGTCGTACGCAACCGGAAGGTCAGAGCCGCGCCGTTCCTCGACATCCGCTCGAAGGTTCTCGCCGGAGGCGAGCAGGGCCTTCTGGGTCTCGCGTTCGCCCCCGACTATGCAAAGAGTCGCCAGTTCGTCGTCAACTACACCGATGTGAACGGCGACACCCGCGTCGTCCGCTACACCTCCAACGGGACGAAGGCGCTTGCCCGTACGGCGCGACAGCTCCTGTTCGTCGATCAGCCGTACGGGAACCACAACGGTGGGATGGTCGCCTACGGCCCCGACGGCCTCGTGTACGTCGGGATGGGCGACGGCGGCTCCGGCGGCGACCCCGAGGGGCGGGCGCAGAATCCCGCCTCCCGGCTCGGGAAGCTGCTCCGGCTCGACCCGACGCGACCGGGGAAACGACCGGTCGTCGTCGCGCTCGGCCTCCGCAACCCGTGGCGATTCACGTTCGACAGGGCCAACGGCGATCTCTGGATCGGTGACGTCGGCCAGGGGTCGACGGAGGAGGTGGACCATGTCGCTTGGCCATGGACCGGATCTGCTCAACTTCGGCTGGGACGTCTACGAGGGGACGTCGAAGTTCGAGAGCTCGGCACTCGGCCCGGGTCGACTCGTTCAGCCCGTCGCCGAGTACAGCCACGCGGACGGGTGCTCGATAACCGGTGGGTACGTCTACCGCGGCAAGAAGGTGCCTGCGGCGAAGGGCCGCTACTTCTACGGCGACTACTGCACGGGTGCCGTCTGGTCGCTGAGGCTCGTCGACGGCGTCGCCCGGGATGTCCGGCGCGAGCCGTTCGTCGTCCGGAGCCTGACGTCGTTCGGCGAGGACGTCGCCGGCGAGCTGTACGCCGTATCGGGCAGCGGCGCTATCTACCGTCTCACGTCCTGAGCGGTCGCGCGACGGCGAGGATCGCGCTCAACCCGGTCGCTCGCCGGCGGCGCCGGCTCCAGGCGACCACCCCGATCGTGACACCGACGGTGTCGATCACGACGTCGTACCAGGCGGCATGACGCCCACGGACGAAATGCTGGTGGATCTCGTCTGACGTCGCGTAGAGGGCCCCGATCAGGACTGCGAGCCAGGGCCTCGAGAGTGCCCGGTGCAGGAGTGCGCCGAGCACCGCGTACTCGCTCAGGTGCGCGAGCTTCCTGAGCACGAGATCCCACGTCCCGAGGCCCGTGCCGAGACTCGGCACCGACGAGAACGCGAAGATGATCGCCGCCACGAGAACCACCGGCGCCCAGAGGCGAAATGCTGCTGCCGACACGTCCCGATGATAGGCTCCAGCCTCACAAGGAGCGCGGTGAGGGAACCCGGTGCGAATCCGGGACGGTCCCGCCGCTGTGAGGGGAGTTGCTCGCCCGCCGAAGCGCCACTGGCACCGGACGACCGGGTGCCGGGAAGGCGGTGGGAGAGGGAGCCCCGAGTCAGAAGACCTGCCGCCTCCTCCATACCGAACCCCTCGTGGAAGGAGGATTCGTGGCACGACGTCTGATCGTTCTCGTGACCGTCATCGGTCTCGTTCTCTCGCTCGCAGCTACGGCTCTCGGCGCGTCCGTCACGGTGCGCGTCGAAGGAAAGACCCAGTCGATATTCGGAGCGACGCCCGTCAAGGTGGATGCGCCGAACGCGATGGTGGCGCTCGACGCCGCCAGCATCCTGGGTGAGTTCTATGTCCAGGTGACCCAGGCGTCGTTCGGGGCCTACGTGAGCCAGATCGGTCGGTACCCGGGTGCAGGTGCCGCAGGCTGGGTATTCAAGGTCAACGGCGCCTCGCCGCCGGTCGGTGCCGACCAGGTCGTCCTGAAGGACGGCGACGAGGTGCTCTGGTACTACGCGACGTTCGGCGCAGCAGGCGGGCCTCCGTCCCTGACACTCGCAAAGACGACCGCGAACTGTTACACGGTCACGTCGTTCGACGACACCGGCAAGGCGACTCCCGCCGCGGGAGCCCAGGTGCGTGCCGGTGGCCGGAAGTTCAAGGCGAACGCCGCCGGGAAGGCGTGTGTCGGCCGTCATCTCGGGCTCGTCCGCGCGTACGCGGTCGGTGCCGTTCGGTCCAACGCCGTGAAGTGAACCGCCCGGCCCGCATCGCGTCCCTCCTCGTCGCTCTCGCGCTCGCCGTTGCGCTCGCGGGCTGCGGCGGGGTGGGGCCGTCGGCGGCCGACGGTACGGCCCGTCTCTGGGTCACCCGCGACCGTGGCGCGAGCGTGCTCGTCGATGTCGACGTGCCCGCAGGGCAGTCTCTCCTGCGTGCGCTCAGATCCGAGACCGACGTCGAGACCCGGTACGGCGGCGGCTATGTGCAGTCGATCGACGGGGTCGAGGGAAGCGGCCGGCGCCATCAGGACTGGTTCTGGTTCGTGAACGGCATGGCGGGCGATCGGTCGGCGTCGTCCTACCGCCTCCGCGACGGTGACGTCGCCTGGTGGGACTACCGCGACTGGTCGCACGATGCCGACACGCTCGAGGTCGTCGCCGGAGCCTTCCCCGAGCCGTTTCTGCACGGGTACGACGGCGAGACGCGGGCTGCCGCGGTGCGCTATGCGTTGGGGCTGCGCGCCGACGCGGAGCGCGTCGCAGGCGTCCTTGATACCGCGGACGTGGCACCGCTCGGCGGGGAGGTCGCGGCCGGAGCGAACGTCTTCGAGCTCGCGACGGGCGAGCCGCACCTCGCCGCGTCGCTACGAGAGCCGGGGGCAGGCCCTTCCGGTGCGGTCAGAGTCTCGTTCGCCGGCCCGGTCGACGAGCTGCTCGCGGGTAGTTACGAGCGGATGTTCGAGAGCCCGTGAGCCCCGGCCCCGCCACCGCGCTCCTCGCCGCCGTCGCGACCGCCGCCTTTCTGGTCGATCGGATCTGGGCGCTCGCGGCAATGACCGTCGTGCTCCTCCTCGTCTGCATGCGGGCTCCCGTGGGACGTCGCTGGCTCTACGTCAGCGGCGCGTTGGCAAGCGCCGTCGGGGTGATCGTGATCTCACCGCTGACATGGTCCTCCGGCGGCGGGACGCTCCTGTGGGAGGGGCCGACGCTCCCGGTGGTCGGGCCGCTCGATATCTCGAGCGACGAGATCCAGATCGCGCTCGTGAACGGTCTCCGCCTGGCCGTCGTGGCGCTCGCCTTCAGCGCCTACACGCTCCTCGTCGACCACGACCGTCTCGTCTCCGCGGCGGGCTTCGCCCGGCGCTCGGCCCTCGGCGTCGCGCTCGCGACGCGCCTCGTCCCGACGCTCGAGCGCGATGCGACGGGCCTTTCGGAGTCCATGAGGGGCCGCGGTGTCGAGCTTCACGGCGCTCGTGGGTACGCGATGCTGCTCTCGCCACTCGTTGCTGGATCCCTCGAGCGCGCGTCCGGTCTCGCCGAGGCGATGGAGGCGAGGGGGTTCGGGCGGAGCGGAGCGACGCGGGCGCCGAGGCCCGCCTGGACGTGGGTCGATCGCGTCGCGCTGGGCTCGGCGATCATGCTGCTGGGAGTGTGTGCGCTGTGGCTCTAGCGTCGGTGGAGAGGCTCTCGTTCGCCTACCCGGGGTGCGTTCCGGCGCTTCGGGACGTCTCGCTCGAGCTCGAGGCCGGCGAGATCGTGGCGCTTCTCGGTCCGTCCGGGAGCGGCAAGTCGACGCTCCTCCGCGCCCTTGCCGGCCTCGTGCCGCACTTCCACGGCGGCAGCTTCTCCGGCCGTGTCGAGGTCGGCGGTCTCGACACGCGATCGCACGGCCCGAGCGAGCTCGCGGGCACCGTCGCCTCGGTCTTTCAGGATCCGGAGGACCAGATCGTGATGACCCGCGTCGAGAACGAAGTGGCGTTCGGGCTCGAGAACCTCGGCGTCGATCCTGCTCGAATCTGGCCGCGTGCCCACGCCGCGCTCGCCGAGGTCGGCGCGGTGCATCTCGCCGAGCGCCGCACCGTCGAGCTCTCCGGGGGCGAGCTGCAGCGGGTCTGCCTCGCGGCCGCGCTCGCGCTCGAGCCCCGGCTGCTCCTGCTCGACGAGCCGACGTCCCAGCTCGACGTCGAGGCCGCCGATGCGTTCCTCGATCACGTCGAACGGGCCTCGTGCGCGGTCGTCCTCTCCGAGCAGCGTGTCGATCGGGCGCTCGCCGTTGCTGACCGGGTGATCATGATCGAGGAGGGAACGCATCGTTCTGGACGCGCCCGTCGAAGCGAGGCGCGGCGGTGGCTCTCGACGCGACGGCCGCGGTACGGCGGCGGGCAAGAGTCGCTCGATCCGCCCACGTCCGCGACTCCCGGCCCACACCTCGTGCGCCTCGACGGCGTCCATTTCGCGTACGGCTCCGGCCCCGAGATCGTCACGGGCACGTCGCTCGTCGTCCGGCGAGGCGAGATCGTCGCCCTCGAGGGCGCGAACGGAAGCGGGAAGACGACGCTGGCGAAGATCGCCGCCGGTCTCCTCCGGCCGACCGGCGGCACGGTGACGCGCGCGGGACGCGCGACGTACCTCTCGCAGGATCCGGGTCGCTATCTCGTGAAGGAGACGGCCCTCGACGAGGTTGCGCTTGGCGTGCGCGGTGACGGTGCGAGAGCCGCTGGCAGCGCTCGAGCGGTTCGGGCTCTCGTTTGCGGCCGACCGCCATCCGCGGGATCTCTCGAGCGGGGAGCGCGAGAGGCTCGGGATCGCGGCGGTATCCGTCTCCGAACCGGATCTCCTCGTGCTCGACGAGCCGACACGTGGGATCGACCCGGATCGGAAGGCCGCGCTCTCGGATTGGCTCCTGGAGCAGGCAGCCGATGGTCGCGGCGTCCTCGTTGCAACGCACGATCCGCTCCTGCCCGCGCACCGCAGAGTGCGTCTCGGGCGCCCGGCGGAGGTGCTCGTTGCGAGCTAGCGCCGCGCTCGTCGTTTTCGTCGGCCTCGGTGTCGTCGGCCTGGCCTGGGCTGCGGTCGACCCTGCGAACGGCGGCCTCGCAACGTTGCTCGCGGCGTTTGCCCTCGTCGCAGGAGGTTTCGCCTGGCTCGAACGTGGGGGCGACACGGCTCGCGATCTCACGCTCGTCGCGACGCTCGGAGGCATCGCGGCGGCCGGGCGCCTGCTGTTCGCGCCGCTCCCGGGTGTACAGCCGGTGACCGTCATCGTCGCGGCGGCGGGGGTCGCGCTCGGGCCGCGTCGCGGGTTCGCCGTCGGTGCGCTCGCCGCGATCGCATCCAACATGTTCCTCGGTCAGGGGCCGCACACGCCGTGGCAGATGCTCGCGTGGGGTGGCTGCGGCGCGCTCGCCGGACTCCTGCGCCCGGCGCTGCGCCGGCGCGCACCGTTCGCCGCGTTCTGCGCGGTCCTCGGCCTGGCGTTCGGGACGCTGCTCGACCTGTGGCTCTGGTTCGCGTTCTACCCGCACACGTGGGCGGCGCTCGTCACCGTGTTGGCGGCCGGCGTCGCGTTCAACGTCGCGCACGCGGCGGGCAACTTCGTCCTTGCCTTCGTGGCCGGGCCCGAGTTGCGGCGTGTGCTCGACCGGCATGGGCGCACCGCGCGAGCGGACGTGGTGTGGGCATGAGGTGGATCCTCGCCATGCTCGCCTGCGCCGTCGTCGCCGGGGCAGCGGCAGCCGCGACCGGCCCGAGCGCCGGGTCAGCCGCGTTTCTTGCGGGCCGCCAGAGCGACGGTGGCGGGTTTGCCGAGCAGGGCAGGACGCCGGACGGCCCGCTCACCGCATGGGCCGCGCTCGGTCTCGTCGCGGCCGGCGGGTTCCCTGGCGAGCGCGCGAAGGCGGCGGCGTTCCTCCGGACGCGCGCCACCGGGGGCGAGTCGGACGCCGATCTCGCCCTTCGCGTCCTCGCCCTCGCTGCGCTCGGGGAGACCGTCGACGAGAGCCTCGTCGCGCGGCTCCGTGGCCATCGACCGGGCGAGCTCGTCAACGAGACGATCTGGGCAGTGCTGGCGCTCCGCGCCGTCGGCGAGGGGGCACCTCAGGCGCTCGTGCGTGCGATCCTCTCCTCGCAGGCGAAGGACGGCGCCTTCCCATGGCTCCGTGGCGGCAAGCCGGATTCGAACGACACGGCCGCTGCAATCCAGGCGCTTCGGTCAGCGGGGGTCGGGAGCAAGGCGCTGTCGATGAGACGCGCCGTCAAGGCGCTTCGGCGATTCCAGAACCGTGACGGAGGCTTCGCGTTGACGAAGGGTCGGGAGTCCGACGCACAGTCGACCGCGTGGGCGGTCCAGGCGCTCCTCAGCGCGGGCGAGAAGCCTGGCCGGCCGTCGTTCCGATTTCTCTCCCGCCTGAGGCGCGCCGACGGCAGCTATCGGTATTCAGTGCGCTACGGCGTCACGCCGGTCTGGGTGACCGCCCAGGTCGTCCCGGCCCTCGCAGGCCGGTGGTTTCCGATGCGCTGACCGGGCGTGCCCGTGTGGCTCCTGCTCTACGGCGCCTGTCGCTCCAGCGCAACCTCGTACGTGTTGACAGATACGCGCCGGATCGCGCCCCCGTCGGGCGGGGTCATCGCATCGAGCGTCGCCGAGCCTGTTCTGAGGTCGGCCTCCGATGCGAACCGCGTCGCGACCATGACTGTCCCTGCCGCGCGGTCTGCCAGGATCGTGATGCGGGTGGCGGGAATGTCAGCGGGCGGGGCGTCCGAGGCGCTGACCTCGGCCACGAGTGCGTCGAGTGCCGCTTCGTCCGCTTCGAAGGTCACCACGCGTGCGTACTCGGGCATCTGCTCCTCCTTCGGTCGAGTGGTGAATCGAGTGGTGGGAGCCTAGCGCGATGGAGGCGTGCTGTACAGGTGGGCAGGAGGCGTATTCTCGGGGTCATGGCCACCTCGACCGCGGACGTGCTCGACGCCCAGCCCGGGAACGCACACGTGTGCGATCTCGTCCTTCGTCAGTTCGGCGGTGTCGGCTCGTTTGCCGGAGAGGTTTCGACGGTCCGCTGCTTCGAGGACAACGTCGTCGTCAAGCGTCACCTGAGTGAGCCCGGTCGCGGGCGCGTGCTCGTCGTCGACGGCGGAGGGTCGCTGCGGGTCGCGTTGATCGGCGACATGGTCGCCGGCCTCGCGGCTGCGAGCGGATGGGCCGGGATCGTCGTCAACGGATGCGTGCGCGACTCTGCCACGCTCTGTCGCCTCGACGTCGGAATCAAGGCGCTCGGCACGAACCCGCGCCCGAGCGGGAAGGCGGGAGCGGGGGAGGTTGACGTTCCAGTCGAGTTTGGCGGGATCACCTTCCGGCCGGGTGCGATGCTCTACAGCGACGACGACGGCGTGGTCGTGGTCGACCGCCCGCTAGGGCGCCCGAACCGCGGGGCCGTCGATCGATCAGACCTCCTGGACGACGTTCGGGCCGTGCTTGTCCTCGAACCGATCGAGCACTCCCGACGCCACGAGTCGGTCCCTCGCCTCGTTCGCGTCGTCCTCGGAGGCGAACTCGATCAGGACGAAGACGTGGTTCGGATCGTCGGTGCGACGGAAGACGCGGCAGATCGACCGCCTTCTCGCGGGCGTTCGGCTGATCCTGGTCGAACATTCGACGCCAGGTGTCGTAGTTACCGACCTGGATCCTCGTGATGATGAACGCGGACATGGGCCGCTCCCTCCCTTGAGCGTGCGTGAGCGAGTGCCCCGACTCCGATACTCGCACGGAATATCGCTCCTGCAAGCACGCGTCCAGAATCGGCCACGATGACTGCCGCCGGAGCCGCCGCTAGCATCGACACATGAGCGTCGCGCCCCACGAAGACCTCCTCGCGGATCTCAATCCGGCCCAGCGAGAGGCCGTTCTGCACGTCGACGGCCCGCTGCTCGTGATCGCCGGCGCGGGCTCGGGAAAGACCCGTGTCCTCACCCACAGGGTCGCCCATCTGATTCGCGCCCACGGCGTGAGGCCGAACGAGATCCTCGCGATCACCTTCACGAACAAGGCGGCGGGAGAGATGCGCGAGCGGCTCGAGCGGATGCTCGGACGCCAGGCGCGCGCGGCGTGGATCCTCACGTTTCACGCCGCTTGCGGCCGGATGCTTCGTCGTGACGCCGAGAGGCTCGGGTACCGCTCGACATTCACGATCTACGACCAGGCCGACCAGATCCGGGTCGTCCGGGCCTGTCTCGAGGATCTCGGCGTCGACCCGAAGCGGTTCACGCCCCGCGGCATTCACAACCAGATCTCGAACGCGAAGAACCAGCTGATCGGGCCGGCCGAGTACATGGGCCGCGTTGCGTCGTTCTACGACAAGACCGTCGCCGAGGTGTACGAGCGGTATCAGCAGCGCCTGATCGGCTCGAACGCGGTCGACTTCGACGACATGCTGATGCTCACCGTCGAGGCGCTCGAGCGCTTTCCGGAGGTGGCCGCGCACTGGCGCCACACCTTCCGCTACATCCTCGTCGACGAGTATCAGGACACGAACCACGCCCAGTACCGGCTGCTGCAGCTGCTCGCGGGCGAGCACCGGAACGTCTTCGCCGTCGGAGATCCGGACCAGTCGGTCTATGGCTTCCGCGGCGCCGACATCAACAACATCCTCGACTTCGAGCGCGACTTTCCCGGGGCGCACTCCGTCGCGCTGGAACAGAACTACCGCTCGACGAACGCGATCCTCGGCGCGGCGAACGCGGTGATCGAGAACAACCGCGACCGCAAGCCGAAGCACCTCTTCTCCGAGCTCGGGCAGGGGGAGCCGGTCCAGGTCGTCGAGGTCGAGGACGAGCACACCGAAGCACGGTTCGTCGCTGCCGAGATCGCACGGCTTGTCGACGACGGCTGGTCGGCGTCCGAGCTCGCCGTCTTCTACCGGACGAACGCACAGAGCCGCGTGCTCGAGGACGTGCTCGTCCGTCAGCAGATCCCGTATCAGGTGATCGGCGGCCCCCGGTTCTACGAGCGGGCCGAGATCAAGGACGCTATCGCCTACCTCTCGGTCATCGACAACCCGTCGGACGCCGTCTCGTTGCTGCGGATCACCAACCGCCCTCGGCGGGGCATCGGCGACACGTCGCTGCAGCGACTCGTGACCCACGCAGACGTGCTCGGTGTGAGCCTGTTCGACGCGATGGCCGATCCCGAGGCGGCAGGGCTCGGCGCGGCTGCCGTGAAGGCGGTTCGAGGCTTCCACACGACGATGCAGTCGCTTCAGTCCGCGGCGCAGGAGCTCGAGATCGACGAGCTTCTCGAAACGGTTCTTGCCCGCAGCGGCACGATCGAGACGCTCGAAGCGGAGCGCACGATCGAGGCGCGCGGCCGCATCGAGAACCTGGAGGAGCTCGTGGGCGTGGCACAGGAGTTTCGTGCCGAGCGCGAGGACCCGACGTTGTCGGCGTTTCTCCAGGAGATCTCGCTCGTCTCCGACCAGGACGGTCTCGCGGGCGAGCAATCCCTCGTGACGCTGATGACGATCCACAACGCGAAGGGCCTCGAGTACCGGGGTGTCTTCCTGATCGGGATGGAGGACGGCATCTTCCCGCACTCGCGCTCGATCGAGGACAACGAGATCGAGGAGGAGCGGCGTCTCGCCTACGTCGGCATGACGCGTGCGATGGAGCGGCTGACGCTCACGCACGCGATGGCCCGCTCTCTCTACGGTCGTCGCGAGTACAACCTGCCCTCCCGCTTCCTCGACGAGCTACCCGCCGACGTGGAGCGCGAGCGCCTACGCCCGGCATCGTGGTCGAGCTACGGCACCGGTCAGCCGTCGCTGTCGTCGGCGCCGACCCGAGACGAGAGCGAGATCCCGTCGTTGCAGACGGGCGACTCCGTTCGCCACGGATCGCTCGGCGAGGGCGTCGTCACGCGCATCGAGCCCGGCGGCCTCGTCACGGTTCGCTTCGCGAAGGATCAGAGCGAGCGGAAGCTCATGCTCGAGTACGCTCCCCTGGAGAAGATCGCATGACGATTCGCATTCGCACAGTCCGCGACCAGGTCGAGTACGCCTCCGCACTGGGGTCGATCGGCCACTACTTCGGCGGCGACTGGAAGCCCGATGACCTCGAGCGGTTCGGCCGCCTGCTGCCGTTCGATCGGACGCACGCGGCCCTCGACGGCCCGGAGATCGTCGGAGGCGCGGGCGCGTTCCCGCTCGAGCTGAGCGTGCCAGGAGCGCAGGTTCCGTGCGCGGGAGTGACGGTCGTCGGAGTGCTGCCGACGCACCGTCGCCGAGGCATCCTCGGCCGGATGATGCGCGCGCAGCTCGCCGACATCCGGGAGCGTGGGGAGCCGCTCGCTGCGCTGTGGGCATCCGAGGAGACGATCTACGGTCGGTTCGGCTACGGCATGGCGGCGCAGGACGCGATGATCAGGGCGACGCGCTCTCACGCCGCGCTGCGCCCCGATCTGCCGGCGAGGACGGGGACGACCCGGCTCATCGGCCACGAGGAGGCGGTGAAGGTCCTGCCCCGGATCTACGATCGCGTCCGCCGGCAGTCGCCGGGCTTCGTCTCGCGCTCGGCCGACTGGTGGGACGTGAAGAAGCTCGATGACCGGCCCGAGCGACGGCGTGGGGCGGGGGAGCTGAACCGCCTGCTGCTCGAGATCGACGGTCGGCCGGTCGGCTACGCCCTGTATCGCATCAAGCTCTCGTTCGACGAGCCGCTCAACACGAGCGAGGTTCACGTGATCGAGGCGCTCGGTGTCTCGCCGGAGGCCACGCGCGAAGTCTGGCGGTTTCTCCTCTCCATCGACTGGATAGCCGAGATCCACAGCGAGTTGCTGAGCGTCGACCACCCGCTGTTCCTCCTCGTGGAGCGGCCGAACCGCCTCCACTGGCGTGTCATCGACGGGATCTGGTTGCGTCTCGTCGACGTCGGAGCGGCACTCTCGGCTCGTTCGGTGACCGGCGACGGACGGGTCACGTTCGATGTCTCGAACGACCCGATCTTCCCGGACAACGTCGGCACCTGGACGGTCGAGGGTGGTGGGAAGGCGCGACGCTCGCGACGGCGGGCGGACGTGCGCCTCGACGTGCAGGCACTGGCATCGGCGTACCTCGGGGGCTTCACGTTCGCCGAGCTGGCCCGCGCCGGCCGGGTCGAGGAGGTCGCCCGCGGCGGCATCGCCCGTGCCGATGCGCTGTATGGCGTCGATGTGAAGCCGTGGTGCCCCGAGATCTTCTGAGCAGGCGTTTTCGCGACTGAACTTATACCGTCTGTTCGGTATAGTCGAGGAATGTTCGAGACCGAGGAGCACGTCGCCCTCAGGGAGACCGTGCGCGACTTCGCCGAGCGAGAGATCGCTCCCGTGGTCGAGGAGCTCGATCGGACGAAGACCTTCCCGGAAGAGATCGTGCGGAAGGCTCGGCGAGCTCGGCTGGATGGGCATCCCGTTTCCCGAGAGCGTCGGCGGTGCGGGAGGCGACACGCTTGCGTACGCGATCGCGATCGAGGAGCTCGCGCGGATCGACTCGTCCGTCGCGATCACGGTCTGCGCGCACACCTCACTCGGGACGCAACCGATCTACCTGTTCGGGAGCGACGAGCAGAAGAGCGAGTGGCTCCCACGCCTGACGAGCGGTGAGATTCTCGGAGCGTTCGGCCTCACCGAGGCCGATGCCGGATCGGACGCCGGCAACACGCGCACGCGGGCGGATCTCGTCGACGGCGCATGGGTGGTCAACGGGTCGAAGCAGTTCATCACGAACGCGGGCGCGCCGAACTCGGGCGTCGTCGCGATCACCGCGGTCACGGGCGAGAACGGCGCGCGGGAGATATCGAACATCCTCGTCCCCAACGGAACCGACCGGATACGAGCAAGGCCCGCCGTACCGGAAGATGGGCTGGCATGCGTCGGACACGCGCCCGCTGACATTCACCGACTGTCGCGTCCCCGAGACGAATCTTCTCGGCCCGAGGGGCGCCGGCCTGAAGCAGTTCCTCGAGGTCCTCGACATCGGACGCATCGGCGTTGCCGCGATCGGCGTCGGGCTCGCGCAGGGAGCGCTCGACCAGGCGCTCTCGTACGCCAAGCAGCGGCAAGCGTTCGGCAAGCCGATCTCGACGTTCCAGGCGATCCAGGCCAAGCTCGCCGACATGTCGACCGAGATCGAGGCGACGCGCCTGCTCACCTACAAGTCGGCCGTGCTGAAGGACAGGGGCGAGCCGTTCGCCCTGATCGCCGCCCAGGCCAAGCTCAAGTCGGGCCGACTCGCGGTTTTTGCAGCGAGCGAGGCGGTGCAGATCCACGGTGGCTACGGCTACATGGAGGAGTATCCCGTGTGCCGTTTCTACCGCGACGCCAAGATCCTCACGATCGGCGAGGGCACCGACGAGATCCAGCAGCTCGTGATCGCCCGCGCGCTCGGGGCCTAGCAACGTGTCGGAGACCCGCACGGCGCGCACGCCTCCGGAGCGGCCTCCGCTCCGACGGCGGTACCTCGAGCGCCGCGCGCGGGTGATCGAGACCGCGGCGGAGCTCTTCGCCGCGCGTGGCTATCGGGAGACGACGATCGACGATCTCGTCGCGGCGACCGGCCTCCAGCGTGGGGGCCTCTACCACTACATCGAGAGCAAGCAGGCGTTGCTGCTGATGATCCACGACGAGCTGATGGAGCCCCTGCTCGAGCGCGCCGAGATCATCGTGCACTCTCCCGCTTCGCCCGAGGAGCAGCTGCGGGCGCTCATCCATGTCTGGGTCGATCAGGTCGCGAGTCACCGTGCGCACATGACGGTGTTCAGCGAGGAGCGACGCCTGATCGAATCCGATCCCGCGTGGCGCCGCGCGCGCGAGCAACGTCGAACCTTCGAGGAGATGCTCGCGGACGTCCTCCGCCGTGGTGTTGGCTCCGGGGCGTTTGCGATCGCCGACATCGATCTGACCGAGAGGCTCGTGCTCGGGGTGGTGAACCACCTGTCGAGCTGGTTCGACCCGGATGGGAGGGTGTCCTCGGAGGAGGTCGCGGACACGGCGACGGATCTCGTCCTGCACGGATTCGGCAGATCGGCGTGAGGCGAGGCGCGGGGTGCGAGAATGCCACCTGTGACGCCGGGCACCGCCAGGGACATCGTCGAGACGAGAGCAGAGGCCGCTAGCCTCGAACAGCCGCCGTTGCTCGTGCTCGACAGCGTGCGAGCCTACCTCGACGACCTCGGGCTCGGGGCCGGCCCTCTCGACGCCTCGGTCATCGGCGAGGGGAGATCGAACTTCACGTTTCTGATCGAGAGGGGCGACGAGCGCTTCGTCCTCCGCCGTCCTCCGCGTCCTCCGTACCCGCCGTCGGCGCACGACGTCGCGCGAGAGGCGCGGCTGCAGCTCGCCCTCGGATCGCTCGGCATGCGGGTGCCTGCGGTGCGTGGCGATCTGTGAGGACGAGCGGATTCTCGGCGTCCCGTTCTACGTGATGGACCTGATTCCCGGTGACGTCATCACCGACCGCCTGCCGCCGTTGCTGGCACGGGACCCGGACGCCCGTCGCAGGCTGGGAGAGGACATGATCGCGGTCCTCGCCGAGATTCACGCCTGCGACGTCGAGGCGCCGGGCCTCGCGGCTTTCGTGCGTCCCGGCAACTACCTCGAACGGCAGGTGCGGCGCTTCACCGAGCTCTGGCCACGGAACGCAACCCGCGATATCCCCGACGTCGTCGAGGCGGCGCGAAGGCTCGCCGCCGAGATCCCTGATCCCGTGCCGCCCTCGGTCGTGCACGGCGACTTCCGGCTCGGGAACATGATCGTCGCCCACGACGATCCGACGCGCAGTCGTCGCGGCGCTGGATTGGGAGATGGGCGCGATCGGTGACCCGAGGGCCGACGTGGGCTACCTGCTCGCCACGTATGCGGAGCCCGGCGCGTCCACGAGCCTCGTCGTCGGCTCCGATGTGACGGCCGTCGCCGGTTTTCCCTCGAAGGCCGACCTCGTCGCGCGCTACGTCGAGCTCACGGGCCGCGACCTCGGGCGGCTCGACTGGTTCGTGGGCTTCGCGCTCTGGAAGGCGGCGGTATTCTGCGAGGCGATCTACGGGCGCTACCTGCGCGGCGAGCTCGCCGAGGGAGACACGAGCGCAGAGACCTTCCGCGAAGGAGTGCCGGTGATTGCTGCCGGCGCGCTCGAGGCGCTCGGCGGCCGCGGTGCCCCGGATTGAGCGCCGGAGTCCGTCGCCGGGCGTCCCTTCGTGCGGTCTTGCAGAACATCAGGTTGCCTGATACGACTAGGAGCGTTGTCGAGGCGAGGCGGAGACCCGGCGGGAGACGACGACCGCTGGAGCGGTCGCACGTGTCGGCGTGACGTGCGGATCCGGGCGGTGAGTCGGTAGTGCCCCTTCGTGACCGATTCGCGCAACCGGGTGCGTTCGTCGTCGCGGCGGAGGTGGTCACGAGCCGCGGGCTGATCACGGCGGAGAGCAGCCGCCGAGTGATGAAGATGGCGCGGGAGCTCGCGGCCGATCCGCGTATCGACGTGCTGTCGATCACCGACAATCCCGGCGGGAACGCGATGCTCTCGCCTGACACGCTCGGGACCGACCTGATCGCACGAGGGCAGGAGGTGATCATCCATCTCTCGTGCAAGGACTGGAATCGAAACGCACTCGAGAGCCGAGGCTGGAAGCTGGGCTCGGAGGGGTTCGACAACGTCCTCGCGCTCTCGGGCGACTACCCCGTAACGGGGCACAAGGGACTTGCCGCACCGGTGTTCGACATCGACTCGGTCGGCCTGCTCAGCCTCTTCGCCGAGATGAACCGGGGACTTCCGGACGCGCGCACGCCGGAGACACCGCTCGATCGAACGGACTTCTTCCTCGGCTGTGTCGTGACGAACCACAAGCGACGCGAGCGTGAGGTGATGCCGCAGTACTTCAAGCTGCGCAAGAAGGTCGAGGCGGGTGCGCGCTTCGTGATCAACCAGATCGGCTGGAACACGCGGAAGGACGACGAGCTGCTTCGCTGGATCAGGCGCGATGCGTTGCCGGTCTCGGTTCTCGCCAATGTCTATCTCCTCTCGGTTCCGGCGGCACGTGCCTTCAACCGCGGGAAGATCCCGGGGGTCGTCGTCACGGACGAGCTCCTTGCCCTCGCGGAGCGTCACGGTGCGAGCCCGGACAAGGGACGCGCTTTCTTCTACGACCTGGCCGCGAAGCACGTCGCGGTCGCGCGCGGTCTGGGCTTCGACGGGGTCTACCTCGGCGGCCACATGCCCGCCCCGACCTTCGGCGAGATACTCGACCTGGCGGGCCGCTTCGCAGACGACGACTGGCGCACATTCGCGCAGGAGATCCAGTTCCCGTTCGCGGACGAGTTCTATTTCTTCGAGGGCGACCCGCAGACGAAGCTCTCGTCCGACATCGTCAGCGCGGACTACCTCGAGTCGAAACGCCGCCGGAAGACCGAGCTGCGGGTGCCGCTCACGTACCGGTTCAGCCGCCGCCTCCATTCGGTCGCGTTCGAGCCGGAGGCACCGCTCTTCCCGGCCGGGCGCGCACTGTACGGCGCCGTCGAGAAGGCATCGCCCGTGGCGAAGGGGGCGCACCTGCTCGAGCAGGCCGTCAAGGTGCCGCTCTTCGGATGTCGCGACTGCGGTGATTGCTCCCTTCCCGAGATTGCCTACGTGTGCCCCGAGTCGCAATGCGCGAAGAACCAGCGCAACGGTCCGTGCGGCGGCACGCGCGAGGGGTTGTGCGAGGTCTACGACACGGAGTGCATCTGGTCGCAGGCCTACGAGCGCCTCAAGGCGTACGGGGAGGAAGAGACGATGCTCGACGGGCCGGTGATCGTGAAGGACAACGCGCTCGCGCGGACGAGCGCGTGGGCGAACACGTTCCTCGGGCGAGATCACACGGCAGCGCAGGAGCGGGAGGCTCTCGGAGCCGATCGCCCGGCCTCGGATAAGGCTACCTGATATAAGGCTACCTGATATTATCGGGTTCCCGATCGTGAAGGAGCGACGACGTGTCCGAGGCGGATCGATGACGATCACTTCGCTTTTGCTTTACGGCGACGCCGCTCAGACCGTTGCGGGGCGACGGGGTGAGCAGGGGCGGGAGACCTGACGTGGAGCCACGGCTCAGCTACGTCTTCGGTCGTCTCGAGCGCGTGTTGCGGCGCCGTCTCAGTGCTGCGGTGGAGTCGCACGGGCTCACCCTTCCCGCGTACACGGCGTTGTCGGTGCTCCAGGCGCAGGACGGGCTGTCCAACGCCCAGCTCGCGCGTCGCTCTCTCATGACGCCACAGTCGATGAGCGAGGTGCTCGCCTTCCTCGTGGAGCGGGGCTTCGTCCGACGGAGCTCCGAGCCCGACGACCGGCGCATCGTTCGCATCGAGCTGACCGCCCAGGGAACCCGGGTTCTCTCCCGGTGCAACCGGGAGGTCACCGCGATCGAGGAGGAGATGCTCGTCGACCTCGATGACGCCGAAGCCGCGGCGCTGAGGGATCTCCTCGGCCGGTGCTCGGTGGCCCTCCAGCGTGCGACGTCCGGCCTGCCGGCGGTCGACCACACCGATCCCGGCCAGGGCAGCGGCGTCGTGGTCCCGGCCTAGCGTCATGCAAGCCGGAGAGCGCATCTGGGAGCCGCCCGCCGACTGGCGGGAGCGATTCGAGCTCGGTCGCTACATCGAGTGGCTGCGAGCGGAGCGGGGGCTCGAGTTCGCAGGGTACGACGAGCTCTGGCAGTGGTCGGTGGCCGACATCGAGGCCTTCTGGGCCTCGATCTGGGACTACTTCGGCGTGCGCGCCCACACGCCGTACGAGCGGGTGCTCGGCTCGGCCGAGATGCCGGGTGCGGAGTGGTTTCCCGGAGCAACGTTGAACTTCGCTGAGCACATGATCGGTCGTGACGAGGACATCGAGACCGTCGCGATCGTTGCTCGCTCCCAGACGCGCGAGACGCGGGAGCTCACGTTCGGGGATATTCGCCGGCAGGTCGCACGCGCACGGACCGGCTTGCAGCGGCTGGGGGTCGGCCCTGGAGACCGGGTCGTCGGGTACCTCCCGAACATCCCCGAGACGGCCGTGGCTTTCCTCGCGACGGCGAGCCTCGGTGCAATCTGGGCGACGTGCCCGCCGGAGTTTGGTGTTCGAAGCGTCGTCGACCGGCTCGGACAGCTCGACCCCAAGGTTCTCTTCACGGTCGGCGGCTACGTCTACGGGGAGAGGCTGATCGATCGCGCCGAGAACGTCGCCGCCGTTCGGGAGCGATTGCCGTCGCTCGAGGCGGTCGTCGATGTCGCGTACGCCGGCGCCGTGATCCCCGATGCGATTCGGTGGGACGAGCTTCTGGGCGAGCCAGGCGAGCTCCGATTCGACCCGATGCCGTTCGCTCACCCCCTCTACGTCCTCTTTTCGTCCGGGACGACCGGCCTGCCGAAGGCGATCGTGCACGGCCACGGTGGGATTCTGCTCGAGCATTTCAAGAATCTCGGGTTGGCCTGGGACGTCCGCCCCGGTGACAGGCTCCAGTGGTTCACGACGACCGCCTGGATGATGTGGAACGCCCTCGTCTCGGCTCTGCTTCTCCGGGCGTCGATCGTGATGCTCGATGGCAACCCGGCGTATCCGGACATCGGCCATCCGTGGAAGGTCGCGGAGGAGACGCGGCCAACCCTGATGGGGATCAGCCCGGGCTTCGCGCTCGCCTGCCAGAAGCAGGGCATCGAGCCGGGTCGTCGGTACGACCTCTCCTCGGTGCGCATCCTCACGGTCGCCGGCTCGCCGCTTCCCGTCGACGGCTTCGAGTGGATCTACGATCAGGTCGACCCGAGCGTGATCGTCATCAACGGCAGCGGCGGCACGGACATGTGCTCCGGGACTGTCCAGGGCTGCCCGTTGCTGCCCGTGTATGCCGGCGAGATCGCGGGTCGCTGTCTCGGCGTGGATGCCGCCGCCTTCGACGACGAGGGCAACGAGGTCGTGGGCGAGCTCGGCGAGCTCGTCATCCGGCAGCCCATGCCATCGATGGCCCTCGGGTTCTGGAACGATCCCGGCGGGTCGCGATACCGTGCGTCGTACTTCGACCACTACCCCGGTATCTGGCGTCACGGCGACTGGATCATGTTCACCGACCGTGGCAGCTGCGTGATCACGGGACGGTCCGATGCGACCCTGAACCGCGGCGGCGTGCGACTCGGGACGAGCGAGTTCTACTCGGCGCTCGGCGAGCTCGACGATGTCGTCGACAGCCTCGTCGTCCATCTCGAGGAGTCGGACGAGCTCATACTCTTCGTCGTTCTACGCGGGGGTGCCGAGCTCGACGACGCCATGCGCGCGCGCATCGCCGGAGCGCTTCGCGATGCGCTCTCGCCCCGGCACGTTCCGGACACCATCGTCGCCCTCCCGGAGATCCCGCAGACGCTCACGGGGAAGAAGCTCGAGCTACCGGTCAAGCGGATCCTGACGGGTGTCCCTGTGGCCGAGGTCGTGAGCCCGGACGCCCTCCTGAGCCCCGCCTCGATCGAGCATGTCCTTGCGTATGCATCGTCCCGCCCGACAGACCCACGAGGGCCACGCGCCCACCAGAAGGGAGCATGACCATGGCACCAGGCAACCTGCAGGAGATCCTCGACGGAGTATCGGCCGTCGAGCTCCTTCGTAACTCGCAGATCGGCGCGTACGTCTACCCGGTCGTCGCCGCCGAGTTCACGAACTGGCGGCGCGAGCAGCGGGCGTGGCGCGAGACGGCGGTCCTGTTCGACCAGTCCCACCATATGGTGAACCTCTTCTTCAAGGGGCCGGACGCGATGAAGCTGGTCTCGGACACTGCCGTCAACAGCGTCGAGAACTTCCCCGTCGGGATGGCCAAGCAGTACGTGCCGACGACGCCGGCGGGAAACGTGATCGGTGACGGCATCCTCTTTCATCTCGATCCGAACGAGCTCGTCTTCGTCGGGCGTGCTCCGGCAGCGAACTGGCTTCAGTATCAGGCCGAGACAGGCGGGTACGACGTCGAGGTCGAGAAGGACGACCGGTCGCCCATGAGGCCGTCGGGCAAGAAGGTCAGCCGCAAGGTCTGGCGCTTCCAGGTGCAGGGCCCGAACGCGTGGCAGGTGCTCGAGAAGGTCAACGGCGGCCCGCTCGAGGACGTCAAGTTCTTCCGGATGGGCACGATGACCATCGCCGGAAAGACGGTACGAACGCTCCGGCACGGTATGGCGGGTGCGCCCGGTCTCGAGATCTGGGGGCCGTACGAGGACTACGACGAGGCGAAGGAGGCGATCCTCGAGGCCGGAGCGGAGTTCGGGCTCGAGCCGGTCGGCTCCCGGGCGTACTCGTCGAACACGCTCGAGTCGGGCTGGATCCCCTCACCGTTGCCGGCCATCTACTCCGGGGAGGAGCTGCGACCGTACCGACAGTGGCTCACGGCGTCGAGCTACGAGGCAGTCAATGCGCTCGCAGGAAGCTTCGTCTCCGACGACGTCGAGGACTACTACCTCAATCCCTTCGAGCTCGGGTACGGCCCGTTCGTCAGGTTCGACCATGACTTTCACGGCCGCGAGGCACTCGAACAGGTCGATCGAGAGGCCCAGCGACGGAAGGTGACGCTCGCCTGGAGCAGCGAGGACGTATCGGACATCTTCGCCTCGGTGTTCGACCCCGAGGGCGAGGGCTACCAGGTCTTCGACCTGCCGAACGCGAACTACGGCTCGTCCAACTACGACTCGGTGATCGACGAGAGCGGGAACGTCGTGGGGCTCTCGATGTTCACCGGGTACAGCACGAACGAGCGGCGGGCGCTGTCGCTCGCGACCGTCGACCCTGGCGTCGAGATCGGCAGCGAGCTGCGGGTCGTGTGGGGCGAGCCTGACGGTGGGACGCGGAAGACCACCGTCCAGCCACACCGGCAGAAGGAGGTTCGCGTGATCGTGAGCCCGGTTCCGTACTCCGAGGTCGTGCGCGAGTCGTATGCGGGTGGCTGGCGCGAGAAGGGCGTCGTGATGTGAGCCGGTGGCCGGCCTTCCCGCACCGGCACGCGGCCGTACACTCCTCGCGATGGCGAGAATCGACTACGCGACCGTCGCGAGGCTCGGCGTCGCGACGCTCCACGAGGCAGCCGGCCAGGTCGGCATCGTCGACCTGGCGCTCCACCAGGTTGTGCCCGGCTCCCGCGTCGCGGGGCCTGCTCGGACAGCCCTCTGCGCGGACGGGGACAACACGATGGCGCACGCGGTCGTTGCGCATGCGAGACCGGGGGACATTCTCGTGCTGACGAGCGCATCCGCGTCGCCCGTCGCACTCCTCGGCGATCTCCTCGCGACCCAGGCGAAGGCCCGAGGCGTGGCCGGCATTCTCGTGGACGGTGCGGTACGTGACCTCGACGAGCTCGTCGCGCTCGGCCTGCCTCTCTGGGCCAGATACGTCCGTGCCCAGGGCGCCACGAAGGGTCAGGTGGGAGCGCTCGACACGGTGGTCACGATCGGCGGTATCGCAATCCGCCCGGGAGATGTCGTCGTGATGGACTGCGACGGGGCACTGGCACTCGGGCGCGAGCGGGCGAACGAGGTGCTGCCCCTCGCGATCGCGAGGGCGGAGCGCGAGGAGGCAGCGCGGAAGCGCTACGCCGCCGGCGAGCTCTCGTACGACGACTACGGATTGAGGGAGGTCGTCGAAGGGCGACGCGGCCAGGCCGGCCCTCTCCAGGACTAGCCGAGGCCGAGCAGGCGGATCGCGTTCTGCTTGAGGATGAGGGGTTTCACCTCGTCCTTGATCCCGAGCCCGTCGAAGTCCGCGAGCCAGCGGTCCGGGGTGAGGAACGGATAGTCGGTTCCGAACAGCATCTGGTTGCGCAGGAGCGTGTTCGCGTAGTGGACGAGCTGCGGTGGGAAGTACTTCGGTGACCAGCCGGAGAGATCGATGTACACCTGCGGCTTGTGCATCGCGATCGAGAGCGCCTCGTCCTGCCACGGGAACGACGGGTGCGCGAGGACGATCTTGAGCGTCGGGAAGTCCACCGCGACATCGTCGACGTGGATCGGGTTGGAGTACTTGAGTCGGACGCCGCCTCCCCCGGGCAGGCCGGAGCCGACGCCCGAATGGCCGGTATGGAAGAGCGCGGGGAGGCCGGCCTCCTCGATCACCTCGTACAGTGGGTAGGCGGTCCGGTCGTTCGGGAAGAACGCCTGCACGTTCGGATGGAACTTGAAGCCGCGCACGCCGTGATCGGCGATGAGCCGTCGCGCCTCGTCGACGCCCCGGCGGCCCTTGCGCGGATCGATGCTCGCGAACGGGATCAGGACATCGGAGTTGGCGTTCGCGACCTCCGCGATCTCCTCGTTCGAGATGCGCGCCTGTCCCGTCACCGCCTCCGAGTCGATCGTGAATACGACCGCCATCATCCGCCGCTCGCGGTAGTACGCGGCGAGGTCCTCCGCGGTCGGCCGTGCGGACTGCCCGCCGAAATGCTTCACCGCAGCGTCGCGCAGGTCGTCGGGGAGAGAGTCCCGACCCGCCGCGGACATCTCGACGTGCGTGTGCATGTCGATCGCGACCGCGTCTTCGAGTGTAAGGCGCTCGCTCGCGGTCATGCTGCTCCTCCGACGGTGGCGAGCTCCCGCCGCGACGAGGCGCCTGCCATGACGGCCGGCGCGATCGGCGGCGCCGGCCGGTGGCCCATACCGAGCGAGATGTCCTGCGCCGTTCGGGAGACGGCCGGGCCGAAGTGCGCGATCAGGTCTTCCATCGTGGCCATCGTGCGGTGCACGGCAAGGTTGAGAGCGGCGATCACCTCGCCCGAGCCCGAGTGGATCGGGGCGGCAATCGACCGGAGCCCGTAGGCGAGCTCCTCGTTGTTGACGGCAATGCCCGACGCGCGGATCCGGCCGAGCTCCTCGCGGAACGCTTCGGAAGTCGTCAGGGTGTTCGGTCCGCGGGGGGCGAAATCAGTCTTCCTGATGACGGCCTCCAGATGATCGTCGGGAACGAAGGCGAGGATTGCCTTACCCATCGCCGTGCAGTAGCCCGGAAGTCGCGCACCCACGTGGAGATTGAGGTCGATATCGCGCTGCCCCGGCCCTGATGTC
Source organism: uncultured Thermoleophilia bacterium (assembly GCA_963792995.1). Classification (GTDB taxonomy): domain Bacteria; phylum Actinomycetota; class Thermoleophilia; order Gaiellales; family Gaiellaceae; genus Gaiella. The sequence goes on along the minus strand of CAWBYH010000007.1, from coordinate 24,499 downwards.
CGGCAGCGCTCGATGTAGACGACGTCGATCCCGTCGAGGATCGCGAGGTTGACGGTGTGCTGCGTCTCGTCGCTGAGCTGGCGGAGGTACGGGGCTGCGATCTCACGAAGATCCATCGAGTTGATCGCGGCGAAGCCGAGATCGAGCACCTTCGGTCCGAGCCCGTAGCGCCGCGAGGCCGGATCCTGGCGCAGATATCCGAGCTGCGCGAGCGTCGCGACGTAGCGATGCGTCGTGCTGCGACTCAGGTCGAGCTCCCGCGAGAGCTCGCTGACGCCGATCAGCGAGCGCCTCGAGCTAAACGAGGAGAGGATGGCGAGGCCGCGCTCGAGCGATTGCGACGTGCCGGTGGTTCCCTCGGGCGACGGCATTGCTCGATCCTACCCGGTTGTCCCGTCAATTGGAACACTGTCTTGACAAACGGGCAACCCACTGGGAGAGTTGAGAAGGGCGCCCGCCGGCGTGCCTGTATGCGCGTCGCGGCCCGTGACAGGAGTTTCCGACCGACATGAGTTCCGAACGCCATCCAGAGCCACCGCAGTCGGCCTCGGTGGCGCGCGAGGCGGGTCGTCGAGCGCCGGCTCCGGAGCCGCTCCGAGCCACGTGCCTCGGGAGCACGTGAGGTGACGGCAGGTGCGCTGATCAGCCCCGAGGAGGCCGTTGGCCACGTCAGATCGGGCGACACCGTGATGGTCGGTGGCTTCGGTCTCGTCGGGGCGCCCCTCACGTTGATCGATGCGCTCGTCGATCACTCCGATGCCGACGAGCTGACGATCGTCTCGAACAACATCGGCGAGCCGGGCCGCGGTCTCGGGAAGCTTCTCCGTCAGGGTCGTATTCGTCGGGGAATCTCGTCGTACTTCACCTCGAATCCGGAGGCCGTGGCCGCCGTCAACGCGGGCGAGATCGAGGCAACGCTCGTGCCCCAGGGGACGTTCGCCGAGGCAATCAGGGCAGGCGGAGCCGGGATCGGCGGCTTCTTCACGCCGGTCGGAGCGGGGACGCTGCTCGCCGAGGGAAAGGAAGAGCGCGTGATCGGCGGCGTCCTCCACGTGCTCGAGGAGCCGATCCACGCTGACGTGTCGCTCGTGTATGCGGCGCGGGCGGACGTGCTCGGCAACCTGTGGTACCGGCAGACGGCTCGTAACTTCAATCCACTGATGGCCGCGGCGGCGACGATCACGATCGCCGAGGCCGGAGAGATCGGTCCGGCCGGAAGCCTCGACGCCGAGTCGGTCGTGACGCCGCACCTCTACGTGGACCACCTGGTGGTGTCCGCGTGACCGCAGACGCAAAAGCGCGGATTGCCGAGCGAGCTGCGCGAGAGCTTCGCCCGGGCGAGATCGTCAATCTCGGGATCGGGATCCCGAACCTGATTCCGGGCTTCCTCGAGGCCGATTCGGGCATCGTGCTCCACACGGAGAACGGCCTGCTGGGAGTAGGCCCGCGGCCCGACCCCGACGACATCCAGCCGGATCTGATCGACGCGGCGAAGCTGCCGATCACCGCACTTCCGGGAGCGTCGTACTTCGACAGCGCCTCGAGCTTTGCGATGATCCGCGGTGGCCACATCGACGTCGCCGTGCTCGGCGCGCTCGAGGTGAGCGCCGGGGGCGACATCGCGAACTGGGCCGTCCCGGGGAAGGACGTGCTCGGCGTCGGGGGCGCGATGGATCTCGTCGTCGGGGCGCGCCGCGTCATCGTCACCATGACCGCCACGTCGTCCCGCGGCGAGCCCAAGATCGTGACCGAGTGCTCGTATCCGCTCACGGCGGTCGGTGCTGTCGACGTGATCGTCACCGAGCTCGGCGTCTTCCGGGTGCGCGACGGGGAGCTCCACCTGGCCGAGCTCGCCGACGGCGTGACGCTTGCAGACGTCGAAGCCGCTACGGCCGCACCGTTTACCGTCAGCCTCGAGGAGACCAATGTCCGTTGACCACAGTCCGTTCGCCACGACCGTCGACGCCGACCGCGGCGGGCCGGATCCACCCTTTGACTTCCCCGGCTACGGCAGCACGCGGCTCCGCGCTCCGAAGGAGCCGCTCGTCATCATTCCGGAGACCCTGACGGAACTGACAGGCCCGGCCTACGGCGATGGGGTGGTCGGGCCGCTCGACCATGACCTGACCCGGCAGCGTGCCGGCGAGCCGCTCGGCGAGCGGATCGTCGTGAGCGGTCGCGTCGTCGATCGGGCCGGCAGGCCGCTGCGAGGTGAGCTCGTCGAGGTCTGGCAGGCGAACGCGGCCGGCCGCTATGCCCACGTCGTCGATACGCACGGTGCTCCGCTCGATCCGAACTTCACTGGAGCCGGCCGCTGCCTGACGGATGACGACGGCTGGTATCGGTTCACGACCGTGAAGCCGGGTGCATACCCGTGGGGAAACCACCACAATGCGTGGAGGCCCAACCACATCCACTTCTCGCTGTTCGGCCGAACGTTCACCGACCGGCTGATCACGCAGATGTACTTCCCGGGAGACCCGCTGTTCGAGTACGACCCGATCTTCAACTCGATCCGGGACGAGAAGGCACGAGAGAGCCTGATCTGCCGTCTCGATCTCGAGCTCACCGAGCCCGACTGGGCGCTCGGGTACCGCTGGGACATCGTGCTCGGCGGCCGGGACGCGACGCCGCTCGAGGAGTCTCACGATGACTGAGGTGCGCGATCTGACGTCGTCCCAGACCGTCGGCCCGTATTTCGCGATCTGCCTGACGCCCGGTCCGATCACCCCGCACGTCGTCGATCCGGGTGATCCGCGGGCGATCCGGGTCTTGGGCACGCTGCTCGACGGTGCCGGCGAGCCCGTGCCAGACGCCATGATCGAGATCTGGCAGGCGAACGCTGCCGGCCGCTACAACCATCCCGCAGACGATCGAACCGAGGCCCCGCTCGAGGAGGGATTCCTCGGCTTCGGGCGCTCCGATACCGCCGACGCGGGGCAGTTCGAGTTCGTCACCGTCAAGCCGGGCAGCGTGCCGTGGCCGGCCGGCGGCATGCAGGCCCCGCACCTCGAGGTGGGCGTGTTCGCGCGTGGGCTGCTCAAGCGCGTCGTCACCCGCATGTACTTCCCGGACGAGATCGAGGCCAACGCGACCGACCCCGTTCTCTCCCGTCTCGGCGACGCGGCCCGCGCGACCCTGATCGCGGTGGACGAGGGTAACGGGCTCCGGTTCGACATCAGGTTGCAGGGTCCGGGCCACACAACGTTCTTCGCCGTGTGACCACCTTCGCCCCTCTCTATGTCCCGGCCGAGCTGCGAGACGCGGTATCGGGTCGTGCATGGCTCGACGCCATGCTCTCGGCGGAGGCTGCCCTTGCCCGCGCGGGCGCGGAGGTCGGAGTCGTTCCAGACGCGGCGGCGTCCGCGATCGCCGAGGCATGCACGCCCGGCGCGTTCGACTGGGAGGAGCTCCTGCGAGAAGGGCAGGCAGTCGGCGCTCCTGTCGAGCCGCTGGTGCGCCGTCTCGTCGCGACCGCGGGCGACGAGCACGGTCGTTGGGTGCATCTCGGGGCGACGACCCAGGACGTGATGGACACGGCGGCGATGCTCGTCACGCGTCGAGCGCTCCACCTCGTGCTCGGCGAAATCGACCGTGTCGCCGCAGCATCCGCCGGCCTCTCGCGAGCTCACCGCGACACGCCTATGGCTGGCCGCACCGTGCTGCAGCAGGCCGTGCCGACGACGTTCGGGCTCAAGGCGGCCGGCTGGCTCGTGGCCGTGCTCGACGCCAGAGCGCGCCTCACACAGCTCCAGGATGGGGGACTCGCTGCTCAGCTCGGCGGAGCCGTCGGAACGCTCGCGGCCATGGGCGATAGCGGGCCAGAGATCGCTCGCCTGTACGCGCGCGAGCTCGATCTGGCAGAGCCGACGCTGTCCTGGCACACGAATCGCGTCCGAATCGCGGAGCTTGGCGCTGCGCTCCAGATCGCCGCGGGAGCGGTCGCGAAGATCGGTCTCGACGTCTTGCTGCTCGCTCAGACGGAGGTCGCCGAGGTTCGCGAGGGTGGCGAGGGGGGAGGCTCGACGGCGATGCCGCAGAAGCGCAACGCCGTCGGTGCCATGCAGGCCCGCGCCTCCTCCGAGCTCACGTGGGCGCACGCGTCCGTGCTCATGGCCGGGATGGCCCAGGAGCACGAGCGGGCCGCAGGGGCCTGGCAGGCGGAATGGGAGGCGCTCTCGGGCGCGCTTCAGTACGCGGGAGGGGCGGCTGCGGCGCTCGCGGGTTCCCTGGAGGGTCTCGAAGTGGACGACGCGCGCATGCGAGCCAACCTCGACCTCACCGGGGGGCAGGTGGTCGCCGAGCGACTCGCCCTGCTTCTCGCGGAAACGCTGGGCAGGACGGCCGCCCGCACCCTCGTGCGCGAAGCCTCGCTCCGCGCCACGCAGGGCGGACGATCGCTCGCCGAGGAGCTCGCCGACGCGGACACGGGCCTGACGGCGGACGAGATCGAGGCGGCGCTCGATCCGACGACCTATCTCGGCTCGGCCGGCGTCATGGTCGATCGCGCACTCGCTCGCTACGACGCCGAGCGCTCCGTGGCGTGAGACTTCACCGTGCTCTCGACGGGCCGACCGACGCGCCGGCCCTCATGCTGTGTAACTCGCTCGGCACGAACCTTGCGATGTGGGATGCCCAGATTCCGGCCCTCGCCGGGCGATTCCGTGTCGTGCGCTACGACCGGCGCGGCCACGGTCTCTCGCCGGTTCCACCCGGCCCGTACTCGATCGACGACCTCGGCGCCGACGCGCTCTCGCTCCTCGACGAGCTCGGGCTCGAGCGGGTCTCGTTCTGTGGCCTCTCGATCGGTGGTGCCGTCGGGATGTGGCTTGCTCTGGAGGCGCCCGAGCGTCTGGACAGGCTCGTGCTCTGCTGCACGCGGCCGTCGTTTCCACCGCGCGAGCAGTGGGTCGAGCGGGCCGCCGTCGTACGTGAATGGTGGAGTGGCAGGCAGTCGCCGGAAGCGGCGCTCGAGTCGCTGGTTCACCGAGCGGTACTGCAGCGCGCATCCGAACGTGGTCGACTCCTTCAGGACGATGCTCGTGGAGACGCCGGCCGAGGGCTACGCCGGCTGCTGCGAAGCGCTCGCGACGTTCGACCTCCGCAGCCGCCTCGGCGAATCACCGCTCCCACGCTGGTCGTCACCGGCGAGGCCGACCCTGTCGCGCCTCCCGAGATCGGTGACGAGATTGCGGCCGCGATCCCGGGCGCGACGCACGTCGTGATCGCGGACGCCGCACATATCGCGAACGTCGAGCAAGCCGATGCCTTCACGACGGCGCTGCTCGCTCACCTGGACAACGAGAGAGGAGACGCATGAACGACGAGAATCGCTCCGAGACGCACGAGCGCGGGATGGAGGTGCGGCGAGCGGTGCTCGGCGACGCGCATGTCGACGGCGCAATCGCCCGCACGACGCCCTTCACCCAGGACTTTCAGGATCTGATCACGCGCTATGCCTGGGGTGAGATCTGGTCTCGTCCGGGACTCGACCGGAGGACGCGCAGCTGTATCACCCTGACCGCGCTGATCGCACTCGGGCACGAGAACGAGCTCGCGATGCACGTGCGAGCCGCTCTCCGCAACGGCCTGACGCCCGACGAGATCGGCGAGGTGATCCTCCAGACCGCGATCTACTGTGGTGTGCCGGCAGCGAACTCGGCCTTCGCGACGGCGAGCGAAGTGCTCCAGCAGGTCGAGGCCGAAGGGCTCGACCGATGAGCATCGACGTCGAGCCGGAGTGTCGCGTCTGATGCGGACGCAGGTAGCGATCATCGGCGCCGGGCCGGCCGGATTGACGCTGGCGCAACTGCTCCATCTGCAGGGCATCGAGTCGGTGATCCTGGAGAACAGGAGCCGCGAGTATGTCGAGGCCCGAATCCGCGCCGGGGTGCTCGAGCAGGGCGTCGTCGATCTCCTCACCGACGCAGGCGTCGGCGAGCGGATGGCCCGCGAGGGCCTCGTGCACGAGGGCATCGAGCTGCAGTTCGCGGGCGAGCGGCACCGGATCGACATGACGGCGCTCACGGGCGGCAAGACGATCACTGTCTATGGGCAGACCGAGATCGTCAAGGATCTGATCGAGGCGCGGCTCGGCACCGGCCGGCCGCTCGCGTTCGACGTCGACGACGTCCGTATCGAAGGTATTGAGTCGCAGCGACCGCGTGTCCTCTACACCCACGAGGGTGCGCCGCGCGAGCTGGAGTGCGACGTCGTCGCGGGCTGTGACGGGTTCCACGGTGTCTGTCGGCCGACGATCCCGGCCGGGGTCCTACGCACCTTCACGCGCGAGTACCCGTTCGGCTGGCTCGGGATCCTGACGGCCGTCGCGCCGTCCAACGACGAGCTGATCTACGCCCACCACGAGCGCGGCTTCGCGCTGCTCAGCCTCCGTTCGCCGCAGATCGGTCGCCTGTACGTGCAGTGCCGCCCCGACGAGGACATCGCCGCGTGGCCGGACGAACGCATCTGGGAGGAGTTGCAGATCCGGCTCGGCCTCCCGGGGTGGACGCTGGACGAAGGCCCCGTGCTGGAGAAGGGGATTACCCCGATGCGCAGCTTCGTCACCGAGCCGCTGCGCCACGGTCGCCTGTTCCTGGCGGGCGACGCGGCCCACATCGTGCCGCCGACCGGCGCCAAGGGGTTGAACCTCGCGATTCACGATGTGCGGCTTCTCTCCGAGGCTCTCACCGCGTGGTACGCGAACGGGAGCGAGGCGCTCCTCGACAGCTATTCGGCCGACTGCCTGCGGCGCATCTGGCGGGCCGAGCACTTCTCCTGGTGGATGACGACGATGCTTCATCGTCCGGAGGAAGCTGACTCGTTCGATCTGCGCCTGCAGGAGTCACAGCTGCGCTACGTCACGAGTTCCCACGCGGCCGCGACAACGCTTGCCGAGAACTACGTCGGGCTCGATTCGGTCTAGATTCTCCCGGTTCGCCGTTCTCGGGCTGGGAGGCCGCGGGTTCCGCGAGCGCCGAGCATTTGTGCGATGTCGCCCACGACGATCCGACGCGAGTCAGTTCGGCCCCCAATGCGGTCGTGAACGAGGGCAACCGTCGCAAATTTCCGTACGTCCCCGACGGGCCGGCCCGGTCGAGTCAGTTCCATTACGTCCGGCCGAACTGGACGCTCAATACCTTTCCCGGCCCGCTCAACCGGCGCGTTCTCGTCTTCGAGCCGCGTCGCTCGGAGCGCACGCACCTACGCCGACGGCTTCTGGGCCGGGCACGCCGGACGACGTCGAGGCGGAGATCACCGATTTCGGCGCCGTAGTGGGGCAGGAGGACAATGCCTCGTCGAATCAGTGCATCGAGGAATGCGCTCAGGCATGGTCGAGCAGGGCCGCCTCCTCCTCGGGAGTGAGGGGCTCCTGCAGCACTTCCAGCTCTCGTTCACGACGCCGTCGCGGACGGCGAGCCGCGCGGGTAGCGGCCGCACGCGGGCGGCGCTCGCTTCCGGGATCAGAAGTTCTCGCCGTGTTGGTCCTGGCAGCTCTCTTCTTCACGGGCTGCAGCAGCGGAACGGTCACGACGCTCCGTCTTCGTCCATACTCGACACCGTGAGGAGCGACCTTCCGGTGGGAACGGTGACATTTCTGTTCACCGACATCGAGGGCTCGACGCGACTGTTGAGAGATCTGGGGTCGGCCGCCTATGCAGCGGCGCTCGCGGAACATCGCCGGGCGCTTCGGTCGGTGTTCGTCGAGCACGGTGGGGTGGAGGTGGATACACAAGGTGACGCGTTCTTCGTCGCGTTCCCGACGGCGCCCGGAGCGGTCGCGGCGGCTATCTCGGGGCAGGAGGTTCTCGCGTCAGGTCCGATCACGGTGCGGATGGGCTTGCACACAGGCAGCCCCATGGCCACTACCGAGGGGTACGTCGGCATCGACGTGCACCGTGGCGCCCGCGTCGGGGCGCTCGCCCACGGCGGCCAGATCATCATCTCCGCTGCGACGGCGGCGCTCGTCGAGGATCAAGCCCGACGAGATCTCGGCCGCCATCGGCTCAAGGACTTCGACGCGCCGGTGCAGCTGTTCCAGGTCGGCACCGCGGGTTTCCGCCGCTGCGAACTCCCGGAGCCGTCGATCTCCCCACGCCCGCAACCCACTTCCTAGGCCGCGAGCGAGAGCTGTTCGAGGCCGCGACGCTCTGGCTCGACCGTGACCCACGCACGCTTACGATCGTCGGCCCCGGCGGAACCGGCAAGACTCGCTTCGCGATTGAGCTCGCCCGGTTTCTCGCGGAGGAGGCGGACGGCGGTACGGTGTTCGTGCCGCTCGCCCCCGTCCGCGCTCCTGACCTCGTGCTACCCCTGATTGCGGCGCACCTCGGTGCGTCCGGTGACGCTGCGGCCGCGATCGCGACGCGCGTCGGGGACAAGCGAACCCATGTCGTCGTCGACAACCTCGAGCAGCTGCTCCCGGACGTGGCGAGGCCACTCGCCGAACTCTTGGCTGCAGCTCCCGCGCTACGCTTCATAGCGACCAGTCGCGAGCCACTCAGAATCGCCGGCGAGGTCGAATACGACCTGGCGCCGATGGGTCAGCGCGATGCCGTCTCGCTCTTCCTCGAGCGAGCCCAGGCGATTCGCGCGGACATCGCCGACGCACCTGCAGTGCACGAGCTGATTCTCCGCCTCGACGGCCTGCCGCTCGCAATCGAGCTCGCTGCCGCACGCGTAAAGCTCCTCGGCCCAGAACAGCTCCTCAAGCGGATCACCCAGAGACTCGATCTCCTCAAAGGGGGCGCGACGTCGATGAGCGCCATGCCACGCTCCGCGCCACGATCACCTGGAGCTACGACCTCCTCGAACGCGACGAGCAACAACTCTTCGCCCGGCTTGCCGTCTTCCGCGGCGGTTGCACGCTCGAGGCAGCAGAAGCCGTCTGTGGGGCAGATCTCGACACTCTTGGATCACTCCTCGACAAGAGCCTCATCCGCCGCCGGCCCGCCGGAGACGGCGAGGAGCGCTTCTGGATGCTCGAGACGATCCGCGAGTTCGCAACCGAGCTCCTTCGCGCATCCGACGAAGAAGACTCGTTGCGCCGGGCACAGGCCGATCGGCTGATCGATCTTGCCGATCGCGCGGGGACGCGGGCGATCATCGCCGCCCCCCGGCCGTGGAACTTCGATCTCGTGGCCCCCGAAATGGACAACGCACGCGCCGTGCTCGAGTGGGCACTGGAGCGTGATCCAGCGTGGGGTCTTCATCTCGCCACCTGGCTCGAGGCATTCTGGGTCGTTCGTGAACCGGTCGAAGGAGTGTCCTGGCTTGAACGTCTCCTCGCCGCGGCACCGGCCGCCGACGCGGAGCTCCGCGGCCGCGCGTGGCGTGCGCTCGGTGGAGCACTCGATATCGACGGCGAACACGAGCGCGCGGCACCGTGCTACGCGACGAGCCTGGGGCTCTTCACCGAGACCGGAAACGAGGTCGAGGCCGCCCACATGCGGTTTCGCGTCGCCGTGAGCATGGTCTTCAGAGGTGAAGCTGCTGCCGCCTGGCCGCTGCTCGAGGCCTCGCTCGCTGAATCGCGGCGCCTCGGCCTCCGGGTCGGTGAAAGCCAGGCGCTCGCGTTCCTCGCGAGGAGGGCTCAGGGACAGGGTGACGTTGCGGGTGCGCTCGAGATGACCCTCGAGAGCGCCGCATTGGCGCGTGAGGCCGGCTGGACGTGGTGGGAGGCTGGCCAACTCCTCGATGCAGCCGATCTCGAACGCGAGCGAGGGAATCTCGATGCAGCCGAGGCGTACGCCGTCTCGGGGCTCGAGCTGGGACTCGGTCTCGGCGACCGTCGGGAGATCGTCTTCGGCGCCGCACAGCTTGCCGTCCTCGCAGCTGATCGAGGCGACCCGGCGAGGGCAGGTCTGCTGTGGGGGGCCGTCGAGACAGAGGTGACCGCCGGGCGGGTCGGTCAATGGGAGAGGCACGTCGCAGAGCTCGAAGCCCTCGTCCTGCGCGCCGACGGTAAGGTGTTCGAGGCGGCTCGTGCAGAGGGCAGGCTGCTCTCGATCCCACAGGCCGCGGGCGCGACGCCCTCCTAGCCTGTGCCGAGCGGAACCCGAGAAAGCGCTCGCCACGACTCCACGTGCGAGCAGTGGCCTCGGTCGACCCGTGCCTTCCTCGCCTGCAGCATCACTGGCGCAGGCTAGCGTCCTCCGTCTGGTCGGGGTGCTCGACCGCGCGTTTGCCGCACCGTCCGCCTCAGCGTTTGTCGACCTTCACCAGCTTGACCGACTTCACCGCCGTCGCGATCGCCCATTCGGCATTGCGGCAGCCCCAGGCGTTCCGCTGCTGGTACGCATAGAAGTACCCGAGCCGGCCGGGGCTCTTGTACGGGCGGCCTTTGTTCCTACCGGCGGCTTTCTGCCGCCGGTCTCAGCCGATGACGCCCAGGCCACACGACATACACAAAGTTTCCGGACAGACCCCTCCGCGAAACCGCCTGACGGGGCCGTCGCGCCCGCGCATGTGCGTACAGGGCTATCCGGTGAGCCGGGCCCAGACGTTGTCGAGGAGTCGTTGTGTTTCGGGCCATAACATAATCGTGCCGCCGAAGTTGAGGACGCCGGCTGAGAAGACTCGAGCGCCGGCGGGCGTCTCGTAGTACGTCATTTCTGCGGAGCGGCCCGGCCCGAAGAGGTCGGGAATCCGGGCGAGGACTTCGACACCCGCGGGAGAGCGTGGTGTTGTGGCGTCGATCTCGATGCCGTATCGGCCAAACTGGGCGCCGGGTCGCAAGCCCTGTCCGCGCAAAGGCCCAGCCCGCCGCCTCGCTGTCACCCACGACGTACGGTTGTTGTCGTTCGCCGCTGTCGTTCGCGAGGTATTGCGCACCGAGAAGCGCAGCCTCGGGCCTACCCTGGTCACGCCATTGACCGATGAGCTCGGCCTGGGTGCCCGAGCGATTGACACGCCGGAAGAAGTTGTTCGCCGAGAGGAACATCAGCCGGCCGCCAAGATCGCGGTAGCCCTGGACGAGGTCGAAGAGCCGCTTCGTGACGTACTCCGTGTGACCCGGGAACACGATCAGGTCGTAAGCCGAGCGCAACGCCTCCCGCGAGGCGAATCGGTCGATGTCTTCGTCCGCGTACATGTCGACCTCGTGACCCCGCGACGCGAGCCAGTGAAGGAACTGCACGTCGTAGCTTCGGTAACGCTCCGGCACACCCCGGTGGAGATGCGGCCGAGTCAGGTCGATCTGTTTGTGTGTCCACAACGAGTACCAGGTGTCACCGAACCCATCACCGTCTCGGTCGTAATAGTTGTACGCCTGCCACGTGGTCGTCGGAAGCACGACGGCGACACGTTGCACGGGCGCCGGAGGGCGCAGGATCAGCGGCGCGAACCCGAGGTATCCAGAAGGGCCCTCGAGGCGCGCCGCATAGAGACCGCTCGCCTGGGCTTCGATCGCGACCGAGATGTTGGTCAGCCGGCCGCGCCTGCGGCTCAGATCGATGCGCTGCGGCTCGCTGACCGGAATTCCTCGGATCTCGGAGTTGCTGTTCGTCGGCCCCTCCTCCGGCCCGCAACGAAGGAGCGTCATCTGCAGCCACGGAGCGTCCGTCTGCACGCTCAGCGGAACGGATGAGCCCGGCACAGCGCTGCGCCTCCTGAACGTCGCCTCCACCTCGAGCACGCGAACGACCGCCGAGCCCAACACCGGGGCCGGAGACGTCTCCAGCTGCCGCAGCCGCAGGATGTACGAACCCGGCTGCAACGAAGGCTTCGGCGACCACCTGATCTTGTTGCTCCCTGCGACGAGCGAGATCGGTGTCCTTTCGACGACCTTCACGCCAACCCGATTCCGACTCACGACCTCGAACGTCGCATCCAGCCTGCGTTCCGCAACCACGTCGACGATCGCCCCTGCACGCCTGCCAGCGCTACGCGGGCTGATCGTCGCAAAGCCCAGCCGATCACCTGGAAAAGCCCGCGATCCATTTCGGACACTCACCCGTCGAATCGCGTTCGATGCCGCCGGGGCGGCACCGGCCCGCCCGCCCCCGAGCAGAACCCCGACGGCCGCGGCTGCCCTCGCCAGCAGTCGCCTGCGGCTCAAGCCCACAGTCGAATCGCGCCATTTGAGTCCCGTCATGGCATCCATTGATACCTGAGGCAGCGGGCGCCAACCACATACGAGGCGTTGGGGCGGAACCGTAGTCGCGGCCTTTTTGGGTTCGATGTAGCGCTCACGTTGAACCGCTCGACTCAGGGTCACGCTTCTCGTACGAGCGTGACCTCATCGCCCGTTCGGTCGATGCATCAGCGAGAACGTGACTCAATCCGCGGTTTCCAGGAGCGCTGGCAGCGAAGTTTGGAGAGACCGCGGCGCTCTCGCCAATAGGCTAATTGCTCTCCGCTACAGTGCCTGCCGACGATGCCCGGCTTAGTGGCTGGTTTCACCGAGATTGCGCGGTCTGGGGCTACACCGTCAAAGCGGGCTTGCAATCTTGGGATTGCAATCTAGGGTAAGCTGGCGGTTCTCCGATTCGTTGGGACAGCTACAAAGCTAGACGATAGCACGAAGTGCCTGCAAATGGGCATGTTTTGGGCGCTTAGCTCAGTTGGGAGAGCACCAGCTCGACAAGCTGGGGGTCACTGGTTCGAGCCCAGTAGCGCCCATCATCGGAAAGCCCCGCTCAGGCGGGGCTTTCTTTTGCAAGACACCATGGCCGCACGCGTGAGGCTGTAGCGTGACGCCGGTCGGCGACAAGGCTGCGTTGATAGGAATGAGCCACCATCCATCTACAGGGAGGGCTTGTTGCCGCGCATCCTCGTTGCTGAGTGCCTGCAGGAAATCTCGTCGTTCAACCCCGTGCCGAGCGGGTACGACCTGTTCGTCGTGCTCCGGGGAGACGAGATGCTCGACACCCAGCGCGGGCTGAACACGTTCGTTGCCGGTGCGCTCGACGTCTTCGAGGCGACAGAGGGCGTCGAGCTCGTGCCCACCTATAGCGCCCGGTCGTTCAGCGCCGGCGAGCTGTCGCGGGAAGGCTTCGAGCGACTGGCCGGCGAGTTGCTCGACGAGGTGCGGGCCAACGCGGACGGCGTCGACGCCGTCTACTTCTCACTCCATGGCGCGATGGGCGCTGATGGCTATCCCGATCCCGAGGGCTACCTGCTCGAGGAGTGCCGCAAGATCGTCGGTGAGGAGATCCCGATCGTGATCTCACTCGACCTGCACGGGATCCTCACTGACCGGATGCTGCGCCAGGTCGACGGGCTCACGCTGCTCCAGACCTACCCGCATATGGACATGGCGGACACCGGTGCACGGGCGGCTCGATTGCTCCTACGCATCCTCGGCGGCGCGAAGCCGGTGATCGCACGTGTCGTCGTGCCGGCTCTCGTGCGCGGCGACGAGCTCATCACCGAGACGGGCCTCTACGGCGGGATCATCGGCCGGGCAAGGGAGCTCGAACGTGATGGAGTCGCGCTCGCGGCCGGATTCATGATCGGCAACCCGTTCACCGACGTGCCCGAGCTCTGCAGCCAGGCAATTGTGATCACCGACGGCAACGCCGATGTCGCCGAGCACGAGGCAGTCGGGCTCGCAGACGCCTTCTGGCCTGATCGCGAGATGATGCAGGCAACGCTCGTTACGGTGGAGGATGCGATCGTGGAGGCCAACGACCTCGCCGGCACGGTGATCTTCACCGATGCTGCCGACGCGACGAGCTCGGGCGCGACCGGCGACTCGAACGTGATCCTGCGGGCGCTGCTCGATGCGGGCTACGAGGGCACGGTGCTGCTGCCGATCGTCGACCCGCCCGCGGTCGAGGCGGCGTTCGCGGCGGGAGTGGGGAGCACCGTGCGAGTACGCCTCGGTGGCGCATTCGACCCGCGGTTCGAGCCGGTCGAGCTTCCCGTGACGGTCGATCTGCTCTCGAGCGGACACTGCGTCCACGAGACCTACGGCGCTCCGAACGACACCGGTGGGCTCGCGGTGTTGTTGTACGAGAACGTCACGATCGTCGCGACGACCCTTCCGGCCAACCTCTTCGACCGCTCGGTCTTCTTCGCGGGCGGCCGCAATCCCAAGCACTACGACCTGGTCGTCGTCAAGTCGCCGCATTGCGAGCGGCACATGTTCGTCGACTGGGCGACACGGAACTTCGGGATCGACGCCCCTGGGGCGACGAGTGCGAAGATCGCAAGCCTGGGGCACACCGTGTGCGCGCGACCGATGTACCCGCTCGACCAGGATGCGACGTTCGAGGCGCGGGCGACCCTGTACGCACGCTGAAGCGACCAGCGGCGTCGAGGGGCGACTGGGCGGACGCTCGCCTGAAGAGTGCTCGAGACGTGGTTCCCCGGTACTCCTTCCGGGCCGGGACACCGTTCTATATCGTCGACACGCGATGCCGTATTTGCCTACGTTGGTCGCGATCGCCGAACCCGAGGTCGCGTCCTTCGGTTGGGTCCGCGCGCGGTCCGAGATCGCAGCGTTGACCGACCGGGTCGAGGCGCACGCCGCGCGGCAGCGTTTCGAGCGGCCGCCGATCCACTGGACGACGCCGTAGTCATCGGCATCGGATGGACGTGAAAACCTCGGTTCGACCCACCTGCACGCCGGCTGAGCGCGACGGCGTCATCAGTCGGAACGGCGCGTTGGTCGTCGCGTCGTTCGGGGCGATGCTCGCGTTCCTCGACGCGACGATCGTGAACGTCGCGTTCCCGAGCATCCGCGACTCGTTCCCCGACAGCTCGATCGGATCGCTGTCCTGGGTGCTCAACGTTACAACATCGTCTTCGCTGCGTTCCTCGTTGCGGCCGGGCGGTTCGCGGACGTCTTCGGGCGACGGCGCGTCTTCACCACGGGCGTGGTGCTCTTCACCGCGGCGTCGGTGCTCTGCGCGGCCGCTCCGTCGCTCGCGGTGCTGATCGCGTTCCGGGGCGTGCAGGCCGCCGGCGCCGCGCTGCTCGTCCCGGCGTCGCTCGCGCTCGTCGTCGAGGCCTTCCCCGCCGAGCGCCGCGCGCACGCCGTCGGGCTCTGGGGCGCGTCGGCGGCGGCCGCCGCCGGGCTCGGCCCACCGCTCGGCGGCGTGCTCGTGGAAGCGTACGACTGGCGGCTGGCGTTTCTGATCAACCTGCCGCTCGGTGTCGCCGCGCTCGTCTTCGGGCGGCGGTACCTGGTCGAGAGTCAGGGCGCCCGGGCGGCGGAGGCTCCCCGACATCCGAGGCGCCCTCCTCCTCGCGCTCAGCATGGCGCTGCTCACGCTGGCAATCGTCCAGGGAGGAAGCTGGGGCTGGGGGAGCCCCGCGGTCATCGGTGCGCTTCCTCGCTGCGGCCGGGACGGCGGCACTGTTCGTCGGGAGCTCGCGCCGCCATCCGGTGCCGATCCTCGATCCGAAGTTGCTGCGGATCCGGTCGTTCGCGGTCGCGAACGCGATGACCCTGGTCGCCGGGATGGGCTTCTACGCCTACATGCTCAACAACATCCTCTGGCTCTACTACGTGTGGCACTGGTCGCTGCTGGTCGCCGGACTCGCCGTGGCACCCGGCGCGATCGTCGCGGCGGCAGTGGCGGCGCGACTCGGGAAGGTCGCGGACCGCCACGGCTACCGCGTGATCGCCGTTCCTGGTGCACTCGTCTGGGCAGGCGCGTACCTCTGGTACGCAACCCGGGTAGGGACGCAGCCGGCGTTCTTCACCGAGTGGCTCCCCGGCCAGGTGCTCTCGGGGATCGGGGTCGGTGCAACGTTGCCGATCCTCGGCAGCGCCGCCGTTGCAGCGGTACCGGGCGGCCGCTTCGCGACCGCGTCATCGGTCGTCTCGAGCGCACGCCAGCTCGGTGGCGTCCTCGGAGTGTCGATCCTCGTCGTGATCGTCGGGACACCCGCCGCGGCAACCATCGAGCCGCGGTTGCGCGACGGCTGGATATTCACCGCGGTCTGCTTCGCCGTCGCCGCCGCTGGATCGCTGCTGCTGCGTCGCGAGCGCCACGTCGTCGAGCACGACGAGCCGGAGTTGGAGTCACGCGTCGAGGTCAGCGAGATGCCGATCCGTGTTCGCGACAGGCAAAAAGCAGCAGAGTCGCTGTTCAGCCGGCTGCCGGAGCACGTGCAGGCTCGACTCGTCGCGGACAGCCGCGCCGGTGACGCTCGCGGCAGGCCACTGGCTCTTCGAGGAGGCGCTCCCGCGAGCGAGCTCTACCTCGTCCGAGCAGGGAGGCTCGAGGTCGTCGTCGGCGACGAGGTGCTGGGAGAGATCGGGCCGAACGAGGTCGTCGGCGAGCTCGGCGTTCTCGCCGACACGCCTCGGGCAGCCGGGATCCGGGCGAGGCGGGACAGCGACGCTGCTGCGGATCTCGGCCGACGTGTTCCACGACGCGCTCGACGTCGACGTGGGTGCGCAACGGGCCGTCACGGCGGCGCTCGCGACGCAGCTCCAGCGATAGCCGCGGGAGCGAGGACACGGTTCCCGGCGAGCCTCGGGTGATCTCGGTGATCGGCCTCTCGCCGGACGCGCCGGTCGACGCGGCACAGCCCGGCTCGTCGCTGCACTCTCGAAGCACGTCAGGGTCGCTTTCCCCGGGCCGGCTCGACATCGAAGGGCTCGACCGCGTCGAGGCCGACAACGACCGTGTCGTTCTCTCGCCTCGCTGCACGGCGACGATGAGTGGGGCCGGTTCTGCATGCGACAGGCAGACAGGCTGGTCTTCGTCGGGGATCATCGGATGATCCGCCCGCCGAGCTTGTCGCGGGCCGCACCAACTACCTCGTGCTCGTCGGGCATGCGCCCACGCAGAGAGCGCCTGCTCGCATGGCACGACGCCCTCGATCCGCGCCGGGTCTATCTCTGCGGGGCGGGAGGAGGCGAGCTCGGACGCGGCGTCGACGCGCTCGCCGGTCGGCTCTCCGGTCGATCACTCGGAGTCGCATTGGCAGGCGGCGGCGCCCGGGCCCTCGCCGCGATCGGCGTCCTCCACGAGCTCGAGGCGGCCGGCCTTCATGTCGACCGGATCTCGGGGTGCAGCATCGGCAGCGTCGTCGCGGCGCTGCTACGCATCGGGGGAGGACGCAGCAGGTGTCGATGCCGTCTGCTACGAGGAGCTCGTTCGTCGCAACCCGTTTCGCGACTACACGATTCCTCGCGTCTCGCGATCTCTCGTGGGCGCCGCGTCGAAGCCGCACTTCAGCGCCATCTCGGCGAGCTGCACTTCGAGGAGTTGCCGCGGCAACTCGCGCTCGTCAGCACCGACATGCTCAGTCGAACCGTCGTCGTCCACCGCCGCGGTCTCGTCAAGGATGCTGTGCGCGCATCGATGTCCCTACCGGGTCTCTTCCCACCCGCACGGTTGTCCGGCTCGCTCCACATCGACGGGGGTGTGCTCGACAATCTGCCCGTTGGCGCACTCGACGAAGACGAAGGGCCGATCCTCGCCGTCAACATCGCGTCCGCGGGAAGGTCGTCCGACAGCTCCGGGACAGCCGCGGATGCCGAGCCTTCCGGAGACGCTCGTGCGCTCCATGCTGATGGGGAGCGCGCCGGCGGCCGCGGCCGCACGCAAGCACGCTGCGGTCGTCGTCACGCCCGACTGCCGCGGTATCGGGCTGCTCGAGTTCCATCAGATCGATCGCGCTGTCGAAGCCGGTCGTGTCGCGGGCCGGGCCGCGATCGAGGCCCTCGCTCGCCTGGCGCCGCTGACGTCACCCCCGCCATCTGCCAGAGTCTGTGGAGCAAGGTTCCAGACAGCGACGAAAGGACGGCGGCCATGATCCGGCTGCTCGAGGGACTCCCCGCGCAACGTCATCGGCTTCGAGGCGGTAGGGGAGGTCGCGACCACGGACTACGAGTCGGTGCTCGATCCCGCCGTCGGCGCGGCAGTTGCTGCCGCCGCGGACGGCAAGATCCGCCTGCTCTATGTGCTCGGCGAGGAGTTCGAGGGGTACAGCGGCGGCGCCATCTGGGGCGATGCGAAGCTCGGAATCAAGAACTGGACCCACTTCGAGAAGGTCGCCCTCGTCTCTGATCGCAGGGTCTACGTGGACGGCGTCAAGGCGTTCGGCTGGCTGATCCCTGGCGAGGTGAAGACGTTCTCGCTCGCCGAGGTGGACGCTGCCCGCGCCTGGGTCGGGAGCTGACTGCTCCCGCGCGGCGTGAGCAACGGCGGGGAGGGCTCCGCTCTGCCGCCGAATGCGGAGGATGAGACGAACAGCGAGTCGGGACGCGCGTCGGATCTCCGGGGGGATACTGTGGGAAGGCGATTCGCGTGCTGCTCTGCCGCGGCGCTCGCGTTCGTCGCGCTCGTGTTCGATGCCCCGTGCTGACAGGGTCGGCAACGGGGCCGGTTCCGCAGTGCTTCAGCGACACAGCTGCCGCGTCATCTGACGGCACGCGGTGCCGTCAGATGATGCGCTGACCGCGTTGCTGGCCGGCGAGCCGGTCCCGAATCGCGGCCAGGGCGGGCGCGTGGGTATCGAGCTCGGACCAATCCTGGAGCTCGACGAGGATCGCTTCTCGTGCCTTGAGCGACGTGGCCACCGTCGTGTCGCGGCCCGGTCCCTTGCCAACCGTGTCGGCGGCAATCGTCGCGTCTGACGTGCCGCGGGCTCGGAGCCTGGCGATCAGCTCCGCACTCTCGGTATCGCTGATCCGGTCTCCGTACAGGCGAGGCATCACGACCACCTTACGCGCAATCGACGCGCGGCGGACGCCCCGCCGTGCTCGCGCGCTGCTAAGCGGGGACGCATCCCGAGGCCGCCGAGGCCTCGGGATGCTCTTCGACCATGCGGAGGCGGCGGTCTGCGAGCTGGTCCGGGGCGAGCCGGAGCCCGGCCGAGACGAGCCAGGAGCCGATCACATGACGCATCCCCAACCTCGGCGCCTGATGCATCGACGATCGCAGTCGTGCCCTGTGGTCGTCGTGGCGGTCGCGGTGAAACTCGGGCGTGCTGGGCGGAATCATCTCACTCCTCTCGTGCGGGCTGGCCGCCGTCGATCTCTCTCACCGATATCTCTCCAGTCAATACATCTTGACATCGAGATACTTTGCGGCAAGATACATCGTGAGATGCTTGACGTCAAGAATCTTGTCTTGGAGAATCGACCTGTGGCGCCACCTCCAGCACAGCTGCGCGACAAGGTCGACGAGTACATGGAGGTGTGGCTCCGCGAGCTCCCGTCGCTCGACGCGCGGACCGAGGGTGTCGTGGACAGGATCGGGATGATCCAGAAGTACCTGCGGCGAACCCACGACGAAACGCTCGAGCAGCTCGGGCTGACCTGGGCCGAGGTGCGCGTTCTCGGTTCGCTTCGCTACGGCGGCGCTCCTTACCACAGCACGCCGGGGCGGCTCGGCGACCACCTCGGCCTGTCGAGCGGCGCGATGACCGCACGCCTCGACAAGATGGAGGCCGCCGACCTGATCCGGAGGCTCCGCGACCCCGACGACAGGCGCGGAGTCCTCGTCGAGCTCACCGAGCACGGCCGGGACCTCTGGGAGCAGTCGGTGTCGCTCCAGATGGAGAAGGAGTCGATCGTCGCCGCGACGCTCGACGACGACGAGCGCGACCTGCTGAACGACCTTCTGCGACGGCTCCTCATCGCCTTCGCCGATGCGTACGGGCCGGTTGCGAGACGCCGCGCCTGACCCCTCGTCGTGAGTACGATTGGGGAATGAGCAGCCTCGAGCACGTCTCCCAGTCCGTCGGTCGCGGTCAGCCGCGACCGCTCCCGTGCCATCTTCGGGCAGACGATGGGCCTCGTCGCCCTCACCTGTCTCGTCGCCGCACTCGGTGCCTACCTCGGTCGCGATATCTCCCGCGGGTGGGGGATCGTCGCGTTCATCGGGGCCATCGGATGCATCATCGGACTCAACGTCGCGATCCGGCGATCCGAGCAACTCGCGATCGGCCTCCTCTTCGGGCTCGGAGCGTTTCTCGGCATCGCCGTCGCACCGACGCTCGCGTACTACGCCGACGTGCAGCCGCAGGCGCTATGGCAGGCCGCCGGCCTGACAGGGCTCTTCATCGGCGGCTTCGGCGCCTACGGGTATGCCACGCGCCGCGACCTCTCGAAGATCGCCCGCGCCGCCTTCTTCGCCCTGCTCGGGCTGATCGGCTTCGGCGTCGTGCTGATGTTCGTCTCGATTCCGGGCGGAGACGTGATCTACGCGGTTCTCGGGCTCGTCATCTTCGCCGGCTACACGATGTACGACTTCCAGCGCCTGAGACGGGCCGAGTCGATCCAGGCGGCGCCGCTCCTCGCAGCGTCGATCTTCCTCGACGTCTTCAACGTCTTCATGCTCCTGCTGTCGCTGCTCGGCGGCGGGCGCAGCTAGATCCGCGGAAGCGACCTAGCGCCTACTTCACGCGAAGGGTCGCGCCCATGCCGAGGCCCCGGTGATCGGCGAGCGTGCACCAGAGCCTGTACCGACCCGCCGGCAGGCGCTTCTCGAGCGATCCCGTCTTGCCAGCGTGCACGATCCCGATCCGATAGACGTGTTTGCCACCGATCCGACGGAGAGCGAGATCATGATCGTCCTCGCCGTAGTTGACGAGCTCGATGATCGCCGGGCCTTTCCGGATCGAGGATCGGGACAACGCGAGGTTGAATTCGTCGGCGGAGATCTGCACGCGTGCAGGCTGGGGAGCGGAGGCGGTTGCAATGGGCACGAGGACGGCGGCCAGCATCGCCCCGACGAGTACCCGCCGGTTCATCGCAGGATCTTCGGCCGCGCGAACTTCTTCGCGCCCGGGATGATTGCGTCAGCATCCGTCCCGAGCCAGTCCTCGAGGATCGACCCGTACAAGCCGCGAAAGTCGGTGGTCGCCCTGAGGTTGCCCTGCTCGTCGAGCTTGCCGAGGCCCGGGAACTCACCGATCATCTGCCCGGACACCCGAGACCCGATGAGAAAGCCCGTGCCTGCAGCACCGTGGTCCGTGCCGCCCGAGCCGTTCTCCTTTGCGCGGCGGCCGAACTCTGTCCAGACGTGTACGAGCACGCGGTCGGCGAGCCCGCGGGCTTCGAGGTCGCGCTGAAAGGCGAGGAGGGAGTCGGCGGTGAGCTTGAGGTCGTCCGCGAGCTCGTTCGCTTGATTGTCGTGTGTGTCATAGCCACCCGGCGCGGAGAGAGCGACGACGCGCAGCGGCAGTCCGGCCGTAAGCATCGCGGCAAGACCCGCGAGGCGCCGCGGGAAGCGATCGTCCCCCGCCGGGTAGGCCACGGGGCTCGTGATCGTCTTGCGATCGTCCTTGGGCCGGAACGGCGTCAGCTGACGGTACAGCTGCGCCGACTGGCGCGCCGCATCGCTGGATGCCTCGAGAGCGGCATCACCCTTCGTGGGCAACGAACCGAGGCGACCGATTGCGTCAACCATCTTCTCCGAGACGTCACCCCAGACACCACGGGCATAGAAGTCGTACCTGTCGGGCGCATCGACCGCGGCCACCGGCATCTTCGCCGTGGCAAGCGACGGCTGGAGGCTCCAGTCGAGCGAAAGGCCCTGGAGCGGGTTGTCGGGCTTCCCGACACGGTCGATATAGCGGCCGAGCCATCCCGTCGCGAGGCGCTCGTCCGCGGCGCCGACTTCCCAGAAATGGCGTGAGGTGAAGTGCGACTGGTTCGGGTGGTCATAGCCGATCCCGGGCACGACGTTCACCTTGCCCTCGCCGTGAAGTTTGGCGAGCGGGGCGAGCGAGGGATGCCACGTAAGGCTCGGATCCTCTGTGAACGTCGGCCCCGCCCCTGCGGGCAGCGCGAGGCGCGGTCGAAGCTGACGGTACAGAGGGTCACCGGTGGGGGCGAGGAGGGAGAGGGAGTCCGCGCCGCCGTCGAGGAAGATCGAGACGAGCACCTTCTGGTTGGTGTTCGCCGCCGCCGCTGACTCGATCCCCTCGTCGAGCACACGGGGTCCGAGAGCCGCGCCGCCGTAGACGGCGAGAGCGAGGCCCGCGCCGCGTGAGAGAAACGTACGTCGGTCGAGACCGGTTCCCGCCGGCACCGGCATGCCGGGCTCGATGGTCGGCAGGCCACGCCCCGCCTCCGCGAGACCGCGGCGGAGGATCTCCGATCGTGAGTGCTCGTTGCAGCACGCCATCAGCAGGTCTGGAGGTCGGGGGAGACGGCGAGGAGCTGGCGTACCGCGTTTGCCACGAGTGGCGGGTACGACTCGGCCTTCCAGCCCGTGGCGTCCTTCAGCGACCTACGCGCGAAAGCGAGCAGTTCCCGCCGAGTCTCGGGGCGGATTGTCGGGTTCCCGAGCACGGCGAGCGCACCCAGGACGATCGCCTCGGGGTCGTTCGGGACCTTTGGAGCCTTCTTGCCCTTCTTGTCACCGAGCGAGACCTTCTCGAGTGCGGTGTTCGCGATGTACCAGCGGCCGCGAAAGGTGTTCGTGTCGAGCCAGCGGGAGTCGTCCCAACCCGCGACATTCGGTGGGTTGAACAGGCGTTGTCCCGCTCCGTCCGAGAGCCAGACCCAGGCCGACGTGTCGATGCCGCGGTTGAGCCCGCGAAGCAGGCCAGCGATGTAGACGACCGGAGGCTTCACCATGCGCGGTCCGGTGTACAGAGCCGGGTGGCGGAGAATCCCGTCGAGGACGGGCCGGACATCGAAGCTCCTCCGGTAGATCTCCTCGAGCGAGGCCAGCGTCTGCGCATCCGGAGGCTCCGGGATGAAGTACCCCCAGAGCTTTTGCACGAAGAACGATGCGTGCTTCGGATGGTGGACACACAGCGAGACCGACTCACGCCACGAGAATGCGCCCTTCTTGCCGAAGACGGTCTTCATGCCCGTGTCATGTCGCTTCGCGTCGAATCGGAAGTCGGTCTGTCCCTTGTTGCGCTTCCACGTGCTCGTCCAGCCGGTGAGCGCTCGAGCCTGCTCTCGGACGTCTCGCTCGGTGTAGCCGTTCCCCTCTCCCAGCGTGAACAGCTCCATCAGTTCGCGACCGTAGTTCTCGTTCGGGGCGTCCTTGCGGTTGTCGGTGCCCGATAGCCAGATGAGCATTGCGGGATTAGCCGTCATCGACGTAAGGAGCCTGTCGAAGCTTCCGAGCGCGTAGCGTCGGAGGAGACGATTCTGGGCCATCATGAGCTTCTGCGAGCCCACGCCGGTGTTCGACGTGGCAAACCAGTCGTGCCAAACGAGCGTCATTCGCTCGACGAGTGGCCGGCTCGTCCTGACCATCCGGTCGAGCCACCAGAGGTGGTCGTGGCCCCAGGCGTCGCCCGGTGCGAGACGGTGTCCCTTGTCGTCATGAGGACGCGGTCCGACCCAACGCTCGCCGGCGGGGTGGGTGAGCGATCTGACGGCGCCATCGAGACCGAGCCGGGCGAGACTTGCTGCCTGGCCTCGTCGGGGGCCGAATCCGGCTCGCCAGAGAAGTCTCTCGGCCTGAGCGTGACCAAAGGGACCCGTATAGACGGGCAGCGACATGATACTCGTGTCGGCAGTGACGGATCGGCCATGATATCGCCCGAACGGGTGAACCTCGAGTCGGGCTGCGCATCTATCCTGGAAGCGTGAAGGTCGTCCTCCCCGATTCCACCGAGCTCGAGCTGCCGGACGGCGCGTCGGGTCTCGACGCCGCGCGCGCCATCGGCCCGAAGCTCGCCGAGCAGGCGGTGCTCGTCAAGGCGGACGGTGTCCCGCAGGACCTGCGGCTCCCGCTGGCCGACGGCGCCGCGCTGCAGATTCTGACCACGCGAGACACCCAGGATCCGGACGCTCTGGAGGTGCTGCGCCACTCGGCCGCCCACCTGCTCGCCGAGGCGGTGCGCAGGTTGTACCCGGGCGTCAAGGTGGCGATCGGCCCTCCGATCGACAACGGCTTCTACTACGACTTCGACTTTCCGTCGCCGATCAACGATGCCGATCTGGAGGCGATCGAGGCCGAGGTGCAGCGGGAGCTCGCGGAGGGGCGCTCCTGGGAGCGGGAGGAGATCACGGCCGACGAGGCGCGGGCGCGATTCGAGGCCGAGGGTGAGCCGTACAAGGTCGACCTCGTGGAGACGGCCGAGGGCGCGATCTCCCTCTACACGCAGGGCGATTTCACCGACCTTTGCCGCGGGCCGCACCTCCAGACTCCGCACCGATCAAGGCGTTCAAGCTGACCTCGCTCGCCGGCGCGTACTGGCGGGGCGACGAGAAGAACGCGCAGCTGACGCGCGTCTACGGCACGGCGTTCTTCAGCCAGAAGGACCTCGATGCCCATCTCGAGCGCCTCGAGCTTGCCCGCGCCAACGACCACCGCCGTCTCGGCGCGCAGCTCGACCTGTTCCACTTCGACGAGCACTCGCCCGGGTCGCCGTTCTGGCACCCGAAGGGAATGGCGATCTTCAATGCGCTCGAGGACCTGCGCCGCCGCGAGAACGCGCGCCGCGGCTACCTCGAGGTGAAGACCCCGCTGATCTACGACAAGGCACTCTGGGTCACGTCGGGCCACTGGGACAAGTTCCGGGAGAACATGTTCCTGATCCCGATCGACGAGGAGCACACCTACGCGATCAAGCCGATGAACTGCCCGGGGCACATGCTGCTGTTCGGCAGTCA
>CAWBYH010000006.1:0-268997 GCA_963792995.1 uncultured Thermoleophilia bacterium | reverse complement strand
AGTGGGGCCTCGAGGGGCTCGAGTGCGACGCCCACGTCCTGCCCGTGCTCCAGAAGACGCTTCGCGCTGGAGGCTGGCGCGTCACCGTCGCCGTTCACGACGGCGTCGCGATCACGGGCGTGTGGCCGGGACTTCACGAGACGATGCTCGGCGTTGCCTTCGACATCGGCTCGACGACGGTCGCCGGACATCTCTGCGACCTCGCGAGCGGAGAGGTGCTCGCGTCGGCCGGCGAGATGAATCCGCAGATCCGGTTCGGCGAGGACCTGATGAGCCGCGTCTCCTACGTGATGATGAACCCGGGCTCCGAGAAGGAGCTGACGCGCGCCGTTCGCGGCTGCCTCGCGAAGCTGACTGCCGAGCTCGCGAACGACGCCGGCGTCTCCCGGGACGACATCCTCGAGGTGACCCTCGTCGGCAACCCGATCATGCATCACCTCCTTCTCGGCCTCGACCCGACCGAGCTCGGCGGCGCGCCGTTCGCGCTCACGATCGACGAGTCCGTTCGCTGCCCTGCAGGCGATCTCGGCCTGCCTGTTCATCCCGGTGCGCGCGCGTACGTTCTTCCCTGCATCGCCGGCCACGTCGGAGCGGACGCGGCTGCGGTGATCCTCTCGGAGGCGCCGTACCTCGGTGAGGAGGTCAACCTGATCGTGGACGTCGGCACGAACGCCGAGATCGTGCTCGGGAACAAGCACCAGCTCCTCGCGGCGTCGAGCCCGACGGGACCGGCGTTCGAGGGCGCGCAGATCAGCTGCGGGCAGCGTGCCGCGCCCGGTGCGATCGAGCGAGTGCGCATCGACCCCGAGACGCTCGAGCCCCGCTTTCGCGTGATCGGAAGCGACGTCTGGTCGGACGAGGCGGGGTTCGCGGGTATTCATGTGACCGGGGTGTGTGGCTCGGGGATCATCGAGGCCGTTGCCGAGCTCCACCTGGCAGGGATCCTGACCACCGACGGCACGATCGACGGGGCGCTCGCGGCCCGCTCACCTCGGATCGTCCCCGACGGCCGCACCTTCTCGTACGTCATCTCCGACGGCGAGCCCGAGCTCACGATCACCCAGAACGACATTCGGCAGATCCAGCTCGCAAAGGCGGCGCTCCATGCGGGCTGCATGCTTCTGCTCGAGCGCTACGGGATCGACCACGTCGATCGAATCAGGCTTGCCGGTGCCTTCGGCAGCCACATCGATCCCGTCTACGCGCTCGTGCTCGGGTTGATCCCCGACTGCGATCCCGCAGGCGTGACGTCGGCCGGGAACGCCGCCGGCACCGGAGCCCGGATCGCGCTGCTCGACGGATCGGCGCGCGCCGAGATCGAGGAGATCGTGCGCCGCGTCGAGAAGATCGAGACCGCCGTCGAACCACGCTTCCAGGAGCTGTTCGTCGGTGCGATGGCGATTCCCCACGACACCGACCCCTACGAGCGCCTTCGCTCAGTCGTCGACCTGCCACCGAGACGCGTCGCCGATGCGAGCGAGGGTCGCGGGCGCCGACGCTCGCGACCAGAATCCAGCCAAAGGAGCCGTGCATGATGGAGCAGCGGACATGACCGAGACAGCCGGAAGTCGTCGAAGCGGCGGGCGCGCCGCGAGACAGGCCGCGCGCGCGGTCTCGAACGCAGTCAGCGTCCCGTACATCACGCGAACGATGAGCCCGTTCGAGGTGCTCTCGGAGGAGCATCTGGAGCTGATCGAGGAGAATGCCGACATCGTCCTCGAGCAGGTCGGGATCGACTTTCGCGATACGCCCGAGGCGCTCACGCTCTTCAGGGACGCCGGCGCTGACGTCGACGGGGAGCGCGTGCGGTTCCCGCGCGGACTCGCGCGCCAACTCGTCCGGGCCACGGCGCCTGCCCAGTTCACGCAGGTGGCCCGAAACCCGGTACACAACGTCGAGATCGGCGGCCCGCACACGGTGTTCGCCCCCGCCTACGGCTCACCGTTCGTCCGCGACCTCGACAACGGGCGCCGCTACGGGACGATCGAGGACTTCCGCAACTTCGTGAAGCTGACGTACATGACGCCGTTTCTCCACCACTCGGGTGGAACGGTGTGCGAGCCGGTCGACATCGCCGTGAACAAGCGGCACTACGACATGGTCTATGCGCACATGCGCTATTCGGACAAGGCGTTCATGGGCTCGGTGACCCATCCGAGCCGGGCGGCGGACACGGTCGCGATGGCGCGGATTCTCTTCGGCGCGGACTTCCTCGAGTCCAACACGGTGATCGTCTCCCTCGCGAACGCCAACTCGCCGATGGTGTGGGACGCGACGATGCTCGGGGCCGCGAAGGCCTACGCCGAGGCGAACCAGGGAGTGCTGATCACGCCGTTCATCCTCGCCGGCGCGATGAGCCCGGCCACGGTCGTCGGCGCGGCGACCCAGACGCTTG
This sequence comes from uncultured Thermoleophilia bacterium, assembly GCA_963792995.1. Lineage (GTDB taxonomy): Bacteria > Actinomycetota > Thermoleophilia > Gaiellales > Gaiellaceae > Gaiella. The sequence goes on along the minus strand of CAWBYH010000006.1, from coordinate 266,602 downwards.
CCGAGGCGCTTGCCGGAATGGCCTTCTGCCAGCTCGTGCGTCCCGGCGCTCCCGTCATCCTCGGGTCGTTCGCATCGTCGATGTCGATGCAGTCGGGAGCGCCGACGTTCGGCACCCCGGAGCCGGCGCTGATTCTCTACGTGATGGGAGCGCTCGCACGGCGGCTCGGCGTCCCGTTCCGCTCCGGCGGAGCGCTCACCGCGTCGAAGATCGCCGACGCGCAGGCGGCCTACGAGTCGGCCAACACCATGCAGCCGACGATGCTCGGAGGCGTCAACTTCGTTCTCCACACCGCGGGCTGGCTCGAAGGTGGCCTCTCGATGGGGTACGAGAAGTTCATTCTCGATGTCGACCAGGCCGCGGCCTGGCATGCGTTCGCGAGGGGCGTTGACATGAGCCGCAACGGACAGGCGATCGATGCGCTGCTGACGAACGAGCCCGGCACCCACTTCCTCGGGCACCCGCATACGCTCGAGAACTTCGAGGGTGCGTTCTGGCGCTCGTCGAACGCCGACAACGGCAGCTTCGAGCAGTGGGACCTGGAAGGGGCGAAAGACGCGAACCTCCGCGCGAATGCGACGTGGAAGAAGATGCTCGCCGAGTACGAAGCGCCTCCGATCGACGACGCCGTCGACGCCGAATTGCTCGAGTTCATCGAGCGCAAGAAGGCGTCGTTCCCGGACTCCTTCGCGTGATGGCGGCGCCAACCCGACGGCCCCGATGAGCGACAAGGCGTACGACTTCGTCATCGTCGGCGGCGGGTCCGCGGGGTGCGCGCTCGCGAACCGGCTCAGCGCCGATCCCTCGACCCGCGTGCTCGTGCTCGAGGCGGGTCGCTCGGACTACAAGTGGGACGTCTTCATCCACATGCCGGCCGGGCTTGCGACTCCGATCGGGAACAGGTTGTACGACTGGAAGTACGAGTCGGAGCCGGAGCCCCATATGAACGGGCGCAGGATCTATCACGCCCGCGGCAAGGTGCTCGGTGGGTCATCGAGTATCAACGGCATGATCTTCCAGCGCGGGAACCCCCTCGACTACGAGCGCTGGGCAGCCGATCCTGGGATGGGGACGTGGGACTACGCCCACTGCCTCCCGTACTTCAAGCGGATGGAGACGTGCCTTGCGGGCGCTGACGAGTACCGGGGTGGCGACGGCCCCCTCGTGCTCGAGCGTGGCCCCGCTACGAGTCCCCTCTTCAAGGCATTCTTCGAGGCCGTTCAGGAGGCGGGCTACCCCCTCACCGACGACGTCAACGGGTACAAGCAGGAGGGCTTCGCGGCCTTCGATCGCAACATTCATCGCGGCCGACGGCTCAGCGCCGCGAGGGCGTACCTCCACCCGGTGATGACCCGGTCGAATCTGGACGTCCGTTGCAACACCTTCGTGAATCGGGTGCTGTTCGACGGCACTCGCGCGGTCGGGGTCGAGATCGCCGGGAGAACCGGGCCGCGTCGGATCGGGGCCGGCGAGGTGATCCTCTGCGGCGGCGCCATCAACTCGCCACAGCTCCTGCAGCTCTCGGGGATCGGCAACGCGGGCGAGCTCGATGCACTCGACGTCGACGTCGTGCACGACCTTCCGGGTGTCGGCGAGCACCTGCAGGACCACCTCGAGGTCTACATCCAGTACGCCTCGAGGCAGCCCGTCTCGGTCGCGCCTGCGATGAAGTGGCGCAACCGGCCACTGGTCGGTTTCAAGTGGCTCTTCTTCCGCTCCGGCCCGGGTGCGACGAACCACTTCGAGGCGGGCGGCTTCATCCGCGGCGACGACGATGTCGCCTACCCCAACCTGATGTACCACTTCCTGCCGGTCGCGATCCGCTACGACGGGTCGTCACCCGCCGCCGACCACGGGTATCAGGTGCATGTCGGCCCCATGTATTCGAACGCCCGCGGTTCCGTGAAGATCACCTCGACCGATCCCCGCGTGCATCCGGCGTTGCGCTTCAACTACCTCTCGACCGAGCAGGATCGGCGTGAGTGGCTCGAGGCCGTCCACTCGGCACGGACGATCCTCACCCAGCCGGCCTTCGAACCGTTCAACGCCGGCGAGATCTCACCCGGGCCGGCGGTCGCGACCGACGAGGAGATCCTCGACTGGGTCGCCCGCGACGCGGAGACCGCCTTGCACCCGTCCTGCACCTGCCGCATGGGCGCCGACGAGATGTCCGTGGTCGACCCTGCGACGATGCGCGTGCGCGGGCTCGACGGGCTTCGCGTCGTCGACGCCTCGGTTTTTCCGTACGTCACGAACGGCAACATCTACGCGCCGGTGATGATGGTCGCCGAGAAGGCGGCCGATCTGATCCTCGGCAACACCCCGCTGGCGGCCGAGTCGGTTCCGTTCTACCGGCACCTGCCCGCCTGAGAGTCGCGCGCCCGGAGGAGGGGACGGACGACTCAGGCCGCCGACGGCAGGTCCAGCGAGACGACGATCTCGTCCTCCTGGACCCACACTGCGTAGCGCCGCACCCGCAGCCGTTCGTCGAGGAGCGCCCGGCCGGAGGCGATGTCGAACTCCCACTTGTGCCAGGGGCAGCGAACGGTCCCGTTCGGCGTGCCAAGGGCGACCTCACCGTCACGGATGTCGACGGCCGTCCCGACGGCGCCGGCACAGAGTGGCGCTCCACGGTGGGGGCAGCGATCGGCGAGCGCGAAGTAGGCTGCCCCGACGCGGTAGAGGCCGATCCGGCGCCCTTCGATCTCGACCATCCGGACGGCCCCTTCGCCGGGGGCGTCGCGAAGCGGGAGACGCACCTCCCTCGAAGCCTGGTTCACGGCACAGCGGCCGCCGCGACGGGCAGCCGGAAGAGCGCGGCGGCGTTGCGCCAGCGGACGTTGTCGCGCCACTCGGCGGGAAGCTGGGAGAGCGTCTGCTCGGGCTCGTCGAAGTCCCAGTGTGGAAAGTCGCTCGCGTACATGAGCGTCTCCGCCGGGCGCAGGAACTCGATCGCCCGGAGAAGCTGCCCGGGATCGTCGGGCGCCTCGAGCGGCTGGGTCGCGAACCGGACATGGTCCCAGACGTACTCGGACGGCCGCTTGCGGCACCACGGGATCTCCGAGCGGCACGCCTTCCAGTTCGTGTCGAGGCGCCAGAGGAATCCGACGAACGGCACCAGCCCGCCCTCGACCATCGCGACCCGCGTGTCGGGGAAGCGCTCGAAGATCCCGTTGCAGAGGATCGAGACGAGGTGCCCGTACATCCCCGAGCCACAGAGGGTGTGGTACTCGGCGTAGTAGTCCGGCATTCCCGCGGCGGTGAGCGGGCCGGCAATGCCGATCGACTCGTAGTGCGTGTGCACGGCCACCGGGAGCCCGAGCTCGTTCGCAGCCTCCCAGATCGGATCGTAGATCGGGTTCCCGTACGGCACGCGCGCCGCACCAGGAAGGAAAACGCCGACGAACTCGTCTCTACCGCCGACGCGCCGTATCTCGCGGGCCGCTGCCTCCGGCCACTGCGCCGGGACCACGATCATCCCCCGCAGCCGCGGTTCCTGCGAGAGCCAGTTGTCGAGCAGCCAGTCGTTGTACGCGCTGCACAGTCGAGCGGCGAGTTGGGCGTTCGGCAGCACGGAGAACACGGCCGCCTCGTCCGGCTCGACGATCCCCAGGTCGACCCCGTACGGGTCGAGGTGGCGGGCCTGGAGCGTCGCGAGCGACATGTAGACGAAGTTCGCGTCGTGAGCGTCGTCCCGCTCGTAGAGGTCGCGACGGATCCAGCCGGACGGATGATTCCAGGGGTACGTCGGCATCGCGAGGCCGTTCGTCCCCGACTGTCGGACGAGTTCTGCCGTGGGGGCGTCGAGATACGGAAGGAGGTCGGCCAGCGTCTCGTACCCGATGTGGATGTCGCAGTCGATGAGCATGGGGCGAATCTATCACCTGAACGACAGATGATCTAGACTGCTCATCAAATGAGCGCTGCTGGAATTCCGCGAACGCGCTCGCTCGACCGTGCCATCGATGTGTTAGAAGCGGTCGCAGCGTCGGGGCGGCCCGCCTCCGCGTCGGCGCTGGCACGTGCGACGCGCCAGCCAAGGCCGACCGTCAGCCGGACGCTGCGAACCCTGGCCGACAGGGGGCTCCTCGCCGAGACGGCGGCCGGGTGGGTGATCGGACACCGACTGTTCCGGCTCACCCGGCTGGCGGATCCGTGGCAGGCGTTGATCCAGGCGGCCGGCGAGCCTCTACACCGGCTCCGTGACCTGACTGGCGAGTCCGCGCTGCTCTCCACCGTCGCCGGCCGCACCGAGATGGAGATCGTCGTCCAGCTCGATGCCGCGCATCACCTCGGCGTCGTCGGCTGGGTCGGAGCCGACGTCCCGCTGCACGCCTCGGCGGCGGGGAAGCTCCTCCTCGCACAGCTGAGCCGGCTCGAGCTCGCCGCATGGGTAGAGGAGAGCCGTCCCGCTCGGCTCACCGCCCGGACGATTTCGACGCTCTCGGAGCTCGAAGTCGAGGTCGCGCGCGTCAGGAGGCGTGGGTGGGCCGAGATCGTCGACGAGCTCGAGGACGGTCTCGTCTCGCTCGCCGCGCCCGTTCGCGACCGGACGGGTGACCTCGTCGCGATGATCGGCGTCAGCGGACCGACGTCGCGCCTCGATGCGGGTCGGCGCAGGGCGTTGCCGCCGACGTTGCTCGAAGCCGCCGCAGAGGTCGAGCGCGCGCTCGAGCCTCAGTCGTCGGCGCCCGGCGCGAGCGGCCAGGGAAGGCGCACGGGGACGTAGTCTCCGGGCCAGTCCGCGTACGCCTCGTCGGGCTCGGTGGTCTCCTTCCCGACCGACGCGCCGTACCGCGCCGCGACCTCACTCACGGGATAGCGGATCTTCTCGGTCTTCGGCCGCGAGCCCATCATCAGAACCGCGCACGGCCCGTTGCCGGCGCCGACGATCACATGAGCCACGCCTGCGGGACAGTGGAAGTAGTCCCATGGTCGCAGGGGCCGCTCCTCGTCCTCGACGATCAGCGTGCACTCGCCGGAAAGCACCAGGAATCCCTCCTGGGCGTCCTCGGAGTGGTAGAGCGCGCTCGGGTCACCGGGCCAGACGACCCGGACGTTGACGCCGAGGTCGGAAAACGGAGCCTCGCGCGGCTCCAGCGGGTACATCGCGCCACCCTTCTCCTCGTTGCGCACGGCGAGGGCGTCGGCGAGGTTGTGGACGAACCAGCCCTCCGACGTCACGTAGCGGCCGTACGGGGTCTCCTCCGAGCGTGCTTCCTCAGCGGGCATGTGGTCCTCCTCGGATGTCGGGGCTTCAGGCGGATCCGGCCGAGACACTCAGCACGGCCTTGACGATGCCGTCGTAGCCCGTGCAGCGGCAGAGGTTGCCGGAAAGGCCGATCCGTACCTCGTCCTCGCGTGGGGCTCGCGTTGCGCGCGAGGAGCGCAGTCGCGGAGACGAGCATGCCGGGCGTGCAAAAGCCGCACTGGACGCCGCCGAGCTCGAGGAACGCGGCCTGTAGAGGAGCGAGCGTGGCGCCGTCGGCAAGGCCCTCGACCGTCGTGATCTCGCTCCCCTCGGCCTGGAGCGCGAGGTACGAGCACGAGTTGACCGGCTGTCCGTCGAGCAGCATCATGCAGGCGCCGCACTCCGAGTCGTCACAACCCTCCTTCGAGCCCGTTAGCCCGACGACGTCCCGAACTGCGGCGAGCAGGTTCGTGCCGGGGTCGAGCTCGACCGGGTACGCGATCCCGTTCACGTTGAGCGTGGCGTCGACCTTCATGCGTCCTCCTGTCGGGCGCGCGAGAGCGCCGATTCGATCGCCCGCCGGGCGATCACGCCCGCCATGGCACGCCGGTAGTCGGCCGATCCCCGCACATCCGAGATCGGAGTTGCTGCGGTCGCCACCGCCGCCGCGGCGCTCTCGATCGCGGCGTCGCCGCCGTCGCTGCCGACCAGCGCGGCTTCGGCCTCGGGCACGCGCCGGATCGTCGCCGAGAGCGCGGTCATCGCGATGCGGGCGTCGCTCACGACGCCGTCGACGACGGTCACGACGGCAGACGCTCCGACGACTGCGATCTCCATCTGACGCCGGTACTCGAGCCTGAGATAGGCGCTGCCGGTTCCGGCTGCCGGCGCGGGGATCTCGATCCCGACGAGCAGCTCGTCCGCAGCGGCGGTCGTCTTGCCCGGCCCTTCCCAGAGATCCTCGACCGCGACCGAGCGAGTTCCCGTAGGTGATCGGAGCGTTGCTGTGGCTCCGAAGCAGACGAGCGGCCCGCCGGTCTCCATCGCGGGCGATGCGTTCATCAGGTTGCCCCCGAGCGTCCCCTGGGCGCGGGTCGCATGCGAGCCCACGATCGCACTCGCATCCGCGAGCGCCGTGTAGCGGGTGCGCACGTCGTCGCTCGCGGCGACCTCCGCATGGCTCGCGAGCGGGCCGAGATGCAGGCCGCTGTCGGTCGTCTCGACGCCGCCGAGCTCCGCGATGCGGTGGATCGCGACGATGTTCGCCGGCAGCGTCGACTTGCCGGAGCGCGCTCCGACGACGAGGTCGGTGCCGCCGGCCACGGGCCGTGCCCCGCCCGCAAGGGCCGCGACGGCCTCGTCGACGGTGGTCGCCGTGGTGAACGCCTGCACGCTCATGCGCCCACCTCCCAGACCCGCTCGGGCGTCATCGGCAGCTTGTGGACGCGCGCCCCGATCACCTTCGCGATCGCGTTTGCGACCGCCCCGGCGGTCGGCACGCATGGTGGCTCGCCGACGCCCTTCGAGCCCTTCGGCCCGGCTCCCGGCGTGTCCGTCTCGATCCAGGCGACGTCGATCTTCGGCGCGTCGGAGGCCGTCACGAGCTTGTAGTCCGTCAGATGCGCGTTGCGGTGGCGTCCCTCGTCGTCGAGCTGCGTGCCCTCCGAGAGCGCCTGACCGATACCCATCACGACGCCACCGTAGACCTGTCCGTCGGCGCCGATCCGGTTGAGGATCTTGCCGCAGTCGTGGGCGGCTGCGACCTGCAGCACCCGCACGACGCCGGTTCCCCTGTCGACCCGCACACGAACTGCGTGGGCGATCAGCTGCGGTGCGTGGAACGACTCGAGACCGAGCCGCCCGACGCAACCCTCCGCCGGTGCCTCCGGGCCGTCCGGGACGACGTCCTCGCTCTTACCGTGGAACGTTCCGCGACCGGCGAGCTTTGCGATCGTGACCGACTTGTCCGGCGATCCTTTCACGTAGATCGCACCACCGGCGAGCTCGAGATCGTCGCGCGAGGCCTCGAGCCTCTCCGCGGCGGCATCGAGCAGCTGGTCACGCAGGTCGACCGCAGCGGCGATCACCGCGCGACCGCTGTTGAACGTCGTCTGCGAGCCGCAGGAGCCCATGTCCCACGGCGCCGCGTCCGTGTCCTGGTACAGCATCGAGAAGTCCTCGGGCTCCATCCCGAGCTCCGCTGCGACGTAGGTGGGCATCGCCATGACCGAGCCGGTGCCGTTCTCCTGCGCACCGGTGATGATCGTGCCGCTTCCGTCCGGATTCAGCTTCACGTAGGCACCGCTCTTCGAGGCGAAGCACGGCCACCAGCCGATCGCGACGCCGATCGCCTCGTCCTCCGGCAGCTCCTGCCCGTAGCCGATCAGCTCGACCGCTTTCTCGAGCGTCTCCTTCATCGCGATGTCCTCCAGCACCTGCCCCGTCGCGGTCACGGAGCCCGTCTCGATCGCGGTCGTGCGACGGAGGTCGACCGGATCCATGCCAAGGGCCGCGGCGAGCTCGTCCATGTGCTGCTCGAGCGCCCAGCAGACCTGCGGGGCCGTCGGTGCGCGAATCGACGACGACGGCTGGTTGTTCGAGTAGACGAGCGACGACTCGATGTGGACGTTCTCGAGCTTGTACGGCCCGAGTGCGTGCATCGCGGCCATCTGCGCGAAGAAGCCTCCCTCGCCGCAGTAGGCGCCCTTGTCGAGCACGAGCCGCGCCTTGCGGGCGACGAGCGTACCGTCCGAGCGCGCGCCGGTCTCGAGCTCGATCACCATGCCCTCGCGGCGGTGGCCGACGGCGAAGAACTCTTCCCGGCGCGAGAAGACGAGCTTGACCGGGCGCCGGGCGGCGCGGGCCAATGCGGCGACGTGCGCCTCGAAGTGGAAGTCGCATTTGGCACCGAAGCCTCCCCCGAGGAGAGGCACGACGATGCGGATGTTCGACTCGGGGATCTGCAGGGTGTGCGCGACCCCGCCGCGGGCCGCGTACGGCACCTGCGTCGACGTCCACACCGTGAGCTTGTCTCCCTGCCACTGCGCGATCACCGCGCGCGGCTCGATCGGGACGCCCTGCACCGGGTCGGTCACGTAGCGCCCCTTCACGACGACATCGGCGCCTGCGAGGGCTGCGTCGGCGTCGCCCTTGACGATCGTCGAGTAGCCAAGCGTGTTGCGGTTGCTCCCGAGCTCGTCGTCGCCGTCGTAGCTCTCCCAGTCGGGATGGACGAGCGTCGCATCGTCGGCGAGCGCTGCTTCGAAGTCGGTCACGACCGGGAGCGGCTCGTAGTCGATCTCGATCAGCGCGGCGGCCGCGTCCGCGATCTCCGCCGTCGTCGCCGCGACACCCGCGACGATGTCCCCTTCGAACCGCACTGTGTCCCTGGCAAAGAGGCGGCGATCCTGGACCATCCCGCCGTAGAGAACGTCCGGCACGTCCTCGTGCGTCACGACGGCGAGAACACCCGGGAGCGCACGGGCCTTCGAGGTGTCGATCCGGGTGATCCGGGCGTGCGTGTGATCTGCGTAGCGGAACTTCGCGACCAGCTCTCCCGCGAGCACGAGGTCGGCGGTGTAGCGCCCGGTGCCCGTCACCTTCTCCTTGCCGTCCGGACGGATGAACGTCCGTGCTTCCTCGACGGTTGCCACGTTTCCGATCTCCTTCGTGCGAGGTGTGTTCCGTTATCCAATCAGAGATGTCCGCGAGCGTACGCGATCCGTATCGAGAAGCGCCCGAGCTCACGAGCCCTTGATCCCGAGGCCGGCTGTCGGCGCCCCGATCAGCACGGCCGCGTTCCCGAACGAGAGAGCTCCGTCGGCCATCGCCGCATGCACGTCGCCGATCTCGTCGAACGCGCTCACCTGACCCAGACACGGATCGATGGCGCCCTCGCGGACGAGGTCGTTGTAGGCGGTTGCCTGCTCGTCGTTCGTGCCGTGGGACCCCTGCAATCGCTTCTGGCGCGTCCAGTGGTAGCGAAGGTCGACCGTTGCCGAGTACCCCGTCGTCCCGGCGCAGACGACCACCATTCCGCCGGGCTCGCAGACGAAGATCGACGTGGGGATCGTGTCCTCTCCGGGATGCTCGAAGACGATCGCCGGGTTCCTCCCCTTGCCCACGATCTCCCAGAGCTTGCCGCCGAACGCACGCGCTGCACCGGTCCACTCCTTCTGGCCCGGCCCGTCCGTCCAGTGTGGCGGGATGCCCCAGTGGTCGAACTGCGTGCGATCGATGTAGCCGGCGGCGCCGAGCCCGACGCAGTACTCGCCCTTGTCCGCGCTCGAGACGACGGCCACGGGGATGCCGCCGGCATGCTTCACGAGCTGGATCGCCTGGCTACCGAGGCCTCCCGACCCGCCCCACACGAGGACGACGTCGTCTTTCTGCACGGTGTTCCCGGCCCAGCCGAACAGCATCCGCTGAGCGGTCGTACCGACGAGGGTCGACGCTGCGGCCGCCTCCCAGGTCAGATGCTCGGCCTTGGGGAGGACCTGGTGCTCCTGGGCGACGGCGAACTGACCGAACGAGCCGTAGTTGTGATCGTGGTCGTAGCCCCAGATGCGGGCGGACGGGGCGATCATCGGGTCCTTGCCGGCGAGAATCCAGGGATCGTCGTTTCGCCACCAACCCGGATGGACGACCACCTCGTCACCGACGGCAACGCGCTCGACGCCCTCGCCGACCGCATAGACGATTCCCGAGGCGTCGCTTCCGCCCAGGTGGAAATCGTTCGGATCGCCGCCGCGCTGGCGCTGCGCGATCACGTCGACCGGGATGCCTCTGGCCGCCCAGACGTTGTTGAAGTTGATGCCCGACGCCATGACGGCGATGAGCACCTCGCCCGGGCCTGGCGCCGGAGTGTCGACCTCCTCCACCTGAAAGGCGGTGCGCGGGTCGCCGAAGCGGTCCTGCCGCACGAGTTGCGCGAACATGCGTGACGGGACGTCGCCGACAGGCGGGAGGGTGCCGATCGGTACAGCGTCATGTCCTGCGGTCATCGAACGCGCTCCTTGTGTCGGGTTGCGTGTATTGTACGCCGTCGGGGACAGAGAGCGTATATCCGAAGCTCTCTGCCGTGCCGTCGGAGAGACGCTGTGCGAGAATCGCGCGGTGCCTGCCGCCCTCGACGATCTCTCCACCGGAGCAGCGCGAAATCCAGGCCCTCTGCCGGGACTTCGCGCTCCGCGAGATCCGGCCGATCGCGCAGGCGGTGGACGAGGCGGACGTCGAGATGCCGTGGGAGATCTGGTACCGGGCGGCCGCTCTCGGGTTGACGTCGTTCATGCTGCCCGAGGCGCTCGGTGGGGGTGGGCTCACCGACGTGTTCACGCAGACGCTCGTGCAGGAGGAGCTCTGTTTCGGTTGCTCGGGAATCGGGAACCTGATCACGTCGAACGGCTTCGCTGCCAAGCCGATCCTCGTGCTCGGGAACGAGGAGCAGCAGCGTCGATGGGTCGAGCCACTGACCGGGGATCGCCCTGCGCTCGGGGCGCTCGCGATCACGGAGCCCGGTGTCGGATCGGATGCCGCGGCAATTCAGACGACGGCGAGCCGGACCGCCGGCGGCTACGTGCTGCGCGGGCAGAAGAGCTGGATCTCGAGCGCAGGACCGGCATCCACCTACGTGGTCTTTGCCACGGTCGACCCGGGGTCAAGGGCGAAGGGGATCACCGCATTCGTCGTCGAGAAGGGAGATGTCGGCTTCGAGATCGGGCCTCCGGTGCGCAAGATGGGGCAGCGCGCGATCATCAACGCCGAGTTGTTCCTCGACGTCGAGGTATCCGCAGACCGCCGCCTCGGAGCCGAAGGCGAAGGCTTTCGTGGGCTGATGCGCACGTTCGACCTCTCCCGGATCACGCTTGCGGCGGCCGCCACCGGGCTCGCCCGGGCGGCTCTCGAGTACGCCGTCGACTATGCGAAGACGCGCGAGCAGTTCGGCCGGCCGATCGGCGACCACCAGGCCGTTGCGTTCCGGCTCGCGGACATGGCCCTCAGAGTGGACGCGTCGCGGCTCCTCGTCCGGCGGGCGGCGAGGCTCGCCGACTCGGGAGCCGATGTTGCGCGAGAGGCCGCCATGGCAAAGCTGCACGCGTCAGAGACAGCCATGTGGTGCACCTGGGCCGCCGTGCAGACGCTCGGCGGCTGGGGGTACTCGCGCGAGCTGCCGGTCGAGAAGTGGATGCGGGATGCGAAGCTCGAGGAGATCGAGGAGGGAACGTCGGACATCCAGCGCCTGATCATCTCGCGCAGCCTCCTGCGCGACTGACCATCGGCGAGGGCGTCAGAGCAGCGAGCGTACTGCTGCGGCGAGGTCGGCCGGGCCGGGCAGCGCCAGGAGCTCGAGGTCCTTCTGATACGGCATCGGGTACGACGGGGCTCCGACGCGAACGACGGGAGCATCGAGCTCCCAGAAGCTGTGCTCGGCGATGTGAGCCGCGATCTCCGCCCCGAGCCCTCCGAACTGCACGGCCTCGTGCGTGACGACGACCCGATGGGTCTTCGCGACCGATGCGGCGATCGTCTCGGTGTCGAGCGGGACGAGCGTTCTCGGGTCGACGACCTCGACGCTGATGCCGTCGGTCTCGAGCTCGCGGGCCGCGCGAAGCGCGTGCTGCACGAGCGCCCCGAGGGCGACGATCGTGACGTCGGTTCCCGGCCGCACGACGCGCGCCTTGCCGAGCTCGATCGCGTACCGCTCCTCCGGAACGGGGACGGGATCACCGAAGAAGAGGAGCTTCTGCTCGAGGAAGATCACCGGATTGTCGTCCTGGATCGCCGCAGCGAGGAGGCCCTTGGCGTCGAACGGGCTCGACGGCATCACGACGACGAGGCCCGGAATGTGCGCGAAGAGCGCCTCGAGGCTCTGCGAGTGCTGGGCGCCGAGGCGGACTCCGCCGCCGGAGGCCATGCGGAGGACGAGCGGCACGTTCGGGGTGCCGCCCATCATGAATCGGAGCTTCGCCGCCTGGTTCAGGATCTGATCGAACGCGACGCCTGCGAAATCCGAGAACTGCAGCTCGACGACGGGTCGGAGGCCGGTCAGGGCGGCGCCGATGCCGCACCCGACGAAGCCGCTCTCGCTGAGCGGTGTGTCGCGAATCCGCTCGGCGCCGTACCGTTCGTAGAACCCCTCGGTCACTCTGAACAGCCCGCCGACCCGGCCGACGTCCTCGCCGATCACGATCACGCTCGGATCCGCCGCGAGCTCCAGGTCGAGGGCCTCGCGGAGCGCCGGGACGAAGCCGAGCGATCGCTCGCCGGGCGGAGGGGGCTCGGGGTAGCGGCGGTGGGGGGCGAAGACGGAGGGGAGCAGGTCGTCTGCGCTCGCGTCCTCGTCCGCGAGGGCGGCTTCGATCGCTGCCTCGACCTCCGCCCGGACGTCGCGGTCGATCGTCGCCGCAAGCTCGTCGTCGAGCTCGCCGGCGGCGCGGACGAGTGCCTCGAAGCGTGGTAGCGGATCCTTCGGCTCCCACTCGTCGATCACGGCGGGATCGCGCACGTCGGGAAGGTTCGCCCGCATCGAGTGCTGCATGCGGCGGAACGTCTTCATCTCGAGGAAGGACGGGCCGCCTCCGCTGCGGGCGAGATCGAGCGCCCGGCCGACGGCGTCCTCGACGGCGAGGAGGTCGTTGCCGTCGATCACCTCGCCGGGCATCCCGTATCCCGCCGCGCGACCGGCGAGATCCTCGACGGCCCGTTGGGTGCGCCAGTCGGCCGACAGCGCGAACTGGTTGTTCTCGCAGATGAAGACGACCGGCAGCCGCCACGTTGCGGCGAGGTTCATTGCCTCGTGGGCCGCCCCCTGGCCCGCGGCGCCGTCGCCGAAGTAGGCGACCGTCGCCTGGTCGGTTCCGCGGAGCGTCGCGGTCAGAGCAGCCCCGCACGCGTGAGGGAGGCCCGCGCCGACGATGCCGTTGCAGCCCAGAATGTCGAGGGAGAGGTCGGCGATGTGCATCGAGCCACCGAGCCCTTTGCAGTACCCGGTTCTCTTGCCGAACATCTCGGCCATCATCCGGTGGAGGTCGGCGCCGGCGGCGATGAGGTGGCCGTGGCTGCGGTGGTGGCCGACGAGGTAGTCGGTCTCGCGCATCGCGCCCGCGGCGCCGACCGCGATCGCCTCCTGTCCGACACAGCTGTGGGCCGTCCCGAAGATCACCCCCTGCTGGAAGAGGTCTGCTGCACGATCCTCGAAGACGCGAATCAGCAGCATCCGCCGGTACTGCTCGACGAGCGGCGGACGCTCGGGCGGTCGGTCGGCGATCGTCGGAGCGTCAGGTTGCGACATGAGGGGGGCGCTGGTGGAACTCGAAGAGATAACCGTCCGGGTCGTAAGCGTAGAGGCTCTTCCCGCCGGCGTTCGGGCCGGTCGGCATCTCGACAGGCCCATCGGAGCGGAATCGGACGCCTCGCGCGGCAAGGTCTGTGTAGAGCGCCTCGATCTGGTCGACGAAGACGCAGAAGTGCCCGGTGCCGTGCCGGGCGGGCGAGCTCGCGCCGGATTCCTGTTCGATGCCGAGATACTCGAGAAGCTCGACCTGCGTCTCGCTGCCGGGTATGCGGAGGAACGCGACGTCGAATCCCGTCGCCTCGGCTACCCCGACGATCCTGCCCACGACCGCGGCGGGAAGCTCCCCCCGCCAGACGAGCTCGAGGCCGAGCAGGCCGGTGTAGAACTCGAGCGAGCGGGTCATGCTCGAGACGGTGATGCCGCCGTGGCGCGCGCCCGTGATGTGCCAGGGCGCACTGGTCTCCGCCGCAGCCTCCATTTGCGCGATGCTACTGGCTGACGTGGGGTTCCTGACGCGGACGAGGAGGAAGACGTGCTGCTAGCGAATCGAGTCGCCGCCGTGACGGGAGCGGGAAGCGGCATTGGCCGTGAGATCGCAGAGGCGTTTTCGCGGGAGGGAGCCCGGATCGCCGTCCTCGACCGCTCGCGCGAGGCCGGGCAGGAGACGGTCGACGCGCTCGCCGCCGCGGGCGCGAAGGACGCGCTCCTCGTCGGGGTCGACGTCCGCTCGGCAAGCGAGGTCGACGCGGCCATGGAGAGCGTGCTCGAGGCAGCTGGGCGGATCGACGTGCTCGTCAACTGCGCCGGCGTTCGGGAGATCGGCGACGTCTACGCAATGCCGGCCGACGAGTGGGAGAACGTCATCGCGATCAACCTCAGCGGCACGTTCTACTGCTGCCAGGCGGCGCGCGGCGGATGCGGGAGAGCGGCGGCGGTGCGATCGTCAACCTGGCGTCGGTCGGCGGCCTGATCGGCCTCTCGCACCGACCCGCGTACACGGCGGCGAAGCACGGCATCGTCGGTCTGACGAAGAGCCTCGCGCGGGATCTCGCGCCCGCAGGCATCCGTGTGAACGCGCTCTGCCCGGGGGTGATCCGGACGCCGATGACCGAGCAGTACTTCTCCGACGAGAGCTTCGAGCAGGAGCTCGCGGTCTCCGTTCCGCTCGGCCGCTACGGGGAGGTTGGTGACGTCGCCCAGGCCGCCCTCTACCTCGCGAGCGACGGCGCCGCCTACGTCACCGGCGTCGCGCTGCCTGTCGACGGTGGGTGGCTCGCGGAGAAGAGCTTCGTCGGTGGCGGCGGCTCGTCGTTCCTTGCCGGCAACGAGACGCGGTCCCCGGAGTAGGATCGACCGTCATGCACGAGAGGAGCGAGGCGTGAGCTCGGCGATAGGCCAGATGTTGACGATGGCGGTCGGGGTGTCCCTGAGCCCGATCCCGATCATCGCGTCCGTCCTGCTCGTGAGCTCGGTGGGCGGTCGCGCGAAGGATCTCGCCTACGTCCTCGGATGCGCGGCGAGCACCGCAGTGATCGGTGGCGTCCTGATCGCGGTCGGGGTCGGCTCCGGGTCGAGTGACTCGGGTGGGCCGTCGACCGGGACGTCTGTCCTCAAGCTCGTCGTCGGCGGTCTGCTGCTCGCGATGGCCGCGAGGCAGTGGCGCGGCCGGCCGCATCCGGACGAGGAGCCGGTGCTCCCGAAGTGGATGGGGGCGCTCGACGCGCTCTCCGCTCCGAAGGCGTTCGTTGCGGGGGTCGTCGTCGTCGGTCTCAACCCGAAGAACCTGCTGCTCATCGTGGCCGGAGCCGCGGCCGTCGCGGGCGCCGGGGCGAGCGCCGGCGAGGAGGCGATCGCGTGGACGCTCTTCACGCTCATCGCGATCGTCGGGGTGGCGACGCCCGTCGTGATCGCATTCGTGATGGGCGACCGTTCGGAATCGCTGCTCGAGCGGCTTCGCGCGTGGATGGCGCACAACAACGGCGTCATCATGGCCGTGATCCTGCTCCTGATCGGGGCGAAGCTGATCGGAGACGGCATCTCCGGGCTGTAGGGGCGGGACCCGGCCCGCTTGCGCGTCTAGAGCTTCGAGATCGCGTCGCCGACGCGGACGCCGCCCGGCGTCACGACGCGGGTGTTCACCCCGCGGAGGCGGAGCTCGCGGCCCGGTGACTTGTTGACGAACTTCAGCGCATCCGTGCCGAAGCGCGCGCTGAACTTGGCGCAGCCCGTGTGCGGCTCGGCGGTCACCTCGATCACGGCGTCCGCCGAGCGCGAGGCGCGTTCCCGGCGGGAGGTTCTCGACGCTCAGGTCGATGTCGACGTAGAACTGGTCGCCGGCGAGCTGCCAGCGCTCCGGCGTGCCGGTGATCGCTGCTGCCGCGCGCGCGTTCATCAGGGTCAGCTGTGCGTCGGGATTGGCGGAGCCGTCCGGAGTACGGCTGCTGCCGCGCCTGTGCCACATGTCCCCGATGAGGCCCTCCTCCAGATCGAGCTCGCACTCGTCGAGCGACTCACGCTCGTTCTCGGCGGGTCGTCGCACGATCAGCTCGACGCGTCCCTCGGACGCCGGGGAGCGTCGGATGTCATCGAGCGCTGCGGTCAGCTCCTCCTGCGTGCGGTGCTCCATGGTCTGAAATCTACACGGAGGGCCGTTGCCGACGGCGCAGGCTCGACGCTTGACCGTTTCAGTCTGTCGAAGTATTGTCGGGAACGTCGAGATCCCCGTTTCCGCGGCCCCCCGGGGCAGGTGTGGAGCCCGCCGCACGTCCCAGGAGGCACCCGTGAGCCCATCGCACAGCTTTGAGGAACTCCCGTCGGGAGAGGCCGTCGCGGATGCGGTGGCGAAGCTGATGCCCGAGCTCACGGTGACCCTTGCCGACCTCGTTGCGATTCCGTCGGTCTCGGCGTTCGACTATCCCGAGGAAACGAGACCGGATCTTCTTCGCGCGTGCGATGCGATCGCCGAGCTCTTCCGCGCCGTCGGGGTCGAGGTCTCGACGCTCGAGCTTCCCGACACCGCCCCCGTCATCGTGGGTGGGATCCCGGCGCCGGATGGGGCACCGACCGTCCTTCTCTACGGCCATTACGACGTCGTCCCTGCCGGTGACGACGCGGACTGGGTCTCGCCGCCCTACGAGCTCACCGAACGAGACGGCGCGCTCTACGGCCGCGGCTCGGCAGACACGAAGTCGAACATCGTGGCCCACATCGGCGCGTTGCGCGCGTGGAACGGTCGGCCACCCGTAGGGATCAAGATCGTGATCGAGGGGCAGGAGGAGGTCGGCGGCGGTGCCCTGCTCGGCCACCCGGCGGTCGATCCCGACCTCTTCCGCGCCGACGCGATGCTGATCGCGGACATGGGAAGCGTTCGCCCCGGCGTCCCCACCCTGACCATCGGGCTCCGGGGGATGGCGTTGACGACGATGGAGGTGGAGACGCTCGCCGGCCCCAAGCACAGCGGCCAGTACGGCGGAGCCGCGCCCGATGCCGTCGGCGTTCTCGTGCGGGCGCTCGCGACACTCCACGACGAGAACGGCGATGTCGCGGTCGAAGGGCTCCTGCGCGAGCCGTGGACGGGTGAGGGCTCCTCCGAGGAAGAGTTCAGGACGCTCGCCGAGGTCGTTCCCGGTCTGCCGCTCGTCGGCACGGGTGATCTCGGCTCGCGCGTCTGGTCGGGACCGGCGATCACGATCACCGGCATCGACGTCACCTCCGTGGACGACGCGCTCAACGCAGTCAACGCCTATGCCAGGGCGAAGATCAACACGCGCATCCATCCGGCGCAGGATGCGGACGATGCCCAGGCAGCGGTCATTCGTCACCTCGAAAGCGTGAAGCCGTTCGGGATCGGGCTGACCGTTCACCCTGGTGCGACGGGCAACGGCTTCCTCGCCGAGACGACGGGACCTGCCTACCGTGCCGCGCAGGACGCCATGCGGGCAGCATGGGGGACAGAGGCGTCGTTCGCTGCGACCGGTGGCTCGATCCCGCTCGTCAACGCGCTTCAGCAGGCAATACCGGAGGCCGAGCTCCTCCTGCTCGGCGCCTGCGACGGGTACGCCAACATCCACGCTCCCAACGAGCGCGTGCTGATCGAGGAGTTCGAGAAGGCAGTGGTCGTCGAGACGGAGTTTCTCGGACGATTCGCCGCGGTGTTCGCGGAGCGCGGCGCCGGCGAGGGGACATGAGCGAGACACCCGCCGCCGCAGTCGACCCGGCGCCGGGCGCGATGGAGCGCCTCCTCGGCGCAATCGAGCGAGGCGGCAACAGGATGCCGAACCCGGCGATCCTGTTCGTCTGGCTCTGCGTCGGCGTGATCGTCCTCTCGGCGATCCTCTCCTGGGCCGACATCAGCGTCACGTACCAGGTCGCGAAGCCGCCGCCGATAGCCGTCGAGGAGGTCGTCCAGGGTGGGTCGACGCAGCCGTCCGGCGGTCTGCCGGACGCGTCCGTGCAGGAGGGCGAGTACGAGATCGTCGAGCAGACGGCTGCGATCCAGAGCCTCGTCTCCGCCGACGGCGTCCGGTTCATGTTTACCTCGTTCGTCGCGAACTTCCGGAACTTTGCCGCGGTGGCGATCATCCTCGTCGTCATGATCGGCGTCGGGTTGGCGGAGGCGTCCGGCCTGATCGGCGCCCTGATCCGGAAGCTCGTCGCCGCCACGTCCGCGGCGATGCTGACGCCGATCATCGTGTTCATCGGCGTCCTCTCGAGCGTTGCCTCCGACGCGGGTTACCTCGTCCTGATACCCCTCGGGGCGGCCGCCTTCAAGAGCGTCGGCCGCAACCCGCTCGCCGGAATGGCGGCTGCGTTCGCAGGGGTCGCCGCCGGCTTCGGGGTCAACTTCATGATCACCCCGCTCGACGGGGTGCTCACGGAGATCACGAACGACGCGATCGCGCTCGGCGACCCGACGCGCTCGATCGATCTCGCCGCGAACCTCTACTTCGGGATCGGCTCGACGATCTTCGTGACGATCGTGATCTCGCTCGTCTCGATGTTCGTCGTCGAGCGCGGCCTCGGTGCCCATGACCCGACGGACGAGAGCGACGACTCCTCCCTCGACGCGGATCAGGACGTCGACGTGTCGCCCGAGGCCGAGTCGAAGGGACTGAAGTACGCACTCCTCGCGACCGCAGCCGTGCTCGTCGCGATCACGCTCCTGACGGTGTTGCCCGACGCGCCGCTGCGCGACCCGATCACGGGAGACATCATCGGCGATTCGCCGTTCATGGACAGCCTGATCGTCATCATCACGATCATCTTCTTTGCCGCGGGTCTCGCCTACGGGCGCGGCGCCGGCACGATCAAGACGAGCGACGAGGTGATCGCGTCGATCACGAAGTCGTGGGCAGGGCTCGCAGGGCTGCTGTTCCTGTTCCTCCTGATCGCGCAGTTCATCGCGTTCTTCAACTACAGCAACATGGCGCAGGTCGCGGCCGCGAGCCTCGGTGACTGGCTCGAGTCGGCAAACATCGGCGCGCTGTGGCTCCTCATCGGCTTCGTGTTCGTCGCCGCGCTCGTGAACTTCATCATGCCCGCGGCGATCGCGAAGTGGGCGATTCTCGCCCCCATCTTCATCCCGCTCTTCCTCCGGCTCGACGTCGCCCCCCAGACCGTTCTCGCGGCGTTCAGGGTCGGTGACTCGCCGTCCAACGTGATCACCCCGCTGATGGCGTACTTCCCGTTGATCGTGATCTTCGCGCAGCGCTACAAGAAGAGCTCCGGGATCGGCACCGTCGTCGCGATGATGCTCCCGTTCGTCATCGCGCTCACCGTCCTGTGGACGCTGTTCTTCATCGTCTGGTACCTCCTCGGCATCCCCCTCGGCCCGGGATCGCCGGTTCACCTGGACTAGTGCCCTCCGTCGGCGTTGACGGCGGTCGATCGCGATGAGCAACAGCACGATCACGTTCCTCATCCTCGGCGTCGTCGTGGTCGTCTTCGTCTGGGATCGCCTCCCCGTCGCGGTCGTCGCGATCGGCGTTGCCCTCTCCCTGTGGGCGACGGGCGTGCTCGATCTCGAGCAGGCGCTTGCCGGCTTCGGCGACCCGGCCGTGATCTTCATCGCCTCGCTCTTCGTCGTCAGCGAGAGCCTCGATGCGTCGGGAATCACGGCCTGGGCCGGGCAGGAGCTGACGGCCAGGGTGGGCGAGAGCAGGCGCCGGACGATCGTGCTGATGATGGGGCTCGTCGCGTTCCTCACCGCGATGATCAGCGTCAACGGCGCCGTCGCCGCGCTGCTCCCGATCGTCGTCGTGATGGCGGTGCGGCTCGGGCGCCCGTCGTCCCAGCTGCTCATGCCGCTCGCGTTCGGCGCCCACGCAGGCTCGCTGCTGGCGCTCACGGGAACCCCCGTCAACGTGATCGTCTCCGAGGCGGCCGAGGACGCCGGCGTCGGCACATTCGGCTTCTTCGAATTCGCTCTTGTCGGCATCCCGCTGCTCGTCGGGACGGTCGCGATCGTGCTCCTCCTCGGCGAGCGACTGCTCCCGCACCGCAGCGGGCGTGCAATTCCTCACGATTTCGGCGACCACGCCCGCACGCTCGTCGAGCAGTACGAGATCGACCACGAGCCGGAGACGCTCATCACGCGCCGCTTCGGGGTCGCCGAGGTCGTGATCCCGCCGCGCTCCGATCTGATCGGCGAGACGGTCTTCCCCGGGATGGTGACCGACAGCGGCGACCTGGTCGTCGTCGCCGTCCAGCGGCGAGGGGAGGACCGGCCGGGCGACCACGTGCTCGCCGTGGGAGACACGATGCTGCTGCAGGGCACGTGGGCGGCGCTCGACGAGAACCTCGCCGACCCGGACGTGCTCGTCGTCGACACGCCCGAGCTCGTTCGACGACAGGCCGTTCCGCTCGGGGCCGGAGCCAAGCGCACTGCCGTCGTCCTCGTCGTGATGGTCATCCTGCTCGCAACGGGCGCCGTGCCCGCCGCCGCGGCGGGCCTTCTCGCGGCGGGCGCGCTCGTCCTGTCCGGCGTTCTCTCCGTCGAGGAGGCGTATCGCGGCATCTCCTGGACGACCGTCATCCTGGTCGGCGGCATGCTCGCGCTCTCGACCGCGATGGTCGAGACGGGAGCGGCGAGCGACATTGCGGACAGGCTCGTCGATCTGACGCGGGACGCAGGGCCGCACGCGCTTCTCCTCGCGATCGTCCTCCTGACGGTCGTCTTCGGCCAGCTGATCAGCAACATGGCCACCGCCCTGATCGTGATCCCGATCGCGGTCTCCGCCGCGGCGGAGCTCGACATCTCGTCCAAGCCCGTCCTCATGGCCGTGACCGTTGCAGCGGCGGCATCGTTTCTGACGCCCGTCGCCACACCCGCGAACCTGATGGTGATGGGGCCTGGTGGCTATCGGTTCGCGGACTACTGGAAGCTTGGGCTCCCGATACTCGCGCTCTTCGTCGCGGTAGCCGTGTTCCTCGTCCCGCTGATCTGGTCGTTCTGACGTGACACGGGAACGGCGCGCCCCGTGGATCCCGAGAATCGGCATGCATGCGGTCGGCGGTCTCCTGGGTGGGCTCGCCGGTGCTCTGACGGCCGTGGTCGTCACGGAGCTGATCAAGGCGGTCCTGGCGGTCGTCTCGCGCCAGGCCACCTGGGTGATCGTGGTCGTTCCACTCGTCGGGCTCGGGTTGTCCGTGCTCGTGTTGCGCGGGTATCGCCGAGGGCGAGGCACTCCAGACGCTGACCCCGGAACCGCACGATGCACCGCGTCGTGGCCGGTTGCTTTCACTCTGGATGCCCTCGCGACGGGACGTGATCCGCGCCGACCTCACCGCGGATGTTCTCGCGACGGCGGGCAAGGAGGAGCGGTTTCCCTATCACCTGGCTCCGCCCCGCATCGTCGCGATCATCGCCACGGTCGGGCTCGGCGCACCGATGGGGACCGAGTCGCCCGCGGCGCACATGGGAGTCGCCGCCGGCTCGTTTCTCGGTGACCGAGGTCGGCGGTGGAGGCAGCTTGCTCGGCCGGCCGCCGTCGGCGGAGGCGCGGCGGGGGTGGCCGCGCTGATCGGGAACCCGATCGTCGGTACGGCGTTCATCCTGGAGCTCGGCCGACGGCGCAGCGTGCCGCTCGGAGCCGAACGGGTGACGGCGGCGCTCGTGGGCGGTGCCGTGGGGTGGGTGATCAATCTCGGCTTCGATCTCGACCTGATCCGCCTGAACGTCCCGGACGTCGCGCCAGACGGGCTGCTCCAGGCGCTCGGCGCGGCGCTGCTCGTCGGAGCTGTCGCGGGAACGATCACTTCTCTCACGGGCTCGGCGATCTACCGCGCCCGGGGCTGGGCGGCCTCGCCGCTCTTCCGTCTCGCGACGGGTGGGCTCGTCGTCGCGGTCGCGGCGATCGCGATCGCCGCGATCGCGACCCCGGCGGCGGCGGTCGGCCCCGGCGGAGGCGCTGCCGCGTGGGCGGACACGACGGAGTCGGCCGCATTGACGCTGCTCGCCGTCGCTCTCCTTCGCGCCGTCGCGACCACGGCGGCCGTCGCGGCGGGTGGGTGTGGTGGCGTCTTCGTCCCGTTCCTTGCGATCGGTGACATCGCGGGGAGGACGGTCGCGCCGGCATTCGGCGTGCCGGGCGATCTCGCCGGTGCGGCCGGCGCAGCAGGCGGCATCGCAGGGGGTTACAGGCTGCCCTTCACCGCGGTGGCTCTCGTTCTCGGGCTCGGCGGGCCGCAGTCCGCGACCCTCACGTGCCTTGCGACCGTCGGCGTGGCAACGATCGCCGGAGTCGGTGCGGGGATGATGCTCGACCGCGCCGCGCAGGCCCTTTCCGCGTAGGGTTCAGGGTCACCGACCCAAGTGAGGCAACCCACGTGAACCTGCACACCGACCTTCCGACCCGGACCCAGATCGACCGACTCCTCGAGAGCCGGAATCCTGTCAGCGTCTCCATCTATCTCTCGACGAGCCCCGTATCCAACGGCGACGCGGAGCGCATCGAGCTGAAGAACCTCTCCACCGAGGCGAGGCGCCAGCTCGAGCTCGCAGGCGCCGACCGGAGCGATCTCGTTGCCATGGAGGAGGCGATCCAGGAGCTGACCGACGACGACGCCCTGTGGCATCACCTCGCCCGAAGCCTCGCCGTCTTCGTCACACCCGACTCGCTCTCGACGTTCCGTCTGCCGAACCACCTCGCCAATCTCGTCGAGGTTTCCGACCGGTTTCATGTCAAGCCGTTGCTGCGGGCGCTGACGTTCCCGAACGTCGGGTTCGTCCTCGCGCTCGCGCAGGGATCGGTACGCCTCGTGGAAGTCGTGCCGGAGGTTGGCCCCGTCGAGGTCAACGTGCCCGGGCTCCCGGACGACGTCGCGAGCGCTGCAGGCAAGTCCTCGATCAAGGATCGGTCGCACTCCGGAAGAGCGCACGGCGCGGAAGGCCAGAAGGTGCGGATGCGCCAGTACGCGCGACAGATCGATCAGGCGCTACGACCGCTCCTGAACGGCGTTCAGCTTCCTCTGATCATTGCCGCCACCGAGCCGCTCGACAGCATCTTCCGCGCGGCGAGCACCTATCCGCATCTCGCTCCCACGACGATCGCCGGGAATCCCGAGACGACTTCGGACGTGGAGCTCGTCGAACGCGCGCGGGCCGTCCTGGACGAGGTCTACGCGGCGGAGCTCCGGGGCGTCCACGAGCTCTACGCACGGCGGACGTCGGAGCTCCGTGCGTCGGCGGACCTGGTCGACATCGCCCGCGCCGCCACGTTCGGAGCGGTGGACACGGTTCTCGTCGATATCGACGAGGTCGTACCGGGCCTCATCGACGAGGAGACGGGGGTGATCACCTTCAGCGAGGAAGCCGATGCGGTCGGTTACGGCGTCGTCGACGAGGTGGCCCGGCGCGTGTGGCTCACCGGCGGCACGGTGCTCGCCGTCCGGCGCGACGACATCCCGGGCGGCGGCTCGATAGCGGCGATCTTCCGCTATCCGATCTGATCTTGCGCCCGAGAACGCGCGCCGGGCGAACCGGCGTGGCGTTGCAGCGCCCGTCGAAGCGTCAAACAAACGGCCCAGCTACCTTCTGAGGCCCGACAAGGACTCATGAGAGTCTGGCTCGACATCCTGCAGGAACGACAACCACACGGAACGTGGATCCCTTCAACCGGCACAACGACCGCCACCCAGGCCCCACCGAAGGCCGAGGCAACGACGCGACCTAGAGTCGTAGCAAGCTAGGTCGAAGCCGCCTTCCCTCCGGGCGCCTCTTGGGGCGTCGGGCGATCGAGCTAGTAGTCGCTGCGCTCGATCAACTCGATTCGATACGAATCAGGATCTCTCACAAAACACAACAGTGAGCCCCCCTCGCGCACAGAGTACGGTGGCCTCTCCGGCTCGATTCCTTGGGCGGCGAGCTTCTCGAGCGTCTCCGTCATGCTCTCGACGGTGAGCGCGATGTGCCCGTACGCCGTGCCGAGCTCGTACGAGTCGACGCCGAAGTTGTGCGTCAGCTCGAGCTCTGGCACGGGCGTGCCAGGCACGCCGAGGAAGTAGTTCATCGCCTCCTCACGGATCGGCAGCTCGCGTCGCTTCTCGAGGCCAAGCGCTTCGTAGAACGCGATCGACTTCTCCGGGTCAGTGATGCGGTAGCAGGTGTGGATGAGCTCCATGCGGCCTCCCTGGTCGTGGTGGTCGCTGAAGGCCTATCAGTCGCAGCGAGGTGGGCGTCGCGTTTCACGTGCTCCTTCTGTCGAGGGGTGTCCCGTTCGACCGAAGGCTTACATGCTGACTATCGCTGGGTTGCTGAGTGGTGTTAGCGGCTCACGGTTGCGCCCGACGTGTTGCCGGTCTTCGTTCTGCTGTCTCGCGGTTTCCGGTGCGGCGTCTGGTCTCACGTTGAGTGCGCCGATGCAGATTGTCTGGAATGTCGCGGCAACTGCTGGCGGAGGTTCGACGAGTTGTGCGATGCCGAAGAGGGTGATTGCGTGGTCGTGGTCCCACGGTCCTGCGAAGGTCTTGGCGGTGACGAGCTGCATTGGCTTGGCGAGGGTGAAACGTCGGACCGCTACTCGCGAGAATGTCCATCCGATGGGTCTGCCGCCGACGACGAGTGCTTCGCTTGTGCGGCATGGGTTTCCCTTCTCATGTCTAGTTGGCTGCAGGGTTTATGGTTCTGACCTGGTCAGGCTCGCCGACCCCTCCGACGAGTGCGCGCAGGAGTCACTTTTTGATCGCGGCGGTAGTGGCACCTTTCGAGCCCCCGCAGGCGAGCGAGTTGAGAGAGACGCGGGCCTTCGTCGCGGATAGGAAGCGGCCGCGCAGCTTCCAGACGACCAGGGATCCTGTCTTCGCGGTCCAGCTGAAGTTCCCGGTTCGGTCGACCGGGACCTTGAAAACTGTTGTCGGGGGGCGGCCGGTACCGCAGAGATAGGTGAAATGCTGCAGCGTGCTACCCGCTGGGTTGACTTTCAGGTCAACGTGCATCGTGAACGGCGATGATTTGATGTCGCCGACGAAGGTTGCGTTCTTCTTGGGTGGCGCAGCGGGCGCGCCGATCGCCGTCACGAGCGTCGTTCCGAATAGGACGGCTGTTACGAGCGTCTTCTTCATCTCGATTCCTCCTCGGGGTGTGGGGGTGGTGTTGTGATCGAGCGCCTTGTCGCAACGACGTCACCGGAGTCGTGGTTCTGCCACTCCGAACCAGCCGTCTGGTCGGGCCTCGGGTGGATCGCGTGCGGCTCGCATGGCCTCGAGCTTCTCCGGCGAACGGCCGACTCAGTCGACAACACGCGCTGGCTCGCGGCTACGGAAGGACTTCGTTTCGGGTCGCTCCCGTTGTGTCTATGTGAACGAGACGGTGCCTGTGCCGTTGAGGTATTGGGACTGAAAGAGCACCTTGGTGCCGTCGCATTTGTGTTTGCCGGAGCTCGCGAGGATCCAGACGACGGTCAGGGTCATGCGTCCCTTGCCGGAGATTCCCTCGTAGAGTCCTGTTCCTCCGGAGAGTGCGACCGGGGCCGTGATGGCGCCGTGGGACGAGCAGCTCGACTTGTTGATCGGGAATCCTGCTTTCTTGGAGGCAGCGTTGAAGGCGGTCAGGTTGACTCGAAAGGTGCCCTTTCGCAGGGTGATCTTGGCGAAGTCCCCATCGGGGTTGGCTTTACCGTTCTGGTCGACAGTCAGTGAGGTGCCGTAGTCGCCGATCGCGCCTGCGATGACGACGTCGTTGGCGCCGGTCGTGGTAGGGGTCGCCCACCATGTGATGGGGCCGCCGGTTCGGCCTTTCGCGGCGGCTCCCCCGGCGCTTGCACCGAGAATCGCCGCGGCGAGAACGACCGGCAGCACCTGCCGGAACTTTGACCATTGCGAACGATGTCGGCCGAAACGGATCGGTGTTCCTGCGTTGTTCACGACCCCTCCCCGTTCTCGCGTGTCCAAGGATTGGAAGTAAGGACAAACACTCGATCGCGGCAGGTGTCTTCGACCTCGGCGAACGTAAGCGCCCCCCCGTCGAGCGTCCATTCGTATGTTCCGTTTGCCGGCGTGCCGGTTTGGGTCGGGCAGTCGGCGTCGGGGCCGAACGTGATCCGACCGCTCTCTATCTCGGCCGGGTTCCCGACGGGGAAGCTCGGCCCCTCCGGCGGCTGGAAGAACGCCTCCGTCTGAGAGGTGAGGAGAAGCCCCCAACGCCCTGGCGGGTTCGGTTCCTCGAGCTCTGGGCCGGACGGGCCGAGCGTGGTCGTGTACGTGCCGACGAGGTCGGCGGCCCCCGATGAGCCGTTGCCCCCACAACCGGCTACCGCCACCGCCGCGACGCCGAGCGCAACGGCGAGCACGACGCGAGGCTCCGTTAACCCGGTCTGTGTTCTACTGAGTCGAATTGCCATCGCCTGCGTCCTTTCGATCGAGGGGTCGGTTCGGCTTGAGCACAACGCGGGTCGAACGGTGCCGCGCCGGCCCGCCCATGGCGTCAGGGCTGACCCTGAGCGCGGTGAGATTCAGGGGTGTCCCTGACTCGCTCGGCGTTGCGACCCATGACGATGTCGTCGTGGCTCAGACCGTGCAGGATGTAGTGCAGACCGTGCTGATCGTCGATGATCATCCGACGTTTCGGCGGCTTGCGCGGCAGCTGATCGAGGATGCCGGGTTCACCGTCGTCGGGGAGGTGGGGGACGGCGCCTCGGCCCTCGTGCAAGCAACCGCGCTCGAGCCCGATGTCGTTCTTCTCGACATCCTGCTTCCGGACAGCTCCGGGTTCGACGTCGCAGCAGCCCTCGCGCACTCGGAATCACCCCCGCTAGTCGTCCTGACGTCGAGCCGTTCGCGCGGAGACTTCGGAACTGCGGTCGACGCGGCGCACGCCTCTGGATTTCTCGCCAAGTCAGACTTGACGGCGACGACGTTCCGTGGTCTGGTGCGGCCATCGTGACGAGAGGTGCCGGCTTCGCGATCGTCGTGGCTGCGATGGCAGCGTTGCTCGCGCACGAGACTCGCTCGGTGCAACTCGACGGGGAGACGACGCTTCGGGCGGTGGAAAACGTCGTCGGCTACATCGTCGTGCTCGCAACGGCCGTGTTAGTCACGACTCGGGGGCAGCGTCCACGCCTGGGGCTGCTGATGGTGGCGTGGATCGTCGCTGGGCTGCTGGGGGACATGTGGTTCCTCTTCCCCGACTCCGTCATGGCGATGACTCTGTTCACACCCCTCCTTTATCTCTCGGCGGCCGTGTACGTCCACATGGTGCTCGCCTACCCGACCGGGCGACTGACCGACCGGCTCGATCGGATCGCGGTCGTCGCCGTCTACGGGGTGTCGCTGATACCGGGCATCGCGCTCGTGCTGACGTGGGATCCCAATGATTGCCCCGAGTGCATCCCACGCGTGTCGTCTCCGTTCCTGATCGACGGCGCGGATACGTTCTTCTGGCTCGATCTCGCCAAAGGACTCACGATCGTCGCGGCGGTGGCCTTCCTCGCGCTGCTCGTTCGCAGGTTCTCGAATGCCCCCACCGGAGCTCGACGAAGCCTCTGGCCACTCGGTGTTGCAGCCCTAGTTGCGGTGATCCAGTTCGTGGTGCGTACCGGCGCTGAGATTGCCGAGTTGTGGGGCTGGGTGCCGACCCTCGATTGGCTCGACTTTGTCACCACACTCGGCGTACCGGTTTCCCTCGCCGCGGGGATCCTTCTTTCAAATCGGGCCGGCCGTTCGGTTGCCGATCGCGTGGCAGACCTCGGCTTGGCGAGGCCCGGTCATGTCGAGGAAGCGCTCGCGGAGGCGGTCGGGGATCCTTCACTGCGGCTCGTTCTCTGGGATCCCGAGGGCCAGGGCTGGATCTCCCCACAAGGGCGGCCCGTCGCGCTGCCGTCGGACTCGACTCAGACCGTGACCATGATCGGATCGGATTTGGCTGCCGTCATTCACGACCCGGACCTCGCCGATCAACGCCGACTCGTCGCTTCGGCAGGCTCTGCAGCGCAGCTCGCGCTCGAGAACGAGCGTCTCCAGGCCGAACTACGCGCGCGTCTCGACGAGCTGCGTGCGTCTCGCGCACGTATCGTGACCGCCGGAGACGACGAGAGACGGCGGCTCGAGCGGGACCTGCACGACGGCGCGCAGCAGCGCCTCCTTGGGGTAGGGCTCGCCCTTCAGCTCCTGCGCCCGCGGCTCGGCGCCGAAGAAGAGGCCGAGCCTGTCCTCACAGACGCTGAGGACGAGCTCCGTGCTGCACTCTCCGAACTGCGGGAGCTGGCCCGTGGCATCCACCCTGCTGTCCTCACAGAGCAAGGGCTCGAGACCGCTCTGAGGACGCTCGCAGGGCGCTCTCACATCCCGGTGACGCTGGAAGCACGCCCCGACGAGCTTGCCGGCCTGCCCGTCACCGTGCAAACCGCCCTCTACTACGTCGCGGCCGAGGCACTCGCGAACGTCGCCAAACACGCTGATGCAAACACCGCCTGGGTCACCGTCAACCGATCCAACGGCAGCGTCACCCTCGAGGTCGCCGACGACGGCGCCGGCGGCGCCGACCCACGAGCCGGCTCTGGGCTGACCGGACTCAGCGACCGCGTCGGTGCGCTCGGCGGCACAATGACCGTAGCGAGCCCGCCTGGCAGCGGCACCAAACTGAAGGCGGAGGTCCCGTGCGCGTCGTCATAGCAGACGACTCCGCCATCGTCCGCGACGGCCTCGCACGGCTACTTCGCGACCACGACATCGACGTTCGCGGAACCGCCGGCGACGCAGCAAACGCCATACGCCTCGCCAAAGCGGAGCTACCCGACGTCGTCGTACTCGACATCCGCATGCCGCCATCGTTCACGGACGAAGGTCTCCGCGCCGCCGAGGAAATACGCCAAACCCTGCCCTCGGTCGGCGTGCTCGTCCTCTCCCAACACATCGACCCCGGCTACGCAATACGCCTCCTCGACGGCCACCAGAACCGCGCCGGATACCTCCTGAAAGACCGCGTCACCGACATCGACACCCTCCTCAACGCACTCGAACGAATCGAGGCCGGCGAGACGGCCATCGACCAGCAGCTCGTCGCCGAGCTCATCGAGCTACGACACAAGGCAAGGCCACTCCACGACCTCAGCCCGCGCGAGCTAGAAGTGCTCGCTCTAATGGCCGAAGGACTCACCGACCGAGCCATCGCCCAACGACTATGGCTCAGCCAAAAAACCATCGAGACCCACATACGGCACGTACTCCGCAAACTCGACCTCCCACCAGACACCAGCTACAACCGCCGCGTCCAGGCCGTCCTTACCTACCTCCGAGCCCTCTGACTGCCACTAAGGACATCTCACCAATCGATCGACGTTGCCCTTGTCTAGAGCAGCACGCCGCCGCGTACAATTATTCGAGTTCGCTCTCCGATCGGTAGTGCAAGACTCCCACTGCGCCGGCGCGTCTTAGTACAACCTTCTCGAGGAGCCCGTGCAGAAGCCGGCGTTTGTCGGGGATCGTGAGCTCGGGCCAACTCGTGCGATGAACGACTCGCCCTCACGGCCGCCACGACGCGAGACCCGGATATAGCCGTCCGCTCGGAGCGCGCCCGCATGCTTGTCACGGCCGGACCTTCGGGAGTCGAAGAGCTCTTCAGTGCGCCTGTTCGCAGGCTACGGCTGCGAGATCCTGGGCCCGCCGCTCTCGCGTGACGACTTGCCCTAGCCGAGAGCTGATGACGACCGCGAGAGGGGGGCCGCCCCGTTCGCCGCTCTCGCCGGGTCGACGTCCAACTCGTGAGCTCGACGTTCGCACCTCTTTCGACACAAGAGTACGGGTTCCCGTACCCGTAGCCCCTGGGCGCGCTGGTACGTTCGACCAATGTCCGCCCGCGTCAAGCTCCCACAGGTGAACCCGTGGCTCGTCCTCGTCCTCGTCTGCCTCGCGCAGTTCATGGTCATTCTCGACGCGACGATCGTCAACGTCGCCCTGCCCACGATCCAGGGCGACCTCGAGATGACGGACACCAATCTTCAGTGGATCGTCAACGCCTACACGCTGCTGTTCGGCGGCTTCCTCCTCCTCGGCGGGCGCGCGGGGGACCTCGCGGGCCGCAAGCGGATCTTCCTCGCGGGGGTCGTTCTCTTCACGGTGGCCTCGCTGCTGTGCGGGCTCGCCCAGGGCGCCAACTGGCTGATCGTGACGCGAGGCCTGCAGGGGCTCGGCGCCGCGCTCGTCTCGCCCGCCGCCCTCGCGATCGTGACCTCGACCTTCAAGGAGGGCTCCGAGCGGACGAAGGCCCTCGGTGTCTGGTCGGCGATTGCCGTCGGCGGCGGCGCTGTCGGCCTCGTTCTCGGTGGCGTTCTCGTCGAAGTGCTCTCCTGGCAATGGATCTTTTTCGTCAACATCCCCGTCGGGATCGCGACGTTCGTTCTCTCGCTCCGGTTCGTGCCTGAGTCGCGCGACGACCACCTGCACAAGAGCTTCGACCTCGCCGGCGCCGTCACGGTGACGGGCGGCCTGATCGCCCTCGTGTACGGCATCGTGCGTTCGGCGGAGTCCGGCTGGGGATCGGGCGAGGTGCTCGGCATCCTCGCGGTGTCGGCCGTCCTGCTCGTCGCGTTCGTCGTGATCGAGCAGCGCTCGGCCGAGCCGCTCGTCCGGCTCTCGATCTTCTCCGTGCGCACCGTCCGTGGCGCGAACGTCGCGATGCTCGTGGTCGCGATGGGCCTCTTCGCGATGTTCTTCTTCAACACCCTCTTCCTCCAACGCGTGCTCGGCTTCTCGGCGCTCGAGGCGGGTCTCGCGTTCCTTCCGTTCACCGCGGGCATCATCATCGGCGCCACGCTGTCACAGCAGCTGATCCCACGGCTCGGGGCCCGGGAGGTTCCCCTGGTCGGGCTCGCGATGGCCACCGTCGGGATGCTCCTGTTCCTGCGGTTGACGCCCGAGAGCACGTATGTCTCCGACATCCTGCCCGGGATCCTGATCACGTCGATCGGGATGGGCTTGACGTTCGTGCCGGTGACGCTGATCGCGACGAGCGGGATTCCCGTCGACGACGCGGGACTCGCGTCGGGACTGTTCAACACGTCGCAGCAGATCGGCGGCGCGCTCGGGCTCGCGCTCCTCTCGACCTTCGCCGCGAGCAAGACCGCAGACGTGCTCGCGGCAAACGGCGGTGAGCCGACACCGACCGAGAAGGCCCAGGCGCTCGTCGACGGCTTCCACATAGCCTGGCTCGGTTGCGCGATCTTCCTGGCAGCCGGAGGCGTGCTCCTCTTCGCGCTGCTCCGGCGCGGGGACGTCCTTGCGGTCGCCGAGGGCGAAGCCCAGGCCATCGTGACCTAGGCGGGTCGCCACGAGGATCGCTCCATTCCGGATCGAGCGGTGCTACGCCGAGCACGAGTTCGCGGCACCTCACAGGAGAGCGCCCGTGTCGGCGACGAGTCGTGCGCAGAAACCCTCGGTGTCGGCGACACCGTCGACGCGCACGAAGCCGATCGTGACGAGACCGGTCATTTCCGGCTCGGATTCGCCGCACCTCGTTGCCCGAAGCTCTCGCACGCTTCGAAGGCTGGATCGAAACACGTTCTTAACGCACATGGCATCGGATGCGCAAAGGATGCGCAAGGTTTCCGAACAACCTGCCGATACACCTTGAGCACTACATCACACCACCCTCCAGAGAGGCGACTGACATGGGTGACGCACCAAGGCTCACGACGTGGATCGACTGGTACCGCTTCGCGCGGCGCGCGCTCGAGCTCAGCCATGCGGAGGCATCCTCGTACGCGACTGCGCGCTACGTCGAGGAACAGAATCGTGACGTTGCCCAACAGTGGAGGGCGGCATGAGCGGCGACCAGGCACTCGAGACACCCGTCGCGGAGACCGACGAGGAGTCACGTTCCGATCCTGCGGCTCGTGTCCTGAGCTGGCGGATCGAGCAGCTGATCGCCGTCGGCTACGACAGCGACTCCGCTTTCGTGCTTGCCCTCGATCGCAGCATCGATCTTCATGACGCGGTCGAGCTCGTGCGACGCGGGTGCCCACCCGAGACCGCCTTCCGGATCCTTCTCTGATTCAGGGCGACGCCGGCTCAGGCGCAACGGCCCCTACCGCGCCTGAGCCGTCGGCTTGCCGGGTCGCCGCCTGAGTTGGAGCGATCCGGAGCCGAGCGCGACCCCGACGAGGATAAGCGCAAGGCCGACGATCGCGGCAGCAGTGACCTGCTCGTCGAGCAGGACGGCGCCGTAGAAGAGCGCAATGGCAGGCATCAGGTACGTGACGAGGCTCAACTTGCGTGCGCCGAAGAGCGCGAGCACGCGGAACAGGATGAGCTGAGCGAGTGCCGTGCCGAGGATGGCGAGCAGGAGTAGTGAGCCTATGGCGCCGGCCGTCGGCATCTCGGTCGGATGTCGTGCCACGGCGAACGGCAGCAGCATCAGACCCGCGGCGAGCATCGATCCCGTCGCGAGCACGGGGCCTGAGGTCGTCCCTCGGAGATGGAGCTGCCCGTAGATCGAGGCAGACGCATAGAAGGCCGAAGCGAGGACGACGGCCAACGTCCCGACGACCGCTGCCGCATCCCCCGCGGGCGCGATGCCTGCGACGAAGCCCACTCCGACGAGGCCGACGGCGACTCCGACGATCCGGAGTCGGCTGATCCGCTCGTGCGGCAAGAAGTGGAGGCCGATGAGCAGCGAGAAGAGCGGCACGGTCGCCTGTGCGATCGCCGCGACGCCCGAGTCGATCCTCGTCTCGCCCCACGCGACGAGCCAGAAGGGCACGGCTGCGTTCATCGCCCCGAGCACGAGACACGCGCGCCATGCGGTCCGGATCTGGCTCGTCGCCGCCGCAATCCCGATCGTTGCCCAGAGATACCCGACCAGCACGACAGCCGCGATCAGAGACCGCGCGGCCATGAGCGCCGCAGGCGAGAGTCCTCCGTCGACGCCGACCTTGATGAACAGATAGGACGCGCCCCAGACCGCGGAGAGCGCGAGAATCAGGGGCCAGTAGCGGCTGGTCACCCCGCGAGGCTAGCCGCACGGAACCGTGCAACGCCGGTTGCGAGAGCCGTCCCGGTCAGGATCAGGACGAGTCCGATGAGCGAGGGGATGGTGACCGGCTCGTCGAGGAACGCTGCTCCGTAGATCAACGCAATCGCGGGGACGAGATAGGTGACGAGGATCGCACGCGAGGCGCCTGCGCTTGCGATGATCGAGAAGAAGAGGAGATAGGCGATGCCTGAGCCGAGCAGGCCGAGCGCAAGGACGGACAGAAGGACGTTCGTGGACGGCATCGTGTCCGGAAGCTGGGCCAGACCGAAGGGCGTGAGCAGGATGGAGGCAAACGCAAGCTGGCCGAAGGACGCCTGCAGCACCGGGATTTCGCGCATCGTGCGGCCGGCGAAGAGCACCGAGAAGGCGTAACAGACGGCGACGCCGACGACGGCGAAGGCTGCGACCAGGTCGCCTCCGGTCTGGAGCCCGATCAGGAACACGACCCCGACGAACCCGACGGCGACGCCGGCGAGGCGAACGCCTGTCACGCGTTGGGTCCGGTCCATCCGTGAGGCGAGAATGACGGTGCAGAGCGGGGCCGAGGCCTGGATCACCGCGGTGAGCCCTGAATCGAGGCTCGTCTCCGCGAACCCGAGGAGCCAGAACGGGACGGCGTTGTTCAGAGCGCCGAGAATCAGGAGCGGGGTAAGACGCCCCTTCAGCGGCCGGAGACCGCCGCGGCCCGGCAGGAGCGCGAGGAGTAGCAGTGCCCCGAGCGCGACGCGCCCGAGCGCGACGACCGAGGGCTCGAGAACGCCGACCGAGACCTTGATGAACAGGAAGGAGGCTCCCCAGATTGCGGAGAGCAGCAGCAGGAGGAGGGTGTCGCGGCGGCTCACGGTGCGTCGAGGGTAAACGCGCGAGCACCGCCGCCGTGTGAGGAACGCACTCGAGCGGTGCCCGCCGGGGCCGCGGCTAGACTGACCTCCTGAGCTCTGTCGCGGAACAGCCAATTCACCGTCAGCTCGGCCTCACGGACGGGGAGAACGCGCGTATCCGGGAACTGCTCTCGCGCGAGCCGAACCACTTCGAGCTGGCCGTGTTCTCACTTCTCTGGTCGGAGCATTGCGGCTACAAGCACTCGGCGCTCCTGCTCAAGCGGCTTCCGAGCGAGGGATCGCGCGTGCTGCAGGGGCCGGGCGAGAACGCAGGCGTGCTGGACCTGGGCGACGGCCTCGCCGTGACCTTCAAGGCGGAGAGCCACAACCACCCATCGGCGGTCGAGCCGTTCCAGGGAGCCGCGACCGGAGTGGGTGGCATCCTGCGCGACATCATCGCGATGGGCGCCCGGCCGATCGCGCTGCTGGACGGGCTTCGCTTCGGTGCGCCGGACGCACACTTCTCCCGCGCCGTCGGTGGGATCGGCGCCTACGGCAACTCCGTCGGCGTGCCGAACGTCGGCGGCGAGGTCGTGTTCGACGAGGCGTACGCCTCCAATTGCCTCGTCAACGCAATGTGCGTCGGCCTTCTCCCGGCGGACGCCGTGATGAGCGCGCGCGCCGACACTGCGGGTGCCCTGCTCGTGCTCTACGGGGCGACGACGGGGCGGGACGGGATCGGCGGGGCGTCGGTGCTCGCGAGCCAGGAGCTCGGCGAGGAGGCCGCCGACAAGCGTCCGTCGGTGCAGGTCGGCGATCCCTTCACGGGCAAGCGGCTGATCGAGGTCTCGGTCGAGCTCGTCGAGCGTGGGCTCGTGCTTTCGCTGCAGGACTGCGGCGCTGCCGGCCTCGCCTCGTCGCTCTCCGAGATGGCCGCCGACTACGGGATCGACGTCCACCTCGACCGCGTGCCGCAGCGCGAGGACGGCATGGAGCCGTGGGAGATCATGATCTCGGAGTCGCAGGAGCGGATGGTGGCGATCGTCGCGCCGGAGCGGCTCGCGGAGGTCGAAGCGGTCATCGACCGCTGGGAGCTCCACCGGGCCGAGATCGGCGCGGTCACCGAGACCGGCGAGCTGCGAGCCCTCTGGCACGGCGACGAGGTCGGCGCGATCCCTGCCCGATTCCTCACCGAGGACTGTCCCAGGTACGTCGTCGCGCGGGAGCCGCGGCGACCGCCGGCCGAGGTCGCACTCCCCGAGCTGCCCGAGACGAGTCGCGTGCTTCTCGACCTGCTCGGCTCGGATGCGCTGCGCTCGCGCGCGTTCGTGACACGCCGCTACGACCAGCTCGTCCAGTCGCGCACGGTTCGCCGGCCCGGGCTCGATGCGGCGGTGCTGAGGCTTCGGCCCTCCTACCGCGGCCTCGCCCTCACCCTCGACGGCACGGGGCGGCTCGGCTCGCTCGATCCCTTCGTCGGCGGCGCGACCGCGATTCTCGAGGCGGCACGCAACGTCGCTTGCGCCGGAGGCGAGCCGCTCGGCTTCACCGACTGCCTCAACTTCGGCAACCCCGAGAAGCCCGAGATCGGTTGGGAGCTCTCGGAGTCGATCGAGGGAATGGCCCAGGCGTGCGAAGCGCTCGGACTGCCGATCGTCTCCGGAAACGTTTCGCTGTACAACGACACCGACGGCCGCTCGATCCCGCCGACGCCGGTCGTCGGCTGTGTCGGTCTCGTCCCCGACGTGCGCCGCGTGCCCGGGCGCTGGCGCGCGGGCGACGTCATCGTGCTCGCCGCGACCGGTACGCCTTCGCTGCCGGGATCGGAGCTGCAGGCGCGCTACGGGACGGTCTCGGGTACGCCTGCGACGCTCGATCTGGCTGCCGAGGCCGATCTGATCCGGTTCGTCGCTTCTGCGCGCTCCCCGTTGCTCGCTCGCCCACGACGTCTCGGACGGCGGGCTGGCAGTCGCGTTGGCAGAGGCGGCGCTTCATTCGGGGATCGGCGCGTCGCTCGATCTCTCCGACGATGCCGTCACGCTCTTCGGCGAGGGCTGCGGCCAGGTCATCCTCGCGCTGCCCGCGGAACAGGTCGAGACGGATCCGCTCGGCTCGGATGTCGCCGTCAGGCGAATCGGCGAGGTCGGCGGCGACGAGATCCTCGGGGTCTCGCTCGCGGAGCTCCGTGCAGCCTGGGGCGGTGAGGTCTGATGTGCGGTGTGTTCGGCATCCGATCGGTCGACCGTGACGTCGCACGACTGTCGTACTTCGCGCTCTTCGCCCTGCAGCACCGAGGGCAGGAGTCTGCGGGGATCGCCGTCTCCGACGCCGGTCGGCTGACCGTTCTCCGGGACATGGGCCTCGTCGCACAGGTGTTCAACGAGCAGCAGCTCCAGGCCCTGCCCGGCGAGGTCGCGATCGGGCACACGCGATACTCGACGACCGGTGGCGTGCACTGGTCGAACGCGCAGCCGCTCGTCCACCACGGGCGCGTGCGCACGGTCGCGCTCGGCCACAACGGCAACCTGACGAATGCGGGTGAGCTGCGGGAGGAGCTCGTCGCCGACGGGATCCGGCTCGGCTCGACCTCCGATACCGAGGTCATCGCCGCGATGATCGCGCGCGACCCGGCTCCGCTGCCGGAGGCCGTCGCCGCCACGATGGCACGGCTCGAGGGCGCCTACTCGGTCGTCGCGCTCGTCGACGAGACCCTCGTCACGTTCCGTGACCCGCACGGGATCCGGCCGCTCGCGCTCGGGCGCATCGACGACGACTGGGTCGTCGCATCCGAGAGTTGTGCGCTCGATCTGATCGGCGCGACGTTCGAGCGCGACGTGGCACCCGGTGAGGTGCTCTGGCTCGACGAGGACGGGCTGCACAGCGCCCAGGCGGTGCCCGAGGGTCGCGCCGCCGCGTGCATCTTCGAGCACGTCTACTTCGCGCGCCCGGACTCGCGACTCGACGGCGGCGAGATCCACGCGAGCCGGGTCCGCATGGGCCAGATCCTCGCCCGCGAGGCGCCCGTCGTGGCCGATCTCGTGATGCCGATCCCCGACTCGGGAACCCCGGCTGCGATCGGGTTCGCGAAGGCGTCCGGGATCCCGTTCGAGGAGGGGCTGATCAAGAACCGCTACGTCGGCCGCACCTTCATCCAGCCCGACCAGGAGCTTCGCCGCCAGGGAATCAAGCTGAAGTTCAATCCGCTCGACGAGGTCGCCGGCCAGCGCGTCGTGATCGTCGACGACTCGATCGTGCGCGGGAACACGATGCAGCAGCTCGTGGCGATGCTCTTCGACGCCGGCGCCGAGGAGGTGCACGTCCGGATCTCGTCGCCGCCCGTCATCTCGCCCTGCTTCTACGGCATCGACATGGCCGACGCGGACGAGCTCGCCGCGGCGCATCGCTCGGTCGAGGAGATGCGCGCGCGGATCGGCGCGACGTCCCTGCACTACCTCTCGCTGGACGGGATGCAGGAGGCAACCCGGCTGGACGAGAACGCGGTCTGCCGCGCCTGCTTCACGCGCGAGTACCCGACGGCCGTCCCGGCCGGCGGCGGGACGAAGATGCGGTTCGAGGCGGTGGCGCGGTGACCGCTCCGCATACGTACGCCGCCGCGGGCGTCTCGCTCGCGACCGCCGATGCGATCGTCGACCGGCTGCGCTCTGCAGTCGCCTCGACCGCGACGCCCGCGGTCGAAGGCGCGTTCGGCGCCTTCGCCGGGCTCTTCGCGATCGACGAGCGGCGGCTGCTCGCCGCCTCGACCGACTCGGTCGGATCGAAGCTCGTGCTCGGCCGTCGGGGAGACCGCCTCCGCTGGTGCGGCGCCGATCTCGCGGCCCACTGCATCAACGACGTCCTCACGACAGGGGCCGAGCCCCTCTTCTTCCTCGACTACGTCGCCGCGAATGCGATCGACGTCGAGCAGGTCGCGGAGCTGATCGAGGGCGCCGCGGACGTCTGTCGGGTCGCCGGCTGTGCAATTCTCGGTGGCGAGACCGCCGAGCTCCCCGGGATCTACCGTGAGAGCGAGATCGACTTCTGCGGCACCGCGGTCGGGGTCGTCGATCGTGACCGTGTCATTGACGGCTCACGCATCGAGGCGGGCGACGTCGTCGTCGGCTTCCCATCGGCCGGGATCCACGCGAACGGCTTCTCGCTCGTGCGCAAGATCGTCGGTGACAGCCCGTTCGACGCGGACCTGCTCCTGCCACCGACGCGCCTCTATCTCGACGACGTCCGTGCGCTTCGTGCGCGTGCCGACGTGCGCGGCCTTGCGCACGTCACGGGCGGGGGTATCGCCGGCAACCTCGCACGCGTCCTCCCGGAAGGGATCGGCGCGATCGTCGATCCGGCCGCCTGGGAGCGGCCGGAGGTGTTCGGGTGGCTCGAGGCCAACGGCGTTTCAGAAGATGAGATGCGCCGGGTCTTCAACATCGGCATCGGCTACTGCGCCGTCGTTCCTGCGACCGATGTCGCGAGCGGCGATCTCGTCATCGGCAGCGTCGTCGCCGGGGACGGGGTCACCTGGGCATGACCGCATCCGGCATCGGCGTGCTCGTAAGCGGGGGCGGGTCGAATCTCCAGGCACTCGTCGACGCCGGTCTCCCTGTCGTCGCAGTCGCATCGAACGTCGCGGGCGTCCCCGCGCTCGACCGGGCCGCGAGCGCCGGCGTCGCGACAGCGGTGTTCGCCCTGGGCGACTACCCGGACCGGGATGCGCGCGACGCGGCGATGGGCGACTGGCTCCTCGGTCACGGGGTCGGGCTCGTCGTCTGTGCCGGGTACATGCACCTCCTGCGCCCCGTCTTCCTCACGCGCTTCCCGGGTAGAGTCGTGAACGTGCATCCCGCGCTGCTTCCCGCGTTCCCGGGCGCTCATGCGGTCGAGGACGCTCTGGCGGCCGGAGCGACCGAGACCGGGGCGACCGTCCATCTCGTCGACGACGGCGTCGACACGGGTTTGGTGCTTCGGCAGGAAGCGGTTGCCGTTCTCCCGGGCGACACCCCGGCGGCACTGCACGAGCGGATCCGTGCCGTGGAGCACCGGCTTCTACCCGACGTCGTGCGAGAGCTGATCGCAGCATGAGGCGGGCGCTTCTCTCGGTGTTCGACAAGTCCGGCGTCGCCGCTTTCGCCCAGGAGCTTCTCCGCCTCGATTTCGAGCTCGTCGCGAGCGGCGGCACGGCCCAGCTCCTCGCGCACGAGGGCATTCCGGTGACACCGATCGAGGAGCTCACGGGCTTCGCGGAGATGCTCGGACATCGCGTCGTCACGCTGCACCCTGCGGTCCATGGCGGCATCCTCGCGCGCCGCGACGTGCCGGAGGACGTCGCCGATCTCGAAGAGCACGGGATCGCGCCGATCGACCTCGTCTGCGTCAATCTCTACCCCTTCGAGAAGACGGTTGCCCGGCTGGACGTCGAGTGGGACGACGCGATCGAGAAGATCGACATCGGTGGGCCTGCTCTTCTGCGGGCGGCCGCGAAGAACCACGCTCACGTGATCCCCGTCTGCCGGCCGGACGACTACGACCGGATCATCTCCGAGTTGCGCGAAGGTGACGTCTCGCTTGCGACGCGGCGCGAGCTTGCCGCCCGGGTATTCACGACGACGGCCGCCTACGACAGCGCCGTGACGCAGTGGCTCTCGCGCGGGCTCGGCTTCCCCGAGACGCTCCTGCCGGTGCTCGACCATGCACTCGACCTCGCCTACGGAGAGAACCCGCACCAGAAGGCGGTCTACTATGCCGACCGCGGCGCCCGAACCCACCTGCTCGCGCGCGTCGAGCAGCTTCACGGCAAGCCGCTTTCCTTCAACAACCTCAACGACCTCTCCGCTGCAAGGCTGCTCGCGCTCGAGTTCGACCGGCCGGCCTGCATCATCGTCAAGCACGCAAATCCGTGTGGCGTCGGCGTCGCGGAGACGATCGAGGAGGCGTACGCAAAGGCGCTCGCCGCGGACCCGGTGTCGGCATTCGGCGGGGTCGTCGTGCTCACGCGGCCGGTGAGCGCGGCGCTCGGCGAGCGACTCGCCGAACAGTTCGTGGAGGTGCTCTTCGCTCCCGGAATCGACGAGGTCGCGCTCGAGGCGCTCGTGCAGAAGCCGGGCGTCCGGATCCTCGACGACAGCGAGCGTCGGGCAGCCGACCCGGCCGAGTGGGATCTCAAGCGCGTGCTCGGCGGGATGCTCGTGCAGGAGCGGGACAGCGAGCCCGATCCGCTCGACGCGATGGAGATCGTGTGCGGCGAGATCGCGCCGGAGACCTGGGACGACCTGCTCTTCGCCTGGGCGGTCGTGAAGCACACGCTCTCGAACGCGATCGTGATCGCGCGCGACGGCCAGACGCTCGGAGTCGGGGCGGGTCAGATGAGCCGCGTCGATGCGGTTCGGATCGCCGTCGAGAAGGCGCGCGAGCACGGGCACTCGCTCGAGGGGGCCGTCCTCGCCTCGGATGCGTTCTTCCCGTTCGCGGACGGTCCGGAGCTTGCGCTTGCCGCGGGAGTCGGCGCGATCATCCAGCCCGGCGGCTCGAAGCGCGACGATGATGTCGTGGCCGCGGTGCGCGAGGCGGGCGCGTCGATGGTCTTCGCCGGCCGGAGGCACTTCCGGCACTAACTCGAGGCGAGGGCGTTCGCGCATGCAAGCGCCTGCAACCCTGAGGAGAGACTGAAGTCTCTCCCCGAGCCGTCACCAGGGTCGCGCGTTCCGCGGGAGCGGACAGATCTCAGGAAGGGGCCCTCTGGGGTGAGGCTTCAGCCTCACCCGCTCGTCACGTTCGAGTGGCCTCGGCGCCCGACGCGCTCTCGGCGCGGCGCTCCGCTTCGTCACTGACTGTCTGGAGCGACGCTCGCACGGCCCGTTCCCACTGGACTGCAACCCGGTCGCCCCACCACGCTCCGACCGCCCAGAAGTCGGTGCCGAGCTCTCCCTCCCAGACGAGCCGAGTTCCGGTCTCGGTGGTCTCGAGGACGAACGACTCCTTGACGTGCGGCACCGGGCCGCGCACGAGCCGGAAGTCGA
Organism: uncultured Thermoleophilia bacterium; assembly: GCA_963792995.1. Taxonomy (GTDB): domain Bacteria; phylum Actinomycetota; class Thermoleophilia; order Gaiellales; family Gaiellaceae; genus Gaiella. Next base: position 225,816 of record CAWBYH010000006.1, on the reverse strand, counting down.
TCCGTCCGGGTCGCTCGAACCCCACGGTCTCGACGGTCGTCGTGGTCCGGCCGCTCACATCCGTGTAGTGCGCCGCCAGGACCATGTCGGACGTGCGCTCCCACACGTCGAGCTTGCCCGCGAGCGCACGCGGTGTGCGGCCGAGATACGGCGTGGCGATGACATCGAAGACGGTCTCGCGGGGAGCTCCGATCTCCCAGCTGACAGGGCCGAGCGGCCGTACGCGGCGGCCGACGCCGACGTCGATCGTGACGGCGCCGGTCGCGAGCAATCGGTATCCCTTCCACGCTCCGACGGCAATCGCGATCGTCCGGAGGAGGCGTACCACGGTTGCAGTCTATGGCCCGCGTGCGTCCGGGATGCATCGTGCGACGACCTCTACTCGGGGAGCATCTCGCCTGAGCCACCCATTTCCGCGGGGAAGTCGTTGAACTTGGGCAGGCCGTCCTTCATCGGCAGGACGGTCGACTCGTAGTTGACGTGAACGCCCGCCGAGAACGGAAACGAGGGGATCGTCGCCGCGTACACGTCGATCAGGCCCCACTGCGGGTGGCGCGTCAGCACGTGGCCACCGCATGCCGTGCACCACTGACGATAGCTTCGGTCGTTCCTGTTGTACTCGCCGATCTGATCGGCGCCCTGGGTGACCACGACCGCCTCGTCCTTCCAGAGCGTGAATGCGTTGACCGGGCCTGCCGACCAGCTGCGGCAGGCAACGCAGTGGCAGTAGCCGGCTCCCTCGGGCTCGCCCGTGACGACGAGCTGGACGGCGCCGCAGTAGCAGGCTCCTTCGTAGGTCTTCTGGCCCTCGCTCATCTCTCTCCCTTCGGTCGAAAATCAACGTGCGGGGAGCCAAGGCTATACCGAATCTCGGCTCCCGGCCGCCTCTCGCTGACGGTGGTCTGGTCGCGTGCGCCGCACTCCGTCGCCTCCCCTGATCGAGGGAGCACGTGGTTGTAAAGGTCGTGTAGGGGGTCAGCCGATACCGGCGGAGGACACTGCTACGGTGCCTTCGTCACTGCGACGCAACGGGCTCGTGCGGCCCGATCTGCCTCCGGTCACCTCTCATGGCTCTCCTCTCCCGCATCTGCCTGCTCTCGTTCTGCGCCGCGCTGCTGGGCTCCGTTCCCGCTCCCGCGCTCGCCGCGAGGCCGACGGTCGGCACGGTCGCGAACCCGGCGCGGCTACCGGGGTCGGTGCCTCTCGCAGTCTCGAGGAAGCCGCGCCACAAGGCCCCTTCGCTCGCCGCGCGCGTGGTGCGAATCGCCGCCAGGGAGCTCGGCACGCCGTACCGCTACGGCGGGATGTCACCGAGCGGCTTCGATTGCTCCGGTCTTGTTGCCTACGTCTACGGAAAGCTCGGAGTCGACCTGCCGCACAACGCTGCGGCCCAGTACGCGTACGGGCGCCCGGTCGGCGCCGGGAAACTCCGGCCCGGCGATCTCGTTTTCTTCCACGGCCTCGGCCACGTCGGCCTGTATATCGGCCGCGGAAGAATCATCCACGCGCCGCAATCAGGGCGGCGTGTGGAGGTCCAGAGTCTGACCGAGCGCAGCGGAAGCATCGAGGGCGCCCGCCGGCTCGTTCTGTCGTAGGCGCCGGGGCGGCATTGTGTTGAATCAACACAATGCCGCCCCGTGCGTCGATTGACGCGACGGGCACGACTCTTTGTGTTGATTCAACACAAAGCTCTTTCGGCGTCGGCGTGCTCCGGGCGCGGCCGGGCCGATCGGCTACATCTCGAACGCTTCGTACACCTCGACGCCGCCGCCGCTTCCGAGAATCGGGCAGCCGGCCGCCTTGGCGAGTGCGTCCTCGTGGCTCTCCGCGCTCAGGAGCGAGTATCCGGTCAGTCCGGCCGACGCCGCGCTGCCGAGCGTCCCGGCCGGCCCGACGGGGTTACCCATGTCCACGACGGCATCGCCGAGGCCGCCGAACCATCCCATCCAGGCATCCATGACCGCCTTCTGCTCGTCGGCTGTCTCGGGTGGGGCACCGCCCCCCGAATAGACCAGCAGGAACTTCGCCATGATCGTCTCCTTTCGTAGGTTTGAGGGAAGAGCACGTACTGGTCGCCTCAGGCGGCGTTCTCGAGCCAGGGGTCCGGCCCCGGGTCAACGCCGCCCGCGGCGACGACGAGTCGGTCGAGGTAGTGATCCCACCCGACCGCGTGCGACTCGGCGGCGGCGGTGCTCGGCAGGTCGCGATGCGTGAACCGAAGGGTCGTGCCGCCGGTCGACGCGACGAGCTCGACCTCGACGGTCGAGGAGCCTGGCGGGACGGGGTTCGTCCCGTCCTCTGCCGCCTCCCATCCCCAGGTGTAGACCAGCCTCGTCGGGCGCTCGAGCTCAACGAACGCGCCGCTCGCGACGTGCCCCGGGATGATCTCGATTCGGTAGGCGCCGCCAGGCGTCGGGTCGAACGCCGAATCCGGGAGGCCCATCCAGCGGGTGACCTTTTCGGGGTCGACGAGGAACTCCCACACGGTCTCGGGCGCTGCCTCGATCTGGAGCTCCCGTTGGTACACGAGCTGGTCAGTCGTCGTTTCCATCCTTCGCTCTCTCCTCTCGCTCGGCTTCCCTTTTCAGCGCGTCCAGACGGGTGTCCCAGAACTCCTCCAGGAACACCTTCAGGTCGGTCAGGCCCTCCGGACGCGCGCGGTAGAGGCGCCTGGTGCCGTTGCGTCGCTCGTCCACGAGTCCGGCCTCCTTCAGCAGCGTCAGGTCCTGCGAGACGGCAGGGCGGGTGACGTCGAAGTGCGAGGCGATCTCGCCGGCCGACAGCTCCTCTTCGCGGACGAGTCTCAGGATCTGACGACGGCGTGGTGCTGCGATCGCCTTCAGCGCGGCTTCCATTCCTTTATGTAAGCAAATACTTACGTTAGATACAACTGAAATAACGACTGTCGCTCGCCGGTTGGCCGGGCGCGTAGTGTTTGGCGTATGAGCCGCACCTATCCGACTCTGCTCGATCTCGTTGGCGGGACGCCGATCGTCCGCCTCGACCGCTTCGGGGCGAGCGTGCCTCCGACCCTTCTCGCAAAGCTCGAGTTCCTGAACCCCGGTGGGTCGAACAAGGATCGGATCGGACTTGCGATGATCGAGGCGGCCGAGCGCGACGGGAAGCTCCGCCCCGGCGGCACGATCGTCGAGCCGACCTCGGGCAACACCGGCGTCGGTCTCGCGATCGCAGCCGCACAGAAGGGGTACCGCTGCATCTTCGTGATGCCCGACAAGATGAGCCAGGAGAAGATCTCGACGTTGCGTGCCTACGGAGCTGAGGTCGTGATCACCCCGACCGCCGTCGACCACGACTCACCCGAGTCGTACTACTCGGTCTCCGACAGGCTCGCGGAGGAGATCCCCGGCGGGCTTCAAGCCCGACCAGTACTCGAACATGGCAAATCCCGAGGCGCACTACCTGACGACCGGCCCCGAGATCTGGGAGCAGACCGACGGCGGCGAGGTCGACGCGATCGTGATCTCCGTCGGCACGGGCGGCACGATCTCCGGGGTCGGGCGCTACTTCAAGGAGCATCGTCCCGGAGGTGCGCATCATCGGCGCGGATCCCGAGGGCTCCGTCTACACGGAGGACGCGGAGCATCCGCTCGGTCCCTACCTCGTGGAGGGGATCGGCAAGGACACGTGGCCGGAAACGATGAATCCGGACGTCGTCGACGAGTGGATCCGGGTCTCCGACCGCGACTCGTTCCTCACCGCCCGGCGGCTCGCGCGCGAGGAGGGCCTGCTCGTCGGCGGTTCGTGCGGGTCGACCGCGTGGGTCGCTCTTCAGGTGGCGCGCGCGCTACGGCCCGGAGGCGCGCGTGCTGATGCTGCTGCCCGACGGCGGCCGCTCGTACCTCTCGAAGTTCTACGACGACAACTGGATGCTGCAGTACGGATTTCTCGAGCGGACCACGCCGACGCCGGCGATCGACGAGGTGCTCCGATTCAAGCGTGGGGAGGAGACGGATCTCCCCGATCTCGTCACGATCGAGTCGACGAAGAAGGTCGGGGTCGCGATCGAGCTGATGCAGCGCTACGGCATCTCGCAGCTTCCGGTCGTCCGCCACGACACGGCCGAGTCGCTCGCGGACATCGTCGGCTCGATCCAGGAGCGGAGCCTGCTCGACCGCGTCTTCAAGAACCCTGATGCGCTCAACGAGGACATCGCCGTGGCGATGCAGCCGCCGCTCTCTGCCGTCGACGTGCGCGCGTCGCTCGACGAGGTGTTCGCCGACCTCTCGGGACCGAGTGCTGCCGTCGTCGTCGGCATCGGCGGCAAGCCGGCCGCGATCCTCACGCGATCCGATCTGCTCGAGTTTCTCGTGCACCGTCGCACGCACGTCGATCTCACCTAGCGCGCGGCGGTGGTCGGCCGGGTCCGGTCCCGGCCTTACCTCGCGCGGGCGGGTACCGCTCCGCAGTCCGGCTCGTCGAGCGCCGGAACGAGGGCGCGACGGCTCTCGCTGCGGATCGTCGCGAAAACGGCTCCGACGACGATCAGGGCGCCGACAACGGTTGCCAGGTCGTGCGACTCACCGAGGAAGAGGCTTCCGAGGACGATCGCGACGACGGGGTTCACGTACTGGTGCGTGACGACCTGGGAGATCGGTGCATGCTGGAGGAGCCAGGCGTACGCCGTGAACGCGACCAGCGAGCCGAAGATGGCGAGATACGCCCAGGCCGCGAACGAGGCCGCGGAGACGGAGCCGGTCGCGAGATCGGAGCCGTCGCCGAGTGCGAGCGATACGACGACGAGCACGAGGCCGCCGCCGAGCATCTCGTAGACGGTGGCGACGAACGCGTCCTTCGGCAGCGGCACGCGGCGCGAGACGAATGACCCCGTCGACCAGGCGATCGAGCCGCAGAGCATGATCGCGAGCCCGATCGCAGCCGAGCCGCCCGAGATCCCTGCCGGGCCGATGATCAGCACGAGTCCGCCGAGGCCGACGACCGCGGCGACCCGGGTCGCGGTCGCAACGCGCTCGCGCGCGAGCGTCCGCCAGAGGATCACCTGCAACGGCACGGACCCGGCGATCATGGCGGCGACGCTCGAGTCGATTCTCGTCTCGGCGACCGTGACGAGGCCGACACCGCAGGCGAGCAAGGCCACGCCGAGCCCGGCCGCTGCGGCCGCTTCGCGCCGGGGAACACGGAGCGGGATCCGGCGAAGGGCGAGAATCGACCCCAGCAATACCCCTGCAACCGTGAATCGGAGCCCGGCCGAGAGGAGCGGAGGCATCGTCTCGACCGAGATCTTGATCGCGAAGTAGGTCGAGCCCCACACGATGTAGACGATCCCGAGTGCCGTCCAGATTCTCCAGCCGTGTGCCATATCTCTTCCTAACGTCCCGACTCTCTCATTTCTTTCTGAAACGCGGTCGGATGGAGAGTTGTGAGGTCAGACGGGGGCGTGGAGCAACCCGTTGCGACAGGTTGCGCGGGGGCTAGCCGCGGATGCGGAGCGTGACGATCGCGGAGATGTAGGCAAGGCCCGCGATCGCGCCGAGCCAGTTGAACGGAGCGCCGTCGTTGCCGCGGGCCAGTTCGACGAGAACGCCCACGAGAACGACAACGATGAGGCACGATCCGGCAAACGCCGTTGCCCGGAGGTCGATCAGCCGGAAGCGCTCGTCGGTACCGTCGCCGCGCAGGCCCCTGATGGTCTCGCTCCCGCCACCGAGGAATACCAACGCGGCGATCCCAGCCATCAGCGCCAGCGAGAACAGGCCGTTTCGAGGGTCGCCGCCGAGCCATTGAGCGATCAGCATCGCGAGCCCGAAGGCGAGCGCGAACGCGGGGATGAGCAGCCTAGACCTTGTGATCTGCATCGAAGATCTCCTCCACGGTGGTGTCGAATGTCCGCGCCAGAGTCAGCGCGAGCGGGAGTGACGGCGTGTACTTCCCTGTCTCGATCGAGTTGATCGTCTGTCGTGAGACGCCCACGATCCGTGCCAGCTCGGCCTGGGAGAGACCACGGGTCAGCCGTCGTTCCCTGAGGTCGTTCTCCATGATGTCAAGTTAACTTGACAGAACCTTGATGTCAAGCATGCTTGACATCGAGCAGGTTGACATCAGGTGCTCCGGTCAGCGCGTCGCTTCCCTGACGAACGCCTGCAGCTCCGGCAGGACGCGCGGGTCGATCGTGTGGGGAACCGGGGCCTCGCGCCAGAGGAGATCGGCTCCTGCTGCGGCAACTCGTTCGGCTGCCGCGCGACCGAACTCGACCGGGATGACGGGGTCGAGCGCGCCGTGCGCCACCGCGATCGGGTAGCCGTCGAGGCCGAGCAGGTCGAGCTCGAACCCCTCGACCTCCGGCATGAACCCGGACATCGCGATGATGCCGGCCGGGCGCGGCCGGCCCGCGCCGAGACCGAGCGCCCAGCTCATCACGGCGCCCTGCGAGAAGCCGCCGAGAACGACGCGCTCGATCGGTACCGGCAGAGCATCGAGGAACGCCGCGGCTGCCGCGAAGGTGGGGAAGAACGTCTCGGGGTCGGGCGTCGGGATGCCGCCGAGCCGGTACCAGTGCGCCCCGCCGGGTGGGAGCGAGAGCGGCCCGCGCGGCGTGATCCCGAGCAGCCGGCGCTCCGGGTCGAGCGCGTCGAGGAGCGGAAAGAGGTCGTGCTCGTCCGCTCCGCGGCCGTGCAGGAGCACGAGCGCTCCCTCGGGCTCCCCGGCCGTGGGGCGCTCGAGGAAGCGCAACTGCTCGATCATCGAGCCACCCAGGCGGCGCGCGGATCCGGCAACGGCGTCAGCACGGGCTCGATCTGCGCGCGCAGGTGCTCGAATGCCGGCGGCAGAATCAGCGCCTCGCCGAGGTGATCGGCCTCCTCGTCGATCGTGAAGCCCGGCCCGAGCGTCGCGATCTCGAAGAGGACGCCGCTCGGCTCGCGGAAGTAGATCGAGCGGAACCAGAAGCGGTCGATGACGCCGCTCGCCGACTGCCCGGCGGAGCGAACGCTGTCGAGCCACGCCTCCTGCTCGTCCATGTTCGACGCGAAGGCGACGTGATGGACGGTGCCCGCGCCGGGGATTCCCGCTCCGTCGGCGGGCGGCGGATCGAAGGCGTAGTGGCCGCCGCGGACGGCACCACGCACCTCCCAGCTCGTCGGGCCGGTGGGCTCGAATCCGAGCGTCTCCTCGAAGAGCTCGTCGGCTCGCCTCGGGATCGCTCGCGAACGCACGCACGCTGTCGAAGCCCTGCAACGCGAAATCGGCCGGGACGTCGGGGTGACGCGCGACGAGCGGCACGTCCGTCGTCGCAACGACCGCGAGCTCGAGGCCGAGCCCTTCGGGATCGTCGAAGCGCAGACGCGCCCTTCCGTGCGGGACGTCGCGATCCCCTCGGCCTCGAGGCGCGTCGGCCCAGAAGTCGAGAGCAGCGTCGGAGGCGACGCGGAACGTGATCGTGTGGACCATGCCTGCCCCCGCGCGACCGCGGCGGGCGCCCGGGTACTCGAAGAACGTGATGTCGGCCCCGTCGCTGCCGTCCTCGTCCGCATAGAAGAGGTGGTAGACGGTCGGGTCGTCCTGGTTGACGGTCTTCTTGACCATCCGCAGTCCGAGCACGCGGGTGTAGAAGTCGACGTTGCCCGGCGCGTCGCCGGTGATGCAGGTCACGTGGTGGATGCCTTCGAAGCGCATTGCGATCTCCTTTGTCGCCGTCGTCGGGTTCGGTCGACGTCTCTGGCTCGTTTCAGGGATACTTGTAGGAACAAGGGAAATAATTGCATATGCAAGTATCTTCTGTCAACTCCGCACTCTCGCCTCCTGAGCTCGCGGCCTGGCGCGGCCTCCTCCGTTCCCATGCAGCCGTCGTGCGTGATCTCGATGCCGAGCTTCGCACGAACCACGACCTCTCGCTGCACGAGTACGAGGTGCTGCTCACGCTGGCCGGTGCACCGGAGGGGCGGATGCGCATGTCCGATCTCGCGACCGAGGTCGTGCTCAGCCAGAGCGGGCTGACCCGCCTCGTCGATCGGCTCGTGCGGGACGGCTTCGTCGTGCGGCGGCGATGCGACGGCGACCGACGTGGGCTGAACGCGGAGCTCACCGACGCGGGCCGGTTGCGCTACACCGAGGCTCGCGTCACACATCTGGCGGGCGTCCGGAAACGCTTCCTCGGGCATTTCGACGAGGCCGAGCTCGAGACTCTCGGACGCTTCTGGGAGCGGGTCTTCCCCGGCGCGACCGCAGAGTGAATAGGCTCCCCGCGTGAGAATCGGCATCGTCGTCCCTTTCTCGTGGTCGTTCTGGGGTGCGGTCGTCGAGCACGCCGAGCTCCAGGCGGCTGCGCTCGAGGCGAGAGGGCACGAGGTGCGCCTCGTGATGGGGAACGACCCACCGGGGCAGTTCACGCGCTCGTTGCATCCGCGAGTCGGGCGCCACGGAGACCCCCCCGCGAACGTGATCCCGATCGGCCGCTCCGTCATCGTTCCCGCGAACGGCTCGCTTCCGAACATCATCCTCAGCCCGCGGGCGATCTTCCGCATCCGGCGGGTTCTCGAGCGCGAGCGCTTCGACGTGTTGCACCTGCACGAGCCGATGACTCCGGTTACCTGCATCACGGTGCTGGCCGTCGCAACGGCGCCGATCGTCGTCACACATCACGCATCGGGCGACCTCGGATACATGAAGGCTGCCGTCCCGGTCTTCGGCTTCCTTGCGACAGGATCGACAAGCGGATCGCCGTCTCGGAGCGCGCGCGCGACTCGGCGGCGCGGTGGCTACCGGGCGACTACGAGATCGTTCCGAACGGCGTTCTCATTCCGCCGGCTGCCGATCCGGCGGGTCGCGAGCACACGGTGACGTTCGCCGGACGACAGGAGACGAGGAAAGGGCTCCAGGTCCTGCTTCGCGCCTGGCCGGAGATTCACCGGCGCACCGGCGCCCGGCTCCAGGTCTGCGGATCGGATCCGCTTGCCGTCAGGCTCCTCCTTACCCGGCTCCGCATCCCGGACGAGGGCATCGACATTCTCGGGTTCCTCCCCCAGGAGGACCTGACCGGGCTGCTCTCGCGTACGAAGGCGTTGATCGCCCCGTCGCTCGGCGGTGAAAGCTTCGGGATGGTGCTGACCCGCGCGTACGCCTGCGCGCTCCCCGTTGTCGCGTCGGATATCCCCGGGTATCGGGAGGTACTCACACCGGAGGCGGCGGTGTCCGTGGCGCCGGACGACCCTGCGGCCCTGACCGAAGCGGTGGTCGCGCTTCTCGCCGATGAGGCACGACGGACGGCGATGGGTGCCGCAGCCCGCGCGGTCGCGCTGGAGCGCTATGACTGGGCCGATATCGCGGGCCGCCTCGAGGGCATCTACGAGCGCGCGATCGAGGGCACCCGGGCGCGGGCGGCCTGAGCCCACTATGAAGAGGCTCGGCGATCTTGCGCGCAACCCCTGGGCGAGGGGGCTCTTCGTGCTGGCCTCGCTCGTCGGCGCGATCCTCGCCATCTGGTGGCGTGGCCCGGAATGGACGACGGTGTACCACGCGTTCGATTTCGTCTCGTGGCGCTGGGTCGTCGTCGGCATCCTCCTCAACCTCTTCTCCGTGGTGGCCCGTGCGTTCTCCTGGCGGCTGACGATCAACCAGGCGCTCCCGCCGCCGCATCCGCGTTTTGGACACGTCTTCTCGGCGTTCGGGATCGGGCTGCTCGGGAACGCCGTGCTGCCGGCTCGCGCGGGAGAGCTCGCGCGCGTCGCCGTCCTACGGCGACATGTCCCGGGCGGGAAGGGGACGAGCGCCACCCTCCTCGGCACCGTGTTCGCCCATCGGCTCTTCGACCTCTTCCCGGTCGCAATCCTTGTCACCTGGGTCCTGCTGACGGCCAAGATCCCACACTGGGCAGTGACCAGCCTCGTCATCTTCGGCGTCGTCGGCTTCGTCTTCCTCACGGTCGGTCTCGTCTCCGCGAGCGCCGGGAAGGGACGGGTTCACGACGGCATGGGCAGCCTGGGTGCGCTGCTGACGATGGGCCGCCAGGGTCTTGCCGTGCTGCGGGCTCCGCTTCGCGGCGCTCGGCGCCGCGCTCTTCCAGTGCCTCGGCTGGTTCATGCAGCTCCTCGCCGTATGGGCCGTGATGGGGGCGTTCGATCTGAACCTCCCGCTCCCCGCAGCGGGCCTCGTCCTCGTGCTGATGAACGTCGCCACGATCTTCCCGCTGTGGCCCGGCAACGTCGGGCTCCTCCAGGCGGCTGTCGCCCTTCCCCTCGTGCAGTACGGCGTCGACTACGGGACGGGCTTTGCCTACGGTCTCGTGCTGCAGGCTGTCGAGATGTCCGTCGGCGTCTGTGTCGGCCTCGTCTTCCTCGCACGGGAGGGGATCTCGTTCGCCTCGCTGAAGACGATGGAGGAGGAGCAGGAGTCGGAGGAGAACGTGCTGCTCGCAGGGGCGACGGCCGAGCCGGATCTCGTCGGGGCGGGAAAGGGCCCGCCGGAACCGCCGACGTAGCAACGGGCCGCGTTGGTTCCTTCGCGGGCGGCTGTCAGAGCTTCGCAATCCCCGGATCGAACGAGCCGAGGCGTGCCGCGATGACCTCCTCTGCCGTCGCGAGCGCGGGCTCGTGTCCGGTCACCGCGGCCACGAACTCGTCGCGCTCGAGTGCGAGGAGCGTCACATCGCTCGCGGCGGTGACGGTCGCGGTCCTCGGCACGTCTCGGAGCAGCGCGATCTCGCCGAAGCCCGATCCCGGGCCGAGCGTCCGGCCGGCCACCTCGACCTCGCCGGAGGCGATCGCGTAGTACCGGTCACCGATCTCTCCCGCGCGCACGATCACCGTCCCGGCCGGCAGCGCGGTCTCGCTCAAGGATCGCGCGAGCGACTCGAGCGTTGCGCCCGGAAGGGCGCTGAGCAGATCGATGGTGCGGAGGAGATCGAGGTGGGCCGGCGCCGCCGTTCGACGGTCGATCGACCGGAGTGACGAAGCCGCGACGAGAGCGAGCACGGGCAGCAGAAGCCCGGTGAGGGTCAGGGCCCAGCGAATGCCCGTGAAGTGGATCAGGACGGGTGCGAGGAGGCCGCCGACTCCGAGGGCGCCGATGAGCAGCCCCTCCAGCAAGCCGAGCGCGCGCGCGAGGACGTCGTTCGGCACTGCCCGCTGCATGATCGTGAGTGCGTTGATGTCGACGATCGAGTTGCCGAGACCGACGACGGCGAGCGCGACGAGCGCGACCGGGACCGAGGACGTGACGCCGATCAGGATCAGCGGTAGCCCGAACAGGGCGAGCCCGATCCCGAAGTCCGCCGCCAGCCTCTCTCGGGTCGCGAGGACGAGCGCGACGAATCCGCCCACGAGGCCTCCGGCGCCGAGCGCTCCGTTGAGATAGCCGACCCCTGACGGCTGCACATCGAGCAGCTCGAGCGCGCTGACGACCACGAGGACCATCAGCGCTCCTGCGACGAGCGTCTGCGCGGTATAGAGCCCCGAGAGCACGAGAAGGTCGCGGTTGCGCACGAGCTCGCGGAAGCCGGCCAGCACCCCTCCCGAGGCACCGTGCTCGTGCCTTGCCGCATCGTCCGGCTTGGGCTTCGAGCCGCCGCGGACCGCGAGCACGAGCAGCGCCGACCAGACGAACGAGAGCGCGTTGACGGCGAAGACGGCCTGAACGCTCGTGACGGCGAGGAGCACGCCGCCGAGCGCCGGGCCGACGAATGCTCCGACGGACTCGAGCGTGCTGGAGGCGACGTTGGCCGCCGTCAGCTCGGCCGGATTGCGCGCGAGGTGCGGGAGGAGCGCAGCCTGCGCGGGGCGGAACGCCGTGCCCGCGACGGTCGAGAGGCCGACGATCGCGTAGACGACGTACGCCGACCAGCCCTGCCAGATCGTCACGGCGGCGGCGATCATCAGCGCTGCGCGGACGAGGTCGGTCGCAATCATCACGAGCTTGCGCGAGAAGCGATCGGCGAGGCCTGCGAGAAACGGCGACGCGACCGCGGCCGGGATCATCCTGATCACGCTGACGACGCCCACCGCGGCCGCACCGCCCTCGTCGTACGCGTAGATCGCGAGCGCGATGAAGTACGACCAGTTGCCGATCAGGGAGCCGGCCCACGCGAGCTGGAGCCGCCGGAGGTCCTGATTTGCGAAGACCTGGCCGAACGCACGGCTGGAATCGGAGATCCGCGCCTTCATCTCTTGCATTCTCGGCCCTGGAGCGGGACGATGTCGAAAGAGCTTCAGGGTCGTGGGAAGATTTCCCGCTCACTGTCCGTCTAGTGGTCAGTTGCGGAACTCACATCGCAGGCAACGATCGAAAGGAGCACGACATGTCGGACGAGAGCACAAGGGTCGAGGAAGCCGCCGAGGACTTCGAGGGCCACAAGCTGGAAACGAAGATCGAGCCGAAGGTCGAGCCGGACTTCGAGGGTCACAGGTTCGAGACCAAGGTCGAGCCGAAGGTCGAGCCGAAGATCGAGCCGTAGCCCGCGCGGGCCTCTGCGCCCGAGTGCCGGAAGCGCGCCGGTGACATCGATGGGAAAGGGCCCGGCCATGCGGCCGGGCCCTTTCTCGTCGTCTTCAGGTGAGCCGCGCGAGCACCGCTTCGAGTGCGTCCAGGAGCCGAACGGCCGCCGCATCGTCCTCCAGCTGCTCGAGCAACGAGGCGATCCGCGCGACGACGGCCTCGCGGCCCTCGCCCTCGTTCGCGACGGATCGTGCGCGGCGAGCGGTCTGCAGGAGGTCGAGACCGATCGCCGCCTGGTTCGCGAAGAGGATCAGCAGATCGATGTCGCCGATCGTGCCGGCCCGATCGCGCGCCCGGTCGAGTACCTGCAGACACGCCGAGCGTCGCCTCGCCGTTGACGAGCGGGACGGCCATCAGCGCCTTCGGCACGTACCCGGTCCGCTCCGCGGCCTGGCGCGCGAACCGGGGATCCTGCTGGAGGTCGTCGATCACGATCGGCTGACCCGTGACGAGCACCCAGCCGGCGATGCCGGTGCTCGAGGGGATCCGCATTCCGACGAGATCGCCCTCGCCCTCCCCGGAGACGGCCTCGAAGACGAGCTCGTCGGTCTCGCGGTCGAGCAGGAAGATCGACGAGGCCTGAGCGCCGAAGATCGCGCGCGCGACGTCGACGATCGACTGCAGGAGAGCTCGGTGGCTCTCCGCGGACGGGAGCATCCCGGCCGCAACCGCCTCCTGATACCTGTTGCCCTCGGTCATTCCGTTCCTCCCGTGTTCGCGGCCGTCAGGTAGAGAATGCTCTTGAGCTGAAACGGCGTCAGGCCCGGATGCTTGGAGAGCACGAGCGCGGAGAGCCCGACGATGTGCGGAGCGGCGAAGCTGTTGCCGGTGCACCGGAGCGTGCCTCCTCCGGCCCAGGCGACGTCCACGTCGATGCCTCGGGCGAAGAACTCGACCGGCGGGCTCGGGTTCGCGTACCACTCGTAGGAATCCGTGCCCTCGTGGCTCCCGACCGAGATCACCGACGAGAATCGCCACGGGATAGCTCTCGACCGGCATGTTGTGGGCCGACGCGACGAGCACTGTTCCCTGGAAGTACGCGCTGTCGGCGAGCTCGTGGAGCATCTCGGCGAACCCCCGCTTCGTCGTCGAGAGACTGAGGTTGACGATGTCGAAGCCGCGCTCGATCGCATGACGCAGCCCTCCGAGGATGAGCTCACCGCTACCGGTGTTCCCCTCGCCGAGCACGCGAATGCTGTGGAGGCGGCAATCGGGGGCGAGCGCCCGGACGATGCCGGCGCAGGCCGTGCCGTGGCCACAGACGTCCCCGAGCCTCGTTCGGGACGATCGTCGTCTCGTCGCCTCGAGGTGGACCGCAACCGAGGATTCGACGCCGCCGCACGAGCGGGTGGTCGCCGTCGACCCCGCTGTCGAGGATGCAGACATCGACGCCCGCTCCGGTCGCGCCCCCGATCGCCCAGTCGCGCGTGACGCGCTCCGGCCACTCCGAGCGGGATCGCGATCGAGCCCGGCGGCCTCCGCCGTGAGACTCCAGGCAGGGATCAGTCGCTCGCTCACGGCGGCGTTCCGAGCGCCCGCGCCCGCGCGGCCGCGGCGGCGGCCGCGAGCCGACCCGCGCTCTCCGAGTGGCTGTCGCCGGGAACGATCGCCAGGTTGATCTCGACGAGATGCGTCGCCGCGCGGACGGCGGCCTCCGCGAGCGCCGCCGCGGCGGCCGCATCCGGCCTCAGGTGCGGTGCTCCCTCCAGGGCGCCGCGAGCGCGGCGAGCTCGGCGACGTCGGCGGCGGCCTCGCCGATCTGCAGCGGCACCTCCGCCGCGCGGATGAGCGCCCTGCCGATCGCGAAGTCCCGTTGCTCGGGAGCCCCGGACCGGTCGCGCATCGTCACGAGCACCTGTTCGAACGCGACGGCATCCTCGGCCCCGAGCGCCGTCAGGCGCGTGCGAAGAGCTCTTGCCTGGGCCGCTACGCCCGCTCCCTCGACCCATGAGCTCGAGCCGCGGCCCACCATCGCGACGAGCGCCGCCGCCATCGCCGCCCTGATCGCAGCAGCCGTGCCTCCGCACGAGGAGGGCGCCGGCGCCTCCAGCTCGTCCAGGAACGCGTCGATGCTCGTGCCACCGAGCGTCGCTCGCCGGCAGCTGCCTCGTCGCCCGCTGCCCGGTCACGGTGAGAGGCGTTGACGCAGGTGCTCGACGACGGCGGGCTCGGCTCGACCCCGGTGGCGCGGAGCGCTGCCTCGAGGTCGGCCACGAGCGCGGCGCGGAAGGCAGCGTCCGCTTCGGCCCGCGCGACGAGCGCGTCGAGCTGCGACGCGCGCCCGCGGCAGCTCCTGCGCCGCCGCCACCCAGCCGGCCGGAGCCGGGGGAAGCAGGCGGAGGAGCTCGCCGAGCTGCTCTTCGTTGAATGTCGTCATCCGATCACCTGACCACTGGACGTGCGTGGACGCCGGGTTTCTTCCCTCGAGCTCGAATCGGAGATGCGCGAGGCAGCGCGAGATCCGACTCGCGATCGTCCCGGCGGGGATGCCGAGTCGGCTCCGATCGTGCGGTAGCTCTCGTCGCGGCAGAAGAACCGGTCGAGGACCTCCCGGCACTCGTCGCCGAGCCGGGCGAGGCCGGCCCGCACGGTCATCGCATCGTCGAGCGTTCGCGATGACCTCGTCCGCCACCGGTTCCTCCGGTTCCTCGACGAGGTCGAGTTGGCCGGACGACGCAGCAGGTCGAGGCAGCAGTTGCGCGTCAGCTGGCCGATCCAGGGCCGGATCGCATCGTCGGCGCGGAGCGAACCGAGGCGCTCGTAGGTCCTCGCGAACACGTCCTGGAAGACGTCCTCTGCGTCGTGCTCGGAGAGCCGGAACGCCTGCGTCGCGATCGCGGAGACGTAGCGTGAGAAGCGCTCGACGAGCGCGTTCCATGCCGCCGGGTCGCCGGCACGGCAGCCCGCGACGAGCTGGCCTCGGACAACTCGCCATCGCGGCCGGTTGCCACGGCATCTAGCGCGACTGAGCGGAGCGAAGCATCCCGGCCAGGATCTCGAGCAGCTTCCAGGCCAGGTCGGGCCGCTCCTCGACGAACGGCCTGAAGCTCCAGACGGGGAGCGCGTATGCCACCATCGGGCTCGTCGCCGTCACCGTGGCCGTGCGGGCGGCCTTGTCGACGAGCGCGACCTCCCCGAACGACGCGCCGGGGCCGAGCGTCCCGACCTGCGTTCCCTTCACGCTCACGGACGCTTCGCCGCTTGCCACGATGAAGAAGTTCAGTCCGTCCGATCCTTCGGTGGCGATTGCGGCCCCCGCGTCGAAATGACGCTCGACGAACTCGCGCGCGAGGCGCTCGGCGGTCTTCTGATCGAGGTCGGCGAAAAGAGGAACGGCACGAATGAGGTCGACGGAAGGCTGAGGCATGCGGTGACCTTACAGATCCAGGGCGCTCGTGTCATCTGTGCCCGCCGAGAGCTCCTCGATGCGACCTTCGGCGGCTTCGAGCAGCGCCGCGCAGCGGCGGTGCAGCTCCTCGCCGCGCTGCCACAGGCCGATCGCCTCGTCCACCGCGACGTCACCTCGTTCGAGCCTGCCGACGATCTCCTCGAGCTCCAGCCGCAGCGCCTCGAATGTCTCCTCGCCGCTCACGTGCGCACCTCCTCCACCGTCGCGGTCAGGCCTCCGGAGGCCAGCTCGATCTCGACGCGCTCGCCGCGCGCTGTGGCCGCTCCGTCGCGGAGCGCGATGCCGTCGGAACGCACTATCGCGTACCCGCGCGTGAGCGTCGCACGCGGCGAGAGCGCCTGAAGTCGGGCCGCGGCGTGGTCGAGCGAGACACGGCGGTTCTCGAGGAGCACCACCGGTGCGCTCGCGAGCCGGTCGTGGCTGCGCTGGAGGCGCTCCCGCTCGCGCTCGAGTACCCGTCGAACAGCGCTGTCGAGGAGCGCTCGCTGACGTCCGAGCGAGGCGGTGAGCGCCGAGAGGTCGGGAACGACGAGCCGTGCAGCAGCGGTCGGGGTCGAGGCACGAACGTCGGCGGCGAGATCGCAGAGAGGCGTGTCCTGCTCGTGGCCGACGGCCGAAACGATCGGGACGGAGCAGCCTGCGAAGGCGCGAACGACGACCTCGTCGCTGAACGGCAGCAGATCGTCGAAGCTGCCACCGCCGCGCGCCACGATCATCACGTCCACCTCCGGATGCGCGGCGACGCGCGTAATCGGCCGTTGCGATGGCGCGCGGAGCGCCTGCTCCCTGAACCCGGGTCTCGGCGATCACGATGTGCGCCGCCGGATACCGCGCCCGAAGACCGGTGACGACGTCGCCGCGTGCGGCCGCGTCCGCGCCGGTGACGACCCCCACCGCACGAGGGAAGACAGGGAGCGCCCGCTTGCGCTCGGCAGCGAA
This sequence comes from uncultured Thermoleophilia bacterium, assembly GCA_963792995.1. Taxonomy (GTDB): domain Bacteria; phylum Actinomycetota; class Thermoleophilia; order Gaiellales; family Gaiellaceae; genus Gaiella. The sequence goes on along the minus strand of CAWBYH010000006.1, from coordinate 209,006 downwards.
GAGGCCTTCGGTGGCGAGCGCTCGCTTCAGGCGCTCGATCGCCGCGAGGTGGTCGCCGAGCCCGATCCGCTCGATCGTGACTGCGCGGAAGTTGAGGGTGCCCTTGGCGGCGTACAGCTCGGCCTTGCCCTCGACGAGCACGCGCTCGCCGTCCGTGAGGGCGAGCTCGAGGCTGTCGAACCGGCGGCGCTGGATCGTGGCGCTGAGGCAGGCGCCACTTGCCGGGTCTCTAAGCGTGAAGAACACGAACGCCCAGGCGTCGTTCCGACGAAGCTCGATCACCTCTCCTTCGACCCACAGCGTCGGCAGCCGGCGCAGGTAGATGCCCACGCCCTCGTTGAAGGCGGAGACGCTGAAGACCTTGCGGTCGCCGTGGAACGTCGCTTCGACCTTCACGCTGCCAGAGTAAACGTGGCGGCCCGTTGGCGTGTTTGGGCCGGGGCGCGCGCGGTCGCTAGAGGAGGATCTGCGCGGCGGTCAGAGGCGTGCAGCCCTGCCGCAACAGGTCGGCGCAGGTGTGGAGATCGGCCTCGCTCGCGGCGAGCTGCTCGGCGAGGGGAAGCGGGAAGCCCGCTTCGATGAGCACGTGAAGGCGCCAGCTCTCGACCTTCGCCTGCTCGTTGCCCTGCTCGGTGTCGGTTTCGGTGATCTCTGCCATCTGTGACCGCGGGATTCGTGATCGCTTAGACGATCCCTTCCGCAATTGGTTTGCGACTCTCACTCACGACCTTCGAGGCGGCGCGCGAGCTGCTCGCGCATGATCTCGTCCGCCGCCTGGTCGAGCTCCCGTCCGAGCCGTGACGCTGCCTCCTCGCGGATCTCGCGCATGCGTGCGTCGAACGCGGTCGTGGCGATCTGGGCGTGGCGGTCGATCTCGCGTTCGGTCACCCGCTCGAGGCGTTCGGTCTGGCGGCGCTCGAACTCGATCAGCGTCAGTTCGAGCCGTGCCCGGGCGTCCGTCTCGGCCTGCTCGATGCCCTCGGCGATCGCTGCCTCGCGTGCACGGAGGCGCTCGGTGATCTCCTCGATCGAGCGTCTCCGCTCGATCGTCTGCGATTCGAGCTCGTCGAGCGCCTCGGTGACGGCCGACGCGGCTGCCCGCTCGAGCTCCTCGCGGAGCCGGCGGACGGTTCGTTGTTGTTCGTCGTTCGTGGAGCCGAGCTCGGCCGCGTCACGTTCGATCCGCGCTTCGACGTCCGCAACGGCCTGCTGCTGTCTCTGGGTCAGGGTCGCGAGCTGTGCCTCGATGTGTCGTTGTGAGCGCTCGAGGTCGTCAGCGACCCCCTGGAGCCGCTCGTCGAGCCGTCGTTCGACTTCGGCGAGCGTGTCCGCCAGTGCATCGCCCGCCCGGCGCTCGCGCTCGCCGAACGTGGCGCGCCGCTCCTCGGCGACGCGGCGCTCCTCGGCGGCCAGCTGCGAGATCGTGTCGGCACGCTCGCGTGCCAGCGTCCGCCGAATCTCCTCGGTGTGCGCAGCCGTCTCCTCTGCGACCGCTGCCGCCACCTGCGCACGCGCGTCGGCCACGAGCACTGCCGTCGTGGTTGCGCGAACGCGCGCCTTTCGAAGAGCGAGCCACAGGGCGAGTACGAGCACGAGCGCGGCGACGAGGCACGCGGCGAGGATCCAGAGAGCCACGCCGGAACGCTATAGGCGAACCGTCACGAGCGCAGCGGCGATCAGAATCGTGGCGACGGTGAGGAGGCGCAGAGCGTCCTCCGCCGGCGTCAACAGAAGATCGTGCGTGACAACCTCGCGCTCTCCGCTTGTGAGCTCGATCTCGCCCGAGACGACGACGACATCCCTCCGCAGGCGCCTGACCGGGGTCGACAGGCGTCGCTGGGCCAGCGAGAGCGCGGCTGCCCAGCCCGCGGCCACGAATGCGACCGGCCGCGGTGTTCCCTCGCAGGCGACGTACCCGGTGACGACAGGGAACGCCCCCCAGGCAACGGCGAACCAGATGTCCGAGTGAAAGCGGCCCCCGAACAGCTCGAGGTTGTACGCGGGAACGAGGAAGGCGCCGACCGCGATCAGCGGCAGGATCCAGAGGCTGAAGTGGAGTGCGACGGCGAGACCGATCGCGCAGGCGGCGACCACCGAGGCGAGCGCCAGAGCCACGAGCACGAAGGATGGGATTGCGGTGCCGAGCGGCCTGCCGGTCAGCTCGTCGAGCGCGTGGGCGCCGATGCCCATCGCGAGCAAGGAACGCGAGCACGGTGAGGCCGAGTCGCCCCCAGGCGACCTCGGCGGCGAGGCACCCACCGACGACCACGTAGGAGAGATGCCACGCCGTATACGGGACATGAAGGAGCGTGACGTAGTCACGCCAGCCGCCGCGGCCGAGCGCGTAGAACGCCGGTTTCATGCGCGGATCCCCGAGATCACGACTCCGCCGCCGAGGCTCATCCGGCGCGCTCGCACGTCCTTGATCCCGGCGGCGCGCCAGAGCTCGAGCTGGCTCTCCAGTGGCCAGCGCTCGTAGAACTCACGGATCGACGGGCCGAGGAAGCGACCCACGTCGTACCATGCCGCGCGACCAGACGCGCCCGGCCGCCGGGAGCCCGACGCCCACGTAGAGATCCCACAGCGGTCGCCAGGCTCCGCGTGGGAGACAGAACTCGAGATTTGCGATCGTTCCGCCGGGCCGGACGACGCGCGCCAGCTCCGCGAGCGTTGCGCCGGGGTCGTCGACGTAGCGCAGGAGGTATGTGAACGTGAGGTGATCGAACGCCGCATCGGCAAACGGGATCTCCGTCGCCGACGCCTGTACGAGGTCGACGCTGTCACCGAATCGCCCTCGAGCAACGGCGAGCATCTCCGCACTCTGGTCGAGCCCGGTGACAGTGTGGCCGGCGGCGAGGAGCTGTGCGGCGACGAGGCCTGTCCCCGTTGCGACGTCGAGAACCGATCCGCCGTCGCGCGGGACACGTTGCACCATCGCCCGCCGCCAGCGAGGGTCCTGCCCGAACGAGAGCGTCGCCCCGACCCGGTCGTACGTCGGGCCGAGCGGGGCGAAGAGCGCGCGTGCGTGGTCGCGTCGGTCGGACATCGGCCTACCCTGCCATGGATCTCTATCCTCTGGGGGTGACGCTGCTCGCCGACCTCGAGCGCATCGCCACGCTTGCGGAGCGGTTCGCACCCGGCGACGGTGTCGTGACGGCGGTTCTTCCGGCCGAGGCCACGCCGGGACGGAGGTCGTACCTCTGCGCGTTCGAGACGTCGGACGGCACCCGCTCCTGGCTCGTGCTCGATGACGCGGGCGCGGAGATCGTCGACCGACGGGACGTGAAGGACACCGTGTCGATCGCGGCACTCTGCGAGATCGCGGAGGAGTCGGCGGTTGGCGGCGACCTCGACGAGCTGCTGTCGCAACTCGTCGCGTTGCGGGTGACCGAGAACCCCGAGGGGATCGGCGAGGCCGAGGATGCCGTCCGCGCACTCCAGCAGACGATCGGCGTGCCCCCGCAGCTCGCCTCGCCGGCTCGCCTGGACGAGATCGGCGCGGCCACCCGACGCCTCGAGCTCGCGCTCGACCCGGCAGCTCCTTCGCCGTTCACCGCGGCCCTGAAGGGGGCGCAAGGGACGCTGGACGAGCTGCTCCAGGAGGTCGTCGGCGCCTACCGCGTAGCACTCCCTTTGTGACACTTTGTCACAAAGGGCTCCCGAGGTCACTCCGCTACGCTGACGGGATGGAGGGCGGCGGCTTCTTCCCGTTCGGCGGCGACCCCGAAGAGATCCTTCGAGGTTTGCGCGAGTTCGCCGAGACGCAGTCCGAGAGCGTCAAGGAGACGCAGCGCGAGCAGTTCGCGACGCTCACGCTGAGCACTGCGGTGGAGCTCACGGCGGCGGCGTTGAAGCAGGTTCAGCCGGCGGGGTCACCGGAGGAGCAGGCGAGCGCGTTGCGCGAGGCAATGCGGATCCTCTTCCCCGAGGCGGTTGCGCTCGTCAGCGCGGCGCGCCAGGGGTTCATGCGCGAGTCGTAGCAATGAGCATGTTCGACCGGGCGATTGCGACGGCCCTGCCTGTCGTTCCGCGCTCGCTCGTGCGCCGTGTGTCGGCGCCGTACATCGCCGGTCCGACGCTGGACGACGCTCGTCGAACGGTGAGCGTGCTCAACGCGGTCGGCAAGCGGGCGACCGTCGATGTTCTCGGGGAGGAGATCCACACGGCCGCCGAGGCGGAGACGATCGCCGCCGCCTACGGTGATGTCCTCGCCGCGATTGCCGCCGACGGTCTCGACGCGAACATCTCCGTCAAGCTGACCGGCCTCGGCCTCAAGTTCGATCTCGGCCTCTGCCGGTCGTTGCTCGAGGAGCTCGTACGCGCGTCGGGGAGCCAGGGTGCGCGGGTGCGCATCGACATGGAGGACGAAAGCTGCGTCGACGACACGTTGGCTCTCTACCGCGCCCTGCGCGGAGACGGGCTCGACAACGTCGGCATCGTCCTGCAGGCATACCTCAAGCGGACGCTCGCCGATATCGCCGACCTGCGTGACCTGCGACCCGGCGTCCGGCTCTGCAAGGGAATCTACGTCGAGCCGCGCTCGATCGCATTTCACGACTTCGACGTCGTGCGGCGCTCCTTTCTCGCGTGCCTCGACGAACTGCTCGACGGCGGCTCGCGGGTTGCGATCGCGACCCATGACGAGCACCTTCTCGTCGAGTCGCTGGCTCGCATCGAGGCGCTCGGCGAGGATGCGTACGAGTTCCAGATGCTGCTCGGCGTGCGTGAGGATCGCGCCTCTGAGCTCGTCTCCGCGGGACACCCCGTTCGGGTCTACGTCCCGTTCGGTAGTCGATGGTATGAGTACTCGCTCCGTCGTCTGCAGGAGAACCCCCGTATGGCGGGCGTCATCGCCAGGGCTACTTTCGGGCGGGTCGTCGGCCGCGTCACGCCGGGAGGCTGAAGCCACCGTCCACGATGAGGGTCTGACCGCGGACCATGTCGGCATCCGGTGAGGTGAGAAATGCTACGGCTCCTGCGAGATCGTCCGGCGTGACCATGCGTCCGGCCGCGTTCCTGGAGCCCATCTCGAGCATCTCATCCCGATTCGGGAAGTGGTCGAGTGCCCCCGTATCCACGACGCCGCCCGAGACGGCGTTGACGCGGATCCCTGCCGGTCCGAGCTCGATGGCCAGGTAGCGCACGAGCGACTCGAGCGCGGCCTTCGATGTCCCGACGAGGGCGTAGTTCTCGAGCACGCGAATCGAGCCGAGGCTCGAGAGTGCCACGATCGCCGAGCCGCCGGGCATCGACGGGGCGATCAGGCGCGTCAGTGTCAGGAATGCGCGGGCATTGGCGTTGACCGTCCAGTCCCAGTGCTTGTCCTCCGTCTCGAGCGCCGGGCGGATAACGCCGGTCGCGGCGTTGTGGACGAAGACATCCAGAGGCCCGAGCTCGGCGACCTGCTCGAGAACACGATCGGACGTGATGTTCCCGCGGACGAGCACGGGCTCGGCCCCGAGCGCCCGCAGTTCGGTTGCCGTCTCCTCGGCAGCGGCGTCCGAGCGCATGTATCCGATCGCAACTCTCGTTGCGCCGTCGCGCGCGAGGCGGAGTGCGATCGCCTTGCCGATGCCTCTCGAGCCACCCGTGACGAAGGCTGACCGGCCCATCAGGCTGTCATTCAACCCGTGCGCGGAAGCGGCCGCGTGACCGGCGTCGACGACGGGATCTCGTCCCAGCCGATCCGGGTGCGAGGCTCCTCGGGCGTGTCGTTTTCGGCCTTCGACGAGGCGTGCCCGAGATGATCGAGCATCTCGATCTTGGCCTCGCCGTAGCTCCGGACAGGATCGTCCGCCGGGAGCGCCGCGATGAGCTCGCGGACGCGCGCTCTGAGCTGGAAGGCGAAATGGGGAGTGGCAGGGCCGACGAGGGCCTCGATGTCGTCGATCGTCGGGTCGGTCATCGCGTCGCCAAGACTAACGACTAGCTTCACGGGGATGCGCCGACCGAGACCAGTCGAGGTGATGTTGCTCTCGGCAATCGTCCTCTGGGCGCTGAATCTCACCGTCAGCCGCTACATCCTCACGCACGGCTTCGAGCCCCTCGCGTACTCGACCGTTCGCTACGGCCTTGCGTCGCTCGTCTTCATCGGCATCGCACTCGGCGCCGAGCGCTCGTTGCGGATCGCCCGCAGAGACCTCGTCGCGGTCGGGAGCGCGGCGGCGGTGCTCTTCCTCAACCAGATCGGGTTCGTCTACGCCCTCAAGACGACCTCGGCGTCCGTGATCGCGCTGATCCTCGCCGCGACGCCGATATTCGCGGCTCTGATCGGCCTCGTCCTCGGTACCGAGGTTCTTCCGCGGCGATTCTGGCTCGGCGCCGCGCTGTCGTTCGTCGGCGTCGCGCTCGTTGCCCTCGGAGCCGCCGGCGAGTTCGGCGCGGATGCCACCGGGATTCTCTGGGGGATCATGACGGCGACGACATGGGCGATCTACTCGGTGCTCATCGCCCCGTTGATGCAGCGCTACTCGGCCGTCCGGATCAGCGCCGTCGTGCTGCCGCTCTCGTGGATCGGGATCGCGATCGTCGGCCTCCCTCAGACGGAGTCCCAGGACTGGCAGCTCGGCTGGGAGGTCTGGGCGCTCCTCGTCTTCGCGACGCTCGGGCCGCTCGTCGTGACGAACATCCTGTGGTTCAAGACGCTCGACATCATCGGCGCCTCGCGTGCGACGCTCGCCGGCAACCTGCAACCGTTCCTCGCCGCGATCTTCGCGGTCGTGCTGCTCGGTGAGACGATGGACGTAGTCCAGGTCGTCGGCGGCATCCTGATCGGCGTCGGCATCCTCGCCGCGAGGAGACGGTCGCCGGTCTCCCCGGGGGAGTGATCCGGCGGGAACGAAGTACGCTGCGCGGATGAGTCCGCAGCGACGCGTCGCGCTCGTCTCGGTCGGCGCCGCGCTGGCGTTGATGGGGATCAAGCTTGCCACCGGTCTCGCGAGCGGCAGCCTCGGCCTCGTCTCCGAGGCCCTGCACTCGGGCACGGATCTCGTCGCGGCGTTGCTGAGCTTCTTCGCGATCGGCGTGGCAGGGAGGCCCGCCGATCGCTCGCACCCCTACGGCCACGGCAAGGCGGAGCACCTGGCAGCGCTCGCCGAGGCGTTCGTGCTCATGCTCGTCAGCATCGCCGTCGCCGCGCTCGCGGTTGCGCGGCTCGTGGGCTGGATCGAGATCGGCACCACGACCGCGTGGTGGGTGTTCGGAGCGATCGGTGTCGTGATCCTGATCGACGCGGCTCGCACGGTCGTGTCGATCCGGGCCGCGCGCCGCTACTCGAGCCCGGCGCTCGCTTCGAACGCCCTCCACTTCGGTAGCGACCTCGTCGGCACGATCGCCGTTCTGGCCGGGCTGCTCGCGGTACGGGCGGGCTGGCAGGCGGGAGATTCGCTCGCGGCCCTTTTCGTCGCCTTCCTCGTCGTCGTCGCCGCCGCACGTCTCATCCGCCGCAACGTCGACGTCCTCATGGATCGCGCTCCGGAAGGAGCCGTCCGAGCCGCGCGGTCGGCCATCGCAGCCATCGACCCGCCGGTCGAGGTTCGGCGCCTGCGGCTCCGCGAGGCTGCTGGGAGAACCTTCACGGACGTCGTGATCGGTGTCTCGCCAGGTGCGGCTGTGGGCCAGGGACACGCGGTTGCGGACCGGGTCGAGGCGGCCGTGCAGGGTGCGCTCCCCGGTGGCGATGTCGTCGTCCACGTCGAGCCCACCGGTGAGGAGGCGCTGCTCCGCGAGCGTGTCCGCGAGGCCGCGATGTCGGTCGCCCGTGTCCGCGAGATCCACAACCTCTCCATCATCGAGCTCCCCGACGGCGTCCACGTCTCGCTTCACCTCAAGCTTCCCGGCGAGCTCCCGCTCGACGAGGCGCACGCGCTCGCCGAGGACGTCGAGCAGGCGATCGTCGAGGGCGTCGACGAAGTGATAGACGTGCAGTCGCACCTCGAGCCGCTGGCCGAGACGGCGGCGGGGCGCGAGGTCGATGACGATCCGGCGGGCATCGAGAGGGTCGTCGCCGGCGTGACGGGCTCGCCTCCCCGGTCGGTCCGGTTTCTTCACACCGACGAGGGGCTGATCGTATTCCTCACACTCGGCCTCGACGCGGCGGGAAGCCTGGCGACCGCGCACGAGACCGCGTCTCGCGTCGAGCAACGCGTGCGGGGCGCGATGCCGCGTGTGGCCGACGTGATCGTTCATACCGAGCCTTGACCGGGCACGGAACAGGTTGAATGGGCCGTATGCGTCTGTGCATGTTCCATCCGAGCGACCACACACTCGACCGGGGCTGGGTGGGGCGGGTCGAGGGTGACCGCGTGCTTCACCTCGCCGCGCAGACCCTCCAGTCCTTCTTCCTCGGCGGCAGCGGCTCCAGGGAGCACGCCGAGTACGCGCTGTCCGACGTGACGCTGCTCGTTCCCGTGCAGCACCCGCCGACCGTGCGGATCTTCTCGGCGCAGGACGCGTTTCGCTTCGCCAACGCCGCCGCGGTCGTCGGCAACGGTGTGCCGGTCGAGGGAGCAGGTCTGACGGCGCGCGCGAGCGTTGCAGCGGTGATCGGCGCCGACGGTGCCATCGGCGGCTACTCGGGACTCGTCGAATGGCACGATCCGCGCGAGTACCCGTCGGTCAAGGAGTCCGATTTCGGGACCGTGCTCGGCCCGATGGTCGTGACGCCCGACGAGCTCGATCCGACGTCCTCCGGATGTCGGCTCTCGAGCGGCGATCGACAGGAAGAGGGCGCGGCCGCCGGTTTCGCCTGGGATGCCGCGATCGCGCTCGCCGCCCGCCGCACCGCGTTGAGGCCGGGCGATGTGGTCGGCGGCCCGCCTGTCGTCATGCTCACCGGGGTCGAGGCAGGCGCCACGCTCGAGATCGACGGCATCGGCAGGCTCGACTGCCCTCTTGCGTGATGCGCGTCGTTCTCGACTGGGACGGGACGGTGACCGAGCGAGACACGCTTCACATGGCGATCGAGCGATTCGGCGATCTCGAGGTGTTTCACGCGCTCGAGGAGCGGATCGGGCGGGAGTTGACGCTGAACGAGGTGATCGAGGTCGAGATGGCCACGATCACCGCACCGCTCGACGAGGTGATCGGGTGGTTGCTCGAGACCGTGACTATTCGCCCGGGATTTGCCGAGCTCGTCGCGGCGCACCAACCTCTCATCATCTCGGCGGGCTTTCGCGATCTGATCCTTCCGGTCCTCGAGCGAGAAGGCGTCGCAGTCGAGGTCATCGCCAATAGGATCGAGCCGGCCGCCTCGGGGTGGAATGCGGTGTTCCTCGAGCGGCAGGCGTGTGTCGTGTGTGGCGAGCCGTGCAAGCGGGTCGCCCTCGAGGGCGGCGGACCATTCGCATATGTCGGCGACGGCATCTCCGACCGCTGCGCATCGCTCGCGGCCGATCGCGTTTTCGCCCGCGCCGGCCTTGCCCAATGGCTCGCAGCGAGCGGCACGCCCTTCGAGCCGTACGACGACTTCTACGATGTCGGGCGCGCGTTGGCCCCCCGGTCTGCGGCGTGAACGAGCCAGTCGCCGCTATGCGCCTGCTCGCACTTCCCGAACCGTACGACTTCGAGGCATCGACCGAGCGGTTCCGCACCTACGGTCGTGATCTCGCCAATGTCTGGCACGAAGGCGGGCTCCATCGCGTCATCGCCGGCCGGGAGGTGCGCATCGAGGCTGCTCCAGGAGGAGTGCGGATCGAGCCCGGAGTGGACGCTCTCGTGCCCACGGTCTCCTGGCTCCTCGGTGCTCCGCTCGATCTCGATGGGTTCTGGGCCTGGGCCGGCGCCGACCCGGTGCTGACCGGCCTTCGCGATCCTCTGCGTGGCTACCGGCCGCCGCTCGTCGCGGATCGGTGGGAGATGCTCGTCACGTCGATCACCGCCCAGCAGGTGTCGCTGCATTCAGCCTTCGCGGTGCGCTCGCGACTGATCGGGCGCTTCGGGACGAGGCTGCAGCAGGCCTGGGCTTTTCCGACTCGCGAACGGCTCGCCGCGGCAAGCGAAGACGAGATCCGTGCCGTCGGGTTCTCGATGCGGAAGGCCGAGTACGTGGTCGGCCTGGCCCGCGGAGATCTCGACCTCGACGGGCTCGATGCGATGACCGACGACGAGGTCGTGGAGGCGATCACGGCGCAGCGTGGACTCGGCCGCTGGACCGCCGACTGGTTCCTCTCGCGCGCGCTCGGCCGGCCGGATGCGTGGCCGGCCGGCGACCTCGCCGTGCGCAAGGCCGTCTCGTTCTTCTACGGTTCAGGAAGAGATCTCGATGAAACGGAGGTACGGGACGTGGGCGAGCGATTTGGTTCCTGGCGCAACATCGCCTGTCACATGCTGCTCGCGGGTGCCCGGGTGCACGGATGAATGTCCGCAACGCCACGCTCGCCGACCTCGATGCGACCGAGATGCTCTGGAGCGCATTGGCGGCCGAAGTGCCCCCCTCCGCACACGAGGACGTCGATCCAGCGACCGAGCTCGCCGAGATCCGTGAGATCGTGGAGTCTGGCCGCGCGTGGGTCGCGGAGCGGAACGGCGATGCCGTCGGGATGGTTCTCACCCGTCTACGTGGCTCCCGGGTGGGCAGGATCACCGACCTGTACGTCGTCCCGGCCGAACGTCGGGCGGGCGCGGCGGATGCACTCGTCAAGGCCGCCATCACGCGCTTCGCCGAGGACGGCGTCGAGACGATCGACCTCGAGGTGATGGCCTCGAACGCGCACGCACGGGCCGTCTACGAGCGCTGGGGGTTCAGGGACGAAGTGCTCGTGCTCGCGGCACCCGTCGCGACTTTGCTCGAGCGCCTCGGCGGTGACGCGGACGCCGCCTCGTTCGGCTCGATCCACGTGCAGACGGACGCCGCCGACGTGATCGTGAAGGCGATCGAGATGTTCGTTCCCCGGCTGCCGGGCAGATCGACAGGGTCGATCGTGACCCAACCTCGTGGTGGGTACGTCACCGTCTACGACGACGTCTGCGACCGGGACCCGACCATGCTGCGCCGGCTCGCCAAGGAGATCTCGGCCCGCACGGGGCTCGTGGTGATCGCGGTCGGGGTAGAGCAGGAGGCGCTCGTCCGCATGATCCTGTTCGATCGTGGCGGTATCGTCGACGAGTACGCGTCGGTCCCGGAGTTCCACGGGCCGCTCCCACCGGGCGAGGTCGTCGCACTGAACGCGAACCCGGTCGTGGTCGAGCGCTACACCGGGGCGTCGCAGGCGGAGGTCAGAGCGGCGGCGCCGGTCGCGCGCGTGCCCTCGGATCTTCCGCCGCCGGTCGAGCTGCTGGCGGGTCTCACGGCCGCACTCGGGCTCACCGGCGCCGGCCACGGCTGGGGCAACGCTCCTGCGGATCCTCTCGCGACCCGGATCGACCGCTGATGGCCGCGCTGAGACTGATCGATGCGCCGCGCTGCCCGTACTGCGCGCGTGTTCGGATCACACTCGCCGAGAAGGGCGTGGGATACGAGACGGTCGTGATCGACCTCGCCGAGCGTCCCGCCTGGGTCTACGAGCTCAATCCGGTCGGGAAGGTACCCGTCCTCGAGTCGGGCGGCTGGGTGCTGCCGGAATCCGCGGTGATCAACGAGTACCTCGAGGAGCGCTACCCCGAGCCCTCGCTCCTTCCCACGGGTATGGAGGAGCGGGCCGCAGCTCGGCTGCTCATCTTCCGACACGACGATTTCACCAGGCCCTACTACGCCCTGCGGCGCCAGGAGCAGGGCGCCGACGTCGCGTTCGCGGCAGAGCTCGCCGGGCTCGAATCGTTGCTCGCGACGAGGCTCTACCTCACCGGTGCAGCATTCGGTCTGGCCGATATCTCGTACGTGCCCTGGGTGGTCAGGGCACGCGATCTCCTCGGCGTCTCGCTCGAACCGTACCCGGCGCTTGCCGACTGGCTCGCGCGGCTCTCGGAGCGACCGTCTGTCCGGGCCGAGCTCGACGTGGTTGCGGCGTTGTGACCGACGTGACACGGGACGAGCTCGTCGGGCGGCTCGGAGAGGCGGGCCTGACCCTACTCGACGTCCGAACGGCTGCGGAGTACGCGGGCGCGGCCGGGTACCCCTGCGACGCGCGCCAGGGCCACGTGCCCGGCGCCCGTCACCTCGACCTCCAGGAGCTGATGGCCGCGGGCGGCGCAGACGGGGTCCGGGCCCTCGTCGGTGCAGCCGAGGGTGCGGAGGTGATCGCGTACTGCCACTCGGGCGGCCGCTCGGCGATGGCCACCCAGGTTCTAGGTGTGGCGGGCTACGTCGCGCGCAACTACGCCGGCTCGTGGCACGAGTGGTCGGCCGACGAGACGCTTCCGATCGAAGAGGGTTAGCCCGCGGCGTAGTCGAGGAACGCGTCGCACAGCCGCCGGCCCTGCTCGTTCCAGGTTCCGAGATACCTATCGGTCTCGCCTCTGATCGTCGTTGGGTTCGGCAGTTCCGCTGCCCCCTCGACGAACCAGTGGTCGAGCATGTGGCGCGTCACCTCGGGATGGAACTGAACGCCCCACGTCCGCTCCCCGAGGCGGTAGGCCTGCCGAGCAGCATCGTTCTCCGCGAGCAGCACGGCACCCTCCGGAGGCTCGAACGCGTAGTAGTGCCACTGGAACGCCTCGATCCGCCCGGGGAGGACGCCAAGGACAGGGTCGTCGCGACCCGTCTCATTGACCGAGACGGTGTGCCAGCCCACCTCCGGCGTCGCCGTGGGGCCGACGTGCGCACCCATCGCACGTGCGACCAGCTGCGCACCGAGGCATGCGCCGAAGAGCGGCACCTCGCGTGCGACCGCCTCTTGGATGAACGCCGTCTCGTCGGCGAGCCACGGGTGCTCGGCATCCTGGTCCGGATGCATCGCTCCTCCGAAGACCATGATCGCGTCGTACCGGTCAGGGGCGTCGAGCTCCGACGAATCGTGATTGAACCCGAAGCGCTCGAGCCGGTCGCCACGCTGCTCGACGACGTCCTCGAACAGGCCGCCCCCGCCCGTCGAGGTCGGCTCGTGGACGACGGAGAGGACGCGCATCGCAGGAGCGTAGCGCGCCCGGTTCAGAACAACGTCATCTCGGCGGGAGGGATGTCGATTCCGCCCGTTGCCAAAAGCTCCGCGTCGTCGAGCAGGCCGCGGAAGATGACGGCGCTTCGCGGCGCGAAGTCGTCGCGATTGTTGTTGAAGAGAGCGTAGACCTCGTCGGCTCGCTCGGCGAGCAGGCGTGTCGGCTCGACCCACTCTGCGAGCTCGTCCGGGGAGTACATCCAGTCGAAGCGGTCGGCGGCGCTCCCGCCCCGGATGTTCCAGGTCTGCGCGTTGCGCCCGTGGAAGCGGATCACCGAGACCGCATGCGTCGCCGCTGCGACGCGTGGCGCCACATTCGTCGCCCGGGTCAGCGGAGCATCGACCGAGACGTAGGCGAGCCCGTTCTCCTCCAGGAAGCCGAGCGTGTCCGAGCGCTCGTCGGGGTCCATCCAGGAGCGGTGACGGAACTCGATCAACGGGACGAGCGGCTCCAACCGACCTCGTGCCCGTGCGAGCTCGTCCTTCGCCTCCTTCGACTTGACGAACCGCGGGTGGTACTGGAGCAGTACGCCGCGGAGCTTCCCCGACAGCTCGAGCGGCTCGAGCGCACCGCGGAACGCCGCGAAGGAGGCGTCGGTTGGGTCGTCCTCGTGGAAGGTCATTGCGGCGCTCGCCTTGACGTGAAACGTGAAGTGGTCGGGGGTTCGCTCGGCCCACCGCCTCGTCACGTCCGGGTCGGGAAGGGCGTAGTACGGCGAGTCGACTTCGACGACGTCGAACCGCTCCGCGTAGTACCGCAGCCGCGCCTGCGCCGTCGAGACGCCGCGCGGATACCAGGCCCTGAGGAGCCCCTCGTCGGCCCAGCTACATGTCCCCAGTCGAACGGTTGCAGCCACGGATTCGGCTACGCGCCCTCGGCGCGCAGCCTCCCTTCGGCGGCCCATCGCTTCAGCGTGACGCGGTCGACCTTGCCGGTTGCGTTGAGCGGAATACTCTCCAGAACGACGATCTCCTCGGGTGCCTTGTAGCCGACTCGGGCGCGGGCAAACGGGATCAGATCCTGCGCCGTCGGTACGGGCTCCGTCGGTACGGGCTCCGTGGCAGGTTCCAGCGTGACGTATGCACGCACGTTCTCGCCGTGCAGCAGGCTCTGCACGCCGACCACGCCTGCGCTCGAAACGGCGTCGTGCTCGAGGAGGGCGGCTTCCACGTCCTGCGGGGAGATGTTCGAGCCGTCGTGAATGATGATCTGCTTCTGTCGACCGTCGAACCACAGGTATCCGGGATACCCGGCGGCGAGCCGACTCGACGTGGCGTCGAGCATCCGCCAGTTCCAGCGCTTTCGTCTCGAGACGACCGCCTCCGCATCCGGCTTGGTCTCGGGGCCGGGTCTCAGGATCTCGTGGAGCGTGATCGGCCCGTCCAGTGGCGGTCCAGCGATCGGTATCGCGCTTCTCCCTTCCGGCTGGGACTGCGCCTTCGCGCTTGCCGCACCGTAGCAAGGGCGTGAGCACCTCTCGAGCCGATCGGGCTGCCGGTCCGCGGCGCCGTCTACACTCCCTCGCGTGGATGCCCGCCCGATCGGCGTGTTCGACTCCGGTGTCGGTGGCCTCACCGTTCTCCACGAGTGTCTCGTCAGCCTGCCGCACGAGGACTTCGTCTACCTCGGTGACGGCGCCCGGCTGCCTTACGGCCCGCGACCGCTTGGCGAGATCCGGCGCTTCGCCTCGGAGATCGGCTGCTTCCTCGAGGCTCAGGGCGTCAAGCTCGTCGTCGCCGCGTGCAACTCGGCCACCGCTGCGGCACTGCCCGACCTCCAGATAACGCTTGCCGTTCCGGTGATCGGCGTGATCCAGCCGGAGGCGCACGCCGCCGTGCGTGCAACGCGCAATCGCCGCGTGGGGCTCCTCGCGACCGAGGCGACGGTCGCGAGCGGCCGCTACGAGGCGCTGATCCGCACGCTGGATGCCGGGGTGACCGTGCTCCCCGTCGCGTGCCCGAAACTCGTGCCGCTGATCGAAGGCGACGATCCGTTCGGCGAGGCGACGGTGGACTCGGTGCGCGAAGTCGCGGAGCCACTGAAAGAGGCCGGCGTCGACACCGTCGTCCTCGGCTGCACCCACTATCCCTTGATACGCCCGATCCTCCAGCGCGTCTTCGGTCGAGACGTCCAGCTGATCTTCTCCGCCGACGAGACCGCACGCGAGGTGTCGGAGACGCTCGCGCGCAAGGCGATCGAGAACGACCCAGGGCGTGAGGGCGGGTACCGCTTCCTGACGACGGGCGATCCTGCCGCGTTCAGGGCGATGGGCAGTCGGTTCCTGCAGTTGCCGATCGCCGACGTCGAGCAGGTCCGGATCGCGGACCTCGAAGTCGTGGCGGCATGAGGCACGACGGCCGCCGGGCCGACGAGCTGCGCGCGCTCGACGTCCTGCCCGACTTTCTCGAGCAGCCGCACGGTTGTGTCCTCTGGTCGCAGGGCAAGACGCGCGTGCTGTGTACCGCAACCGTCGACGAGGACATTCCACGCTGGCTTCGCGGCAAGGGCCGCGGGTGGATGACGGCCGAGTACTCGCTGCTTCCCGCCTCGACCGGCGACCGTACCCAGCGCGGTGTCTCCCGCGGGAGGCCGGACGGGCGCACGGTCGAGATCCAGCGCCTTATCGGCCGCGCGCTTCGCGCTGTGTGCGACTTCGAGGCGCTCGGCGAGCGCACGCTCTGGCTCGACTGCGACGTCCTGCAGGCCGACGGTGGCACGAGGTGTGCCGCGATCACGGGCGCCTACGTCGCCGCCTACCGCGCACTCGACCGGATGGGCCTGTCGAAGGCGCTTCCGCATTCCGTCGCCGCCGTGTCGGTCGGCGTCGTCGACGGAGTTGCCGTCCTCGATCTCGACTACCCCGAGGACTCGCAGGCCGATACGGACATGAACGTCGTGATGACGGCCGACGGGCGTCTCGTCGAGGTGCAGGCGACGGCGGAGCAGGAGCCGTTCACCCGCGATGAGCTCGATGAGCTCCTCGATCTGGCAGCGGGTGGGATCGAAGAGCTCGCTCAGGCCCAGCGGGCCGCGGCGGACGCACCCCGCGCGTGAAGGCCCGCCTCGCGAGCGGCAACCGGCACAAGCTGGACGAATTCCGGCTCGCGCTCCCCGACTGGGAGATCGACCTCGTCGACGCAGAGGCATTCCCGCCCGAGGACGGGAACACGTACGCCGAGAACGCGCGTTGCAAGGCCGAGTTCGGCCGTCGGATCTCGCCCGACGCCGCCTGGGTGATCGGCGAGGACTCCGGGATCGAGGCTGCCGCGCTCGGAGGTCGGCCCGGCCTCGAATCGGCTCGTTGGGCGGACGACGGGGTCGCGAACCTGCTCGGCGAGCTCGCCGGTGTCGAGGATCGACGGGCCCGCTACGTCTGCACGATCGTCGCAATCGGGCCGAAAGGCGGAGAGATCGTCGTCGAAGGGCACCTCGACGGCACCGTGGCGACCACGCGGAGCGGTGACGAGGGATTCGGCTATGACCCCGTCTTCGTGCCGAGCGGCGAGCGGCTCACAGTCGCTGAGCTCGGGGACGCCTGGAAGGCGCAGTATTCGCACCGCGCCCTCGCGATACGGGCTCTCGTTGCAGCGTTGCCTCGCTCGGGGCAGCGCCGAGGCTGCTAATCCTCGGCCGCTGATCTGCCGATCACTACTGGATGCCCGATCGACTCCTGGTCGACGACCTCCGACGGGAGGCGCTCGATGCTGCGCGCGGCCTCTTCGAGGGCGAGCAGGCCCTCGTCTCGGCGCTCGCGGGGATCAGCGAGGAGCGCAGTCGCGTCGCAGAGGCCTACGGATCGATCGTTCGGTCGCTCGCGGTCGCCCTCAGCGCGCGTGACGGCTACACCGGTGAGCACTCGAACACCGTGCGCGACCTTGCGATCACCGTCGGATCGACGCTCGGGCTCGAGGGTCGATCCCTCGCCGAAGTCGAGGCGGGCGCGCTTCTACACGACGTCGGGAAGATCGGAATTCCGGACGCGATCCTGCACAAGGCCGGCCCGCTCGACGAGTCCGAGTGGGAGCTCATGCGCGAGCATCCGGCGATCGGCGAGCGCATCCTCCGACAGTTGCCCGGCCTCGCGGATGTCGCGCTTGCCGTCCGTCACGAGCACGAGCGCTGGGACGGAGGCGGGTACCCGGACGGTCTCGTCGGCGAGGAGATCCCGCTTACGTCACGGATCGTCCTCGCCTGTGACGCGTTCAATGCGCTCGTCTCGGATAGGCCGTATCGGGGCGCGTTGACGCGCGTCGAGGCCATGGCGGAGCTCGAACGCTGCTCCGGCACGCAGTTCGACCCCGCGGTGATTGCGGCCCTGCTCAACCACCTGCGGGTCGCGGATGACGTCGGGCCGCGGTGCCTGGCCCCGATCTCTCCGACCTCCTTTCGCCGGCCGACTCCGACCGCGACTCGCGGCGCGTCGAGCGCGAGCTCCACGCTCTGATCACGATCGCTTCGGCTGTTGCGACCGTCGACAACCTCGATGATCTCGTCGAGATCGCAGCCGACGACGCGCGCGTCGCTGTCGGCGCGGACACGCTCTCCGTCTCGCGATGGGAGGCCGATACTCGAGTCCTCCGCGTGATCGTCAACACCGGCGACCTCGCACCATGGGAGTCGCGGCGGCCGCTGGACGAGGTCTACACGCTCGAGGACGACGACGCTCTGCGGACGCTTCTCCTCGAAGGCCATTCCTACACCACGTCGCTCGACGACGCGGACGCGTTCGCGACCGAGCTGGCGCTCCTGCGCGCGGTCGGCATGCACGCGTGTGTCGCCGTTCCGATCATGCTCGGGGGGTCCGCCTGGGGAGAGCTGTGGGCGGCACGCGGCGACGGTTTCCCGGCATTCGGCCCTCGCGACGTGCGCTTCCTGGAGACGATCGCAGGCCAGATCGCGGCTGCGGTGGGACGCACCGAGCTGTACGCGCGGATGGCAGACCTCGCCTTCAAGGATCCGCTCACGGGTGTCGGTAACCGCCGGGCGCTCGAGGAGAGACTCGAGCTCTGCTGTAAGGAGGCGGTCGAAACGACCGGTGACGTTGCGGTGCTCCTCGCCGACCTCGACAACCTCAAGGAGCTGAACGACTCGCTCGGGCACGCGCGTGGCGACCAGGCGCTCGCGTTCGTCGCGCAGGCCCTCACCAACGAGGCCCTGTCGAGCGGTGAGGCAGTGACGGTATACCGGCTCGGGGGTGACGAGTTCTGCCTCCTCCTCGGCGAGGGAACTGCCGAGCAAGCGCGCGTCGCGGGCGAGCGCGTCATCGACGCGCTCGCCCTGAGCGTCCCGACGGTGTCGGCGTCGTTCGGAGTCTCGTCGCTAGCGCTCGGTGCCGGACGGCCGTCGGACCTCCTGCGTGCGGCCGATCATGCGCTCTACGTCGCGAAGCGTACCGGCCGGAATCGCGTATGCGTCGCTGACAACGATCAAGGTGCCGTCTGGGACGGGCACGAGGGCATCCAGCGAGGACGCGCGCGCCGCCTGCTTCGAGAGGAGAGCTCACCCGAACAGCACGGCCTCATGCGAGACGTCCTCGGGATGCTCGACGGCGAGCTGGCGGCGGCGGATCCGCGGCAGCGCCTCCAGGCCATCGTCGCCGAGATCTGCAACTCGCTCGATGCTGCTCGGGGCTCGATCTCGTATCAGCCGGTTGGGAGCCCTGTCGTCACGACTCACTGGGCCGTGAACCTTCGCGCGGGTCGCACGTGGTCGAGTACTCCGGGCCACGAGGGTGAAGACTATGAGCTCGCGGAGTACCCGCAGACCGCCGGGATTCTCTCGACTGGGGGCAGCTTCGTCGTCAGGCTCGACGACGAGGGCGCTGACCGGGGAGAACGTGAGCTCCTGGCGTCGTTCGGCATGACGGCGGTCGTGGCGGCGGCCGCGTCCGCCGACGGCCGCAGCTGGCTGGTCGAGATCTATGCCGACGAAAACCCGTCGGCCCTGGAGGAAGCGGAGCACACCGTGCGCCTCCTCGTCGCAGAGGCGGTGCGGCACCGGACGGGGCTCGTGCCCCTCCGGTCGGCTGTCGCATAACGTCGGACCGAGAGTCTGGTAGCTTCGAGGCGCAATGACGGCGAACGAGGCACTGGCCGAGCTTCTCGAACTCTCCGCCCAGGTCCGCGACGCAGCGATCCTCGGTGAGTCCGGCTTCGTTCTCGCGTCCACGGGAACGGCCGAGCGGGGAGAAGAGCTCGCCCGCGTCGCAGCGGAGCTCGTAGCCACGGGCGGCGATGTTCGACCCGGAGCAGAGATCTCCCGGGTCGAGGTCAGCGGCAACGGCACGCATGTCTTTCTCGTCCGGGACGGAGGGCGCGCGGCAATCGCGACCACGACCCCTGATCCGATCGCCGGCCTCGTGGTCTACGACCTGCGGACGATGCTCGGCCGAATCGACGCCGAGCCCACGACGACGCGGTCGCGGAAGAAGAAGGCGGCCGACGATGCGTAAGCTCGTCTCTCTCGCCGCGATCGGTGCCGGAGTCTGGTGGTTCGTCACGCGGCGAAGGACGGCGAGCCCGGGCCGTGCGACGATCGGCTACGAGGATGGCTCGTCGGTCACGCTCGATGCCGGATCCCCGGAGCTCGAGCGCCTCCTCGCGATCGCCGCCGAGGCCGCCGCTCCGTGATCGACGACCTCGGTCGGCTTCTCGTCCAGCACGCGCTTCTCGAGGGGGACTTTCTGCTCCGCTCCGGCAAGCGGTCGACCTGGTACCTCGACAAGTACCGGTTCGAGACGCGACCGGACCTGCTCCGTGCCCTCGGAGAGCGACTCGCCGAGGCCGCCAGGGAGGCCGAGCCGAATGCAGCGCGACTCGCCGGACCGGCCCTCGGAGCCGTTGCACTGGCCGCTTCCGCCTCGATGGCGTCCGAACTGCCGTTCATCATTGTCCGCAATGAGACGAAGGAATATGGCACGGCAAATCGGATCGAGGGCCCGTTCGACGAGGGGGACGTCGTGTGCCTTCTCGAAGACGTGGTCACCTCGGGTGGTGCGCTCGCCGAGTCGGTGTCTGCACTCCGGGACGCGGGGCTCGTCGTCCGAAACGCCGTGTGCGTCGTGGACCGCGAGGAAGGTGGGGCGGATACCCTCGCACGGATGGGAGTGCGCCTTCGGTGCCTCTACCGTGCGAGCGATCTCCTCGCCGGGCGAGCTCCTGCCTGACGACCTCCTGTGCCCCGGCGGGTCGAGTACGTGCGGCGGGGCGCAAACCCGCAGAGTTGAGCCAAAATCGTCGGAGTGTTAGGGTCTCCGGCGGTCCCAACAATGACCGTCTAGTAGGAGGAGTGGCAGTGACCAAGCAGGAGTTCATAGACGCAGTAGCCGAGAAGACCGGCTCGTCCAAGCGTGATGCAGGCGAGGCAGTCGAGGCGTTCCTCAGCACCGTCGAGGAGGCACTGAAGGCCGGCGATACTGTGACGTTCACCGGTTTCGGCAAGTTCCACACGACGCACCGGGCAGCGCGGATGGGTGTGAACCCGCGCAACCCGAGCGAGAAGGTCCAGATCAAGGCGGCGACCGTGCCGAAGTTCTCGGCCGGCTCGGTGCTGAAGAAGGCCGTCAACTAGGACGACCTCCTCCGAGGACGAGAGACGAGGGCCCACTCCCCCTGGGCCCTCTCTTTTGTCCTTGGCAGCGAACGTATGTTCGTCTAGGGTGTAGCGGATGCAGCTGTCCTTCGACGCGGCCGACCGCCTCGTGGAGCTCGTGCAGGCGGGACGCGGGCCGGTTCCCGCGTCCGAAGCGGCCCAGTCGTTGTTCGCGCTCGCGTCCGCGCCGACCGCGATCGCGCGTTCGCTCCTCGACGAGGTCGTCACGGGCGATGCTCGCCTCGTCTGGCGCGGCGCCGCCGTAGGGCTTGCCGACGCTCCCGGGGCGACGACGCCGCTCGAGTCGGCGGCCTTCGTGGTCTTCGATCTCGAGACCACCGGCCTCTCACCCGCGCGCTCGCGCATCGTCGAGATCGGGGCGCGGCGTGTCGAGGGCCTCGCTCTCGGGGCAACGTTCGAGACGCTCGTCGATCCCGGCGTGCAGCTGCCGCTCGCGATCACCAACCTCACGGGAATCGACCGTGACGATGTCCGGGGGGCACCCGGTGCGGACCTTGCGGTGCGGCGCTTCCTCACCTTCGCCGGTGAGGCGGTCCTCGTCGCGCACAACGCACGATTCGATATGGGCTTCCTCGACCGCGCGGTCGAGCGTCTCACCGGACGGCGAGTGGCGGCGCCTGTCGTCGACACGGTCTGGCTGGCGCGGCGCCTCCTCGGCAGCAGGACGACCCGATTCGGCCTGCAGCCGCTCGCCCATTTCTTCGGAACGTCAGCGACGCCGTGCCACCGCGCCCTCGCGGACGCATCCGCGACCGCCGAGATTCTGATCGCGCTGATCGGGCTCGCGCAGGAACGTGGAGCCGAGACGGTCGCGGACCTCGTCGAGCTGTCGGCGCCCAGGGCGCGGCGACTCCATGGCAAGCGTCCGCTCGTGGCCTGCGCGCCGACGACGCCGGGGACATACGTCTTTCGCGACGGACGAGGCCAGGCGCTCTACGTCGGGAGAGCCAGGGACCTCCGCGCACGGCTGCGATCGTACTTCTCCGGCAGCCGGCAGCGCCCGGCGGTCGAGGCTGCCCTCGGGGTGCTCGAGCACGTCGACTGGCACCCAACAGGAAGCGAGCTCGAGGCCGCCCTCGACGAGCTCAGGATGCTTCGCGAGTTGCGTCCGCCTGCAAACGCGCGCGGCACGCGGCCGGACCGGCACGTCTATCTTCGGCGGCGAGGGGCCACCTGGACGTGCGTCGACGAGCCGACCGAGCACGGCCCGATCGGTGGGCGCGGGATCGCACGGCGCGCGGCCCAGGCACTTGCGGGCTTCGACGGCGACGATCCGCGCATCGCGCTCCCGGAGCTCCGACTCCGCCTACGGCGGCTCGCGGTTGACCTTCGCTTCGAGGATGCCGCCCGGCTGCGCGATCGGATCTCTGCACTCGAGCGGGTCGTCGCCAGAATCGACGACGTTCGCGAAGCGCAGTCGTTACGCGCGTGCCTGGTCGTGCCGGCGCTCGAACCGGGCATGGTGCGTGGCGTCTTCGTTGCCGACGGTGTGGTCGCGCGGCGGACGATCCCACGCGGCGGCGGCGGTTCGATCGAGATCGATGCGGGCATCGCCGACGTTAGCCGGGACACGGCGTCGACGCTTGCGGCGACCTCGGCTGACGAGCTCCTGCTGATCTCGTCGTTCATTCGTCGTCCGCCGCCCGAGCTCCATTTCGCCGCTCTCGATCGCGATGCGATCCTGCAGGTCGCGAACGCGGTAGCCTTGGCGGCATGAGCGCGAACGGTGGAGAGAGGGAGTCCTCGGTGATCCCGTTCTCCGATCGGGTCGCCGCAGCGGTCGAGCGCAAGCGCACCCAGCTCGTCGTCGGGCTCGATCCGCGCGTCGATCTGCTGCCCGTCGAGCTTCGCGGCGAGGCGGGGCACGGTCGCGTGGCTGCTGCAGGCGCTGTCGAGCGATTCTGCAAGGGCATCATCGACGCCGTTGGCCCGTACGCCGTGGCGGTGAAGCCGCAGGTCGCTTTCTTCGAGGAGCTCGGCGGTGACGGCTGGCTCGCGCTCGAGAGCGTCTCGCGGTATGCGGCCGACGCAGGATTGCTCGTGATTGCCGACGCCAAGCGCGGCGACATCGGCTCGACCGCACGCGCCTACGCAGCGGCGTTTCTCGAGCCGCGCGGCGGCGAGCCGCCACTCGCGGATGCGCTCACCGTGAACCCCTATCTCGGCACCGACTCCGTCGATCCCTACCTCGCGGCCTGTCGACGGCACGGTGCGGGCATCTTCTGCCTCGTTCGGACCTCGAACGCAGGCGCGCGCGATCTCCAGGACGCCGTCCTGTCCGACGGCTCACCGGTCTGGCGCCACGTCGCCGGCCTCGTGGCGGAGTGGGGTGCCGATCTCGTCGGTGATCGCGGGATGTCGAGCGTCGGGGCGGTCGTCGGGGCCACGGTGCCACGACTCATCGGCGATGCACGCCGGGCTATGCCGCAGCAGATCATCCTCTTGCCAGGCGTGGGTGCGCAGGGGGCGACGCCCGCGGACGTGGCGCGTGCGTTCACGAGCGGGCCGGCGAGCGCGCTCGTCAATGCCTCCCGCTCGATCATCTTTGCCTACCGCGATACCGAGGACGACTGGCGGGCGGCCGCCGGGGCAGAAGCAGCACGACTCTCCGCCGAGATCTGGGCCGTCGCGGGCTGGTAGCGCTCGACTACCCTCCGGACGATGCGCCGGGGATCCTTCGTCGTTGCCGTTGCCGTCCTCGCGGTGTGCGCGAGCGCCGCGGCGTTCGCGGCGCCACCGCCGGTTGCGGCGCCGGCCTACATCGTTCGTGGGGGTCCCGACCGGGAGATCCTGGCCGCCCGGGCGCCGGACGCTCGCCGTGCGCCGGCGAGCATCACGAAGCTGATGACCGTCCTCGTCGCGCTCGAGCACGCGTCGCTCGACGATCTCGTCACGATCCCGCCGCAGGCAGCCTCGGTCGGCGAGTCGTCCGTCTCGCTGCGAACGGGCGAGCGCCTGACGGTACGCGACCTCGCGATCGCCGCGCTCGTGCCGAGCGCGAACGATGCCGCTACGGCGCTCGCACTTCATGTCGGGCGCGGTTCGTTGCCGCGTTTCGTGGAGTTGATGAATGCGAAGGCGACGGCCCTCGGGCTCACCAACACGCATTTCGCGAACCCTCATGGCCTCGATCAGGCCGGGCATTTCTCGAGCGCCCGCGACGTGACGACTCTGCTGACGGCAGCGCTCCGGAAGCCGTTCATCCGCTCCTGGTCGACGCGGTCGACGGCAACGATCGGGGGCGGTAGGACGCTCACCTCGACCGACAGTCTGATCGGAACGCTCCCTCTCGTCGGGGCGAAGACAGGTCACACGAACGACGCCGGTTGGTCGCAGGTCGCTGCAGTGGAGCGGAACGGCGTCCGAATCACGGGGGCAGTCCTCGGTGCGACGACAGAGCAGCAACGAAACGCCGAGCTCGCCGCGCTTCTCACCTGGGGGCTCGCCCAGTACGAGCGGGTCGTGGTGACGGGCGACCACGTCTACGGCCACGCCGAGGTCGGCTACGGGCTCGACCCTGTCCCCCTCGTCGCTGCCCGTGACGTCGTCCGTAGCGTCCGTGTGGGGCGCCCGCTCGTCGAGCGCGTCGTCGTCAGCTCGGCGCTCGCGCTTCCCGTAGCGCGAGGTCAGCGCGTCGGTGAGGTCAGGGTGCTCTCGGACGGTAGGGTGATCGCACGCATGCCGCTCGTCGCCGCCGCCTCGATCCCAGCGGTCGGGGTCGCGGGCAAGGTCGAGTGGTATGCAGGCCGCACGATGCACCATCTGTTCGGGCTCGTCTCGTAGCTCCGTCGTCCGAAGGCAGTCGTCCGTAGGAAGGGGCCACAGTGATCGTCACCGTCACCCTCAATGCAGCGCTCGACCGGTCGCTCAGCGTCCCGATCTTCAAGCTCGGGCACCGGCACCGTTCGAATGAGGTGCTCGTTCTCGCGGGCGGCAAGGGGATCAACGTCGCGCGGGCGTTGAAGCGCCTCGACGTTCCGGTCGTCGCCACCGGGCTCGCGGGCGGGCGGACGGGGACGCGGATCGTCGAGGAGTTGACAGAGGAGGCGATCCTCAACGACTTCGTGCGGATCAGAGACGAGTCGCGCACCTCGACGGCGGTGGTCGACCCGACCGCGGGCACCTACACGGAGATCAACGAGTGGGGGCCGAAGGTGTCGGAGGACGAGCTCGAGATTCTGCTCGACAAGCTCCGGTACCTGTCGCGCGGAGCCGCCGTCGTCGTCTTTGCAGGGTCGCTCCCCCGAGGCGTCGATGAGAGCTTCTACGCTGATGCCGTCCGTGAGATGACGCGGCTCGGAGCGCGCGTCGTTCTCGACGCGGAAGGGCAGCCGTTGCGCCTCGGGATCGAGGCCGAACCGTGGCTCGTCTCGCCGAACCAGCACGAGGCCGAGCAGCTCGTCGGCCAGGAGCTCGAGGATGACGATGACTTCGTGATGGCGCTCGACACGATCGCGGACATGGGGGCCCGCAACGTTCTGATCACGATGGAGCGCGGCTGCTTTGCCCTCGTTCGCGAGGAGCGTCAGGTGCACCGCTATCACGTTCGCGCGCCGCAGCTCGAGCCGGTGTCGGTGGTCGGAGCCGGCGACGTGTTCCTCGCGCGGTGGCTCGCGGCCAACGAAGAGGGGTGCGGAGCCGAAGAGTCGTTGCGCCTCGCGGTCGCGGCCGGGTCGGCCTCGATCCTCGAGGTCGGTGCGGGGCGCTTCGACCCGCGAGAGGCGGCAAGTCTCGTTTCCCGGGTCGAGATCGCCGAGCTCGAGCCGGTGGCCGGAGGATAGACGGGGTCGTCCAGCGCTCTTGGTAGAGTCGTTCGACTCTTGGAGTTCGAGCTCGATCGGGATAGCAAGTTCGGCAAGGAAGGGCTGACCTTCGACGACGTGCTGCTCGTTCCCGCCGAGTCGGCCGTGCTCCCGAACGACGTCGCGACCGCGACCCGGCTGACCCCGACGATCGCACTCGAGATCCCGATCGTCTCGGCCGCGATGGACACCGTGACCGAGGCCCGGCTCGCGATCGCGCTGGCGCGTCAGGGTGGGCTCGGCATCGTGCACCGCAACCTCGCGATCGAGCACCAGGTCGCCGAGATCGACAAGGTCAAGCGGAGCGAGGCCGGGATGATCGTCGAGCCGGTGACGCTCGGTCCCGACGATCTCGTCGCCGATGCTCTCGAGCTCATGGCGCGCTATCGAGTCTCCGGCGTGCCGATTACCAATCCCGACGGTGTCCTCGTCGGCATCCTCACGAACCGTGACCTTCGCTTCGGCGCCCGCCCCGATCAGCGGGCGGGAGAGCTGATGACGCGCGACAACCTCGTCACGGGGCGCGTCGGAACGACGCTCGCCGAGGCGGAGGCGCTGCTCGGCCGCCACAAGATCGAGAAGCTCCCGATCGTCGATGCAGAGGGACGCCTGCAGGGTCTGATCACCGTGAAGGACATCGAGAAGCGGGAGCTCTACCCGCTCGCGACCAAGGACGAGCGTGGACGCCTGCGCGTCGGTGCAGCCGTCGGCGTGGGCACGGACGCGCTCGAGCGGGCGGGAGCGCTCGTGGCCGCCGGTGTGGACGTGCTGGTCGTCGACACCGCGCACGGGCACTCACACGCAGTCGCCGAGATGGTGCGGAAGATCAAGTCCGAGTTCGAGATCGAGATCATTGCCGGAAACATCGCGACGGGCGATGCGGCCGAGGCGCTGATCGACGCAGGCGCCGACTGCCTGAAGGCCGGTGTCGGCCCGGGGTCGATCTGCACCACGCGCGTCGTGGCCGGCGTCGGCGTGCCACAGGTGACAGCGGTGTTCGACGTTGCCGAGGTCGCGATCCGTCACGGCATCCCGGTCGTCGCGGACGGTGGCATAACCTCGTCGGGTGATGTCGCGAAGGCGATCGCCGCGGGCGCGGACACGGTGATGCTCGGCTCGATGCTTGCCGGCACGGAGGAGTCGCCCGGTGACGTGATCCTCGTGCAGGGGGAACGCTTCAAGGAATATCGCGGGATGGGCTCGCTCGGTGCAATGAAGGCCCGCTCGTTCTCGAAGGACCGCTACTTCCAGGGCGACGTCGAGGACGTCGACAAGCTCGTTCCCGAAGGGATCGAGGGGCGCGTGCTCTACAAGGGGCCGCTGGCGCCGATCGTCTACCAGCTCGTCGGCGGACTGCGGCAGGCGATGGGCTACTGCGGCGTTCCGACGATCGAGGCGCTGAAGACGGAGAGCAGGTTCGTGCGGATCACCGGCGCAGGTCTGCGCGAGAGCCATCCTCACGACGTCACGATCAGCAAAGACGCTCCGAACTACCGGCGTGTCTGAAGCGCCGGTCATCCAGTTCCCGGGGCACGAGCCCGCACCCGAGGAACGACCCGTTCTCGTTCTCGACTTCGGTGGCCAGTACAGCCAGCTCATCGCACGCCGCGTTCGGGAGGCGAGAGTGTACTCGGAGCTCGTCAGCCATCGGCTCACGGCGGCCGAGATCGCGACGCTGAACCCTCTTGCGCTGATCCTCTCCGGCGGGCCGGCGTCGGTGTACGCCGACGGGGCGCCGCAGCTCGACACCGCGGTGCTCGAGCTCGGCATCCCGACGCTCGGTATCTGCTACGGGATGCAGCTGATGGCGCGCGACCTCGGCGGCACCGTCGAGGCGAATGATGTTGCGGAGTACGGCAAGGCAGACGCCGCTCTCTTCGAATCGAGGCTGTTCGCCGAGCTCGCCCCGGAGCAGGTCGTCTGGATGAGTCATCGGGACTCGGTCGTCGAGGCGCCGCCCGGTGCGCGCGTGACCGCCTCCTCTCCCTCTACGCCGATCGCCGCATTCGAGGATCCGGCTCGGGGACTGTACGCGGTTCAGTTTCATCCCGAGGTCGTCCACACCGAGGACGGCCAGGAAATGCTGAAGAACTTCCTCTTCGAGGTCGCCGGCGCTCCGCCGAGCTGGACGCCGGCAGCGGTGATCGAGGAGCAGGTCGACCGCATCCGGGCGCAGGTCGGTGGGGAACGCGTCATCTGCGGCCTCTCTGGGGGCGTCGACTCCGCGGTCGCGGCGCTGCTCGTCTACAAGGCGGTCGGCGACCAGCTCACGTGCGTGTTCGTCGACCACGGGCTGATGCGCGAGAACGAGGCAGAGCAGGTTGTGGAGACTTTCGGCGGTCACTTCCACGTACCGCTCGTGCACGTCCGCGCCGAGGAACGGTTCCTCTCGAAGTTGGCCGGTGTGAGCGATCCCGAGACGAAGCGCAAGATCGTGGGCGAGGAATTCATCCGCGTCTTCGAGGAGGAGGCCGGCAAGCTCGGCGACGTCCGGTTCCTCGTCCAGGGAACCCTCTACTCGGACGTGATCGAGTCGGGTGGCGACGACGGGGTTGCCGCCAAGATCAAGTCGCACCACAACGTCGGCGGGTTGCCGGACGACATGGAGATGGACCTCGTCGAGCCACTGCGGTTGCTGTTCAAGGACGAGGTCCGCCGTGTGGGCGAGGAGCTTGGCATGCCGGAGCGGATGGTCTGGCGCCAGCCCTTTCCGGGGCCGGGCCTCTCGATCCGGATCATCGGCGATGTCACGAAGGAGCGGCTCGACATCCTGCGGGCGGCCGACGCCGTCCTGCAGGAGGAGATCCGGCGGGCCGGGCTCTACCGCGAGCTGTGGCAGAGCTTCGCCGTTTTGCCCGCGATCAAGTCGGTCGGCGTGCAGGGCGACGAGCGCACGTACGCGTACCCGGTCGTGATCCGCGCGGTTACGTCCGAGGATGCGATGACGGCCGACTGGGCTCGGCTCCCGTACGACGTTCTCGAGACGATCTCGAACAGGATCATCAACGAGGTGCCTGGCGTCAACCGTGTCGCGCTGGACCTCTCCTCGAAGCCGCCTGCAACGATCGAGTGGGAGTGAGCGAGGAGGATCGTGGCGAGCCGTTCTGGCAGCTGCTGAAGCGGCGGCGGATGGTGCGCGATTACCTGCCCAACCCGATCGACCGTGCGACCATCGAGCGCATCGTCGGCACGGTGCGGCGCGCACCGAGTGGCGGCTTCAGTCAGGGGCACCGGATCGTCGTCGTCACCGATCCGGAGACGCGCATCGGGCTCGCAACCCTTGCGGGCGAGGCCGAGTACGTCGAGCTCGGGCACAAGCCGTGGATATCGACCGCTCCCGTCCACGTTGTCATCGGGACGCGCGAGGAGAGCTACCACGAGCGCTACCGGAAGCCGGACAAGCTGG
The DNA here is from genome assembly GCA_963792995.1 of uncultured Thermoleophilia bacterium. Taxonomy (GTDB): domain Bacteria; phylum Actinomycetota; class Thermoleophilia; order Gaiellales; family Gaiellaceae; genus Gaiella. Next base: position 180,155 of record CAWBYH010000006.1, on the reverse strand, counting down.
TCGACGGCGACGAGATCACGTGGCCCGCGCCGTACTGGTACGTCGACGCGGGCTCGTTGTTCATGCTGATCCAGCTGGCGGCGCTCGCCGAAGGGCTCGGCACCGGCGTGTACGGCGTGCCCGGTGAAGCGGTGCCGGCGCTGAAGCAGCTGCTCGGCCTGCCGGATGACATCGCGTTCGTCTGCGTCGTGACGATCGGTAGGCAGCCGGCCGTGGCGGACGACAGCCCGCTCGTTTCGCGCCTGTCGGAGGCGCGCAAGCCCTTCGACGAGCTCGTACGTTGGGAGCACTGGGAGAGCGCGTAGGCCTTACACGCGCACCGCGGAGAGGGCGGTACCCTCCACCGCGGCTGATGCGTTTCCGCTCCGTTGTCATCGCTGTGGTCCTTTGCGTCGTCATGCTCGTCCTCGCCTCGCCCACCTTCGCGAGTGAGCAGTTCGGTGACCTCGACGTGTCGTTCGTCTCGATGAAGGTCAACGGGCGGGGCGAGGCGCTCGTCACCTATCGAACCAAGCGTGGCGCGCTCCGGCATGTCTACGTGTGGGGCGCGATCAACGCCGTCAAGACCGATCCGGTCAAGCCACAACAGCACTTCCGCTACGACTATACGGGCGGCCGGAAGAAGTTCGGCCGTCAGCGGTGGCGCGAGTTCGAGAATCGTTGTCGCCCCTACGACGGCCCCCCGCTCGTCTGGCTCGTGAATGCCTGCAAGGCCCCGGATGGCTCCTACTGGGCGCTACAGCGGTGGCAGCGGCGCTTGCCGATGCGTGGGATTGAGCCGTTCAAGCCCGAGCAGGCCGCGTTCGAGCTCCATATCTCCCATTGGAGCGGCGAGCTCCCGGTTCTCGAGGTCTCGCCGAACTGGACCTACGGCGGCTCCTGGCAGGGGCTGTTCGGCCGGCTCACCTATCGGGGCGACGCGGTGTTCGGGTACAAGACGCCATCGTCTACTCGTCGGGACCCGAACGCGCGGTACTTCTACGTCGACACGCTCGACTCGGTCTTCGGTGTCGGCTGGAGACATGACGCCGGCAAGGTGGCGCACAGCAGGAACGGGGCCTTCTGTTACAGCTTCGTCCCGCAGATGACACCGCCGGGATACCCGGCGCGGGTGGTTCGGCCACCCGGGAACGGGAAGAGGCATCGGGTGACGGTGATGGGGCCAGGCGTGACGCCGGTCGTGCAGTGGGAGGGGGAGGGGCTCGGCCGTTACGACCCGCAGCAGGACAAGGTGTTCAACGCGCTCTTCGACCGGATCGTCGGCCCGGAGGATCGCGTTTGCGTACGGGAGCGCTAGCGACGATCGAGTCGGTGGGTTTTCGGCCGAGGTCGCGGAGGGCGGCGGCACCGAGCGAAGGAGCTGAACGTGAGCGAGAGCTGGGACGACGACGAGCTTCCCGTCGAGCTGGATCTGGAAGACGACGGGGAAGACCTCGAGGACGACGATTGAGCCGCGCGCAAGGAATCGCCTTCGGGCCGAGTGGGTCTACGACTCCGCCGGCACCTCGCTGACCGCAGCGGCGTCGATCTCGACGCGCACCCGCTCGCCCGGGGCCGACGGGTCGGTGCCGGCGTGCGCGGACACGATCCGCCGGCCGTCCTCGAACCGTGCCTCCAGGGTGACGAGCGGCCCGTTTCTGCGGCTCGACTCGACCACGGCGTCGCCGGAGGTGTCCGGCACGAATCTGACGCCCTCGGGTCGGGTGATGACGGTGCCGTCGGCGTGCTCTTCGACATTTGCAAGACCGATGAATCGCGCAACCCAGGCGCTTGCAGGGGCGCTCCAGAGCTCTTCCGGCGTCGCTGCCTGGGCGATGCGGCCGTCGCGGATCACGGCGACGCGGTGGCCGAGCGCGAAGGCCTCCGTGACATCGTGGGTCACGTAGAGGGTCGTCTGGCCGAGGTGGGCAAACAGTGCGCCGAGATCGCGAACGAGCCGATCGTGGAGCGGCCCGTCGAGAGCGCCGAGCGGCTCGTCGAGAAGCAGCACTCGTGGCGACGGTGCGAGTGCCCGCGCCAGCGCCACGCGCTTTCGCTCGCCTCCGGACAGTGACCGGACCGACCGGTGCTCCCGCCCCGGGAGCTGCACGAGCTCGAGGAGCTCGGCGACGCGGGCGGCAATCAACGCCGAGTCGGCTCCCTGCATCCGGAGTCCGAAGCCGACGTTCTGTGCGACGTTACGGTGAGGGAAGAGGGCGTCGTCCTGGAACATGAGGCCGACCCCGCGCTGGTGGGCCTCGACGCCCTCGAGCGGGCGGCCGTCGAGCTCGATCGTGCCGCTGTCGAGGTGTTGGAGTCCGGCGATCGCGCGCAGCAGCGTCGACTTGCCGCTCCCGCTCGGGCCGAGGACCGCAACCACCGTGCCGGTGTGTACCTCGAGGTCGAGGCCGGCGAGCGCGGGGTGGCCGCCGAGCGTGACGTGAGCGCCCACGACGGAAAGCATCAGAGAACCTCGGCGGTACCGTCGGCGGCACGTTCGGCGAGAAGTGCTGCTCCGACGGCGATGGCGGCAAGGACGACGGCCAGAGCGGCCGCGGTCGCCTGATTCTGCTCGCCCGGTCGACCCAGGAAGCGGAAGATTGCAACGGGGAGCGTCGGTTGCTCGGCACGTGCGACGAAGACGGTGGCGCCGAACTCGCCCAGCGAGATCGCGAACGCGAATCCGGCAGCTGCGGCGAACGCCCGCGCGCCGAGCGGCAGGTCGACTTCACGCCATGCCCGGCGTGGTGACGCACCGAGGCCGGCGGCGACCTCGCGCAGCCGCGGGTCGATCGCGCGGAGCGCCGGGGTGACGATCCGGATCACGAACGGGGTCGCGACGAGCGCCTGGGCCACAGGGACGAGCCACCAGGACGAGCGGAATTCGAGCGGTGGGGTGTCGAACGCGATCACGAATCCGAAGCCGAGCATCACTGCCGACGCGCCGAGGGGGAGCAGAACGAAGCCGTCGAGTGCTCCCGGCGGCCGGCGGGCGAGCGTAAGCGACGCGAGCCCACCGACGGCGAGCGAGATCACGGTGGCAACGCACGCGAAGGCGACAGAGTACATCGCTGCCTGCCAAGGCTCGACGAGGAGGACGGTCGTTTCGTCGAACAGCGCTCCGAAGCTCCCGCGCGCGCGTCCGACGAGCACGAGGAGGGGCAGCGCAAGGGCGGCGCCTGCAAAGGACAACACGGCCGCCATCGCGACCCGTTCGCGCGGTGTCGGTCGCCGCAGCACTTCGCGCTCGCTCGTCAGCAGGCTCGCACCCCCGGACCGGCCCTCCAGGATGCTCGTGACTGCGAGCACGACGGCGACGGCTCCCAGCTGGAGCAGGCTGAGTGTTGCTGCGGCCTGGAGGTCGAACTGCCGGGCCGCCCGGTTGTAGATCTCGGTCTCGAGCGTTGCCCTCCCTGGCCCTCCGAGGATCAGGATCACACCGAACGAGGTGAAGCAGAACAGGAAGGTGAGGGCTGACGACGCGGAGATCGCGGGGCCGAGCTCCGGGAGCGTCACCTCGCGGATCCGCTGCCGGCGGCCCGCGCCGAGCACGGCTGCCGCCTCGGTGGATGCCGGATCGATCGTTGCCCATGCCCCGCCGACGATCCGGGTGACGACTGCGACGTTGAAGAACACGTGCGCGGCGAGAATCGCCCAGATGCCACCCCCGTAGTCGGCAGGGAGCAGCTCGAGAAACGCCGCGGCGACGACGACGGTTGGCAGCACGAACGGAACGAGCACGAGGGCGCGCACGAGAGAGCGCCCGTGGAACCGGAACCGGCCAACGACCCAGGCAAGCGGCAACCCGGCCGCGAGCGTCAGAAGTGTCGAGACTGTGGCCTGCCAGATCGTGAACCAGAGCAATGCGCCCGTGCCGGCAGGAAGCGCAAATCCTCCCTCCGAGGTAAGCCCGCGCTCGAGGATCGCGACGAGTGGATAGGCGAAGAAGAGCGCGACGAAGCCGAGCGGGCACGAGGACGGCGGCGATACGCCAGGTCGCGTCTCACCGCAGGACGGTCTGCGTCCATTCGTCGATCCAGCGGTCGCGGTTCGCCCCGATCTCGGGCGCGGGCAGATCGAGCGGTCGCGACGGCGAGACCGCGTAGCGGCGGAACGCATCGGAGAGTGGCGTGCCTCTCCGCACGGGGAGAACGAACATGCTCTCCGGCATGCTTTCCTGGAAGCGCTCCGAGAGCATGAAATCGATCAGGGCGCGGCCGCCCTTCACGTTCTTCGCGCCCGTCGAGGACGCCTGCCAGCTCCACCTGCCGGAAGCAGCTCGCGGTAACTGCCGCGGTCGGAGCGGTCGCGGGCGGCGAGGAGGCGAAGATCACCTCTGCCGCGGGACTTGTCGCATAGGAGACAACGATCGGGCGGGTGCCCTTGCTGCCGCCCGCCCCCGAGAAACGTATGGTGTACGCCTCCTCCCAGCCGTCGACTACGAGTACGCCGTTCGCGCGCAACGCGCTCCAGTAGTCACGCCAGCCGCTTTCGCCGAAGCGGGCGACCGTCGCGAGCATGAAGGCGAGCCCCGGCGTCGACGTCGCAGGGTTCTCGACGACGAGGAGCTTGCCGTACCGCGGATCGGTCAGGTCGTCGAGGGTCTTCGGCGGGACGACGCCGTGCGAGGCAGAACCATCTTCCGGTCGATGTTGAGGCAGACGTCGCCGTGGTCGATCGGTGTCACGTGATGCGTCGGATCGATCACGTACGTGCTGTCGACCCGGTCGAGCTCTCGCGGCTCATACGGCTCGAACAGGCCCTCGTCGAGGCCTCGCGAGAGCAGGTTGTTGTCGATCCCGAAGAGGACGTCTCCCTGCGGGTTACCCTTCGTCGAGCAGCGCGCGGTTGACCGCCTCGCCCGCGTCACCGCCCTGCAGGATCCGGAGTTTCAGGCCACTCTGGCGCTCGAAGGCGGCCTTCAGCCTCTTCGGCATCACGAACGAGTCGTGCGTGACGAGGACGACCTCCGTTGCCGCTCGCTCGCGTCTCCCGACCCGCCGCAGCCCGCCGCGACCACCGAGGCAAGAGAGCGCGAGCGCGATGCCGACCTTGTGCCAGAGCGTCACGAGCGCTCCTCGGGCTCGGTCGCGGGAATCACTGCGATGAGGCAGCCTTGCTCGACCGTGATCGTCGCCTCGTCGGCGGCGAAGACGTTCGAGGTCCCGCGGCTCGTCCCCGCCGGCAGCGTCTCGCCGTCGAGCGGGTATTCGAGACCGCTCGTCGAGACACCGACGGCAGGCCCGTGCACGGGAAGCAGTGAGAGGAGCTCGCCGGGTACGCCGGCGATGGTCTGCGTGCCCCGGATGACGTGAAGTCGGGCAGCGCCGAGGGAGGCGTCGATCTCCATCGCCGCGTAGCGCTCGTCGCCGAGGAGGAGGATCGACCCGAGCAGGTGGTCGAGGCGGCCGCCGTCGGACCCGATCACCAGGAGCCGGGTGGGAGCGAGAGCGAGAGCAGCGTCCAGTGCGAGCTCGAGGTCGGTTGCATCCTTGGCGGCGGGGTGCCGCTCGACGCGCGCCCCGGCCGCCTGCGCGGCGGCGAGACCTTCAGCTGTGACCGAGTCGAAGTCACCGATCGCGAGGTCGACGCGCAGCCCGAGCTCGTGCGCCCGGTCGACGCCCCCGTCCGCGGCGATCACGAACGCCCCGTCGGGCATGGCGGGAGGCCGACCTACGAGGCGGTGCCCTCCGGCGACGATCACAACGGTCGTGCTTTCGTCAACGCGCATACCTCCGCTGGCATTACCCAGATCAGGTTCTGCGGGTCGATGGCGCGGTCGCCACCCTCTCAGCCCGGTTGCCCCGAGCTCCCCGTTTCGCTGCGCGCATCCTACCCTCTGACGGTGGCGCGCCCACGCTGAAGCGACCCGAGAGCGGTCGTGATGCCTGCTACACTCCGCCGTCGTGCGGTCTTCCGACCGCTTTCTTTCTGACTGATGAAGACCTACACCGCCAAGCCGGGAGAAGTCCAGCGCGACTGGTACGTCGTCGACGCCGAGGGGAAGACCCTGGGCCGACTCGCGACCCAGATCGCCGACACGCTGCGCGGCAAGAAGAAGCCGCAGTACACCCCGCACGTCGACACGGGCGACTTCGTGATCGTCGTCAACGCGGAGAAGATCCACCTCACCGGCCAGAAGCTCGACCAGAAGCTGGTCTACCGGCACTCCGGCTTTCCCGGGCGGGCTGAAGACGCGGACGATGCGTGAGCAGCTCGACCGGCGTCCGACGGAGGTCATCCGCAAGGCCGTGAAGGGCATGCTTCCCAGGAACAAGCTCGCCGCAGCGCAGCTGACGAAGCTCAAGGTCTACGCCGGCCCCGAGCATCCGCACGCCGCGCAGGCACCGAAGGAGTTGACGTTGATCTGATGGCTGACGTGGCACAGTATCTCGGTACCGGCAAGCGCAAGACCTCGGTCGCGCGCGTCATTCTCCGTCCCGGTGACGGAAAGACCTGGATCAACGGACGCACGCTCGAGGAGTACTTCCCGCGCGCCTCGCACCGCACTGCGGCTCTCGGCCCGTTCCGGACCGCCGGCGCGGAGGGGACGTACGATCTCCGCGTTCGTGTCCACGGTGGTGGGATCAGCGGCCAGGCAGGCGCCGTGCGGCACGGCATCGCCCGGGCACTCGTCGAGGCCGATCCCGAGCTTCGTGTCGCGTTGAAGCGCGAGGGCTTCCTCACGCGTGACGCACGTCAGGTCGAGCGCAAGAAGGCCGGCCTGCACAAGGCGCGCAAGGCGCCGCAGTTCTCCAAGCGCTAGTCGGCACGCTCCCGCAACGCAGCGTGCACCCCGCCGCCTCAGGGCGGCAAATTCCCATGGCCCGTACCTACTTCGGAACCGATGGCGTTCGTGGCATTGTCGGCGAGACGCTGACGCTCGATCTCGTCGAGCGGCTCGGGCGAGCCTCGACGATGTGGGCGGCACGCGGACGGGTCTTCGTCGGTCGTGACACACGTGGCTCCGGCGAGGCGCTCGAGGAGGCGCTCGTCGCGGGCATCGTGTCGGCGGGCGGGATCGCGGTCTGCGGCGGCATCCTGCCAACGCCCGCGGTGGCCCTGCTCTCGCAGGATCTCGGCACCGTCATCACCGCCTCGCACAACCCACCCGAGTACAACGGCCTCAAGCTCTTCAGCGCCGAGGGCCACAAGCTCTCCGACAGTGACGAGGAGGCGATCGAGGCGCTGCTCGATGCTCCGCCGCTCGGCGGTGGCTCGGTCGAGGTCGCCGAGGGCGCATCGGGTGGCTACGTCGAGCATATTCTCGAGCACTTCGGCTCCGACCTCAGCGGCCTCCGGATAGCCGTCGACTGCGCGAATGGCGCGTTCTCGACCATCGCGCCGTCGGTGTTCGAGCAGCTCGGCGCCGAGGTCACGACCGTGGCGGCCGTGCCCGACGGGTCGAACATCAACGTTGGTTGCGGCGCTACGTCGATGGGCCTGCTGCAGGGAATCGTGAGGACCGGCGACTTCCATCTCGGGATCGCCTTCGACGGCGACGGTGACCGCATGCTCGCCGTCGACGAGGCCGGCGCGCCGCTCGACGGCGATCAGATTCTCGCCATCCTTGCCCTCGCCCAGGGTGTGGACACGGTCGCCGTGACGACGATGACGAACCTCGGTTTCCACCGGCTCATGGCCGATCGCGGCGTTCGGGTCATCACCACGGACGTCGGCGACCGTCACGTCCTCGCCGCGATGCGCGCCGAGGGTGCAGTGCTTGGCGGCGAGCAGTCGGGCCACGTGATCGCGCTCGAAGGTCACGTCACGGGCGACGGCCTGGCCGCCGCGCTGTTGCTGTGCCGGGCGGTGGGCCGGGATTCACTCGCTGCAGCGGCTGCCGTGATGGAACGGCTGCCGCAGGCGAAGGCAGACGTCACCGTCGCTCGGCCCCGCCTGTCCGAGGAGGTCACGAGCGAGGTCGCGCGGCTCGGTGACGAGCTCGCCGGCCGTGGCCGAATTCTCGTTCGTCCCTCGGGCACCGAGCCGCTCGTGCGTGTCCTCGTCGAAGCCGAGACCGAGGAGGAGGCGACAACCCTCTGTGGTAAAGTCGCCCTTCTCGTCCGGTCTGAGCTCGGCGGCGAGGTCGAGTAGGGCCAGGACGCGAAGTCCGAGGATGCGGCGGTGTCAATCCCCACGCCGACGGTCGGCGGGGACGACGAAGGAGAAACGCCTGTGTGTGGAATCATCGGATACGTCGGGCCCCGGGAATGCAAGCACCTGCTGCTCTTCGGCCTCGAGCGCCTCGAATATCGGGGATACGACTCGGCCGGGATTGCCCTTCTCGAGTCGGACGGGCTGCATTACACCCGCGCCGTGGGCAACCTCCAGAATCTCAAGGTCGCGGCCGGTGAGGAGACATCACCGGCGACGACCGGCCTCGGTCACACGCGCTGGGCGACCCACGGCGGCGTTACCGAGGCGAATGCCCACCCTCTCGCGGGAGACGATCCCGCCGAGGTGGCGATCGTCCTCAACGGCATCGTCGAGAACTACCGCGAATTGAGGGCCCGCCTCGGCGAGGCCGGACACGCGTTCACGTCGGAGACCGACGCCGAGACCGTCACGCACCTGATCGAGGAGTTCTACGACGGCGACATCGTCGAGGCGACCCGGCGGGCGTTCAACGAGCTCGAGGGCCATTTCGCGTTCGTCGTGATCCATCGCGATCATCCGGGAGTCCTCGTCGGCGCTCGCCACCAGTGTCCGCTCGTCGTAGGTGTCGGACAGGGCGAGACGTTCCTCGCCTCGAACGCCGCGGCCTTCCTTCGCGAGACCCGCGAAGTCCATTTCCCGGAGGACGGCGACCTCGTTGTGATCACCCCGGGTGGAGCACGGCATCTGCGCGCCGAGGACGGCTCCGAGGTCGTGCGGGAGCTCGTCGTGCTCGACTGGGACGACGAGAGTGCGGAGAAGGCCGGATTCGAGACGTTCATGCTCAAGGAGATCTACGAGCAGCCCGACGCCGTCGCCGAGACGATCGGCGACCGTGTCCGCCACGGCCGGCTCGAGCTCGAGGGGCTCGGGATGGACGATGCCGACATGAAGGACCTGCGCCGGATCGTGATCCTGTCGGCCGGCACCTCCTACCACGCCGCCGTCGCCGGGCGCTACGCGATCGAGGAGTGGGCCCGGGTTCCCGTCGAGCACGACATCGCCAGCGAGTGGATCTACCGCAACCCGGTTCTCGACAAGAGCACCCTCGTGATCGGCATCTCGCAGTCCGGGGAGACGCGCGACACGATCGCCGGCATGAAGCTCGCCCGCGAGATGGGCGCGCGCACGGTGGCGATCACGAACATGATGGGCTCGCAGATAACGCGCGAGGTCGACTCGGTCCTGTACACGCGTGCGGGGCTCGAGGTGAGCGTCGCCGCCTCGAAGACCTTCACCGCGCAGGTGAGCCTTCTCCTCCTCGTGGCACTCAAGCTCGCGCAGGTTCGCGAGACGCTCCCGCTCGAGGAGCTGACGTTCATCCTCGACGAGGTCTACAAGCTGCCGGAGAAGATCCAGGCGTTCCTCGATGGCGACCATCCGATCGACGAGATCGCGCAGCGCCACTTCGACAAGCCGTTCTTCCTCTATCTCGGCCGCCACATCGGGCTTCCCGTGGCCCTCGAGGGTGCGTTGAAGCTGAAGGAGATCTCGTACATCCCGACCGAGGCGTACTCCGCCGGCGAGATGAAGCACGGTCCGATTGCACTCCTCGACGAATCGACGCCCGTGGTCGTTGTTGCGACGCGGAGTCACGTCTACGACAAGATGGTGTCGAACATCCAGGAGGTGCGCGCCCGCGGTGCCTATGTGATCGCGATCGCGACGGACGGGAACGAGGACATCCAGCATCACGCCGACGACGTGATCTACATCCCGCGGTCGCCTGCCTTCCTCCAGACCGTTCTCGCGGTCGTGCCGCTGCAGCTGCTCGCCTATCGGATAGCGCGGTTGCGCGGCCTGAACGTCGATCAGCCGCGGAACCTCGCGAAGACCGTCACCGTCGAGTAGCCAGGCTCCGTCGGTGCGACGTCGCTCCGGCGGAGGGTCGAAGCGACTCGTCGAACGGCATCCCTACGCGCTCACGGTTGCGGCCGGCGTCGCAGTCGGCGGGCTCGCGATCGCCTTCTAGGAGCTCACAGACCAGGGAGAGAACGCCGTGCTCTTCTCCGGTCAGGAGGCATTCGGTTCGTTGTTCTCCGAGACGGCGTCCCTGTCGATCTCGACGCTCACGCTGCTCCTCCTGTTCAAGGGCTTGCGTGGGGCATCTCGCTCGGGAGCTTCCGCGGTGGCCCGACGTTCCCCGCGATCTTCCTCGGGGCCGTTGCCGGTCTCCTCGCGTCCCACCTTCCGGGCCTGGCCGAGACACAGGCCGTTGCAGCGCTCGTCGGCGCGACCTGCGTGCCCGTCCTGCGGCTCCGCCCTCCTCGGTGATGATCGCGCTGCTTCTCACGATCGGCGCAGGCCTTGCGGTCGCACCTCTGATCATCGTTGCGGTCGTCGTCGCCTACCTCACGAGCCTCGGGCTAACGGCGTACGTCGACGAGCGGATCGGGATCGGCCGCCCGATCCTGGCACCGCGCCGCCGCCGCCCCGATCCTGCGCCTGCCGCCCTCGTCGAATAGGCGCAGTGGGCCGGCCGGGACAAGCGACACCGCGCCGGTGGCGTTCGCGCTCTACGCCTTGTCGCCGCGGAGCGCCATCGACAGCGCGCCCGCGAGGGCCGCACCGATGAGCGGGCCGACGATGTAGATCCAGAGGTTCCCGAACTCACCCGCCCAGATCGCGGGGTCGATCGAGCGGGCCGGATTGAACGAGCCACCCGAGCTCGGGCCCATCGTCACGGCGGCCGTGAAGATGAAGCCGCCGATCGCGACCGGCGCGATGACGCCCTTCCAGGGTGCCGAGTCGTCGGTCGCGCACGTGATGACGACCGACACGAAGAACAGGACGGCGACGAGCTCGATCAGCATCGCGCGCCAATCCTCGACACCCGCTCCCGGGTTCGTCACGAGCGAGTCCTTGACGTCGCTCGTGTAGAGGATCGTCGCGACGACGGCCGCGAGGAACCCGCCGATCAGCTGTGCGACCCAGTAGGGGATCACTGCGGCCATCGGGAACTTGCGCCCGACCGCGAGGCCGAACGTGACGGCGGGGTTGAAATGGCCACCCGAGATCTGCCCGAAAGCCGCGATCATCAGGCCGAGACCGAGGCCGAAGCCCGCCGCCACACCCGCAGAGCCGATCGAGCCGGGGAGGTTCACCGCCGCGGAGATGCCGCTGAAGCCGATGAAGAAGAAACCGAACGTCCCGACGGCTTCGGCAGCGAGACGGTTGCGCATCGATGGGGTCTCCACAGTCGTGTCCTCCAGAGCTCGGTGTTGGCAGTCGGGCAGCCCAACGGGGGCACCTCTCGGGAGGGTAAGGAGGCGGCCGGACGGTGTCTGCGTCGCCGAACGGGCTACGGTTCGTGGACGATGTCCGAGACGCCACCGGCCTACAGCACCTCCCCCGTACGCGTGCTCGCTCTCCCGGGCGGCGAGGAGCGCGACGATCGCGTCGCCGTCGAGGAGCCGCTCGAGCTCCGCATCGATGGGCGTCCGGTCGCCGTGACGATGAGAACGCCTGGCCACGACGAGGAGCTCGCGCTCGGCTTCGCGATCTCCGAAGGGCTACGCCCGATTTCTGCTCGGCTGCCCGACGACCTGGCGGCGAACACGATCGAGCTCGATGCGCCGGGCTTCGACCACGATCGCCTCGCGCGCTCCTTCTACACGACGTCCTCCTGCGGCGTCTGCGGCAAGGGAGCGCTCGAGGCGATCGCCGTCGAGGCGCCGCCGGTCGTGAGCGAGCTGACGATCGACGCACGGGTGCTCGGTCTCCTTCCCGATCGCCTACGCGAGGCGCAGGCGGCCTTTGCCGCGACCGGAGGCCTCCACGCCACGGGGCTATTCACCGCCTCCGGGAACTCTCGTGTGCGCGCGAGAGGACGTCGGCCGCCACAACGCGATGGACAAGGTGGTGGGCAGGGCGTTCCTCGACGGCCTGCTCCCGCTCACGGGTCACGTTCTCTGCGTCAGCGGGCGCCTCTCGTTCGAGCTCGTCCAGAAGGCGGTCGTCGCCGGCTGTCCCGTCGTCGTCGCCGTCGGTGCTCCTTCCTCGCTCGCGATCGACCTCGCCGCCGACCGTGGCGTGACGCTCTGTGGCTTCGTGCGCGACGGTCGCTTCAACGTCTACAGCCGGCCGGACCGCGTCACGTAGGGCGGGGCGTTACCCCGACCGCCCACCGTCACGCGGCCCGGGCGCCTCGCAGCTCTCGATCGAGATCGACGTCCTCGGCTGCCTCGAGCAGCGCCGCAGCGAGGATCGACTCGGGATCGCGATCGGGCCAGACGAGCCCGATCGTCCGGGTCGTCTCGGGAGCGACGAGTGGGATCGCCCTCATTCCGGCCGGGATGTCGATGACGTGGAGCCAGGCGCGTGCCATGACGCTCGACCACGGCCCGTCGCGGACGTGCGCGAACATCGTCGAGATCGAGTTGGTCTCGACCGTAGGCTTCGGCTCGGCACCGGCCTCGTGGAAGATCCCGTCGACGATCCGGCGATTCTGCATGTCGCCCGTGAGGAGGCAGAGAGGGATCGCCGCAGCCTCGGCCCAGGTCACCGTCGTGTGCTCTCCCAGGATGCCTTGGGCGTCCGTCAACAGGACGTAGTGCTCCTCGTAGAGCTCGAGCGCCCGCACCCCGGTGAGCGGCTCGGAGTCGAGATAGGTGACGCCGACCTCGAGCTCGAAGTCGTGCAGCCCGCGCTCGATCTGTCGCGAGTTGAGCGACAGCACCGTGACGGTGATTCCCGGGTGGAGGGCCGCGAGGGCCGTCGTCAGGAGCGAGACGGACGGGAGCGATGTGGGGATCGCACCGATTCGTAGCTGCCCGGACAGTCCACCGCGGAGCGCGTCGATCTCGGCGTCGAGCCCGCCGACGTCGGCCAGGATCCGCCTGGCCCACTCGAGCACCTTCTCTCCCTCCGGCGTCAGCCCCTCGTACCGCTGGGAGCGTCGTACGATCGGGAAGCCGACCTCGCGCTCGAGTCGCTTGATGCCCGAGGAAAGCGTCGGCTGGGCAACGCCGCACGAGCGGGCGGCACGACCGAAGTGCTCCTCGCGGACGAGTGCCACGAGGTATTCGAGATGCCGTAGATCCATCCCATGATGATAGATCACATCTATCACGCGGTCGATCCGCTCACTTTGACGCGGCGGCCTACGACAGCAACTCTGTCGGTGTTCGACGAACCGCTCACCCGGGAGACAGGCTGAAGCCTGCCACCGCTCACCGACGCGAGGAGAGAGCATGCGCAAGCCCCGAGGCCGCCTGACGACCCCGCTCGTCCGTGACGACGGCGTCCTGCGGCCCGCCTCCTGGGACGAGGCACTCGACCGCGCGGCCGCCGGCTTTGCCCGTGCGCGCGAGGGCGACACCTCGGCGTCGTTCGGCGTGTTCTCGTGCTCGAAGGCCTCGAACGAGATGAACTTCCTCGCGGGCAAGCTCACTCGTCAGGTGATGGGCACGAACAACATCGACTCCTGTAACAGAACCTGACACGCACCTAGCGTCGTCGGTCTGGCGACGGTGTTCGGAGCGGGCGGCGGCACGTCGTCCTACGCAGAGATCGAGGAGACCGACGTGATCCTCCTCTGGGGCTCGAACGCGCGCGAGACGCACCCGATCTTCTTCCACCACCTGCTCAAGGGCGTTCACAACGGAGCGAGGCTCTTCGTCATGGATCCGCGGCGGACGACCTCGGCCCAGTGGGCAGACCGCTGGCTCGGGCTCGATGTCGGCTCGGACATCGCGCTCTCGAACACGATCGCGCGCGAGATCATCCATGCCGGTCTCACGAACCGGGCCTTCATCGACCATGCCACCGAGGGTTACGAGGCATACGCCGCCTCGGTCGAGCCGTTCACGCTCGCCGAGGGCGAGCGCCTCACCGGCGTTCCCGCCGCGGTGATCCGCGAGACGGCGCACGCCTTCGCGCGCGCCGACCGCGCCATGATCTGCTGGACGCTCGGGATCACCGAGCATCACACCGCCGTCGACAACGTCCTCTCGCTGATCAACCTCGCTCTCCTCTGTGGTCACGTCGGTCGCTTCGGCTCGGGCCTCAACCCGCTGCGCGGCCAGAACAACGTTCAGGGCGGTGGCGACATGGGTGCGATCCCGAACAAGCTTCCGGGCTTCCAGGACATCGAGCGCGACCACGAGGCTCGTGCCCGCTACGAGCAGGCATGGGGCGTGACGATCCGGCCGCACTACGGCTGGCACCTGACTCAGATGTTCCACGGCATGGAGCGGGGCGAGCTGCGAACGCTCTACGTGATCGGCGAGAACCCGGCGCAGTCCGAGGCGGACATCCACCGCACGCGCAAGCTCCTCTCCGAGCTCGACTTCCTCGTCGTCCAGGACATCGTGCTGACGAAGACGGCGGAGATGGCCGACGTCGTCTTCCCCTCGGCAGCGTCGTGGTGTGAGACCGACGGAACCGTGACGAACAGCGAGCGGCGCGTGCAGCGGGTCCGCAAGGCGCTCGACCCACCCGGCGAGGCCCGCGACGACATGTGGATCATCACCGAGCTCGCGCGACGGCTGGGCCACGACTGGCCGGACCCGGTCGCAGAGGTCGTATGGGACGAGCTGCGGTCGCTGTCACCGATGCACGCCGGTATGAGCTACGAGCGGCTCGCCGAGCACGGTGGGCTCCAGTGGCCCTGTCCCGACGAGACGCATCCCGGCTCCCCGATCCTGCACGAGCGCCTGTGGGCCGACCCGCTCGTCGGGCCTCCGGCGCCGTTCACCGTCGTCGAGGCGCGTGGCCCGTACGAGGAGCTCGACGACGACTATCCGATGCGGCTGACGACGGGCCGGCGACTCGAGTCGTACAACACCGGCGCCCAGACCAATCTGTACTCCTCGCCGCTCCACCGCGGCGAGTCGCTCGATCTCTCTCCCGAGGACGCAGAGCGGCTCGAGCTCGTCGACGGCGAGATCGCGCGGGTCTCGTCGCGTCGCGGGTCGGTCGACGCGCCTGTCAGGATCGACCCGGCGCTCCGGCCAGGCCTCGCCTTCATGACCTTCCACTTCCCCGACCAGGTCGATACCAACGTCCTCACGATCGACGCGACCGACCCGAAGTCGGGGACGGCGGAGTTCAAGGCTGCCGCGATCCGGGTGGAGAAGATCGAGCGTCGGAGCGCGCGGAACGCGCCGGGGTCGCCGAGCCCGCTACGGTCGGCGGACAGAGCTAGTGGACCTGCATCTCGTCCCGGGCGCCGAGCCGACGAGCGCCGAGAGCGCCGCGCTCGACACCGTCCTCGGTGCGTCCGTCGACGGCTGGGACGGTGGTGAGCGTCTGGGTGGGCCGGGCGGGAACACCGCCAGCACGGGGCACGCCGCCCGTGCGCGGCGCCACCTGCTGTTGCCGGCACTCTGGGCGCTCCAGGAGCGGATCGGATGGATCAGCCCCGGCGGCCTCAACGAGCTCTGCCGCAGGCTCACCCTTCCTCCGGCAGACGTCTACGGCGTCGCGACCTTCTACGCGATGTTCGCGGTCGAGCCGCGGCCGGCCCGTGTCGTCCACGTGTGCGAGGACATCGCCTGCAAGTGCGTCGGCTCCGACGACCTGATCGCGCAGATCGAGGAGCGCTTCGGCGCCGAGGGTGAGCTCTCGGACGACGGCTCGGCGACCTGGTATCGCAGTCCCTGCCTCGGGCAGTGCGACCGCGCGCCGGCCGCGCTCGTGAGCGATGCCGGGGAGGAGCCGCACGAGCGGACGCTCGCTTTGACGACGGCCCCCGACGTGCTCGCGGTGCTTGCCGGAGCAGACCCCGGCCCGGCACCGGCGACGGTGCTGCCGCAGGTCGGCGACCCCGCGTTGCGCCTGCTGCGCCGCGCCGCCTCGGCGAGATCGGTCAGCCTCGACGAGTACCGCGCCCAGGGCGGCTACGCAGCTCTGCGGCGCGCGATCGAGCTCGGTCCCGGAGGGCGTGATCCGCGAGGTGAAGGACTCGAAGCTCCAGGGGCGCGGTGGGGCGGCGTTCCCGACGGGCGTCAAGTGGGATGCGGTCGCCCGCCAGCCCGAACGGCCGCACTACCTCGTCTGCAATGCCGACGAGTCCGAGCCGGGCACGTTCAAGGACCGCGTGATCATGGAGCGCGACCCGTTCGCCCTCATCGAGGCGATGACGATCGCCGCGCTACGCGACCGGCTGCGAGCGCGGCTACGTCTACATCCGCGGCGAGTACCCCGAGCCGCAGCACGCGCTCGAGGCGGCGCTCGTCGAGGCGCGCGCGCGCGGATATCTCGGGGAGGACATTCTCGGCGAGGGCTTCGACTTCGAGATCGAGATCCGCAAGGGCGCCGGCGCGTACATCTGCGGCGAGGAGACGGCGATCTTCGAGTCGATCGAGGGCAACCGTGGCGAGCCGCGCAACAAGCCGCCGTTTCCGGTCGTCGAAGGGCTGTTCGGCAAGCCGACGGTCGTCAACAACGTCGAGACGCTCGTCAACGTGCTCGACATCGTCACCCGATCCGGGCCGGTGTATGCCGAGACCGGCACCGAGACCTCGACCGGGACGAAGCTCTTCTGCGTCTGCGGCCACGTGGAGCGGCCCGGCGTCTATGAGGTGCCGTTCGGCACGACGTTGCGTGAGCTGTTCGAGCTCGCAGGCGGCGTCCCCGGCGGCAAGGCGCTGCAGTCGATCCTCATGGGCGGCGCGGCGGGCGGCTTCCTGCGGCCGGACGAGCTCGACCTTCCGCTCACGTTCGAGGACGCACGCGAGGCGAAGACGACGCTCGGCTCCGGTGTCGTCCTCGCACTCGACGAGACCGTCGACATGCCGCGGTTGCTGATGCGGCTCGCAGCGTTCTTCCGCAACGAGTCGTGCGGGCAGTGCGTGCCGTGTCGCGTCGGCACCGTGCGCCAGCAAGAGGCGCTCGCGCGCCTCGTCTCCGGGAACACCCGCGGCGGCGTCAAGAAGGAGCTTGCGGTGATCGCGGAGGTCGGGCAGTGCATGCGCGATGCGTCCATCTGTGGGCTCGGGCAGACCGCCTCGAGCGCGGTCGAGTCCGCTATCGACCGGCTGGGGGTGTTCTCGTGAGCGACCTGCTCGCACCGAAGCGCATGATCGAGCTCGAGATCGACGGGCAGTCGGTACGCGTCTTCGAGGGCGAGACGATCCTCGGCGCGTGTCGCCGGCTCGGGATCGACACGCCGACGCTCTGCTACGGCGATACGCTCGAGCCCGCGAACGCCTGCCGGGTATGCGTGGTCGAGGTCGAGGGGTCGCGCGTGCTCGCGCCCGCGTGCTCGCGCAAGGCGGAGGCGGGGATGAAGGTGCAGACCGACTCCGAGCGGGTGCGCCACTCCCGCAAGGTCGTGCTCGAGTTGCTCGCCTCCTCGGTCGACCTCACGACCACCGACGTCATTCCCGACTACCTGGAGCGCTACGACGCGGAGCCGGAACGCTTCGGCCCGCCCGCGCCGCCGGATCCCGAGCGCGATCGCAAGCGGACGGGGCACCACGTCGAGCCGGACGGCCAGACTGCCGCGACGGTGTACGCGCCGATCAAGATCGACAACGAGCTCTACGTGCGCGACTACTCGAAGTGCATCCTCTGTTACAAGTGCGTCGACGCGTGCGGCGAGCAGTTCCAGAACACGTTCGCGATCCACGTCGCGGGCCGCGGCTTCGACGCCCGTATCTCGACCGAGTACGTCGCAGAGCTGCCGGAGTCTGCGTGCGTCTACTGCGGCAACTGCATTGCCGTCTGCCCGACGGGCGCGTTGATGTTCCGCTCGGAGCACGAGTTACGCGAGGAGGGCGATTGGCGGGAGCGCGAGCAGGCGGTGACGACGACGGTGTGCCCCTACTGCGGCGTCGGCTGCAACCTCGAGCTGCACGTGCAGGACAACACGATCGTCAAGGTGACGAGCCCGGACGACCACGATGTTACGCGCGGCAACCTCTGCATCAAGGGCCGCTTCGGGTTCCAGCACGTCCAGGCGCGCGACCCGTCGTGAGATGAGAGCGGGCGGGATCGTCCTTGCGGGCGGCCGCTCGAGCAGGATGGGGCAGCCGAAGGCGCTCCTCGACTGGCGTGGGTCGACGGCCGTCGAGCACGCCGTTTCGGTGGTGCGCGAGGGGGTGGGCCGTGGGCCGGTCTGCGTCGTCCGCGCGCCGGGACAGAAGCTGCCGCCGCTCGACGCGCTCGTAGTCGACGATCCCGTCGCCTACGACGGCCCGCTCGCCGCGCTCCACACCGGGCTCGTCGCGCTCGACGGAAAGGCCGATGTTGCGTTCGCGTGCGGCGTCGATACGCCGCTGCTCTCCCCGGCGTTCGTGCGCGCGGTGCTTGTATCGGTGCGCGACGGAGACGACGCGGTCGTGCCGGTCATCGGCGGCCGCCGTCAGCCTCTCCTTGCGGGATATCGCGCGGCAGCCGCTCCCGCCTTGGGAGCGCTGCTCGAGAGCGGCGCCCGAGGACTGCGCGACATCCCGGGCTCGCTCTTCGTGCGGGAGCTCACGGAGGCCGAATTGCTCACGAACGCCGAGCTTCGGGCCGTCGACCCGGCGCTGCGCTCGGCGATCAACGCGAACACGCCCGAGGAGTGGGCGAGGCTGCGGATAGCGGTCACCCGGGCGGGTGGCAGCTTCAGCCGGTCGTCAGGGTCTCGCCCGGCGCAAGCTCTACCTCGCCACTCTCGACGAGGACGACGTCGCCGCGGTCGAGGGTGATCGTGAGCCTTCCGTCCGCTGCGATCTCGCCCGCGATGCCCGTTCGATCCGAAACCCGCACGCGGCGCCCGCGGACTGCGTTTCGTTGTCTCCAGGCCGCTGAGAAGCGCGGCCAAACCTCCGTCGAGCCACGTCTCGTAGGAGCACCTCGAGCTCGCCGAGCACCGCCGCGAGAATCTCGCCCCGGTCGAACGTCCGGCTCGCGATGAGCCGGAGCGAGGTGGCCGGCGAGCGCGCCGTCGCGGGAAGCTCGGTCGCGTCCTGATTGACGTTGATCCCGATCCCGCAGACGACGCGCGTGCCCGACGCCTCGAGCAGGATCCCCGCGACCTTGCGGCCGTCGAGGAGTACGTCGTTCGGCCACTTCACCATCGCCGGCACGCCCGCCTCGCGCCTCGAGCGCGTTCGCCACGGCAAGGCCGGCGACGAGCGAGAGCTGCGGGAGCGGAGCCCCGCCCGGCGGCCGCAGCAGAACCGAGAAGAGGAGCGCCCTCGACGGTGCGTCGTCCCAGCGGCGGCCCGACCGCCCACGGCCGGCGGTCTGGTGCTCGGTGACGGCGACGGCGCCGTGCGGGAGATCGTCCTCGGTCAGGAGATCCTGTGTCGACGGCGTCTCGACGGAGTAGAGGTATGGCTTGCCGAGCGATCCTGCGAGCAGCGGACGCATGACCTCCGGTGCGAGGTCACTCACGCTCGTCGACCCGCCGCAGTCGCTTCGTCTCCCCGCGCCGCTTCTTCGCGTCGAGCCGCTGCTTCTTCGCGGCACGTGACGGCTTCGTCGGAACGCGCTTTCGCTCCACCCGAAGCGCCTCGGCCAGGCGTACGACACAGCCGGTCGACGGCGAGTTCCCGGTTGCGGAGCTGGCTGCGCTCGTCCTGCGCAACGGCGCGGAGGACAGGCCCTGCCTTCGCGACGACCCGCCGCTTCTGCGCATCGCTGAGGGCCGAGGACGCCTCCACGTCGAGAATCGCCTCGACGCGCGTCTCGGTCTTGTTCGCGTGCTGCCCGCCCGGCCCGCTCGACCGCGAGACGCGCAGCTCGATCTCCGAGAGCGGCAGGACCACGGACCGGGTCACGCGGCGCGTCGTAGCGCGCTCCGTCGCCGGTCACGGCCGCACCGGTGGAGCGATCGTCAGGAGTGCGTCGGTGTGGTCGTGATCGACCTGGAGCGTCGTGTGGGTGATGCCGAACCGCTCGGTCAGCATGGCCTCGCTGGCCCGGCGGATCCCGTGGCAATCCTCGCCGACCCCGACGAGCACGTGGGCGGAGAGCGAGGGGAAGCCGCTCGTGATCTCCCAGACGTGAAGATCGTGCACCTCGACGACGCCGGGTTGGGCGACGAGCGCGCGACCGATCTCCTCGGCGTCGAGCCCTCGCGGGGTCGATTCGAGCAGGACGAGCACCGACTCCCGGAGCACGCTCCAGGCGCTGACGAGGATGTAGACGCCGATCAGGACGCCCATGATCGGATCCGCATACGGCCAGCCGGTCGCGACGATCACGATGCCGGTGATCACGACCGCGACGGAGCCGAGCGCGTCACCCACGAGATGGATGTACGCCGCGCGGAGGTTGATGTCATGGCCGCCTCGCCTGAACACCGCAGCCGCTCCGACGGCATTGACGACGAGGCCGACGCTCGCGACGACGATCAGCCACCCGCCCGGCACGTCCGGCGGGTCGGAGAACCGCATCGCGGCCCCGACGAACACGATCAGCGCGATCACGATCAGGGAGACGGCGTTGAACAATGCCGCGAGGATCTCAGCGCGCTTGAATCCGAAGCTCCGGTTCGGCGTCGCAGGCCGTCGCGCGAGCATCACCGCACCGGCCGCGACGGCGAGCGCGATCACGTCGGAGAGGTTGTGCCCTGCGTCCGCGAGGAGCGAGAGGCTCCCGGCGAGGATCGCCGCGATCACCTCCGCGAGCGTGTATGCCGCGTTCAGCACGAGCGCGATCGTCAGCGAGCGCAGCGAGCTGTCGACGAGCCGTGATCGTGACCGTGGTGGTGACCCGCGCTCATGCCCAGACGGTAGCGCGAGCCGGAGCCGTCGCTCTGTCGCCCCGATGCTGCTTCTGGGAGAATGCCGACGTGGCGTGCATCCTGCTCGATATCGACGGCGTCCTCCACGTCTCCGGCGAGCCGATCCCCGGCGCCGTCGACGCGGTAGCCCGCCTCCGGCAGCAGGGGCACGCGCTTCGCTTCGTGACCAACAACTCCACGCGACCGCGGGCGACCCTCGCACTCGAGCTCCGCGAGCTCGGCTTCGCCCTCGAAGACGACGAGCTCCAGACGACGCCCGGCGCGGCGGCGCGCGAGCTTGCGGGGAAGCGCGTGCTCGCACTCGTGATGGGGGCGATCGTGCCCGATCTCGAGGGAATCGAGCTCGTCGGCGATCGAGCCGACGCGGTGCTCCTCGGTGGGTGCGACGAGACGACGGAGCCGAATCAGGTGTTCTCGTGGATGAATCTCGGGCGTGCCTTCGCGGAGCTGCAGATGGGCGCCGAGCTCTACTGCCTCCACAAGAACAAGTGGTGGCAGACGAGCCGTGGCCCTCTCCTCGACGCGGGGGCGTTCGTCGCCGGCCTCGAGTACGCGACCGGCGTCGATGCGACGGTGCTCGGCAAGCCGAGCCCGGCGTACTTCGCAGCCGCCCTCGACGCCCTCGGGGCCGAGCCGGAGCTGACCTGGATGGTCACCGACGACGTCGAGGCGGACGTGCGCGGGGCACAGAGCTTCGGGATGCGCACTGCGCTCGTGCGCACCGGCAAGTTCCGCCCCGAGACGCTCGAGACCTCGGGTCTCGTTCCGGAGATCGTGCTCAGCTCGCTGGCGCACTTCCCCGAATGGCTCGAGCGGTCGCTCTAGAGCGATGCCCGTCAAGATCGGCACCGACCTGATCGAGATCGACAGGATCGTGCGCGCGCTCGAGCGGCCCGGGTTCCGCGACCGCTGCTTCACGAAGGCCGAGCAGGCGTATTGCGAGACGCGGCGCAATCCGGCCGAGAGCTATGCCGCCCGGTTCTGCGGCAAGGAGGCCGTCGGCAAGGCCCTCGGCTGCGGCGTGCGCTTCACGTGGAAGGACATCGAGATCGTCGGCCCGCCGAAGCCAGGCGTGACCCTGACGGGCCGGACGGCCGGTTACGCGGAGCGGGTCGGCATGCTCGAGATCGACGTCTCGCTGACGCATTCGCACACGATGGCCGGCGCATCCTGCGTCGTGCGCGTCCGGGACTAGGTCGAGACGCGAATGACCGAGCCCGGCTTCGAGGCGCTGTTCACGGCGGCCGAGATGCGTGAGGCCGAGGAGGGATATCCGGGCTTTCCCGACACGGCGTACGAGCTGATGGAGCGGGCCGGCGCCGCGGTCGCACGCGAGGCGATGCGAGTGTTCCCGGAGGCGCAGCGCTTCGCCGTCGTGTGCGGTGGAGGCTCGAACGGCGGTGACGGGCGCATTGCCGCCCGCATTCTCCGCGAGGCCGGTCTCGAGGCAGTCGAGACCGATGCCGTCGAGGGATGCGACGTGGTCATCGACGCACTGTTCGGCACCGGCTTCCGCGGGGCGCCGCGGCCAGACGCTGCCCTTCTGATCGACCGGATCAACGCGTGTGGGCACCCGGTCATCGCGGTCGACCTCCCCTCGGGCGTCGATGCCTCGACCGGCGAGGTCGAGGGTGGTGCAGTGCGCGCTGCGCACACCGTCACCTTCCACGGGAGCAAGCTCGGCCTCCATGTGGCCCCGGGGCGCTTTCATGCCGGCGAGATCGTCGTGGCCGACATTGGCCTCGGCGCGCGACCGACTGCGGCCCGCCGAGCCACCCCGGCTGTGCTCGACCGGGTCCCGAGGCGCGGCGTGCGGGACTCCAAGTTCACCGCGGGGTCCGTGCTCGTCGTCGGCGGCGCCCCCGGCACCACCGGCGCCCCCGTGCTTGCGGCCATGGCTGCTCTTCGCGCCGATGCGGGCTACGTCACGCTCGCCGTCCCGCGCGAGTGTCTCTCCGTTGTCGAGACGCTCGCGCTCGAGCCGGTCAAGCGCGGTTTCGACTGGCCGGATGCGGAGGAGCAGATCGTTGCTGAAGCCGCCAGGGCGGATGCCGTTGCGATCGGGACCGGGCTCGGGCGGAGCGCCGAGGCACGGGCACTCGTCGCGAAGCTCCTCGCCCGGTTGCAACTGCCTCTCGTCGTCGATGCCGACGCGCTCTTCGGCCTGCGACCGGTAGCCCGTGCACACCCGACGATCCTGACGCCTCACGTGGGGGAGCTCGCCCGACTCCTCGATCGGGACTCCGCGTGGATCGATGCCCACCGCCTGGTCGCGGCGCGAGAGGCCGCTGAGATGTTCGACGCCGTCGTGGTGCTGAAGGGAGCGGACACGATCGTTCAGTCCCCCTACGGTGGTCCCATCGTGTGCGACTCTGGCCCCGCGGCGCTTGCCACAGCCGGAACGGGGGACGTTCTCACCGGCGTCATCGCGGCGTTTCTGGCCAAGGGGCTCGATCCTGCCCTCGCCGCGGCCGCGGGCGCGACCGTGCACGGGCTCGCGGCGGCTGCAGTGCGACATCCCGGAGGGCTGATCGCGAGCGACGTGGTCGCGATGCTGCCGTCGGTGCTCGACTGACCGGGTCGAGTAGGCGGTTGGTAGCCTCGATCGAATGAGGGTCGAGATCCTGGGCTCCGGCGGCGCCGCGACGATCCCTCGCCCTGGTTGCGGCTGCCGCGTGTGCGCCGAGGCGCGTGAGGTTGGTGGGCGTTCGGCGCGCACCGGGCCTTCGACGTTCGTCCACGGCCCGAACATCCTCTTCGACACTCCTGAGGAGTCGAAGTTCCAGCTCGAGCGGGCGCGGATCGGCGAGATCGCGGCCTGCTTCTACTCCCACTGGCACCCCGACCACACGATGGGTCGGCGCGTGTGGGAGACGCGTAACGGCGACTTCCGGACATGGCCGCGAGAAGCGAAGCGCCCGCTCGTGACCGACATCTATCTCCCCCAGCAGGTCGCTGCCGACTTCCGCCGCTGGCTCGGCGGCATGGATCATCTCGAGTTCATGCAGGAGCGAGGCTGGATCAGGATTCGCGAGCTGGCAGACGGTGAGACTGTCGAGATCGGCGACGTCACCGTGCGCCCGTTTCGACTCGCCGAGGACTACGTCTACGCCTTCGAGCTGATCGAGGGCGACCGTCGCCTGCTCGTCGCGATGGACGAGCTCAACGGCTGGATGCCACCGGCGGATGTGCTCGGCTGCGACCTGGCGGTCCTCCCGATGGGAATCTGCGAGTTCGATCTCTTCACGGGGGAACGGTTGATCCACGAGGACCACCCGGTGCTCGTGTACGAGGCGACGTTCGCCGAGACGCTCGAGATCGTTGCTGCGTTGGACGCTGAGCGCGTCGTCCTGAGCCACGTCGAGGAGATGGACTGCATCTCCTACGGTGAGCTCACGCGGGTGGAGCAGCGGCTGCGGGTCGAGGGGCGCAACGTCACCTTCGCCTGGGACGGCCTCACGGTCGAGGTGTGAGCGAGCACGTGAACGCACACCGCTCTCTGATCACGATCGATCTCGGGGCGATCCGGCACAACGTGCGCACGCTCCGTGGCCTGCTCGCGGGCGCGGAGCTGTGGGCGGTCGTGAAGGCGAACGGCTACGGGCACGGAGCAGTCGATGTCGGAAAGGTCGCGCTCGAGGAGGGTGCGGCCGCACTCTGTGTGGCGACCCTCGGCGAGGCGCTCGAGCTGCGGGCGGCACTTCCCGATGCGCGGATCATCGTCCTCGGCGATACCACCTCGGACGACCTGGGAGTGGCCCGGGAGGCGCGCCTCGAGCTTTGCCTTTCGACCACCGACGTCCCCGTAGGCGTGCCGGTGCATCTGAAGCTCGACACCGGGATGGGGCGCTGGGGGCTCTCCGAGCTCGTCTCCCCGGGCTCGGGCGTCGTTGGTCTGATGAGTCACTTCGCCTCTGCCGACAGCGATCCGCCCTACACCGAGGTCCAGCTCGCCCGCTTCCTCGAGGCAACCGCTCCCTACGCGCAGTTGCAGCGCCATATTGCGAACAGCGCCGGGACACTGCTCTTCCCGCACGCGCACCTCGATGCTGTGCGCTGCGGGATCGCCGTCTACGGCCTTTCGCCGTTCGGTACCGACGCCGCCGACGACGGACTTCGACCCGCGCTCCGCTGGGAGTCGACGGTCGCGCTCGTCCGGACCCTCGGGCCGGCGGAGAGCACGGGGTACGGGCGGCGCTACGTCGCCTCGGAGCCGACACGGATCGGGATCGTCCCGGTGGGATACGCGGACGGCTTTCGGCGCGGTCTCTCGGGGACGGAGGTCGTCGTCGGCGGTACCCGTGTGGCCGTGGTCGGGACGATCTCGATGGATGCCGTCGCGATCGTCCTCCCGGACGCCGCGAAGGCCGGCGACAGGGTCACGCTCGTCGGCGAAGGGGTCCTGATCGAGGAGCATGCGCGCGTCTCTGCCACAATCCCCTATGAGATCGCCTGCGGGATCGTCTCGCGGGCCACCCGATCGGAGCGTGTCGTCGTCGATGAGTGACGTTGTCGGATATCGCGTGGCGATGCAGGAGGAGCGTGCGGTCGAGTTGCGCGCGCGCGTCCACCAGCTGCTTGCACCTCTCGACGGCAGCGAGCGTGCGCTCGACAGCGGCTGCGGCGCCGGTGCGCTCGCATTTTCGCTCGCTCCGCTCGTCGGGAGCGTGGTCGGCATCGACCTGTCGGAGAAACTCGTCGCTGCCGGCCGGACGCTCGCACCCGCGAACTGCGATCTGATCGTGGGCGACGCGACCGCGTTGCCGTTCGCCTACGGCTCGTTCGACATCGCGGGGAGCATGCGCGTTCTCCATCATGCGCATCGACCAGAGCTCATCGTCTCGGAGCTCGCCCGCGTGACGCGCCCCGGCGGGCGCATCCTGATCGTCGACCAGATCGGCGATAGCGACCCGGTCGTGGCGGCCGAGCTCGACCGGTTCGAGCACGCGCGTGATCCGTCACACACGCGCTTGCTCCCGGACCAGGACATTCGCGGCTTCCTGGATGCCAACGATCTCGACGTGCTCACGAACGAGGTCACGCTCGAGCGACGGGATCTCGAGCGCTATCTCGACCTCGTCGGCCTCGAGGGTGAGGAGCGCAGTCGCGTCGGAGGGATGGCCCCCGGTGCAGTCTACGACGTCGAGATCGGCTGGTACGTCGCCCGCAAGCGCGGGGGTCTCAGCTAGGTCAGACGGTGTCGCTGCGGTATTCGGACATGCCCACGAAGCGTGCGACGACTCCCGGCACGACGGATTGCGCGATACCGACGAGCCGGTAGGGGAACCACGGGATCACGGTCTCTGCCCTGTCCTTCTCGATCGCCCGCACCACTGCGTTGGCGACGTCCTCGGGCTCGATCACGAAGTGCTGCATGAGCCGGCTCTTGAGGACGTTCTTCTGCGGGAACCCCTCAGTCTCCACGAATCCCGGCATGATCGAGTGCACGGAGATGCCGCTGCCTCGGAGGGCGGCGGACAACGAGCGCGAGAACGCGAGCTGCGCGTGCTTCGACGCCGCGTAGCCGCCGGCAGGTGCAAACGAGACCGTGCCGGCGACGGAGACCATGTTCACGATGTGTGCGCCGCCGGCCGCCGCGGCTGCCTGCAGGCCCGGCATCAGTGCGCGTGTGCACCAGACGCCACCGAGGTAGTTGACCTGGACGACACGCTCGATCAGGTCGAGGTCCGCCTTCAGGAACGTTCCGCGGGCCGGCATGCCGGCGTTGTTGACGAGCAGGTGGATCGCCGGATGCCGCGCGAGCACGCGGGCCGCGAGGGCCTCGACGTCATTCCGGCTGCCGACGTCGCAGAGCTCGACCTCGCCGCCGATGTCGTCCGCTAGCGCCCGAAGCAGCTCCTCGCGGCGGGCGACGAGGATGCAGTACCAGCCGCGCGCCGTGAGCGCTCGCGCCGTTGCCGCTCCGATGCCGGACGATGCCCCGGTGACGACGGCGACGCGCTCCACGGCGTCAACGGTATCTGGATCGAGTGACGAACGCTGGACGCCGTGAACGCACGGGTCGGTGGCCTGTGGCATCAGCCGTTCGCCAGGGTGCCGCCCCAGTCGACCTTCTTCGCCGCCCGGTAGGCGTCGCCGTCGCGTCGGGAGACCGTGCGTCGCTCGAGCCCCGAGGGCGTGCAGAGCTCGACGACGATGTGCCCTTTCCGCTGATCGGGCCGTCGGATCACCCGCGACCAGTCCCGCTCGTGCGGCGCTCGACACAGGACGGCGTACGAGAACTTCTCGTCCTCGAAGCCCAGCGCGGCCTCCTTCGCGCGCCTGTGTGCTCGTGTGCGTGGAAGGCGTACGGAGAAGTGGCACCAGTCGCCGTCCGAAAGCGGGCACGGCACGTCGTGGGGGCACGGAGCGAGCGTCGACCCACCGTCCGCCGTCGCGAGGTCGCGAGCGAGAAGCACGTTCCGGTACCCCGCAGTCGTCCCCGGCTCGATGATCACGAGGGTGTCGATCGTGCTCCGCCAGGCGTCGCGGACGACGCCGGCCCGGGCGGGCTCGCTCAGCTCGCCGAGGACGTAGGAGACGACGACGAGATCCGCCCGCGGAGCCGCGGCACCGAGCTCGGCCACCACCCAGGTCGCTGCTCGCAACGAGGGCTCCCCGCGTTCCGCGAGCGTCCGACCCGCCGAGGCCATGGCGGGCTCGGCCTCGACGAGGGTGACTTCGCCGATTCCCGGCCAGGACTCGAATGCAGCCCAGGTGGCCATCCCCGGCCCGGCTCCGAGGTCGAGAAGCGAGCCCGGTCGCCAGTCGGTACGGAGGGAGCGGATCAGACCGAGGACGTCCGCAGCGGCGGCATAGGTCGCCGGCGCGCGGGTCACGAGGTACGCCGCGACGTCACCCGTCGCCCGCGCTGCACGTGAGGCCGATGCTCCTCCCGTGCGATACGCATCGGAGAGCGCGCGTGACGATCGTTCGAGCTGCTGCGGGCTGATTCCGCGGACGAGCTCGTCGATGCCGATCTGCAGCGCGGGGGGTAGCGTCACGTTAGGATCGTCGCATGGCGGGGAGATTCGAGGGAAAGCAGGCGCTCGTGCTCGGCGTCGCGAACAAGCGGTCGATCGCCTGGGCGATCGCAAAGCGGCTGCACGAAGAGGGGGCCGATCTCGCCTTCACCTTCCAGGGCGAGCGGATCGAGAAGGGCGTTCGCGAGCTTGCCGATTCCGTCAGTGCAAAGCTCGTCACCGAATGCGACGTTCGCTCGGACGAGGATGTCGCGCGCGTCTTTGCCGAGACCGGCGAGGCTTTCGGCGGCGGGCTCGACGTGCTCGTGCACTCCGTCGCGTACGCGGCAGCAGAGGATCTCGAGGGTCGTTTCATCGACACGCCGCGCGACCGCTTCTGGATGGCGGTCGACATCTCCGCGTACTCGCTCGTCTCCTGCGCGAAGGCCGCCGAGCCGCTGATGCAGGCGCGCGGCGGCGGATCGATCGTGACGATGACCTACCTCGGCGGCGTTCGCGCCGTACCGCACTACAACGTCATGGGCGTCGCGAAGGCGACGCTCGACGCGAGCATGCGCTACCTCGCTTGGGATCTCGGCCAGAGCGGGATTCGTGTCAACTCCGTCTCGGCCGGGCCGGTGCGCACGCTCGCCGCACGCTCGATCGCCGGTTTCACGACGATGGAGGAGATGTTCGAGCAGCGCGCGCCGCTCCACCGCCACATCGCCGCAGACGACGTTGGCGGCGCCGCGGCGTATCTGCTCTCGGATGATGCGGTGAACGTGACCGGGACCATGCTCTACGTGGACTCCGGCTATCACGCGATGGGAATGTAGCCCGGCACGCAGTGGGGATTGGGTGAGGCTTCAGCCTCACCCGCGGTTCGTCAGCTTCCGACCGCCACCATCTGGTTCGCCGCGACGTTGGTCAGCCGCCGCTCCCGACCGTCCGGGTACCGAACGATCACCTCGCTGACCTCCTTCGCCGTCCCGAGACCGAAGTGGGCGCGGGGATCCTCCGACGAGAGGTAGCTGCTCCCCGCATGCATCTCCTGAACGAGGCGGCGTCCGTTCGGCAAGACCACCGTCACGACGGCGCCGGGCGCGAAGCGCCCGAGTCGGACGGTGAGCCAGTTGCCGTTCGCTCCCGAGGTGCGGAGGAGCATCAGCTTGCCGCCGATCGAGTTGACCGCGATGTCGACGCTGCCGTCGTTGTCGAAGTCGGCCGCCGCGAGGCCGCGCCCGATCACGCGCGGGGCGTTCTCGAGGCCGGTCACCTCCGTCGCGTCCGCGAACTGCCCGGGATGGCCGTGGCCGGTGAGATTCTCGAAGACCTGAACCGGCTCGGCGCTCTTTTCTCGCCCGGCAACCGGAATCGACCCGTTCGCGAGGACGAGGTCGAGGTTCCCATCGAGGTCGAGATCGACCCATGACGCTCCCCAGCCCGCGTATCGTGTGTCGAACGCTCCCGCGATGTCCGATCGTGCGTCCGCGAACCGTGGGGCGGCGCCGGTGCCGATCTCGCTCCGGAAGACGGCGTGAAGCTGCTTGTGCGAGTTGGTGACGAGGAGATCCGTGTTGCCGTCGCCGCTGTAGTCGGCGGCCGCGATTCCCATTCCCGCGTTCGGGTCGGCGATCCCCATCGCGCCCGCACGTTCCTCGAAGCGAAAGCCGAGGGCCTTGCTCCCCGCCTTCGGCCTGCCGGGGACTGCGAGGTTCAGGTAGAGACGGTTCGGGGTGGCGTCGTTCGCGACGTACAGATCGAGGCGGCCGTCGCCGTTCACGTCGGTGAACACCGCTCCGAGGCCATGCTCGACGCGGGTGTCGATACCCGCCTGCTCGCCGACCTCCCGGAATCTCGCGTGGCCGTTGCGATCGTTGCCGAGGTTCAGGTAGAGCAGGTCGCGAACCCCGAGGTGGTCGTTCGGGAAGCCAGAGGTCGAGGTCGGGATCCGGGCGTTGGTGTCGGTGTAGCCCGCGACGAAGATGTCTGGCCGCCCGTCGCCGTTGACGTCCCCTACGGCCGCGCCGGAATGCCATCCCCAGGCGGTGATCCCGGCGGCGCGGGCTCCCTCGGTGAAATGGCCCTTGCCGTCGTTCCAGAGCAGAGCGTCGTTGCCCGCCACCGTGACGTAGAGGTCGCTGAACCCATCGCCGTTGAAGTCTCCTGCGACGCAACCGTTTCCGCGGACCCGAATTCCCGCACCGGACGTCCTCGTGACGTCCGTGAACGTCCCGTCCCGATTGCGGAACAGCGCACTTCGCGGTTGTCCACCGTTTGCCGCCCAGTAGCCGTAGTCGAGATCGGCGTGCGAGTTGACGGCGAAGAGATCGAGCCAGCCGTCGCCGTCGATGTCGATCCAGCAGAGCCCTCCGCCCATCATCGCGATCGTGTCGGCCGTGCGCGGGTCGCGGAAGGCGTCCTGCTGGAAGTCGATTCCGGCCGGTGTAGCGACGTCCTCGAGGTGAACGCCGCCGAACCCCGACGAGGCGAGGTCCTCGGACGCTCCGGGGGCTCCCACCTCCGGCGTGCCTCCGCGCATGCCGACAACCACGTAGCGGCCGCGGTCGATCTGAAGCTCGAACGTCCGCGTGAACGGTGTCTCGTTGCCCCGGAACGCCACCGTCGGTGGCGTGCCCTCAACGGTCAGAAGGCGCTCGGTCCCGCTGACCGTCGCGATCACGAGCGGCGGAGCCTGCCGAACGGCAGCTTCGAGATTGAGCTGCAGGCTGTCGACGTGTCGTTCCGGGACGACCACTGCGCGGTTACCTGCGAGCGCGATCTGCTTCCAGAGCCCCTGGAGCCGCTCTCCGCCCGCAGCGCGTGCGGCGCGGCTCTTGTCGCCGGTTCTCAGGGCCTCGGCTTCGAGCGCGAAGTCGCTGACGAGGTCGCGGGCGATCTGTCTTCCGAGCCTGACGTTGATCTGCGTCTCGACGCCCTTGGACGGGAGGATCGTCACCGCCGGCAACTTCCCGGGCTCGATGATCGGCGTGCTCGCCTGAGCGGCGCCAGGTCGCGCGGGCAATCCGGCGAGCACGAGGAGGCCTACGAAGGTCGCACATCCCGCGACAGCCAGACCGCCGAGCACCGGCCGACGAGGCATTTTGATCTGGCCCGCGAAGCGGGGCGCGAGCAAGGTGAGGAGCGGACGTGAGGCACACACGAGCGTGAGCGCGCCGAGGAGCGCGACCTTCGTCCAGAACTCGGTCGTCGTCGGGGCGATCAGGAGCACGGCAACGAGACCGATTGCGATCGCGTAGATGCGGCGGCCGCGCCGGTCGCTGGGCGACGTCTTCGGGTCGGTGATCATGAAGAACAGGAAGATGAGAACTTCCGGCGAGAAGACGAGCACGCGCCAGAAGTCGAACCCCGTGATCGGCCCGAGGTGCCAGCGGGCTGTCATCTCGTGGCCCGCGGCAGCGACCACGCCGATCCCGATCGCGAACGTGACCCAGAACGTGACCGCGATCTCGAGCAGATGGAGCCGCAGAAGGATCGTGAAGACGCCGACGACGATGATGCCGAGGGCGACGACCATCCAGAGGGACATCGGCCCCCACCAGAGCGCGAGCGGGTCAGCCCGCGTCGAGCCGAGCAGCACGAAACACAGCACGAGGCCGAAATTGGACGGGTTGAGGAAATGGTGGCGCCGAAAGCGGATCACGTGCTTCGAGAGCAGTGCCACCGCCGCGGTGCCCGCGAAGATCCACCAGCCGTTCATGCTCCACCAGTCGCCGTGCTCCGTCCCGGGAACGCGGAGGACGAAGGCGACGCCGTTGCCGGTGAGAAGCGCACTCGCGGGCCACATGATGACGCGGCGACCGCGGAACGCGATCATGAACTCGAGCACGCCGCACGTCAGGAGCGCGACCAGGATCTGGGCGATCGAGAGCTGGAAGTCGAAGGCTGTCTGCCCGAGAACCTGGAGCGACGTGATCACGAGGGCCAGTCGAAGGCGTGGGTCGCGTACCTTCGGCAGCAGGATCGGATAGGCGTTCCCGCGGATCGTCAGCGTCCGCCCCGGCGAATCGGCGAGGATGGATGCGCCCATTCGGCCCATCGTACCGCCGGATACGCGAATATCGGGTTGCGCGGAATCCTCCCCGCAGAGGGCGATTTCGGGCTCGGGCGGGGCTGATGCGCCGCTTTTCGGGTCGTTGCTTTATTCTTTGAAGTCATGTTCGACGTTCGCGCCCGCACCCGACACCGCTAGCCGAGGAGAAATCGTGTGCGTGGACCCGCGGATGTCGATGCCGGCGCTGAACCATCCCCTCTCGGGAGGGCCGAGATGAGCTCGACGCACGACATCGATACGGGCCTCTACGCCCCGGAGTACGAGCACGACGCTTGCGGCGTCGCGTTTGTCGCACGTCTCGACGCAAGGCCGCAGCACGAGACCGTCCTTCGCGCGCTCCAGGCGCTCGAGAATCTCGAGCACCGTGGAGCCACGGGCGCCGATGCCGATACCGGGGACGGCGCGGGCATCCTCCTCCAGCTGCCCGATGCGTTCTTCCGGGCCGTGCTCGACAGCCCGTTGCCCGCCGCCGGCTCGTACGGCGTCGCGATGTGCTTCCTTCCCTCCGACGATTCCCGGCGGCTCGAGCTCGAGGAGCAGCTCGCTGCGGTCGTCGAGGAGGAGGGCCAACGCGTCGTCGCCTGGCGCGACGTCCCCGTCGACGCTGCGTTCGTCGGCATCACCGCGGGCGAGTCCGCACCGGTCATCCGGCAGCTGTTCGTCGCCGCCGGCGACGCCGTCGCCGGCGACCAGGATGCGTTCGAGAGGAAGCTGTACGTGATCCGCCGCCGCTTCGAGCTGGAGTGCGGTCGGGAGGCGGTCGTGCCGAGCTTTTCCTCGCGCACGATCGTCTACAAGGGCATGCTGACGGCGCCCCAGCTCCGCGGCTACTTCCCCGACCTGCAGGACGTGCGCACGGAGACTGCGCTCGCCCTCGTCCACTCCCGCTTCTCGACCAACACCTTCCCGAGCTGGGAGCTCGCCCACCCGTACCGGATGATCGCGCACAACGGCGAGATCAACACGGTCCGCGGGAACATCAACTGGATGCGGGCGCGGGAGTCGCAGCTCGCATCCGACCTCTTCGGTGACGACCTCCGGAAGGTGCTGCCCGTCGTCCAGGACGGAGGGTCGGATTCGGCGACCTTCGACAACGTTCTCGAGCTGCTCGTTCTCGGCGGCCGCTCGCTACCCCACGCGATCATGATGATGATCCCGGAGGCCACCGCCGGGCGGTCGGATCTTCCGCCCGAGCTCATCGGGTTCTACGCCTACCACCAGTGCCTGATGGAGGCCTGGGACGGGCCGGCCGCCGTGTCGTTTACCGACGGACGCGTGATCGGCGCCACGCTCGATCGCAACGGGCTGCGACCGGGCCGGTGGCTCGAGACCCGCGACGGCTGGGTCGTTCTCGCATCCGAGGCCGGCGTGCTCGACGTCCCTCCCGCCGACGTCCTCCGCAAGGGCCGTCTCCAGCCCGGCAAGCTGTTTCTCGTCGATCTCGAGCGCGGCCGCATCGTTGCCGACGACGAGGTGAAGCTCGAGGTTGCAACGCAGAAGCCCTACGCGGAGTGGTTCGAGCGCGAGGTCGTCGAGCTCGGCGACCTCCCGGCGCGCGAGCCGCGAACGGCTCCCACCGAGACGTTACGCCAGCGCCAGATCGCCTTCGGGTACACGCAGGAGGACATGAAGGTCACGCTCGCCCCGCTGGCGCGGAACGCCGAGGAGGCGGTCAGCTCGATGGGGAACGACACGCCCCTCGCGGTGCTCTCCGGCGGCAACCGGATTCTCTACTCCTACTTCAAGCAGCTCTTCGCCCAGGTGACGAACCCGCCGATCGACTCGATCCGCGAGGCGATCGTCATGAGCCTGCAGGCGAGCATCGGATCCGAGAAGAACCTCCTCGACGAGACACCCGAGCACGCCCGCCAGCTCGTGCTGCCCTCGCCGATCCTGCTCGACGCCGAGCTCGAGCAGCTGCGCCAGGTCCACTCGGCGATCTTCAAGGCGCGCACGCTCGACACCACGTGGCCGGTTGCCGAGGGCGTGGCCGGCATGGACGCAGCCCTCGAGCGGCTCTGCGGCGAGGCCGACGCCGCGCTCGCCTCGGGCGTCAACATCCTGATCCTCTCCGATCGCGGCGTCGACGCCGAGCGGGCGCCGGTGCCTGCACTCCTCTCGGTCTCGGCCTTGCACCACCACCTCGTCCGGGAGGGAACGCGCCTGCAGGCGGGTCTCGTCGTCGAGACGGGAGAGGCGCGCAGCGTCCACAGCGTTGCCACCCTGATCGGCTACGGGGCCGCCGCCGTCAACCCCTACCTGATGCTCGAGACGATCGGCGAGCTCGTGGCGAACGGCATGCTGCCCGAGGGGATGACGGCGGAGCAGGCGCAACGTCGTGCGGTCAAGGGGATCGGCAAGGGCATCCTCAAGACGCTGTCGAAGATGGGTATCTCGACGGTCCCGTCGTACTGCGGCGCTCAGATCTTCGAGGCGGTCGGCCTCGCACCGGAGCTGATCGAGCGCCATTTCACGGGCACCGCATCCCGCATCGGCGGGATCGGCACGGAGCAGATCGCCGAGGAGATGCTTGCAAGGCACGCCCGCGCGTACCCCGGGGACACCGAGACCCTGCTGCCGGTGATCGGCCTCTACGCGTGGCGTCGCGACGGCGAGCACCACCAGTGGAACCCCGAGACGATCGCGCTGCTGCAGGACGCGGTCCGGAACGAGAGCTTCGAGACCTACGAGGCGTACGCCCGCGCCGTCAACGACGACGCCGTACGTCGCCTGACCCTGCGGGGGCTACTCCGCTTTCGAGAGGCGGACGACGGTGGCATCCCGCTCGAGGACGTCGAGCCGGCGAGCGAGATCGTGAAGCGGTTCGTCACGGGGGCGATGTCCCTGGGCTCGATCTCGCGCGAGGCGCACGAGAACCTTGCGATCGCGATGAACAGGATCGGCGGCAAGTCGAACACGGGCGAAGGGGGAGAGGATCCCGTCCGTTTCACGCCGGACGAGAACGGAGACCTCCGCCGTTCGGCGATCAAGCAGGTTGCATCGGGGCGCTTCGGCGTCACGATCGACTACCTCACGAACGCCGACGAGATCCAGATCAAGATGGCACAGGGGGCAAAGCCGGGTGAAGGCGGCCAGCTGCCGGGGCACAAGGTCGACCACTACATCGCGAGCGTGCGGCTGACGACGCCCGGCGTCGGCCTGATCTCGCCGCCTCCGCATCACGACATCTATTCGATCGAGGATCTGAAGCAGCTGATCTATGACCTTCGGTGTGCCAACCCGAACGCGCGCATCTCGGTCAAGCTCGTTGCCGAGGTCGGCGTCGGCACGGTGGCAGCGGGCGTTGCCAAGGCCAATGCCGATCACGTGCTGATCTCGGGACACGACGGAGGCACGGGTGCTTCGCCGCTCTCGTCGATCCTCTTCGCGGGGATTCCCTGGGAGATCGGGCTTGCCGAGACGCAACAGACGCTCGTGCGCAACGACCTTCGGTCGCGTATCTGGGTGCAGACCGACGGGCAGATCAAGACCGGCCGCGACGTGGTTGTTGCGGCACTGCTCGGCGCAGACGAGATCGGCTTCGCGACGGCTCCGCTCGTTGCGAGCGGCTGCGTGATGATGCGCGCCTGCCATCTCAACACGTGTCCTGTCGGGATCGCGACCCAGGATCCCGATCTCCGCAAGCGTTTCGCCGGTCAACCGGAGCACGTCGTCAACTTCTTCTTCTACGTCGCGGAGGAGGCCCGTCAGATCATGGCGCGGCTCGGGATTCGGTGCTACGAGGATCTCGTCGGGCGGGTCGAGCTGCTCGAGGCCGACGAGGCGATCGCGCACTGGCGCGCTCGCGGCATCGACCTCTCCCGGCTCCTCGCTGTGCCGGCGGGCGCGGGCGAGATTCCGGTGCGAAGGACGCGCGCTCAGGACTCGCCGCTCGGCGACGCGCTCGACTGGGAGCTGATCGAGGCTGCCGCTCCGGCACTCGACGAGCGGCGAGCCGGTCGTCGTGAAGGCAGCGATCCGAAACAGGAATCGCACGGTCGGCGGGCTGCTCTCGCATCACGTCACGAAAGCCCACGGAAGGGATGGATTGCCGGACGGCACCGTACGCGTCGAGCTCACCGGCTCCGCCGGGCAGTCGTTCGGCGCTTGGCTCGCGCCCGGGATCGAGCTCGCGCTCGTCGGTGATGCGAACGACTACGTCGGCAAGGGTCTGTCCGGTGGCACCGTCTCGGTGCGACCGCCGGCCGACGCGGGGTTCCTCGCCGAGGAGAATGTCGTCGTCGGGAATACCGTGCTCTACGGCGCGACATCCGGCAAGGCGTTCTTCCGTGGGCTTGCCGGGGAGCGGTTCGCGGTCAGGAACTCAGGTGCGGCTGCCGTGGTCGAGGGTGTCGGAGATCACGGATGCGAGTACATGACGGGCGGGGTCGTCGTCGTACTCGGCCGAACGGGCCGTAACTTCGCGGCGGGGATGAGCGGCGGGATCGCCTACGTTCTCGATCGCGACGGCGCCTTTGCGTCGCGGTGCAACATGGAGCTCGTCGGCTTCGATCCGATCGAGGAGGAGGATGTCGCGAGAATCCTTGCCCTCGTCGGTGAGCATGCGGAGCGAACAGGGTCGGTCGTCGCCGCCGGCATCCTCGAAAACGCCGACGCGGTCCCGGACCTCTTCGTCAAGGTCATGCCGCACGACTACAAGCGTGCGCTCGCCGATCTCGCGGTCGAGCGGGACGACAATGCTGTATCCGCCGGCGGCGGCGGCTTCTTCACGACCGAAAGCGAGGAGGCGGCGTAGTGGGTCAGCTCGGCGCCTTCCTGAAGCTCGACCGCGCAGAGCCCCTCGAGCGCGACCCGGCCGAGCGCGTCCGGGACGTTCGCGAGTTCGTGCGACCGCTGCCGCTCGTCGAGCTGCGGAATCAGGGTGCGCGGTGCATGGAGTGCGGAGTGCCGTTCTGTCATCACGGCTGCCCGCTCGGAAACCTCATCCCCGACTGGAACGATCTCGTCTACCGGGACCGTTGGCAGGAAGCGATCGTCGAGCTGCATCGGACGAACAACTTCCCGGAGTTCACCGGCAGGCTTTGCCCGGCCCCGTGCGAAGCAGCCTGCGTCCTCGAGATCCGTGAGGGCGAGGCAGTCACGATCAAGCAGATCGAAGTGTCGATCATCGATCGTGCCTGGGACGAAGGCTGGGTTGTGCCGCGCCCACCCGCGGTGCGGACAGGTCGCACTGTTGCCGTGATCGGAGCAGGTCCGGCTGGTCTCGCGTGCGCGCAACAGCTCAACCGATCCGGCCACGCGGTCACGGTGCTCGAGCGCGACGAGGCGGGCGGCGGGCTCGTCCGGTTCGGCGTGCCCGAGTTCAAGATCGAAAAGAGGGTCGTCGAACGTCGGCTTGGCCAGCTCGAGGCCGAAGGTGTCCAGATTCGCTACGGCGTCGAGGTCGGTGTCGACATCGAGGCCGCCGAGTTGCGCGACGCGTACGACGCAGTCGTCATCGCGACGGGCTCTCGCGTGCCGCGCGATCTCCCGGTGGAGGGTCGCGAGCTCGACGGCATCCACTACGCAATGGAGTACCTCTACGAGCGGGCACGCGCGATCGCCGATGAAGTCGGGACGGCGGGCGAGCTCGCGCCACCGCCGCCGGAGCGTCCGATCACGGCCGCCGGGAAGCACGTGATCGTGATCGGGGGCGGCGACACCGGCGCCGACTGCGTCGCGAACGCTCATCGGGAGCGTGCCGCCTCGGTGACGCAGATCGAAGTGCTTGGCGAGCCACCTCTCAAGCGCCCCGACGACCTCACCCCGTGGCCGCGGTGGCCGATGAAGCTACGGACGTCATACGCGCTGAAGGAGGGAGGCGAGCGCGACTTCTCGATCTCGACGACGCGGCTCTCGGGCTCGGACGGGAAGGTCGAGCAGATCCACTGGGCGTTGAACGACGGCTCGCCGCCGTTCGCCCCGATTTCCGGTACGGAGGAGTCGCGACCTGCCGAGCTCGTGTTGCTCGCGATGGGTTTCCTCCATCCCGAGCAGTCGCTCCTCGAGCAGCTCGGGGTCGAGAGCGACCCACGGGGGAACGTCGACGCCGCCGACTACGCGACGTCGGTCGACGGCGTGTTCGCCGCAGGTGACGCCCGGCGTGGGCAGTCCCTGATCGTATGGGCGATCAACGAGGGTCGCCAGTGCGCCGAGCAGGTCGATCGTTGGCTGCTCGAGTGACGAGAGCGGTGATCCTGTCCGCGGTGCGGACGCCGATCGGTCGCTACGGCGGCGGTCTCGCGGCGGTGCGGCCCGACGATCTCGCGGCGGTCGCCGTTTCTGCGGCGGTCGAGCGGGCCGGCGTCGAGCCGGGCGAGATCGAGGACGTCTGGCTCGGGTGCGCGAACCAGGCGGGAGAGGACAATCGCAACGTGGCGCGCTTCGCCGCGCTTCTCGCCGGTCTGCCCGACTCGGTGGCGGGTATCACCGTCAACCGGCTCTGTGCCTCGGGCCTCGCCGCCGTCACCGGCGCGTGCCATGCCGTGATTGCGGGAGACGGAGACCTCTTCGTTGCGGGTGGGGTTGAATCGATGTCGCGCGCGCCGCTCGTCACTCCCAAGCCCGACCCTGCGGCTCCAGATGCCGAGCAGTCCGATCTACGACACGACGCTTGGCTGGCGATTCGTCAACCCCCGCTACGAGGAGCGCTATTCGACGGAGCGCATGGGCGAGACAGGAGAGAACGTGGCCCGGGAGTGGGGCGTCTCTCGTGCCGATCAGGATGCGTTCTCGCTTCGCTCTCAGACCCGCTGGGCAGCGGCAGCGGAGGCAGGTCGGTTCGACGACGAGATCGTCCCCGTTGCGGATCTCGTTCGCGACGAGCACCCCCGCCCCGACACGACGATCGAGAAGCTCGGGTCGCTGAAGACTGCCTTCCGCGAAGGGGGGACGGTCACGGCGGGGAATTCGAGCGGGATCAACGACGGCGCGGCCGCGCTCGTGATAGCGAGCGAAGAGAAGGCACTGGCGCTCGGGATCGAGCCGCTCGGCGCATTCGCCGGCTCGGCCGTTGCCGGCGTCGATCCGGCGGTCATGGGCATCGGCCCGGTACCTGCGGTGCGCAAGCTGCTCGCCCGCACGGGTGTTTCGCTCGACGACGTCGACCTCTTCGAACTGAACGAAGCGTTCGCCTCTCAGTCGCTCGCGGTCTGCCGCGAGCTCGGTCTCGACGAGGAGCGCGTCAACGTAAACGGCGGCGCGATCGCGCTCGGCCATCCGCTCGGGATGAGCGGAGCGCGACTCGTCGTCTCCCTGCTGCACGAGCTACGACGTCGCGACGGCCATCTCGGCCTCGCGACGCTCTGCGTCGGTGTCGGGCAGGGCCAGGCGGCGTTGTTCTCGCGCTGAGAGCCCGGGTTTTTACGCGCCGAGGAACAACCGCGCTGCGGGATTCCCGGTTTCCTCGACGTACGGATACCCGAGCTTCCGTAGCGACTCCTTGAACGCGCGTCGCTCACCTTGTGGCACCTGGACGCCCGCTAGGACACGACCGTAGTCGGCGCCGTGGTTTCGGTAGTGGAAGAGGCTTATGTTCCAGCCCTGGCTCATGGCGTCGAGGAATCGCATCAGCGCGCCGGGACGCTCCGGGAACTCGAAGCGGTAGAGCACCTCGTTCGGCGCCGTTCGCGGGCCCGCCGACGAGGTGGCGAACATGCAGCTTCGCGAGCTCGTTGTCGGTGAGGT
The DNA here is from genome assembly GCA_963792995.1 of uncultured Thermoleophilia bacterium. Taxonomy (GTDB): domain Bacteria; phylum Actinomycetota; class Thermoleophilia; order Gaiellales; family Gaiellaceae; genus Gaiella. The sequence goes on along the minus strand of CAWBYH010000006.1, from coordinate 140,614 downwards.
CGAGCGTCGTGATCCCCGCTCGCTGCACAGCGCGCAGCAGCTCGTCCTTCTCGGCGCTGTCGCGGACGCTCAGGCCGACGAAGACGTGGGCTTCGGTCGGATCGGCGTAGCGATAGTTGAACTCCGTGATGTTGCTGCGGCCGAGGAGGCTGCAGAACGTCTTGAAACTGCCCGGCCGCTCCGGGATCGTCGCGGCGAAGACCGCCTCACGCGCCTCGCCGAGGTCGGCGCGCTCTGCCACGAAGCGAAGCCGGTCGAAGTTCATGTTCGCCCCGCAGAGAACCGTGACGAGGTTACGGCCCGTCACCTTCTCCCGCTCGACCCAGCGCTTTGCGCCGGCCACGCCGAGCGCCGCCGACGGCTCGACGATCGCTCGCGTGTCCTCGAAGACGTCCTTCATCGCCGCGCACAGCTCGTCGGTATCGACGAGGATCATCTCGTCGACATACCGGCGTGCGAGCCGGAACGGCTCGACGCCTACCTGCTTCACCGCTACGCCGTCGGCGAAGAGCCCGACGTGCGAGAGCGTGATCCGGCGGCCCGCACGGAGCGACCGATCCATTGCGTCTGCATCGGCCGGCTCGACGCCGACGATGCTGATCTCGGGTCGAAGCCGCTTCACGTAGGCCGCGATTCCTCCGATCAGCCCGCCGCCACCGACGGCGACGAAAATCGTGTCGATGGGCTCGCGCAGTTGCCGCAGGATCTCCATGGCGATCGTCCCCTGGCCGGCGATCACGTCCGGGTCGTCGTACGGGTGGATGAACGTCAGCTTGCGTCGGCGTCCGATGCGCAGCGCCTCGGCGAAGGCGTCGTCGTACGAGTCGCCCTCGAGCACGACGGTGGCCCCGAGAGCGGCGACGGAATCGACCTTGATCTGGGGCGTCGTCAGAGGCATCACGATCGTGGCCTCGGTGCCGAGCCGCTCCGCAGCGAGCGCGACGCCCTGAGCGTGATTCCCGGCCGAGGCCGCGACCACGCCCCGGCGAAGGCTCGCGGTCGGGAGGCGGGACATCTTGTTGTACGCGCCGCGGAGCTTGAACGAGAAGACCGACTGGAGATCCTCGCGCTTCAGCAGCAGGCGGTTGCCGAGCCGCTCCGAGAGAAGCGGGGCCTCGTGAAGCGGTGTCTCGACAGCGACGTCGTAGACGTTCGCGTTCAGGATCGCCTCCAGGTAGTCGATCTCGGGTGCGGAGCGGGCCACGGGCGCCAATCGTATGTCAGGGAGGTGCGACGCCGTGACGCGGCGCGACCCGGCTCAGGAGGGAGCCTCCCAGCTCGAGATCTTCCCGTCGCGGCCGAGCAGCTTCCAGCCTTCGAGTTGAAGTGCCGCCTCGGCACGGTCTGCGCAGCCCGGCGCGAACCAGCCGCTCTGCTCGTAGAGCGCTCGATGGACGGCCACGAAGCGGACGCCCAGGAGCTCGTACGGCAGCGAGCCGACGCCGCACGAGACGCCTCGCAGCCTGCGGGCGAGAACCGCCGAGGCGGTCGTTGCAGTGGTCGAATAGCCCTGTGGCCGCTCGCGCGGTGACTGGCGTGCGTAGGCGAGGTAGACGCTGCCGAAGTGGATTCCCGGATTGAACACCGGTAGCTCGAAGAGGCGGCCGTCACCACTGATCGCGCCGTATGCGGCGTTGCTCCGATCCGGCACGACGGCGCCGAACACGGGCACCGAGACGTCGATCGCCAGGGCCACGAGGGCAACGCCCGTACCCACCACCGCTATCCGTTGCGCCCGCATGCCCCGGACTTTGTGTTGACTCAACACAAGGCCGACAGCGAACGCGACGAGCGCGGCGATCGCGAGGCAGGCGATCGGCATCAGGCGCTCCGGGACCCGCGCGAAGCGGAGCGGTGGGACGGCTCGCCAGAGCAGCTCGTAGAGCGGGAGGTTCGCACCGAGGGCGAGGAGTGTGGGGACGACGGCGGCAAGGGCGAGGAACGCCGCGAGCCCGCGCCGTCCCCTGATCGCCCAGAGCCCGAGAAGCGCGAGGAGGGGCGTCAGCCAGCCGAGAAAGACGTACTCCTCGATCCCGGCGCCGACGCCGCGGGTGAACAGGTCGGAGAACTCTGCCGAGTAGTGCTCGACCTCGGTGAACTTCCGGCCACCGTCGAGCACGGACCCGGCGACCACGACCTGCTGTACGACGACGGCGGCAACCACAGCGGCACCGACGGCGAGCCCGGCCCTCCACCAGTCGGTACGCGGTACTCGAGCCCAGGTGTACCCGAGCGCCAGCACGACAGCGCCCATCGCGAGGTGAATCTGCCCGGAGAGCGGGATCGCCGCGAGCGCAAGGGCGGCCCAGGCGAACCGCCGGCGCTCGAGCGCGAGCAGGACGGCCGGGAGGAGGAACGAGATCAGGCCGAGGAGGTGCCCGGTCGACTGACCGACGCGATACGGCGCGAGTGCGAAGACGAGCCCTCCGGCAAGCGCGGCGGAGCGCGCGAGCCCGAGCGATCGCAGCCACCAGCAGGCGACGCCACCGGCTGCGACGACGGAGAGGAGGACGATCAGGTTGTAGGCCCAGATGTTCCCGAAGAGGTGGCGCAACGGCCAGAAAGGTGCACCGATGAGCCAGCCCTGGAGGTTCGGTGCCGCCTTGGCCTGCGGCCGGAACGAATACGGGTCGGACAGGGGCGACGAGCCGTGCTCGAGCTGATGTCCGGGGAGCCAGAAGGCCCAGCCGAGCTGGAGGTGATCGCCGGCCGCGGCATCGCCGTACCCGGGCGACGGGCGAGCGAGGTAGTGGCCTTCGACGTGCTTCACCGCCGGCCACGTCGCCAGGATCGCGCTCGCGGCGTAGAGCGTTAGCGCGAGAGCGACGAAGCCGCCGCGATCACGGCGTCGATGTCCGGTTGGTCGCTGCCGAGGTTCCATGACGCAATGACCGTATCGCCCTCGATCAGGAACGCGCAGCGCATCGGCACGCCCTTCATCCCGTCGACCTCGCGTGCCACGCTGAATCCGTGCGTCGCCTCGCCCTCCCAATCGGAGAGGAGCCCGACGTTCTCGACGTCGAGCATCATGGCCCACGCGGCGTGCGACCACGGCGAGTCGCGCGAGATCCCGAACGTGCGGATGCCTGCCTGCTCGAGCTCCTCGCCTCTCGCTCGGAGGAGCGACAGCTCGTTCGTACACCCCGGCGACCAGTCGAACGGGTAGAAGCAGAGCAGGGAAGGACCCTCGCCGGCGATCGCCTCGGATAGTGGAATAGGCGCCTGGCGCGTCCCGGCCCAGACCCGGGCGTCCGGAATGCGGTCGCCGGGCCCGAGCATCTAACCGACGTCGACCGGGAGCGTCTCGGTTGCGATGGCTATCTCCTCGACGACCTCGCGGATGTCACGGTTCGCATTGAAGATGCGCAGCTGGCGGTCGGCGCTGTTGCCGCGTGCGAGCAATGCGGCGATCCCCTCGAGCTCCCGCTCCGACCCGAGCTCGCGTGCGTGCGGCTCGATCTCGCGCACCGTTCTCCGCACGAGCTGCGCGACGGGGATCCGGTTGCGGCGCCCGGTCGCGAGGTCCATCACCGGTGCCTCGAGGCCGTAGCGCGCCGCGAGCCACTTGTTCTCCGTCGTGAGGATCCGGTGGTAGCTCGGGATCTCCTCACCGGCGTCGTGGCGCTCGGAGAGCTGCTTGACGAGCGCCTGGCAGTAGGCGGTGATCGCGACCGCATCCTCGACCCGCGTCACCGCATCGCAGATCCGGATCTCGATCGTGCCGAGCCGCGGGTGCGGGCGGATGTCCCACCAGATGTGCGTGTAGTCGGCGATGCACCCCGTGCGCTCGAGCTGTCCGACGACCTCCGCATAGTCGGCGTAGTCGCGAAACCGGGGCGGCGGGCCGGAGCGCGGGAACGACGCGAACACCATCTGCCGGCTCGACATCAGCCCGGTCGGTTCACCACGCCAGAAGGGTGAGCTCGCGGAGAGTGCGAGGAGCGGCGCTAGTTGGGGAAGCAAGCCGTTCATGACCTTGATCGCCTTGTCCGGGTCATCGATCGCGACGTGGATGTGCATCCCGAAGATCAGCTCGCGCCGGGCGATGTACTGGAGCTGGTCGACGAGCTGGCGGTAGCGGTCCTTGGCGGTGATGCGTTGCCGCTCGAAGAAGCTGAACGGGTGGGTTCCGGCCGAGCCGACGCGCATGTTCGTGTTGCGAGCGACGCCACACACGTACGCGCGCAGCTTGACGAGCTCCCCCATCACATCGGCTGGCGTGTGGCAGACAGGGGTCGCGATCTCGAGCACCGACTGCATCAACTCGGGGTTGATCTGGGACTCGAGCTCGTGGCCTTCGATCGCGGCGAGGACCGTGTCGATGTGCTGAACGAGGTCGAACGACGTGCCGTCGAGCAGTTGGTACTCCTCCTCCACGCCGAGCGTATAGGGGTCGCTCATCCCGAAGCGGTGGTCGAGCACGCTGGGCGCGTTGCCCGTGCCACTCGACCCCTTCCCCGTGATGTCCGGCGGGATCAGCTGCTTACCTGTTTCCCGGTCGGTCGGCTGCCGGCGGTCGTCGGTGCTCGGCCGCTCGGCGCTCATGCGATGACCGCCTCGGCCTCGATCTCGACCTTCCAGGAGGGGTCGAGGAGCCCGGTCACGACGCAAGTCGACGCGGGGCGGACATCGCCGAATACCTCGCCATGCGCTCGCGCCACCTGGTCGAACACCTCCGGATCGGTGATGAACATCCGCGTGCGGACGACGTCGCTCATGGTCGCCCCGGCCTCGGCGAGCGCGCCGGCGATGATCTCGAGGCACAGGCGGGCCTGCTCGTACGCGCTCTCCGGAGCGGGAGACCCGTCGCGCGCCGTCGGTGCCGTTCCGGCGACGTACACCGTAGAGCCTGCCACGACCGCGCGCGAGTAGCCTGCGATCGCCTCGTACGGCGAGTGTCCCGAGATCAACCTGCGGTCCATCGTCGGGGTAGTATCACTGATCGAACGTGGACGCTCTGAGTCAGATCGACGCGTGGGATGTCCCGTTCGCCGCCGTCGGAGTCACGAGCGCGGCTTCGACGATCGCGACGCGCGGCGACACGGGGCGAGCCGTTCCGCTCGCCTCCGTCTCGAAGCCGGTTGCCGCTCTCGCGACGCTCATAGCCGCTGAAGAGGGCGTCGTCGACCTCGACGAGCCTGCCGGTCCGCCCGGATCGACCGTCCGTCATCTGCTTGCTCACGCGTCCGGCCTTCCCTTCGACGGGTCGACGCCGATCGCACCGCCCGGGAGGCGCCGCATCTACTCGAACGAGGGGTTTGCTGTCCTCGGTAGGCACCTCGCGGTGGCGGCGGAGATGCCCTTTGGCGACTACGTGCGTGCTGCCGTGTGCGAGCCGCTCGGGATATCTCTCGACCCGCAAGGTCATCCCGGCGCGGGGATGCACTCCGCCGTCGACGATCTCCTCGTCCTCGCGCGCGAGCTTCTCGTCCCGCGGCTCGTCGCAGCGGAGACGCACGCCGAGATGGTGACCATCCAGTTTCCCGGGCTCGATGGCGTGTTGCCCGATTTCGGGCGTTTCAGCCCGCTCGACTGGGGGCTCGGCGTCGAGTTGAAGGGAGGCAAGGCTCCGCACTGGTCCGGCTCCCTCACCTCGGCGGAGACCTTCGGGCACTTCGGCGGCTCGGGAACGTTCATCTGGGCCGATCCGCTGCGCCGGCTCGCGTGCGTCGTGTTGACCACGAGGCCTTTCGGGGAGTGGGCGAAGACGGTCTGGCCCGCGCTGTCTGATGCGGTGGTGAAGGAGCTCGGCGGCCGTGCGAGTGAGGCTGACGCCTCACCCCCGGACGACAGCGTCATCGGTCAGTCCGACACGTAGAGCGGCCGTATCAGCTCGTTGAACGTCTCGCGATCGCAGCTCGCGACGACGCAGGTCGTCATCGCGGTCACGGTCGCAGTGCGCTCGATCTGCATCAGGGGTGCGACCTCCCCGAACGACTCTCCGGGCCGCAGGACGGCGCGGGCTCCCCGGTCGTCCTGGGTCACACCCGCAAGGCCCGAGAGAAGAACGTAGAAACGATCCGTGCGCTCGCCCTCGGTCACGATCTTCTGCCCGCCGGGGACCTCCTCGCGCACCATGCGCGCGGCGAGCTTCGTGATCGTCTCGCCCGGAAGTGACCCGAACAGGCCGATGCGCTGCAACTCGGTGACCGAGGCCGGAACGTGGCGAGGACTCATGGTCGTACCGTACCCGGCTCTCGCGGTCGATCCAACACCGCGGGCCGACTCGGAGGCCGGCCCGCCGGTGGGGAAGGAATCTGTCGGCTCTAGGCCGGGGTGAGGCCGAGCGTGCGCTCGATCGCGCCCTTGGGCTGGGCGCCGATCACCGAAACGGACGGCTCGCCGTCGCGGAACAGGATCATCGTGGGGATCGAGGCGATGCCAAAGCGCTCGGCGAGCTCCCGTTCCTCGTCGATGTTCACCTTGACGAGCTTGAGCCCGCCTGCCTGCTCGTCGACGATACGGTCGAGGACCGGTGCGACGGCGTGGCACGGGCCACACCACTCGGCCCAGAAATCGACGAGCACGGGGACGTCGCTCTGGATTACTTCCTGGTCGAACGTTGCATTCTTGACTGCAGTTGCCATGTGTTCCTTTCGATCTTTCGCGGAGTTCTTACGTCTCGATGCCGTCACGAATCGTTACGGCGTGAATGTGGTCTCACCTATCTACAACGACGGGGCGCCTCCGCCTCTTCCCTAGAATCGGGTGATGTTCGCACCCCTCTCGGACAAACCGGACCACGACGCGCTCGAAAGGGAGATCCTTGCGCTCTGGGAGCGTGAGGAGACGTTCGCTCGTTTGAGGGCGCACAACGCCGATGGGCCGCGCTTCAGCTTCTTCGACGGGCCGGTGACGGCGAACAAGTCGCTCGCCGTGCATACGGCGTGGGGCCGAACGCTCAAGGACGTGTTCCAGCGGTACAAGGCCGCGCGGGGATACCACCAGCGCTACCAGAACGGGTTCGACTGTCAGGGCCTCTGGATCGAGGTCGGTGTCGAGCGGGCGCTCGGCCTCAACTCGAAGCAGGAGATCGAGGAGTTCGGCCTGGCCGAGTTCTCGCGCCGCTGTCGCGAAGTCGTCGCGACATCAGCGGCCGAGCTGACGGAAGGGTCCGTGCGGCTCGGCCAGTGGATGGACTGGGGCAACGACTACTTCACGTTCTCGGACACGAACATCGAGTACATCTGGAAGTTCCTCCGCATCGTCCACGAGAAAGGATGGCTTCTCAAGGGTCACAGGGCGACGGAGTGGTGTCCCCGCTGCGGTACGTCGATCTCGGCCCACGAGCTCCACGGCAGCTATGTCGACCGGGTAGACCCGTCGCTCTTCGTCCGCTTCCGGCTCCTCGATCGGCCGGGCGAGAGCGTTGTGATCTGGACGACCACCCCGTGGACGCTGCCGGCGAATGTCGCCGCGGCGGTCAATCCCGCCTCCGAGTACGGACGCCTCGAAAACGGTGACTGGGTGGCGGTCGCCCGCTACCCCGACGAGACGTTCGTCGAGCGACTACCGGGCGCGGAGCTCGTCGGCTGGCGCTACGAAGGGCCGTTCGATTCGCTCGGGCCTGGTGGCGAGGTCGAGCACCGGGTGATCCCGTGGGACGACGTCTCGATGGAGGACGGCACCGGCATCGTCCATATCGCTCCGGGCTGTGGCGCCGAGGACTTCGAGCTCTCGAAGACGAACGATCTTCCGGTGATCGCGCCGGTCGACGAGGCCGGGCACTTCTACCCGACGTTCGGCTGGCTGCACGGCCTTTCGACGGGGGACGCAGCCGAGCAGATCATCGGCGATCTCGAGGAGCGCGGCTTGCTCGTCGAGGCGAAGCAGCACGAGCATCGCTACCCGGAGTGCTGGCGCTGCCACACGCCGCTGATCTTCCGGCTTTCCGACGACTGGTTCATCGGCGTCGAGGAGGTACGGCAGCCGCTGCTCGACGCGAACGCCACGGTCGAGTGGACGCCCGAGTACATGGGCAAGCGCATGGACGACTGGCTGCGAAACATGGGCGACTGGAACATCTCGCGACGCCGGTACTACGGGCTGCCGCTGCCCTTCTATCCGTGCTCGTGCGGGCACCTGAACGTGATCGGGTCGCGGGCGGAGCTCGAGCAGCGGGCCGTCTCGGGACTCGAGCAGCTCGAGGAGCTCAGGCGGCCGTGGATCGACGCGGTTCCGATCCGGTGTGAGGCCTGTTCCGAGGAAGTGACCCGGATCGAGGAGGTCGGCGACGTCTGGCTCGACGCCGGGATCGTTCCCTTCTCGACGCTCGGCTGGGAGAACCCGGAGTTCGTCTCCGAGGGCTATGCCACCGGTGCGGCGCGCGGGTTGACGACCGCCGACCTGCCCGCGCACGAGACCTGGGAGGAGTGGTTCCCGGCCGACTGGGTCTCCGAGATGCGGGAGCAGATCAGGCTCTGGTTCTACTCGCAGCTCTTCATGTCGGTCGCGCTCACGGGGCGTGCGCCGTTCCGCAAGGTGCTCGGCTACGAGAAGATGCTCGACGAGCACGGACGCGAGATGCACGGCTCGTGGGGAAACATGATCGATGCGCAGGATGCGTTCGCGCGCATGGGGGCGGATGTGATGCGGTGGCAGTACTGCGCCCAGCCGCCCGACCGCAACCTGCTCTTCGGCTTCGGGCCGGCGCAGGAGATCAAGCGGCGGCTACTCACGCTCTGGAATTCCGCGAAGTTCCTCGTCGACTACGGCGCGATCGAATCGTTTCAGCCGGTGTACGCCGACCTCGAGCGGGGCTCGCCCGACGCTGACCTCCAGCCGCTCGACCGCTGGCTCGTCGAGCGGGCAGCGCAACTCGTGGCGGAGGCGGAGGCAGGCTACGAACGCTGGCTCACGCTGGATGTGACCCGCGCGTTCGAGAGCTACGTCGACGACCTCTCCAACTGGTACATCCGTCGCTCCCGGCGGCGGTTCTGGGACGGCGACGAGGCAGCGTTGCGCACTCTCTGGTTTGCCCTCGTCCAGGGGCTGCGCGTGATCGCACCCGTCATGCCGTTCCTCGCGGAGCACCTCTGGCAGGCGCTCGTCACCGATGTGGTCGAGGGTGCACCGGACTCCGTGTTTCTCTCGGGTTGGCCGGAGGCTCGTGCGCCGGATCGCGTGCTTCTCGCGGAGGTCGACGAGCTCCGGCGTGTCGTCGCGCTCGGTCACCAGGCGCGGTCGGCGGCCGGCCTCAAGGTGAGGCAGCCGTTGCGGCGGATCGTCGTCGAGGGTGCGCCACTCGGCTCGACTCACGCCGACGAGATCATGGAGGAGCTCCGCGTCAAGGCCGTCGAATTCGGGCACGTCGATGCGGAGTTGCGCGTCAAGCCTCATCTTCCCGTGCTCGGGCCGAAGCTCGGGAAGGAGCTCGGTGTCGTTCGCGCCGCCCTGCAGGCCGGCGAGTTCGAGGAGCTCGACGGTGGTGGCTTTCGGGTGGCCGGCCATGTCCTCGGGGCCGACGAGGTCCTCGTCGAGCGCGCCGGCAAGGACGGTTGGGCGGTCGCGGGCGATGCGGGAGTGACGGTCGCGATCGAGACGACGGTCGATGACGAGCTTGTGCTCGAAGGCCGCGTCTACGAGCTCATTCACCGTGTCAACACGATGCGGAAAGAGGCAGGCCTCGAGCTCACCGACCGGATCGACCTGAGGATTCCGGAGGCCGACGGTGACGTGCTCGCACACTCCGACTGGATCGCCCGCGAGACGCTCGCGCTGTCGATCGTGACAGGGTCGCTCGAAGGCCCCGCGATCGAGAAGGCGTGACGGGACCCGTACGCGTCGGCCTCGTGGGGTGCGGCCGGCTTGCGGAGCGCGGGTACCTCCCGGCGTTCTCGAACGCGGAGGGCGTGGACCTCGTGGCCGTCGCCGATCGGGACGAGGCACGTTGCGCGGTCGTCGCCCCTGCGTGCCCTGCCCACGCCTCGGCGGCCGAGCTTCTGGCTGCCACCCAGATCGACCTGCTCGTGCTCGCCCATGCGGTCGAAGCGCACGTGGCGGACGCCCGGGTGGCGGCCGCGGTCGGCGTCCCGTCTCTGGTCGAGAAACCTCCGGCCCGCACGACCGCGGAAGCCGAAGGCCTCGCGGCGCTCGATCCGCCCCCGTGGCTCGGTTTCAACCGCCGCTTCGAGCCGGCGATCGGAGCCTTTCGTTCCCGGCTCGACACGCCTCCGGCTCGGCTCGAGCTCGAGTTTACGATGCTGCCGTCGAGCTGGGGCGCGCGTGACGGCTCGGAAGGTGCCCTGCTCGACCTCGGGCCGCATCTCGTCGATCTGGCGCTCTGGATCACGGGGCGGGCGCCGCAGCGCGTGCGCGTCGCGCACGTGAGTGCGGCCCAGGCGACGTTCGAGATCGACCTCGACGGCGTCTCGGCGCGCGTGCACGTGTCGCACGGCCGCGCGTGGCGCGAACGGCTCGTCTGTCGCGACTCGCGAGGGAGGGTGATCGCCCGGCTCGATCGGGGCGGCCTACCGAGGCGCTTCGCGGCGAAGCTGCGGCGCACCACCCCGGGGCCGCTCGTCGTCTCGCTCGCGGCCCAGTTGACGGCCGCGGCGACCGCCGTTCGTGGGGGCCCCGTCGATGATCGGCTCGCGAGCGTGGCACAGGGAATCGCGGCGATGCGTGTCCTCGACGCAGTTGCCGCGGCAGACGGCAACAATTGGGCTGCCCTGTGAGAGGAGGGAGGATTCGATGCTGGCGGTGATCGTGCTCGACGGGATGCCCGCGACGCTGCTCGCCGAGCTCGAGGCCGACGGTCGCCTGCCGAACCTCGCCGAGGTCCGCCGTGCGTCGGTTCTCGTCGAGCTCCGGACTCCGGGCGCGCAGTTTCCCGCCGGGCTCTTCCCGACAATGTGGAGCGGTGTTCCGCTCGCCGAGCACGGTCTGCACTACCCGTTCATGTGGGATGCCGCCGGTCAGCGCGTTCGACACGTGGACGCGTTCGCCCATCCCGCGACCATGTGGGATCGCGTTTCCGCCGGTGGCGGACGGGTGCTGGTCGTCGATCCGTACGAGGCGGCCCAGTCGACCGGCAGCGACGGGCTCGTCGTCATCGGTTGGCAGTTCGCGAACCGTGTCGTCCTGCGGCCGTTCTCGGAGCCGCGGGGAGCCCGGCGCCAGTGGGAGCGCCGCTTCACGTCGATACCCCGCGCGGAGGAGGTGTTCGGCGAGACGGACGAGCGCAGCCTTCGCCGCCTCGCCGCCACGCTCGTGGCGGCGCCGCCCCGCGTTGCAGATCTCGTGCTCGCCGCGCTGCCCGACATCCGACCCGACCTGCTCGTCGCCGGCTTCCCGTCGATCCACCTCGCAGGGCACAGGCTTTATGATCCCGCGGCAGTTGTCGAGGGCATTTCGCCTCGGGCTGCGGAGCAGCTTCGTGGCGCCCTGACCGAGACGGTGGTCTCGGCCGACAGGGCGCTCGGCAGGATCATCGAGGCTCTACCCGACGACTCGGATCTCGTCGTCGTGTCGCCGATCGGGATGGCCCCCGACTCCAGCCGAACGGATGTGCTCGGGACCATGCTGTCCGCGGTGCTCGACGGGACATCCCTCGATGGAGACGGTTGGGGCAAGGCTCAAGGGTCGTGGGGGTTCAGGGCGACGGTGCCCACATCGATTCGCGCACGCGTTGCGGCGTCGTTGCCGGACCGCGTGGCGATCGAGCTCGCGTCGCGACTCGAGCTGCGTGGCACGGACTGGTCGAGGACGCGGGCGTTCGCGGTGCCGGCGGACGTCGGCGGCATGATCCGGTTCAACGTGCGTGGTCGCGAGCGCGAGGGAATCGTCGACCCCGACGATGTCTCCGCACTTGCAGCGGAGATACGGGCGGGTCTGCAGAGCTTCACGTTCGAGGACGGTGCCCCAGCGATCGCCGACGTCGATGTCATCTCGGAGATGTACGGCGGCGGGGAGGGCTCTCACCGCCTTCCGGATCTCGTCGTACGGTGGAGCAGTCGTCCGTCGCGACGTGGCGAGATTCTCCATTCTCCGCGACACGGCTCGATCCGACGAAGTGGCGGCGCGAGCGGCCGATCCGGCAACCATACGGACGATGCCTGGGCGCTTGTCCGGTCGGCGTCCGGCAGTGCGACCGAGCGACCTCGGGCCGACATCGTGGACGTCGCTGCGACGGCTCTCGCCCGCTTCGGCCTCGAGAGCGCGGGCAGTTCGCTCATCGATTCGTGATGAGCGCGTCCGTCGTCGTACCGAGTCGGAACCGCACCGACGAGCTCGGGCGCTGCCTCGCCTCCATCCGTAGGCACGGACCGCCACCACTCGAGCTGGTCGTCGTAGACGACGGTGGTCGCGACCCGGAGAGCGTGGCAGCCGTGGCCGCCAACTTCCACGCACAGGTCGTGCGGCTCGAGGGTGTCGGCCCCGCCGCCGCGCGGAACGCGGGAGTGGTCGCGGCGCGTGGCGAAATCGTGCTCCTGCTCGACGACGACTGCGTCGTCGGATCGGCGTGGGCCGAGAAGCTCGTCGAGACCGTGGCAGCGGGAGACCGTCTCGTTGCCGCCGGCACTGTCCGCACACCCGATGACGCCAACATCTGGCTCCGCGCGAGCGAGCGGATCGCCCTCGAAGCCGAGGTTGCATCGTCCTTCTTCCGAACGATGAATCTTGCGTGTCGGCGACAATTGCTCCTCGAACTGCGCTTCGACGAGACGTTTCGGGCAGCGGGTGGTGAGGACCGCGACTGGTGCGTTCGCGCCGCGCGCTCCGGTGTTGCCTTCAGGCGCGTCACCGAGGCGAGTGTCGATCATCGGTCGGCCCTCGACGGACGATCGTTCGTCGCGCAGCAGGTGCGTTACGGCCGCGCGGCCCGACACCTTCGGGAGCAGGGTACCCACACGCGGGTGCCCTCGCGTGCGCTGCGACGCGGTGTCGCGGCAGGGCTGCGAGACAACCCGACCGTCGGTGCCGCGATGATCGCCGGCCATGCGCTCGCTGCTGCCGGCTTCATCCTCGAGTCAGGACCGCGTCCGGGCGCTGGCGTCCGGGCGCTGTAGGGTGTCGGCGACATGGGTGCAACATCGTCAGTCGGCATTGCCGTGCTCGGAGCCGGGCCGGCCGGACTGACGGCGGCGCACGTGCTCGCGGTGCGGGGCGAGTCGGGCGTCGTCTTCGAGGCGGACACTCAGGTAGGCGGGATCGCGAAGACGGTCCAGCACGACGGGTTCCGGTTCGACCTCGGTGGGCACCGCTTCTTCACGAAGGTGCCGTGGGTGCAGGAGATGTGGGAGCAGGCGCTCGGGGACGAGTTTCTCGTCCGGCCACGACTCTCGCGGATCTATTATCGGGGAGACTTCTTTGCCTACCCGCTGCGCGCCGAGGATGTCGTTCGTCGCCTCGGCGTCGTCGAGACCGGACGCTGCCTCGGCTCGTACGCCGCCGCGAAGATGCGGCGGTCGGAGCCACCCGCGACCTTCGAGGATTGGGTGACGTCGCGGTTCGGGCAGCGACTCTACGACGCGTTCTTCCGCGAATACACCGAGAAGGTGTGGGGCATTCCCGGCAGCGAGATCCAGGCCGAGTGGGCAGCCCAGCGAATCCGGAATCTTTCGTTCTGGACGGCGTTGATGTCGGCCCTACGGATCAAGCGGCGCCACGTCACGAGCCTGATCGAGGAATTTCACTATCCGCGCCTCGGGCCGGGCCAGATGTGGGAGACGCTTGCCACTCGCTCCGAGCAGGCGGGCGTTCCTGTCCGTCTGGGTGAGCGCGTCAATCGCGTCGTCCACGAGTCCGGCCGCGTTCGCGCCGTCGAGGTCAGTCGAGACGGCGGTCAAGCGGAGCTGATCGATGTCGATGGAGTGGTCTCGAGCATCCCGCTCTCGGAGCTCGTCCTCTCCCTCGATCCTCTGCCGCCGGATGATGTCGTTGCCGCCGCCCGACGGCTGCGCTACAGGGACCTTCTGGTCGTCGGCCTGATCTCGACCGATCCCGAGCCGTTTCCCGACAACTGGATCTACCTGCACGACCCAGGCACCCGGGCCGGACGGGTGCAGAACTTCGGCTCCTGGAGCCCCGGTATGACCCGTCCCGGGTTCACGAGCCTCGGAGCGGAGTACTTCTGCTTCCAGGGAGACGAGACCTGGTCTATGCCCGATCATGCCCTGATCGAGCTCGCGAAGCGCGAGCTGGGTCAGATCGGCCTGATCGACCCGGCGAGCGTCGTCGACGGCGTCGCGATCAGGGTGCCAAGGGCGTATCCGATGTATGACAAGGGTTACGACGGCGCCGTTGCGACCCTGCGCGCGTACCTCTCGACGATGTCGAATCTGCAGACCGTGGGCAGGAACGGCCTCCACCGGTACAACAACCAGGATCATTCGATGTGGACGGCCGTCCTCGGCACGCTGAACCTCATCGACGGGACGGATCACGACGTGTGGTCGGTGAACGCCGACGCCGAGTATCACGAGGAAGGCGAGTTGCGCAATCCTCTGGGGCAGGACGCCCCGTTCGCTACCGTCGCTTAGAAGCGACGATCCCTGCGGGCACCGCCGCGACGGCGGTCAGCTGGTGGATCGTGTGGAGGCCCGCGCCGGCAACGGCGCCTTTGACGCCGAGGCGGCGGTGGAGGAGGGCGAAGAGATCCGCGTTGAGCGCCGTGCCTGCTGCGACGCCCGAGGCGAAGACACCCGGTCGTCGCCGGGCGAGCCCGTAGGCAACAGCGAGTGCCGCGACCGCGCTCGCGCGCTCGCGCGCACCGAGATTGAGCGTCGCCGGCACCCGGCGCTTCTCGACGAGCAGGGCCACCCACGGCACACCCCTGCTCGTGAAGTCGGTTCGAACCATCGTGGAGAGGGTCCACCGTTTGAGGTGCGTCCCGCGCAGGTCGGGATCGAGGCGAATGCGGCCACGCTCGGCAAGACGCGCGCCGAGCTCGATGTCCTCGATCGACGGGAGCGGGTACCGATCCGCATCGAATCCCCCGACGGCGTCGAACGGCCGCGCGCCGCACTGCCCCGAGACCGGCCCAGAACGAATGGACGTCGCCGCTCGAGCGTTGATGGACGATGTGGTGGAGGAGGTTTCGGAAACCCGTGATCAGCTCGCTCGTCCAGACGTGGTCGTCGTAGGAGCCGAAGATCGCGACGAGGTCGCGGTCGGCGGCGAAGGCCGCCCTGATCCGCGAGAAGACGTCCTCCTGAACCACGACGTCCGAGTCGACGAAGACGACGACCTCGGCCCGCGTCAGGGCAACGCCGGCGTTCCGCGCGGCTGCCGGGCCAGAGCCGGGCGGGGTCGTGACGACGACGAGCTCGGTCGGTGGTTCGGCGGCCCGCTCGATCGCCGCGACGCACCGTTCCAGAGTGGGCGGGTTGTCGGTCGCCGGGACGACGACCGCGAGGGTGATCGGCATGTCGGTCAGCGCTGGGTCTCGGCCAGGATCAACTCGCGGCGCAGCTCGACCGGAAGCTTGAACGTGACGTCCTCGACGACGAGCTGGAACGGCTCGATCCGATCGACGCCCCGCTCGCGGAACCAGTCGCAGAGCCGTGAGACGAGTCGCTCAGGCGCCGATGCGCCGGACGAGATGCCGACGGTTTGCACTCCCTCGAGCCACCGCTCGTCGATCTCGGTCTCGTCGTCGACGAGATACCCCGCTACGCCGGAAGCCCGGGCCACGTCGACGAGGCGGTTCGAGTTCGACGAGTTCTTCGAGCCGAGGACGAGGAGTAGGTCGATCTCGGCGAGCATCTCCTTCACCGCCCACTGGCGGTTGGAGGTCGCGTAACAGATGTCTTCCTTACGGGGGGCATAGATCTGAGGGAAGCGGCGGCGAAGGACGGCGATGATCTCGGATGTCTCGTCGACGGAGAGCGTCGTCTGGGTGATATACGCGAGACGGGTGTCCGCCGGGAGCGAAAGCGCCTCGGCCTCGGCGACGTCCTGTACGAGCACCGTTGCCTCCGGAGCCTCGCCCATCGTTCCGACGACTTCCTCGTGGCCCTCGTGGCCGATGAGGATCACCGTGTATCCGTCCGCCGCGTACCGTCTCGCCTGGACGTGCACCTTCGTGACGAGCGGGCAGGTCGCATCGATGACGTTGTGACCGAGTGCCGTAGAATTCGCATGCACGCTCGGCGCGACGCCGTGCGCGGAATACACGACTGTTGCGCTCTCCGGCACCTCTGTCTCCTCGTCCACGAAGATCGCGCCACGCGCCTCGAGATCGCGAACGACGTGGATGTTGTGGACGATCTGCTTGCGGACGTAGACGGGTGCGCCGTAGTGCGCGAGGGCCTTCTCGACGGTCTCGACCGCGCGCTCGACCCCGGCGCAGTAGCCACGCGGTGATGCAAGGAGGACGCGTTCGACCACCTCCACAGGGTATCCGTACCTGGCGGTCGCGCGATCGCGACCCAGTAGGCTCGGAATCGATGGTCGATCGTGTCGCCCTGTTCGTGACGTGTCTCGCCGACACGCTGTTCCCCGATGTCGGCAGGGCCACCGTGACCGTGCTCGAGCGGCTCGGGATCGAGGTCGTCTTCCCGCTCGAGCAGACCTGCTGCGGCCAGATGCACGCGAACTCGGGGTATCCCGCCGAGGCTGCGGCTCTCGCTGGAAGATTCGTGGAGGTGTTCGAGGGGTTCGACGCCGTCGTGACGCCGTCCGGCTCGTGCGCCGCGCAGGTGCGCGAGCACTTCGGCCACTTGCTCGGCGGTGACGACCGCGGCGTGCCCGCGCGCACGTGGGAGCTGTCCCAGTTCCTGACCGGCGTGCTCGGGATCGAGGATGTCGGCTCCGGCTTCGAGGGATCGGTGGCATACCACCCGACCTGCCATTCGCTTCGGCTCCTGCGCGTCGGCGATGGGCCTCGTCGTCTGCTCGAAGCCGTGCCCGGTCTCGATCTCGTCGAGCTTCCTGATGCCGAGGAGTGCTGCGGCTTCGGCGGAACGTTCGCGGTGAAGAACGCGGACGTCTCGACAGCGATGCTCGACGAGAAGATCGCGGCCCTCACTGCGTCCGGCGCCGGAACCGTGTGCGCCTGCGACAGCTCGTGCCTGATGCACATCGGCGGCGGCCTGCGGCGCCGCGGGATCGACGTCCGGCCGCTCCATCTCGCGGAGATCCTCGCCTCGTGAGCGGCGCGGCCCGCGACGCTCGGCCCGAGAGCTTCCCGCACGCGGCCGCCGCGGCGCTAGCGAACGGCCAGGTCAGGGCCAACATCCGCCACGCGACGACGACCATCCGCGCCAAGCGTGCCGGCGTCGTCGCCGAGGTACCCGACTGGGAGGCCCTGCGCGAGGCCGGTGCGGCGATCAAGGACGAGACCCTCGCCCGGCTCGACGAGGTGCTCGTCGAGCTCGAAGTCCTCGGTGCGGGCCGCGGGAGGCGTCGTGCACTGGGCGCGCGACGCCGCGGAGGCGAACGAGATCGTCGTCGGCCTCGCCCGGGCGGAGGGTGTCCACGAGGTGGTGAAGGTGAAGTCGCTCGCGACCGACGAGATCGCGCTCAACGACGCCCTCGAAGCCGCCGGGATCCGGCCGATCGAGACCGACCTGGCGGAGCTGATCGTCCAGCTTGCCGACGAGCGGCCTTCGCACCTGCTCGTGCCGGCGATCCACAAGAACCGGGTCGAGATCCGCGATCTGTTCCGCACCCGGCTCGGCCGGCCGGATCTGTCCGACGATCCGGGCGAGCTGGCCGAGGCCGCGCGGCTGCATCTGCGCGAGGCGTTCCTCCGCGCGCGGGTGGCGGTCTCGGGCGCGAACTTCGCGGCCGCCGACACGGGGACGATCTGCGTCGTCGAGTCCGAGGGCAACGGGCGCATGTGCACGACGCTGCCGGAGGTGCTGATCACGGTGATGGGGATCGAGAAGGCGATTCCACGGTTTCGCGATCTCGAGGTCTTCCTCCAGTTACTGCCGCGGTCGTCCACCGGCGAGCGCATGAATCCGTACACGTCCCTCTGGACGGGGGTGCGGGCAGGTGACGGGCCGCGGGCGTTCCACCTCGTGCTCCTCGACGCCGGCAGCACGCGCGTTCTCGGCGATCCGGCAGGGCGAACTGCGCTGCGCTGCATCCGTTGCTCGGCGTGCGTCAACACGTGCCCCGTCTACCGACAGACGGGCGGGCACGCGTACCACTCGCCCTACGCGGGCCCGATCGGCGCGATCCTCTCTCCCCAGCTCGCAGGCGAGCGAGGCGCGGTGGCGTCGTTGCCGTTCGCATCGTCGCTCTGCGGCGCGTGTTACGACGTCTGCCCCGTCCTGATCGACATTCCCTCGATCCTCGTTCACGAGCGTGGGAAAGCGGTCGCGCGGGAACGCGGCAGGCTTCGAGGGGCGGTCGTTGAAGCTCCTGGGTCGCGCGTTCGCAACGCGCGCGGGATACGAGCGCGCGCAGCGGCTCGCGCGCACGCTCCAGCGGCCGGTGACGCGCGACGGTTGGATCACGCACTTCCCGCCCGGCCCGCTCGGAGCGTGGGGCCGGTCGCGCGATCTGCCGGCGCTGCCGGCGCAGACCTTCCGCGAGTGGTGGGAGCGCCGTGCCGACGGGCCGTGAGGCGATCCTGGCGCGCGTGAGGGCCTCGCTCGCCGACGGGCCGGCGACGGTCGCCGTGCCGCGTGACTACGGCCGAAGCGGGACGCGCGATCGCGCGGCTGTCGTCGATCTCTTCGTCGAGCGCGTGGGCGACTACGAGGCGACGGTCGTCGTCACCGCCGAGCCCGTTCGCGCATGCGCCGAGGCACTCGCGACCGCTCGGCGCCCGTCGGGTCGGAGTCGCCCCTGACCTCGATGTGGAGCTTCGACCCGCCGGAGTCGACCTGGTCGAGGACTCGGGCCTCACAGCACGCGATCTGGACGGGCTCGACGGAGCCCTGACGACCTGTCTCGGGGCATGCGCGGAGACGGGCACGATCGCCCTCGACGGCGGCCCGGGGCAGGGGCGCCGAGCGCTGAGCCTCGTTCCGGATCTCCACGTCTGCATCGTGCGCAGCGAGGCGATCGTAGAAACGGTGCCGGAGCTCGTCGCCGCCCTCGAGCCGAGCGCGAGAGCGGGGCATCCGATCGTTCTCGTGTCAGGCCCCTCTGCGACGAGCGACATCGAGCTGACGCGGGTCGAGGGCGTCCACGGCCCGCGTCGCCTCGTCGTCATCGTAGCGACCTGACCGTCTCTACACTGTGCGCGACGGGACGTGGCGCAGCCTGGTAGCGCGCTCGCTTTGGGAGCGAGAAGTCGCGAGTTCGAATCTCGCCGTCCCGATGTCGTGATGAGAGCTGTTGCCGCAATCCTCGCCGTTGTGATCGTGAGCGCTGTGGGGTGCGGAGGCGGTGACGAGAAAGCGGCCGTCGAGTCGCCGTTCGCCTACGACATGGCCGCGCCGCTGCAGTACGTCGACCGCGGCCGCGTCAACAAGAAGTACCCGATCGCCGTCCACGATGTCTCGTACTCGACCCCGTCGGGAGATCGGATCGACGCGATGCTCGTCGTCCCGCCCGGAAAGGGGCCGTTTCCGGGCGTCGTCTACCTCCACGGCTCGCCCGGCGATCGGACGCAGCTCCTCGTGCCCGCCACCTGGCTCGCGGCTCGCGGCGTCGTCGCGCTCACGATCACGATGCCGCAGGAGGTCGATTCGAGCGGCGCGTCGCCGGAGGAGCGCGCGCGGGCGCAGCGAGACGCGGTCGTCGAGACGGTGGTGGCCGCCCGGCGCGGCGTCGACGTCCTCCAGTCCCTCCCGAGGGTCGACGACGAGCGAATCGCGGTCGTCGGCTGGAGCGGCGGCGCGAGGATCGGTGCGCATCCTTGCGGGAGTCGAGCCCAGGATCGGGTCGTTCGGGCTTCTCTCGGGAGGCTCGACGCCCGTCTCGGAGTACGCGAAGCAGGCGCCGGAGGCGCTCCGACCCGTGGTCACGGAGGAGCTCGGCGCGGTCGACCCCCTGCGGTGGGTCGCACTCGCTCCGGCCGACTCGATCCTGCTCCAGAACGGAAGCAGCGACGAGGTCGTCCCGAAGGCGGCGCTCGAGGCGCTCGCGAAGGCGGCAGGGCCGGCCGCGACCGTGCGGTGGTACGACCAGGGGCACACGCCGTCGGACAAGGCCTTCAACGATCAGCTCGACTGGCTGGCGGAACGGCTCGGCCTCGACGGCTCGATCGTCGAGGGCGCGGCCGGCGGGCCGTGACGTCGTCGTCGTCTCGGCGCGCGGCTGCCGTCGTCGCCGTGGCGATCCTGGTCGCGGCCGGCATCGAGGTCGGCTGGAGCCCGAGGGGAGTCGTCGGGCTTTCGCGGCAGCATCAAGGCGATCTCACCGGCGCTTGCGCGGCAGATGACCGGCGTCTCGTGGCGTCCCGGCTGCCCGGTGGCGTTGCGGGACCTTCGCCTGCTCACGGTGACGCACCACGGGTTCGACGGCCGTGACCGTCGCGGGCGCCTGGTCGTCCACCGAGACGTTGCCTCGCGCGTCCTCCGGGTCTTCCGGCAGCTCTACGCGGCGGGCTTCCCGATCCGGCGCATGGTGCCGGTCGACCGCTATGGCGGTGACGACGAGCGCTCGATCGAGGCCGACAACACGTCGGCGTTCAACTGCCGGTTCGTCGAGGGCACGACGCGGTACTCCGAGCACGCGTACGGCCGCGCGATCGACGTCAACCCGATCGAGAACCCATACGTGAGCGGAGGAGCAACCTCACATCGCGCCAGTCGACCGTACCTGCGCCGCATGCCGTTCCGGCCCGGCATGGCGGCCGAGGGCCACGCGCTCGTGCGGGCGTTCGACGGGATCGGTTGGGGGTGGGGCGGACGCTTCGCGGGCGTGAAGGACTACCAGCACTTCTCCGCCTCCGGGCACTGACGCCGGAGGCTACATCCGGTCGATCATCGCCTGACCGAACGCCGAGCAGGAGACCTCGTTCGCGCCCTCCATCAGCCGGGCGAAGTCGTAGGTGACCTGCCGGTCCGCGATCGCGGCGGCGAGTGACGTCGATGATCAGGTCGGCCGCCTCGGTCCAGCCGAGGTGACGGAGCATCATCTCGGCGGAGAGGATCAGGGACCCCGGGTTGACCTTGTCCTGACCGGCGTACTTCGGCGCCGTTCCGTGCGTCGCCTCGAACATCGCGACCTCGTCCGAGAGATTTGCGCCAGGCGCGATCCCGATGCCGCCGACCTGGGCGGCCAGCGCGTCGGAGATGTAATCGCCGTTGAGGTTCAGCGTCGCGATCACGTCGTACTCGGCCGGCCGCAGCAGGATCTGCTGCAGGAACGCATCTGCGATCACGTCCTTGACGACGATCGTGCGCCCCTCGTGCTCGATCTGCAGCCACGGGCCGCCGTCGATCGGCGTGGCGCCGAACTCGTTTGCCGCGAGTGCGTATCCCCAGTCGCGGAACCCGCCCTCGGTGAACTTCATGATGTTCCCCTTGTGCACGAGTGTCACCGACGCGCGGCCGTTGTCGAACGCGTAGCGGATGGCCTTGCGGACGAGTCGCTCGGTGCCCTCGCGCGAGACGGGCTTGATCCCGATGCTCGACGTCTCCGGGAAGCGGATCTTCGTCACACCCATCTCGTCCTGGAGGAAAGAGATCACCTTCCTCGCACCGTCGGTCTCGGCCTCCCACTCGATGCCTGCATAGATGTCTTCCGTGTTCTCACGGAAGATGACCATGTTCGTCTTCGAGGGGTCGACGAGAGGGCTCGGGACGCCGGGAAAGTGACGTACCGGACGGAGGCAGACGAAAAGGTCGAGTTGCTGTCGAAGCGCGACGTTGAGGGAGCGAATGCCACCCCCGACAGGGGTCGTCATCGGCCCCTTGATCGAGACCGAGTAGTCGCGGGCCGCGACGAGAGTCTCGTCCGGGAGCCAGACGTCGCTGCCGTAGAGGCGCGTCGCCTTCTCACCCGCGTAGATCTCCATCCAGTGGATCTGCCGCGCGTCGCCGTACGCCTTCGCGACGGCCGCGTCCACGACGGCTTTCATCACGGGCGTGATGTCGACGCCGATGCCGTCGCCCTCGATGAAGGGGATGATCGGGTTGTCGGGCGTCGGCTCACCGACGACGATCTTGCGTCCACCTGCTGGAACCTGAATATGCGTCTGGGTTGTCATTTCCCTACCGTGTGTGTGGATGAGTACCTCGGATCGACAGTCGAGCCGACGACCTCAGGCTATCGCACAACCAGTGCCGGCCTCGGGAGTGCCGTCGCCCGCTGCCGCGGCCGCCGCCGGGATCGCCGAGGTCCTGATCGAGGGGTTCGACCGGCACTACCGGCTCTTCCGCGCAGCGAGCGCGGAGGCCAAGGAGCGCTTCGATCGCGCTGCCTGGGGGGAGGTGCAGGCCGCTGTGCAGGAGAGGATCGAGTTCTACGACGTGCGCGTGCGGGAGTGTGTCGATCGGCTGCGAGGGGCGTTCGACGTCGAGCGGCTCGACATGACCGTCTGGCAGGAGGCGAAGCTCCAGTACATCGGGCTGCTCGTCGATCATCCACAGCCCGAGCTCGCGGAGACGTTCTTCAACTCCGTGATCACGCGGATCCTGCACCGCAGCTATGTCCACAACGACCTGATCTTCGTTCGCGCGACCATCTCCACCGCGGACATCGAGTCCGACCCGCCGATCTACCGCAGCTACTACCCGAAGGACGGCAACCTCCAGCTGTGTTTCGAGCGCGTGTTCCGCGAGCTCGGCTGGCGCCGTCCGTTCGCGGATCTCGAGCGTGACGTCGGAATGCTCGTCGCGGCGGTCGAGCGTCGCACCGAGCATGCCTGGACCCACCTCGAGCCGAACTATCAGGTCAGGGTCCTGAACTCTGCGTTCTACCGCAACAAGGCCGCGTACGTCATCGGCACGCTCGTCAACGGGTACGAGGCGATTCCCTTCGCCGTGCCGATCCTCCACGACGAGGACGGGCTGCTCGTGCTCGACGCGGTGCTTCTCGACTCCGAGCAGATCAGCATCCTGTTCTCGCTCTCGCGCGCCTACTTCATGGTCGACATGGAGGTCCCGTCCGGATACGTCGAGTTCCTCCGCGCGATCTCGCCCACCCGGACGCGCTCCGACCTCTACACGATGCTCGGCCTCGGCAAGCAGGGCAAGACGCTCTTCTACCGGGACCTGCTCCGGCACCTCGACCACTCGGAGGATTCGTTCGTCGAGGCTCCCGGAATTCGCGGGAAGGTGATGCTCGTCTTCACGCTTCCCTCGTACCCGACCGTCTTCAAGATCATCAAGGACGTCTTCGGCCCCGGGAAGGACACCGATCGCGCAACAATCCGCTCCAAGTTCGCCATGGTCAAGCACGTCGACCGCGTCGGGCGGATGGCCGACACGCTGGAGTTCACGGACCTCGCCCTTCCGCTCGACCGGTTTGCGCCCGAGCTTCTCGAGGAGTTGAAGGCGCTTGCACCCTCGATGATCGAGCTCGACGGCGATCGCCTTCTCATTCGCCACTGCTACGTCGAGCGGCGCATGGTGCCGCTGAACATCGCCATCGACCGGGCCACACCCGACGAGCTCGAGCACGCCGTCATCGAGTACGGCAACGCCATACGGGACCTTGCGATCGCCAACATCTTCCCCGGGGACATGCTCTGGCGGAATTTCGGCGTCACCCGCCACGGGCGCGTCGTGTTCTACGACTACGACGAGATCGAGTACCTCACCGATGTCACGTTCCGGCGGATCCCGCCGCCGCCCAACCCCGAGGCCGAGCTTGCGAGCGAGCCGTGGTACGCCGTCCTGCCGCACGACGTCTTTCCCGAGGAGTTCGCGACGTTCCTGCTCGGCGACCCGAGGGTGCGCGAGCTGTTCATGCGCCACCATGCCGATCTTCTGGAGCCGGAGTTCTGGCAGGAGTGCCAGCGGCGGGTCGAGGCCGGGGAGATCGTCGACTTCTTCCCCTACCCGGAGACGCTGCGACTCACGAACGCCGAGACGCAGGGCCGTGGCCAGGAGATCGGAGGCGGGAGGGCGGAGAGGAAGCGGGTGGAGGGAATCGAACCCTCGTAATCAGCTTGGAAGGCTGGGGCTCTACCATTGAGCTACACCCGCGTTCCCCCATTGAAGCGGTCCAGCGCGACATATGCGCCACACCACCGCGGGAACTGCTTGGGGAGGGCTGTCCATGCCACCACCTATCCTCGGGTGATGCTCGACGAACGCGCTATCCGATTTAGCCCACGGGCGATCCTGACCGTGATCGGCGTCGTTCTCGGGGTGGCAGTGGCGCTCGAGGTCGTCTGGGTCACGCGCTCGGTGATCATCTGGTTCCTCATTGCAGTGTTCCTGGCGATGGCGCTCAACCCGGCCGTCGAGATCCTTGCGCGCCGCGGGATGCCCCGCGGCCCCGCTGTCGGGATCGTGTTCGTCGGCGCGATTCTTGTCATCGTCGGGATCGCAGCCACCTTCGTCCCGACGCTCATCCGCGAGGTCAACGATCTCGCAGACGCCGTCCCCGGCTACATCGACGACCTCACCAGGGGACGGGGGAGGCTCGGGTTCCTCGAGCGGGACTACCAGATCGTCGAAAAGGCACGTGAGGCGATCGAGAAGAGCGGCGTCGGCGGTGTGCTCGGCCTCTCGAACACGGCACTGAGCCTCACCAAGAGCATTCTCAACGCCGTGATCGCCGTCGTCACGATCGCGTTTCTCACCCTGTTCATGCTGCTCGAAGGCCCCGTCTGGATCGAGCGGATCTACGGTCTCATGTCCGAGTCGGCGCAGCCGCGTTGGCGGAAGGTCGGAGGCGACATCTACCGGACTGTCGGTGGCTACGTGACCGGCAACCTCGCGATCAGCCTGATCGCGGGCGTCGTCTCGACCGCTGTCCTGCTCGTCCTCGGGGTCCCCTATGCCGTTGCGCTCGGTCTCATCGTCGCGCTGCTCGACCTCATCCCGCTCGCCGGCGCCACCCTGGCAGCGATCATCGTCAGCGGCGTCGGGTTCCTGCATTCGACGACGGCCGGGATCGTGCTCCTGATCTTCTTCATCCTCTACCAGCAGCTCGAGAACCATGTTCTCCAGCCGCTCGTGTATGGCCGCACGGTCCGGTTGTCGCCACTGATCGTGCTCATTGCTGTGCTCATGGGCGCGGAGCTCGCCGGCGTGATCGGCGCGCTCGGGGCGATCCCGCTCGCCGGTTCGATCCAGGTGCTCGTCGTGGACTGGCTGGCCCACCGGCGGCTGAAAACGAATGCATCGAATCGCTCGTCCGTGGCGGCCGATTCGCCGGCGTAGGTGACGGAGAAACAGCAGACGCGAGGACTCGCGCGCTATCGCGAGCTCTTCGCGAACCCCTATGCAGGCGCGCTCCTCGGGTGGAGCATCGTGGCGAGGCTCCCGAACGGGATGGCGGCGCTCGCGCTCGTGCTCCTCGTCAGGGCGACCGGTGCCGGGTACGGCCAGGCCGGGCTCGTCGCAGCAGCCTACGGTGTCGCCGTGGCGATCGGAGCTCCGTACGGCGGTCGCCAGGTCGATCGCCGTGGCGCTCACCGTGTCCTCCGCGTCCGCATGGTCCTCTACTCCGCTCTGCTCGGGAGCGTCGCGCTGCTCGGGGAGATCGGTGCACCGATTGCCCTTATCGCTCTCGTCGCCGCGGCGACAGGAGTCACGATGGCTCCGGTCTCCTCGGTGTTGCGGTCGATCTGGCCGAGGGTCGCCGGCGAGGACGGTGCGAAGACCGCCTACGCGCTCGATGCCGCGCTCCAGGAGGTGATCTTCGTCGGTGGCCCACTCCTCGTCGCGCTCCTTGCCACGATCGATCCTGCGGCGGCGGTCGCCGGCGCTGCAGTGCTCGCCTTCGTGGGAACGTTCGCGTACGCGCGGTTGCCCCCGATTCGCGCTGCCGGCGCCGCGGAGGATCGTCATACGTCGCGCCTCGGCGCCCTTTCCTCCGTCGGCGTGAGGACGCTCGCACTTCTGTCGCTCTGCCTCGGGCTCGGTTTCGGCGCGGCCGAGATCGCGGTTCCTGCGTTCGCCGAGCTCCAGGGAAACCGCGCATTCGCCGGCGTGGCACTCGCCGGTTTCTCCTGTGGCTCGCTCGTCGGAGGTCTCGTAGCGGCGTTGCGTCCCTCACGTGACGAGCGACGCAGGATCATGCTCGGATCGTGCGCGCTCGTGATGCTGATGCTCCTCCCGCTTCTCGCCGGATCGATCGTCACGATGACGCTCCTTCTGTTCTTCGCGGGACTTCCGATAGCCCCGGTCGTCGCTGCGATCTACGGGCAGATCGGCCAGGTCGCGGCGGCGGGATCCGTTGCCGAGGCGTTCTCGTGGTTCGGCACTTCGGTCTCGATCGGCATTGCGGGTGGGAGCGTTGCGGGCGGCTGGCTCATCGATGCGTCCGGCTGGCATGCCGCCGTGCTCCTTGGCGTCGGCTGCCTCGGTGCGGGCGCCGTTCTGGTCGCGCTGCGTCGCTCGACCCTTGCGCCGCCGGCTGTCCACGCCGTCGGTCGGGAGTAGGATCGGGTCGATGGCATCCGGCGTCTCTCAGGGCATCGACCGCTGGCGCGAGCGTTGTGCCCGCACACCCGAGCGCGCGGGCGAGCACTTCGCGACGATCTCGGGGATCGAGGTGGACCCGCTCTCGACGCCCGACTCGGTCGCGATCGACTACGAGCGCGATCTCGGCTACCCCGGTGAGTTCCCCTTCACGCGGGGCGTCTACCCGTCGATGTACCGCGGCCGCCTCTGGACGATGCGCCAGTTCGCGGGTTTCGGCTCGGCGGGGGAGACGAACGAGCGATTCCGGTTCCTCCTCGACCACGGTCAGACCGGGCTCTCGACCGCGTTCGACATGCCGACCCTGATGGGCCTCGATTCCGACCACCCCCGCTCTCTCGGAGAGGTGGGGAGGGAAGGCGTCGCCGTTGACTCGGTCGACGACATGCGGTTGCTCTTCGCAGGTATCCCGCTCGGCGAGGTCTCCACCTCGATGACGATCAACTCGCCGGCCGCGATGCTGCTTGCCTTCTACATCTGCGTCGGCGAGGAGCAGGGGGTGCCGCGAGCGGCGTTGCGCGGGACGATCCAGACGGACATCCTGAAGGAGTACATCGCGCAGAAGGAGTACATCTTCCCGCCGGAGCCGAGCATGCGGCTCGTCACGGACATGGTCGAGTTCTGCACGGAGGAGATGCCGCTCTGGCATCCCATCTCGATCTCCGGGTACCACATTCGCGAGGCCGGCTCGACGGCCGCCCAGGAGCTCGCCTTCACGCTGCAGGATGGGTTCACCTACATCGAGTGGGCGCTCGAGCGCGGGCTCGCGATCGACGACTTTGCGCCGCGGCTCTCGTTCTTCTTCAACGCGCATCTCGACTTCTTCGAGGAGATCGCGAAATATCGTGCCGCCCGTCGGATCTGGGCGACGGTCCTGCGCGACCGCTACGGGGCGAAGGACGAGCGCTCGCTGTTGATGCGCTTCCACTCGCAGACCGCCGGGGTGTCACTGACGGCACAGCAGCCGGAGGTCAACATCGTGCGGACAGCGATCGAGGCGCTCGCCGCGGTGCTCGGGGGCACGCAATCGCTTCACACCAATTCGTTCGACGAGGCGCTTGCCCTCCCCACCGAGGATGCTGTGCGGATCGCCCTCCGGACTCAGCAGGTGATCGCCCACGAGATCGGCGTCGTCAACGCGGTTGATCCTCTGGGCGGGTCGTACCACGTAGAGCGGCTCACCGACGAGCTCGAAGCGCAGGCGTATGCGTACTTCGAGCAGATCGAGGAGCGCGGAGGCATGGTCGCGGCGATCAAGCAGAACTTCCCGCAGGCCGAGATCGCCGAGGCGTCGTTCCGCTATCAGAGCGAGGTCGAGGCCAGGCAGCGGCTGATCGTCGGAGTCAATGCGTACACGGTCGGCGACGAGCCACCGATCCCGCTCCACAAGATCGATCCGGGGCTCGAGCCTCTGCAAGTCGAACGTGTCCGCGCCCTCCGGGCGACGCGTGACCGCGAGGCGGCCGAACGGTGTCTCGCGGACCTGCGTGAGGCCGCCGCCGGCACGACGAACCTGATGCCGGTGATCGTCGCGGCCGCGAAGGCGGACGTGACGATGGGCGAGATGTGCGACGTGCTGCGCGAGGTCTGGGGCACGTGGCGCGAGACGCCCGTTTATTGATTCGCACCATCCCATGAACGCGATTCTCCTCTCATTCGTCATCTCCCTGGCCGTGAACGCGGCCTTCTTCGCCTTCGCCGCGACCCGGAAGACCGACGTCGTGACCGACCTCTCCTACAGCCTCTCGTTCGCGGTGCTCGCGATCGTGCTGCCTTTGCTGGGCTCGCGCGAGCCGGTTCAGCTCGCCGCCTCGCTTCTCGTGCTCGTCTGGGCGGTGCGGCTGGGCGGCTATCTGCTTGGCCGCATCCTGCGGATGAAGGTCGACCACCGCTTCGACGAAATGAGGGATGACCCGCTGCGGTTCGCCCGATTCTGGCTCTTGCAGGCGATCTCGGTGGCCGTGATCATGCTGCCCGTGTCGTACCTCGTCGCTCAGGACGCGGCTCCCGGCTTCGGGCCCTGGTCGGTCGCCGGGGCATCGATCTGGTTGGTCGGCCTGGTGATCGAGGCCGCGGCGGACGCCCAGAAGTCGGCGTTCAAGGGGAAGAGCGAGAACCGCGAGCGCTTCATCGAGAGCGGCCTCTGGAGGTACTCCCGCCACCCCAACTACTTCGGCGAGATCCTCGTCTGGTGGGGGCTGTTCATCTTCGCCGTACCCTTCCTGCACGGAGCGGCCTTCGCTGTCGTGATCGGGCCTGTGTTCATCACTCTGCTTCTCCTCTTCGTGAGCGGCATTCCGCTGCTCGAGCGAAGCGCCGACGCCAGGTACGGCGACGACCCCGCATATCGGGAGTACAAGCGGCGGACGAGCATTCTCGTGCCGCTCCCACCGCGCGGCCCGTAGGGCGGGATCCCGGTGATTGACCGGCGAGCGTGGGCGGCCTGCAAATGCCTTGTCAGCCGACTGTGTGATGCGCCCGGGAGGATTCGAACCTCCGACCCGCGGATTAGAAGTCCGCCGCTCTGTCCACTGAGCTACGGGCGCGCCTCCCTAGGGTAATCGGCCCGGGAGACTGGGGCGACTGCCGCCGTAGGTCACACTCCGGTGACGCGCTCGGCGCCAGTCGGCTCGGCTCGCTGCCCGGTAGGCTCGCACCAATGTCGAGCGCACCGGCGAGCACGAGGCATGGGTCTGTGAATGATCCATTGCGGCCGTTCGTCCCGCGCCTCGCGGCCGACTGGCTACGCGAGGCGCCGTCGACGCTCGCACGGACGTTCGAGGGCACGCTCGTATTCGCGGACATCTCGGGCTTCACCGAGTTGACCGAGAAGCTCGCGAAGAGGGGGCGCGAGGGCGCGGAGCAGATCGCGCTCGTTCTCGATGCTGCGTTCGCGGAGCTGATCGACGCGGCGTACGCCCACCACGCCGACCTGCTCAAGTTCGGCGGCGATGCCGTCCTCCTTCTCTTCAGGGGGGAGAACCACGCGCATCGGGCCGCCACCGCGGCTCTCGGGATGCAGGACGCGCTGACCGGGATGCGCCGTCTGTCCACCTCGGCTGGGCCGGTGCGACTGCGGATGTCCGTCGGCATGCACAGTGGCACGTTCCACTTCTTCCTCGTCGGAGGCGTCCACCGGGAGCTCGTCGTCGCCGGCGCGGATGCGACAGCCTGCGTCCAGACGGAGGCGACCGCGGACGCCGGCGAGGTGATGCTGAGCAGTACGACCGCGGCGCTGTTCGATCGTGACCTGCTTGGTGAGGAACGTGACGGCGCTGTCCTCCTCGCCGCCAGCCCTGCGGCGCCGCAGATCGTGCCGCCGTTCTTCGATCCTGCGGGGATCGACCTCTCGCTGCTCCTTCCGGCTGCCTACACGCGCGAGCTGCGGGGCGAGCCTTCCGACCCTGAGCATCGCCACGTCGCCGTGGCGTTCGTCGAGATCCGGCAGACGGACGAGCTGCTCGCACGCGACGGACCCGAGGAGCTCGCCCGGGCGCTGGAGGAACGGATCACCGCGATACAGGAGAGCTGCTTGAGCTTCGGCGTCACCTTCGCGCAGACCGACGTGAGCAAGCAGGCGGTGAAGGCGATACTCCTTTCCGGTGCGCCGCGAAGTGCCGGAGGAGACGAGGAGGAGCTGATGCTCCGCGCCTCACGGGCGATCGTCGAGCGGCCCGGAACGCTCCCGGTGCGCGTCGGCGTCAATGCGGGCCGGGTGTTTGCCGGGATCGTCGGCCCGCCCACGCGCCGGACGTACACCTTCTACGGGGACGCGATCAACACCGCCGCCCGGATCATGGTGCGCGCCGACGACGCACAGCTTCTCGTTCGCGACGACGTCCTTGACCGCGCTCGGACGACCTTCCGCGTTGCTCCAGTCGAGCCGTTCGCCGCGAAAGGCAAAGCCGAGCTCGTGCGGGCCTCCGACGTCGGACCGGCCACTGGAGAGCGCGAGCCGGAGGCGATCGGCCCGTTCGTAGGGCGCGAGATCGAGCTCGAACGGCTCCTCCGCGCGCTCGCGGATGCCGAGCAGGGGGAGGGGGCTCTCGCGGTCGTCACCGGTGACTCCGGTATTGGCAAGACCAGGCTCCTCGGGGAGCTCCGAGCCCACGTGCCCGGCGCGCGGTCGGTGCGCGTGCAGTGCTCTCAGTTCGGCGCGAACCAACCCTACGTCGCCGCCGGCATGGTTCTTCGCCGGGCACTGCAGCTCGGCCCGCATGCCCCGGAGGGCGAGGTCGAGCGACGGCTTCGCAGCGCCGTTGGGGCGGTCGCTGCTGACCTCGAGCCCTGGCTGCCGCTCCTCGGCATCGTGCTCGGTCTCGACCTGGCGCCGACTCCGGAGACGGCTGCGCTCGACGAGCGCTTCGCGCCCGAGCGGATCGCTACGACCGTTGAGGCGCTGCTCGCCGGTCTCGTCCCCGACGCCGCTCTCGTCGTCATCGACGACGCCCACTTCATGGACGAGGCATCCGTCGAGCTCATCGGTCGGCTGTCGCAGGGGATCGGCTCGCGGCGCTGGCTGGTCGTCGTCGCACGACGGGCCCACGACGGTGGGTTCACGCTGCCGCAGGGTGTCGATGCCGTCGAGGTCGCGCTCGGCCCGCTCTCGCCGGACGCAGCGCTCGGCCTGGTCGAGCAGCTGACCGAGGATGCTCCGGTGTCCGGGCATGTGGCAGGGGCAATCGCCGCACGGTCGGCCGGCAGCCCGTTGTTCGTCACCGAGATGGTCGCGGCAGTGCGTGCCGGAGCGGAGCTCGACGCGCTTCCCCAGTCGGTCGAGGCTCTCATGGCGGTGCAGATCGATGACCTGCGCAGTGCCGATCGTGCCGTCTTGCGGCGCGCGTCGGTGCTCGGAGCCCGGTTCCCACGCGCCAGCCTGATCACGGCGATCGAGCTCGACGAGGCCGATGCGGAGGCGGTGATCGGACGTCTCGACCGGTTCCTCGTGGCCGACGGCGAGGGGGGGCTTCGATTCAGGCACGGCCTGCTGCGCGATGCCGCCTACCACGGGCTCTCGTTCAGCCGCCGGCGCGATCTTCACCGGAAGGTCGGTGAGGCGCTCGAGCGTGAGGCCGGCTCGAACGCTGCGAACGTCGCAGACCAGCTGACACTCCACTTCTACGAGGCGGGGGTGTGGGCGAAGGCGCTGCACTACGGGTTCGTCGCCGGCCGGCGCGCACAGGCGGTGTTCGCGAACGTCGATGCGGCGGCCCTGCTCGAGCGTGCGGTGAGCGCAGGAACGCGGTGGCGAGGTGCGCGCGGGGAAGCCGTTGCGCTCGCTGCCGAGGCCCTGAGCGACGTCCGCCTGTCGCTCGGCGAGCTGGAAGGCGCTCGGTCGGCGCTTCAGATCGCAAAGAGGCGCGTGCGCGGCGATGCCGTCGAGCAGGCGCGGCTGCTTCGAAAGGAGGCGACCATCGCGTACAGGCTCGGCGCCTACCCGGAGGCGCAGCGGATCCTCGGTCGTGGGCTTCGTCTCCTCGACGGCGTCAGTAGCGTTCCCGCGACGGTCCAGCGCGCGCGGATCGAGGCGTGGCTCGGTGTGACGTCGTACTTCCGCGGTCGCCCGCGGGATGCCGTGGCGTGGCTGGAACGGGCGATCGTCGACGGGGAGTCGGTCGGCGCCACGAAGGCGCTCGCTCATGCGCTCTTCGGGCTCGACCTCGCGCACAACGCGATGGGGAATTCGGCCCAGGCTGTTCACGGGCCTCGCGCGCTCGAGCTGTACGACGAGCTCGGGGATCTCGTCAGCAAGGGTGGTGTACTCAACAACCTCGGGCTTGCTGCGTACTACGCCGGACGATGGGACGACGCCGTCGACCTGTACAGGCAGGCGCTCGAGACCTGGGACCGCGCCGGTGATACGAGGAGCGTCTCGATGGCGGCGTTCAACATCGGCGAGATCCTCTCGGCACAAGGGCACCTCGACGACGCCGAGCCGCTTCTCCGAAGCGCCGAGCGGGCGAGCCGCGCCGGAGGAAGCGCAACCGACGTGGCCGAGTGCAGCGTCGAGACCGCCCTCCTCGAGGCACGCCGCGGGAACGCGGCTCAGGCTCTCGAGACGCTCGCCGAGGCGCGCCTCGCGTTCCAGCATGCGGGCGACTCGTCCGCGGTTCTCCTGGTCGACGCACGCGTGTCGGAGGTGTTGGTCCTCGGGGGCCGTCCCGACGAGGCCGTTCTCCTCGCCTCGGAGGCTCTCGGGCGGGCGACGACGGTGGAGGGGGGCGCGCTCGTGCTCCCGACGCTCCACCGCGTGCTCGGGCAAGCGTGCCTCGTCCTCGATCGACGCGAGGAGGCGCGTGCGGCGTTTGGGTCGGCCCTCGTCGAGGCCGAACGCGTCGAGCATCGCTACGAGGAGGCGCTCGCGCTCGACGGTCTCGCTGCGCTCGGTGAGGACACCCCGCTCGAAGCGTGCGTTCGCCGAGACGGGCTCTTCGAACAGCTCGGGCTCCTCGACCGAGCCGTTGTCGCCTGAGACGAGAGAGGTCGTCTCCACTCTCGTCTCAGGCGCAAGCAGTTCTAGCCGCCGAAGGCCCTCGGGTCGTAGCCGGGAAGCCCGTTCGTCGTGAAGCTCGCCGAATTGGCTCCGACATACGGGACCGTGAAGCGGATCACCGCATCACCTGCGGACGCTCCGGGCGCGCGGTACGTGATCCACGGCCCCTTGGTCAACCCCAGGCCGGAGATGTTGACGTAGCGCGGCAGGCTCGGGAGGAGCCCCCACCAGCGGTCGCCGGAATTGACGGCGCCGGGGCGGAGGTTCGAGAGAGAGCCGATCTTGGTGATGAACTTCAGGTTCGTCCCGAGGCACACGTCCGTCTGCCACCATTTCTTGCCACCCAAGGCAGCCTTGGGGATCTTGATCTCGAATGTCCCCGGGGTCGTGAGGGGACGGATGTCGAACTGGACACCGTTGGTGTTGCCGTCGAAGCCGGAGCAGGCCCCGGCGGGAGGTGCGCTCGTGAGACCGGCGACGAAGACCTCGGTCCCGGCCGGTGGAGACCCTGCGTTGAGCGAGAACGTGACGCCGTTCGGTGTCGTGCCTCCTGTACCGCACGCCGTGCCGGTGCACGTGACCTTGGGAGCCAGCAGCCCGTTCGAGTCGCAGGGAAGCACGTCGATCTTCTTCGTCGCCCCGGTGATGGTGCCACCCGTCAGGGCGCTCGTGCTCACGACCTCCTCGGTGACCGAAGAGAGCGGGGAGCCGTCACGGGTCGCGGTGAGGTCGAACGTCACCCCGTCTCCATCCGCCAGCGAGCCCGTCCACTGGAGAGATCCAGGTGTCGGTCCGGCGGACGACCCTGCGCCGGACAGACCGAAGTGCTGGCCCGGCGTCTCGGTGAGGGTGAACGCTGCCGGGACGGCGACTGCTGCGCCGACGTCGGCCACGAGCTTGGTCGCGTCGAAGCCGGACGAGCCGGACTGGTAGTAGCCGGGATCCGATGCCCAGGCCCGCATGGCGGTAGCGGCTGCGTCACCTCCGAGGCCGACGGTTGCGATTCGGATGTTCGCCGGCGCCGCCTTTGCGGTTGCTGCCGCGGTCTGGGCCTCCGACTGCTGGGTGAGGCCGTCCGTGAACAGGGCCAGCGCCCTCGCGTTCGACGAGCCCGGAGCCGTCAGAGCCGCCTGCGCCGCGCCGATTCCGAGATGGTGAGGGCTGCTGCCGCTGGTGCCCGAGATGCCGCTGAGGTAGTTGACGAGGGCGTTCTTGGTCGATCCGAGTGGCAACGGGGTCGCTGCGGACGAGCCCTTGTAGGTGACGATGCCGGCCCTGTTCCGGCCGAGATCGAGCGCCTGGACGAACGATGTCGCTGCGGTCTTGAGGGCGGTGAGCTTCGCTCCCGAGATGCTGCCGGAGAGGTCGAGCACGAGCATGACGTCTGTCGCAGTGCCGGTGATGCCCCCGGTTCCTGTGAGCGTCACGCGGACGTTCACGGTTCCCCCGCACGTGAGGGCGCTGGGTGCCCCGACGAGTGCCGTGCTCCCCGTCACCGAAGGGGCGCTCGCGGCCGCCTCGCCCGTGACGAACATTCCCGTCGTGGCTGCAATCACGACGACGATGAGTGACAGCACGAGCCGCCAACGGTACCTCAGCATTCCCAGACCTCCAGATCGGGTGGCTGCCATCCCCTGTGGCATCGTCGGCAATCATAGATCGCACGCTCAACCGATGTCACCACTACGTTCTAGTCGGTCTCCCGCGCCGTGTCCGCTCCGACGTGCTGGCCCGATGGCGCACTGCGGAGTAGGGTCGCAAGATGATCACCGTCGGCATCGTCAGCCCCGGTGCGATGGGCGCGGCCATCGGGCGGATCCTCGCGAGCGGAGGATCGAGGGTCATCGTCACCGTCGCCGACCGGAGCGAGCGCACCCGGCGGCTTGCCCGGGGGCTCGAAACGGTCGCGACGCTCGATGAGATCGTCGGCGACTCAGCCGTCATTCTCTCCGTCGTCCCGCCCGGCGCCGCCCTGGAGGTGGCGGGCGTGGTCGCCGAGGCGGCGAGGCGAACAGGTGGTCAGACCGCTCGTCGCCGACCTCAACGCGGTCTCGCCGACCACGATGGCCGCCATCGGCGAGCGGCTCGACGGTGCAGGGCTCCAGGTCGTCGACGGCTCGATCTCCGGGCCGCCGCCGCTGGGTCGCGGGCTCGACGGTCGTCTATCTCTCGGGGTCGCGTGCGGCGCAGGTCGCCGATCTCGACGCGCCCGGCCTCGACCTTCGTGTCGTCGGGGACGAGATCGGTACGGCGTCGGCGATCAAGATGTCGACCGCCTCGTTCTACAAGGGTCAGACCGCGATCCTGGCCCAGGCGCTGCGCGCCGCGCGCGCGAACGGCGTGCTCGAGCTCGTGCTCGACGATCTCGGTCGGCACTACCCCGACCTCGTCGACGACGCGCCACGGATGCTGCAGAGCATCGCGGCGAAGTCCGGGCGCTACGTCGCCGAGATGGAGGAGATCTCCAGGAGTCAGGGCGCGGTCGGCCTCGAGCCCGCCGTCTTCGCCGCTCTCGCGAGGGTGTTCTTCGACCTCAGCCGTTCACCGGCAGCGACCCGCGCGCCCGAGGATGCCGATGCGCGGGCGAGGCTGGAGGACGTCCTGGCGCTTCTCGACGGCTCTCGCTAGCGGGGGACGGCTCTGGCTAGCGGGGGAGCCGAAGGCCGAGGCGCCGCGGTAGCGAGGCGATGAAGCCCGTCACCGGGTCGGGCTCGCCACCACCGTCATAGGCGGCATCGCGACGCACGAGCGCCGCGCGGATCGCGCTACCGCCGGCCCAACGGAACGGCTCCGGCGGCATCAGCTTGCGCTCGGGCTCGACGATCGCGAGGCCGGTGATCGAATCGCGTCGGTCGAGTGCGAGCCGCGCCAGGATCTCGCCTCCGAGGTACGTCGGGCCGACGCCGTTGCCGGTGAAACCGAAGCCGTGGTGGATATTCCCTCTCGATCCGAAGATCGGCAGGTGGGTCGGGGAGACGTCGATCGGGCCACCCCAGGCGTGCGTGATCTCGCGCGTCTCGAGTTGCGGGAAGAAGCGGCGGAGTGCGGCCGTCGCATGCTGCGCCGCGTCGCGGTCGATGTCGAGCCGTTCGGAGTGCCTCCCGGCGATGCCCATCCGCCCGCCGCCCCAGCCGAGCGCGATCCGGCCGTCGCTCGTCGTGCGGAAGTAGTGAAGGAGCGTACGGCAGTCGTGGATGTTCTCACCCCCCGTCCAGCCGATCTCCTCGATAACGTCGGGAACCGGCTCGGAGATGACCATGTGGCTGGAGGCGACGCCGAGTGAGAGCCGGTAGCCGCTGAACCCGGGTGTCGCCGAGTTGACGGCCAGCACAGCGGCCCCTGCAGTGACCGTTCCCGACCGGGTTGTCGCTACGCCCGTCTGCGAGACCGAGCGGACAGCTGTGCGCTCGCGGAGACAGACGCCGGCTTCGATCACCTTCGCCCTCAGGCCGAGGGCGAGGCGCGCGGGCTGCACGTTCGCTGCGGTCGGGAGGAGCATGCCGCCGAGAAACGCCGGCGAGGCACACCGGGAGGCCACCTCGTCCGCCGAGAGCGCCACAGCCTCCTCTGCGGCTCCCACTTCCCGGCAGGCGTTCACGACCTCGCCCCAGTCGTCGAGCTGCGCCTCGCTCGTAGCGACCTGAAGCGTCCCTCCGTGGCGGTACGACGCATCGACGCCCTGCGCCTCGCACCAGCTGCCGATCTCCCGGACGGCCCGCTCGGAGGCGCGGCATACCTCGACGGCGCGAGCGTCGCCGACCGCGTCGCGCAGGATCGGTAAGTCGTCCCAGAGCGTCGAGACGAACCCGCCGTTTCGTCCGCTCGGCCCATGCCCGGCGAGCCCTGCTTCGAGGATCACGACGTCGAGATCGGGCTCCAGGACCTTCAGTTGCCAGGCGGTCCAGAGCCCGAGGTAGCCCGCGCCAACGATGACGACGTCGGCCGTGGTGTCACCGGCAAGAGGCTCCGTCGGCTCAATCTGTCCTGCCTCCTCGAGCCAGTAGCCGTAGCGCGTGTGCCGCATGCGACGATCCTACGGTCAACGGTGGGAGCGAGGGGCCGCCGAAAAAGCGCCCTCGCCGGGAACGGGTTGGCCCACGGCCGGGCCTCTTCAGGATCACGCGAAGCGTGCAGCAAACATCGAACGGGGAGGGTCACGGTACGCTCTTCCATCGTGACCCTCCCCGTTCGCAGGTGGCGGACGGGACTTGAACCCGCGACCACCGGGATCACAACCCGGGGCTCTACCAACTGAGCTACCGCCACCACGTGCGCCCACAGGATACCGTGCATCCGAGCACGGCCCCGTAGCTCAGTGGATAGAGCGGTGGACTTCGAATCCACGCGCGGAGGTTCGATTCCTCCCGGGGCCATGTAGAGCCGGGCCGAGTCGTGCGAACGAGCATCCGGCCGAATCCGATCGACAAAGGCATGTGTCAGTCGCGAAGCGGTGCGTCGCCCCGGGCCCGTTCTCCGGGCAACTCCCCCACAGCGTGCGAACCCTGAGGCCCGCAAGTCCG
The DNA here is from genome assembly GCA_963792995.1 of uncultured Thermoleophilia bacterium. Classification (GTDB taxonomy): domain Bacteria; phylum Actinomycetota; class Thermoleophilia; order Gaiellales; family Gaiellaceae; genus Gaiella. The sequence continues at coordinate 103,151 of CAWBYH010000006.1, read as the reverse complement.
GGTCGGAGGGTGGCCGACGCTCCGCCGTCGAGGTTTCGCCTAGGATCGCGAGTCATGGGACGCCGTGCAAAGACTCTCGGGTTCGTGACGTGCTTCGCAGCGGGCATTGCGGCAGCCGGTCTTCTAGCAGTCGGTGGTAGGGCTGCCGACTCGACGCCCACCGACACGACGGCCTCTGTGGAAACGACAACCTCTGTGGAAACGACAACGCCGGTGGAGACGACGACGGTAACGGTCACGACCACCGAGACGGCCGAGGCCCCGACGACCCCGGAGACGGCTCCGACGACCACGGCCGATGCGTCGTCTGGCGACGGTACGCCCGTGTGGGTATGGGTGCTGCTTGCGATTCTCGGCGCCGCTCTGGCGGCGGCGATCGTGTTGCTCGCGCGTCGTGGCGGCCACCATCCGCTCTCGCCGGAGGAGCGCGGCCGGCGACTTGACAACGCGGTGAGCACGTGGGCGTCGCAAGGGTGGGCGGTCGAGAGCCAGACCCTGGATTCCGCAGTCTTGCAGCGGGCGGGCGAGCGGATGATTGTCACCGTCGACGCGTCGGGCCAGATATCAACGCTTCCGGGCTAGCGCCCACAGCGCGGCTCGTGCGGGACCGTGCTGTCCGGTTGCGGTCCCACGACGGGGACGGCGAGGTTCCATTCCCTTAGGGGACGACCGTCCTACCGACCAGGTGGCGCCTGCGCGAGCGCCACGATCGCTCGACGCAACGCCGTTCGAATCGAAGCCATGGCGCGCGCCCGAAGGACCCTGTTGCGTTTGAGCGAAGTCGGGGCTGCCGGAAATCAACGAACAGGGGAGCCTCCGTGACGTGGTACGAACTGTTTCTCTTCCTTCACATCTCTGCCGCGATGATCTGGATCGGTGGAGCGTTCTTCATCCAGATCCTCGCGCTCCGCATCCTCCGCACCCGTGACAACGATCGTATAGCCGGCTTCGCGGGCGACATCGAGGTTCTCGGGATGCGGATCTTCACGCCCGCTTCACTGCTCCTGATCCTGACCGGCGTCGGTCTCGTGCTCAACGGCAACTGGGACTGGAGCGAGCCGTTCGTCGGGATCGGTCTGCTCGTTTGGGTGATCTCGTTCGCGGCCGGAGTCGCGTATCTCGGGCCGACGTCCGGGCGGATCAAGGTGGAGATGGAGACGGGTGGCGCGACGCCACGAGCCCAGGAGCTGATCGGCAACGTCCTGCGCTACTCGAGGATCGAGCTCGTCCTGCTGTTCGTCGTGGTCTTCATGATGGTCGTGAAGCTCGGGACGTAATGCGTCTGGAGGCTTCAGGTGCGGGCGAGAGGACTTGAACCTCCAAGAGCCGAAGCCCAACGGGACCTAAACCCGCCGCGTCTACCAATTCCGCCACGCCCGCGTGGTGGGGCGAAATCTAGCGGCCGAGAAGAAGCCCGACGGTCTCGCGGACCGAATCGACGACGAGACCTGCGAGCGCGATCAGGGCGAACGCCGCGAAGCCGGCGAGCGGCTCGTGCGTCTGCACGACCAGCAGGCTGACGAACGCGGCGACGACGAGCGAGGCGGTCGCGAGGGGTCTCCGCGTCATGGTTCCGAGCGCGAGGCCGACGAGGAAGACGGCGCCGAAGATGACGATTCCGATCACCATGGTCCGAGGGCAGGACCCGCGTCGGACGGACCGGACCGACGGTCAACCCGACGGAGGCCCATACCGTCTCTGCTTGAATGGCCATCTGATGTCGTCGCAGGTGGAGGAGCTTGGCGAAAACCGCGTCCGCCTGACGGTGGATGTATCGGTGCACGAGCTCGAGCACGCGGTCGAGCACGCAACGAACGACCTATCCGAGTCGGTCAAGATTCCGGGCTTCCGCAAGGGCAAGGTGCCGACGCCCGTGCTCGTGTCCAAGATCGGCCGCGACCGGATCTGGGTCGAGGCGGTCGAGTCGCATATCGGCGGCTGGTTCTGGGCGGCGGCGTCGCGGACGCGCCTGCGCCCGATTTCGGCCCCCGAGTACGAGTTCGAGCTTCCGACCTCCGACAAGGAGGCCTGGTCGTTCGCCGCCACGATCGAGGTGCAGCCGACCCCCGAGATCGTTGACTGGACGACGCTCGAGGTGTCGCGCGCAGAGGCCGAGGTGCCGCAGGAGCTCGTCGAGCAGGAGCTCGAAGCCCTCCGCCAGACTGTCGCAGAGCTCGTTCCTGCAGACGAGCGTCCGGCGCGCGACGGCGACACGCTCGTCGTCGATCTTGCGGGCGACTCGGGCGAGACGCAGTCGGACACGGTAGTGGAGCTCGGTTCTGGCCGGCTCATGGAGGAGATCGAGGCTGCTCTGATCGGTGCAAGCGTCGGTGAGACGAAGGACGTCGAGTACGAGCTCGCAGACGACGCCCAGGCGAACGTGTCGATCACGGTGAAGCACATCAACGAGAAGGTCTTGCCGGAGATCGACGACGATCTCGCGCGCTCCGCGAGCGAGTTCGACACGCTGGCCGAGTTGCGGGCCGAGATCGAAGGACGCGTCCGTGCCGCGGTCGAGGCCGAGATCGACTCTGCCTATCGAGCCGCCGCCGTCGACACGCTCGTGAAGGCTTCGGACGTGAAAGGGGCCGGCCCGCTCGTCGAGACCCGGGCGCGCGAGTTGCTCGACGGATTCGTTCGCTCGCTCGACCGCCGAGGAATCACTCCCGAGACATACTTCCAGGTCACGGGACAGTCACCCGAGGTGCTCGTCGCGCAGATGCACGGCGAGGCGGCGCAGTCCGTCGCACGCGAGCTCGCGCTCGAGGCGCTCGCCGATCGGGCGGGCATCGAGGTCTCGGACGATGAGGTCAAGACGCTGATTCGCGAGCAGGCCGACGAGTCCGGAGACGACCCCGACGAGGTGATCGAGGGCATCTGGGCCCACGGACACCAGGAGTCGCTGCGCGAGGACCTCCGCCTGCGCAAGGCGCTCGACCGCCTGGTCGCCGATGTCAAGCCGATCGCGCCCGAGCTTGCCGAGGCCCGCGACAAGATGTGGACGCCCGACAAGGAAAACACCGAGCCAGAGAAGAAGTTGTGGACACCCGGCAGCAAGGAGCCCGAATGAGCCCGTTGATTCCCATGGTGATCGAGCAGACCTCGCGTGGCGAGCGCTCGTTCGACATCTACTCACGACTGCTGAACGAGCGAATCATCTTTCTCGGGACGCAGGTCGACTCGCAGATTGCGAACCTGATCAACGCCCAGTTGCTTCACCTCGAATCGGAGGATCCCGACAAGGACATCTCCCTCTACATCAACTCTCCGGGCGGATCGGTGTATGACGGGCTCTCCATTTACGACACCATGCAGTTCATCAAGCCGGACGTCTCGACGATCTGTGTCGGCATCGCGATGAGCATGGGTGCCCTCCTTCTGACAGGCGGCGCGAAAGGGAAGCGGATGGCGCTGCCGAATTCGAGAATTCTGATCCATCAGGTCTGGGGTGGCTATCAGGGACAGGCGTCCGACATTGAGATCCACGCGAGGGAGACGATTGCGCTGAAGCGCAAGCTCGAGGAGATCATGGCCGACCACACGGGACAGGATGTCGAGAAGGTCAAGCAGGACATGGACCGCGACTACTTCATGACCTCGACCGAGGCTGTCGAGTACGGTCTTATCGATCGCGTGATCGCGCACCGCTAACCCCAGACGGGATAGCCAGACAGGCGATTTCGGAGTAAAAGGAGAGACGTGGCCCGAGCGAGCGACGGAAACGAGCAGCTGCTGTGCAGCTTTTGTGGCAAGAGCCAGCGGCAGGTGAAGAAGTTGATCGCCGGTCCCGGCGTGTACATCTGCGACGAGTGCATCGATCTCTGTAACGAGATCATCGACGAGGAGCTGACCGCTCCGGTCTCACTCGATCTCGACAACCTGCCTCGCCCGAAGGACATCTACGCAGTCCTGAACGACTACGTCGTCTCGCAGGAAGAGGCCAAGAGGACGTTGTCGGTGGCGGTCTACAACCACTACAAGCGCGTGCGCATGGGGCAGGTCGAGGAGGGCGAGGTCGAGCTCCAGAAGTCGAACATCCTGCTCCTCGGCCCGACCGGTTGCGGGAAGACCCTCCTCGCCCAAACGCTCGCCCGGATTCTCAACGTCCCGTTTGCGATCGCGGATGCGACGGCGCTGACCGAAGCGGGATACGTGGGCGAGGATGTCGAGAACATCCTCCTCAAGCTCATCCAGGCTGCGGACTTCGATATCAAGAAGGCCGAGACGGGGATCATCTACATCGACGAGGTCGACAAGATCGCGCGCAAGGCGGACAACCCGTCGATCACGCGTGACGTTTCGGGTGAGGGGGTGCAGCAGGCACTCCTCAAGATCCTCGAAGGGACGGTCGCGTCCGTGCCACCGCAGGGCGGCCGGAAGCATCCTCATCAGGAGTTTCTCTCGATCGACACGACGAACATCCTCTTCATCTGCGGGGGCGCGTTCGCCGGCCTCGATCGGATCGTCGAGCGGCGGATCGGTGCGAACTCCGTCGGTTTCGGGGCGAACGTGCGATCGAAGCACTCGGGCGAAGGGGCCGAGTTGCTGTCGGCCGTCATGCCCGAGGATCTCGTCAACTTCGGCCTCATCCCGGAGTTCATCGGACGGCTCCCGGTCGTCTCCGCCGTCCATCAGCTCCGGCGCGACGACCTCGTCCAGATCCTCACGGAGCCGAAGAACGCGCTGACGCGCCAGTATCAGCGGTTCTTCGGGTACGACACGATCGAGCTCGTCTTCACGGACGACGCACTGTTCGAGATCGCCGAGAAGGCCCTGAAGCGGGAAACGGGCGCCAGGGGACTTCGCTCGATCATCGAGGCCGCGCTTCTCGACGTCATGTTCGAGTTGCCGTCCCGCAAGGACGTCTCCAAGTGCGTCATCACCAAGGAGACGATCTCGAAGGGGCTCAGCCCGACGCTCGTCACGAGCGGGGCCGCGAGCTCCGGCGACGCCGGTGATGACTTCGGCGCGGCAGCGGGCAACGCCGCCTCGTAATGCGTTCGTGATCGGCGGACATGCAGTTTCCGCTTCGCTACGGCAGGTTCTCACGGCTCCTGATGACGGTGCTCGCCTCCGGCCCTCGCCGCTCGGGAGTCTCGCTCGACGATGCCGGTCTCTCGGTCTCGATGGGCATGAGTTTCCACGGGCACGCTCCCGCGGTCGGCCCTGAGGTCGGTGCGGGTGCTGAGCAGACGGTCGTCAGCCGCGGCGTCCATGGCTGGCGCGGTGACTGGCTCGTCAACGGCGCGGGCGACGGGCTCGTCGAGGCGAGGTTCGATCCGCCGATGGCCGGGCGGGTTTTGATGGTGCCGGTGCGCGTGCGGCGACTACGTGTTGCCGTCGACGACCCGGACGGCCTCGCGGCTGCGCTCCTCGGTGGTTATTCCGATGGATAGGCGAACGCGCACCTACTCCTGGGTTCCTCCGGAGGACATCCTGTCCCGCGCCGCAGGGATGTCGGGTCTCGAGGCGCTCCAGCTCATCGCCGCCGGCGAGCTACCGCCCCCGCCCATCGCCGAGACGCTCGGGTTCGGTGCGATAGAAGTGGAGGAGGGGCGGGCTACGTTCACGGTCGAGCCCGCGGAGTTCCACTACAACCCGATCGGGGTGGTGCACGGGGGGCTCGCACTTGCGCTGCTCGACTCTGCGATGGGCTGCGCGGTGCATTCGACGTTGGCGGCGGGCGTCGCCTACACGACGCTCGAGGTGAAGGCGAACTTCGTGCGCCCGTTGACGTCCACCACCGGACCGGTCAGGTGCACTGGAAGCGTCGTTCACGGCGGCAGGACGGTTGCGACCGCGGAGGGCCGGATCGTCGATGGCGGCGGGAAGCTCTACGCGCACGGAACGAGCACGCTCCTCGTCCTCGGGCGCTGAGAGCCTCGTCCCGCAGGTGCGGTTTCGGGTCGTCGAGCAGCGCCGTCCGCCTCGGCCTGCGGATAGAGTCGCCACATCCGATGGCGGCCCAAACCTCGATGGAATCTCTCTACAGGCCCGATGGTGTCGAGGCTCGCTGGCAGCGCACCTGGGAGGGTGAGGGGTTGTACGCCGCCGGGGCCGGCGCGCGGCGTGACGACGAGCTACGTCATCTGCGTTCCGCCACCGAACGTCACCGGCGACCTCCACCTCGGACATGCGCTCAACGGCTCCATTCAGGACGTTCTCGTCCGCTGGCACCGGATGCGCGGGTTCCGCACGCTCTGGCAACCAGGGTACGACCACGCCGGAATCTCGACACAGAATGTCGTCGAGAAGCAGCTCGCAGCGGAAGGTCTGACGCGGCACGACCTCGGGCGCGATGCATTCGTCGCACGAACCTGGGAGTGGCTCGAGCAGACGGGCCTGACGATCATGGGGCAGTACCGACGACTCGGCGCGTCGCTCGACTATGACCGAGAGCGCTTCACCCTCGACGAGGGCTATTCGCGCGCCGTGATGACCTTCTTCGTGCGCCTCTGGGATCGCGGGTGGATCTATCGGGCGAACAGGATCGTCAACTGGTGCCCGTTCCACCAGACGGCGATCTCGGACCTCGAGGTCACGCACGAGGAGATGGACGACGTCCTGACGTTCGCTCGGTACCCGTTCGAGGACGGTGACGGGAAGGACGGGATCGTTATCGCCACGGTCCGCCCAGCGACGATCCTGGGTGATGTTGCGATCGCCGTGCACCCCGACGACGAGCGGTATGCCGGCGCGATCGGGCGCACTGTCGTCGTTCCCTATAGCGAGCGTCCGAGTGCCCGTGATTGCGGACCGGCGCGTCGACCCGTCGTTCGGGACCGGCGCATTGAAGATCACCCCGGGCCACGACCCGACCGACTTCGCGATCGGGCGCGACCACGACCTTCCCGAGCCGATGGTGATCGGGCTCGACGGCAGGATGAACGAGCATGCCGGTGACCTGGCTGGGCTGACGCAGGCCGAGGCGGACGCAGCCGTGATCGGATGGCTCAAGCACGCCGGGCGCCTCGAGAAGAGGGAGAACTACCGGCACGCGGTCGGCACATGCGAGCGCTGTCATACGAGGATCGAGCCTCTCATCTCCCTTCAGTGGTGGTGCAAGATGGAAGAGCCGGCGCGCCCGGCGATCGAGGCACTCGAGGAGCGTCGCGTCCGCTTCCACCCCGAGTCGCAGCACCGATTCGCAATCTCCTCGCTCGAGGAGAGCCCCGACTGGTGTCTCTCGCGTCAGCTCTGGTGGGGGCATCAGCTGCCGATCTGGACGACGCCGACCGGCGAGACGATCTGTGCCGTGACCGAGGAGGAGGCACAGGAGCGTGCCGGGGCCGGCGTCGCGCTGACGCGCGATCCGGATGTCCTCGACACCTGGTTCTCGTCCGCACTCTGGCCCGTTGCGACGCTGGGCTGGCCGGACGAGACACCCGAGCTCGCCGCCTACTATCCCGGGAATGTGAACTCGACGGCGCGCGAGATCATTCGCCTGTGGGAGAACCGCATGATCTGGGCGGGTCTCGAGGTGATGGGCGAGGTTCCCTTCACCGACGTGATCATCCACTCGACCGTCCTCGCCACCGACGGGCGCCGGATGTCGAAGAGCCTCGGAACCGGTGTCGACCCGATCGAGATGATCGACGCTCACGGCGCGGATGCGACGCGCTACGGGCTGCTCAAGATCTCGTCGACGCAGGACGTCCGCTTTTCGCCGGGCGCGATCGAAGAGGGCCGCAAGCTGGCGAACAAGCTCTGGAACGTGGCGCGCCTGATCCTGCAGAACGCCGGTGACGCGGTGCCGGCCGTCGAGCCGACGTCGCTCGAGGAACGCTGGATCCTCGCTCGCATCGAGGCGGCCCGCGAGCAGGTCGAGGAGGCGTGGGCCGCATTCGACTTCGCGAGCGCCGCGAACGCACTCTATCACCTGACCTTCGACGACTTCTGCGACTGGTACGCCGAGGCCGTGAAGCCACGTCTTTACGAGCACGAGCCGGCGGCTGCCGCAACCGCGCTCGCCGCACTCGAGCGGCTGCTCACGTTGCTCCACCCGATGCTGCCCCACGTGACGGAGGAGATCTGGTCGTACCTTCCGGGGTCGAGAAGTCGGCTGATCGTCTCTCGCTGGCTCGAAGCCGACGATCGCTTCCGTGCGGAGGTCGGCGCTCTCGACCTCGTTCAGGACGCAGCGGTCACCTTTCGTCGCAGCGGTGTCCAGGTGGCGCTCGAGACCGCAGACGAGCGCCGCATCTTCGCTGCCGTCGTCCGACCCGAGCGGCAGAAGGTCGCCGGTGACATCGGCGCCGAGATCGCGCGCCTGCAGAAGGAGATCGCGCGGGCCGAGAAGATGCTCGCCAACGATCGATTCGTGGCAAGCGCCCCGACCGAGGTCGTCGACGGTGAGCGAGCAAAGCTCGATCGATTCAGGCGCGAGCTCGAGGCGCTCTCCGACGCTGGAGGGTGAGTTGCGGTGAGCGACGCCGTCGCCTGGCTTGCCAGCCTCAGCCCGTGGCCCGAGGACGGCTTCGGGCTCGAGAGGATGAACGGGTTGCTCGACGCGCTCGGCAACCCGGAGCGGGAATACCCTGCGGTTCACGTCGTCGGCACGAACGGGAAGTCGACCGCGACGCTGACGATCGAGCAACTGCTTCTCGCCGAAGGTCTCTCTGTTGGCTCGACGATCTCGCCGCACATTCGAGACTGGGTCGAGCGACTGCGGATCGATGGTGCGCCGGGTGACCTCGAGGCGGCGTTGCGTCGGGTTCGCCCGGAAGCGCTGCGGATCGGGGCAACACAGTTCGAAACGATCACCGCGGCGGCGCTCTGTGCATTCGCCGCCGCACACGTCGACGCCGCTGTCGTCGAGGCCGGCCTTGGAGGGCGCCTCGATGCGACGAACGTGCTGCAGTCGCGCGTTGTCCTCTTGACGAGCGTCGGGTTGGACCACACCGACGTCCTCGGCGGGACGGTCGAAGCGATTGCGGCGGAGAAGCTCGCTGTTGTCCATACTGACGACACGATAGTCATCCTTCCGGACGACACGTTCAGGAGCCTCGTGCCTCGAGGAGAGATCCGCCTCGGTGGGGCGCGCGAAGCGGCGGCCGCATTCGTCGGGCATGCCGTCCCCGCCCCGCGGCCGGTGTCGCTTCCCGGGCGGCTCGAGCACCGACCCGGCGAGTTGCGTGACGGCGCGCACAATCCGGACGGAGTCAGCTGGCTCCTCGACCACCTCACTCGTGACGACTACACGATCTGCGCCTCGATCCTCGTGGACAAGGACGTCGACCTGATGCTGCGCCGACTCGCCACGGTGGGGAGGAGGTTCGTCGCGACGGCGTCGTCGAGCGCACGCTCGCTCCCGGCGGCGGATCTCGCCGAGCGTGCTCGGTCGACGTTCGACATCGTGGAGCAGGTCGATGATCCGATCGCGGCACTTGCGCGTGCGCACGTACTCGGGGAGCCCGTGCTCGTGACGGGGTCGCTCTACCTCCTCGCCGACCTCGAGGCGGCGGAACCGAGCATGAGGAGGCGCTCACGGATGCGAGAGCGGCTCACCGCCCTCACGGTCGCGGTCGTCGTCGTCGCCGTCATCGTCGGTGCGGCGTTCGCCTTCGGGTATATCCTCGGCAAGGTTCTTCTTTGAGACCGGACGCTGCCGATGATCGCTGAAACCTTCTTCGACTCGAATACCTGGATCCTCGCCCGCAACCTGAGCGGGTTCCTCGTTGTCGTCTTCTGGTTGACGACGGCCGTTCTGGGTCTTCAAGGATGCGCGCCGTCGCATCGATGATCCCTGGCTCGTCGGTATGGCGGCCGTGCTCGGGCTCGTCCCGCCGTTCATCGGGCCGATCGTCTACCTCTTCTTGCGTCCTCCGGATTCGATCGAGGAGCGTCGTGACCGGGAGCTCGACAATCGCGCGCTCGAGGAGCGACTGGCGGAACGCGAGCTCCGCTGCCCCGTCTGTCGCGGACAGGTCGATGCGTCATACCTCGTCTGTCCTGTGTGCACGACGCGGCTGAAGCAGGCGTGCGGATCCTGTGGTGCGCCGCTCGAGGCGATCTGGCAGGCCTGCCCCTTCTGCGCCGAGCCGGTGCCGCCGTCGGCTGCGCTCGGCGAGGAGCCACTGCAGCCGCTCCGCGTGCGCCGCTCGAGCTGATCCGACACACGTCGGCGGGAGGAGACGGCCCCTGCTGTACGCTTCCGCGCCTATGGCTACTGAAACCACACTCGTTCTCGTCAAGCCGGACGGCGTCCGCCGCGCACTCTGCGGCGAGATCGTCTCCCGCTTCGAGCGTCGCGGCTACGAGCTCCGCGGCGCCCGTCTGTTGAAGATCCCGAAGGCCACCGCGCAGCAGCACTACGCCGAGCACAAGGGCAAGCCGTTCTTCGGAGAGCTCGTCTCGTTCATCACGTCCGGTCCGGTTCTCGCTCTCGCTGTTCGTGGCGAGAACGCGATTCTCGGCGTGCGTGGGATGATGGGCGCGACGAACCCGGCCGACTCCGCGCCGGGCACGATCCGCGGCGACTATGCCACGTTGCTCTCAGAGAACATCGTCCACGGCTCGGACTCGAAGGCGAGCGCCAGGCGCGAGCTCTCGCTCTTCTTCCCGGACGGCCTCGTCTGACCCTGTTCCCCCGGGGCGGACGCTCCGGGGGAGCACTACCCTTGCGCCCATGACCGAGATCTCCGACGACGCGAAGCGGAATCGTGAGGACTGGACGCAGGCGAACGCCGAGCACACGGATGCGGCTGCAAGCGCGGCGTGGGGGGCGAGGAGATCACGTGGGGGGTGTTCGGGGTGCCCGAGCAGCAGCTCGACACGCTGGGCGCACTCGACGGTCTCGACGTCGTCGAGCTCGGCTGCGGGACGGCCTATGTGTCCGCCTGGCTCGCGAGGCGCGGCGCCCGCCCTGTCGGCGTCGACGTGACTCCGGCCCAGCTCGCCACGGCACGCCGCTGCCAGGCGGAGTTCGGGATCGAGTTCCCGCTTGTCGAGGCCAGCGCAGAAGACGTGCCGCTCCCGTCCGGGAGCTTCGACCTCGCCGTGTCGGAGTACGGCGCGAGCATCTGGTGTGATCCCCACCGCTGGATTCCCGAGGCCCACCGGCTCCTGCGCCCGGGCGGACGGCTCTGGTTCCTCCGCAACAGCACGATCTCGATCCTCTGCGCCCCCGACGAGGGCCGGCCGTCGGAAGCTCTCATTCGACCGCAGCGCGGGCTCGGGAGGCTCGAGTGGCCCGGCGAGCTCGGCGTCGAATGGCAACTGCCGCACGGCGAGCTCTTCCGGCTCCTGCGCAACACGGGCTTCGACGTGATCGACCTCGTCGAGCTCTACGCACCGGAGGATGCCGTCGATCACGAGTACTACGACACGTTCTCGGCGGCGTGGTCGCGGAAGTGGCCCGTGGAGGAGATCTGGGTCGCGGCGAGACGTGGCTGACCGGTCGTGAGCGAGCTCGACGTGGTTACCGGAGCGTTCTCGTACATCGGGCGCCACATCGCCGAGGAGCTCCTCGGCCGCGACCGCTCGGTCCGAACGTTGACGCGCCGTCCCCAGCCGACCCACCCGCTGGCGCCGCGCGTCGACACGGCGCCGCTCCGGTTCGACGACTCGCTCGTCGAGAGCCTGCGCGGAGCAGACACGCTCTACAACACGTACTGGGTCCGCTTCGAGCGCGGCGAGACCACCTTCGGCGCGGCTGTCGCGAACACCGGGCTCCTCATCGACGCAGCCGCGCGCGCGGGCGTTCGCCGGCTCGTGCATGTGAGCGTCTCGAACCCCGCGAGCGACTCCCCGTTCCCCTACTTCCGCGGCAAGGCGCAGGTGGAGGAGCTCGTCCGCACCTCCGGGATGTCTCACGCGATCGTGCGGCCGACGCTCGTGTTCGGCGCCGAGGACATCCTGATCAACAACATCGCGTGGATCCTGCGCCGGACGCCGCTCTTCCTCGTGCCCGGCGACGGCGCGTACGAGGTGCAGCCGGTCTCGGTCGAGAACACCGCGAGGATCTGTGTCGAGGCGGGGATGGAAGACGGAGACCTGACGCTCGACGCCGCGGGTCCTGAGCGCGTCTCGTTCGAGAGCCTCGTCCGGCGGATCGGATCGGCCGTGGGGAGCCGGGCGCGGTTCCACACCGCCCCGGCGCGGATCGCACTCGGCGGCTCGAGGATCTTCGGCGTGCTCGTGCGCGACATCGTGCTGACGCGGGACGAGCTCGCGAGCCTCATGGCCGGGTTGCTCGTCTCCGGTGAGCCGGCCCGAGGCAACGATCGGCTCGACGACTGGCTCCATGCGAACGCGTCGACGCTCGGCCGGAGCTACCAGTCCGAGCTCGGAAGGAACTTCCGTGGCCAACCGCTGACCGTGCCCTCGTCCTCGCCTCGACGTCGCCGCAGCGGCGGGCGATCCTCGAGCAGCTGCGAATCCCGTTCACCGTCGTCGAGCCCTCGTTCGTCGAGCACGACCCGCCGGATGCGGAGCCGGTCGCACTCGTGCGCGATCACGCCGAGGGCAAGGCGCGATCCGTTCACGCTGACGGAACCGTCACGCTCGGCGTCGACACGACGGTGCACCTCGACGGGCGCATCTACGGCAAGGCGAGCGACCGTGATGACGCCCGCGCCATGCTCACCGACCTCGCGGGGCGCACCCATCGAGTCCTCTCCGGGCTCTGCCTTCTCGGCGATGGCTTCGCGGTCGTCGAGCATGCCACGACGGAGGTGACGTTTCGTGCGCTCTCGGCCGCGGAGATCGAGGCATACCTCGACTCGGACGAGTGGGGCGGCCGGGCGGGAAGCTATGCGATCCAGGGCCTCGGGGGACGACTCGTCGCCCGGATCGACGGCGACTACCTCAATGTCGTCGGGCTCCCTGGAGCGATGCTCGTGGGCCTTCTCGCCCATCACGCGCCGACGATCCTCTCGTCCTGAGACCGTGCATCGCGCGGATGATCACGAGATGATCTCAAGCGTGAGAGAGTCAGTCGATGTCCAGTACGCACGCAACGGCGAGATCTCGATCGGCTACGCGTGTCTTCGGCGGCGGGCGACGTACTTCGTCCCCGTCGTCATCAATCTCGGTCATGCCAGAGCGAGCCATACGCCGCAGCTCCGTCGAGTCGCTCGGGATCGACGTTCGGGCCGGGCCGCACACCGGCGAGATCGAGCTTCGCGGCGGCGACATCTCCGGCGTCGCCGTCGCGATCGGCGCGCGTGTCGGGGCGCTTGCGAATGGTGGAGAGGTACTCGCCTCATCAACGGTAAAGGACATCGTCGTCGGTTCCGGCCTCGTGTTCACAGACCGCGGAGAGCATGTGCTCAAGGGCGTACCGGACGCATGGCGCCTCTTCGCCGCCGTCGGCGACTGACGACGCGAGAACGTGCTGGAAATCCAGGCTAGACTGCTCCGTCCATGAGCTGGTTCAACGCTCTCACGGGCTTCGGTGGCCGCGATATGGCGGTCGACCTCGGCACCGCCAACACCCTCGTCTACGTGCGGGGGCGCGGCATCGTGCTCTCGGAGCCGTCGGTCGTCGCGATCGACCAGCGCACGGGCGACGTCCACGCAGTCGGTGTCGAGGCCAAGCGGATGCTCGGACGCACCCCGGGAACGATCTCCGCGATCAGGCCGCTCAAGGACGGGGTGATCGCCGACTTCGACGTCACGGAGCAGATGCTGCGCCACTTCATCCAGAAGGTGCACCAGCACCGCTTCGCGCACCCACGGGTGATCGTCTGTGTCCCCTCCGGCGTCACCGGGGTCGAGAAGCGGGCCGTCGAGGACGCGACGCTCGCTGCCGGCGCGCGGCAGGCTTACCTGATCGAGGAGCCGATGGCTGCTGCGATCGGCGCCGGGCTCCCGGTCGGCGAGCCGACCGGAAACATGATCGTGGACATCGGCGGCGGCACGACGGAGGTCGCCGTGATCTCTCTGGGCGGGATCGTCGTCTCGCAGTCGTTGCGGGTCGGTGGCGACGAGATGGACGACGCGATCGTCAACCACATCAAGAAGGAGTACAAGCTCCTCGTCGGCCAGCAGACCGCGGAGGAGATCAAGCTCGAGGTCGGCTCCGGCTACCGGCTCAACGAGGAGGTACAGGCCGAGGTTCGGGGTCGCGACATGCTGACGGGCCTTCCGAAGACGGTCGTCATCTCCTCCGAAGAGGTGCGGCGCGCGCTCGACGAGCCGGTCTCCCAGATCATCGACGCGATCAAGTCGACCCTCGACAAGACCCCGCCCGAGCTCGCCGCTGACATCATGGACCGCGGGATCGTGCTTGCAGGCGGCGGGGCGTTGCTCCAGGGGCTCGACGAGCGACTGCGGCACGAGACGCAGATGCCGGTCCACCTCGCCGAGAGCCCACTGACGTGCGTTGCCGTCGGCTCCGGCCGCTCTCTCGAGGAGTTCGACACGATCGTCCGCTCGGAGCGCTCGCGCAAGCGTCGCAACAGCTACCGACGCTGAGCTCGTCTCGCCCCGGCCCGCGGCGGGCGCCGGAACCGGTGGCCAGTGGTGCGGCGGGGAGCATGCGCACCCGGGCCATCGCAGGCGGCTATCCGCAGGCCCGGAGGGCCGTGAGGGCCGGTACAATCGGCATCTGTGCCCCGTCATCGCACCGCACGCACGGCGGTGCTGGGCGTCAACGTCCGGCGTCCCGCCACCGGCCAGCACCCCTCCCGATCGACATCCGCGCTCAGGCGACGGATCGTGGTGGGGCTCCTCGTCGTGCTTGCGCTCGTCCTCATCACGTTCTCGTTCCGCCAGCCCGACACCGGGCCGGTCTCCTCCGTCGAGAGTGCCGCCGCGACAGCGCTGAGACCGTTCACGATCGCCGGCGAGCGCGTCGCGCAGCCGTTCCGTGATGTCTACTCCTGGGCCGACTCCCTTCTGACCGCGCGCTCCGACGCGAAGCGACTCCGGGCGGAAACGGAAGCGCTCCGGCAACAGGTGATCCAGAACCAGTTCGCGGCGAACGAGAACGCCCGACTGAAGGCACTCCTTGCCTTTCGTGACGGCCCTCGATTCCCCGACGACTACACCGGCCTCGCAGCGGCGGTCATCGCCCGACCGATCGGCGAGTTTTGCGCAGGAGGTGGTCGTCGCCGCAGGGTCGAACGACGGCGTCTCGATCGATGCCCCTGTCGTCACGGCGGACGGCTTTCTCGGTCGTGTCACGCGTGCTCTATACTCGCTCCTCGCGCGTCACGCTCCTCAGCGACGAGCAACTCGCGGTGTCCGCGCTCGATGTCAAGTCGGGTGCGGCGGGCATCGTCAAGCATGGGCGTGGATCGGCGTCGACGCTGATCTTCGACCGCGTTCCGAAGAAGGCGAAGGTCGCTGTCGGAGACACGATCGTGACCGCAGGCTGGCGCTCCAGCGAAGCTCACCTCGCTGTATCCGAAGGGAATTCCGATCGGGCGCGTCACGAGCGTCGGCCAGGCAGACACCGATCTGTGGAAACAGATCCAGGTCGAGCCGTTCGCCGACTTCGATCGGGTCGACGCGGTTCTCGTGCTCGTGCAGAAGGACGGCGGCAAGTGAGCCCGACGACCGGCATCCGCGTCGCTCTGATCATCTTCCCGGTCGCGATCCTCCAGGTTTCGGCCTTCTCGTCGGTGACGATCGGCGGCGGCGGCCCCGACGTCCTCCTCGTGACGTTGGTCGCCGATCGCGTTGCTCCGGGGATCGGTGACCGGGGCGGTCTCCGGCTTCTGCGCCGGCCTGATCGTCGATATCACCACGCTCGGCACGCTCGGACTGACGGCCTTGCTGCTGACGCTCGTCGGGTACTGGGCGGGGCGCTACGGCGAGACGACGGGCCGCGGTCGTCGGCATGCTCCGATCCTTGCGACCCTGGTCGCGACGATCTTCGTCGGGCTCGGCGGCTACGGCCTGCAGGTGATGCTCGGTGAGGCGATCTCGGCCCGAGTGGCGCTCGTCGCGCTCCCCGCCGCTCTGATCTGGAACGCCGCCCTCACCTACCCGATCTTCGGGATCACGCGCCGGGTTGTGGGCACGCCCGAGCGGGCGCAGCGCACCCGAGAGGTGGAGCTCCTTGTCTGACGCCCCCTACGGCGAGCGGCGGACGACGTCGCCGCGCTTCCTGCCACCGGACCCGTCCGTCAGCGCGCCGTATCGGCTGACGCCCGGCCTCGCGCTCCGCGTCGGCGTCCTCGGGGTCGTAGCCCTCGCCATCTTCGCCGTCCTGTTTTTCCGCCTGTGGTCGTTACAGGTCCTTTCCGGCGCGAAGTACCTCGACGCCGCCCAGAACAATCAGCTCCGCACGATCCGCGTCGAGGCGCCCCGCGGTCCGATCCTCGACCGCAAGGGTCGGGTGCTCGTCGGGAACGTGCCGGGCACCGCGGTCAAGCTCTGGGTCGGCGACATGCCGAAGAAGGAAGGGCGCTACCGGATGATCCAGAGGCTCGCTGCCGTCCTCGGGGTGCTCGACCCAACGTCTGGCGCGCGAGGTCGACGCCCGCGGCGGCGATCCCTTGACGCCGATCACGGTGAAGACCGCGGTCCACGACGATCAGGTCTTCTATCTGCAGGAGCACGCCGCGGAGTTCCCGGGAGTCCAGATCCAGCAGACGTATCTGCGCAACTACCCGTACCAGTCACTCGGCGCGCAGTTCCTCGGGTACATCGGTGAGGTGTCGCCCGAGGAGCTGAAGCGCAAGCAGGCAGGGCGAAAGGACTATCGCGGCGGCGACAAGATCGGGAAGTCCGGCGTCGAGGCGAAGTTCGACGAATACCTCCGCGGCATCTCGGGAGCTGCGCAGATCCGCGTCGACTCCCGGGGTCGACAGCAGAGCCCGGTCGAGTTGCGTCGCGACGCCGAGCCGGGAACGGCCGTGCGACTGACGGTCGACATCGACGTGCAGCGCGCGGCGGAGCGAGCGCTCCGCGAGGGGGTTGCGCTTGCGCGGGCCAACAAGCAGTACAACGTCGCGGGCGGGGCGATCATCGCCCTCGATCCGAGGGACGGTGCGGTGCGGGCGATGGCGTCGTTCCCGACGTACAAGCCGTCCGTCTACGTCGGGCGGATCGACCCCAACAAGCTTGCCCCCCTCGTGAACGACGACGCGGCCAAGGCAGCCGACTTCCCCGGCCTCAATCGTGTCACCCAGGTCGCGTACCCGCCCGGCTCCGTCTGGAAGCCGGTCACCGCGCTCGCCGCGATGCAGGAGCACCTCCTCTCGCCGTACTCGTCGATCCAGTGCACACCCACCGCGGAATACGGAATCGACAAGCAGAAGTTCAAGAACTGGGACCCGTACGTCAACCGGCCGATGAACCTGCCCGAGGCGCTCGCGACGTCGTGTGACACGTATTTCTACACCGTCGGCAACCGCTTCTACGAGGGCGGCACCGCCGAGCGGAGCCGCATGCAGCAGTGGGCCCGCAAGTTCGGCTTCGGGGCTCCGACGGGTCTCGACATCGGCAACGAGGCGCCCTCGTGGCAGACCGTCGTTCCGACGCCGGCATGGCGCAAGCGGACGTTCGAGAGCGACTGGGACAAGGCCTGGAATCCGGGCGACTCGATCCAGCTCGCGATCGGACAGAAGGACGTCACCGTGACGCCGCTGCAGATGGCGCGCTTCTACGCCATGATCGCGAACGGCGGCAAGCTCGTCACGCCGTATCTCGTCTCGGGAGCGGAGCAACGAGGCACGACGGGCGAGCAGTCCCTGACGTTGCAGCAGTTCCCGCCCGACGCCGCCACGGGATGCCGGTGTCGATCCTGCTGCTCTCCAGGCCGTGCAGGAAGGATTGTGGGCCGCGACGCATTCGACGAACGGAACGTCGTCCTCGGTCTTCTCCGGCTTCCCGATCTCCATCTCCGGCAAGACAGGAACGGCCGAGAAGGTCGTCAACCTCCCGGGCTACCCGATCGGGCACCTGGAGGATCAGTCCTGGTGGTGCGGCTACGGGCCGTCCGACGATGCCCGGCTCGTGGTCTGTGCTGTGATCGAGAACGGCGGTCACGGTTCGTCTGCCGCAGCGCCTGCCGCCCTTCGGGTGTTCGAGAAGTACTTCGGCCGCAAAGGCCCGCCGTTGAAGGTCGTGAACGTCGATTGATCGTCGACACTCGACCCCGCCCCTCGCCGTTCCGATCGTCGTCGCTCGGCGTCCTCGACGTCGGCTCGATCGTTGCGCCGGCTCGACTGGCTGTTGCTGCTCGCCGCCGCCACGCTCGTCGCCTACGGCCTCTGGGCGATAGCGGGCATCACCCGGTTCGACGTCCAGGGGAACCCGGACTACTACGTCGTGCGACAGGCGACGGCCGCCGCTCTCGGCGTCGCCGGGATGCTCGTGGCGATCGCGATTCCGCCCTCGATCTACCAGCGTCACTGGCGTCTCCTCTACGGCGGGACGATCGGCGCCATGGTCTTCGTCTTCGTGTTCGCCGAGGCAGTGCGGGGCTCGAAGCGGTGGATCGAGCTCGGGCCGTTCCAGTTCCAGCCCTCCGAGTTCGGCAAGCTGCTGTTCGTGCTCGCGATCGCGGGCTTCATGGTCGAGCGCGGCCGCCGGGTCGGGGAGATCTCGACGGTCCTGACCGCGATCGGCCTGGGGCTTATGCCGATGGCTGCTCGTCTTTCTGCAGCCCGACCTCGGTAGCGCGCTCGTCTACGGCGCGGCGCTCGTCGGCGTGCTGTTTCTCTCCGGCGTGCGTTGGCTCCACCTTGCCGTGCTCGGCTGCGCCGCGCTCTTCGTCGTCGCGAGCGTCCTCTGGTTCCTGCCCTCTGCGGGCGTGCAGGTGCTCAAGCCGTATCAAACGGCCCGCCTGACGGGATTCACGAACCCCGACAGCGACCCGGGCGATCTGACGTACAACGTGACGCAGTCGCGGACGGCGGTCGGTGCCGGTGGGCTCTCCGGCCGTGGCGTCGAGGGCGCGAGCCAGACGCGTCTCGACTACCTGCCCGAGCACGCGACCGACTTCGTGTTCGCGTCGTTCGCCGAGCAGCGCGGGTTCGTCGGGACGTCGATCCTGCTCCTGCTCTACCTGCTCGTCGTCTGGCGCGGGTTGCGCGTCGTCACGGTCGCGGGCGATCTCTACGGGGCGGTGGTCGCCGGAGGCATCGTGACCGCGTTCCTGTTTCAGGTGTTCGTCAACGTCGGCATGACGATGGGGATCGCGCCGGTAACCGGCATCCCACTTCCGTTCGTCACGGTCGGCGGTTCGTCCATGGTCGCGAACCTTCTCGCGATCGGCGTTCTGCAGTCGATCCATGCTCGGGGCACCGTGGGGAGGATCCGCTGATGCCGGCCGGGATCGGGATCGGGCAGCTCTTCGGGCTCGTGCGCGAGGTGCGCGGGAGTGAGGGGGCGTTGCCGCGGATCGCGATTTCCGGCCCCGGCGCGGCCGAGCTTGCAACCGCCCTTGCGGCAGGTGGCGACCCGGCGGCGGTCGTCATGACGGAGGCGGCCGTCGGTCAGGCGGTCACGATCCGGCTGGTCGAGGGCGACGTGTCGTCCGGACGAGCGCGGGATTTTGCGGCGGCTCAGCCGGGAGCAGGCTCCGGTGGTCGTCGTTCGGCGCGGCGGCTCCTCGCGTATCCCGCACGTGCCTGCCGACGGCGTCGTCGAATGTGAGGAGCTCGACATCGAGGCGATCGCTGCTGCGATCGCGCGCACGGCTGCTGCCGACGGCCCCGCACTTGCTGCGCGACTTCCGGTGCTGCGGGACGCGGTTTCGCGCCGCGTGATCGCGATGACCGCGGTTGCGAACGCGGCGCTCGCTGCGTCGTCCCGTGTTGCACAGCCGCAGCTTCCGCTTCTCGCGCTCGCACAGGCGCGCATGCTCCTCCTCCTCGGAGTCGCCCGAGGCGAAACGCTCCCGCGCGATCCACAAGCTCTCGCGCTCGCCGCCGGCCCGTCGTTCGCCGCGGCAATCGCGACCGGTCTCGGCTCGCGCGCCGTTCGTCCGGCGGCTTCCGCTGGGAGGGCCGGTGGTGCGGGCGGCGGTCGCCTACGGGGCCACGCGCGCGCTCGGCACGACGCTCCTTCGACGTCAGGGAGGGTTGTCCGTCCGGACCGGGTCCTAGGATCGCATCGACACTGAGATGCAACCGAGATCCGAAGGGAGTGCCGGTGCCGGACGTCGAGCTCGCTGAAGAACTGCTCCAGATCGAAGAGGCCGATGCGTGGTTCGAATACCTGGAGGCGACGCGCGCTCAGTCGGAGAAGCGCTACGCCGAGGTCGAACCGTGGGCGTGGGCGCGCCTCAATCAGCGGCTTCGCGCCGTATCGGCTCGCCGCACACGGCTGCGCCCGGCCGCAGCCTGAGCCTGCATCGGCGCGCGTCCCACGGCTGTGCGCGGCCGGCACTGGTACGCTGGGTTGCGAGGCCCAACTGAATATGGCCATGGTTTTTGACATCCGCTGCGCGAGGCCGGCACCCCGGTGGGGTTCTGTGCGCCCGCGCGCGCTACAACAGAGAGAGGCAACCCTTGCCCTGGTTTCGATGGAAGAACAAGAAGAACGAGCAGACCGCGCCGGACGGCGCGACAACAGAGGTCACGACAGCCCCGGCTGAGCCGGAGGCCGCTCCGGCGGCAGCGGGACCAGTTTCCAGCGCCCCTGGCGCAGGATCCGAGACGGAGGCGCAGCGCAGCAAACGACGCCGCGGAAGCCGCGGCGGGCGGGGGCGCAAACGGCCCGCAGGCGATGGGGCCGCGGCGGACACGCCGACGGGTACCACTCCTGCGGCAGGAAAGCAGGCGAAGGAGCCCGCGCGGGAGAAGCCCGAGCGAAGCCAGCGCGCCGAGCGAAACGCCGATCGACGGCGAACGAGTGGTCAGAGTGGTTCGGGCTCGGGCCAGCGGCGGCGCCAGCCTCCACGCAGGGCGCCACTACCCGCCGCCAAGCGCGAGCTGCTGATCTCCGTCGACATCGGCGAGCAGCGCGTCGCCGTGATCGAGGACGACCGCGTCGCAGAGGTCTATCTCGAGCGGCCGGAGCGCCGTTCGATCGCGGGGAACATCTACCTCGGAACCGTCGACAACGTCCTTCCCGGAATGGAAGCGGCGTTCGTCGAGATCGGGCTCGAGAAGAACGGGTTCCTCTACGTCGACGAGATCGTGGTTCCCGAGCTCGAGGGCAAGCGGCATGGCAAGAAGATCCAGGACCTGATCTCGCGTGGCGAGCAGCTTGCTCGTGCAGGCGGTGAAGGATCCGATGAAGACGAAGGGCGCAAGGCTGACGACGGAGATCTCGCTGCCCGGCCGTTTCCTCGTGTACGTCCCGAACGGCGAGGGGCTCGGTGTCTCTCGACGGCTCGAGGACGCCGAGCGCGCGCGGCTCAAGGACATCATCAAGAGCCTCGACGTCAAGGAGGGCGGCGTCATCGTGCGGACGGCCGCAGAGGGCGCCTCGGCCGAGGACGTCGAGCGTGACCTCGTGTTCCTGCAACGCCTCTGGAAGACGATCCAGGCGCGGGCGAAGGGTGCGGCTGCGCCCGCCCTCGTCTACCAGGAGGCCGAGCTGCCCCTCCGGATCGTGCGCGACCTCTTCGCGGGCGACTTCGTCTCGGCGCAGGTCGACAACGAGCGCACCCACAAGCGGATCGTGAGCTATCTCAAGAAGACGTCGCCGCACATGATCGAGCGCGTCCACCGGTACAAGGAGAAGGAGTCGCTCTTCGAGACGTCGGGCGTCGAGAAGGAGATCGCCTCGACTCTCGACCGGCGCGTCGACCTTCCGTCGGGCGGGTACCTGATCTTCGACTATGCGGAAGCGTTCACGGTGGTCGACGTCAATACCGGTCGCTTCGTCGGCTCGCGCTCGAAGAACTCGAATCAGCGACTCGAGGACACGATCACGAAGAACAATCTCGAAGCGGTGAAGGAGGTCGTGCGCCAACTCCGGCTGCGCGATATCGGCGGGATCATCGTGATCGACTTCATCGACATGGCGAATCCGAAGAACCGCGCATCGGTCGAGGACGCGCTGCGCGACGAGCTCGAGCGTGACCGGACGAAGACCTACGTCGTCGAGATCTCCCCGCTCGGCCTCGTCGAGATGACGCGTCAGAACGTCACCGACGGCCCGCGTGAGATCCTCACGCGGAAGTGCCCCACCTGCGCCGGTGATGGGATCGTGGTTTCCGATCACACGGTCGCGATGCAGGTCGAGCGCAAGCTGCGCGCGTTGGCCGCGCCGGGGAGCCGCGTTCAGGCCTACCAGGTGGCCCTCCACCCGCGTGTGCTCGAGCTCGTCGTCGGCCCGGGTGGCGCTCGGCTGGCGGCGATCGAGGAGGCGACGCGGCGCCGGTTCTTCCTCGTCGGGGCCGAAGGGCATGTGCACACCGATCACTTCTCCGTCGTCGCCGAAGGGAAGCTCGTCGATCTTCAGCCAGCCGTCCACGCCGTCGAGGGAACGACGGTCGAGATCAAGCTCGGCGAGGTGGGCCGCTACGACGCGACGGCCGCCGCCGGGAAGCTCGATGGTCTCGACGTCCTCGTTGCCGACGCAGCGAAGCTCGTCGGGAAGAAGGCGACGGTGATCATCGGTCGCGTTCTCGACGGGCAGGCCTTTGCGACGCTCGTCGCCTCCGGCGGCACCGGCGCCGGGCCGATCACGTTCGAGAGCGAGGCCGAGAAGCCGACGAGGGCTCCGGCCAAGCGGCGGGTCGCTGCGGCAGACGAGGCAGGGGACGCTGCCGTCTCGGGTAGTGACGATGCGGAGTCGTCGACACCCGCATCTGCCGCGGTCGAGCTCGAAACCGGGGTCGATGAGCTTTCGAGCGACGATGCAGTGGCCGAGAGCGTGGACGACGGGGACGACGAGGACGACGCGGACGACGGCGAGTCCGACGCGGCCGCCGGTGAGACGGCGCCTGCAAAGAAGCGGACACGACGCGGCTCACGTGGCGGGCGTCGCCGCCGCAAGCCTGCCGGCGCGACCACGGCCACCGACGTTCGCGACGCGAGCGATCCCGTGGGCGATCCGGATCCCGCTGCGGATGCACTCGTTGCCGCCGATGTTGCCGACGAAGCGTCGGTCGAAGAGGCGGCCGGTCCGTCGCCTGTCCCGACCGGGGCTCGGCGCCGTTCGCCGCGGATCCATGTCCCCGGCGGCCCGACCGAGCAAGCGAAGGTGAACGAGAGCGCTGATGGGGCGGAGAGCACGAGCCTCGAGGTCGCGAACGGCGCAGATCCGGAAGCGCACGGCGAGGTCGGTGGCGACGACGCACCCGCGAACGGAGCCGCCGACGGCGAGACGCCGCCTCCTGCGGCAAAGCGCAAGACCCGGCGTGGCAGTCGAGGCGGCAGGAACCACCGCAAGAAAGTGACCGTTGCGGATGTAGGTACGGACGCCGAAGGCGAGCCGAACGGCGCGGTTGCGCTCGAGCATGCACCTGATGCTCCCGAGCCGGCGGCGATCGTGGCTGCCGCAACGCCCGAGGGAGTCGTCACGACGGCGGACGATCCGATCGTTGCAAGCCGATCGGATGCTCCGGACGCCTCAGACGCTCCCGTCGAGTGGTGAAGAGGGTTACGTGCCGATGTCGGAGTGGCTCGACGACTTCGACCGCCGATGAGGTCGTCCGTTCGCTACACTCCGTCGGCTCGCGGGCGCCTGCCCGCGTTTTCCGCGTCGGAGACCAGAACCACATGAGCTACGCAATCATTTCCCTCGGTGGCAAGCAGTATCGCGTCAGCGAAGGACAGCGGCTGCTCGTCGACCGTCTTCCGACCGAGGACGGAAAGACCTTTGCGCCGGACGTCCTTCTCGTCGGTGGAGACGGAGCGCCTGCTCTCGCACCGAAGGACGTCACCGTGACGGTCAAGGTTCTCGGCCAGCAGCGCGGGCCGAAGATCCGGATCGGCAAGTACAAGAAGCGCACCGGCTACAAGCGCCACACGGGATTCCGTGCGGCACTGACGCAGATCGAGATCGAGTCGATCGGGGCTGCCAAGTCGACGGCGAAGCCGAAGGCATCGGCCAAGCCGAAGGCCGCTGCGACACCCGAGGTCGAGTCTGTCGACATGGCGGAGGCAACTGCCGTCGTCGAGACCGAGACGAAGCCGAAGGCGCCCGCAAAGCCGAAAGCAGCTGCGAAGCCGAAAGCCGCTCCCAAGCCGAAGGCGGCCGCGAAGCCGAAGGCCGAGCCCGAGGCCGCATCAGACACCGTCGAGGAGGATGAGGGCTAGATGGCACACAAGAAGGGGCTCGGTTCCTCCAGGAACGGTCGCGACTCTGAAAGCAAGCGCCTCGGCGTGAAGATCTTCGCCGGTCAGGAAGTGAAGGCCGGAATGATCATCGTTCGCCAGCGCGGGACGCGATTTCGGCCGGGCGACGGCGTCGGTCTCGGACGCGACCACACGATCTTCGCGAAGCGCGAGGGTGTCGTCGAGTTTCGTCGCTCGGGCGACAAGCGCTTCATCTCGGTCAACGACCTCTCGAGCTAGGGCACGCCGCGCCTCGGCGCGCGCACACCCGGCCCGGCATCATTCGCAGAGAGGGATGAGCGGATGAGCATGTTCCACGATCGCGCACGCATCCGCGTCAAGGCCGGTCGAGGCGGCGACGGGGGGCTCAGCTTCCGCCGTGAGAAGTTCGTCCCGAAGGGTGGGCCGGACGGGGGCGACGGGGGCCGCGGTGGCGACATCGTCATCGTCGCCGACGCGGACCTGCGCGACCTCTCGTCCTTCCGGGCGAAGTCCGTGTTCGACGCGAGGCGTGGCGGCAACGGGAGCGGCTCGCGCAAGCACGGGGCCGACGGGGCCGACATCGTGCTCACCGTTCCGGTCGGGACGCAGATCACGAACGCCGAGGACGGGTCGCCGGTGGCGGATCTGCGGCACGATGAGACGAGGCTCGTCGTGGCGCGTGGGGGCGGGGGCGGACGGGGGAACTCGCATTTTGCAACACCGACGCGGCAGACGCCGCGTTACGCCGAGACGGGGATGCCCGGGGAGTCGATGGAGCTCGAGCTTCATCTCAAGCTCATGGCCGATGCGGCGTGCGCTGGACTCCCGAATGCCGGCAAGTCGTCGCTCCTTCGCACGATCTCGAACGCCAAGCCGAAGGTGGCGGACTATCCGTTCACGACACTGACGCCGATGCTCGGAACCGTCGACGGCCGCGACGGCCGCCAGCTGACCGTTGCCGACGTCCCGGGCCTGATCGAAGGCGCGAGCGAGGGTATCGGCCTCGGACACGAGTTCCTCGCGCATCTCGAGCGTGCGCGGCTCCTGCTGCACGTGATCGACGCCTCCGAGGGGGACGCGGACGAGCGCTTCGGCGTGATCGACCGCGAGCTCGCCGCGTATGGCGCCGGCCTCGGAGAGCGCCCACAGCTCGTCGTCCTGAACAAGTCGGATCTCGATCCCGATCCTGCACCTTTCTCGGTGGAGGACGAGCGTATCGTCGCGGTGCATCGTGTCTCCTGCGCGACGGGAGCGGGTATCGCCGAGCTGACGTCGCTCCTGTTCGCACTCTGTGAACCGGAGCTCCCCGAGGAGGCTCCCGTTGCCGAGGAGGTTCCGGCGTTTCTCGAGTACCGGCCACGTCCACCGCAGCGGCGGCAGTTTCGCGTCCTTCGCACCGGACAGGGGTTCCGCGTCGTCGGCGTCGCCCCCGAAGGCGAGGAGCTCGAGGCCGCTCTCAGGGACGCCGGCGTGCGGCGCGGCTCGGAGGTCGAGATCGGCGACGAGGTCGTCGTGTGGGAGTGATCGGCGGCGTCGGGATCTTCGGAGGTGCGTTCGACCCGCCTCACAACGGGCACGTCGAGCTCGCGCGCGAGGCGATCGCGCATTTCGAGCTGTCTCGCCTGCTCGTCCGTGTCGTCGCAGAGCCCGGGCACAAGGATGTCCAGACGGCTCCCCAGATCAGGCTCCTACTGGCAGAGCTCGCTTTCGCGGACCTCGACGAGGCCGACGTCTCGCTCGACCCGTTCGCCCGGACCGTCGACTCGCTCGAGAGTCTGGGACTCGTCGATCCCGTATTCCTGATCGGCGCGGACGAGCTCGCAGCATTCGGTGAATGGTCGCGTCCGGATCGGGTTCTGGAGCTCACCCGTATCGGTGCGGCGACGAGACCGGGAACTGACGTGCAGGAGCTCGACCGCGTCATCGCGGGCCTTTCGCGCCCCGACCGGATCGAGCGCTTCGCCATCATGCCTCTCGCCATCTCGTCGACCGATATCCGCGACCGTGTTGCCGCGGGACAGTCGATCCGCGATCTCGTCCCCGCGGCCGTGGCGGCGGAGATCGAGCGGCTCGATCTCTATCGAGCGCCCTGAACGCCGCTGAACGACGGTACAATCGGCTCCACCTGACCCGGGGGTACCTGCACGGGACCGCATCCGACCGAGGAAGCTGACCGACCTGACATCGCTCGAACAAGCTCGCCGTATTGCCGCCATCGCCGCGGAGAAGCTCGCGACCGACATCACGATCCTCGACATGCGGACGGTGTGCGACTACACCGATTTCTTCGTGATCGCGACGGGAGCCAACACGCGCCAGACGAAGGCGATCAGCGACGAGGTGCACTTCGTCGCTGAAGCGCGACCACGCGCTTCTCCCGCGCGCGGTCGCCGGCGAGCGCGAGGGCACCTGGATCATCGCCGGACTACACGCGACTGCGGTCCTGCACGTCTTCACCGAGGAGACGCGCGGTTCTACCGCCTCGAGGATCTCTGGAGCGACGTGCCGAAGCTCGAAGCCGCCGCTTCGGCGTGAAGTCCATCTACAATCCGTTTCCTCGCGGGGCCGTAGCTCAGCTGGGAGAGCGTCTGGCTGGCAGCCAGAAGGTCAGGGGTTCGAGCCCCCTCGGCTCCACTAACGCAATGAGGCTGCTTTGCAGAGACCGTCCTGCAGAGCAGCTCGTGGCGCGTTGAGCTGTCAGCCCGGCGGATCGAAGCGGTACCCCATCCGGGCCTCGGTGTGAAAGGAGCGCGGCCGCGACGGATCCGGCTCGAGCTTGCGGCGGATCTGGGCCATGTAGACGCGCAGGTAGTTCGTCTCGGTCGAATACTGCGGCCCCCAGACCTCGCGCAGGAGCTGGCGCTGAGTGATCAGCTTGCCGGGATTGCGAACGAGGATCTCGACGATCTCCCACTCCGTCGGCGTCAGGCGCACGTCACCGCCCGCGTTCGTGACACGCTTGGCCGCGAGATCGACGGTGAAGTCCGGGGTGACGACCACGGCGTTCTCCTCCGCGGGCGCCGCTCGCCGCAGTGCCGCGCGGAGGCGCGCCAGCAGCTCGTCCATGCCGAACGGCTTCGTCACATAGTCGTCTGCGCCGGCATCGAGCGCCGCCACCTTGTCGCGCTCGCCCTCGCGAACCGAGAGGACGACGATCGGGACATGTGTCCATCCACGCAGCCCGTGGATCACGTCGATCCCGTCGATCCCCGGGAGCCCGAGGTCGAGGATCACGAGGTCGGGATGGTGGCGGGCGGCCAGGGCCAACGCGGCCTCGCCGGTCGGCGCGAGATCGACGTCGTAGCCGCGCGCCTTCAGGTTCGTGCCGAGTGCCCGCAGGATCTGGGGCTCGTCGTCGACGACGAGGATGCGTGTCATCGCGCCGCCCTGAGGCGGAACACGATCGTCAGTCCGCCGCCCGGGGTGTCCTCCAGCTCCACGTCGCCTCCAATGGCCTCGACGAAACCTTTCGCCACGGCGAGGCCGAGTCCCACCCCTTCTCTGCTGCCGGTGTCGCCGAGGCGCTGAAACGGGAGGAAGACCCTGTCGCGATCCTCAAGCGGAACACCGGGCCCGCGATCGACGATCCGGACGTCGACCGTCTCGCCCGCCACGCCTGCCACGACCCGCACCCGCGCACCGCTCGGGTTGTGGTTGAGCGCGTTCGCGATCACGTTCGCGAGCGCACGCTCGAGCAGGCCGGCGTCCGCGAGCACCCGCGGGTGCGTCTCGTCGAGATCGACGTCGACGCCGGCCGCCCGCGGGCCGACGCTCGCGAGCGCACCGGGAATCACCTCGTCGAGGCCGACTGCGGTCAGTCTGACGTCGAGCGCTCCGGTCTGAAGGCGACTCATGTCGAGGAGATTGCCGACCAGGGAGTTGAGGCGGTCGGCCTCCTCGTCGATCGTTGCGAGGAACTCGCGGGTCTCGGCGGGAGTCCACTGCACATCGTCCTGCAGGAGGCTCGTCACCGAGGCCTTGATGCCGGAGAGCGGTGTTCGCAGATCGTGTGAGACGGCAGACAGGATCGCCGTGCGCAGATCGCCGGCGGCCGCGAGCGCACCGGCCTCGGAGGCCACCGCCTCGAGCTTCTCGAGCGCAAGCGACGATGCGATCTCGCGCGTGAACGCGTCGAGGATCCGGTTGTCCGCGTCGGATTCGATCTCTCTCCCGACGACGACGAGCACGTGGACGTCGTCCAGCTCGATATGGCGCCCCTCCGGGGCAGAGGGCACCGGTGACCCGACGGCGTGATCGGCGATCCAACGGTCCTGGACGGCATAGAAGACGACAACGGCGTCGAGCCCGAGGATCCTCCGGAGGCCCTCCAGCAGCGTCGGCACCGGCGCCGCCCCGGCGAGGCCCGCAAGCGCCTCGGCCTCGGTGCGTGCCCGGGCGCCGTCCGCCGCACGCCGGGCGGCGAGGGAGACGAACGTGCTCACGATCGCAGCGACAGCGAGGAAGACCGAGAGCGCCAGCAGGTTCTCGCCCTCGGAGATCGTGAACGTGTGGAAGGGCGGCGTGAAGTACCAGTTGACGAGCAGGAACCCGGCCACCGCCGCCGCGAGAGCGGGCCAGACGCCGCCGACGGCGGAGATCGCCACCACGAGGAGGAGGAACAGCAGGAGGATGCTCGGCAGGCCGAAATGGGTGCGGAGGTTCGTCAGCGCCCAGGTCAGGAGCGGGAGCGTGGCAGCCGCGAGCACGAACCCGAGGACGAGCCGTCGTCGTGGGAGCGAGCCGGGGCGTCGGGTGCTCGGCGCCGTGGCGTCGGCCCCGTCATTGGCGCGGCTGATCACGTGGACATCGAGGCCGACACCCGAGTCGCGGATGACCCGGTTGATCACCGAGCCGCGCGTGAGCTCGGCGAAGCGGGAGCGGCGCGTCGCGCCGAGGACGATCTGGGTTGCGTTGAGGGTGTGCGCCGCGGCCACGAGCGCCTCGCCGATATCCGCGCCGACGACCTCCCGGTAGGTGCCGCCGAGCTCTCCGACGAGCTCGCGCTGCCGGTCCAGTCGATCCGCCGCCCCCCCTGCGAGCCCGTCCTGGGGGCGCACGTGAACGGCGTAGAGGTCGCCTTTCGACCGCGTTGCCATCCGCGCCGCCCGGCGCACGAGCCGCTCGCCGTCCGCGGAGCCCGTCAGCGCGACGACCACGCGTTCGCGCGTCTCCCAGGGGCGGTCGATGCCGTGGCTCTCACGATAGTCCTGCAGTGCGTCGTCGACGCGATCCGCGACCCAGAGCAGCGCGAGCTCGCGGAGCGCACCGAGATTTCCCGTGCGAAAGTAGTTCCCGAGCGAGGCATCGATGCGCTCGGCGGGATAGATGTTCCCGTGCGCCATGCGGCGCCGGATCGCCTCCGGTGCCATGTCCACGAGCTCGATCTGTTCCGCCCGGCGGACGATCGCGTCCGGGATGGTCTCCTGCTGCTTGATCCCGGTGATCTGCTCGACGACGTCGTTGACCGACTCGAGGTGCTGGACGTTCAGCGTCGAGATCACCGTGATGCCGGCCTCGAGCAGCGCTTCGACGTCCTCCCAGCGCTTCCCGTGCCGTGACCCGGTGACGTTCGTATGGGCCAGCTCGTCGACGAGCGCCACGTCGGGGCGGCGGGCGAGGATCGCGTCGACGTCCATCTCCTCGAAGGTGCTGCCCCGGTAGTCGATCGTCCTGCGCGGCACGATCTCGAGGTCGCCGATCTGTTCGGCGGTCTTCGGCCGACCGTGTGTCTCGACGTAGCCGACGACGACATCGGTTCCTCGCTCGGCCCGGCGTCGCCCCTCGCCGAGCATCGCGAATGTCTTGCCGACACCGGGCGCCGCGCCGAGGTAGATGCGTAGCGTCCCGCGGGCCATGGACGAAGAGTGACCTATTTCGAGCTGTCGAGGGCCAGGTTCAGCTCGAGCACGTTCACGCCGGGCTCGCCGAAGACGCCGAGCACCCGACCGTCGGTGTGCTCGGCCACGAGATCGAGTACGTTCGCCAGCGAGAGTCCGCGCGCCCGCGCGACGCGTGCCGCCTGGATCTTCGCGTCGGCCGGGGAAATATGCGGGTCGAGTCCCGACGCCGACGACGTCACGGCCTCGACGGGCACGTGCGCGCCCGGGCCGAGCCGGTTCTCGCTGCGGTAGGCGTCGATGCGCATGCCGACGTCGTCGATGAGGTCGGGGTTCGTAGGGCCGAGGTTCGAAGGGCCGCTCGACGTCCCGTCGTAGCCGTCGCCGGCCGCGGACGGGCGTGGATGAAAGTACTGCGGCGCGCTGAAGTTCTGGCCGATCAGGCGAGAGCCGACGGCGACGCCGTCACGCTCCACGAGAGAGCCGTTCGCCTTCGAGGAGAACGCGAGCTGCGAGACGCCGGTGATCGCGAGCGGATAGACCACGCCGACGAGAACCGTGAACGCCGCGAACGCGAGCAGGGCGGGCAGGAGTTGCCGACGCATCAGATGAGCCCGCTCGCGCCGATGACGACGTCGATCAGCTTGATCCCGAGGAACGGAGCGATCATCCCGCCGACGCCGTAGATGAGGAGATTGCGGCGCAGCATCGCCGCAGCCGAGGCGGGCCTGAACCGCACACCCCGCAGTGCGAGGGGGATCAGCGCCACGATCACGAGCGCGTTGAAGATGACGGCCGAGAGGATGGCGCTGCGCGGGCTGTCGAGCTGCATGACGTTGAGGCTGTCGAGGGCAGGGATCGCCCCGGCGAACATGGCGGGGATGATCGCGAAGTACTTGGCGATGTCGTTGGCGATCGAGAAGGTGGTCAGCGAGCCGCGGGTGATCAGCATCTGCTTGCCGATCTCGACGATCTCGATCAGCTTCGTCGGATTCGAGTCGAGGTCGACCATGTTGCCCGCCTCCTTGGCCGCCTGCGTGCCCGTGTTCATCGCGACGCCCACGTCCGCCTGTGCCAGCGCCGGGGCGTCGTTCGTGCCGTCACCGGTCATCGCAACGAGTGCGCCGCCCTCCTGCTCGCGCTTGATCAGGGCCATCTTGTCCTCGGGCGTCGCCTCGGCGAGGAAGTCGTCGACGCCGGCCTCGTCGGCGATCGCCTTCGCCGTGAGGGGGTTGTCGCCGGTGATCATCACCGTGCGGATTCCCATCGCGCGCAGCTCCGCGAAGCGCTCGCTGATCCCTTCCTTGACGACGTCCTTGAGGTGGACGACCCCGAGCGCACGCCCGTTCTCGGCGACGACGAGTGGCGTTCCGCCGGAGGACGCGATCCCGTCGATCGTGGCGCCGAGCTCGGGCGGGATCTGGCCGCCGTGGTCCTCGACCCAGCGGCGGATCGCGTCCGCGGCGCCCTTGCGGATGCTGCGGCCGTCGGTCTCGACGCCGCTCATCCGCGTCTGTGCGGTGAAGGGGACGAGCTCGGCACCGTGCAGCTCGCGGCCGCGGAGGCCGTAGCGCTCCTTGGCGAGCACGACGATGGAGCGTCCCTCGGGTGTCTCGTCGGCGAGGCTCGAGAGCTGGGCCGCGTCGGCGAGCTCCTCTTCGGAGACACCGGGAGCCGGGAGGAAGTCCGTGGCCTCGCGGTTGCCGAGCGTGATCGTGCCGGTCTTGTCGAGCAGCAGCGTCGAGCAGTCGCCGGCTGCCTCGACTGCGCGCCCGCTCATCGCGAGCACGTTGCGCTGGACGAGGCGATCCATGCCGGCGATCCCGATCGCCGAGAGCAAGGCGCCGATGGTCGTGGGAATGAGGCAGACGAGCAGCGCGATCAGGACGATCACCGGCTGTTCGGCGCCGGAGTAGACGGCGTAGGGCTGCAGTGACACGGTGGCGAGGAGCAAGACGATCGTGAGACCGGCGAGGAGGATGTCGAGCGCGATCTCGTTCGGGGTCTTCTGCCTGCTCGCGCCCTCGACGAGCGCGATCATGCGGTCGAGGAAGCTCTCCCCTGCACGCGTTGTCACACGCACGACGATCTCGTCGGAGAGGACGCGGGTGCCGCCCGTGACGGCGCAGCGGTCGCCGCCGGACTCGCGGATCACCGGGGCGGACTCGCCGGTGATCGCCGACTCGTCGACGCTTGCGATCCCCTCGACGACGTCGCCGTCGGCCGGGATGATCCCGCCGGCCGTGACGACGACGAGGTCCCCGATCCCGAGCCGGGAGCTCGGGAGCTCCTCGATCGTTCCGTCGGCGAGCCGCTTCCGCGCCGTCGTCTCGGCGCGGGTCCTGCGCAGGGTGGCAGCCTGCGCCTTGCCGCGGCCTTCCGCCATCGCCTCGGCGAAGTTGGCGAAGAGGACGGTGAACCAGAGCCATGCTGCAACGCTGCCGGCGAAGACGTTCGCCTTCGTGGTCGCGTCGCCGATGTCCTTGAAGAAGAGGATCGTGGCGAATGCGGCTCCGACCTCGGTCACGAACATGACCGGGTTGCGGGACATCCGGCGCGGCTCGAGCTTGCGGAAGCTGTCGAGGGCTGCAGGCGCGGCGATCCTGGGATCGAAGAGTGACGACGACGACTGGGTGGTCACAGAGTCAGGTGCTCCAGGACAGGGCCGAGTGAGACGACCGGGAAGTACGTGAGCCCCACGACGGTGAGGATCACCGCGAGGAGCAGCACGAAGAACAGGGGCGTGTTCGTCGGAAACGTTCCGGCGGTCGGCGGCACCGGCTGCTTGCCCGCCAGCGAGCCGGCGATCGCGAGCACCGGCACGATCAGGAAGAAGCGCCCGACGAGCATCGTCAGGCCGAGCGTGGTGTTGTACCAGTCGGTGTTGCCGGTCAGGCCGCCGAAGGCCGAGCCGTTGTTGTTGGCCGCCGACGTGAACGCGTAGACGACCTCCGAGAGCCCGTGCGGGCCGGGGTTGAGGATCGACGACTTCGGGTTCGAGAGCACGAGCGAAAGCGACGAGAGCCCGAGAATCATGAGCGGCATCACGATCAGGTAGACGACCACGAGCTTCATCTCCGTCGCCTGGATCTTCTTTCCGACGTACTCCGGTGTTCGCCCGACCATCAGGCCGGCGATGAACACCGCGAGCAGGGCGAAGACGAGGATCGCGTACAGGCCGGCGCCGGTGCCGCCGGGGCTCACCTCGCCGAGCATCATGTGCACGAGCGGCACTGCCCCCCCGAGCGGCGTGAAGCTGTCGTGCGAGGAGTTGACCGAGCCCGTCGAGGTCCCCGTCGTCGAGGCCGCGAAGAGGCCCGACATCGCGGTGCCGAAGCGAACCTCCTTCCCCTCGGTGTTGCCCCCGACGGCCCCGATCGCCTCGAGCTTCGGGTTGCCGCCGGTCTCGAAGTGCATCGCGAGCACGGCCGCTCCGAGCCAGATGGAGAACATGACCGCGAACAGCACCCAGCCCTGGCGCTGGTCCTTGACCAGCCGTCCGTACGTGTACGTGAGCGCGAACGGGATCATCAGCAGGATCAGGATCTCGAACAGGTTGGTGAACCCGTTCGGGTTCTCGAACGGGTGCGAGGAGTTCGCGTTGTAGGGGCCGCCACCGTTCTCGCCCAGGTCCTTGATCGCCTCCTGGCTCGCGATCGGGCCGCCGGGAATCGACTGCGTGACGCCCTGGACGGTCGTCACCTCGGTGAATCCGTGAAGGTTCTGCACGGCCCCCTGGCTTGCGAGCACGATCGCGACGACGATCGCGAGTGGCAGCAGCACGCGGACCGTGCCGCGCGTCAGATCGACCCAGAAGTTGCCGATCGTCGAGGAGCGGCGGCGCACGAGGCCACGGATCAGCGCGACCGCGACGGCGAGACCGACGGCGGCCGAGACGAAGTTCTGCACCGTGAGACCGGCCATCTGGGTCAGATGGCTCATCGTCAGCTCGCCGCCGTAGTTCTGCCAGTTCGTGTTCGTGACGAACGAGACCGCCGTGTTGAAGGCGAGCGCAGGTGGCACGCCCTTTGCGTCGGTCGGGTCGAGCGGCAGCACTCCCTGGATCCGCTGGAGGGTGTACAGCCCCAGAACGGAGACGAGGCTGAACGAGATCAGCGCGAGCGCATACACGGGCCACGTCTGCTCGCGGGACGGATCGACGCCGCAGATGCGGTAGATCACGCGCTCGAGCGGAGCGAAGACCCTGTCCCAGCGGGTGGCGTCGTCGCCGAAGACGCCTGCGATGTAGGTGCCGAGCACCCGCGTCGTGACGAGCAGGAGCGCGACGAGCACGCCGAGCTGCAACCAGCTGTACGACGTCACCCGAGCCGCTCGGGGTAGACGAGCGCGAAGATCAGGTAGCCGAGCACGAGGATCGCGAGGACGAGCCCGGCGGCGTTCTCGACGCTCATTCGTCGACCTGCTCGGTCTGCGGGCCGACGATCGCCTCGCAGATCCGGACGAACAACGCCGCCAGGAGGAAGAAGGCGATCACCACGACCACGAAGAGGACGTCTCTCAACAGTGCCTCCGCGCGTGCGGGCGTCGTCGGTCGTCGTGACGCCCGTCGACGAGCCCGCGCCGGAGCATCCGGCTTGCGATCGCCGCAGCGACCGGCCCGATCGTGGCCTCGAGCTCCGATGCGCCCGCGTGCGCGTCGCTGATCGTGTGTCCTCTCCATCACTCACGTGATACCGCACCTCTGGCCCGTGGCGCGCCGCCCCTGGCGATCTCCATACGCCGGCGTGGCGAGCCTTGACGGATCCCTAGCGCCGGCCGCGAAAGGCACGCCGAGGTGGGGGTGGTGTTCTCTAGGCTAGGCGCATGTCCGCCGACTCCGCTCTTCGCGCGAACGTGCGGCTGCTCGGCGATCTGCTCGGGCGCGTTCTCGTCGAGCAGGGGGGACAGGGCCTCCTCGATGACGAGGAGCGCGTCAGGGCGCTTGCACGTGAGGCACGTTCGGGAGGAGCGCGCGACCAGCTCGGCGAGGCGGTCGCCGCTCTCGACCACGAGCGACAGGCCGCCGTGCTGCGGGCCTTCGCACTCTTCTTCCAGCTGGTCAACATCGCGGAGCAGCATCACCGCATCCGGCGGCGACGCGAGTACGAGGCGGAGGGCAGGATTCCGCGCGAGTCCCTCGCGGAGGCCTTCGCGTTGCTCGACGCCGCCGGTGTGGACGACGGGGAGCTGCAAGCGGCCGGTGCCCGATTGCGTGTCGAGCTCGTCCTCACAGCTCACCCGACCGAGGCGACCCGTCGCACGGTGCTCGAGGCACATCGACGGGTGGCTGCGCACCTTGCCCGTCTCGACGACGAGGGTATCCCGTCGTCCGAGCGCCAGCGTGTCGAGGACGGTCTAGCCGAGGAGATCACGCTGCTCTGGCAGACCGACGAGATCCGCTCCAAGCGCCCTCGCGTCGTCGATGAGATCCGCCAGGGCCTCTGGTTCTTCGAGCAGTCCTTCTGGAATGCTGTACCCGACCTCGAGCGCGCGCTGGGGGCCCGGCTCGACCGCGCGGGCGGGGCGTTGCGGTTCGGCAGCTGGATCGGTGGTGACCTGGACGGGAACCCGAACGTCGGCGCCGAGACGATCGAGGACGCGCTCGAACGAGCGCGGCAGCTTGCGCGGCAGCTGTACCGCACCGAGCTGACCGCGCTCGGTGCGGCGTGGGGTATGTCGACGACCGTGATCGGGCCGGTTCCCGAGCTCGGCGCCGCGGACGAGCCGTTCCGCGCCGCGCTCGTCGGGATCTTCGAGCGACTCGGTGCCGACGACTACGTCGATGGCGCGGCGCTCCTGGCCGACCTGGACGAGCTCGATGCGCTGCTGAGGGCGCACCGGGGCGAGCGTGTTGCCGACGGCCGGTTTGCGGATCTCCGCGCCCGGGCGCGAACATTCGGCCTGCA
Organism: uncultured Thermoleophilia bacterium; assembly: GCA_963792995.1. Taxonomy (GTDB): domain Bacteria; phylum Actinomycetota; class Thermoleophilia; order Gaiellales; family Gaiellaceae; genus Gaiella. Next base: position 67,292 of record CAWBYH010000006.1, on the reverse strand, counting down.
CGTCGCAAAGCTCGATGTCCGTGTTCACGCGTCTGCAGTCCGCGCGCCCGACGAGCGGCTGCATCGCACGCTTGCAGCGGCCGCGTCGGCTCAGGCGCGGTTCGGGAGGGCTGCCGTGGATCGGTTGATCGTCTCGATGACACAGAACGGCCGACGACGTTCTCGACGCCGAGGAGCTCGCGCGCCAGTCCGGTGCCGAGCTCGTCGGCGTGCCTCTGCTCGAGACGATCGCGGATCTCCGTGGCGCAGGCCCTCTCGTCGAGGAGATCCTCGATCGCAGCCCTCGTACGGCTCTGGAAGTCATGGTCGGGTACTCGGATTCGGGGAAGGACGGGGGGTATCTGGCAGCGCAGTGGGAGATCTATCGAGCTCAGGAAGAGCTCACGCGCATCGGCAACGCGCGGGGTGTCGAGCTGACGGTCTTTCACGGGCGCGGCGGTTCTGCCGGACGAGGAGGCGGGCCGACGCATGCGGGAATCCTCGCGCAGCCGAGAGGGGCCGTCGACGGCCGGCTGAAGCTGACCGAGCAGGGTGAGACGATTTCCTTCAAGTACGGTCTGCCCGGCCTCGCCGAGCGCAACCTCGAGGCCGCCGTCGCCGCAACCCTCCTGACCACCTTTCCCGACATCGTCGGCCTCGAGCCGCCGAACGCCGGAGCCCGGGACACGATGGACGAGCTCGCCGCGGTCGCGCAGACGGCGTACAGGGGCCTCGTCTGGGATGACCCGCTCTTCCCGGCGTTCTTCCGGAGCATTACTCCCGTCGACGAGCTGGCGCTGCTCGAGATCGGCTCGCGTCCCGCCTCGCGTCCCGGAGGCTGCGGCGACGGGCGAGCTGGAAGCGCTCCGAGCGATCCCGTGGGTGTTTGCGTGGACGCAGAACCGATGCCTGCTTCCGGCGTGGTACGGCTGCGGGACGGCGTTCCACACGTACGGCCTCGAGGGCGAGCGGCTCGACTGGCTCCGGCGCCTGTACGCGGAGTGGCCGTTCTTCCGCGCGCTCGTCGAGAACCTCGAGATGACGCTGTCGAAGTCCAGCTTCGAGATCGCCGAGGCGTACGTGTCGCTCGTTCCTCGCACTGCGGATCCCGAACGATTCTGGAACGCGCTCTCCGTCGAGCATCGTCGCACGGTCGACGCGGTGCTCGCGATCGTCGAAGCCGACGAGCTTCTCGATCGGCACCCTGTCGTGCAACGCTCGATCAGGCTCCGGAATCCGTACGTCGATCCGATGAACGCGATCCAGGTTGAGCTCCTTCGCGCGTGGCGCGGCGGTGACGAGGCTGCGCGACGGCCGTTGCTCCGCTCGATCGCAGGCATTGCGGCCGCACTCCGGAACACGGGGTAGAACGACGAAGGGCCTGCAATCGCAGGCCCTTCGTCTGGATCATGTCTGGCGCGGTAGGTCCAGCTCCGGGAGAGATGTCCCGCCCTAGGCGGCCAGGACGACTTCGCCGCCCTCGACACGAACGACGTCCTTCAGCTGGTGCTGGAGGCGCGTCAGCGCGCGGGACTCGATCTGGCGTACGCGCTCGCGCGTCAGGCCGAGCTCCTTACCGATCGCCTCGAGCGTCCACTGCTCGCCCGTGAAGCCGAAACGCAGCTCGAGCACGCGGCGGTCGGGCTCCTGCAACGCCTCCACGGCGCGCCGGACCTCGAGTCGCTGAAGCGTCTCGTCGGCCTCGTCGGCCGGGTCGACCGCGCTACGGTCGGCGAAGAGGTCGCCGAGCTCGCCGTCGCCGTCCGAGCCGACCGACTGGTTCAGCGAGACGGAGGCGTCCGCCGTCGAGAGTGCCTCCTCGATGTGGGACTCCTTCAGCCCGGTCTCCTTGGCGAGCTCCTCGATCGTCGGCTCGCGCTCGAGCTTCACCTCGAGGCGCTGGCGCGCCCGGGCCAGCTTCTGCTGCCGCTCCTGCACGTGCACCGGCACGCGGATCGTGGCGCCCTGATTGGAGATGGCGCGCTGGCATGCCTGGCGGATCCACCACGTTGCGTACGTGGAGAACTTGTAGCCCTTGCGCCAGTCGAACTTCTCGACGGCCCGGTTCAGGCCGATGACGCCGTCCTGGATCAGGTCGAGGAACGGTACGCCGTGGCCGCGGTACTTCTTTGCGATCGAGACGACGAGCCGCAGGTTCGCATTGATCATCCGCTCCTTGGCGGTCTTGTCGCCGCGCTCGACGCGCTTCGCGAGAGCGACCTCCTCGGCGGCGGTGAGCAGCTTGTGCTTACCGACGTCCTGCAGGAAGAGCTGCAGCGAGTCGGTCAGCACCTGTGAGGTGTCGGCGGCCCAGGCAGCCTCCTCGGCCGCGGTGATCGCGTCGGTCTCGTCCGCATCGTCCGCGACGTCGACCGGGATCGCCCGGTCGGCAAGTGCGGCGCGGACCTCCTCGAGTGCGGGCTCGCTGAGGTCCAGCTCGAGGGCGAGAGCCTCGAGCTCGGACGTCTCGACGCGACCGCGCTCCTGGGCGTCGGCCAGAAATGCATCAATAACAGGGATATCGATCGTGGTGGTCAGGGTGAATCCTTTCGCTCTGTAGTCATCGTGCGCGCGTGTGCGTGAAGCGCTTCGATCGTTTCGGTAGTCACGTTGACATCGTCCGCTTCGGTGCCCGCAGCGCGCGGCCCCGTCAAACGCGTTCCCGCGGGGAACGATGTCGTCACAGTGTATAACGTTTCCCGGCCGTTGTAATTCCCCCAAAGGTGGACTTTTCCTTCTCCTTACAACTCTGGCCGGGGGGTCGGCAGCTACAGTCAAACGCTGTCGCGTGATCGTTTCTCCCCTGAGACGCGCGATCTCTCGCGAATGACCGACCTCCTCGCCGGCCGCTACGAGCTTCGTGCCCGCATCAGCAAGGGCGGCATGGGAACCGTCTGGCGCGCGTACGACCGGCACCTGCGTCGGGAGGTCGCGGTCAAGCTCCTGCACCCCTGGATCGCTGACGACGTGGAGTTGCGACGGCGCTTCGCTCGTGAGGCGGAGGTGCTGGCGCCGCTTGCCCACGAGCACATCGTGCGGCTCTACGACTATGGCGAGGACGGCGAGACACCGTATCTCGTGATGGAGTACGTGGACGGAGCGAGCCTCGGCGACATTGCTCGTGGTCGGCAATGGGATTGGAGCGAGGTATCGGAGCTCGCGGGATCCATCGCCTCGGCGCTCGTCTATGCACACGCGAGGGGGGTCGTCCACCGCGACCTGACGCCGGGCAACGTGCTGATCGAGAGCGCTTCGGGACGGGTCGTCGTCTCGGACTTCGGCCTGGCGCGCATCGCTCGGTCGGCGACGAGCATCACCACGCGCGGGATGTTGCTCGGAACGCCCGAGTACTGGTCACCCGAGCAGGCGCGCGGACTCGACAGCGAGACGGCCACCGACATGTACGCCCTCGGGTGCCTCATGTTCTGGCTACTCGCGGGGCGGACGCCGTTCCAGGGCGACGACCGGCTCGCCGTTGGGCTCCGGCGCGCCCATGAGGCGGCGCCGCCGCTTGAGACGGTCGTCCCGGACGCGCCCGCCGTCGCCGTCGCGACGATCGACGCGCTGCTCTCGACCGACCCCGAAGAGCGCCCGACGGCAGCCGACGTGCTCGGCGCACTCGGTGTATTGCGTCCCTCGATCGCTCACGCCGCGGCGGAGACCGTCGCGCAGTCCGATGAGGTCACCGCCCTGTTCCCCGAAGCTCCGGTCACCGCCGTCATCGCCCTCCCCAGCCGCCACGCCGCACGGAAGCGACGGCGGGGGAGATGGACGATCGCCGCGGTCCTCGGCATTGCCGCGGCGGGCGCCCTTGCCTTTGTCGGTGCAACGATCGCGAACGCAGACCGCGTCGTCGATGTGCCGCGGGTCACGGGACTGACGGTTTCCGATGCGCGAAGTGCGACGGCCGAGGCGGCCCACGTCGATGTTGCCGACGCCCCTCTCGTTGTTGGTGGGAAGGTGTACTCCGAGTCGGTCGCCGCAGGGCGGATCGTGTCCCAGGCGCCACCACCCGCGGAGCGCGTCGAGCGCTCGGGGTTCGACCTCGTCGTCCGCGTCAGTCGGGGCACGGCGTTCGCGGAGGTGCCCGATGTCGAGGGAGCCGAGCAGCGGGACGCGGTTGCGGCTCTTCGTGCGGTCGGCTTCGGTGTCGACGTTCGCTCGGAGGAGTCGTGGGAGGTTCCCGAAGGCCGCGTCGTTTCGACCGATGTGACGGCCGGTGGCGAGGCACGGCGGCCCGGGCCGATCGGTCTCGTCGTCTCGAGCGGTCCTCCTCGGGCGCCGGTGCCGGACGTTCGCGGTGCTTCCGTCGACGATGCCGCTGCTCGGCTCGACGGGAGCTTCGAGACGGAAGTCGAGACGGAAGGCTCGGAAAGCGTCGAGGCGGGTACCGTGCTCCGGCAGTCCCCGGAGCCCGGCAGTCGAGCAGTGCTCGGGTCGACGGTGACGCTCACGGTCGCGCGCGCGCCCGAGTGGTCGACGACCTGGTCGGAGAGTGGGTCGGGCGACTACGACTCGGGGCCGGTCGAGGTAACTGCTTCGCAGGGGAAGTGGCGAATCGTCGTCGAGTTGAGCCCGCGGTACTTCTTCTTCGGCTCGGGCTCGGCGGGAGTCCTGTGGCACGGAACGGGCTCGGGCCAGATCGATCTCGAGGAGGTCGGCTCACAGTCGGTCGCACCACTGAGCGGAGCAGGAACGTACACCGTGAGCGTGCGGCCGCGAGGAAGTGTTGCGTGGAAGATCCGCGTCGAGCAGTTCGGGTAGCGGGCGGCGTCGGCGGGAGCAGAGCTCTCCAGGGGTGAGACCGTGGTCTCACCCCTGGAGAGCCAACGGTGGGATCAGGCCCCGACGATGGTGATCGTGCGCTCGGCGGAGTCGCCGTTCTTCGTGTTCGCGTCGATCGCGACGGAGTACGACTTGCCCTTGACGACCGTCAGGCCGAGAACCCTGGCGCGCACGGTGCAGTCGAGGGCGAGTGGTGCCTCGGACTGGGAGAACCCGACGATCTTTCCGCCCAGCGTCGCCTTGGCCGTGACGCCGATCGTCGAGCCGATCGGGTTGTTGCTGCAGAACGAGCGCAGGTAGACCGTCAGGAGCGGGTTCTTCGTCCCGCCCTTGATTGCGACCTTCGCGTTGATAGGGCTGAGGGATGCTGTCGCGGCAGCCCATCTCCGTTGAGACGGCTTCGCGCCCCCGTCCTTGCGGTAGATCCCGCTCTGCCACGGGCTGCCCGGTGAATCTCTTCAACACGAACCAGATGAACATCTGAACGCGCGCGTCCTTCTTCGCGATCGCGATCGCCTGCGGAACGTACGCGGCCTGCTGAGCCTCCGTGACGCCCTTCGGCTCGCCCGGCTTCGTCTCGCTCCCGTACTCGCTGATCCAGATCGGGATGTTCTTGCGCCCGAACCACGTGTCCAGGGACTTCTCGAACTGGGGGAGCGAGGAGAGCGACACGTTCGGCCACTTCACCTTCTGGGTGGGCTTCTGATTGACGGGCACGGGGTACGGGTGCTGGGCCCACGCGTCGAACTTGAGCTTCTTGTTGGCCTTCGCAACCATCTCGGCGAACGTCCCGGGGCGGACAGCGTCACTCGCGCCGGCGACCTTCTTGTCGCGCCCGGCAGACGATGTCTCCCCGATCGCGACGAGCGCCTTCTTGTTCCCGGACTTGATCCCCTTGTAGCCAGCTGCGGCGAGCTTCGCGTACGCGGCGGGGCTGACGATCTTGCCCTTGGCGTTGAACTGCGGGCTCAGGAACTGCCCGAGGTTCGATTCGTTCCAGAGGCCGTAGAACCGGACGAATGGATACCCGGCGATGCGCCCCGAGTAGCGGGTCGCGATCGCCCTCGAGAAGTTCTGGAAGTCGGCCATCTTCGTCGGCAGGTGGTTCTTCCCCTTGTTGCCGTTCGCCCACCCCGGCGTGCCCCAGAGGGTGAGCAGCACCTCGGCATTGTTCTTCTGCGCGATGCGGACGAAATCGTCGAGGTCGTCGAAGCGGTACGCGCTGTCGAACGGGTTCGTCGCGTTCGACGGCTTCGTCGGTGCGATGTCGGCCCACGTCACGAGCGACCTGACGACCGACGCGTTGTTCGTGACGGTCGCAGCCTCCATGGCGTTCTGCCGATCGGTGTCGTAGCGGAGGATCGGATCGTCGTGGAAGCCGACCCACATCCGGTCAGCGGATGCCGCTATCGGCGCGAGTACGGCTGCGGCGAGGACGGCAGCGATGAGTGGGATGTGGCGCACGGGCTTCCTCCTTGTTGATCGGGGTCTTCGAAGAACCTAGCGAGGGGCTGTGAGGCATCTGTAAGAAAAACCTCTCGCCGTGACGCTTTCGACACACAGCTGGCACACACCTGCATGCGTTTCCTCCCTAGCGTAGACGGCATCCACAGAGCATCGAAGAGGAGGCAGCATGGACACACAGGTTGTGCTTTCAGGTGCGTACGCCGCGCCGGCCCTTGCGTTTGCCGGCGATCCCGCCGAGCAGGAGGACGTGATCTGGTGGGCCGTCGTCGTGGGCTTCGCATACGCCGTCGCCCTTGCCTGGGCGACGTGGTGCCGTCGCGGCGGCGGCAGCGCCGAGATCTCGTTCGGCTGGACGGGGTTCAAGGTTGTCTGTCGTAGCAAGTAGCACGGATCCCTCGGGCTACGTGGAGGGGAGGGCGGTCGCGTGCCGCCCTCCCGTCCCCGAGTCGACCTCTCCGTCGCTGCCGCTCGCCGTGACTGCGGCGTCGAAGCGGTTCGGTGCCGCTGTTGCGCTTGCGGCTGTCGATCTCCGCATCGAGGCGGGGACGATCGTCGGCCTCGTCGGTCCGAACGGATCGGGCAAGACGACGTTGCTCCGTTCGGTGGCGGGCCTCGCCTCGATCGATGCCGGCCGCATTCTCGTCGCGGGTGCACCGGCGGGATCGCGGCACGCGCGGTCGTCGACAGCCCTCATCCCGGACGAGCCGGCCGGATTCGACGAGCTGACCGGGGCCGAGTTCGTCGAACTGACGCACGCGCTCTGGGGTGCGGGCGCGGAGGCTCGTACGCGCGCACGGATTCTCGCCACCGCCTTCGGGCTCGGCGAGCGTCTCGAGCAGCGGGTCGGGACGCTCTCGCGCGGGCTTCGCCGGCAGGTGAGTGCGGTCGCGGCCCTCTCGCTCGGCACCCCTCTCGTCCTCGTCGACGAGGCGACGGCCACGCTCGACCCCGAGGCGGTCGTCGTTCTCCGCGAGGCGCTCGGGGCGGTCGCCAGCCGGGGGTCGTCGGTCCTGCTCGCGACCCAGGATCTTCACTTCGCGGGAACGGTATGCCATGACGTCGTCCTGCTCCATCGCGGGAGGGTGCTCGATCGTGGCAGGCCGGAGAGCCTTCGTGCGCGCAACGGTGTCGACTCGCTCGAAGACGTATTCCTGGCCGCCCTCGGGGACGGCTCACTCCGTGCGAGGACGAGAGATGCGTTTCGCGCTCTCTAGGGCCGCCGCCCGATGTCAGGCGCGTCGACTGCGGGGAACGGCCGTGAATGCGCCGCTCCCGACCGCCGTCGTCCTTGGCCTCGTCGCCATCGCGCCGTTCGTTCTCGCGCGCGTAGGGCAGGCGCTGGGTGAGGAGCTTGCGACGACCGTCATCTCCCGTGAGATCGCGAATGCGCTCGTGCTCGGGCCGTGCCTGGCGGCCGCGGCCGTCGGGGCGGTCATTGCCGTGTCGTCGCCGACCAGGTGGGCGCCCGGGCAGCAGCTCGCCGCCGGCCCGTTCGACCCTCGCTCGGCTGTCATCGCGAGCCTGCTGGTGCCGGCGGCGCTCGCGATGGTCGTCGTCCTCCCATCCCTGCTCTCCTTCTCGGTCGCGATCGCCGCCTCGTTTCCCGGCGGGTCGATCTCCGGGCTCGCGCTCGTGGCAGCGATCCTCAGTGCGGTACCTGCCGGCGCCGTCGCCGTCGAAGGAGCACGGATCGTCGTGCTTGGACCACGACGCCGTCTCCTGGCGGTCGGAGTCGGTGTCCGCGCGTGGCTGCTGATGGGGGCGATGGGGGGCGCGATTCCGCTCGGCCCACTTGCTCCGGCCGCCCACGCGATGCGAGGCACGGGTCAGCATGGGCGGCGCTCGTGGTCTCGGTGACCACCACGACGGTCCTGGTCGGTGCCTGGATCGAGCTGGCCGCACAGCGGCGAGAGCCGCGCTCTCGCGCCGCCCGCCTCCGGCATCTCGATGTCGTCTGGAGGCGACCGCTCCTCGCCGCCGCCATGGCACTCGTCTGGCGGCGGGCCGACGTGCGGCGCGCGGCCGCGGCCTCGTTGTTCTTCGGACTGACCGGTGCGGGCGCGGCATTCGCGTCAGGCGCCGCCCCTCCGGGACCGTTCCTGCTCTCCACGAGCACGACCCTGCTCTGCTCGCTGGTCGCGGCTCTCGTGGGCTGGGGCGGCCTCGTTCCCGGTCTCTGGCTCTGGCGGGGAGCCCCGGGAAGGCGTCGGACGATCGCAATGACGACGTGGCTCGCCGGGCTCGTGGGTGTCGCTGCACCCGTCGCCATCGTCGGGGCGATCTCCGACGCGTGGTCTGGGGTCGACGCCCAAACCGTCGGCGTCGTGGCGGTGCTCGCGGTGAGCGGTTCGGCGGTTGCGACTCTTGCCGGCTCACTCGTGCCGTGGCGGAGGGACGGTCTCGGAGACCAGTTCGGCTCGCTTTCCGCTTTCGCCGCCCTGGCGGTCGGCACCTCCCTCGCGGTTGGCGTTGTTGCTCCTCGGCTCGATTCGGCAGGCGTTCCGGATCCGGCGACGGCTGTCGTGCTCTGCACACTGCTCTCCGGACTCGCCGTCGCGGGTCTCGTGTACTGCGTCGAGGGGGAGGAGCGATGATCGCCGACAACGATCGCGTCGTGCTTCCCGAGGGCGTCTCGGTCGGTGTTGGCTACCTCGAGGACGTCGTTCGTGGTTGCTGCTGGCCGCTGAACGACACCGGGGGCTTCGTTCTCGGGCGCCTCGGGACACAACTCCGTGCTGTCGTCCAGGATCTTGCGGACACGTACTCCCTCCCGCTCGAGGTCGCACGGCGCGATGTTCTCCAGTTCATCTGGATGTTGAACGCGGTCGCGGTCGTCAACATCGTCCAGGACGGCTCTCGACTGCGGAGGTGGAGGGACTGGCTCGCCCTCACCGTCCGTCTCCTCCCCGCGGCCGCGCTTCCAGCTCCTGTCACCACGCGTCGGGCACTCGACACGCGAACCGTGCCTCGCGCCGTTGCCAGCGTGTTGCGCGCATCTGCGTCACGTGTGCTCTCGGTTTCGAGTGCCGCCGCGACCGCCTTGCTTCCGCTTGTCGCCGTGCTCGGCGGCGGCGGGACGACCGCCGTCGTGAGCCTCGGCCTCGCCGCCGGCACGGGCGTCGGTGTCGGCCTCCATGAGGCCGGGCACGTTGTGACGTTGCGAGGTGTTCCGAGCGCCCTCGTGCTCCGGGGCCGCCGGACGTTCGTGCTTCATGCCCCTCTCGGGGAGACGCGGCGCTCACTCGTCGCGTTCTCCGGGCCGGCCACGGCGGTCGCATTCGGTCTCGGTGCTGATCGTCGCGGGGAATCTGCTCGTCTCGCCCCTGCTCGTGGTCCTCGGCCTTCCGCTCGTCGCGCACACCGTCTCGCTCTCGATGCTCGGGGGGGATGGGAGGTCCGCATGCGGGATCTGAAGGCGTTCTTCCTCGGGGCCGTCACCGTCGGCATTCTCGCCTATGCCGCAGCCGCGTCCCTCGCGGTGGCAACGCAGGCGGCGGGTGGCTCTCTTCGTCTGGGGGTCGGGCCGATCATCGTCGTCTCCGTCGAGCGCGAGATCTCTGCGGCGTCCACCACCTTCGGGTCGGGCCTTCTTCTGCTGGCGCTCGTCGGCGGACTGTTGAACCTTGCGGCGGCGAGGATCGTTCGGCGGAAGGCGGAGGGTCGCTCCCGTGACGTAGACTGAAAGCCCATGGCGTGGGAGATCATCTTCATGCTGGTGATCCTGAAGATCCCGATCGTCTACATCGCGGTCGTGATCTGGTGGGCGATCAAAGCCGAGCCGGAACGCGGCGAGCTCGAGGGCGTCGTCGTGCTCTCCGACACCCCGCCCTCCGGGAGCGCCCCCCGCGCCGACGGCCGAGCTCCCGACGTCCGATTCGCCCACACACGCCGGGACGCGGTTCTGGCGCCGCGCCGCGCGGTGCAAAGGGGTACGGTTCGGCCATGAGCACCCTCGAAACGCAGAACGATCGCCACGCCTCCGCCGATGTCGTCGCCGGCCTGCTCGCGGTGGCATCGATCATCCTGTCGGGAATCGCGATGGGATTCGGGCTCCTCCTCGAGCTCGACGCGCGGCCCGGTCGGACAGCGTTTGTCGCGATCTTGCTCGCTCTGGTGTCCGCTCGTTTGAGCGCGCGTTATCAGTCGCTCGCCCTCAAAGCCGCGCTCTTCGCGATGTTCGCCTGGGTCGTCGGCATGACGATCGCCGTGCTCACCGAGAACCCCCTGATCTAAGTGTTGCCGAGTCCGCCGGGACCGGTACAACGCGTCAGATGAGTCGCGTCGATCTGAGCAGCCTCAACGCGGGATATGTCGCCGAGATGCTCGAGCTCTACCTCGATGCTCCCGCGAGCGTCCCCGACGAGTGGCGCGAGCTCTTCGAGCGCGATCCCGGTGTGGTCTCCGACGCGCTCCCGGGTCTCGCAGACGTTCTCCAACACGCCTCCGAACGGTGCGGAGGTCGCGCGAGCGACCACCGAGCCGAGCATCGGCGTTGCGACCGTCGTTCCTCCTTCCCCTGTCCCGACCGGTGGCGCCTCGCCCTCGCAGAGCGAGCCCCCGGTCGTCGAGGCGGGCGCGCCCGTGGTAGCCGACGCTCCGGTTGTCGAGGCTCCGGTTGTCGAGGCTCCGGTTGTCGCGGCGCCTGCGAGGGTCGACGAGACGCTCCTCGGCGGCGTCGCGGCGGCCATGGCTCTCGTCAAGGCGTACAGGATGCACGGGCACCTCGCGGCGCGGCTCGACCCGCTCGGATCAGAGCCGATCGGCGACCCGGCGCTCGACGAATCGCGTCTCGTCCCCGCGTTGACCCCGGAGCTGCAAGCCGGGATCCCGGCATCACTCCTCCGTCTCTACGTCGACGGAGAGACCCTGCTCGAGGCGCTCCCACGACTGCGAGACGTGTACACGGGCTCGATGGCCTACGAGATCGAGTACATCTCGGATCACGCTGAACGCGTGTGGCTGCGCCAGGCGATCGAGTCCGGTCGGTTCCGGCAGCCGCTCGAGCCCGACGAACGGCGCGCGCTTCTCCGTCGGCTCTCCGAGGCTGAGGGTTTCGAGCAGTATCTGCGCCGTTCGTTTCTCGGGCAGAAGCAGTTCTCGCTCGAGGGCCTCGAGTCGCTCGTGCCGATGCTCGACGCGGCCGTTGCTCTCGCAGCCGCGGGCGGGGCGCACGAGGTCGTGATCGGCATGGCGCACCGTGGGCGGCTGAACGCTCTCGTGCACACGGTTGGCCGCTCGTACCAGGAGATCCTGCGCGAGTTCGAAGGGGAACGCTCGGCCGATGCGCTCGTCGTCGATCCCGAGGGCGGCTCGGGCGACGTGAAGTATCACCTGCCCGCCTCCGGGACCCGCCTCACGGAGTCCGGCGAGATCGACGTCGTCATCGTGCCGAACCCGAGTCACCTCGAGGCCGCGAACCCCGTCGTCGAAGGGCGCGCGCGAGCGGAGCAGACCGACCGGTCGAGTGGCGCAGGCATTCACGATCCGGCGGTTGCGCTCCCGGTGCTCATTCACGGCGACGCCGCCTTCCCGGGGCAGGGCGTCGTCGCCGAGACCCTGAATCTCCAGTCGCTCGAGGGGTATTCGACCGGTGGAACGTTGCACCTGATCACAAACAACCAGATCGGCTACACGACGGATCCGACCGAGAGTCGTTCGACGCGATATTCGAGTGACCTCGCGAAGGGCTTCGACGTCCCGATCGTTCACGTCAACGCAGACGATCCCGAGGCGGCCGTGTCGGCCGTGCGCCTGGCACTCGCCTACCGGGCGGAGTTCGGGCACGACTTCGTGATCGATCTCGTGGGATACCGGCGGTTCGGCCACAACGAGCAGGATGATGCGTCGTACACGCAGCCGTTGATGGTCGAGCGGATTCTGCGACAGCCGACGGTACGGGCTCTGTACGCGGAGCGACTCGTCGCGGAGGGCGTCGTGACGGAGGAGGAGGCGGAGCAGTACGTCGCGGACGTCACGGCCACGCTCCGGCGCGCCCATGAGCAGCTCGAAACGGCGATCGCGGCGTCGAAGCCCGTCGCTCCGCCGGCCGACGTGATCCGTTTCGCGACGACCGGCGACGCGGTTGTGACTGCGGTCGCGCCCGAACGCCTGCGTGCCCTGAACGAGCAACTGCTGGCCGTCCCGGAGGGCTTCACGATCAATGCCAAGCTCTCCAAGCAGCTCGAGCGCCGATACGAGAGGATCGCGCATGGTGGCATCGACTGGGGCCAGAGCGAGGCCCTCGCCTACGCGACGCTCCTCGAGGATGGGATTCCGGTGCGACTTTCCGGGCAGGACGCCGAGCGTGGGACGTTCGCGCATCGCCACCTCGTGTTCCACGATCCGTACACCGGCGAGACGTACGCGCCGATCCAGAGCCTCCCGGGCTCGGCTGCATCGTTCGAGGTGTACAACTCGCCGCTCTCCGAGTACGCCGCGCTCGGTTTCGAGTACGGGTACTCCGTCGCCGCGCCCGACGCACTCGTGCTCTGGGAAGCGCAGTACGGGGACTTCGTCAACGGGGCGCAGATCGTGATCGACCAGTTCCTCGTCGCCGGACGCTCGAAATGGGGTCAGACATCCCGCCTCACCCTCCTCTTGCCACACGGCTACGAGGGGAATGGCCCGGAGCACTCGAGCGCCCGCCTCGAACGATTCCTGCAACAGGCGGCGCAGGACAACATCCGCATCGCGAACTGCACCACTGCCGCGCAGTTCTTCCACCTGCTCCGTCGGCAAGCACTCGACGCGACGGCCCGCCCGTTGATCGTCATGACACCGAAAGGGCTCCTGCGCCTCAAGCAGGCATCGTCGACGTTGGATGACCTCGCTGCCGGCGCGTTCCGGCCCATTCTCCCCGACGAGGGAGGGCGAAGCGGCGCGACAAGGCTCATCCTCTGCAGCGGCAAGATCTACTACGACATCGTCGGGCATGACGAGCACGCAAACGCAGCCGACGTCGCGGTCGCGCGCATCGAGCAGCTGTACCCGTTCCCTCTCGAGGGCGTCGCCGAGCTGATCGGAGGTATGCCGCACCTCGAGGAGATCGTCTGGGCGCAGGAGGAGCCGCAGAACATGGGCGCCTGGCGGTCGATCCGGCACCGGCTCGACGAGGCGGCGAAGTCGTGCTCCTCCGGGGCGAGCGTCACCTATGTCGGGCGTTCGTGGAAAGCATCCCCGAGCGAGGGGTATCCGACCGCTCACCAGAACGAGCAGGATCGCATCGTCAGGGCTGCGCTCGGCGCTCAGCACCACTGAGCACCAGCGGGCAGCGTGGCGCGTCCCACGTTCCTTCGCGTTCTGTCAGATGCGCTTGCGTGCCCTCGCTGCCGCGAGTGCTGCGGCCGCGACGCGCGGGCCGTGGGCGCGAGCTGCATCGAGCAACAGGCGCCGCTGCGCGGGTGGCAGCTTGCGCCACAGGTCGTATGCGACGAGACCGGCGGTCACGGGGTTCCGGGGCAGCAGCGGCGGCACCGGCACATCGTGCCAGATGACGCTGACTCGACAGGCGTTTGGGGTCGCCCGGGCTTTCCCGACGGACTCGGGTCGGCTACGATTCCGGGTGGAGCCGACGTGTGTGGTTCCCAGTCCTGTCCCCGAACCGGGAGGTTCCATGCCCGTTGACTCCGAAGCAAACGTTGTCGAATCACCGTTCGCAAGCGTGATCCAGGATCATCTCGAGCTGAAGAAGCAGAATGCGGAGCTCGACGGTGAGATGCCGCTCGACCGCTATCAGATCGAGGATCCGTTCGAGAATCATCCACTTTTCAAGTCCGAGGAGCAGGCCCGCATCGAGGAGACGCTCGACGGTGAGCCCGCTGTCGAGCTCCATTCACTGGCGTTGCCGTGGCCGGGCGAGGAGACCGCCGAGAACGCCGCTGCACCGGGCGAGCCCTCGCTCGACGAGGACCTCTGGGGTCGATCGCGCGACTTCGACTGGGGCGAGTAGCCAGTTCGTGCGCGGCCGACTGAGGATCCCTGTCAGCCACGGGCCCTCGTTCGACTAGGCCGACCGCGATGAGCTCCGAGCAGACCCGCTCGTCGACGCCGACGAGCGTCTTCGCCGTTATGCGGAGCTTGCGGTTCGCGTTGGCGCGAACGTCCAGGAGGGGCAGGAGGCAGTCGTCGTGTGCCAGGTCGAGCACGCGCCCATTGCCCGTGCTGTGGCGCGTGAGGCATACCGGGCCGGCGCAACGCGGGTCACGGCGCGCTACACCGACCAGCACTTCCGGCGGGCGGCGATCGAGCTCGGGCCGATGGAGATGCTCGGAAAGACCCCGCAGTTCCTTCTCGATGCCACTGCTGCCTGGCGAACGGAGAAGCCGGCGATCATCCAGCTCAGCGGCGACGCGAATCCCGAGCTCTTCGCCGACCTCGATCCGTCGCTCGTCGCCCGCTCGGAGCCGTCGGACCTCCGAGCCGTGTACCTCCCGGTTGTCTCGGAGCGTCTCTCGAACTGGGTGATCGTCTCCGCCCCGAATGCGGGGTGGGCGAACACGGTCTTCGGTGAGCCGGACATCGAGGCGCTCTGGCGTGCGGTCGCGACGGCGACGCGACTCGACGCGGATGACCCCGTGCTCGCCTGGCGCGAGCATGACGCCACGCTCAAGCGACGCGCCGCCGCCCTCAATGCCCGCAGCTTTGACGCGATTCGGTTCCGCGGGCCAGGTACCGACCTCACCGTTGGCCTGCTGGCGCCCTCCCGCTGGATGTGTGCGGCGTTCACGACGCAGGACGGGATCGAGCACATCCCGAACCTTCCGACGGAAGAGGTTTTCACATCACCCGACCTGCGCCGAACCGAGGGCACGGTGCGGTCGACGTATCCTCTTGCCGTTGCAGGATCCATCATTCGTGACCTCGAGCTTCGCTTCGAGGCCGGACGTGTGGTGGACGTTCGAGCGTCGCAGGGTGCTGACATCGTCCGCGGGCAACTCGAGGCAGATCCGCAGTCACCCTTCCTCGGTGAGGTGGCGCTCGTCGACGGCGCGTCGGCAGTCAAACAGACGGGGCTCGTCTTCTTCGACACGCTCTTCGACGAGAACGCGACCTGTCACATTGCGTACGGCTCCGGCCTGCCGATGGCAGTCGACGGCACCGACGGCCTGTCCGCCCGAGGAGCTGATCGCGATGGGTGTCAACGTCTCTCGGACGCATACGGACTTCATGATCGGCGGGCCCGAGGTCGACGTCGACGGCCTCGATCGCGACGGCAACGCAACGCCGATCATGCGCGACGACGTCTTCGTGCTCTAGCCGCCGCGCGTCTCTAGGCGAGGTCGCGGGAGGGTACGTCGTGCATCGTCTCCGCGAGCCGCCGGAACGGCCCGTCCTCGGCCAGCAGCGTTGCCTCCGTCCCCCGCTGGGTGACCGTGCCCTTCTCGATGACGAGGATCTCGTCCGCCCGCCGGACGGTGGCGAGGCGGTGGGCGATGATCACCGACGTCCGCCCGCGCAGGAGCGTGTCGAACGCCTTCTCGATCAGGATCTCGCTCGGTCGGTCGATGTTCGACGTCGCCTCGTCGAGAATGAGGATTCGCGGGTCGGCGAGCAGCGCTCTGGCGATGGAGATGAGCTGTCGCTCGCCCGCCGAGAGTCCCGAGCCGCCCTCGCGAACGACGTGATCGAGGCCACCTTCGAAGCGGGCGGTGATCCGGTCGACCCCGATCGCGTGCGCGGCAGCGACGACCTCTTCGTCCGTGGCCTCCGGGCGACCGAAGCGGATGTTGTCGGCAATCGTGCCGCTGAAGAGGAACGGGTCCTGGAGGACGACGCCGAGCTGGCGTCGCAGTGACCGCAGCTGGATCTCCCGCAGGTCGATGCCGTCGATCTTGACCGAGCCCTCGAGCGGATCGTAGAAGCGTGCGATCAGCTTGGCCGTTGTGGACTTGCCGCCGCCCGACTCTCCGACGAGTGCCACACACCCGCCCTCCGGCACGTCGATCGAGATGCCGTGGATGACAGGCTCGTCGCCGTAGGCGAAGACGACGTTCTCGAGTTGCAGGTGCCCGGCGATCCGGCCGATCTCGGGTGCGCCTTCGCGATCGGTGATGTCCTGCTCGGCGTCGAGCACGGTTGAGATCTTCGTCATCGCCGCGCTCGCCGCCTGGACCTGTCCGTAGAGCTCGGAGAGCTCCTGCAGCGGCTGGAAGATGAGCTGCAGCATCCCCATTGCGGCGATCAGCGTTCCGATCTCGAGCGAGCCAGAGTCGATCATCTTTGCGCCCGCGAAGAGGACTCCGACCGTGGCGATGGCACCGAGGAACTCGATTGCGGGGAAGAAGAACGACGACAGCTTCTGCGCGTAGACGTTCGAGATCCGGTTCGCCTCGTTCAGGTCGGCGAACTCGGACTGGAAGGCTCGCTCCCGGCCGAACGCCTGAACCACGGCCATTCCCGACACCGACTCGGCGAGCTGTGCGGTCACCGCTGCGATCCGCGTCCGGACGTCGGCGAAGGCAACGTGCGAGGTCGTCTGGAACCAGCGGGTGACGACGATCCCGGGTGGCAGGATGATCAGCGCGACGACGCCGAGCCGCCAGTCGAGCACGAACAGCCCGATGATCGCCGCGACCAGCGTCATCGAGTTGACGACGAGCGTCGTCAGACCCTGGTTGAGGACGTCGGAGAGTGCATCGACGTCGCTCGTCAACCGCGCGATGATCCAGCCGGCTTTCTGCTGTGAGAAGTATCGGAGCGACAGCGACGTGAGGTGCTGAAACAGGTCACGGCGAAGGTCGAGCACCATCTGCTGGCCGATCCCCGCCAGCATCAGCCAGGTCGTCGTCCCCAGGATCCAGGCGGTCAGGCCGACGGCGATGTAGACGACGACGTCGGCCGTGAGCCGGGTCGGGTCGGCGGCCTTGATTCCGTTGTCGATCGCGTCGCCGACGATGGCCCAGCCGGCGACAGGCGCCGCCGCCGAAACGGCGGCGATCATCATGACGCCGGTCAGCTTTCTGCGGCGGCCGACGGTGTAGCGCCCGAGGCGGGAGAGTCCGGTGCGGGGGTTATGCGGCAAGTGCCTCGTCCCCGAAGAGGTCGGTGAATGCGCCACCGAGGCGGATGAGATCCTGTGGCAGGCCGCTCTCGACGATGCGGCCGTCCTTGAGGACGACCGCCCGGTCGGCGACGAGGATCGTCGAGAGGCGCTGTCCGGCGATGAGCACCGTTCGGCCCGCGACTGCCGGGCGTAACGTGGCAACGAGGTGACGCTCGGTTTCGGTGTCGACGGCCGACATCGGGTCGTCGAGCACGATCACCCGCGAGCGCGCGACGAGCGCGCGCGCGAGCGCGACACGCTGCCGCTGGCCTCCGGAGAGGTTGACCCCCCGCTCGCCGATCAGCGTGTCGTAGCCGTTCGGCAGCCCGTCGACGAACGCAGCTACCCCGGCGGCCTCGCAGGCGGCGAGCACGTCGCTCCAGTCCGCGTCCGGCCGACCCGCGAGCAGGTTGTCCCGCAGCGGGACGGAGAAGAGAACGGCCTTCTGCGTGACGAGAGCGACGGAGTCGCGCAGTTCGGCCAGCGCGATCTCGCGGCTGTCGACTCCTCCGATCAGAACGCGACCGTCGGTCGGGTCGTAGAACCGTGGGAGCAGGTTGAGGAGTGACGTCTTGCCGGCGCCCGTTGCGCCG
Organism: uncultured Thermoleophilia bacterium; assembly: GCA_963792995.1. GTDB lineage: Bacteria > Actinomycetota > Thermoleophilia > Gaiellales > Gaiellaceae > Gaiella. The sequence goes on along the minus strand of CAWBYH010000006.1, from coordinate 49,427 downwards.
CAGACCGCGACGATCTCTCCCGGGGCGACGTCGAGGTCGACCCCCGACAGGACCTCGCTTCCGACGCCGTAGCTGAAGTGAACGCCCTCGAGCCGGATTGTCAGTGGCCCGTCCGGCAGCCGCACGGGATCGTCCGGTTCCGTCAGAGCCTTGATCGAGCCGAGCCACGCGAACGAGCGCGAGGCGGCGGCCGTCGCCCGTTGTCCGAGATTGATGATCCAGCCGAGCGCCTCCAGTGGCCAGACGAGCTGCAGAAGCAACGTGATGAACAACGTGAACTGACCGATCGTCAGCGTTCCGTCGATCGCCTCTCTTGCCGCCGAAGTAGAGGACGGCGGCGATCCCGAGTGAGGGCAGGAAGATCAGGCCGGGGAGGAAGTGAGCCTCGACGCCCGCCTGGCGCATCGTCTCGTGCCGGACTGCCTCTGCGCGATCGCCGAACCTGTCACGAACGTCGTCCTCGCGCCCGAACGCCTGCACCATCTCGATCCCGATGACCGCCTCGTCGGTCGCCTCGGTCAGGTTTCCCTTCCTCGCCTGGACCACGCGCGAGATCGGGAAGACCCGGTGCGCGAAGAGGTACGTGAGGACGGCGATGGGTGGCATCGCGAGCGCCGCGAACAGCGTCAGCCGGGCGTTGACCGAAAGCAGGACGATCGCTGCGCCGACCAGCATCATCACGCTCTGCAGCGCCTGCACGACGCCCCAGCCGATGAAGTATCGCACCGGGTAGATGTCGTTCGTCGCCCGCGAGATCACCTCGCCGGTTGCATGCCGGTCGTAGAAGGCGCGGGGAAACCGAAGATAGGCGTCGTACATCATCCCGCGCAGCCGCGCCTCGACCGCGATGCCGACGCGAGCCGTCGAGTAGCGGCGGACGAAGTTGAACCCGAAGCGAAGCGCTGCCAGGAGCAAGATCAGGCCGAGGTACGGGAGAAGCAGTGCGCTGTCGTTGCCGTCGATCGCGTTGTCGATCGTCCGCTGGATCAGGATCGGGATCGCGAGCGACAGCCCGGTGAAGACGAGCGCGCACGAGAGGCCGAGCGCGACCAGGCGCCACTGCTGCCCGCCACAACGGGAAGAGGTGGCGCAGTCGTGGGCCACAGGGTCAGATCGGGTGGGTCGACGTCTTGCACGCGCGGGACTCCTCATTGCGTGCCGCTGCGACACGCATCCGGTGGAACACGATCTGTCGCTTCGATGATCGGGCGGCGAGCGACGTACCGCCCGGAGCGGGGCTCCGAGGCGGTTGGACGCCGCACTCTACCAGCCTCGGCGGCCGTGACAGCGGCAGACGCCATCTTGGCCTTGACAGACATCATTTTGATGTCATATACTGGTCATATGGACATCGAACGACATGTACAGGCGATCCAGTCAGACCTCGCGGCCGCCGCTGCCCTCGGAGACGAGGCGTCGGTCGCAGCGGGCGAGCGGCTCATGGCCGCAGTCGGCTCTGTCGCTGCAACTGAGGCTGCTGGATGTCCTCACCGAGGCGTCGCTCGCACTCAACGACCAGCTGTCGAACGGCCACGTCGAGGTTCGCCTCGCCGGCCGCGACCCGGAGCTCGTCTTCATCGAGGAACGGGCCGCTCGAGCCCGAGTCGCCGCCGACGCCCGGCGACGATCTCAGCGCTCGCATCACCCTCCGCCTTCCCGAGGCCCTGAAGGTCCAGATCGAAGTCGTCGCGAGCAGCGAGGGCGTCTCCGCGAACGCCTGGATCGTGCGTGCGCTCGCTCGCGCCGTCGAGCCTCGCAAGAGCCCGGGACAGAGCGGCAACCGTCTACGGGGCTTCGCCCGCAGCTAGGGCCATGACCCAAGTCTCACGAGAGGAGCTAGAGAAATGACGCTCTATCCATCACTCTTCGGCAGCGTCGATCTTCCGGCGTTCGACGAAGGTCGCCCACCACGCCATCGTCCGGACGGTGTCCGTGTTGTCCGACGGCCGCCACATCCGCGACCCGGTGGCCGGTCATGAGCCACTTCGCGACCACGGGTCACGTCTCGTTCACCGTCAGTCTCGGCAGCGGAGAGGTCTCCGTCGACGAGAGTAATCGAATCCGGGGTCGAGATCGACCTGATCCCGCTTCGCGACAACGAGGCCACACGGCAGGCGATCGCGGAAGCTCGTGTCGAGATGACCGGGAGGGGTGACGGTCACGAGATCGTCGTGCAGTTGCCGAAGAAGTCCGGGTTCATGGTCGGCCGGGGCGCCAAGGTCGGCGTTCGGGTGCGTTGCCCGCGCGGGAGTGACCTCCATCTCCGTTCCGGCTCGGCCGATCTAGAGGCGACCGGTGTCCTCGGCGTGGTCGACGTCAAGACATCGTCCGGCGACGTCTCGCTCGAGCGAGCGGAGCGACTGCGCTTCGCAACCGCGAGCGGCGATCTCCGTGCCGACGAGATCGCAGGCCCCATCGAGTGTCGTACCGCCTCGGGTGACGTGAAGATCCGTTGCAGCGGCGGGCCCCTCGACGCGAATCTCGTCTCGGGAGACCTGTCTGTTGGGGCCGCTGCAGCCGGTCTCTCGGTCACGACCGTCTCCGGCGACGTTCGCTTCGACGCTGCCGGCGGGGGCGACATGAAGGTCCAGTCGGTCTCGGGCGACGTCCACCTCGCGATCGCGCCCGGGGAGCGCCTCTTCGTCGATGCGAGCTCGGTCAGCGGCAAGATGCGGTCGGAGCTCGACCTGGGTGACGATCCGTCCTCTGAGGGCGACGGCCCGGTCCGTGAGCTTCGTGTCCGCACCGTCAGCGGCGATCTCCTCATCCTCCGCGGTTCGCCTGTCGCCGCCTGACGCGGGCGCTCACTCCGCTTCCGCAAGCGCCTCCGCGAGGAGGGCCATTGCGAAGCACTGCCAGGCGAGGCCGGCGTCCAGGCGGAGTGCGGTCAGTGCTCTGGTTGTGGCGGGAAGTCGCTCGGCAAGGGCGCTCAGCGATGAAAGGCCCTTGGCAAGCTGTTCGCGGCGGTCCTGTGTGTCGAGGTCGTCGGCAAGCGCGCTCACGGCTCGCCCACGGAGCTCGAGCGGCCTCCGTGGGTCGCCGCCGGCCGCGAGGAGGAGCTCGCAGCGGCGGAGGGCGGCGTTCACTTCATCTGGCGGAAGTGCTGATCCGACGACTCGCGATGAAGCAGAGGACGACGAGTCGATCGTCCTCGCGCGACCGCCTCCGCGTGTTGGAGCGCGTCGAGGACGGTGTCGTCAGTGGTCATCTCTGAGCCCCCGTGTGGGCGACGGCTCACGGCGAGCGTAGTTGGCGCTTCAGCGCGTTCCAACGTGCCGGCGTGCCGCGTCCCTGGAAGCCACCCACGAATCGGCCTTTCGCGTCGACGAGGATGACGGCCGGTTGATAGGTGGCGCCGAAGCGGCGTGAGAGCGTTCTCTTCGGGTCTGCGATCGACGGCCACGTCCAGCCGTACCTCTTCAGGAAGACCCGCGCGTCCGCGTTCGTGTCATCGGTGTTGAGACCGAGGAACCGATATCCCTTGCCTTGCTGCTTGACCCAACGCGCGTAGGCAACTGCCTCGCCCTGACACGTGCTTCACCACGACGACCAGACATTGATGAAGACCGGCGTGCCGCGCAACGCGGCGAGCGATGCCTTGCCGCCGTTGACCGTCGGGCCGGCCGTGGCCGGCGCGGGCTTTCGGGTGGCGGCGGTCGCGGTCGCGATCGTGACGAGCCCGACACACATCGTCACACCGAGGAGAAGCAGACGCTGGGTGCTGCGCGTGGACACGACGAAACGGTAGCCGTCGGCTGCCGTTCGTTCGAATCTGTTAAGAACCCACATGAGGGACGGCATGCGTTCAGCACGGGTGAGAAACGGCCGATAGAGAGGGAATGCGGCGCTTTCTCGCGCTCACGGCGACCATCCTCCTTGCTCTCGGCGCTGCCGGGACACTCGACGTCTCGAGGCCGGTCGTATCGCAGGCGATCGCAGCTCCCCGGTCGTCAGCGCCAGTCGTCCGATCGTGGGCCGACGCCCAGATCAAGCTCGTCACGGCCGCCGGGATACTCGGATCCGATGCCGAGACGTTCCGGGCGACGGACCCCTTGACGCGCGGCGAGCTCGCGACGGCGCTCCGAGCCTGGGGCAAGCACGCCACGATCCCGGCCGATCCGGGTCGGCTCGTGACCATGCGAGAGCTCGATGCGCAGCTGGTCGGCGCGCTCGGGTTGGGCGAGGCTGCTCGGCGGATCCGGACGTCTGCGCAGGCTGCAGGATTGGCGCCGACGGCGATGCTCGGCACGGAGACGGTTGCCCGCCTTCTCGGTCTGCGAATGAACCATCCACAGAGTCAGGATGAGCTCGAGTTGCTCCCGACCCAGCCGGCGACCCGGGCGGAGGCGGCCTACTCGTTCGCTCGTGCGCTGGCTCTATCCCCGGGACAGATCTCGTGGCTCGATCAGCTCAGTCAGACATTCGCTCCTTCCGATCTCGGCGAGTGGCAGAGCGCTGTCCTCACGCGCGCGCTGCGTTTCGTCGGGTACCCCTACGTCTGGGCCGGCACGTCGGAGACCACGCAAGAGCTGTGGAGTGCCACCGCGCCCGGGGGGACGGTCACCCTTCCCGGAGGTTTCGACTGCTCGGGGTTCGTATGGCGGGTGTACAAGACCAAGCCGTTCCCGGAGGCACCGCTACTCGGAGACATCCTGAAGGGGAGGACGACCTACGCGATGAGCGCAGAGGTGAAAAAGTCGGCTCGGATCGGCCTCGACACGCTCGAGCCAGGAGATGTCCTCTTCTTCGGCAGCAAGGGCATCCGTTCGAAACCGGCCGAGGTCGGACACTCGGGCATCTACGTCGGGAACGGCTGGTTCGTCCATTCGTCGAGCGCCGGGGTCACGTTGCAGCCGCTCGAGGGCTGGTACACGAAGACGTTCGCCTGGGCGCGCCGCCCCCTCGCTGAGGCGGGTCTGCTCGCGTACTGATCGCCCGACTCGAAAGCGGCGCACTTCCGGCACAGTGTCGTGACATGTCCTCCGCTACCGTTCGATCAGGGAAGCTCGACCCCAGGGGGCCCTTCCGCGCGAAGGGCTGGCGGAGGTTGGGGCCGTGAACGCGCGAGCCGTGCCGAGGGCGCGCCGCTTGGGCACCACACGATCGCGGATCTCGGTCGTTGCAGGCGTTCTCGTAGTTGTGCTGACGGTTGCCGCTTCGTTCGCACAGGTCGGGCTGTCGGCAGACGCGTCGGGGCGCTCAGCGCAGCGGTTCGCGGTGATCGCCGGCCGGGATCGGGCCGAACCCCCGATGTCGACCGCGACGCTCGGCGTGTCGGTTCGGGAGCTCGTGGGCCAAAGGCTCGTGGTTGCGATGGCGGGTACCACGCCGTCGGTGGCGCTCCTCGCGCGGATCAGGAAGGGAGAGGTGGGAGGCGTGATCCTCTTCGGTGGCAATATCGAGAGCCGTTCACAGCTCGCGCGCACGGTTGCCCTTATGCAGCGCGCGGCGCGCAGCGCGGGTCGTCCGCCGCTTCTCGTCGCGACCGACCAGGAGGGAGGCCGGATCCGGAGGCTGCCGTGGGCCGGCCCGATCGCGTCGACGACCGAGCTCGGCCGCCTTGGGCCTGCGCGCGTCCGTGCGGAGGCGTTCGCGGCGGGCAGTCAGCTCCGAGCTGCCGGAGTCAATGTGAACCTCGCCCCTGTGGCGGATCTCCCGACGAGACGCTCGTTCATGGCACTCGAGCAGCGCACGTTCGCCGCGACCGTCGGTGGCGTCTCCGCTGCGTCGATTGCTTTCGGAAGCGGCCTGGCGGCCGCCGGTATCGCAGGGGCGATCAAGCACTTTCCCGGTATCGGGCGCGCCACGCGCAATACAGATCGCACTGCAGTGTCGATTCGCGCAACCGCCAGCATGCTGGAGGCGAGCGATCTCGTACCGTTTCGCAGGGCGGTCGCTGCCGGTACGCCGATCGTGATGATCTCGAATGCGTCGTATCCCGCGCTCGACTCGAAGCCCGCACCGTGGTCGGCACGGATCCAGGTCCTGCTCCGGAAAGGCCTCGGGTTCCGCGGCGTCACGATCACCGATGCTCTCGAGGGAGCAGCGGCCACACGCGGACGACCCGTCCCCAGCGTCGCCAGTGCCGCCGCCCGGGCCGGTATCGACCTTCTTCTCCTTACCGGCAGTGAGGCGGCGAGCGCTGCCGCGTATGAGCGCGTCGTGCAAGCGGCGGAGAGCGGGCAGATCAGTGCGGAGGACCTCGGTGCGAGCTACATGCGCATCCTGAGACTGAAGAAGATGTACGCCTGAGGGATCGCGGTCGACTGCCCGGGCGATATACCCTGCGAGAACACCCAAGGACACCTCCAGGAGGCGAATATGACAGAGCTGGCGTCGGGCGAGAGTGCGACAGAGACGACGGACGACGCGGTCGTTCCGATCCATCACTGGGTGGGAGGGCGGGTCGTCGCGGGCACTTCTGGTCGGACGGCCCCGGTGTTCAATCCCTCGACGGGCCGCGTGAGCGGTGCTGTCGACCTCGCATCGGTAGAGGAGGTGGCCGCGGCGGTCGAGGTCGCGCGGCAGGCGTTCGGATCGTGGCGGTCGGTGTCGCTCGCGAAGCGCGCGGAGCTGATGTTCAACATTCGCGAGCTCGTGCACGCCCGGAAAGAGGAGATCGCGAAGCTGCTCGTCGCCGAGCACGGCAAGGTGCTCTCGGACGCGATGGGGGAGGTCACCCGCGGCCTCGAGGTCATCGAGTTCGCCTGCGGGATCCCGACGCTTCTGAAGGGGGAGTTCTCGGAGCAGGCCTCGACCGGAGTGGACGTGTACTCGATCCGGCAACCCGTTGGAGTAGTGGCGGGGATCACGCCGTTCAATTTCCCGGCGATGGTCCCGATGTGGATGTGGGCACCCGCGATCGCGTGCGGCAACACGTTCGTGTTGAAGCCGTCCGAGAAGGATCCTTCCGCATCGATGTTCACGGCCGAGTTGCTGAAGGAGGCAGGGCTTCCGGATGGCGTCTTCAACGTGATTCACGGCGACAAGGTCGCGGTCGACGCGCTGCTCGAGCATCCCGACGTCGCCGCGCTCAGCTTCGTCGGCTCGACCCCGATCGCCCGCTACATCTACGAGACGGGCACCAGGCACGGCAAGCGCGTGCAGGCGCTCGGGGGAGCGAAGAACCACATGATCGTGCTCCCCGACGCCGATATCGAGATGGCGGCCGACGCCGCAGTCAGTGCCGCGTACGGCTCCGCCGGCGAGCGCTGCATGGCGGTCTCCGTCGTCCTCGCCGTCGGGGATGCCGCCGATCCGCTCGTCGCCGCGATCAAGGAGCGGCTGCCGCAGATCACGGTCGGTGACGGAATGGACCCGGCCTCGGAGATGGGGCCGCTCGTCACCGAGGCACACCGAGACAAGGTCGCGAGCTATCTCGACTCGGGCGCCGCGCAGGGGGCGACCCTGCTCGCCGACGGCCGCGAGTCCGTCCCCGAGAGCGACGGCTTCTTCCTCGGCGTCTCGCTCCTCGACGAGGTCACGCCCGAGATGGACGCCTACAAGGACGAGATCTTCGGCCCCGTCCTCTCGATCGTCCGCGTCGGCACCTACGAGCAGGCGCTGAAGCTGATCAACGACAACCCCTACGGCAACGGCACCGCGATCTTCACCCGCGACGGCGGCGTCGCACGCCAGTTCCAGTTCGACGTCAACGTCGGCATGGTCGGCATCAACGTCCCGATCCCCGTCCCCGTCGCCTACTACTCCTTCGGCGGCTGGAAAGCATCACTGTTCGGCGACAGCCACATCTACGGCCCCGAAGGAATCCACTTCTACACCCGCGGCAAAGTCGTCACCAGCCGCTGGCCCGACCCCGCAACGAGCCAGGTCGACCTCGGCTTCCCGCAGACGCGGTAGCCCGCCGATGCACGAGCGGCGGCGATCAGGGCTGGAGCGCGGGTAGCGACCAGATCGCCGGATCCTCTCGGCCGAGGCGCCAAAGACCGATCCTGAGACCCCGAGCGCGCGCTATCTCGAACCGAATGTTCAACGAGGCGGCGTCCGTGTACCACACTTCATGCGGGCCGTCCGCGGCTGTGTAGCCGAATGTCGGAGCCTGCGAGACCGGATCGACGACGGGGGTCGCGCCGACCCGGGCGACGAGCGCCATGATGTCCTCGTGCTCGAGCGGCGTACCAGGGTGCGCGCTTCCGCCGCCGTTCGGCCAGTCGAAGCCGTAGAGGCCGAAGCCGAGCACGAACTTCTCGCGACGCGGGCGCGCGGCGACATAGTTCGCCACCTGCGTCGCCCACGGTAAGTCGTCGATCGCGCCGGGCTTCGATGTCGACCAGTGGATGCCCCAGGACATGACGATGATGACGTCCGCCGATGTGGACAGGGCGTCGTAGTCGTAGAACGTCGACCGTGGGTGATTCTTGACATCCTTCACTTTCGCCGAGACGTCGATCGAAAGTGCCTTACCGGCTGCGTGGAGGCGCGCTGCGAGGTCGTTGATGAAGCTCGAGAAGGCGTCGCGGTCGGCAGCCGCGCCCGCTTCGAAGTCGATGTTCGCGCCGTCGTAACCCTTGGCAACGACGGTGGCGACGATGCCGGCCAACGTCGATTCGCGTGTTCCGGGATCGCGGAGAATACGGGTGAGCGTCGCGGTTCGCTGGCAGTTCCATCGCGCGTGGACACGGAGGCCTCTTGCCTGCGACCACCGGGTGACGAGCGGGTCGTCGTTCCCCTCGAAGGCGCCGTCCGAGCGGCAGTCGAAGTACGTCGGGATGACCGTCCCGATCTGCTGGTAGTGAGCCTGAAGGGCGTGGAAGCTCCGGCTCGTGCTCGCGAGGACGAACGCGAACGTATCGCCCGAGGTCTGAGGGGGCGCCTTTGTCGTGACCTCGACGGGCGCCGTCTCGGCGCTGCGGTAGCCGAGGGAATCGACAGCGGTGATCGCGAACGAATACGTCGTCGCCGGGAAGAGATTCCCCACGCGCATCGCCGTCTCCGGAGTCTGCGTCACGAGTTGCCCGTTCCGCCGCACCTGGTAGGAGAGACGCACGCCTCCGCTACCGGTGCTCGGAGCCCAGCTGAGTGCGACCTCGCGATCGGAGACGGCCGAGGCGAGCACGGGCGACGGCACGGTCGGGGGAGTGTGCCCGCGGACAAAGCGGGCCTGCGCGGACGGCGGGCTCAGCTTGCCGCGACTGTCGACAGCGCGAACCCAGAAGCTCGCCGCCCGGAGCGGCGGCACAGCCACGACCAGGCTGAGGCCCTTCACCTGGCGCACAGCCGCTCCGTCGCGAAACACCCGATACCCGGCGAGCCGGCCCTCGCCGCGCCGCGATCGCGACCATGCGATCCTGACGCCGCTCTCCTGCTCCTTGACGGTTACGTTCTGCGGCCTCGTCGGCGGCTTCCAGACGAGCCGACGAACGATCGCTGCCCGGCATCGAGCCGTTCGTCCGGAAGCCATCGCGACGCGCACGCTCAACGTGACCTTCCGTCCCGGAGTGACGTTGACGCGAAGCCGAAGCTTGCGGGTCTGACCGACGACGACACCGTTTCTGTACACGCGGTAGCCCGCGGCGCTCACGTCCGTTCGGGGGGCACGCCACCGGAGGATCCCAGCAGTCGCTCCCGTCTTGCGGACGAACTGGAGGTGGAGCGGTTTCGGACAGGCGGTCGCAATGGAGCTCGCGACGCCAGGCTCCGAGCCAACGGCTGTCGCGGCCGTGAGCGCGAGGGCGAGGAGTGCCAGCGCTCGGGTCATGTGTCGCTCCGGAGCTCTGAGAGTGTGACGGTCTGGTAGCCGCGACGCTCGAGACCTTTCAGGACGGCGCCGAGCGCCTGGACCGTGACGGAGCGATTGCTTCCGCCGTCGTGGAGCACGATCACGGCACCCGGCGTCACGCCGGCGAGGATGCGCGAGGACAGGGCGGCCGGACTCGTCGCCACGTAGTCGCGTGGGTCGACGGACCACAGAGCCGTGGTCATTCCGAGCCCGCTGGCGATCTCGGTATGTCGGTCGACATTCTCGCGGTATGGAGGTCGTGTCAGGCAAGGACGCACCCGCGCCGCGGCCGTGACGGCTGCGCTCGTTGTCGTCAGCTCACGGCTCAGCGAGGCGGTGCTGGCCGTCGCGCCGTGTGGGCGGGACCAGGTTCCGTTCCCGATCTCGCTCCCGCCGAGCACCATCTTCCACAGCACGCGCTCGCGTCCGTCGATCTCGGATCCGGTGACGAAGAAGGTGCCTCTGGCTCCGTGCTTTGCCAGGACGTCGAGTATCTGTGGGGTGTACACCGACGGGCCACCGTCGAAGGTGAGCGCCACGACCTTTCGGGCTCCGGATCCGGCCACGAACGGCGCCGCCCGCGCAGGGGGACAAGGCGCGCTGCCCGCCGCCGCCAGAAGGCGGGGCCGGTACGGAACGTCCAGTCCGCGCTCGAGGAACACGGCTCGCGTCGCTTTCTCGGCCTCTCGCAATCGTGCGAGAAGCTGTGCGCCGGACTGGTTCTGGACCTCGAGGCGATGAATGTGGTAGGGATCGTCCCCGGGCAGGGCGAAGCGCCACCCGGACTGGCCGTCCTGATCGAACGCGATCGAGACATGCCGTTGCAACGCCCGCCGGACGGCGTCGACGACGCCGGGCCGACGTGCGTTTTGACCCCAGTCGCCGTAGGGGTATGCGAACGCGGCTGCCGTCGAGTCGCCGCGCGAGCGCAGCACCACCTGCGCACGCAGGATGTCTGTCTTGATCCGCTCTTCGAATTCCGAGACCGACTCGTCAGGCTTCGGATTCACGAGCGCCGACACGGGGGCTGACCCTTGACGTCGTCGAAGCGGTGATGGAGCGCGTACGTGTGATTTGCGAGCTCCCATCTATCACCCGCACGTGCGAACGAGCGGAGATCCTTCCACGACTCGTAGTAGAAGCTGAACCCGCCTGCCGCCTCGCCGATGACGAACATCGTCGCCCTCATTCCCGTGTCCTTCAGGATCGGGTCGGCCTGAATCATCGCGTCCGATCGGCCGTCATCGAACGTGATCAGAATCGGCTTCTCGGGAATGTCTCGCAACGACCCCGTCTTCAGGTAGCGGGACAGGATGCCCGTCGTGATAGCCGTGTAACCGGCGAGCTCGAGCGCCCGCATGTGCTCGGCAAAATTCGTCCTCGAGACGATGTAGCGATCGTCGACGAGTTCGCCGCTCGTGCGACCGAGTCCGTGGTAGACGAGGACAGGTACTCCACGGAACCGATGTCCGGAGAGATTCGACGCGAGGTACTCCGTACGCGGGTCGAGGTTCGGCGTCGCGGGGGCGACGATCGCGTACCGCCCTCTGAGGTACATCAGGAAACCGTCGTCTGTCTTCGTCATGTACGCCCAGATCGGCACGACGCTGAGTGGCAGCATGATCAGACCGAGGGCCGACTCCGCGATCCACCGCGGACGGTCGGACGATCGCCGCCAGATGCCTCTCATGCTGCCGGCTCCTCGCGCATCGTCCCCACGATCTCGACCTCGCCGTGGTCGTGCTCCGTGTGGGTCGAGTCGCGCGTACCCCAACTCGTGTTCCGGATCGTGGCCAGCGCGTAGTACGTCTGCCAGACGAGGAACGTCATGTAGACGGCAACGAAGGTGATTCCGTGCCACCACAGCGGGCTCCGGCGGACGATCGCGTAGTAGAGCGAGTAGAGCACGGCCATGACGTAGGCGCCCACGATGTAGAACAGCGGGCTGCCGGCGCCGATGGCGCGGAACCAGACCGAGTGAAGAACGACGAGCGGAGCGATCCACGGGAAGAGGCAGCCGAGATACGTCAGAACGCTGGCGACCGGGTGGAGCCGCCAGGCGAAGGACGAGACGTGCAGCGACTCGCGGAGCCAGGATTTCTTCCAGCGCAGCTGCTGCACGGCGAAGACGCGAATCGTCTCCGGCACGAGCGTGTGGGACTTTGCCTCGGACTGGTAGGTGATCCTCCAGTTCCTGAGGACGTAGTTCGTGAGCGCACGGTCGTCTCCGAATGTCGCCGGACGCCCGAGGAAGCGTTGGCCCTCCCAGCGCTCGAGCACCTCGAGGAGCGCTGTCCGGCGATATGCCGAGAAGCAGCCGGATGCACACGTAATCGCTCCGTAGACCGACTCGCAGCCCTTGATCACCCTGAAGGCCACGTAGTACCGCACCTGCTGCATGCGCGTGAGCCAGTTCGCCGTCTTGTTGAGAACCTCCGCATGGCCGACGACAGCGCCGACCTGCGGGTCGGCGAAGTCGGCCACGAGTCGAGCGAGCCCGTCCGGCTCGACGACCGAGTCCGAGTCGACGAACACACAGATCTCGCCGCTCGAGCGCCGGATACCCTCCGCCATTCCCGCGCGTTTCCCGCGGTTCTCCGGGAACCGGATGCATACGACCTGGGGGTGGCGCGCGTGTGCGGCGAGCATCCGCTCCCATGTCGCGTCCGTTGAGCCGTCGTCGAGGACGACCACCTCGATGCGGTCAGCCGGATACTCACTCGTCAGGCACGCGTCGATCGTCGCCTCGATGCAGTCCTCCTCGTTGAACGACGGGATGACGATCGAGCACGTCGGTCGATAGCCCGTGTCCGGCGTCGGGCGATAGAACGGAGCGTGGGCGAATCGTGCCGCTACGTAGAAGGTGACGCAGAGCGAATAGGCGTAGAAGAACGGATCGTTGAAGAAGGCCGCAAGGCCCGTGTCCTTGGCGATCCAGATCCAATAGAGAAGGACGATGGCGTACAGGACGCAGGCGAGCTGGAGCGCACGGGAGAGCCCCCTGAAAACGAGCGAGTTGCGTAACGTCGGGGGGAGCCAGGCCGTCGACTCGTTCGCGGGGCGGAATGGAGCGAGTTTCAGGCGTGGGTCGGGATCGCCCGCGACGACGAGCACTGCCGAGTCGGTGTCACTCAGCGTGTCTTGTTCTCCCCCCTGTCCCCGGGAATCGTGCTCGCGTGCCGCAGAGCTCGCGTCGCTCAACTTCCGGGGAGGAGTGTTGGCGGCGCTCCTCCCACGATCGGGCTATCGGCGGCCGGTTCTCGGCCTGGATCGCTCGACTGAGTGACTCGATCTCTTGCCGAACGTCAGCGGCGAAATCCCTCGATCGAGGGTTCAGCGCCGACGCGTTACGGCCGACCTGAACGCCTACCTGCGGCTGGACAGGCAACCAACCTCTGCGGCACGGAGGTGGAGAGCAGTGAACGTAACCCTCAACCGGCCGCGGGACGTCCGGCCACGGGACGTCGGTTCGTCGTCGATTCTGACGGTCTGCACGGCGCCGGGCTGCTCGGCGCTAACGCTCGGAGGAACGTGTGTCGCCCACGATCCAGTGGAACCTCCCCAATACCCGCGCGGCCGCCCCTTCACGCTCCATGAAAGCACGCCGGCGGCCGAGTTCGGCTGACGCTGCTGCAGGTGTCTCCCCGCGGGTGTCTCCCTCTGCCTGTCTCCCGGTGGGAGCCAGCTGGGTGTGCCGAGTTCGGAACGAGTTGTCCACACTGGCAATGAACCGTCGTGCTCTTCGCTACGGTGGCGTCAGTGCCGCACGCGCCCCGCACCTGGCCTTCGAGCAATCTCCACCTGATCACGACGAGCGGAAACGGGCGATGCAGGCTGTTCCTCGACCTCGCCGACCGTGAGCAGTTCCTCGACCTACTCGACGAGGTCGTCGAGCGGTACGAGTGGGAGCTCTTCGCCTGGTGCCTCCTCGGGAACCACCTCCACCTCGTCGTCCGCGCGGAGCCGCAACGGCTCGCGCAGGGAATGCAGCGTCTGAAGAGCGTCTACGCGATCCGGTTCCACCGCCGCCACCACACGCGCGGCCACCTGTTCAAGCGCCCATACGACTCGAGGCCGATCGTCACTTCCGAGCACCTCCACCGCGCCTGCGGCTACGTTCTGCGCAACGCGACCCGCCACGGGTTCGTCGACCGCGCCGAGGACTGGGAGTGGAGCAGCTTCCGCACGGTCGCACACCTCGATCCACCGCCACGCCCGCATCTGCAGTGTGAGCCGTTCGAGAGGATGCTGGCGCTCCGGACAGCCACGGACAAGCTGGCCGTCCTTCGCGCCTACGTTCGTGAGCCGGACGGTGAAACAGCCACAATCGTGGTGTGACAGTCCTCGTCGAGGGATTCGACTCCGATGCGATTGCCCTGGCTCGCCTGCTCGCAAGCGAGGGAAGGACAGTTCGCCTCGCAGGACCCGCAGACGCCCCGTGCGATACAGCGGCACTCGAGTCGCTCGGGATCGTCGTCGAGCCGCACAGCGACCTCGACACCGACCCCGGGCCTGCCGAGGTCGCCTACCTCGACGTGTGGACGCCCGAGACAGCTCCTCGCGTGCAGCGCCTCCGCGACAGGGGAACCCGCATCTCGTGCCTCGCTGACCTGCTGCTCGAGAGGTGGCGGGGGCCGAGCATCGGGATCACGGGTACGGCGGGCAAGACGTCGACAACGGCGCTCACGGCAGAGATCCTCGTGGCTGCGGGAATCGAGATCGCGGTGAGCAGCGGCGCGCGCGCCGCGAACCTCTGGCCGACCGGCGACCTCCTCAACGCACTTCAGGAGCCGGCCCATGATCAGGGCCAGAACCCGAGCCGAACGGAAACCCGAGTTCTCCTGCTCGAGCTGACGAGCTCTCACCTTGCGTTCATGAGCCACAGCCCCACCGTCGCCGCGGTGGTCTCGTTCTGGCCCGACCATCTCGAGCTGCACGGCTCCCTCGCCCGCTACCGCTCCGCGAAGGAGACGATCGTGCGCCACCAGCGGCCCGAGAATCTCGTGATCGTCAACGCGGACGATGCTTCGGCCGGATTCGTAGCAGCGACTCCGGCCGCTACCGCCGAGTTCTCCCTCCGCCGGCCGGTCGAACGTGGAGCCTATCTCGACCCGACTCGCGGGGTCGTTCTCGTCGATGCTCACGAAGAGATCGCCCTCGGCCCGATCCACGAGCACGCGAGCAACCCAAGCCACCCGAGCAACGCGCTCGCCGCAATCGCCATCGCAGCCGCTGCCGGCGCGCCGCCCTCGGCGATCGAGCACGCGCTTCGCACCGCGACTCCCCTGCCGTGGCGCAGGGAGACCCTGCCCACCCACTCGCAGGGGATGCTCGCCGGCGTCCGCGTCGTCGACGACGGCATGGCCGCCACCCCGCTGAAAGCCGCAGCGACCCTGACCGCCTACGCCGACAGCAGCATCGTGCTGATCGCCGGTGGCTCGACGGACGCCGGCGGCGGTCCCGTGCACGCGAGGCCGGAGGAACAGGCGCTGCTCGAGCGTGCCTGCGACGAGATCGCTCGGGCCGCTCGCACGGTCGTCGTGTTCGGCGAGGCTGCCGCAACGCTGACGCCGCTCCTCGAGCAGCGCCGGGTCGATACGACCGCGGCGATCGACCTCGCGGACGCCGTCATCCTCGCCGCGGCACGTGCCCGGGGCGCGGACGCGATCCTGTTCTCACCGCTGTTTCCGCTGCCACACGAGGAGCGCGCCCGGTTCCGCGAGCTCGTTCGCGCGATCGGACCCTGACACCGGATCCGCCGATCGGGCCGGGCATCAGCCATACTCTGGCGTATGCGTGGTGAACCCCGATCACACCGGCTCGACCGCGAGGCCATGCTCTCCGAGCACGTCGCAGTCGCCTGGCGCATACAGCGAGACGTCGATGCGGAGCTCGCTGCTGCTGCCGCGAAGCGACGCGCGTTCCTCGACGAGTTCGTCGCCGGCCTGCGCATCGAGGCGGGGCTGCAGAGAGAGCGCGACCGGATCACCAGGAACGGCGGTTCGGCACGCCAGACCGGCAGTGCCCTCGATCGGACACACGCGTCTCGCACCCGGCTCGCTGACGAGTCCGAGCGCGCCGACGCGACAGAAAGCACGCTCGACGGGGCCGTCGCGGCCTGAATGAACGCAGCGCCCGGCTCCCTCGAACGGGGGGTGGGCAGCTGTCGCCGGAGACCCGGCCCGCGCCGGCTTGGAGTTTGGCGCAAAGACGGGTACCGTTGACTGGATGACACCCGACCGATACGGCATGGCGAACATGCGTCCCGAGGACATTACGACCGAAAACCTGCCCGTGGTGATGCGCGGGTACGAGCGGGAAAAGGTCGATCGGCTTCTCGCCCGGGTCGCCGAGGCGTATGCCATGACGTGTACGCAGAGCGAAAGGCTCCTCGAGCGTGCGCAATCACTGGAAGCCGAACTCGCAGCAGCGGAGGGCGAGGCGGCAGCGAGCGCGAGATCGGTCGCCGACCTCATGCGCGCTGCGGCGCCGGCCACGGGGCCGTCTGGCCCCACACGGAAGGATCTCCGTGAGCTCGAGACACGGCTGCAGCGCTCCGAGAGCGAGCGCGAGCAGGCGGTCGCCGACCTGCGGGAGATGTCGCTGCGCGCCTCGGAGCTCGCCGAGCGCGTGGATGTGCTCGAGGCCGAGCGCGATCGGGCGCTGGCCGACCTCCTGGAGGCGTCAGAGCGTGCCTCGGAGCTCGGCGACCGCCTGCACGCCCTCGAGGAAGAGCAACGCCTCGCAGCCGAGCAACCGGCCGCGGCCGCCCACACCGAGGCCGCCCCGAGTCCGCCCACACCGAGGCCGCCCACACCGAAGCCACCCACAGCGCGGCCGCGCACGCCGATCCCGCCGAGCAGCTCGCGGCCGGCCCTGTCGCCGTCGACTCCGAGGCGGCACAGCTGCTGCTCGCGGTCGCCAGGGCCGCAGACGATGTCCGCACTACATCGCGCGCGCGGGCCGTGCAGACGCTGCTGCGAGCACGCGAGCGGGCAGCGGAGGTCGACGCGCGAACCGAGGAAGCGCTCGCCGCGCTCGTGGAGGTCGAGCAGCGCCGCGACGAGGCCGAGCGCGAGGCGGACGAGATCCTCGACCGCGTGCGGGCCGAGGCCGACCGCACCGCCGCGACGATCGAGGAGGAACGTCGCCGCATGCGCGAGGTGCTGTCGGGGGCACTCGACTCGCTCGAGGCCGACACGGCGGGGCCGGAGCTGATGACCGATCTCGAATCGCGCCTGCAGGAGGCGACGGAACCGACCGTTCCCTAGCGGCCGCACTCGATATCCGCTCCGCGGGACGTACGATGGGGCGCGATGGAGCAGCCGTCGGCCACGCTCACCTCCCGTGCCACCGAGCTCTCGTACGGGGCGTGGGTCGAGAGCACCCTCGTCGGGCTCGCCGGGCTCCTCCTCAGCTCGGTCGTCGCGGCAAGTAACGGAGGCTACTTCTCCGACTCCTGGGCCTGGCTCGGGCTCGTGGCGCTCTGCGTCGCCACCCTCCGCCTCATTCTCGTCCCGGCACTGCCGCTCCGCCGGCTCGACTGGGCGTTCGTCGCCGGCCTCGGCTCGTTCGCCGGCTGGGTCGCGCTCTCGACCCTCTGGGCGCCCGCCGCGACGCCGAGCATCGACGAGACGATCCGCGACGTCTCCTACGCCGCCGTCGTGCTCGCCCTCTTGCTCGTCGTGAGGAGACGCACGATCGAGTCGCTTCTCGTAGGCGTCCTGCTCGGCGTGACGACCATCTCGACCTACACGCTCCTCACCCGGCTCCAGCCCGATCGCGTCGGCGACTGGGATCCCGCAACCCTCTTCCGGCTCTCGGGCCCGATCGGCTACTGGAACGGCCTTGGTCTCTATGCCGCGATGGGGGTGCTTCTCGCACTCGGCCTCGTGGCCCGCTCGCAGAGCCGGGTCGTGCAGGCACTCGCCGGCGCAGCACCTGTCCTACTCGTGCCGACGATGCTGTTCACATTCAGCCGTGGCGCCTGGCTCGCACTCGGAGTAGGGCTCGCCGTCGCTTTCGTCGTCGATGCGCGCCGACTGCAGCTCCTCGCCGCCGCCCTCGTCCTGGCGCCATGGCCTGCAGCGGTCATTCTGCTCGCGCAGGGCTCGGACCACCTGACGAGGAGTGACGTGACCTTGCAGCAGGCGGCCGACGAGGGCGGCACGCTGCTCTCCTGGACGCTCGCACTGGCCGTCGCTTCGGCTGTCGCGGTGGTCGGCTTCCGCTTCGTGGGCTCCCGCGTTCGGCTCTCGGCAACCGCAAAGCGTGCGATCGGCGCCATCGTCCTCGCCGCAGCGGCGCTCGTCGCGGTCGCGGTGTTCGCGGTCGCGGGGGCCCCGTGGACGCTCGCGCAGCGTGGCGTCGACTCGTTTCGGGCCGTTCCGAAGCAGACCGGCACCGACCAGACGGGAAGGTTGTTCGACCTCTCCTCGAACGGGCGGGTCGACCAGTGGCGCGTTTCGGTCGACCAGTTCCGCGCCAAGCCGGTCGTCGGCGTCGGCGCCGGCTCCTACGCCGCGGCGTGGGATCTGGCCCGCCCCCGGGAGAGCGCCGTCCAGGACTCCCACAGCCTCTACCTCGAGGTGCTGGGCGAGCTCGGCGTCGTCGGGCTCGCGCTCCTCGTCCTGGCGCTCGGCGCTCCGCTCGTCGCCGCGGCGCGGGCTCGGCGGCAGCCACTCACGACCGGAGCCGTCGCAGCCTACGCGGCCTTCCTCGCCCACGCCGCCATCGACTGGGACTGGGAGCTCGCGGGAGTCACACTCGTCGCGCTCGCGGCAGCAGTGGCGCTGATCGTGGCCGCCCGCGGCGACGCCGATGACGCGCCGATGCGGACTGTGACTCGCGTCGCCCTGCCCGCGGTCACCGGAGTGCTCGCGCTGCTCGCGCTCGCAGCGGTGCTGGCGACGGTGCCGCTCAGCCAGGCACGCGCCGCCTACAACCGGCTCGACTTCGTTGAGGCCGAGGCGCAGGCCCAGAAGGCATCCGACTGGGCGCCCTGGTCGTCCGAGGCTCTCGTCGTGCTCGGCCGCTCCCAGCTCGCGCAGGGCAAGCTCGTCGCAGCTCGCGCGTCCTTCGAGAGCGCCGTCGCGAAGAGCCCGAACTCCTGGGAGCTATGGCGCGACCTCGCCGCAGCCTCGCCACCCGCCGGGGCCCGGGTCGCAATCCGGCGCGCGCTCGCGCTGAACCCGCTCGAATCCGAGCTGAAGGAGTTCCAGCAGGCGCTCGCGCCGACGAAATCATGAGTCCGCTGTAAGAAATCGGCCGCGCGCACGGTAGTACTTAGGTAGATGCGCAAGTTCTTCAACCGTGACGACTTCTCCGACCTCGAGTCGGAGCTCCGCGCCGGCCGTCCGGCACCACCCGCAGACCTTCTCGACGATCTCGTCTCCCGGGTCGAGAGCTCTCCGGTTCGTATGCCCGCCAGGCGACCCCGGTTCGCAGCCGCCATCGTCTTCGCCGTCGTGGTTCTCGTTTCGCTCACCGCGTTCGGCGGCGTCGGCTACGCGAAGTCGTCTGTTGCCTCTGCCGCGAAGAGTTGCAAGCAGGTCGTCTCGCACGTCGTCAAGAAGGGCGATTATCGCCAGCTGAGTAGCTCGACGGGCAAGAAGGAGAAGAACGACGACAAGAACCACAGCAACGGCAACAACGGCAACAACGGCAACAACGGCAACAACGGCAACAACGGCAACAACGGCAACAACCACGAAACGGCAACAACGGCAACAACGGCAACAACCACGAGAACGAGCAGCACGGCGACGACCACCACGGCAACGACCACGATCCGCCGTGGATGCACCAGTACACCCGCTTCGTGTTCGTCTGTTACCCGTTCACGATCACGGTCCGCGGCCGCCAGGTCACCGTCTATCGGACGATCCTGGTTCCGAGGCTGTTCGTGAGCACCTTCGTTCCGCCGGGCACGCAGGGCGCCTGCCGGATCGGCCCCCGCTAGAGACGCCGGTCCAGAGCGTTCACCGCTCGTCGGGAGAGCCGTCGCCGGTCGCCGCGCCGTCGGTCTGTTCGAGCTGGAGGCGCAGCCGGCCGAGCGCCCGGTGGATGGCGACATCGACGGCGCCGGGCTTCAGGTCGACGATCCGTCCGATCTCCTTCGACGACAGGTCGGCGCCGTAGCGCAGCGCAACGAGCTCGCGGCTGCGGTCGTCGAGCGTCGCGAGCGCGCGCGCGAGATCCGCTCGGATCGCCGTCTGCGAGGCCAGGTCGTCCGCATAGCCGGGCGGCGCGTCGAGCGTCGCGAGGACGCGCCGTTGGCCGCGCTCGCCCAGGTGGTCGGCGATGCAGCGGTTCGCGATCCCCGCGAGCCAGGCAGCCGCGGTTCCCCGTCGCGGGTCGTACGAGGCGCGATAGGTGAGCGCCCGCTCGATCGCCGTCGAGACGACGTCCTCGGCATCCGGGCCGGGGCCGATCCGGTAGGCGACGTACCCGTACAGGCGGCGGATCGCTTCCTCGGGGTGCGCGAGCGGGTCGGCGGCCATCGCCGCCCACCGTATGCGCAGGCCGCGCGTACGGCAAACGAGCGGATGAACGCGACGCGCGATACGCGCCACGCTCGGATGCCAGTTAGCTTTCGCCTCCGTGGAGCGCGTCCTCGAGATCGACGATGTCAGCCGGCGGTTCGGCGACCGCGCCGTTCTCGCTGGGCTCTCCCTGTCAGTGGCCGCGGGGCTCGAGTCAGGGAGTCTAGTCCGATCGACGCGCCACGTCGACAGCGATGACCACATTGCTCTTCTTTCCGCTTCGTGGCGGGCCGAACCCGCGTGAAGCGATCGGTGACGCGAGCCGAGCTCGCTGTGGTGCATTCTTCTCTCACGATGATCGACCTCCACTCCCATCTGCTCCCCGGCGTCGACGACGGTGCCCGCGACCTTGCAGAGGCGCTCGCGATGGCGCGCTCGATGGTCGAGGACGGCGTCACGAAGGTCGCCGCGACGCCGCACGTGCATCCGCGCTTCCGGACGCCCGTGGCGGAGATGGAGCGGGCACTCGGTGAGTTGCGTTCCGCCCTCGCCGCGGAGGCGATACCCCTGGAGCTGTTGCCGGGCGGCGAGATCGCGCTCGGAGAACTGGATCGGCTCTCCGCCGACGAGCGGGCAAGGTTCGGCCTGGGCGGAAACCCGCGCCTGCTGTTGCTCGAGGTTCCGCTCTACGGCTGGCCGCTCGCGTTCGAGAGCATCGTGCGCGCCCTCGGCTCCGACGGGTTCGTCTGCGTGCTCGCCCACCCGGAGCGGAATCCGGACATCCAGGAGCGGCCCGAGCTGCTCGAGCCGCTCGTTGCCGCGGGCGCCGCGCCGCAACTCACCGCGGCTGCCGTCGACGGGAGGCTGGGAAAGACCCAGGCGCGATGTGCAGCGACACTGCTCGAGCGCGAGCTCGCCTGTCTGATCGCGAGCGACGCGCATGCGCCCTTCGGTCGCGCGGCGGGTCTCTCGGCAGCGAGGGACGCCGTCGGCGACGCGGCCCTCGGCCGATGGCTGACGCAAGACGTGCCGGCCGCGCTCCTCGCGGGCGACCCGCTACCCATTCGCCCCGCGACCCGGAGCCGATCCCGCCTGCTGCGGCCGTGGCGGCGCTAGCGGATCGAGAGACAGACTGGCATCCGTCGCCCGGCAGTGGGCGACAGCGGCTTTCTCATACCACCGGTGTTCGCGGGCCGCCCGGTGGTGAACCCTGACGAAAACCGGCCGTGAAAGAACGCTCGACCGATGTTTCCTATCGCTGCTACCGGTGCCTAGGCCTGAGATCCGAGATCGTGTAGAGCACGAGATAGGCGATCGTGAGGAACGCCGTCAGCCCGGCGAGAGCGACGAGCAGTTCGGGCCGGCCGAGCGGGTCGGCGAGGCTCGAGCCGACGAGGCCAACGAGGCTCTGCGGGCGCGTGATCAGATCCCAGCTGTTCAGGTTGTGGACACGACCGATGTAGATGCCCGCGCTGCAGAGCAGGAACACCGGCGCCAGCATCGCCCAGCCGACCAGGGCTCCGAAGCGTCGGGCGACGACACCATGAACGAGCAGCACGGAGGCAAGCCCGAGCACCAGGCCCGTCATCGCGAAGGCGGCGATCATGCCGGCGTCGTACCAGAGCGGCGCCGTGTGCGACTCGTCGAGGTGCACGAAGTCGGTCACGATGTAGGGGGCGTTCGGAAGGAACAGGAGCCAGGCCGCCGCGAGCGCCGCGAGCGCCGCAGGAGTCCATCCACGCCGGCTGCCGTCATGAAGGACGACCGCGAGTATGAACGGGACCCAGGCCAGGAACAGGTTCCAGGAGAGGAACTCGTAGGAGTGCCCGTATCCATGGATCGATCGGTAGGCGAGCATGCTGACGCAGAATCCCGACATGAGAACCAGGGTGAAAAACGTGGCTACGCGCCGATCGCTGAGCGAATGCACGGACATATCGTAGACTCCGGCGCCACGGCGACCGCGAGGATTGCCGCCATGAGTGCTTGCCCCACACACACGACGCTTGTCGAAGCGAATATCCGGCGTGCCGCGATCACCGTGTCGCGAACGTCTGTGTCTAGGCGCTCTCTCGTCGCATCACCGACACGGTTCGCATCATGAGGTTGATGTCTCCGAGTACCGACCAGTTCGTCACGTACCGGTAATCCAGCCCGACCATCTCGTCGAAGGGAATGTCGTCACGGCCGAGCACCTGCCACAAACCGGTGATGCCGGGCTTCAGGTCGAGCCGTCTGCGGGCCCAACCCTCGACGTGCCGGTACTCGTCGAGGATCAAGGGTCGTGGCCCGACGAGGCTCATCTCGCCGCGGAGCACGTTCACGAGTTGCGGGAGCTCGTCCAGCGAGTAGCGGCGCAGGAGCCGCCCGATCCTGGTCACGCGCGGGTCGTCGGAAGCCTTGAACATACGGTCGTCGCCGCCCAGATGCTTGTTCAGGTGCGCCAGCCCAGCCTTCCGCGCCTCGGCGTCCGCGGTCATCGTACGGAATTTCAGAATCGTGAACGTCCTGTCGCCGCGCCCCATGCGTATCTGACGGAACAGGACAGGGCCGTGCGAGTCGAGTTTGATCGCGATGGCGGCAGCAGCGAAGAGCGGAGCCAGGAGTACAAGAGCGAGGACAGAGGCAATGAGGTCGAGCGCGCGCTTGAGGAACAGCGACGAGTTCGACAGCCGCGAAGACGGGAGGCCGAGTAGCGGCAGTCCTTCGGCTGCGTGTATCCGCATCTCCGGCCCGAGCACGTCGAATAGCCGCGGGACCACGTCGACCTGAACACCGAGCTCGTTCAGGCTCCTGATCACCTCGAGCGTCTCGTCATGTCCCGCCTGCGAGAAGGCCACGATCACGCGCTCTACTGCCAGTGTGGCCACGAGATCCGGCAATTGCTCGGTCGTGCCGAGCACTGTGAGATCACCGAGTCCCACCTCCCGCTCGCGGGGATTGTCGTCGATGAAGCCGATGACGTTGACCCCGTATTCCGGGTGAGTCAGCAGCTTGCGGGCCACCTTCTGCCCCACCCGGCCGGCGCCGACGACGAGCGTGTTTTGGACGTAGGAGTCGGTTCGCCGCACCAACGCCCGAGCGAACGCTCGAATGAGCACCACGAGGACGATGGCGAGCAGCCAGAACAGCGCGAGTTTCGGGAAACTCGGGTTCGCGAAGTCGAGCGGGTACGAGAACGCGAAGAACGTCCACACTCCGACCGTAAGCATGTTGAAGACGCCGACGAAGTCGTCGACCGTCGAGTGATTCGCTCGCTCCTCGTCGCCTGAGTAGAGGCCGTAAAGCCGTCCCAGGACGACCCAGAGCGGCAGCGACAGCGCGAACAGCACGACCTCGACACCGGTGCTGATCGTGTCGTTGGGGGCGTTTGCGGTGAACGTGGCCTCGGTGAGCGCGAAGGCGAGCAGGATAGCCGCCATGTCCGCCGCGGCCAGCGCCCGCCGGATGACCCAGCCGCGGGGGTGGCCCTTCCCCGCACGTCGCTTCTCTAGCCGCGTGCGGGTGCGGTCGTCGAGGACATTCTCCAGCGCGGCTGTGGTAGAGGCGGTGTCACCGGCTACGGCGTGCGGCGATACGAGCGCCTGCTCGATGCCCGTCATGGGCGGTCAGGTTCCGGCGCCGAAGCAATGCCACCCGTCGGCTCCGCGGCCGCCCCGCCGGTTCGGGCGGTGCGAGGTTTCTCGTGGCGGTCGCCACCGTAGACCCCGTGCGGGCACCCGTCGCCTGCTTGCTGGCCGACGTACTGCGCCGCTTGCGCGACCGAAAAGCCCAACGCGGCGGCAGGGACGAGTCTTGTACAGGTAACCCCCATCCACCTCAGCCGCCGGAGGACGTGTACGTACGCCGACAGCGTCGAGTTCTCGTGCTGTGCCGCAGCGCGATTCACGCGTCCCCCTTCCCCCCGGCCACATCCATACGCGATCTGGAGCCTGTTACTGACCGTAGTCAGTTTCGGGGCGTTGTCTAGTGCAACCCGCAGGAGGGTTGGTGAGGTTTCCTCGCGGTCGGATGGCTCGGGTCGTCCTTCATCTCGTCTTTCGCCTGTGCGGCCGCAGTGGCTCGCCATCTGGCCCGTGCCGCTGACCGGCCATTCCGACCCGGGACCCCGAGCGCCCGAATTGCGTTCCCTCGGCACGTGCGTACGGTGAGCGTATGACGGCAGACCCTCTCTCCGAACCCGAGGAAGCGATCCGCCGCCTGTACGGCTACGTCTCCTACCGCATCGGTTCCGGTGCGGATGCGGAGGACGTTGTCTCGGCCACGATCGAGCGGGCACTCACCTACCGGAACTCCTACGATCCCGGCAAGGGGAGTCCGGCAGCGTGGCTCGCCGGGATTGCGAACCGGTGTATCTCTGACCACGCGAATGGTCGGGCTCGGCAGGACAGGACTGGGCTCGATGCGCCGGTGGGCGACGCGGACGAGCTCTCCTTGGCAACTGCGATACGTGTCGACCTCGGAAGCGCGCTCGATGCTCTCGACGATCGGGGGCGTGAGCTTGTCGCCTTGCGCTATGGCGCCGACCTGACGTCGAGGGAGATCGGCCGGATCCTTGACCTCACGCCGGGTGCGGTCGACGTTGCGATCCACCGCACTCTGGCGAGGCTACGCGGACTGCTGGACGGCTGACACAGGGGCCGTGCACGGCGAAGAGGCGGCGCGCGTGGGCACAACGCTGTCTCGGGCAGCTCGTCGAGAACGCACCCGCCGAGACCGGGTTCGGCCGGGCTGCCACGTCGATGTCCAGACCCATCTGGACGAAAAAGCCACCGAGTATGGGTTTACCGCGCCGCCCGGTTGAGCGACGGGCAAGGAGGGTCGCCCACCCGAACTCCCGCTGCGAGTCGGCGTTACGCCGTGTCAGTCGAGGCGTTGACAGTTCGCAAACACTGATGACAATGAGACAAGAGCCGGGTAGGTGAAAAAGGGGAACCGGGTTGACAATGAGGGGAGTTGCGCTCCATGCCGGAGGGCTTCTGCATCGCGTGCTGCGCAACCGTTGGTTGGAATGCCGCTCTGGGCGATCAAATGCGCCGGCCCGCGTCTACTTCCGAGCCTGAAAGCCGGCGCAGGGGAGAGAGATGACGGCCGAAGGCCCAACTCTCGCTTCGACCTGGCACGTGATTCGCCGCCGGTGGCCGTTTGTCCTGATCCCGCTCTTGCTCGTCCCTGCCGCTGCGGTCGGGTTCTCTCTGATGCAGACGCCGACCTATCGAGCTACGGCTGAGGTCTTACTGCAACGGCAGAACCTGGCGAGCGCCTTGACAGGAACTCCGGATACGTCGTTGCCGGTCGATGACAAGCGGTATGCCGAGACCCAGGCGCGACTAGCGACGGTGCAGGAGGTGGCGCGCAGGACGCTTGTCGCCGCGAATCTGGACGATCGAACGACGACGCAGTACCTGAAGCACGTTTTCGTGGCCTCAGGAGGCAACAGTGACATTCTCGATATCTCCGTCGAGGACGTCGACCCCTTGCTGGCGAGCCGGCTGGCGACCCTCCACGCGCAGCAGTTCGTTGTCTATCGCGGAGAGCTCGAGACGGCGGCGATCAAGAAGGCACGCACCGAGGTGGGGGAGCGGCTAGGGCAGCTCGAACAGCAGGGCCGAGCCGACGCGCCGTTGTACCGGTCGCTCCAGGACAAGGAAGAGCTTCTCGCCACCCTGGAAACGCTGCAGACGGCGCGGGCAACGCTCGTTCAGTCGGCACAAGCAGCTGACCAGGTCACACCGAGGCCTGTTCGTAACGGTGCCGTCGGACTCATGATCGGTGTCTTGCTGGGCATCTGCGCCGCGCTCGTGATCGAGGCCCTGGATACCCGGATCCGCAACGCCGACGAGGTCGCGAACGATCTTGGCGCGCCGCTTCTCGCCTGGTTGCCGCCGCCGCCGCGGAGGGTCGAGAAGAGCGGGCAGCTGATCATGATCGCGGACCCGACAGGCCGAGAGGCTGAGGCATTCCGCGTCCTGCGTACCAATCTCGAGCTCGTCTCCCTCGAAGCGCAGATCAAGACTCTTATGGTCACGAGCGCGCTCGAGGGAGAAGGCAAGACGACTTCGGCCACGAACCTCGCCGTCGCGCTCGCCCGCGCAGGCCGCAAGGTCATCCTGGTGGACCTCGACCTCCGGAGGCCCTCGCTCGACCGGCTGTTCAGGATCGGGCCGACCCCCGGAATCACCGGCATCGCACTCGGCGAAGCATCGCTCGACGAGGCATTGCTCATGATCGACGTGGCAGGGAACGTCGCTGACCCTCGGCTCGGATTCGGGCACTTCGATCACGGCGGCGAGCTTCACGTCCTCCCCGCAGGAACGCTGCCTCCGAACCCGGGCGAGTTCGTGGGTTCGCGCATGGTGCGGGTGTTACTCGAGGATCTCGAGGAGCGCGCGGACATCGTCATCGTCGACACGCCGCCGCTGCTGCACGTAGGCGACGCCATGACCCTCACGTCTCTCGTCGGCGGCGTTCTCGTCGTGTCACGTCTCGCTCGACTACGGAGAGGCACACTGCGCGAGCTCCGACGACTGACCGACCGCATGCCGGCCCCGCTCCTCGGCCTCGTCATCACGGGCGCACGCGTCGACTCGAGTGGATACGCGTCGGGAGCGGAGTACGGCTACGACACAGTCGGCACGCACCCGATCCGCACGACGACACCCTCCAGGATGCTCAGCGAGGCGCGCGTCCACGAACTTAGCGGCTCACAGGATGGGTAGGGAGGCGATGGACGTGCTGCGGTCGACGCCCGCTTCGGCGACCACCGTCATCCCCGCTGGGGGCGGTGAGATCGCCTTCAGCATCGAACGCGCCTTCCCTGAGGTCGTCAGGTGCGAACTACTCGGAGTCGAGACCTTCGCCGGCAGGTTCGACGATGCTGTGACCACCGTTGTCGAACGGGCCTCTTCCCGCGAAGGAGGCTACATCGTCCAGTGCAACGTCCACGTGCTGATGGAGGCACAGAAGGACGCCGGATTGATGCGCGCGATGCGCGAAGCGTGGCTCGTGATGCCCGACGGTGCGCCGATCGCCTGGCTCGAGCGTTGCCTCGGAGAGCGCCAGGCGCAACGCGTCGGCGGGCCCGACCTCATGGCGGCAGTCCTCGACCGCGGTCGCGAGGCGAGCCTGCGCCACTTCTTCCTCGGTTCGACCCCCGAAACGCTGGCAGACCTCGTTACGCGAGTGGCTGAACGCTTTCCGGGCGTCGACATCGTAGGGGCACACAGCCCGCCGTTCGAGGCGCACGGCAAGCTGCGCGACGCAGCAGCTGAAGCGTCCGCCGCCGAGCCCGACATCGTCTGGGTCGGGCTCGGCGCACCAAAACAGGAACTGTGGATGCAGCAGCATGCCTCGTCGCTGTCATCGTCACTCGTGGTTGGCGTCGGCGCGGCCTTCGACTTCCACGCAGGCGTGAAGCACCGCGCTCCCGTTTGGCTCCAGCGGATCGGGCTCGAGTGGACGCATCGGCTCGCACACGAGCCGACCCGGCTCACCCGCCGGTACGTGACGACGGGCTCGGCCTTCGCCTGTCGCGCCAGCGCCTGCCTCGCGAGGCGGGGCAAGCGGGTTTGACAGCAACAGCGACCCGATCCGTAGCGAGTACCGCTGTCATCGGCGCGTTGTCGCTCCTTGCGGCGCTCCTCGTGGCCGTCAACCCGATCTCGGCATTTCTCGTTGCATTCCTCGCCGGCGTGGTCGCGTTCCTCGCCCTTGCTCACGACGCCCCACTTGCCCGCCTGCTCGTCCTGGCGACGCTTGCCGCGAGCGCCAGCGTCGACCTGATCCGGCGACTCGAACTCGGGCCTACAACGGCGTACGCCTGGCTGACCGGGATGGTCGCGCTATCCGCCGGAATCGTTGCGCTGACCCTCTGGACGACGTCAGTACCACCGGCGGGCAGGCGCGCGCTCGCGTTCATGATGCTGTTTCCGACGTGGGTACTCGCGACCGCCGCGTGGGCCCCGCCAGACACGCACGGGGCGCAGAACATCCTCGTGTACGTCGCCGTCCCGGCCATCGCTACGGTGTCCGCCGTCGCCACCGCGACAGGGGCGCTTCCGTTCACGATGCTCAGGCGGGCGCTCTTCTGGACGTTCTCTGCTGGGAGCGTGCTCTACGGTGCGAGCCTGCTATTGGACGGACCCGGCGGCGGAGCGATCGTTGGCGCTCGTCCGTATGCTCTGTTCGCCGCAATCGGGGTCGGCTGGACAGCCGCGCTGGGCCGCCACGGCTATCGCTCGGAGCTGCGCCTCGCCCTCGCGATGCTTGCGTTGACGTTTCTCAGCCTCTCGCGCACGGGATTCGCGGTCGCCCTCGTCGTCTTGGTGTGCGCACTGATCGCCTTCGATTCGGTGCCGAATGTAGGCCGGACGCTTACGCTCTTCGTCGCGATCGGCTTGCTGACGGTCGTCGGCCTCAACTACGCGAACCCGTTTGCGGAGCGGTTCTCCGAGCCGGACGTGGTCGCTCTGCCTGGCGGCATCGGCCTCAGCGTCTCCGGCCGCGGCAAGCTTTGGCGCGCAACCTGGGAATCGGCGCTCCACTCGCCGTTCACCGGACAGGGTGCAGGATCTGCCGACGTGGCGGTCACGGCCGTCGACGAGAAGGCAGGCCACCCCCATAACGACTATCTCCGCGTCTTTCACGACTTCGGCCTGGTCGGCGTTGCACTGCTTGGCTGCGCCCTCGTCGTGCCACTCCTAGCTGCCGTCCGCCAACTGGGGCACACCCGACCCGGGGACGTAACTGGGAAAGCGGTGCACCGCGCGGCCATTCTCGCCATCACGGCGCTCGGCCTGGAAATGGTCACCGACAACTCACTCGTCTACGGATTCGTTGTCATACCGGTTGCCGTTATCGTGGGAGCGTCGCTCGGTACCACCACCCGGGAAGCCACAGAGCCTGTGCTGCGCCCTGTCCCTGTGACGTAGGCGACTGATGCGGATCCTCATCTCGGCCTATGCGTGTGAACCGCGTCGGGGATCGGAGCCGGGAGCCGGTTGGCTCTGGGCGCTCGCAGCATCGGCGAAGCATGACGTGACCGTCCTCACACGAAGGAGTCGCGCCGATGCGTTCCGCCCAGGCGACCTGCCTGAGCGGCTCGAGTTGGAGTTCGTCGATCTGCCACACCCGATCCTCCGGCTCGTCCGTGGGCACGAGCGTCTTTATTACACGCTCTGGCAGTTCACCGTCGCTCTCGCGGCGCGACGACTGCACCGGAAGCACCCGTTCGACATAGTCCACCACGTGACATTCGCGAACGCGTGGTTACCCGCCCTGGCCTGCGCGGCACGCACCCGGTTCGTGCTTGGCCCCGTTGGGGGCGGTACGGAGATCCCGTCGGTGCTGCTCGACCAACTCGATCGGCGCGGACGTCTCTTCGAGAAAGTCCGCGGTTTGGCACGGGGGATCAATACCTACAGTCCTCTCATTCGCCTAGGGTGGCGCCGAGCAGATGTGATCGTGGCTCAGAACCACGAGACCGTCGACGCACTGCCCGTCCGATATGCGGCGAAGGCCATTATTCGTCCACATTCCGTAGTAGGCCCGGATCTCGAGCGGCTGCGTCGCGAGGTACCACGCAACGCCGGATCCGGGAGTCCAAAGGCGCTCCTGTCAGGAAGGCTCCTTCGCTGGAAGGGCGGCGCGATCGCCATCCACGCACTTTGCCAAACGAGAAACGACTGGAGCCTCGAGGTGGTCGGAGCTGGCCCGGCTGAGCACCACCTGCGATCGCTCGTGGGTCAACTCGGTCTGGTCGGTCGAGTCGGCTTCACTCCGTGGCTCTCGCGCGAGGAATTGTGGCGAACCATGAGAGATGCCGATGTGGTGATCGTGCCCAGCTTGAGGGACGACGCACCGCTAACGATCGCAGAGGCCCAGGCGTTGGGTGTTCCGGTCGTTGCCTTCGATCAGGGTGGTGCGGCAGTAATGGCAAGGCTGCCGGGCGCGTCAATTTCCCTCGTGCACTATGGATCGTTCGAAGCCTCTGCGCTCGAGTTTGCGAAGGCACTGGACAGCATCGTTGCCACCGGAGTCCCACGGGTCGGGTCCGACGCGTTCGGGGTGCGAGAGCTCGAAACGTACATCACGCAGCTCTACGCATCGGTCGTTGCGTCAGAACGGAAGCGCTGATGCGGCGCCGATCGTTTCGCGGGTGGAGCTGGGGCATCGGAGACCAGGCACTCTCGAGCCTCGTCAACCTCCTCGCGGGCGTCGCAGTCGCGCGAGCCGTGAGCCCCCGGGAGTTCGGAGCTTTCGCTCTCGTGCTCACTATCTACTGGGTAGGTCTCGGAGTCAATCGAGCGTTGGTCTCTGAGCCTTATGTGGTGCGGTACGGCTTCCGGCTCGTGCCGCCGTTACCAGAGCTTCGTGCGGCGGCCGGTGCTTCGATTGGGTTGGGCATCGTCGGGTGCATCGTGTGCTTCGGTGCCGCTATGGTCGCCGATGGCGCTCTTCGAACCTCCGTCATCTCACTGGCTCCGGTGCTTCCCTTGCTGTTGTGCCAGGACTTCGTTCGCTCCGCGGCGTTCGCGACGCGCCGCCCGTCCGTCGCCTTCGCAACCGATGCGATCTGGCTTCTCATGTTCCTGTTCGCCTGGGGCGTTCTTGCCGTGACCCACCACGTGGGAGCCGCATCGGTGATCCTGGCGTGGGGAATCGCAGCCGGTGTCGCCGCCTGTACCGGTCTCGCCCGACTGGGCTTCCGCCCTAGACTCCACCGAGCTCCTAACTGGATCTCTGCGCACAGGGACATCGCACCACGCTTCCTGATCGAGGCGGTTGCCGGAGGCCTTTCCCTGCAGCTTTCCTTCATCGCTGTCGGCGCCATAGCGGGCTTGAGTGCGGTCGGCGCCATGCGCGGAGCCCAGGTGCTCTTCGGACCATGGCAGGTTCTACTCATGGGAACCAGATTGTTCGCGCTACCTGAGGCCTCGCGGTTGCTCCACGAGCGAGGTGCGCCCGCCCTCCTGCGATTCGTACGCACCCTCGGAGGAGGATTCGTGGTCTTCTCGCTCGGGTGGGGGGTCGTTCTCTCGCTTCTTCCTGACTCGATCGGCGTGCGTCTTCTCGGCACTAGCTGGTATGGCGCCCAGAGCTTGATTCTCGAGACCGGTCTCGCGCTGGCGACATTGTCGGCAATCGCGGGCGCGACGCTGGGGCTCCGAGCGCTCGC
The DNA here is from genome assembly GCA_963792995.1 of uncultured Thermoleophilia bacterium. GTDB lineage: Bacteria > Actinomycetota > Thermoleophilia > Gaiellales > Gaiellaceae > Gaiella. Next base: position 18,028 of record CAWBYH010000006.1, on the reverse strand, counting down.
TGCGGTCGAGCGCAGCGTTCCATCGCAACTCGCCACCTCCGTGCTAGTCGTCGCCGGCGCGACGGCGGGCGCATGGATCGATGGCGCCCGAGGGGCACTGCTCGGCATCGCCGTGGCAGGAACCGTGGCAACCGTGATCTGGTGGTGGCAACTACGACTTGCGTGCCGGGTACGCGAAGTGGATGACGCTGCTCCGCATCCGACCCTGTCGGCCGTCGGTCGGGCCGGATGATGCGGATTCTCATTCTTCACTCCCGATACCTTTCCGGCTCGCTCTCGGGCGAGAACAGCGTCGTCGACGACGAGGGTGAACTCCTTCGCTCCGAGGGGCACGACGTGACCGTGTACTCGCCAAGCGTCAACGTCGACCACGGTCGTACGCGCATCGCGCTGGAGGCGGTATGGAGCCGCTCACACGCTGCTGAGGTAGCGCGGCTGGTCGCGACCACGGCCCCGGACGTCGTTCATGTTCACAGCCTGTACCCCGCACTCTCCCCGGCGGTGATCCAAGCTGTGCCAGCAGGCACGCCCGTCGTGATGACGCTCCACAACTTCCGCTACTCGTGCCTGCCCGCGACGTTCATGCGCCAGGGCAACGTCTGCGTGAAGTGCCTCGGGCGCTCACCAATCCGAGGCGTCATACACCGGTGCTACAGAGGCTCGGCCGGGGCTAGCGCTGCACTGGCAGCCTCTATGGTGCTCCATCGCGCACTCGGCTCGCTCGAACGTATCGACCTCTTCCTGGCCGTGAGTGCTTTCGTACGATCCAGGCACATCGAGGCCGGACTGCCTCCCGAAAGGATCCGGGTGAAGCCGAACTTCGCTCCACCCGCCACCCGTCGCCGGCAAGGTGGAGGCGAGTACTTCCTCGTGGTCGGCCGGCTAACTCCCGAGAAGGGTGTCGAAACGGCGGTCGCAGCTGCAAGGGCTCGAGGACACTCCCTGGTAGTAGTAGGCGACGGACCGATGCGTACGGCCCTGGAGAAACTTGCGGGCGCGGAAACGACGTTCTTAGGCTCTGTCGAGCGCGATAAGATTCCGAGCATTCTGAGCGAAGCTCGAGCGCTCCTCGTCCCATCGAGATGGTACGAAGGATCCCCTCGAGTTATCGTGGAGGCGTTTGCCGCTGGCGTCGGGATTGTCGCCAGTCGGATCGGCGGTTTGCCTGAGCTGCTAGGCGACTCGCCGGCAGGACTTCTTGTGCCCCCGGAGGACACAGGCGCTTGGGCCGCAGCTCTCGATCGGTACGTAGACGGCGCCGAAGCCGAACGCGCCGGCGAAGCGGCCTACCGTCTCTGGCAAGCGCGATTCTCCCCTGCTTCGGCAATTCGGGACCTGGAAGCGGCCTATTCGGCAGCGATTGGATGAACGCGCCCTCGGCCCGCGGGGCCCAAGGTGCACTGATCGTGTCTTGAACACCCCAATGCGGCCGCTCGAATCGCCGGCCCCATTGCTTAGCGCTACATGCGGCTTTCTATTGCTTAGCGCTACATGCGGCTTTCTGCTTCTGTCTACGGGTAGTAGAAGGTGCGGATAGCTGCGGGCAGGTTGAGTGGGATGTCGCCTGGCTGGCCCCACTGGTAGCCGGCCTGGCCCTTGATGAACCATCTCCCGGTCGTGGGTGTGTAGACAGCGATGTCGGTTGTGCCGTTGCCGTCATAGTCGCCCGGGACAGGCACATCGCCTGGCTGGCCCCACTGATGGCCCGGCTGGCCCTTGATGTACCATCTCCCGTCGGAGGGTGTGTAGACAGCGATGTCGGTTGTGCCGTTGCCGTCATAGTCGCCCGGGACAGGCACATCGCCTGGCTGGCCCCACTGATGGCCCGGCTGGCCCTTGATGAACCATCTCCCGGTCGTGGGTGTGTAGACAGCGATGTCGGTTGTGCCGTTGCCGTCATAGTCGCCCGGGACAGGCACATCGCCTGGCTGGCCCCACTGATGGCCCGGCTGGCCCTTGATGTACCATCTCCCGGTCGTGGGTGTGTAGACAGCGATGTCGGTTGTGCCGTTGCCGTCGTAGTCGCCCGGGACAGGCACATCGCCTGGCTGGCCCCACTGATGGCCCGGCTGGCCCTTGATGTTCCATCTCCCGTTGGAAGGTGTGTAGACAGCGATGTCGACTGTGCCGTTGCCGTCATAGTCGCCCGGGACAGGCACATCACTCGGCTGGCCCCACTGGTAGCCAGCCTGGCCCTTGATGAACCACTTCCCGTTGGAAGGTGTGTAGACAGCGATGTCGGTTGTGCCGTTCCCATCGAAATCGCCGACCGTCGACGACCTTGGTGTGACCGGACTGGACGCGACGGACTGGGTGCCGGGGCCGACGCTGTTGATCGCAGAAACCTTGAACGTGTAGGCGGTCCCGTTCGTCAGCCCACCGACCGTCTTCGAGGTCGACGCCGAACCGACCAGCACCGGCGTCAACGCCGTCGCCCCGGCGTAGGCAGTGACCTCGTAATCGCTGATCGCGGCTCCACCATCAGAGACCGGAGCCGTCCAACTCACCAAAGCCGACCCATTCCTCGGCGTCGCCGACACACCCGTCGGCACGCCCGGCACGGTTGCAGGGCCGTTGTGGACGGTGCCGGTGCCGGAGTCGGTGAAGGTGCTGCCTGCGATCGGCAGGAACACCCAGTCGTAGCGTGTTGGCGTGGAGGGTGAGCTTGAAGATGCCGAAGTCGGTGTCGTTGCGGACCTCGCTCGTCGGCAGTGTGCGTACCGAAGCCATGGTGCGCTTCGCCGCCCGTGCCGACGGTGAACTGCGTGGATCCCGTACGTCGGGTCGGCGACGGGCGGGTCTGCGAGAGTCGCGCCAGACTTCATCGGGACGAACCGCTCGTAGATGTGGTCGTGGCCGTCGAGGAGGATGTCGACGCCGGCCGCGTACAGGTCGTCCCACAGCGGCTGGAGAGCCTGGTAGTTGGTCGCGCCCGAGCTGTAGCGCGGCTTGTGCCACAGTGCGATCACGTTCTTGGTGCTGTTGGCGGCGAGGTCTGCTTTGAGCCAGAGCTCCTGCGCCGATCCGGCCCCGCAGCCGCCTGGAACGTTGCTCGCACTCGCTGTCGAGGTTGACGATGTGCCAGTTGCTCGCTGGGATGTCGTAGCTGTAGTAGCTGGTCCCGCCGGCGTTGGCGTTCGCGCCGAAGTAGCCGAAGTAGCCGGCAAGGCTGTTCGGTGACTGCCCGTGCCCCAGTCATGGTTGCCCGGGACCGGATCCGTCCGTGACTTGACGACGGGTCGCCCCACGGGGTTGTCGCGTAGCAGTTCGTGAACTCGGACGCAGTCCCGTTGGTATAGACGTTGTCGCCGGTCGTGAAGATGGTGCCGTCGATGCCCTTGATGATGTTGCCGGTGTCCGTGTCGCTCGGTGACGGCGCACGAGGCGATGTCGCCGACGCCGACGAAGACGGGGTCGGCGCTCGGGGTGGTGTGGAAGGTCCAGGTGGGGCCGGTGCGTCGGTGTGCGTGCCGTCGTTGACGGTGGCGTACCACTGGAATGTCTGGCCGGCGCCGATGTTCGGCCAGGCGATGGTGGTCGTCTGTGCCCGAGGCGACGCTCGTGTTCTGGCGCCGATCTGGGCGTAGTTGCCGCTCGCGAGCGGGCGGCCGAAGAAGGTGACTGTCAGGGTGCCGCCGTCGGGGTCGGTGACGTGCACGTCGAGCGTCGGCGAGGTGCCGACACCGGTCGCCGCGTTCGCCGGGCTGTTCACGGTCGGCGCGTCGGAGCGCTGGTTCGCGGGCGCGGGCGGCACGAAGCCCGGCACCCAGGTTGGGCCGTTGGTGGTGGTGCCGTTGACGCTTCCGACCGAGTCGCCGATGGTCGTGCCGGGGCTCTCGTTCATGCCCCAGCGGGCCAGCAGGCCGGTGCCGGAGGTGAGCTCGAGGTCGCGGGCGGCGGCGATCTGGCGCCGCGGTGCGGACGACGCTCCAGATGCGGGCCTCGTCGATCACGCCGGCGAAGAAGCCGGCGGCCGATCCGGTGCTTGTCAGGCTCGTTCCCAGAGCAGCATGCTCGGCGCTTGCCGCCTGCGGCTGGGGGAACGGGCTCGCGAGCACGAGCGTCTTGTCGAGGACGCCGTCCAGGTAGAGCTTCCAGGTGCCCGTCGTGGCGTCGTAGGTCGCCGCGGCGTGATGCCAGACGTTGCTGGTGACCGCGGCGGTGCCCGTGACGGGGTGGTTCGGCCCGGTCGGGCTCCTCGAAGTCGGCCACGAGCTTGCCCGTTGAGGCGTCGATGCCGAGGAAGTAGTTGGCGTTGATCGTGGCTGGGGTCTCGCCCTCGGGTGCGGCCTTGGTGACGAGCGGGATCGCCGAGGCGATGCCACCCGTACCGGTGCGTCACGCCGACGCCTGCGCCGGTTCGCTTGAACCAGGTCTCCAGCGTGAAGTTCGTGACGCCGAGCGACAGGTGCGGCACCGAATGTCACGTAGTCGTTGCTGCCGTCGAACTGCAGCGCAGTGTTGCCCGGACGCCCACCGTCAACGAGACGGTGACCGTGTTCGAGTCCTCGGTGCCGTCGTTCGCCTTGTAGGTGAAGCTGTCCGGGCCGTTGTAGCCGTTGGTCGGCGTATACGTGAAGCCGCCGTTCGCGTCCAAAGTGAGGCGTGCCATGGCTGACATCAGTCACGAGGATCGCCGTCAGCGGATCGCTGTCCGCGTCGGTGTCGTTACCGAACACACCCGGCGCAGCCACGACCTTCGCCGTGTTCTTCGCGTCGAATACGCGTCAGCCACCGCCACCGGCGCCGCATTACGGCAGCGGCGGGGCGCTGTGCACGGCGCCGGTGCCGGAGTCGGTGAAGGTGCTGCCCGGCGATCGGCAGGAACTCCCAGTCGTAGGTCGAGGCGTGGAGCGTGAGCTTCATCACGCCGTAGGCGCCGCGCGTTGCGGACGGCGCTTGTCGAGAGCGGCGACCCCGGACATGACTGGAGTGACGCACCGCCCGTGCCGACGGTGAACTGTCGAATGCCGTAGGTCGGGTCGGCGACGCGGCGCGCTCGGGGTCGCCTCCGACTTGACGGGTCGAGCCGCTCGTAGATGTGGTCATGGCCGTGGAGCAGGATGTCGACGCCAGCGGCATAGATGTCGTCATAGAGGGCTGGAGCGTCTGATAGGTTCGTGACCCCGGAGCTGAATCGGGGCTTGTGCCAGATGGCGATCACGTTCTTGGTGCTGTTGGCGGCGAGGTCGGCTTTGAGCCACAGCTCCTGGGCGAGCCGGCGGCGCAGCCGCCGGGCACGAGCTGGCCATTCAGTGTCGAGGTTGACGACATGCCAGTTGCTGCCCGCGATGTCGTAGCTGTAGTAGCTCTTGCCGTTCGCGTCGGTCGCGTTCGCACCGAAGTAGCCGTTGTAGCGCGACGAGGTTCTCTGCGCCGCCCTGGTCGGTGCCCCAGTCGTGGTTGCCGGGGATCGGGCGGGTGCGCGCCTTGATCGTCGCCACCCCAGGCTGCTTCGTAGCAGTTCGCGAGTTGGAGGCGACTGAGCCCGTCGGGTAGACGTTGTCGCCGGCGGTCCAGACGTTGCCGTCGACGGCGCCGATGACGGCGCCCGTCGCCTCGTCCTGCGTCCGTCCGCAGTCGGCGATGTCGCCGGCGCCGACGAAGACGGGGTCGGCGCTCGGGGTGGTGTGGAAGGTCCAGGTCGGGCCCGTGCGGTGGTCGTGGTGCCGTCGCTTGACGGTGGCGTACCACTGGAATGTTTGGCCGGCGCCGATGTCCGGCCAGGAGATGGTGGTGTCTGTGCCCGAGGCGACGCCTTCGTGTGCTGGCCGATCTGGGCGTAGACGCCGCTCGCGAACGGGCGGCCGAAGAAGGTGACGGTCAGCGGGTCGCCGTCGGGGTCGCAGACGCCCACATCGAGCGTCGGCGAGGTGCCGACACCGGTCGCCGCGTTCGCCGGGCTGTTCAGCGTCGGCGCGTCCGGCGCGCGTGTTGCCGGCGGCGGGCGGGACGAAGCCTGCGACCCAGGCGGATCCGGTGCCGGTGATGGTGCCGTTGGCGGCGGTCGCGATCGAGTCGGTGACGCTTGTGCCGGGGGCCTCGTTGAGGCCCCAGCGCGCGACGAGGCCGGTGCCGGAGGTGAGCTCGGAGTTCATCGAGCCCTGGATCTGTCCTTCGGTTCGCGCAACGTTCCAGACGCGAGCCTCGTCGAGGACGCCCTGGAAGCGACCTGCAGTCGGCAATCCGTCTGCCTTCTTGAGCATCGCGCCCAGCGCGACCGGCTGGGCCGAGTCGGAGCGCGGATGGAAACCGGGGGCGATGCTCGCCTCGAGGTTACCGTCGAGATAGACCGCAAAGTTGTCCCGTTGAAGGTCGCGGCGGCGTGATGCCAGACGTTGTCGGTGATCGCGGTCGTGCCGCTGACCGGAGTGTTCTGACCGGTCGGGGGCGGGTCGTCGATGCCTTCGAAGTCGGCCGCGATCACATTCCCGGTCGTGTTGATGCCAAGGAATCCAGTTCGCATCAACGTCCGAGCTCTCGGCCTCGGCAGCGCCATGGGTCAGCAGCGGCACCATGTTTACAATCCCGCCGGTACCTGTGCGTGCTCGCAACGCCGGCCCCTGTCCGCTTGAACCACGTCTCGATCGTGAACGTGGCGAGATCCAACTTGGCCGGATCACCAAACGTCACATACGCACCCGCACTGCCGAGATCGAGCGCGGTGTTGCCCACGTTCAGCGAGACGGTGACCGTGTTCGAGTCCGCGGTGGCGTCGTTCGCCTTGTACGTGAAACTGTCCGGGCCGTTATAGCCCGTGGTCGGCGTATACGTGAAGCCGCCGTTCGAGGCCAAAGCGAGGCTGCCATGGCTGACATTAGCCACCACGACAGCCGTCAACGGATCGAAGTCCGCGTCGGTGTCGTTACCCAACACACCCGGCGCCGCAACGACCTTCGCCGTGTTCTTCGCCGTGTAATACGCATCAGCCACCGCCACCGGCGCCGCATTACCGGCCGGGGCGACCCACGAATAACCGGTGCCCGCGATGGTGCCGTCGGCTGCCGGGCGATGCTGTCGCCGACGGTCGTCCCGAGCCTCGTTCATGCCCCAGCGTGCGACCAGGCCGGTGCCCAGGCCGGTGTCCGAGGTGAGTTCGAGGTTCATCGTGTCCTGGATCTCTGTTCGGTTCGCGCGACGTTCCAGACGCGAGCCTCGTCGAGGACGCCGGCGAAGCTGCCGACGGCCGTGCGCCAGTCGAGTTGATCATCGTCGCCGAGCGCGCCGTGCTGGATCGTGTCGGAGCGCGGCTGGAAACCGCGGGCGTGCTCGCCTCGAGGGTACCGTCGAGATAGAGCTTCCAAGTTGTCCCGTTGTAGGTCGCGGCGGCGTGATGCCAGATGTTGTCGGCGATCGCGGTCGTGCCGCTGACCGGATGGTTGGACCGTCGGGCCGGGTCGTCGTGCCTCCTCGAAGTCGGCCGCGATCACGTTGCCGGTCGCATTGATGCCAAGGAATCCAGTTGGCGTCCTGTTCGAGCCCTCGGCCTCGGCGCCCCTTGGTGATCAGCGGCATGGATCGTGATCCCACCGTCGCCGGTGCGTGTTGCGGCGTCCGCCGGCGCCGGTCTTCTTGAACCAGGTCTCGATCGTGAACTGGCGCGAGATCAGCTTGGCCGGATCCCAAAGGTCACGTACGCACCCGAACTGCAGAGATCGAGTGCGGTGTCTCCGACCGCGGCAGTGCCCAACGGCAGGCTGACGAGTGCCACCACACCAGCGAGGGCGACGGCCAGATAGGCGATCCGAGCGCGCGACGACTTCGTGGTACGGCGATCGCTGTCTCGATGCTTCATGGCCTGCGTCCCCTTTTCCGGCGAGCACTACTCGCGATGATTTGATCTGTGGGGGTGACCGAGCGAGTCATCGAGACACGCAACACTGTCATTTGATCTGACTCCCCCGATTCAGATACCCGCTCCCTCTGGCATCCGCATGGTGCCCCGAATGTAAACGTCTGGCAAGGGACGCCTCGACATCGGGCGTTGAGGTGTCTCAACGCCCGAGGGTCGCCGAACCTCGATGTACCGACGCCCTATGCCGTTGGTCAGGGGAGGTCGGGGCCGCTACTGCCGGGTGAGCTGACGCACCGCCGACTCCCGATCGGGGAGGCCGAGCTTTCGCAGAGCCCCGGCGATATGGCTTCGCACGGTCGCCCCGGAGATCCCGAGGCTCCGCGCAATCCCGGTTGTCCCTTGGCCGTCGCAGAGCAGGCTCATCACCTCCCACTCTCGACTCGTCAGCCGGACCGAGCTTGGCGTTTCTGCGATTGCGCGTCTGCGTGCTCTGCCCTGGCGGAGCTCTGCGGCGATCTCGGCCACCGAGGCTCGCGGGATCGCAACCTCTCCTGCCATCACCGCCTCGAGTACGCGGGGAAGCCGCGCCAGTCCATCCGTACGGACATACCCGCACACCCCGGCGGACAACGCGATCACGAGCCCGCGGCCGAGTTGCGTTTTCGTCAGCATCACGATCTTCGTACGCGGAAGTCGAGCAGAAATCTCCCAGGCCGCCGCCATACCTCCTCCTGGGAGGGCGACATCGAGAAGGCAGAGGTCCGGGTTGTCCGATACAGCACGGGCCACAGCGCCAACCGCGGTCGTCTCCTCGGCGCAGACCGCAAACCCCGAAGGCTCCGCAAGGAGCTCAAGGATCCGGAGCGACGTTGCGCGCTCGTGCTCGGCGACGAGAACACGAACATCGCTCAGCAGACCAGTACGGCCGTTCGGCTTGCTGATGCGATCGGCTGAGACCGCCGCGCTGCTCACTGTTCTCTCATCCCTCTCCTTCAGTACCCCTTTTTACGTACCCCCTCTACCTCTTACTCGGATCGACGGATCCGTCAAGGTTCGCCGATCCCAGCGGGGTCAGGGTTCCGAACACCCGATCGCGCACGTCGTCCTCTTCGGCTCGCTCCGCAGCCGGTTTTGCCGGCGTGTGGAGCGCGCGTTCGCCCCGACGGATTTGTGGAACGAAGCGCCTGCCCAGGGTGGCGCCAGCCTGGTGATTCGTAGGTGCGTGGCGACGCGCGAAACAGGGACCCTCGACGTCGCAGGTCCATTCGTCGGATGCCTCGTCGGTCGTCGTGGTGGCTTTCTGTCTTTACGTTCGCACTCGTCTGCACGGCGTCGTGCGGCTCGGAATGGCGAGGCGTCGGGATCCTGTTGATGGGTGTACGTTCAGCTCAAAGTGCACCATGATGAGGCCGATGCCCGGATAAGCCGGGACATCGGTTCCGGAGAAATCGTCGGGAGACTGACTGAAATCAAGATCGGCAATGCACGAGACACACACTCCCGCTAGAACTGGCTCGCTGCGCCGGGTGAGTATCGTCCAGGAGTACATTCCGGAGTACAGGGTTCCGTTCTTTCGCGCTTTGACGTCCGCGTTGCTGATGGACGACATTCACCTTGCGGTGGTCGCAGGGCTACCGCCTTCGGAGATGGCCGCCCGGGGAGACGCGACGGCCGCCGAGAATGCCAGGTCCCGCACGCGGTCGCTTCGCGTAGGTAGGCGTACGCTTACGTTGCGCTCGATCAGCTCGGCCGAGCGCTCTGCGGACCTCGTCATCGCCGAGCAGGCGATTCGCCATCTCGACACGTACGTGCTCGGCATGATGCAGCGGGTGGGTGGCCCCAGGCTCGCGCTCTGGGGTCACGGTCGGAGTTACGCCACCTGTCCGTCCCCGGCGGAAGCACGACTCAAGCGCTACTTGACGGGCCGCTCTCACTGGTTCTTCTCGTATACCGAGGGCGGGGTAAGAGACGTGATCGAAGCAGGGGTGTCTGCCGACAGGATCACCGTCGTTCAGAACTCCACGGACACACGGGATTTGGGTCAACGGCGGCAGCTTGTGCGTCCCGAACGAGTAGCGGTGATACGCAGCTCGCTAGGGCTGCAAGACGCGCGTGTCTGTCTTGCGATCGGGGCGCTCGACGGGTCTAAGCGTCTCGACTTTCTCTTGGAGGCGGGTGCGTTGCTCTCTGGTTCGGTTCCCGGTTCGCGCTCGTTGTGGTCGGTGACGGGCCGCTGCGATCAGAACTCGACGCCGCTGCCGCCCGAGAGCCATGGCTCCGCGTGGTAGGGCGCGCGACCGGTGCACGGCTCGCGGAGCTCGCAGCGACGGCTGAGCTGGTGCTGGCACCCGGAGCGATCGGCCTCGTAGCGGTTGACTCGTTTGCGCTCAGGACGCCGATCGTAACGACCAACTGGCCGTTCCACCGCCCTGAGGCTGAGTACCTGGTCGACGGGGTGAACGCGAGGATCACACCGAACGATGTCCAGGGTTACGCCGATGCGGTACGACGACTGTTGTCGGCCGACGACGAGATGGAAGAGCTGCGCCGTGGGTGCGCTGCATCGTCGCTGAGGTACACGCTCGAGGAGATGGTCAGCCGGTTTGCGGGCGGGGTACTTGAGGCCCTGGACGCGCCTCCTCGTTGGACCGTCGAAAAACGCCCCATATAAGGCCGATAGGTTCGCGCTTCCGAATAGTCTTGCCCCGGGACTGACTGGGGCCGTGAGTCGCCGATTACCGGGATGGGGCCGCTCTCTGCGAACTCGGCCTTGAGCGCCGATCCCGACGAGGGCGCGTAGCCGCTTGCCGAATCGTCGGCGGTAGAATCCGGGCTGATAGGTGGAGACGACGAACGTCCTTTGCGGCGCTCAGGGAACGATCCATACCGCTATGAAACGTCGCTCTCCGGGCTTCCGCGGTGCGCGATGAGCGCGCGACGACCAGACAGAGCGTGAAATGGTGTTCCGGTCGTCTCCGTGGCATCCGTCGGGCAGCCGAGTGGGTAGCGGAAGTCGACATGCGCGATATGTCCGCCGGGCCGTCGCGGTGGTCGCGGCGAGCCGGCCCGAGTCCCTCAACCGAGAACGTTTGCGCGGTCCGGATCGCAGATGTAGTGTCGCCGAAGGGGCCGCGACGCACGATTTCGTCGAGGTTGCGGTATCCGGACCCAACTGCGGGTTGGGTCATCGACCATCAATGACCGGAGGAGAACGGATGATGTGGCACAGGCGAAATACGCGACCTCGCCGCCGGCTTGTGGGGAGCGTGCTTTTGGCGACGCTCGGAATATGCGTACTTGCGGCGGCCGGATGTGGAGGCAGCGACGACTCTGCCAGCGGCACGACGGATACGACGGCGGCTAAGCCGTGTGATGCTTCGATCGGGGTCATGACCGTCCTCACGGGCGCGGCCGGCCCGCAGGGCCGAGAGCAACTTCACTGGGCACAGCTTGCGACCGAGCAGTTCAACACTGCGAACGGAACGAATATCAAGATCGTCGAAGGTGACGACCAGCTCGATCCAGCGCAGGGTGCCACCGTCGGGCAACAGTTCGCGTCCGACAAGTCGATCGTGGCCGTCGTCGGGCCGGAGTCGGACGGCACGGTGGACTCCGCCGGTCCGATTCTCGGGAAGGCCGGCCTGGTCATGGTCTCCCCATCGGCAACGAGTTCGAGGCTGACGGACGGCAAGTACCCGACGTTCTATCGCGTGATCCCCCCGGACAGCTTGCAAGGCTCACAGGATGCGGCGTTCATGACCGACACGCTCGACGTCAAAAAGGTCTTCGTGATCGACGACCAGAGTGCGTATTCGAAGGGCATCGCCGATGAGGTGGTTCCGAAGCTGAAGGATGCCGGTGTTGATGTGACGTCCGACTCGGTCAGCGGGACGACCACCGACTTCTCGGCGCTCGTGAGCAAGATCGCGGACGACACCGACGTCGTCTTCCTCCCCTGGATGCTCGCGGCGAACGCGCAACTCTTCGGAGATCAGATGAGCGAGCAGGGCAAGAAGGCTGCGATCTTCGGTACCGACGGTGTCTTCTCACCACAGGACTTCGCGGTCAACGGCTCGTACATCTCGACGTTCTCCCCCGATCTCGTCAACGATCCGAAGTACGCCGACCTGGTGAAGGAGTTCGAGGACAAGTACGGAGCCTTCGGAGCGTTCGGCCTGCCGACCTATCCCGCCACGCAGGTCGTTCTCAACGCGATCAAGAAGGTCTGCGACGACGGAGACTCCACACCTGATCCAGCGGCCGTCGCCGAGGCGGTCAAGAACACCAACATCGAGGACTCGGTCCTGGGTCAGCCGATCACGTTCGAGTCGAACGGCGAGATGAAGGACGCCAAGTTCTACGTCTACACGATCAAGGACGGAAAGTACGTGATCGCACCGCAGTAACACGCCCGCAATTCTCGGCCTCAGCGTCACAGCCTTCCGGGAGATCGTGCTCCCGGGAGGCTGTCGCGTTTCCAGTATGGACTTCTTCATCCAACAACTCGTCAACGGCGTCACGCTCGGCAGCCTCTACGCGCTGCTCGCGATCGGGTACTCGATCGTCTACGGCGTCCTCGGCCTCCTCAACTTCGCCCAGGGCGAGGTGTACATGGTCGGAGCATTCATCGGTTTCGGCGTCCTCGCCGCGCTTGGCGGCCCGACCGCGCTCATCGTCCCGGTGCCCGTCGCCGTGTTGCTGATGTTCATTGCGGCGGGGGCAGGCTCGGGGATCCTCGGGGTGACGATCGAGCGCGTCGCCTTCCGGCCGCTCCGAGACTCGTCTCGAATTGCACCGTTGATCACAGCGCTCGGGGTCTCCATCTTTCTTCAGAACGCCGTGCTGCTGCTGCTCGGCCCGGATATCCGCAACTACGACGCCTCCAGCTTCATCCCGTTCAGCACCGGCATTCACATCGGTCCCCTCAACATCTCGCTGATCCGAATCATCGTCATCGTGACGACGATCATCCTCATGGTTGTGTTGACGTTGCTCGTCAACCGCACGAAGACGGGGCGCAACATGCGAGCCGTCTCGTACGATCGCGAGGCCGCTCAGATGGTCGGGATCGACATCGACCGCACGATCATGATCGCGTTTCTCGTCGGCTCGATCCTTGCGGGAGTGGCCGGAGTGATGGCTGGCCTCGTCTTCAGCCGGGTGTTCCAGCTGATGGGGTTCGTCGCAGGATTGAAGGCATTCACAGGCGCAGTGATCGGAGGGATCGGCAGCATCCCCGGCGCGATGCTCGGGGGGATGCTCGTGGGGCTCGCTGAGTCGTTCACCTCTGCGTACATCTCCTCCACATTTCAGAACGTAATCGTTTTCGCCGTCCTCATCGCGGTGATGCTGGTCCGCCCGAGAGGCCTCCTCGGCCGCCCCACGGTCGGGAAGGTCTGAATCGTCATGTCGATCGGTGTCGATCAGTGGGCTGAGACGGCGGAGTCGAGAAGAGACGGACCCGGCGGTTGGGGAGGACGCGGCGTCAGGCGCTGGCAGGGGTTGCCTGCGTACCTGCGCATCGCGATCGCGGTCGGCGTGGCTGCCGTCGTGCCGGTGGTGGTGGGCTCGGACTTCCTCGTCCGCGTCGGTGTCAACGCGCTGCTCCTCGCCCTGCTCGCCGTCGGCCTCAATGTCTCGGTGGGTTGGGCCGGCATGCTCGACCTCGGCTTCGTCGCCTTCTACGGGTTCGGCGCCTACACCTACGCGCTCGTCTCATCCGATCAGATCGGCGTCCACCTGCCCACCCTGATTGCCGTCCCGATCGTGATCCTCGCGACAGGGCTGCTCGGACTCGTCCTCGGTCTGCCCTCTGGACGACTGAGCGGCGACTACCTCGCGATCGTGACCCTGTTCTTCAGCCAGATCTTTCTCGAGCTGGCCCTGAACGTCGACCGCCTGGGGATCGACCTCACCGGCGGACCGAACGGCATCGCCGGGGTCGATCCGTTCACCGTCTTCGGTTTCGAGTTCAGCAGCCCGACCTCGTACTTCTATCTGCTGCTCGTGCTGCTCGCCCTGATCGTCGCGATTCTCTTCCTGATCGACGGGTCGCGGACGGGCCGCGCCTGGCGGGCCGTGCGAGATGACTCCGTCGCGGCCGAGATCATGACGGTGCCGATCAAGCGGCTGAAGTTGATGGCGTTCGCGACGGGCGCCGCGGTGGCAGGGCTCGCAGGGAGCCTGTTCGCGTCGTTCCAGCTGGGCGTGTACCCGCTCAACTTCCAGGTGCAGTTCCTGATCGTGATCTACGCAGCCTTGATCCTGGGCGGCACAGGCAGCCTTGCCGGAGCGATCGCCGGTGGGATCGTCGTGACGATGGTGCTCGACGTGTTACGCGACCCGAACCAGGCGAGCATCGCCTTCTATGCGGTGATCGCGCTCACCCTGATCGCCAGGGTACGGCCCTGGAAGAAGCTTGCGGCGATCATGATCGCTACGGGACTCCTCGGGTTCGCCATCCACGTCATCGCGAGCGCGATCTCTCCCACGTGGGTCGACGGCGAGGTTCAGAGCACGGGCACCCTGGCCTCGGTGATCCAGTCCTGGGTCGTGCTCCCGAGCGACCCCGAGAAGATCGGCAACTTTGCGTTCTGCGCCCTGGTCGTGGGGGTGCTCGTACTCGTCCGCCTAAAAGGGCGGGCGCAAACGATCATGCTCGTCCCGATGCTCTATCTCGCCGCGTTCGTCTGGGAGAATCGGCTCGTCGCGGAACCGAGCATTACCCGGCAACTCTTGCTCGGGTCGCTGCTGATCGTGATGATGATCTCCCGACCCCAGGGGCTCCTCGGAAAGCCACGGGTAGAGCGGGTCTAATGGCGCCATTACTCGAGCTTCGCGACGTCTCGATCGCTTTTGGGGGCCTCCAGGTGATCGAGAACCTCGACCTTGCGGTCGAGGAGGGCGAGATCGTCAGCCTGATCGGGCCCAACGGCGCCGGCAAGACGACAGTGTTCAACCTGATCACGGGCGTCTACGTGCCCGACCACGGGACGATCCGGCTCGCCGGTAAGGACCTCGTCGGACTGGCGCCGCACAGGATCGCGACGCTGGGCGTTGCTCGCACCTTCCAGTCGATCCGGCTCTTCCTCAACATGTCGGTGCGCGAGAACGTGATGGTTGCGGGGTACGGCCGGACACGCACGCGCCCCTGGCAGACGGTGCTGCAGACCCCGCGGGCGCGGCGCGAGGAGCGTGAGGAGCGGGAATTCGCAGAGGAGCTGCTCTCCTTCTTCGGATCGCGCCTCGCGGGCTACCGCCACGAGCAGCCGGCCTACAGCCTGTCCTATGCCAACCGACGTCGGCTGGAGATCGCCCGTGCCATGGCGACCCGGCCCCGCGTCCTCCTACTCGACGAGCCGGCAGCGGGAATGAACCCACACGAGACGCACGAGATCACCGAGTTGACGGCCCGCCTCCGCGACGAGCGAGGCTACACCGTTCTCGTGATCGAGCACGACATGCATGTCGTCGAAGGCGTGTCCGACAGGGTCGTCGCACTCGATCACGGCACGAAGATCGCAGAGGGCTCGTTCGAGCATGTGGCGACCCACCCGGCCGTCGTCGAGGCGTACCTCGGCAAGGGCGCCGCGGTGACGAAGTAGCGATGCTGCTCCGGCTCGACAAGGTAACCACCTATTACGGCGAGATCCGCATCCTCGAGGAGGTCTCAATCGAGGTTGATGCGGGGGAGGTGGTATGCCTCCTGGGCGGAAACGCCTCGGGGAAGTCGACCACGCTGAAAACCGCGCTCGGCCTCGTCAAGCCGCGTCTCGGGCGGGTCGAGTTCGACGGCGAAGACGTGACCGAGCGGTCGCCGTCCTACCGCATCAAGCGTGGCATGGCGATCGTGCCCGAGAACCGGCGGCTGTTCGCGCCGATGACGGTGGCCGAGAACCTCGAGATGGGAGCGCACCTGCGCGACGACGACCCGACCGAGTCGCGTGAGCGCGTGCACGATCTCTTTCCCCGGCTGTACGAGCGCCGAGCCCAGCTGGCCGGAACGCTGTCGGGGGGTGAGCAGCAGATGCTGGCGATGGGGAGGGCGCTGATGTCGCAGCCGCGTCTGCTGTTGATGGACGAGCCTTCGATGGGCCTCGCGCCTGTGCTCGTGGAGCAGAACTTCGAGATCATCCGCGAGATCAACGCCACCGGCGTCGCCGTGCTCGTCGTCGAGCAGAATGCGAACATGGCCTTGTCGATCGCCGACCGCGGCTACGTCCTGCAGACGGGAACGGTCGTCCTCGCTGACCGCGCCGAGGCGCTTCTCGGCAGCGACGATTTGAAGAGGGCCTATCTCGGCCGCTGACTGATGACGCCGTTCTCCTACGACCCCGCCGCCGCTCGCGTGCACCGCGTCTGCGACAGCGCGCTGCACGGTGTGTGGGACAGGAGCCTCGCGCCCTCAGTCGAGGTCGAATCCGGTGACATCGTCGAGCTGACTGTCCCCGACGCCTCCGACGGCCAGGTCGCCGAGCAGACGGGAGCGGCCGACCTCGCTGCGCTCGACTTCACCCGCATGAATCCTGTCGCCGGGCCTGTGCTCGTGGCCGACGCACGGCCGGGTGACGTGCTCGAGGTCGAGATCCTCGAGGTGAAACCACGTGCCTGGGGTTGGACGGCGATCGTGCCCGGCTTCGGCCTCCTCCCCGACGACTTCCTCGAGCCATGGCTCCGGATTTCGCGCATCGAGGCCGACCGGGTGCTGTTCGGTGACGGCGTCGAGCTGCCGTGCCGGCCGTTCCCGGGGACGATCGGCGTCGCGCCCGACAGCCCCGGCCCGCATTCCGTCCTGCCCCCGTCGAGGTTCGGCGGCAACATCGACATCCGCCACCTCACCGCAGGCGCACGGCTGCTGCTGCCGATCGGCGTCGAGGGAGCGCTGTTCTCCGCGGGCGACGGTCATGCCGCGCAGGGCGACGGCGAGGTCTGCGGCTGCGCGATCGAGACCGGCATGAGCATCGCCGTTCGCCTGGTCGTGCGACGAGATCTCCGCATCGACGCGCCGCAACTGAGTCTCCCTACGGCAGACCTCGCGCCCGGCCCCGGCAGCACCTACGTGACGACGGGCGTCGCCGAGGATCTGCACGAGGCAGCACGGGCAGCGGTGCGGGCGATGATCGAGCACCTCGTCGCCCGCTACGGGTTCTCGCCCGAGGAGGCCTACGCCGTGACGAGCGTCGCCGGCGACCTCCGCATCCACGAGATCGTCAATGCGCCCCGCTGGGTGGTCGGCGCTACGATCCCAGAAGCGATCTTCACCTGAGCTGGGAGGAGAGTCATGAGCGATCCAATCGCCCCGGCCGGTCAGTGGCGGGTGACGCTGGTCGAGGTCGGCAGCGGGATGCACCCCGGTGCGTGGATCGGGCCGGGCTACCCGGAGTGGTACTGGTCACCGTTCAACGTCGTCGTGCTGCGAAGTCCCGACCAGACCATCCTCATCGATGCCGGGCCGGGGATCACGGGCTCTTGGTGGCCCTTCGGCGGCTTCCGCGCGGACACCGAAGCAGCGCTCGCTGAGGTCGGAGTGACACCCGCGGATGTCGATCTCGTCGTCCTCACGCATCTCGATTTCGATCACGCGGGCGGTTTGCTCGCCGGCACCTGGCCGGACGAGCTACGGCTCGTCTATCCGGGCGCTCCGGTCGTCGTCCACGAGGACGCAGTCCGCGACGCCAGAGCGACTGACCCCGACGCCCCGGCCTACGTAGGCACCCGACTTATCGCGCTCCTGGAAGCGGAGGGCCATCTCGTCTCGGTCGCAGACGGGGCTGAAGTCGCCGATTCGGTCTCCATCAGGAGCGCCCCCGGCCATCGCGTCGGCCATATGTGTGTCGGGGTCGCGGGACGAGACCCGTTCGTCCACGCGGCCGACACGTTCCACAACGAGGAGCACGTCGCGCACCCGGAGTGGGACAACTCATCGGACTCGGACACGGAACTCGCTCTGACGACTCGCCGCCGCGTGCTGGCCGAACTCGCGGACTCGGGGGCGCGCACGACGATCACGCACATGCCGGGGCCTCATGCCTTTCGGGTCGTGGATGTCGACGGCGGGTTGGGCGTATTGCACGAGAGGCGATAAAGTCTCGAATGGATCGCCGTCGGCGGCGCGTTGACCGTGGGTAGCGAGGAGATGACCCGAACGAGGCGCCGATTCTTGGACGATCTCGATCATCCGAATCGTCCGCGTTGCGGCCGGTGGTGAGCGAGCAAAGCTCCCCCATAAGAAGG
>CAWBYH010000005.1:0-97965 GCA_963792995.1 uncultured Thermoleophilia bacterium | reverse complement strand
GAAGGAGGCTGTTGCCTGATGGGCCAAAAAATCCATCCTGGCGGCCTACGCGTCGGTGTCATCCACGACTGGAAGTCGAACTGGTACACCGGCAAGAAGGAGTTCGCCGACTACATCCTCGAGGATGTCCGCATCCGCGAGCACATCAACGGGAAGCTTTCCCACGCCGGCCTGTCCGACATCCTGATCCGGAAGGACAAGCAGCGGATCACCGTCGACATCTACACGGCGCGGCCGGGGATCGTGATCGGCAAGTCGGGCGTCGAGGTCGATGCGCTTCGTAAGGAGCTGCACGCGATCACCGGCAAGTCGGTGCACATCAACATCAACGAGATCAAGCGGCCCGAGCTCGACGCGCAGCTCGTCGCGCAGTCGATCGCCGAGCAGCTTCAGAATCGCGTCTCGTTCCGGCGCGCGATGAAGCGTGCGCTCGCCTCCGCGATGCGGTCGGGAGCCCAGGGCATCAAGATCCAGTGCGGTGGCCGCCTCGGCGGCGGCGAGATGAGCCGCGTCGAGCGCTACACCGAGGGTCGCGTGCCGTTGCACACGATCCGCGCGGATATCGACTACGGCTTCGCCGAGGCCCGGACGACATTCGGCCGGATCGGCGTCAAGGTGTGGGTCAACAAGGGCGAGATCATGCCCGAGGGGTACGAGGGCACATCGACCGGCAAGGAGACACGGCTCGGCGACCAGGATCAGGCCCGCCGGAAGCGTGGCGGCGCAGCCGAGGGTCTCGGCGCCTCCCGCGAGAGTGGTCGCGGCCGCAGCCAGGATCGAGAAGGGCTCGGCCTCGTCAAGAAGGGCCGTCGCGGCCCGGGTGGCGGTGGAGCGCCCGGTAGCGGCGGTCGTCCTCCCGGTGGTGGGCGTGGCCCGCGGCCGGGCAGCCAGGGCGGTCGGCCCGCTGGCGGACAGGGTGGAGGGCCGCGCCCCGCGCAGCGCTCGCCGCGACCGCCGCGCGACGCGGCGCCGAAGGCTCCCGAGCCGACGGATGCGCCGACTCCCGACGTGACGCCCGAGACGCCGGCCGAGGGGACTGATTCCTGATGTTGCTGCCCAAGAAGACGAAGCACCGCAAGCACCATCGCGGCCGCCGGCGCGGCTACGCGAAGGGTCAGACGACGGTGCAGTTCGGTGACTACGGGATCAAGGCGCTCGAGGACGGCTGGATCACCAACCGCCAGATCGAGGCTGCCCGTATCGCCATGACCCGCAAGATCAAGCGCGGCGGCAAGGTCTGGATCAACCTCTTCCCGGACAAGCCCTTCACGAAGAAGCCCGCCGAGACGCGAATGGGCTCGGGTAAGGGATCACCGGAGGGCTGGGTTGCCGTCGTCAAGCCGGGGCGCGTGCTCTTCGAGCTCGCCGGTGTCGAGGAGGAGCTCGCTCGCGAGGCGCTCCGCCTTGCGGCACAGAAGCTGCCATTGAAGGTGAAGTTCGTGAGGCGGGAGGCTGATCTCTTTGAAAGCTAGCCAGCTACGTGACATGACGGACGAGGAGCTCGACGAGAAGATGGTCGCAACCCGTAAGGAGCTCTTCAATCTCCGCTTCCAGTCGGCGACCGGCGCGCTCGAGAACAGCGCCCGGCTGCAGTCGGCCAAGCGCGAGATCGCCCGCATCCTGACCGTGAAGACCGAGCGTGAACGACTGGGGAAGATCTGAGATGGCAGAACGAAAGAAGAAGACAACCGAGAAGGCCCCTGTCGACGCGACCGAGGTCGAGGAGGCCGTGACCGAGGCTGTAGCCGAGGACGTTGCCGAGATCGCCGCCGAGGTCGAGGTCGTCGAAGAGGCGATCGAGGAGGGCTGTGGCCGAGGAGGTGGCGGAGGTCGTCGCCGAGGTCGAGGTCGTCGAGGAGGCGATCGAGGAGGCGACTGCCGAGGCCGTCGCTGCCGACATCGAGGTCGGTATCGAGGCAGAGGAGGCCGTCGCCGAGGCCGTTGCCGAAGGTGAGCTCACGCCCGAGGAGGGCGTCGAGGCGATCGAGGTGATCGAGGAGGTCGTCGCGGAAGCGGTTGCCGAGGAGATCGTCGAGGCCGCCGTGGCCGAGGAAGTGGTCGAGGAGGCCGCTGCCGAGGTGATCGCGGAGGAGATCGTCGAGGCCGCCGTGGCCGAGGAAGTGGTCGAGGAGGCTGCCGCCGAGGTGATCGCGGAGGAGGTCGTCGAGGCTGCTGCCGTCGTCGAGGCCGTCGAGGCCGAGGAGAAGGTTCCCGCGCCGCAGTCCGGCCCGAAGCCGAAGAAGAAGCGCCTCCCGCGTGCCCTTCGCCCGCAGAAGACCCGCCCGCAGCGCGAGAAGGCGACGGAGCGCAAGCCGATCGTCCGGCTGGAGAAGCCCGAGCACGAGCGCGGCCGAAGTCAGGAGCGGCAGGGCACCGTCGTGTCCGCGGCGATGGACAAGACGATCGTGGTCAAGGTCGAGGTGACCAAGTCGCATCGGAAGTACAAGAAGGTGATCCGTCGTTCGGTCAAGTTCCACGCGCACGACGAGGGCAACACGGCCAACGTCGGAGACATCGTGCGGATCGTGGAGACGCGCCCGCTCTCGGCGACCAAGCGGTGGCGGCTGACGGAGATCGTCGAGGTTGCGAAGTGATCCAGCAGGAAAGCCGCCTCAAGGTCGCCGACAACACCGGCGCTCGCGAGATCCTCTGCATCCGTGTGATGGGAGGGTCGCACCGTCGCTACGCGCGCGTCGGCGACATCATCGTTGCTACCGTGAAGACGGCAACGCCGCAGGGCACCGTGAAGAAGGGCGAGGTGGTGAAAGCCGTCGTCGTCCGGACGAAGAAGCCCTACGGTCGTAGTGACGGCACGCTGATCGGCTTCGACGAGAACGCCGCCGTCATCATCGATGCTCAGTTGAACCCGCGCGGCACCCGCATCTTCGGGCCTGTCGCACGGGAGTTGCGCGAGAAGAATTTCATGAAAATCGTCAGCCTGGCTCCAGAGGTTCTCTAGATGGCAACCACAATGAAGATCAAGAAGGGCGACACCGTCCAGGTGCTCTCCGGCAAGGATCGCGGCAAGCAGGGCCGTGTCATCGAAGCGCGCCCGAGCGAGGGCCGCGTCATCGTCGAGAACCTCAATCTCGTCAAGCGGCACCGCAAGCCGGCGCCCGTGCGCGATACCTCCCGCATGGGTGGCGCCCAGATGACGCCCGGCGGCATCTTCGAGAAGCCGTCGCCGCTCGACGTCAGCAACGTGATGCTCGTCTGCCCGACGTGCAATCAGGCGACGCGCATCGGCGTGCACGTGAAGGAGATCAAGGGCGCGACGCTGCGGGTTCGCTACTGCAAGCGCTGCAACGAGGAGGTCGATCGCTGATGGCCGCCACCGAGACATACGTGGCGCGCCTCAAGCAGCGCTACGACGACGAGATCAGGGCCGCGCTCAAGGACGAGCTCGAGCTCGACTCGATCATGCAGGTCCCCAGGGTCACGAAGATCACCCTCAACATGGGTGTCGGTGACGCGAAGACCGATGCAAAGGCCATGGATGCCGCGATCGAGGAGCTCTCCACGATCGCGGGCCAGCACGCGCAGGTTCGCCGCGCGCGCAAGTCGATCGCGAGCTTCAAGCTTCGCGAGGGAATGGCCGTCGGCGCGAAGGTCACCCTTCGTGGCGCCCGGATGTACGAGTTCCTCGATCGGCTCGTCTCGATCGCGCTTCCGCGGATCCGCGACTTCCGGGGCCTCAGCCCGGACTCGTTCGACGGGCGGGGGAACTACTCGATCGGGATCAAGGAGCAGATCATCTTCCCGGAGATCGATTACGACAGTGTTCAGTCGATTCGCGGCCTCGATATCGCGATCACCACAACGGCGGAGAACGACGACCAGGCGCGCGCACTCCTGCGCCACCTTGGTCTGCCGTTCGCGACCGAAAGCAGAAGGGACTAGGGGCATGGCCAAGACATCACTCCGCGTCAAGCAGAAGCGGACGCCGAAGTACAAGACGCAGGCGTACTCGCGCTGCAACCGTTGCGGTCGCCCGCGTGCCGTCTATCGCAAGTTCAAGCTCTGCCGGATCTGCCTCAGGGAACTGGCCCATCAGGGCGCGATCCCCGGCATGACGAAGAGTTCATGGTGATGAAAAACCGTATCACCACGAACTCTTCCGATACTCATGGTCCCTCCTTCGGAGGGCACGTGCTCGTAGGAGAGAAGAGATGCTGACCGACCCAATCGCAGACATGCTGACCCGGATCCGCAACGCCAACAAGGCGATGCACGACTCGACCGAGATGCCTTCCTCGCGGATGAAGGAGGAGATCGCCCGCCTGCTCAAGGAGGAGGGCTACATCAAGGACTTCCGGGTCGTCGAAGGCACCCCGTTCTCCACGCTCGTGGTCGAGCTCAAGTTCGGCCGCAATCGCGAGCGCGTGATCACGGACCTGAAGCGCATCTCGAAGCCGGGCCGGCGCGTCTACGCGCCGAAGAACCGGCTGCCGCGCGTGCTCGGCGGACTCGGCACCGCAATCCTGTCCACCTCGACCGGCGTGATCACCGGTCGCCAGGCCGCTGAGCGCGGCGTTGGCGGCGAAGTTCTCGCCTTCGTCTGGTAGCGCCATGAGTCGTATCGGCCGCAGGCCAATCGAGGTTCCGAGCGGTGTCACCGTGCAGGTGTCGCCCGGTGGAACGGTGAACGTGGAAGGCCCGCTCGGGAAGCTCGAGCAGCAGGTGCCTGCCCGGATGTCGATCGCCCAGGAGGACGGCGTCATCAACGTGACGCGTCCGACCGACCGTGGTGACGATCGCGCCCTGCACGGGCTCACCCGGACGCTCGTCGCGAACATGGTCGAGGGTGTCACGAAGGGCTTCGAGAAGCACCTCGAGATCCAGGGTGTCGGGTATCGGGCGCAGCTCAAGGGAAGCGACCTCGAGCTCGCCGTCGGCTACTCGCATGCCGTCACGATCACCCCGCGGCACGGTGTCACGTTCGAGGTGCCGATTCCGACCCAGATCATCGTCAAGGGAACCGACAAGCAGGCCGTCGGTCAGATCGCCGCGGAGATCCGCAAGGTGCGGCCACCCGAGCCCTACAAGGGCAAGGGAATCCGTTACCGCGACGAGCAGGTTCGGAGAAAGGTTGGGAAGCGCGCATGAGCACTCTGTCGACGCGGGAGGCACGTCTTCGCCGGCATCGCCGCATTCGCGGCAAGGTCGCGGGCACCGCAGAACGGCCGCGCCTCGCGGTATTTCGATCGAACAAGGGCATCTTCGCCCAGCTGATCGACGACCGGGAAGCGCGCACGCTGGCGGCGGCGGGCTGGCTGCAGATGAAGGACTTCTCCGGCAACAAGACGGAGCAGGCAGCCGAGGTGGGCAAGCAGCTCGCCGCGGCAGCGAAGGACGCGGGCATCACGACCTGCGTCTTCGATCGGGGTGGCTACCTCTACCACGGTCGTGTCAAGGCGCTCGCCGACGGCGCGCGCGAAGGAGGACTTGAGTTTTGAGTACGTTCGGAGTAGCTGAGACACGCGAGCTGAAGGAGCGCGTGATCGAGATCAACCGCGTCGCCAAGGTGGTCAAGGGCGGCCGGCGCTTCTCGTTCACGGCGCTCGTCGTCGTCGGAGACGAGACCGATCGGGTCGGGGTCGGCTACGGGAAGGCGCGCGAGGTCCCGCTTGCCATCTCGAAGGCCGTCGACGACGCGAAGAAGAACCTGTTCACGGTGCCCAAGCACGGGACGACGATCACGCACGAGATCCTGGGCGAGTTCGGTGCGGCGCGTGTATTCCTGCGCCCTGCCAGCGAAGGAACCGGCGTCATCGCGGGTGGCGGCGTGCGCGCCGTCCTCGAGCTTGCCGGCATCCGCGACGTTCTCGCGAAGAGCCTCGGAACGACGAACCCGATCAACATGGCAAAGGCGACGGTCGACGGCCTCAAGAACCTGCGCCGTCCGGAGGACATCGCGCGACAGCGCGGCAAGACGATCCGCGAGGTGCTGCCGCTGCCCCGCGGCTACGACGCTGCTGCCGTTGCGGCTGCTGCTGCGGCAACCGAGGCGGAGGCCGAGCCTGACGCCTCCACCGAGCCCGACGTGGTGGAGGTCGGCGCGTGACGACGGTGAAGATCACCCAGATTCGAAGCACGATCGGTCAGAGCAAGGCGCACCACGGGACCATCCGCGCGCTCGGCCTCGGCAAGATCGGTCGAACCGCCGAGCACACGGAGTCGGCCGAGCTCGCCGGCCAGCTGCGCCACGTCGCTCATCTCGTCAAGGTCGAAGGGAAGGACAGCTAGTCATGGCAGAGGAGCTCAACCTCCACACGCTCAAGCCGGCGCAGCCGCGGAAGGCGCGGAAGCGGGTCGGCCGCGGCATGGGCTCCGGCAAGGGGCGATACTCCGGTCGCGGGATCAAGGGCCAGAAGTCGCGCTCCGGTTCGCACATGATGCCGGCCGGTTTCGAGGGCGGGCAGATGCCGATCGACATGCGGCTCCCGAAGCTGCGGGGCAACACGTCGGCCGATGCGATGCCGATCGGGCCGTTCCGCACCTACACCCAGCCCGTCAATCTCCGTGACCTCGAGGCGCGGTTCGAGGCCGGCGCGGAGGTGACACCCGAGTCGCTCGTCACCGCGGGTCTGATCAAGAACACGAAGATCGACGTCAAGATCCTCGCCTCGGGAGATCTCACGAAGAGCCTTGCCGTCACGGCCCACGGGTTCTCGAAGACCGCCAGGGAGAAGATCGAGGCGGCGGGTGGGACCGTCACGTGGTTGCGTGGCGAGCCCGTGCCGAAGAAGGCGAAGAAGGCGAAGGCCAAGCGGCCCGAGGCGGTCGAGGAGGCCGCGGTCGAAGACGTCGTGGCCGAGATCGTCGAGGAGGAAGCACAGGCTGAAGCCGACGAGGCAACCGCTGAGTAATGCTGAGCTGGCTCGGAAACGCCTGGCGCGTCCCTGAACTCCGACGTCGAATCCTCTTCACGGCGTTCATCCTGTTCGTCTATCGGCTCGGCTCGTGGCTGCCCGCGCCGGGCGTCGACGCGGCCGCGATCGAGAACTACTTCTCGGGTAGCGGCGGCTCGATCCTCGGGCTCCTGAACCTGTTCTCCGGCGGCGCCCTGTCGCAGTTCTCGCTCTTCGCGCTCGGGATCATGCCGTACGTGACGGCGTCGATCATCGTCCAGCTGATGACTGTCGCGGTGCCGAAGCTCGCCGAGCTGCAGAAGGAGGGCGAGGCCGGCTACGCGAAGATCAACCAGTACACGCGCTACCTGACGGTCGTGCTCGCGGCCCTGCAGGCGTTCGGGTACGCGGTGCTGTTCCAGCGGCAGGACGCGCTCGAGGCGAACGCCGGCCGGATGACGTTGATCGTCGTCACGCTGACGACGGGGACGGTGCTCCTGATGTGGCTCGGCGAGCAGATCACGAAGCGCGGGATCGGCAACGGCATCTCGATCCTGATCCTCGCCTCGATCCTCACGAGCCTCCCGCTCGGGGTGAGCGCCTGGTGGAACGGCGGCCCGATGGAGCGGATCTTCTTCCCGCTCGTCGCGATCGGGATCGTCGCCTCCGTGGTGTTCGTCCAGGAAGGGCAGACGACGGATCCCCATCCAGTACGCGCGACGCATGGTCGGCCGCCGCATGACGACCGGCGGCGCCACCTATCTGCCGCTCCGCATTCTCATGGCCGGCGTGATCCCGGTCATCTTCGCCGCCGCGCTGCTCGCCTTCCCGGCGACGATCGCGCAGTACTTCCCGGGCACGCAGCAGTTCATCAACGACCATTTCCAGCCCGGCAACCTCACGTACCTCCTCATCGAGGCCGCGCTGATCATCCTCTTCACCTACTTCTACACGGCGGTTCAGTTCAACCCCGTCGAGCAGGCGGACAACCTGCGGAAGTACGGTGGCTACATCCCCGGCATCCGGCCAGGGCCCGCCGACGGCGCAGTACCTCGACCGCGTGATGACCAGGCTGACGCTGCCCGGATCGCTCTTTCTCGCGCTCGTCGCGGTCGCGCCGAGCCTGTTCATCCGGTACGGCGGGTTCTCGCAGGCCAATGCCCGGGCACTCGGGGGCACCTCGGTCCTGATCGCTGTCGGTGTCGCGCTCGACACGATGCGGCAGATGGAGAGTCAGATGATGATGCGCAACTACGAGGGCTTCCTCAAATAGGCACGCTCAACGTCCTCGTCCTCGGGCCGCAGGGCTCCGGGAAGGGAACGCAGGCAACGCGAATCTGCGCAGCCCATGGTGTTCCTCACGTCTCGACCGGAGACATGTTCCGGGCTGCGATCGCCGAGGGAACCGATCTCGGTCGCCTCGTCGAGCCGATCCTCGCGTCGGGTGAGCTCGTCCCGGACGAGCTGACGATCGCTCTGATTCGCGACAGGCTCTCGAAAGACGATGCTGCGGGAGGCTTCGTCCTCGACGGATTCCCGCGCAACCTCGCCCAGGCGGAGGCGCTCGACGAGATGCTCGACGCGATCGAGCGGCCCCTCGACGCGGTGCTCTTCTTCGACCTCGACGACGGAACCGCGACCGAGCGCGCCCTCGGTCGTGCGCGAGAGGAAGGGCGCGCAGACGACACCCCCGAGGTGATGGCGAGGCGACTCGCCATCTACCACGAGCAGACAGAGCCCGTCGTCGACCGCTACCGCGCGGCCGGGACGCTCCACGCGCTCGACGCAGCGCAGAGCGTCGACGACGTCTTCACCGAGATCTCCGAAGCGCTCGAGTTGTTCGTCCGATGATCATCCGCAAAGGCCCGGAGGAGATCGAGCGGATTGCGCGCGCAGGCGATCTCGTCGCGGCGACGATCGCGCACGTGGGAGAGCATCTCCGCCCCGGCATCACCACGGGAGAACTGGACGACATCGCCGGTGCGTTCGTCGCGGCGGGCGGAGGCACGTCAGCGTCGAAGGGGTACCACGGCACCTACCCGGCCGAGATCTGCATCTCACCGAATTCGATGGTCGTCCACGGCATTCCAGGCCCGTATCGCGTCGCAGACGGCGACCTCGTCACGATCGACGTCGGCGTGGTGTTGAACGGCGCGATCGGCGACAGCGCGTACACCTTCGCGGTCGGCGAGATCGATCCCGAAGCACAGCGGCTCCTCGACGTGTGCCAGCAGGCACTCGCGGCCGGCATCGCGCAGGCACGCCCAGGGAACCGCATCGGCGACATCTCGTTTGCCGTTCAGACCGTCGTCGAGGGCGCCGGCTTCTCCGTCATCAGGAGCCTCGTCGGACACGGCGTCGGTCGGCACTACCACGAGGATCCTCACGTGCCGAACTTCGGCCAGCCGGGCAGAGGCCCGAAGCTCACGGAGGGAATGACGATCGCGATCGAGCCGATGATCACGATCGGCTCGCCCGAGGTCTATCTGCACGACGACGGCTGGTCGATCTCGACCGAGGACGGGTCGCTTGCCGCCCACTTCGAGCACACGGTCGCGATTACGGCCTCGGGGCCGCGGATTCTGACTCCCCGTGTCGGAATCGCGGTCGAGACGGCGAGTTTGCTACAGTAAGCGGCCCGCGGCGCGGCCGTCTCGCTGCGCAATGGGTTTCGTCAGACGGTTCACTGTTCGAGGTTGTTCGTACGTGCTCCGCTCGCTGGGAGCTCTCATTCACGACAAGGCGTTCGCGCGAGGGAAGGGTGGCAGTCAAGGAAGAGAAGATCGAGGTCGAAGGCGAGGTCGTCGAGGCGCTCCCGAGCACGATGTTCAGGGTGCAGCTCGACGAGGGACACACGGTTCTCGCCGCGATCTCCGGGAAGATGCGCAAGCACTACATCCGCATCCTCCCCGGCGACCGGGTCAAGGTCGAGCTCTCTCCCTATGACCTCACACGCGGCCGCATCACGTTCCGTCACCGCTGACACGCCACTTCCACTACCGCCACCAAGGAATTCACGATGAAAGTTCGCCCGTCCGTCAAACCAATGTGTGAGCGCTGCCGCGTCATCAAGCGGCATGGGCGCACCATGGTGATCTGCGTCAACCCCCGGCACAAGCAAAGGCAGGGCTAAACCCTTGGCTCGCATCGCAGGCGTCAACCTCCCGAACCAGAAGCGTCTGGAGATCGGGCTCACGTATATCTACGGGATCGGCCAGTCGACCGCGCAGAAGATCTGCAAGGCACTCGAGCTCGACCCGGACCAGAAGATCAAGGATCTGACCGACGACGAGGTCGCAAAGCTCCGTGCCTACATCGACGAGCACGTCGAGGTCGAGGGTGACCTGCGGCGCGACCGTTCCCAGGCGCTCAAGCGTCTCTCCGAGATCGGGTGCTACCGGGGAATCCGTCACCGCCGCGGCCTTCCGGCGCGCGGACAGCGGACGAAGACGAACGCGCGGACGCGCAAGGGCCCGAAGAAGACCGTCGGACGCGGGAAGAAGGGGAAGTAGATGGCACCTCCTCGCAAAGCGGCGGCCGCTCGCGGTCGCACCCGCCGGCGCGTCAAGAAGAACATCGCGATCGGGCAGGCTCACATCAAGACGTCGTTCAACAACACGATCGTCTCGCTGACCGACAAGGACGGCAACGTGATCGCCTGGGAGTCGGCCGGCTCGGCGGGCTTCAAGGGCTCGCGGAAGTCGACCCCGTTCGCAGCGCAGGTGACGGCCGACAACTGTGCGCGCAAGGGCATGGAGCACGGTCTCCAGAAGGTCGAGGTCTTCGTCAAGGGGCCGGGCTCCGGCCGCGAGACCGCGATTCGCTCGCTCCAGGCAGCCGGCCTCGAGATCCTCGGCGTCAAGGACGTCTCGCCGCAGGCCCACAACGGCGTCCGGCAGAAGAAGCGGAGGCGCGTTTAATGGCTCGCGATCTCGGACCCAAGTGTCGGCTCTGCCGTCGTGAGGGCATCAAGCTGTTCCTGAAGGGCGAGCGCTGCCTGACCGAGAAGTGCGCCATCGAGCGCCGCTCCTATCCGCCGGGCGAGCATGGCCGCGGCCGGATCAAGCAGAGCGAGTACCTGCTCCAGCTGCGCGAGAAGCAGAAGGCACGCCGCTACTACGGGCTGCTCGAGAAGCAGTTCCGCAACACCTACGAGAAGGCGACCCGCGGTACGGGCGCACCGGGCGAGAACCTGCTCCGGATGCTCGAGACCCGGCTCGACAACGTCGTCTACCGGCTCGGCTTCGCCGGTTCCCGGGCGCAGGCCCGGCAGCTCGTCCGCCATGGCCATTTCCAGGTCAACGGCCGCCGCGTCAACATCCCGAGCTTTGCGGTTCGCCCGAACGACGTGATCACGTTGAAGTCGGGGAGCGCCGCTGCGCCGCTCGTCAGAGACGCGACCGACCTGACCGCCTCGGTCTCGCCGTGGCTGCAGGCCGACCACGAGGGCCTTGCCGGCAAGGTGCTGCGGTGGCCCGAGCGCGCGGAGATCGACACCCCCGTGCAGGAGTCACTGATCGTCGAGCTGTACTCGAAGTAGACCACGGAGAGGCTCGCCTCTCTCGACCGTATGGGTGCGGCGCAACCCCCGCCGCCCGCCCGCTGTGATGAACACGAAAGGATCGCATTGGCAACTCGCACCAGCCTGATGGAATTCCAGATTCCCCGCATCGTCAGCGAGGAGGGCGACGATCATCGTGGCGTGTTCGCGATCGAGCCCCTCGACCGCGGGTTCGGCTACACCTTCGGTAACTCGCTCCGGCGCGTCCTCCTCTCCTCGCTCGAGGGAACGGCCGTGACGGCCGTCAAGATCGAGGGCGTCTCGCACGAGTTCACGACGCTTCCCGGCGTCCGCGAGGACGTCACCGACATCATTCTCAACCTCAAGAGCCTGATCTGCCGGCTTCACGGCGACTCACCCGAGGTCGAGGTGCACATTTCGAAGAAAGGCCCCGGCGCCGTCACCGCCGCCGACATCGAGGCGCCGGCCGATCTCGAGATCCTCAACCCGGAGCTCGAGATCGCGCAGCTCGCCGCCAAGGGCAAGCTCGAGATGACGCTCACGATCGGCCGTGGTCGCGGGTACATGCCGGCCGACCTGAACCGTGGCGCCGAGACGACGATCGGCGTGATCCCGATCGACTCGATCTTCTCGCCGGTTCGCCGCGTTGCCTACGAGGTCGAGTCGGCCCGCGTCGGTCAGCGCACGGACTTCGACAAGCTGATCCTCGACGTCACCACCGACGGTTCGATCGAGCCGCGGGATGCGATCGGCCAGGCCGCCGAGATCCTCATCCGGCAGCTCGCGATCTTCACCGATCTCGACGCGATCGAGGGCTTCAGTGAGGCCCAGATCGAGGCCTCCCAGGAGGCATCGACCTCGCACGGGATGGAGAACTTCCCGATCGAGGAGCTCGAGCTGGGCGTTCGGTCGTACAACTGCCTCAAGCGCGTCGGCATCGAGACGATCGGCGACCTCACCTCGAAGTCGGAGGCCGAGCTCGCGGCGATCCCGAACTTCGGCCGCAAGTCGGTCGAGGAGGTCCGCGAGACGCTCGCAGCCCACGGGCTGACGCTCAAGGGCGAGGAGCTCGTCTAACGTCATGCGGCACGCACGCTCGGGAAAGAAGCTCGGCCGTGACTCGGCCCACCGCAAGGCGCTGTACTCGAACCTCGCGGGTGCGCTGATCCGGCACGGCCGGATCAAGACGACCGAGGCCAAGGCCAAGGCCGTCAAGCCGTACGCCGAGAAGATGGTCACGCTCGGCAAGCGCGGCGACCTGCACGCCCGGCGACAGGCGATGGCGGAGCTCCGGTCGAACGACGTCGTGCATCACCTGTTCCTCAACATCGCGCCGCGGTTCGCCGAGCGGAACGGTGGCTACACGCGTATCGTCAAGCTCGGTCCGCGCCCGGGTGACGCGGCGCCGATGGTGCTGCTCGAGTTCGTCGACCACGATCCCGCTGCAGCTGCCTGAGCTTCCGCGGAGAGGTCATGATTCGAAGGGCGCCCGCGGGCGCCCTTCGTCGTTCCTGGTGACGGGCCACTCCCCGAGGCGTCCGGCGACCCGTACGCTTCAGGTGTGCTGACCCTCATCGCGCTCATCATCGCGCTGCTGTTCCTCTCCTCGCCGTGGAACGTCATCGTCGTCGTCGTGGCGATCCTGATCGATCTCGCAGAGATCGCGGTCTTCGTCTGGTGGTCGCGCCGTCGCCGACGCCGTGGTCCACCGGAAGTCGGTCTGGAGACCCTCCTCGGGAGGCGCGGAACGGCGGTCGCCCGGCTGACGCCGGGAACGCTCGAAGACATCGGCCAGGTGCGCATCGACGGCGAGATCTGGGGAGCGCGAACCTCGGATGCGGTCGAGCCGGGCGCGAGCGTGGTCGTCCGTGCCGTCCACGGGCTCGTGCTCGAGGTCGACCCGGCCCGCGATTAGCCCGGCCCCTGGTACAACGGTCAGCCATATGGCACTGCTGCGGCTCACGCTCGAATACGACGGAAGCGCGTTTCACGGCTGGGCGCGCCAGCCCGGGCAGCGAACCGTGGAGGGCGTCCTCCGCGACGCGCTCGACGTCATCTACCCGAGCGGCTGGGACGACCTCGGTGTCGCCGGGCGCACCGACACGGGTGTGCATGCGACGGGGCAGGTCGCGAGCGTCACCGTGACGGGGGGCGCTCCGGCCGCGAGGGCCGCCGAAGCGCTGAACACCGCGCTACCGGCGGACGTGGCGGTCCTCGCAGCCGAGGATGCCCCCGAGGGCTTCCATGCGCGCTTTTCCGCCACGGCGCGCTCGTATCGGTATGTCGTCCTCAACCGGCCGGCTCGGTCGGCGCTGGAAGCGCGGCGATCGCTCTGGTGGCCGCGTCCTGTCGACATCGACCGCCTGCAGGGATGTGCCGCACTCCTCGTCGGGGAGCACGAGTTCACTGCCTTCACGCCTGCCGAGAGCCAGCACGAGGTGTTCGTTCGCATCGTTCGCGAGGCGATGTGGGAGCGGCGCGGCGACTACCTCCACTTCACCGTCATGGCCGACTCGTTCCTCCGCCACATGGTGCGCACGCTCGTGGGGACGATGCTCCAGGCGAGCCCGGAGCGCATCGCTCGTCTCCTCGACGGCCGCCCGCGACTCGAGGGTGGGGCAACCGCCCCCCCGTGGGGGCTCTATCTCGAGCGCGTCGAGTACGCGAGCGACCGAGATCACCTTCCGGCCGAAGGTAGTGAGCACCCCGATACACTCGACCTCCTCCGCAGCAGCGAGCTCCGGTACCGGAGTCTCGTCGAGTCGTGTCCGGACGCCGTCACGGTTGCGAGGCGGACGGGGAAATCGTGCCGGCCAATGAGCGCGCCGAAAGACCTCTCTGGCGTACGAGCCCTGCGCGTTGGTGGGACAGGCCGTCCTCCTTTACCGACCGGGCACATGCCCGCGACCGACGATCGCGGGATGGCGTCTGCCATGATGGCGCGCAGAGGAGCATGCGATGAGGCAGCGCTAGCGGGACGTGACACGTCAACGTGCAGCGTGTCCGCGAACGGGTGCCGCTGCGGCGCGGATCGAGAGCTGTCCCGCGCCTTGTTGCATTGGCGGCGACGCGCGCGCCGATACGATCGAGCGGTGCGGTATCGCGTCATCCTCTTCGATCTCGACGGAACGCTGATCGACTCGGGGCCGATCATCATGGCCTCGATGCGCCACGCCTCCGTCACCGTCCTCGGTCGTGAGCCCGACGAGGAGGCAGTGCGTGCGGCGATCGGCGGCCCGGGCCTGATCTCGCAGATGCGCGATCTCGATCCCGATCGGATCGACGAGCTCATCGACGTCTATCGGGCCCACAACGAGCCGTTGCACGCCGAGCTCGAGACGTTCGACGGCATCGCGGAGTTGCTTCCGGCGCTCGTCGAGCGCGGGCATCGGCTGGGGATCGTGACGGCGAAGCGACGCTCCACCGTGCAGCTCGCGTTCGACCGCTTCCCCTTTCTCGCGGAGCTCACGGACGTCCTGGTCGGTGCCGAGGACACCGAGCGGCACAAGCCGGATCCCGACCCCGTGCTCGAGGGGCTTCGCCGGCTCGGCGCGACACCCGACGAGGCCGTCTACGTGGGCGACTCGCCCTTCGACATCCGAGCCGGGAAGTCGGCGGGCGCCGGCGCGATCGCCGTCGGTTGGGGCGGTATCCATGACGTCGAGCGACTGCTCGCCGAGGAGCCGGATGCCCTCGTCCACGAGCCAGAGGAGATCCTCGGGCTTGTCTGACCCGGCTGCCCGTGTCGCGGAGCTCCGGCGGCTCGTCGAGCACCACGCCTACCGCTACCACGTCCTCGACGACCCCGAGATCCCCGATGCGGGGTATGACGCCCTGTACGACGAGCTCCAGGCGCTCGAGGACGAGCATCCGGAGCTGATCACCATCGACTCGCCGACGCGGCGCGTCGGCGCCGCGCCCGCGGAGGGCTTCACGAAGGTCGAGCATCTGGCGCCGATGGGATCGCTCGAGAAGGTGACGACCCGCGAGGCGCTCGTGAAGTGGGAAGCGGACATCCGCAAGCGACTCGGCACCGACGAGCCGGTTGCGTTCGTGATCGAGCCGAAGATCGACGGGTCGGCAATCTCCCTGATCTACGAGCAGGGCGTCCTCGTGCGGGCGGCGACACGGGGCGACGGGTTCCGCGGGGAGGACGTGACCGCGAACGTCCGCGCGATCGAGGCCGTGCCGCTGCGCATGCGCGTGCCCGACGGAGACGATCCTCTCCCGCTGTTCGAGGCACGGGGGGAGGTCTACTTCCCTCTGTCTGGCTTCGCCCGCTTCAACGCGGCTCAGGCGGCGGCGGGCAAGAAGGAGGCCCCGAATCCGCGCAACGCAGCGGCCGGCTCGCTCCGTCAGCTGAACCCGGCGGTCACCGCGGAGCGTCCGCTCTCGATCTGGGTCTATGGCGCCGGCGTGCACGAGGGATCGACGCCGGATACCCACTTCGCCATGCTCGCGTGGCTGCGGGAGCGGGGCTTCCGGACGAACCAGCACGCAGAGCGACTCGAGACGATCGAGGCCGTTGCCGCAGCGTGTGAAGCCTGGGAGACCCGTCGTGCCGAGCTCGACTACGAGATCGACGGGATCGTGATCAAGGTCGACTCGTTCGCTCAGCAGCAGCGGCTCGGTGCGCTGCACGAGCGCCCGCGGTGGGCGCGCGCGTTCAAGTGGGCACCGTCGACGGCGATGACGACGCTGAACCACATCCACATTCGCGTTGGTCGCACGGGCGCTCTCAACCCCTGGGCCGAGCTCGAGCCCGTTCAGGTGGGCGGGGTGACCGTGTCCACGGCGACGCTGCACAACGAAGAGGACATCAACCGCAAGGACATCCGCGAGGGTGACCTCGTCATCGTGCAGCGAGCGGGCGACGTGATCCCCCAGGTCGTCGGCCCGGCCGGCGAGCATCTCCCCGGCACGACGCCGTGGCGGATGCCCTCGCACTGTCCGCTGTGCGGGGTCGAGGTCGTCAAGCCCGAGGGTGAGGTCAAGCATCGCTGCCCCAACCGCGCGTGCCCCTCGCGCGGCCTCGAGACGCTCATCCACTGGGTGAGCGCCGCCATGGACATCGAGGGCGTGGGCGAGCAGTTCGTCCGGAAGCTGTGGGACGAGGGGCTCCTCCGTTCGATGCCGGATCTCTATCGCCTGACCGCCGACCAGCTCCTCGAGGTCGAGGGCTATGCCGAGATCTCGGCGGCGCGAGCGGTCGAGTCGATCGAGCGGTCGAAGGCGCAGCCGTTCTCGCGCGTGCTCTTCGGGCTCAACATGCCGAAGGTCGGCTGGGTGCTGGCGCGGAATCTCGCGAGGCATTTCGGGACGATCGACCGGCTCGCGGCCGCGACGCAGGAAGAGCTCGAGGAGGCGGAGGGAATCGGTCCGGACAGGGCCGAGCTGATCGCGGAGTGGTTCTCGGACGAGGAGAACCGTGCCCTCGTCGAGGATCTTCGCTCGCTTGGCCTGCAGTTCGAGGTGGGGGAGTCCGAGAAGGCCGTCGTCGGGCCTCTGACGGGCTCGCAGTACGTGATCACCGGCACGCTCGACGGGTACACGCGGGAGGAGGCGAAGGCGGCGCTCGAGGCACTCGGGGCCAAGGTGTCGGACTCGGTCTCGAAGAAGACGACCGGCGTCATCGTGGGTGAGTCTCCCGGTTCGAAAGCGGCGAAGGCGGAGAAGGCGGGCGTGCCGATCCTCGGGGACGCCGACCTCCGTGCGCTCCTCGAAGCCGGGTGACGCTCAGCCGCCGGCGGCCGCGCCGGCCAGGATCGTCACGAACCGGTCCTGTGCCGCGCGCGCAGCCCATGACGACACGGGGCTCCCGTTCTCCAGCACGGCGAACGCGATCCTGCGCTGAATCACACCGGAGAGCGTGCACGCGAGGCTCGTCGTCCCGGTCTTTCCCTTCACCTTGCCCCTGAGCGACGGCAGCCGGGTGCTCAGCGTCCCGCTCGATCCCGTCACGGCGAGAGACGCGAGAAACGGTCGCGCGATTGCCGGGTCCGTGACACCGGCCCGGAGCACGCCGACGAGGGCGGTTGCGGTGAGTCGATCGAGGCTCGAGAGCCCCGACCCGTCGACGATCCTGACGCCTGCAGTCGGCTATCCCGGCCTCCTTCATCGTCGCGATCACGATCCTGCCGCCGCCGGCCGACGTGCCGGCCCGACCTGCGGCGGCCGCGAGCTGCTTGAGGAGCATCTCTGCGTAGAAGTTGTCGCTCTCCTGGTTCATCCGCCGCACGAGCAGCGAGAGTGGTTCGGAGGTGTCGGAGGCGAGCGATGTCGCCGTGTCCGGGGCAATGCCGAGCCCGGGGCGGCCGGCGACGACGACGCCCTTTCTCTCCAGCGCGTCCCTGAGCGCGCGTGCGGCGAGGAGTGGGGGCGACAGTGCCGGCCAACCTTTCGCCCGATCGACGACCAGGGCGGAGAGCGGCGGTGTCTCGCCGCCGAGGAAGCCGGGCTTCCAGCCTGCGGCGCCGCGCTTCCCGTCGTAGAACGACTCGTCGCCGAGGACGCGCCCGGTGACCGTGCGAATTCCGCGTCCGCGTACCGTGGCTGCGAGCCGCTCGATATCGGCACCTCCGAGCGTCGGATCCCCGAACCCCTTCAGGACCAGATTGCCGTCCCACGTCGCTCCTGCGCGAGTGCCCGTGCCATAGACCTCGGTGTGGAAGCGGTAGCCGGGGCCGAGTTGGATCAGCGAGGCGTACGAGACCGGCAGCTTCTCGTTCGAGGCAGGCGCGAACGGCACGTTGCTGTTGTGGGCGAAGATCGGCTCTCCGGTCGCGACGTCGACCGCAAGCGCGCCCGTCTTGCCGAGCGAGAGCGACGGGTCCGTGAGGGACGTTGTCAGCCGCGGCCCGAGGCCGCCGGAGCCGGCGGCCGTCGTCGCCGTGCCCGCCGCGCACGCGAGCACGACCGCTGCGATCCGGGCGAGGGATCTCACCGGCTCACCCGTAAATCGTGATCGTGACGGTGCGTCGACCCCAGGAGAGCGCCTGAGCTGTGCTCGGCATCCAGAGGTCGATGATGTTGCCCTTGATCGCCGAGCCGACGTCTGCCGCGACAGCGGGGCCGTAGCCGGGGACGAACACGCGCGTCCCGAGGGGAATCACGGTGGGATCGACCGCGATCACCCCGACCCCGACCGGAAGACCACTCGCCGTGTTTCCGGGCAGGTGGTATGCGACCGCGTCGACGACGAGCGAGTGTGTTCCCGTCGCCGGTTGAGTCGCGGGGGCCGACTGCTCGGCGCTGGGCGCGTCCGCGGAGGTTGCCTGGGCCGGTGGCTCGACTGCCTGCGTCTGCGCCACGGCGGCGGAGGTCAGATCGGCAGATCGACGCTCGGCTGCGCGGGCCGTGGCCTCGAGGGACGCCAGCCTGCCCGACGTCAGCGCGCGTTCCCGGCGGACGGCCGCGACGGTCGCGCTTCTGCTCGCAACGGCAGCTCCGAGGCGTTCGACGCCGTCTTGCGCGTCGCGCTGCGCTCTCGTCAGCCGCACCCGCTGTTCCCGGAGCGCGACCCTGAGCCTCGCGAGCGCAAGCGTCTTGGACGCCGCCTCGGCACTCAGGCGCTTGTTCTGAACGGTCGCGCGGGACAGGCCGTCGATCCCGGCGATGGCCTCGTCGAGCGAGGTTGCACCGAGGATGACGGAGATCGGGTCGGGCTCACCCTGGATATACAGCGCCCGCAGGAGCGTTGCCACGCGCTTCTGTGACGCCCGCAGAGACCGTCGCACGATCTCTGTCCGGGTGTGCAGGCCTCGTTCCTCGCGCTCGAGCTGCTCGGAGCGCCGCGAGAGTCGTTCGGCCTCGCCCTGGGCGCGCGCAAGGGCGGACTCGGCTGCGTAGAGCTCGAGGACGGCAGCGGACTCGGTGCGGCCGAGCGCGGCCACCCGGTCGGCCAGCGCCGGCGCAGTCTCCGCGCCGCCGGACGATGGGCTGGAGATGGTGAGAACGGCACCCGTGGCGAGGGCCGCGCCGAGCAGCGACCATCGTGACCTCAGCAGTCTCACAAGGCGAAGACCGTAGCAAATCCGTGCCTATCGAACGGACGAAATACCCCGTTTTTCCAGGGATTTTGAACTCTTCCCGGTTGCAGTCCTCATCTGCCCCTGCTACAGTTGCCCCTTCGGATGGCCTCCACCGTGGGTGGCGGTGCCTTTCGACGATCGAACCAGCATATGAATCGTTCGAGAACGCGACAGGCTCCGGCCAAAATCCTCGCCCTTGCGGTGATCTGCCTTTCGGTAGTGACCGTCGTCTCGTCGTCGACCGCTAATCCGTCGATCACGTCGAAGCGGGCGCAGGCACAGGCAGTTCTCGCCCAGATCGAGTCCACCCAGCCGCAGCTCGAGCGGGCGATCGAGTCGTACAACTACGCGAACGTCCAGCTGCAGCAGCTCGATGCCGACCTCGACACGAACGCGCGACATCTCGTCGTCGCGAAGGCGAGCCTCGGTGCCGCGCAGGTTCACATCGCCCAGAGACTGCGCGCGCTCTACGTCAACGGCGACGGCGGAGGCGCCGTCGAGGTCATTCTCGGAGCCGAGAACCTCGACGATCTCCTGGGCCGACTCGACATGGTGCAGCGCGTCGGTGACCAGGACGCAAAGGTCCTGAACGACGTGAAGCGCTTCCGGAAGGAAGTGAAGCAGCGCCGCGAGAACCTCACCCGTGCGCGCACCTCGCAGGCCCAGATCGTCCAGCAGCGTGCAAGCCAGCAGCGGGCGATCGAGGGGCAGATCGCACAGCAGAAGCGGATGCTCGCAGGGCTCGAGGCCGAGATCGCGCAGCTCCAGGCGGAGGAGGCACGGAGGCAGGCCGTCATCGCCCAGCAGGCCCGAGCACGGCTCGCCGCGCAACAGGCGTCGGCCGCGTCAGCGTCCCGTTCTCATGCGCAGCTGCTCGAGGCCACGCCGATCAGTCCGTCGGACAGTGGCGAGTCGCTCATTCCCGCGGCACCGGCGTCGCAGTACGGGGGCGTCGTCGGGATCGCGATGCAGTACCTCGGCATACCCTACGTCTGGGGCGGCTCGACCCCGGCCGGGTTCGATTGCTCGGGATTCGTCGCCTATGTCTACGCACAGGTCGGCGTCTCCTTGCCTCACCACGCCGCTTCGATGTACGGGTACGGCACTCCGGTGTCGCAGTCGGACCTTCAGGCCGGTGACCTTGTCTTCTTCAGCGGGCTCGGTCACGTCGGCATCTACGTCGGCGGAGGTCAGTACATCCACTCCCCGCATACCGGTGACGTCGTCAAGATCTCGAGCATCTACCGATCCGGCTGGGTCGGCGCCCGCCGCCTGTAGGGCGGAGCATTTCCGGCCGCTCGCCGGCGGCGACGCTACGCGTCGTAGAGTGACTCGATTGCGTCGCTGTAGTGCTCGTGAATCGTGCGGCGCTTGAGCTTCAGCGTCGGTGTCATCTCGTCACGCTCCATCGTGAAGTCACGGGGGAGGATCGTGAACCGCTTGATCTGCTCGAAGCGCGACAGCACCCCGTTCACCTCATCCACGATGCCCTGCACGAGGGCGATCACCTGCGCGTCCGATGCGAGCACCGCCATGTCGCCGGCGATGCCCTGAGAATGGGCCCACTTGCCGATCTCGACCTCGTCGAGCGTGATGAGAGCCGCCGGGTATGGTCGGCGGTCACCGACGACGATCGCCTGCGAGATGACCTTCGCTGCCTTCAGATCATTCTCGAGGTTCTGCGGGGCGATGTTCTTGCCGCCGGCGGTGACGATGATGTCCTTCTTGCGGTCGGTGATCTTGACGAAGCCGTCATCGTCGATCTCGGCGATGTCACCGGTGTGGAGCCATCCGTCCGGGTCGAGCACCGCGGCCGTCGCCTCGGGATCCCTGTAGTAGCCGGCGAACACGGTGTCGCTGCGGACGAGCAGCTCTCCGTCCTCGGCGATCCGGAGCTCGAAACCGGGAAGGCCGGGGCCGACCGTCCCGAAACGCCAGGCCGCGGGCGTGTTCGTCGTCGCGGCGGTCGTGCACTCGCTGAGGCCGTACCCCTCGAAGATCCTGACGCCGATCGCGTCGAAGAACTCTGCGATCTCCTGTCCGAGAGGCGCACCACCCGAGATCGGTGTCCGGAGCCTGCCCCCGAGCCGATCGCGGATCTTTGCGAGCACGAGCCGGTCGGCCAGGCGAGCCTTCAGCTGCAGGGACCGGCTCAGCTGGGCACCCGCCTCCTCGCTTCGGCTCCGCTCCCTTCCGACGGCGAGCGACCAGTCGGCGAGTCGCCGCTTCACGCCCGTCGTCTCGTCGATCGCTCCGACGACCGCGGTGTGGATCTTCTCGTAGACACGCGGCACGCTCGGGAGGACAGTCGGACGGAGCACCTGCAGGGCCTCCGCCGTCTGTAGCGGATCGGGGAGGAAGGCAATCGTGTAGCCGACGTACGGCCCGGTAAGGTGCATCAGCCTGCCGAAGTTGTGCGCGAGCGGCAGGTAGAGCAGCATCAGGTCGTCGTCGCGGACGTAGTCCGGCAAGTGGTCGATCACGGCGACCATCGCGTAATAGTTACGGTGCCGGATCATGCAGCCCTTCGGCGGGCCGGTCGTCCCGGACGTGTACTGCAAGGTGAAGAGGTCGTCCTCGCCGATCGCCGCCACAGCCTCGTCGAGCGCTGCCGGGTTCTCGGTCTTGAAGGCGACTCCCTCCGACTCGAGCGCCGTCAGGTCGGCGTACGTGAGCACGTCGCGCAGGCCGGGCAGAGCCGTGCGCTCTTCCTCCATCCGCGCTGCGAGGGCGGCATCCTCGCAGAGGACGCCGATCGACCCGGAATGGTCGAGGATGTAGGAGGTCTCTCCCGGCGAGCTGTTCGCGTAGACGGGCGTCGCGACCGCACCGACGAGCGCGAGTGCGAAGTCGAACAGCGACCATTCCAACGTCGTACGCCCGATCAGCGCGAACGCCTCGCCTTTGCGGACACCGCGGGCGAGGAGCCCGTTCGCGAGATTCTCGACACGCTCGGTCGCCTCCGCCCAGCTGACCTCGTGCCAGTGATCGCCGTGTTGCGCGAGATACGCCGTTCCCGGCCGCTCGCGTGCGGCGGCGTCGCGCCAGAGTCGGGCTATCGTGCGGTCGGACTTCACGGCGTCAATCTACTCGTATCGTGCAGGAACGGCGCGTTCAGGGCAGAATGAGGTCGGTCCCCGATCGGATCAGAGGAGCGATGCGCACGACCTGGAACGGATCATTGACGTTCGGCCTCGTCAGCATTCCCGTCGGCCTCGCGCCGGCGACGAAGCCGGCTGCCAGGCAGTCCGACGTCTCGTTCCGGCTCCTGCACCGCGAGTGCCTGACGCCGATCAAGCAGAAGCGCTGGTGCCCCACAGCACGACCGCGAGCTCGCGCCCGACGAGATCGTCAAGGGGTGGGAGGCGTCGAAAGGGCAATTCGTGCTCGTCGAGGAGGCCGAGCTCGAGACGCTCGAGGGCCACGACGATTCCCGCTCGATCGAGATCTCCCAGTTCGTTCCGGTGGAGCAGATCGACCCGATCTGGCGCGACCGAACGTACTTCCTCGTTCCCGGCGCAACGCCGGCTCAACGACGGCCGTACCGTCTGCTGCTCGAGGCGATGCGCGAGACCGGCACTGGGGCGCTCGGGCGCTTCGTGCGGACGGGACGCGAATCGCTCTGCCTCGTTCGCTCCCGCGGTGACGCGCTCGTCCTCGAGACCCTCTACCTCGCGGAGGACGTCTACTCGGACGCCGAGATCGAAGAGGCGATCGGGGAGACCGAGGTGAAGAAGCCCGAGCTCGCCCTTGCACACCAGATCATCGAGAGTCTCGACGGCGCGTTCGACCCGGCCACCCTGACGAGCTCGTACCGGCGCGACCTTCGTGCGCTGCTCGAGGCCAAGCTCCAGGGAGAGGAATTGCGTCCGCTCGCGGACGCCGAGCCGGAGCGCGCACCGGCCGTCGACCTGCTCGATGCTCTCAAGGCAAGCGTTGCGGCGGCCAAGGGCGGTCGAGGATCGGGCGCGAAGCCCGCGGCGAAGGCGAAGAAGAAGACGCCCGCGAAGCCGCGCGCCCGCTCCAGCTCGTAGCCAGCCGACCCGCCCGGCGGAGTCGCGTGCTAGGCGCTGCGCCGCGGAGCGCTACCCACCGCGAGGGGGACGCTCCACGGCGCGCGCGGAAGACCTCAGGCGTGCTGCGCGACCGGGAGACCGACCGCCTGGAGCTGCGCCTGGAAAAGATGCTTGTCGATCTTGCCGTGGTAGATGGGCACGCCTTCCTCGATACACAGCTTGATGATCAGGTCGCGGTCGATGTCGAGCTCGACCGACAGCTCTTCGGGCGTCAGATGATTCGCCATTCGTCGCCTCCTTCGGGCATCAAAAAAGCCCGCCGGCGCAAGGCGCGCGGTCGGGCTGAATCGACGCTCGGTTGCAAGTGACGGGGGTCAACGGGCCCGCCTCCCGGTCTGCTCCATGATGTGACCAGGATACTCCCGGCATCTGACGTACGCAAACCTTTCGATCATGGCGGCGCTACCCGGACGTGATGCTCGACCCCTATATCGGGTTCTCGACCTCGAGATACCGCCATTCGATCCCGAAGGTGTCGGCGAGGTGTGCGGCGAGCGCCTGCACGCCGAATCGCTCGGTCGCCTGGTGCCCGGCCGCGATCAGGTGGATGCCGAGCTCGCGCGCGGTCGCGAGACTGGGCTCCTCGGGCTCCCCGGTGAGAAGTGCATCGAACCCCTCGTGGGCAGCGCGGATGAGGTCGTGCCCGGCCCCTCCCGTCGAGACGGCGAGACGCTCGATCCGTTCCGGGCCGTGGGCGAACACGAGTGGCTGGCGTTCGACAGCCGTCTCGACGCGCGCGGTGAGCTCGGCGATCGAGAGGCCCGGGAGCGAGCAGGCGAGCCCGACACCCGTGAACGGGCCGTCCACGGCTGCGCCGATGCGCTCGGCGAGCTGGGCGGCGTTGCCGAGCGTCGAGTGCGCGTCGAGCGCGAGGTGGTATGCGAGCAGCGACGCATTCGCCTCGAACAGAGCCTCCAGGCGGCAGCGCTGCCGCGCGTCGATGACCAGGGGCTCGTTGCGCCAGAAGAGACCGTGATGGACGAGGATCATGTCTGCTCCCTCCGCCGCCGCTCGCTCGAAGAGCTCGCGCGAGCACGAGACACCGCAGACGAGGAGAGTGACGTCGTCACTTCCGACGACCTGCAGCCCCGGCGGAGCGAACTCGGGCCAGTGCTCGACGTCGAGGAGTGCGTTCGCGTAGGCGACGATCTCGTCCCGGGCAGCCACGCGCTCAGTCTACGCCCGCGGAGGAGTGCGCACCGCCACCGCGAGCGGGCGCGAGCGGGTACCCTGTGGGCGCTCGGGGTGTGGCGCAGCCTGGTAGCGCGCTCCGTTCGGGTCGGAGAGGTCCCCAGTTCGAATCTGGGCACCCCGATTGCTCACGTCGATGCGGGATCCGCGACAGCGGAGCCCGCATCGACGCGTTGCTCCGAACCTGAATGGCACGACGTGCCGCACCCCTAGACTCCCCATCATGTTGAGAGCTGTCCTCTTCGACGTCGACTTCACGTTGTCGCGGCCCGGGCCGGAGCTCGGGCCGGAGGCGTACCGGCGCGTCGGCGCGCAGCACGGGCTCGACCTGGACGCCGGCCGGTACGAGGAGGCGCGGCTCGCCGCGATGGAGGACCTCCGGTCGCATCCGGAGCTCGTACACGACGAGGA
Organism: uncultured Thermoleophilia bacterium; assembly: GCA_963792995.1. Taxonomy (GTDB): domain Bacteria; phylum Actinomycetota; class Thermoleophilia; order Gaiellales; family Gaiellaceae; genus Gaiella. The sequence goes on along the minus strand of CAWBYH010000005.1, from coordinate 72,884 downwards.
GCTCTGGGTGGCGTTCACCGAGGACATCGTTCGTGGCATGGGTGGCGACGCGGCTGGCTCCCGCGAATGCGCGGCCGACATGGTTCGCCGCTGGGAGATCCACGAGTACTTCCACCTCTACGACGATGCGCTTCCCGTGATGCAGGCGTTGCGCGAGCATCGGCTCGCGATCGGTCTCATCTCGAACGGCCAGCGCGACCTGGAGGAGTTCGCCGCGCACCACATGCTCGACGTCGACTGCGCCGTTGGCTCCAAGGCTCACGGCCGCGCGAAGCCGCACGCCTCGATCTTCGAGCGGGCATTGTCGATTCTCGACGTGTCGGCGGCCGAGGCGGTCATGGTCGGCGACTCGTACGCGGACGACATCGAGGGTGCACGTGCGCTCGGGATGCGCGCGATCCTCCTCGACCGCGACGGGCGCCATCCGGGTGAGCCGGATCGGATCACCGACCTCTTCCAGCTCCCCGTGGCGCTCGGCCTCTTTGCGTCGTGACCGCAGCCAACGGCGCCTACCCACCGCACCACGCCGCGCAGCGTCGTATCCTGAGCCGGTCTTGACTGAACGTTCAATCACGCCCCAGCGTCCCGGTCGGGACAGGCAGGCCGCAAGTGAGGAGAAGCGTCGCCTCATCCTCGATGCAGCGGTAAGGGTCTTCGCGCGTCGCGGCTACCACACCTCGCGTGTCAGTGACATCGCCGAGGAGGCGGGCGTCGCGCACGGATTGCTCTACCACTACTTCTCTTCCAAGGAGGAGGTGCTCGCGACCGTCTTCCGGGAGAACTGGGGCGAGCTGCTGACGCGATTCGACCGGGTCGCGAGCTCGGACGAGCCCGCCGACGAGCAGCTGCGGGGGATCGCCAAGATCCTCTTGCGTACATGGCGCAACGACCCCGATCTCGTGAGGGTGATGGTGCGCGAGGTCGCGCGGAGCGCGCATCTCGACGATCAGGTCGACGAGATTCGCGCCGCATTCGCGACAATCGAGAAGGTGATCGAGCGTGGGCAGGCGGACGGCCGTCTTCCGTCCCGATCTCGACCCGCGGCTCGCGAGCTGGATCTTTTACGGCGGGCTCGAGGAGATTCTCACCGGCTGGGTTCTCGGCCAGCTCCCCGATGATGACGAGGAGGTTGCCCTTGCAGAGCGGACGATCATCGACGTCGTCTGCGGCGGTCTCGCCGTCCGCAGCGAGCGCGACGCCTGACGGCCCTTCCAGCGCCGGCACGGTCGTCAAGCTCGGCGTCGGGGCCTTCGGCCTCGCGTGGTCGCTGACGACGACGGCCGCCTACCTCCCCCCGGTGCTCGGGGAGTACACGAGCTCGACGTCGCTGATCGGCCTCGTGCTGGCCGCCGAGGGTGCCTTCGCGCTGACGCTGCCGCTCGTGATCGGCCCGTGGAGCGACACCTTCCACACGCCCCTCGGACGGCGACGCCCGTTCATGCTCGTCGCGGTCGGTCCGATCGGGTTCTGCCTTGCGCTGATGGCGTTCATGCCGAGCCTGTGGACGACGGCGCTGCTCGTGTTCGCCTTCTTCTTCGCCTACTACGTGTACGAGCCGCCGTATCGCGGTCTCTATCCCGACCTCCTCCCGGAGAGCGTCTACGGTCGTGCGCAGGGCGTCCAGCATCTCTTCCGCGGCATCGCGCTCGGTGGTGGGCTCATTCTCGGAGGGGTGCTCTTCCATCTCTGGCAACCTGCACCGTTCCTCTTTGCAGCCGCCGTCGTGTCCGCCGCGTGTCTCGTCCCGGTCCTGTTTCTGCGCGAGGACGGCGGGCACGGCCGTGTGTTCGAAGGCGTCCGTGTCTATGTCCGGCATTCGTGGCGTGTGCTCCGTCGCAACCCGGACGTCGGGCGCTTCCTGCTCGCGAACGCCGCCTGGGAGGGGACGTTCGCCGGGGCGCGGACGTTCGTCATCCTCTACATCACCGTCGGGCTCCATGAGTCGCTCTCGACCTCGACGCTCGCACTTGCTGCCGTCGCGGGAGGGTACGTCGTCGCGGCGCTCGTTTCGGGCTGGGTCGGCGACCGCTTCGGGCTCGCGAGGGTGATCACGTGGTGCTCGGTGGTCTACGGCCTCGCGCTGCTCGGCGGCGGCCTCGCGACGCAGTGGCACTCGTGGTATCTCGCGGTGATCTTCCTGGTCGCGATCTTCGCGGGGGCGGTGATGACGCTCGCCTGGGGCCTGCTCTTCAAGCTGATGCCACAGGACGATCGGGGGGCGATCTCGGGGCTCGCGACGACGACCAAGGGAATCGGCCTCATCGTCGGAACGCTCCTCGCAGGGATCCTGATCGACGTTCTGGCGCCCTACCTCCCCGCGACCGAGGGATACCAGGTGTTGTGGCCCGTGCTCGCGATCCCGATCCTGCTCGCGGTACCGCTCGTCTTTTCGCTGATCCGGGCAGAAGAACTCACAGGTGGCTCTTAGATTCTCATGCTGTACTTCTGAGAGGCATCGAACCGAAGGAGACCCCGTGACGAGTTGGAGAAAGAAGACCGCTGTGATCGGCGCCGTCGTGGCAGCCATCGCGATCACCGCCGGCGTTGCCGTCGCCGGGGGCGTGCTCGGCTCCGACAAGGAGAAGGAGGCGTTTCTCTCGGACGCGGCCAAACGCCTCGATGTGACGCCTGCGGAGCTCAAGGCAGCCCTCCAGGGCGCCTACGGCGCGCGAATCGACGCCGCAGTTGCGGCGGGCAAGATCACCAAGGAACAGGGCGAGGCGATGAAGAAGCGGGCGCAGGATGGCGTGCTTCCGTCACTCGGCGGACCTCGGGCACGGCGGCTTCGGCCGCGGCGGCCGCGAAGGCGGTCCGGGCGGCCATCCCGGCATGGGGTCGGCTGCAGCGGCAACGTTTCTCGGTCTGACCGAGGCGGAGCTCCGCACGCAGCTGATGGCGGGAAAATCGCTCGCTGACATCGCGAAGGCGCAGGGGAAGACCGTTGCCGGGCTCAAGGCTGCCCTGGCGGCGGACACGAAGAAGAAGCTCGATGCAGCCGTCAAGGCGGGCCGCCTGACACAGGCGCAGGAGGACGAGGCGCTGAAGCGGATGAACGAGAGGCTCGACGATGCCGTCAACGGCAAGGGGTTCGAGGGCGGCCACCGCGGACGACACGGCTGGGGAGGCCCTCCCCCGGGAGCAGGCACGCCGCCTGCCTCGACCTTCCCGCGGATCCCGTCCGGCTCGGCGATCTAGAGAGGAATCAGACGTGCTCGTTTCGGGGTGGGGCGAGAGCCTCACCCCGAAACGTTGCGCGCAGGCGCTCGAGCGCGCGGTCGCGGTGCTCGTTCTGGAGCGCGACGGCGCGGCCGCCGTCGCGGGCGCCGACGGCGGCGATCAACGCGCGATGGGCGCGGTCGGCTTCGTCCGCCTCACCCGGGAGCGCGTAGTACAGCGCGCGGTAGGCCTCGGTCGAGTCCCACAGGAGATCGATGAGGCGTGAGGACGCCCGACTCCCGGCAAGCGCGTGCAGCCGGTCGTGGAAGCGTCGGTTCGCAGCGAGCTGCCCCCCGACGTCGCCCCTCGTGGCCGCGGCCCGGCAGGCGTCGGCGTCAGCCTCCAGCCCGTCGACGTCGTCCCGCGTCGCTTCCGGCACGCCACGGAGCAGGGAGTCCGTTTCGAGGAGCCTGCGGAGCCGGTACACCTCCTCGAGCTCGGCGAGGTCGAGCTCCGTCACCGCGTAGCCCCGACGGGGGCGATAGGTCACGAGCCCTTCGCCGGCAAGTGCGCGCAGGGCCTCGCGGAGCGGAATCAGGCTGACACGTCGCCCGCTCGGCCCACGCCTCCTGGTTCACGCGCTGGCCCGGGCGTAGCTCGCCGTCGAGAATCGCGGTGCGCAACGTCGCGGCGGCCCGATCCTGGGCCGTCGGCGTGCTCATCGAGCTCGCGACGGACACGACCCTCAGCGGAACGCGGGGATGCCTGTCAGCGCGCCGCCGACGACGAGGGTGTGAACCTCGTGGGTTCCCTCGTAGGTGAGCACCGACTCCAGGTTGTTCATGTGCCGGATGACCGGGTACTCGAGGGTGATCCCGTTGCCTCCGAGGATCGTCCTCGCGCTCCGGCACACCTCGATCGCACCGCGCACGTTGCCCATCTTGCCGAGGCTGACGTGCTCCGAGCGCAGCGTGCCGGCATCCTTCATCCGCCCGATATGGAGTGCCATCAGCGTTGCGCGGTTGATCTCGAGCGCCATCTCGGCGAGCTTCTGCTGTGTCAGCTGATAGGCCGAGATCGGCTTCTCGAAGACGATCCGCTCGGCCGAGTAGGCGAGCGCCTCCTCGAAGCACGCACGCGCAGCCCCGATCGCGCCGAAGACGATCCCGAATCGCGCCTCGTTGAGGCACGAGAGAGGCCCTCTCAGGCTCGAGGCACCGGGAAGCATGCTCTCGGCCGGTACGCGGACGTCGTCGAGGACGAGCTCGGAGGTGATCGAGGCCCGGAGAGAGAGCTTCTTGTGGATCTCGGGGGCCGAGAATCCGGGTGTCCCCTTCTCGACGATGAAGCCACGGATCTCGTCGTCCTCCGTTCGGGCCCACACGATCGCGATGTCGGCGATCGAGCCGTTCGTGATCCACATCTTCGCGCCGTTCAGCACCCAGTCGGATCCGTCGCGGCGTGCGTGCGTGCGCATGGTGCCCGGGTCGGAGCCGGCATCGGGCTCGGTCAGGCCGAAGCAACCGATCACCTCGCCGCGGTGCATCGCCGGCAGCCAGCGCTCCTTCTGCTCCTCGGAGCCCCAGCGCCAGATTGCGAACATCGCAAGGGAGCCCTGCACCGAGACGCAGCTGCGGATGCCCGAGTCTCCCGCCTCGAGCTCGAGACACGTGAGGCCGTACGCCGTCGCACTCGCACCCGGGAGCCCGTACCCCTCGAGATGCATGCCGAAGAGCCCGAGCTTTGCGAGCTCCGAGACGACCTCGCGCGGCAGGATCCCCTGCTCGAACCAGTCGCCCACGTAGGGGACGACCTGCTCGCGGACGAACTGCCGCACGGTGTCGCGGATCGCGCGCTCCTCGTCGTCGAGCAGTGCGTCGATCGCGAGGAAGTCGTGGGGGTCGAGCGCGGGCCGAGCGGCTGTCGTGGTCACGGGTGGAGGCCTCCGGATCGTGGCGTTTTTCAAAAATATATAGAAAAATACCCCGAGCGCTCTACCCGGCCGTTGCGGTCCAGCGGTCGCCTCTGCGCTCGGCGGCGATCGGGATCCCGAAGCACGCCGTCAGGAGCGCATCGGTCAGTGTCTCCTCGACCGGGCCGGCCGCGAGAACGACGCCGTCCCGGAGCAGCAGGGCGTGCGTCGTCGAGCCGTGGAGCTCCTCGAGGTGGTGCGTCGTCACGACCATCGTCAGCTCCGGGTCGACATCCGAGAGCCGGGCGAGCGAGCCGAGGAGGATCTCCCGGCCGGGGAGGTCGAGACCGGCGCCCGGTTCGTCGAGCAACAACAGTCGTGGCCTGCCGACGAGCGCTCGGGCGATGAGCGCCCGCTTCCGCTCCCCCTGGGAGCAGTCACCGAAGCGCCGTTCGGCGAGCGACCCGAGCCCGAAGGTCCCGAGCAGCGTGTCCGCCCGGTCGATGTCCAGCATGCCAAGGCGTTGCTCGAAGTAGCCGATCGTGCCGGTTGCGCCCGTTCGCACGACCTCGCGCACCGTCAGCATCGGTGCGAAGCGGTCGCCGTCGCGGGCATCGACGAAGCCGATCCGCTCCCGAAGGGCGGCGGCGTCGGTGCGCCCCATCGTCTCGCCGAGAATCTCGACCTGCCCGCGGCTCGGGAACCCCGCCGCGGCAGCGAGCGTCAGTAGGGTCGTCTTGCCCGCACCGTTCGGCCCGAGGAGCGCCCAACGCTCACCCGTCCGCACCGACCAGGAGACGTCGTCGAGGAGTGGCTTGCGGCTGCCGCTCGCCTGATGCCAGCGCCAGACCTTGACATCCGCGAGCCGGAGCGCGAGCGGTGCTTGACCGCCCTCGTCATCTGCGTCTACACTTATTGACTGACTAGTCAATCGATATACTCGGTGGGGTCGGTGCCCGCGGCCCCCGGGGAAGAAGGGGTAGATCATGGCCACAGTTGAGAGCGGGGTTGCCGGCGGTGTCTCGTTCGGCCTGACCGACGAGCAGCGCGAGTTGCGCGCGCTCGCCCGCGAGTTCGCCGAGAAGGAGATCCGTCCGCGCGCGGCCGAATGTGACGAGGGGCAGATCCATGCCACCGACATCATTGCCAAGGCGCACGAGGTTGGCCTGATGAACCCGCATCTGCCCGCCTCACTCGGTGGGCCGGAGCTGCCGTGCTTCGAGGGCATGCTCATCGCGGAGGAGCTCAACTGGGGGTGCTCGGGGATCGGAACCTCGATCGGCGCGAACGGCCTCGCTGCCGGCCCGATCCTCGTCGCAGGCTCGGAGGAGCAGCAGAAGCAGTGGCTCGGGCCACTCGTCGACGCACCGATCCTCGGTTGCTTCGGCCTCACCGAGCCCGGCGCCGGCTCCGATGTCTCGGGCATCCAGACGACGGCGGTGCGCAAGGGCGACGACTACGTCATCAACGGCTCGAAGATGTTCATCACGAACGCAGGGCCGGCCGACTGGATGGTCTGCTTCGCGTCGACCGATCCGGGGGCGGGGAGCAAGGGCCTCTCCGCGTTCGTCGTTCCGATGGAGACGGAGGGGGTCGTCGTCGAGCGCCATCTCGACAAGATGGGCCAGCGGGCGACCGACACGTCGGCAGTCGCGTTCAGCGACGTCGTCGTCCCTTCGGCGAACCGCCTCGGGGGCGAGGGAGACGGGTTCAAGATCGCGATGCAGACGCTCGACTTCACGCGCCCAGCGACGGCAGTTGCAGCGGTCGGTGTCGCGCAGGCGGCCTTCGAGCTCTCCGTCGAGTACACGCGGGAGCGCGTCCAGTTCGGTATGCCGATCGCCATGAACCAGGGGATCAGCTTCCTCGTCGCCGACATGGCGACCGAGATCGAGGCCTCGCGGCTCCTCTGCTGGCAGGCGGCCTGGATGATCGACCAGGGCGAGGGCCGGAAGGCGACGAAGTACTCGTCGTTTGCGAAGCGGTTCGGTGCGGACACGGCCATGAAGGTCACGACCGACGCGGTGCAGGTGTTCGGTGGCTACGGGTACATGAAGGAGTACCCGGTCGAGAAGCTGATGCGCGATGCGAAGCTCTTCCAGATCTATGAGGGCACGTCGCAGATTCAGCGGCTCGTGATCGCCAAGGAGATCTACCTGCGATAGGGGAGCCCGGGTCGGGCGGACGCGGCACCGCCCGTGCCGAGACGTGCGGCTCGGGCGTCCGACGGGCGCCGGGCCGGGCCTCTCCCGACGATCGTTGGCGGTCCCGCGTTCCGGCGGGCCAGGGTCACTGCGGCTCCGGTAGAATTTCGCGTTCCGTGCGCGCTGAATCCACCGTCTACCGAACCCGCGCGCGATCGAGACGATCTTCCCGTCGGATTGCCCTGCGCAGAGCCGTTTTTCTCGCGGCTGTCTTTGGCGTGCTCGTGATCGTGATCGGGCTCGTGTTTCGCCGGGTCACAGTCGTCGCTTGCGGCCGGGACCACCGTCGCCGGAGTCGACGTGGGAGGCATGTCCACGAACCAGGCGGTTCGCAAGCTCCAGGCGCAGGCGAAAGCGGTCGAGAAAGCGCCGGTTACCTTCACGGCGGGCGGCGAATCGTTCGCGCTCACCTCCTCACAGCTCGGGGTCGCGGCCGACTGGCAGGCCGCGGTCGAGGACGCTGCGTCGGCAGGAGGGGGCTTCGGCCCCGTTCGTGGCTACAAGCGGCTCGTCGGCCGCTTCGTCGGGCTCGAGGAGACGCCCACCGTCGGCGCGTACGACGCAGCCGTGGCATACAAGCTCGGCCAGATCGCGCGGGACGTCGACAGGCGAGGCGTCGATGCCAAGGTCGTTCGCCAGGGCCTCAAGGTGCAGATCGTCGAGGGTCAGTCGGGCCAGAGGCTCGACCGGGCGGCGGCGGCTCGTCGTCGTCGTGCAGGCGCTCGCACGCCTCGACCGCGGCACCCCCGTCGCGCTTCCGTTGACGTCGACGGCGCCCCGGGTCGCAGCCTCCGACCTCGACGAGGCGGCGGCGAAGGCGCGGATCGCACTGTCGGCACCCGTTCGGCTCGCGTATGGCGAGACGCGCTGGCGCATCCCGCGGTGGAAGATGGCTTCCCTGATCGAGTTGCCGGCGGGCGGGAGCAAGACGGTGGCCGTCACGGGGCGAGGCGCCGAGGAGTACCTCGAGCGTCTCGCGGCCACGGTCTCCCGCAAGCCGCAGGATGCGCACTTCCAGGTCACGGCGACCGGCAAGATCGTGATCCGTCCCTCCGCGCCTGGCCTCGTCCTCGACATCCCGGCGACGGCGAAAGCGATCACGGCCGCAGCGTTCTCGACCGATCGGCGAACGGCGCAACTCGCGGTCCAGGTCGCCGCAGCCGGCGCGCACCACCGAGAAGGCGAAGGCGATGGGAATCACCGGCGTCGTCTCGTCCTACACGACGACGTACGGCGGCACCCCCGGCCGGCTCGCCAACGTCCAGCTCGTCTCGAAGCTCATCGATGGCACGCTGATCGCGCCGGGTGGGACGTTCTCGTTCAACGGGACGACCGGTGAGCGGACGGCCGAGAAGGGTTTCCAGGAGGCACCGGTGATCATCAACGGGGAGCTACAGAACGGTCTCGGCGGTGGCATCTGCCAGGTGTCGACAACGGTGTTCAACGCAGCGTTCGAAGGTGGCCTGCCGATCTCCGCGCGCACGAACCATGCGCTGTACATCAGTCACTACCCGACGGGCCGCGACGCCACGGTCAACTACCCCGACCTCGACCTCAAGTTCGTCAACGACACGAGCCACTGGATGCTCCTGCGGACGTTCGTCGGAGCCGGGTCTCTGACCGTGAACCTCTACGGCACACCCATGGACCGGCGCGTCGAGTCCACGACCGAGCCGCTTACGGTGACCGGTGAGGTCCCGGTCGAGGAGACGGATGACCCGGCACTCGAGAAGGGGAAGCGGATCGTTGACGAGTTCGGAGCGCCGCCGCGACAGACGAGCGTCCATCGGCTCGTCTACGACGCCAACGACAACCTGCTCTATGACAACACGTGGCGGTCGTACTACGTCGGTGAGCCCTCGCTCGTCCGTGTGGGCACGAAGAAACCCGTGAAGGAGCCCGTCGACAAGACCGGGAAGAAGAACGCGACCAAGGGTGACGCGGACGACGCCGGCAGACGCGGCGACCGCGCCCGAAGCACCTGCTACGACGACTCAGCCGTAGCGATCGCCTCCACGAACCAGGGCGGGACCCGTGTGGGCTGGTGGGTCACCGAGTCCACCGTCGCGTGGAGTGTCTCGGCGGTCGCGATCAGATCCTCACCGCGTTCGATGCGGTACTCGTAACGAAACCGGGCTCCTTTGACGTCGACGCAGCGAAGTCGGATCGTGAGCACGTCGTCGAAAGCGGCCGCCATCCGGTAGTCGACCCTGACGCCCGTCGTCAGCGCTTCGATTCCCTGCGCCTGGATCGAGCGGTACCCGCCGGCATGGTCGGCGAGGTAGGCGACACGCGCGACCTCGAGCCACACCACGTACGACGCGTGATGGGCAATGCCCTGCGCATCCGTCTCGGCGAACCGAACGCGAACGTCGTACGCGTTTCCAAAGCCCTCGCGGCATGGGACAACAATAGACCGCAGGATTCCCACGGCCGCCCGATGCTGGTATGACTGGTTCATGACAGAAGCCACGAAGACTCCCAAGACGGCGCCGACTCCGAAGGACGAGGCGGACATGATCGCCCGCCTCGCGGCACGCGGCGAACAGACCATCGCACGGCTCGCCGACCTCCCCGGCGGCGCGAAGGCGCTCGGGGCGGTCAACGATCTCCGCACGCGCGTCGACGATCTCGGCAAGAAGGTGCGTGGGATCGACGAGCTCGAGAAGCGGGTCGCGAAGCTCGAACGGGAGCTAGCGACGCTCAAGCGCGCTCAGAAGCCGAAGGCGTCGCCGGCCGCCGGGTCCGCGAACGCGGTCGACTAGAGCTGGGCCTCGGCCCTACTGCGACGCGGAGCACCGCACCACGGTCGTCGACCACGCGCCCCCGGGCGTGAGCTCGACGACGCGGTAGGCGGGAGGGCCGGGCTCGATCTCGAAGCCGTCTGTGTGCGGGCGGAACTGCGGCCCGACGGCGGGTGTCGTGAGAACGCGCACCCGCCCGAGCAAGCCGGACGCCTCCTGGTGGACGTGCCCCGTGAGCACGATCTTCACCTGCGGGTGCCCCTCGAGCATCGATCCGAGCGCGGCCGCATCCTGCAGGGCGATCGCGTCGAGCCATTCGCTCCCGACACCGATGGGTGGGTGATGCATGAAGAGGATCGTGTCTGTCGTCGGGCTCGCCTCGAGCATCGTCTGCAGCCACGCGAGCTGTGTTGTGCCGAGCTCGCCCGCCGGAACGCCCGGCCGCTGCGAGTCGAGCCCGATCAGGATCCAGCCGGCCGACTCGGCCCGGAAGGTCACGCCTCCGTCGACGCCGGCACAGGCGTTCGGAAAGACCTCGAGCAGCGATCCGCGGTGATCGTGGTTCCCGGGCAGGATGCGGAGGCGTTCGACCCTCTCCCCGAGCTCGGCGGCGAACGCGTCGTAGGTCTCCCTGGACTCGTCGTGTGCCGTGTCCCCGGTGACGACGAGGAGGTCGAAGTGAGGGCTCCGACGGTCGATCTCCTCGATGACCTGGTGGAGGCGGGGTCGCGTTGGGGTTCCGAGGAGCGTCGCGTCGACGTCCGCGAACAGGTGGCAGTCGCTCATCTGGACGATCGTCCGCCCGGCGGGACGGGTCATCCGGCGGGCGACGTCGAGGCCGGCACGCGCAGCCGCATCGCGTTCGGAACCACTTCGAACCGCGCGGGCGTCGTGCCGGGCTGCTCTCCGTCGAGCTCGACCGGCACCGGCTCGTCGGTCTCGACGGTAACGACTCGGCCTCGGAGCGCCTCGGCCTTCGGGTGCGGCAGGTGCGTTCCCCGGTAGATCTTCGGCATCGTCAGAACGAGATCGCGCTTCGTCACGTCACCGATCGTGACGACGTCCAGCAATCCGTCGTCGGGGACGGCGTCGGGGCACATCTTCATCCCGCCGCCGAAGAAGCGCCCGTTCGCGACGACGACGTCGAACATCGGCCCTCCGCGGCGCTCGCCGTCGACGGTGAGCTGCGTCTCCACGGCCGACCAGCCCTTGAACACGGCAAGCGTCGCCCACAGGTACGACGCCTTCGCGCCGAGTGCCTTCGAGGTGTCGTTCGCGCGCTGTGCGATCGCGCCGCTCATCCCGGCGCTCGCGACGTTCGCGAACAGCGCCGAGCCGTCGGTCCCGTCCCAGGCCCGGTAGCTCACCCGTCCCAGGTCGATCGTCCGCGTGTCGCCCTCGAGTGCAACGCTGGCCGCCGCCGCGACGTCGTCCGGAATCCCGAACGTCCGCACGAAGTCGCCGCCGGTCCCACTCGGGATGAGGGCCACGGTCGGCGGGTCGCTGAGACCGTCGAGGCCGTTCGCCACCTCGTGCAGCGCGCCGTCACCGCCGACCACGACGAGCAGTCGTGCACCGCCCACTGCCGCCTCTCGGGCCAGGATTCCGAGGTGCCCGCGGTGCTCGCTGATCAGCGCATCGCCCTCGAGGCCGACCCCCGCAGCCTTGTGCGCGAACTCCGGCCAGCGGCGACCGGTGGCGCCGTTGGCCGCAGCGGGGTTGACGAGGAAGACGGTCTCGCTCACGCGTTCACGCAGTTACGCCGTCACGGTGTGAAGCGCAAGCTCCGTCATCTCGTCGACGGCCTTCCGCATCTCCTCGTCGGTGATCCGGAGGAACTCGCCCTCGACGATCACGTCGCTGACGATCAACATGCAGCCGGCCTGGATCTTCCGTAGCGCGCCGAGCGTGAACAGGACGGCGGCCTCCATCTCGACGGCAAGGATGCCCCGGTCCGGACCAGCGGCCGGCGATCCCGGGATCGGGCTGGTAGAAGATGTCGCTCGACACGATCGGCCCGACCCGGACGGGCTTCCCGAGATGCTTCGCCTTGTGCACGGCCTCGTGGACGAGCGTGAAGTCGGCCGTCGGTGCGTGCGGCTCCCCGAGAACGTAGTGCGACGCGGTGGCGTCCGCGGGTGTCGCGGCGAGGGCGATGATGAGGTCTCCCATCGAGAGATCGGGCTGGAGGCCACCGCAGGTACCGACTCGCATGATCTTCTTGACCCCGAGCTGGACGAGCTCCTCGATCACGATTGCGGCGGACGGGCACCCCATCCCACTCGACTGCACCGAGACAGGCTTGCCGTCGAATGTCCCGGTGTAACCGAGCATTCCGCGTTCGGCGTTTCGTTGCACGACGTCGGACATGAAGGTCTCGGCGATGTACTTGGCCCGCAGCGGATCGCCGGGGAGGAGGCACGCTTCGGCATAGTCGCCGGGGTTGGCTCGAACGTGAATTGGCATGGCCGGAAGCCTACCGCCCCGCTCGCTGCGGCCCCGAAATAGAGTGCTGATCGTGCGTCAACGCGTGGTCGAGCCGACAACCGAGCAGATCCTCCGCTTCTGCGCCGCCGCGCCGATCGAGCGCGTCTTCCTCGAAGACGTCGCACGACGTCGTCAGGGGCGATTCGCGGCACTCGCGGACGGCGACGGAGAGCTGGCCGCGCTCTGCCATCTCGGCAGCAATCTCGTGCCCTCCGGAACGGGGTGCGCGGCGTTTGCAGGCCTTGCCTCGAAATCTGAGGCCCGGATGCTGATCGGGGAGGAGCGCGCCGTGGGCGACCTCTGGGAGGCGGCGCGCAAGAAGCTGCCGCGGCCACGGCTCGATCGTCCGGGCCAGCCCGTCTACGCGATCACCGGGGCGCCGACGTGTGGAGACACGGGCTTGAGAGCGGCGACACCGGCCGATCTCGACCTGCTCGTACCGGCCTGCGCGGCTGCGCACCTCGAGGAGATCGCCGTCGATCCGCTCCGGCGCGATCCGAGCGGCTTCCGCTGGCGGACACGAGCCCAGATCGAGGAGGGGCGGTCGTGGCTCTGGGTCGAGGACGGCGTGATCAGGTTCAAGGCCGAGGCATCTGCCTGGACGGGGAGTGCGGTGCAGCTGCAACAGGTGTGGACCGATCCTCCGGCGCGCGGCAACGGCTACGCGGCGCGCGGGTTGCGTGACCTGATCCGGTTGCTTCTCGAGCGGACACCCACCGTGTGTCTCTTCGTCCGCGCCGAGAACGCGATCGCGATCGGCCTGTACGAGTCGGTGGGCATGGTGCACGTGCTCGATTACCGCTCGGTTCTCCTGTGAGGAGAATGCTTCTAACGCGACACGCGCACTCCGCCTCGAACGCCGGCGGCTTCGTCAACTCGACGCCACCCGGTGCCGGGCTCTCCGCGGCGGGCAGAGAGGAGTCGCTTCGGCTCGGAGCGCAGCTCTCGTCGGAGTCGATCGGCGCTGGGTTCTCCTCCCGGCTTCTCCGGACGCAGGAGACGCTCGATCTCGCGCTTGCGGATCGCGACGTCCCACGGATCGTCGAGCCACTTCTCGACGAGATCGGCTTCGGCTCCTTCGAGGGCGGCCCGCTCGCCGCCTACCGAGCGTGGGCCTGGGAGAACGACCCGGCCGCACCGTGTCCCGGCGGCGGTGAGAGCCGGGCCACGGCCGCGCTGCGCTTCGCTTCCGTGCTGACCATCCTCCTCGAGTGGCCGGAAGAGACACTCCTCGTCGTCGGGCACGCGATGCCGATCAGATACGTGATCGATGCTGCGGAGGGCCGCTTTCCGTCGGCGCGCCTCGCGACCGTTCCCCACGCGGTACCGTTCCGACTCGAGCGCGATGCGGTCGAGCGGGCAGCGGGAACGCTCGCGCGCTTCGCCAAGGCACCACGATTCGCCGATACCCCATTCGGTGGATAGGCGGCGCGGCCCCCGCGCCGATGGGTACTCTGGATTTCCATGCGACGCTTCCTATCCCCCGTTGTGGTCCTCGTCGCCTTTCTGGGCCTCGTCGCCTCGGGCTGTGGCGGCTCGCAGGTCGCGATCCCGGAGCTCACGAGCTTCACGTCGGTCGCCCAGTCGAGCGCGTCGTCCGACTCGGCGCAGTTCGAGCTGACGTTCGACCTGACCGTGCCGGGTGTCGGCAAGAGTCTCTCGTTCACCGCGGGCGGCGGCTTCGATACGCCCGCCAAGCATTCGCGAATGTCCGTCGATCTCTCCTCGCTTGCCGATCTGATGTCGCAGCTCGGCCCGCTGCTCGGTGACACGGTTTCCGGCGGCCTCGCCACCACGGATCCGGCGGACTGGAAGCTCGACGTGATCGTGGACGGCGACGTCGTCTACCTCCGATTCCCGCCGATCGCGAAGGAGTTGCCGGACGGCAAGACCTGGGTCAAGGGAAATGCCAAGGAGCTCTCGCAGTCGGGCACCACGGGACTCGATCAGGCCGGTTCGCTGTCCGGCATCGACGCGCGTGATGTCTTCGGGCTCCTCGAGGGAGTCTCGGGGACGATCGAGTCCGTCGGAAGCGAGGATGTTCGTGGCGTCACGACGAGCCATTACCGGGCGACGCTCGACCCCGCGAAGCTCACCGCACTCGTCCCGGCTGACCAGCGCGAGAGCCTCGGAGGCGTCGACGAGGCTGCCAAGCAGGCCGGTCTCGACGAACTCCCGATCGATGTCTGGGTCGACGGCGAGGGTCGCGTTCGCAAGCTCTCGATCGACCTCGACGCGAAGCTGCCCGGCTCCGAGGAGTCGCTGCAGGCATCGCTCGTCATCGAGGTCTACGACTACGGCATGCCGCTCGAGCTCGAGCTGCCGCCGGCAGATCAGGTCGCCGATGCGGCGACGCTGAAGCCGAAGCGCTCGTAGTCCCGCAAGGGAACCTCACCCGGGTCCGCCGGGTCCGTCACACTGGACGCATGGCGCCACCGCTGACCGCGCGCGTCGAGAAGCTCATTCGCGCCCACGACCTCGTGCCGAGAGGCGGCGCCGTCACGTGCCTCGTTTCCGGCGGCGCCGACTCGACGTGTCTCTGGCACGTCTTGCAGTCGCTCGGCTACGACGTCGCTGCCGTTCACGTGCACCACGCGGTGCGTGGGGCTGCATCCGACGCCGACGCCAGGCATTGCGTCGCAGAGATGGGCGCCCGTGTGATCCACGTCGAGCCTGCCAGGACCGAGGCTGCGATGCGAGAGCTCCGTTACATGGCGACCGCGGAAGAGGGCCTGCGCGCGACCGGGCACACGGCGACGGACCAGGCGGAGACCGTGCTGTATCGCATCGTCTCGAGCGGTTCGACACGGGGAATCAAGGTTCGGCGCGAGGACGGCGTCGTGCGGCCGCTGCTCGACGTGACCCGTGAGGAGACGGTCGCATACTGCATCGACCACGCCCTTCCCGTCCGCTTCGACGAGACCAATGCGGAGACGCGCCGCGGGCTGATCCGTGAGGAGATCCTGCCGCTTCTGCGGCGTCTCCATCCAGGCGCCGAGGCGAACCTGCGTGCGCTCGGAGGGGCGCGCCCCTCGCTCCCGCGCGCGCTCGAAGCTTCGCTTGTCGACCTGCTCTCGTCGCGGGCAGGCACGCGGTCCGCCGATCTCGGGAACGGCGTTCGCGCGGTTCGCGAGTACGACACGCTTCGACTCGAGGGCGCAGTCGTGTGGGGGCCATGGAGGCTCGAGTCCCGACGCGACGGCCTCGAGGTGCGAACGCGCCGATCGGGGGATCATCTGGCAGGACGGCGCAAGAAAGTGCAGGATCTCCTCGTGGACGCGAAAGTGCCGAAGGCAGACAGGGCGACATGGCCGATCGTCGTCTGCGGCGAGGAAGTCGTCGCCGTGCCGGGCATCGCCGTCGCTCCGGGATGGGATGGGGTCGTCGAAGCAAGGAGGCTTGGTGAGTGAGGTAGACCACGGGGTCGGCGAGATCCTGATCGACGAGACCGCCGTGAAGGAACGTGTGGCCGCCCTCGGAGCCGAGATCTCCGCCGACTACGCCGGGCAGGACCTCCTGCTCGTCGGGGTCCTGAAAGGGGCCGTCTTCTTCATGGCGGATCTGATGCGCGAGCTCTCGATCCCATGCGAGATCGACTTCATGGCGATCTCGAGCTACGGCGCCGCAACCGACTCGTCGGGCGTCGTTCGGATCCTCAAGGATCTCGACATCAACATCGCCGGGACGCAACGTCATCGTGGTCGAGGACATCATCGACTCCGGGCTCACGCTGTCGTACCTGATGAGGAATCTCCAGGCGCGGAAGCCGACGTCGCTCGAGGTCTGCACGCTGCTGACCAAGCCCGAGCGGCGCGAGATCGAGGTGCCGGTCCGGTACGTGGGCTTCGAGATCCCGAACAAGTTCGTGATCGGCTACGGGCTCGACTTCGCCGAGAGGTATCGGAACCTCCCTTACATCGGTGTCTTGCACCCGGATCTGATCCCGTCGGCACCTCATTAGGAGTTGGTGAACGCGGCCGCGCCGCGCCGTAGCGGCGGGGCACGCTGCTACCCTCCGATGTACTCGTGAGTCGCTTTTTCCGCAGTGCGCTGTTTCCCCTCGTCGTCATCGTCGTGCTCGTGTATCTCGCGAGCCAGACGCTGATTCCGAAGCGTGAGAACGCGACCAAGCTCACGTACTCCCAGCTGATCACCCAGGCGAAGCAGGGGAACGTCAGCGAGGTCAAGTTCAACCCGAACCGCCAGTCGATCGATGCGACGCTCGACTCGGGGACGAAGGTGAAAGTCCACTATCCGACGCCGCAGTCGGCGACCGAGTTCCAGAACGTGCTCGAGGACCAGAACATCAAGTTCGACTCGAAGGGAACGGGTACTTCGACGTGGGTGGCACTGCTCACGGGGTTGCTGCCGATCCTCCTTCTCGTCGGGTTCTGGATCTTCCTCATGAACCAGATGCAGGGCGGCGGCTCCAAGGTGATGAGCTTCGGCAAGAGCAAGGCCAAGCGCATGTCGCCGGATTCGCCGAAGGTCACGTACAAGGATGTTGCCGGCGCCGACGAGGCCGTCGAGGAGCTTCACGAGATCAAGGAGTTCCTCGAGAACCCGAAGAAGTTCCAGGCGCTCGGCGCGCGGATCCCCAAGGGCGTCCTCCTCTACGGCCCTCCCGGCACCGGGAAGACGCTGCTCGCACGCGCCACGGCGGGCGAGGCGGGCGTCCCGTTCTTCTCCATCTCCGGCTCCGACTTCGTCGAGATGTTCGTCGGCGTGGGCGCGTCCCGCGTGCGGGACCTCTTCGAGCAGGCCAAGCAGGCGAGTCCCTGCATCATCTTCATCGACGAGATCGACGCCGTCGGCCGCCATCGCGGCGCCGGCATGGGCGGTGGGCACGACGAGCGCGAGCAGACGCTGAACCAGCTTCTCGTCGAGATGGACGGATTCGAGCAGAAGGACAATGTGATCCTGATCGCCGCGACGAACCGCCCGGACATTCTCGACCCCGCGCTTCTCCGCCCGGGGCGCTTCGACCGGCAGATCGTCGTCGATCGCCCCGACCGCAAGGGCCGTCGTGACATCCTCGAGGTGCACTCGAAGGGCAAGCCGCTCGGCAAGGAGCTCGACCTCGACGTCCTCGCGGCCCAGACGCCCGGATTCACGGGCGCCGACCTCGCGAACGTGATCAACGAGTCGGCCCTGCTCGCCGCCCGCCGGGGTGAGAAGACGATCGGCCAGAAGGAGCTCGAGGAAGGGATCATGCGGGTGATCGCCGGCCCCGAGAAGAAGTCCAGGCTGTTCTCCGAGAAGGAGCGGCGGATCACCGCGTACCACGAGATGGGGCACGCGCTCGTCGGGTACTACCTCGAGGGAACGGACGACGTCCACAAGATCTCCATCGTCAGCCGCGGCCAGGCACTCGGATACACGATCTCGCTCCCGAGCGAAGATCGGTACCTCACGACGAAGGGCACGCTGATGTCGGTGATGGCGATGACGCTCGGTGGCCGCGCCGCCGAGGAGCTCGTCTTCCACGAGGTCACGACCGGCGCCGCGAACGACCTCGAGAAGGTCACGCATACCGCCAAGCAGATGATCATGCGGTTCGGGATGAGCGAGAAGCTCGGCCCGCGCGTGCTCGGACGCGATCACGACATGCCGTTCCTCGGGCGTGACATGGGCTCTGCGCCCGACTACTCGGAAGAGATCGCACGTGAGATCGACGACGAGATCCGCCGTGTCATCGAGGAGGCGCACGACTCCGCAACGCGCGTCCTGCGCGAGCACATGGAAGAGCTCCACCGCCTCTCGCTCGTCCTGATCGAGCGCGAGACGGTCGACAAGGATCAGTTCGAGCGTCTGTTGGCAGGCGAGCCGGAGTCGACGGTGTTCCCCGAGGAGGTCGTTCCCGTGGTGCCGCCTCTCGTGGACGACGGCACACCGGAGAAGAAGCCCGTCCTGCGCCCGTCGCCGCGGACGGTTCCGGGAGCGGCGATGCAGCCGCCGCCGCCCGAGGGCGCCGCGGGCTGAGAGCCGCACCGTTCGTCCGGGCTATTCCGCCCGGTTTCGCTTGGCCCCTTTCGGCGCTTCGCGCGCTCCCAGCACGAGAAGTCCGACGACCCCGGCGGCGGCCACGACACCGACGGCCTCGATAGCAAGCCCTCCGGTGCGGAGAAGATCCACGAGGGCGAGCATGGCGCCTCCGACGGCGAGCGCTCCCAGCGTCAGCATCGCGACGAAGGCGATGCGCCCGGTTGCCGATCCTGCCTCCTCACTGACGCCGGCGCGATACTCGAGCGAGAGGTAGGCGAGCTCGCCGATCCCGAGCAGGAGCGCGCCGACGACCGCCGACCTGCCGTCGAGCGGCGGGTCGTCGATCACGAGGATGAGGGCGTAGGCGGCTCCGAGCAGCGCGAGGCTGCCGGCGATGGGCTGCGGCTGCCCGACGACGAGCGTCGTCACGAGAAGGAAGACCGCCACCGCCCCGAGTCCGGCAACGGGCTGGGCCGAATCCGATTCGGCGCTCAGGGCAAGCCACCCGGTGAGGCCGACCGCGATCGCCACAGCGGCGACTCCCATTGCTATCGCCTTGCGAGTCGCGCGCGACGCCGTGATGCGCTCACCCCCTCGAGCCCGACTCCGAGTGGGATGTCGTCGCGCCATTGCGCCACGGCGACGCCGGAGCGCTCGAACCGTGCGCGCAGGGCGGCGCGGCGGAGCAGCCAGAGACGATAGGCCAGGGCGTCGCCCCCGTCACCCGGCCCGACGATGTCCTCCGGCGAGACCTCGACGACGAACAGGTCGTAGCCCCGGCCGCGAAGGTCGAGCAGCGCGGCGATCGAGCGTTCGTCGAGGAGGGGTGTCACCGCGATCACGAGTGCCCTGGGTGGAAGGGTTCGCGCGGGGATCGTGTTGACGTCCTTCCAGGCATAGCTGAACTCGACGCCGGTCTCCAGGAGGGCGTCGATGAGGCGATAGCGCTGCACGAGTCCCGAGCCCGGCTCGAGCCAGCGGAGGATGCCGCCGAACGTGACGAGGCCGACGCGATCACGGCGTTCGAGATAGCGGCCGGCGAGCGTGGCCGCTGCACGGACAGCGCGCTCGAGCGTGCCGTCCTCCTCGTCGCGTCCACGCACCTCGGCGAAGCTGTCGAGGAACAGAACGACGTCCGCGTTGCGGTCGGGGTGCCGCTCGTTGACGACGAGCTCGCCGCGGCGGGCGCTCGCGCGCCAGTTCACCGAGCGAAGGCGATCGCCCGGCACGAAGTCGCGTGTGTCGGCGAACTCGAGGCCGTCGGCCCTCACTCGCGCCACGAGGCTGCCCGTCGCGAGCTGCGTCTCGAGCGGAGCGACGAGGCTCCGCAGGAGCTCGGGCCGCGGGTAGATCCGGAGCGTATGCGGACGGCTGAGACTGCCCTCCCAGGTCAACATTCCGATCCGGCTGCGGGCACGGAACCGGATGTCGCCGAGATCGACGGACCCCCACCGCAGGCAGCGGAGCGTCGTCGTGACCACGCGCTCCTCGCCTGCCCGAAGGCTGACGCTCGAGGGATTGTCGCCGTCCACGACGGTGAGGCCACGCGGAACGACGAGATTGAGCTCGAGCTTCTCGACGCGTGTGCGCGCGCTGATCTCGATCTCGGCCACGACGTCGTCACCCTCGAGTGCGCGGGCGCTGTCGAAGGTGAGCCATGCCCTGATGTCCGGCGGGCCTTCGAAGAGGAGGCCTCCTGCCACGAGCAACGCGAACGGGGCAGCGATGACGACGAGCTCCGGTCGCCGCAGGGCGAGAGCGCCGATCAGGCCGAGCGCGGCCAGACCGATGT
Organism: uncultured Thermoleophilia bacterium; assembly: GCA_963792995.1. Taxonomy (GTDB): domain Bacteria; phylum Actinomycetota; class Thermoleophilia; order Gaiellales; family Gaiellaceae; genus Gaiella. The sequence goes on along the minus strand of CAWBYH010000005.1, from coordinate 52,604 downwards.
ACGAGGCGAGCCGGGGCGAGGCGAACGGGGTCACGTGTCGGTGACGACGTCCTCGGCCGGAGGAGTCGGGACGAGCGCAAGCGTCTCGCTCACGACGTCGGCGGCGGATCGACGCTGTACCCACAGCTCCGGTTTCAGGAGGAGGCGATGCGCGAGCGCCGGGATCGCGATCGCCTTGACGTCGTCGGGGGTGACGAAATCGCGTCCTGCGAGCGCTGCGCGACAGCGGGAGAGCTTCAGCAACGCCAGGCTGCCACGGGGGCTTGCTCCGACAGCGAGGCTCGTGCTCTCTCGCGTCGCAGCCACGATGTCGACCATGTACCGACTGACCGAAGGCTCGACGTGGACGAGCTCCACGGCGGCCTGCATTGCGAGCAGCGTCTCCCGATCGATCACCTGCGTCAGCTCGATCTCGTCCTCGCGGCGGTCGATCCGGCGCGCCAGCATCTCCCATTCGGCATCACCGCTCGGATAGCCGAACCCGGTGCGGAGGAGGAACCGGTCGAGCTGCGCTTCCGGGAGGGGATACGTTCCTTCGTACTCGATGGGGTTCTGCGTCGCGAGCACCAGAAACGGCCGCTCGAGTGGCCGTGTGACTCCGTCCGTGGTGACCTGGCGCTCCTGCATCGCCTCGAGCAGCGCAGCCTGGGTCTTCGGTGGGGCGCGGTTGATCTCGTCTGCGAGGAGGAGGTTCGTGAAGATCGGGCCGGAGCGAAACTCGAAGTCGCCGTCGCGTTGATTCCAGATCGACGAGCCGGTCACGTCGGCCGGCAGCAGGTCCGGCGTGAACTGGACGCGGCTGAACCCGAGCCCGCTCGCCTCCGCGAACGAGCGAGCCGTCAGGGTCTTTGCGAGGCCGGGCACGTCCTCGAGCAGCACGTGGCCGTCGGCCAGCATTCCCAGGAGGACGAGCTCGAGCTGGTCGCGCTTGCCGACGACAGCGCGCTCGACCTCGTCGACGAGGCGGCTGCCGACCTCCGCGAGCTCCCTGAGCTCCATCAGAGGTGCTCCAGGGCGGTGATCACACGATCGAGCTCGGGCCGCGCGATGCCGGGGTCGTTCCGGTCGGCCGGCTCGGGCCGATCCGGCCTGACGAGCTCCCAGGTGGGCTCCCCGAGGGCTGCGCGTGCCCTCTCCGGGTCGCGCTCCAGATCGATGCCGCGCCGCGAAGCAAGGAGGTCGCCGGCGAGATCGACGAGGACCGGGCGGAGGCGGAAGTGGACGTCGAACGCGGCGGCCCCGGCCATCGAGACCTCACGCTCGGCGCGAGCGAGAGAGGTGGGACGTTGCGCGGGTACCGGCGCCTGCGTGAGGCTTGCGAGAAACGGGGAGCGTCCGTGACGGGTAGGCGGCGTCGACGATCCGCAGGAGTGCGAGGAACGCGAGCGCCAGCATCACGAGAAGCCAGATGTGGGTTGCGAGCGCTGCACGATCGGGAGCGATCACGAGCGCGACCAGAAGCGCGACGGTGGGGAGAAAGACCCACTCGGCCACCCGCCAGACGCGGCGCATCAGGACCACGCTCGCTCGCGCAGCTCCGCCGTGGCGGCGATACGTCGCTCCTCGGCGAGGATCTCAGCGGCGCGCAACTCGTTGCGAACCGCTTCGAGCGCCTCGATCGCGTCGTCTTTCATCTCCGGTGCCACGTCATGTCCTGAGAACTTCGCCCATGCGAAGAGCGCGGTCAAGCGGGATACGGCGCGACGACTCACCTCGAGGTCGGCAAAGATTCGCCGCAGGTACTCGTCCGGGGCCTCGGAGGGAGCCCGGGGAAGGCCGTAGGCGGCGAGTGCCTGCTCCATGCGCGCATATGCGCCGATCACGGCGCGGCGTGGGTCCGTCTCCGCACGCAGGTCGTCCAGCGTCTCGTCGAGAAGGTCGGTGAGCGTCGGGATGAGCGAGTCGGGCATCGCCGGCAGGTTTCGTCGGCGGGCGCGGTACGCGATCGCCCACATGGCGATCGCGATCGCGAGCAGGCCCAGCACGATCAGCACCGGCCCTGTCGCGAACTCCGGCTCGTATCTGGGTGCGGCGCCGGGAACGTCGAGGTCGGAGCGGCGCGATCCGGGAAGGAGTCGGTCGAGGATCGTCTGCCGCTGCTCGTCGTGGCTCGAGAGCCAACGGATGAACAGCGCCAGGAGGCCAAAGCCGACGGCGGCGGCGATCACCGCGTCGCGGCGGCGCCCGCGCTTTCGTTCCGCGACCGCCTGGGCCAGCATTCCCTTGCGGTTGACGAGCAGCAGGACGAGCAGGATCGTGCCGAACATCATCCAGACGAGGAACAGGCTGACCATGACGTCGACGAAGCGGTGGGAAGGGGGGCGCGTTCCGCCCGACCCGACGGGTACCGATCCGGTCGACGCGACGGCGACGGCCACGAGCAGGCCCACGAGGACGAACAGGCCGATCGCGGCTCGATGCTTCGACCCGCTATTCATCTACCCTCCACCGTCTGATGAGCCGTTCGTCTCTCGCCGAGTGTTGGACGCGACCCTCGATCGTCGGGATCGTGAACGTGACGCCCGACAGCTTCTCCGACGGTGGCGAGAACCTCGACCCGGCCGCCGCGGTGTCGGCCGCGCGCCGGATGCTCGCCGACGGTGCGGCGCTCGTCGACATCGGCGGGGAGTCGACGCGGCCCGGAGCTGCCGACGTCTCGCTCGACGACGAGCTACGGCGCGTGATCCCGGTGCTCGAGGAGCTCGGCGGTCTCCCGCTCTCGATCGACACGTCCAAGGCCGAGGTCGCGAGGCGAGCTCTCGCTCTCGGCGTCGCACTCGTGAACGACGTCACTGCGCTACGAGCCGATCCGGAGATCGCAGGCGTGATCGCCGATGCGGATGCGTACGTGTGCTTGATGCATATGCAGGGAGAGCCACGGACGATGCAGGACGAGCCGACGTATGACGATGTCGTCGAGGACGTCGTCGCGTTCCTCGAGGAACGCCTCGCCGTCGCCGTCGCGATGGGAATCGCGGAGGATCGCGTATGTCTCGATCCCGGGATCGGCTTCGGCAAGACGGTTGGCCAGAATCTCGCTCTCCTTCGCGCGCTCGAGCGGATCTGCGCGATCGGACCTCCCGTGCTCGTCGGTGTCTCGCGCAAGAGCACGCTCGCCCGGATACTCGGCGATCCGGCCGGCCGCGTGGGGAGTGACGCTGCGTCGGTCGGCGCCGCGGTCGCTGCATACGACCGGGGAGCTAGCCTGTTTCGCGTGCACGACGTTCCCGCCCACGTGGACGCGCTCACGATCGCTGCCGCGATCGAGCGGGCCGAAGTCTCATGACGATCGAGCTCCACGGCATCATCCTGCACGGCTTTCACGGCGTTCTCGAGGAAGAGCGGCAGAAGGGCCAGCGCTTCCTCGTCGACGTCGAGCTCGACCTCGAGGACGAGCAGGCGGCCGGCAGCGACAGAATCGAGGATGCCGTCGACTACAGGGAGATCGTGGCAAAGGTCAGGGAGATCTCGGATGCGCGTGGATACCAGCTCCTCGAGGCGTTCTCTGCGGCCGTCGCCGACGCGCTCCTCGCGGGCTGGCCCGTGACAGCTGTCCGCGTGCGGGTGCGAAAGCCGGACGTCGTGCTCGAGCCGACCGTCGAGTACGCCGCCGTCGCCGTCGAACGACGCGCGAGCCACTGAGCGCCTGCGAGCGCCGACGGGCTCAGGACAGGCGGAGGCGATACGTAGCCTCTCGCACGTTCTTCGTGGGAACGACGGCGAGGAACGCGTAGCGCGCCGCACCCTTGTTGATGAACGTCAGTCGCTCTGTCGTTCCCGGCTTGGTTGCGCGGGCCAGGCGGTCGCCGGCCGTGTTGCGCTGGGTGACGCTGATCGCACGTTGCTTCCACAGGCTCAGATCGAGGTTCGCATCGGCCGTGAGCGTGGCTTTCACCCGACCGTTCTTCGGCAGCCAGACGCGATACACGTCGCGAGGATCCTCCACTCGATCGACCCGGGCCCGAACGGTGTTGGAGCGCTTGCGTGGTGTTGTCAGGGGCGGGACGGACGTGTCGTAGAAGCCGCCGACCTTGACGAACTCGATGTCGTCGTTCGGCTCGAGAGGATCGCGGATGGCTGCCGGGTACGAGAGGGCGTTCGGGACGTTGAGGATGCCGAACCCTGCGGCATCGTCCCTCCCGGGTGCGCCGACATCGACCGCCGAGCGGCGCATGATCTCGAACAACTGCGTTGCGTCGAGCGACGGGCGGACGGTCCACACCCACGCCGCGGCGCCCGAGACGAGGGGGCTCGCAAAGCTCGTTCCGTCGCCCGTACGCCAGCCCTTGCCGATCGCGGTCGCAATCGGGATTGCGACGCCCGGCGCGGCGAGGTCGACGAAGCGCGAACGGCTCGAGAACGGCGCGATCCCGTTGGATGAGTCGCTCGCCCCGACCGTCAGGACATGCGGGATGCTGGCCGGATACCCGAGCGCGTTGCCACTGTCGCCGCCGTTTCCGGACGCTGCGACGACGAGCGAGCCCTTTCGAATCGCCTCGTAGATCGCCTGCTCGATCACGGTCTCCTTCGTGTCTCCCCCGAGGCTGAGGTTGATCACGCCGGGGCCGTTGTTGGCCGCGGCGATGATGCCCTGCACGATCTGGAAGGTCTCGAGCTGGGTTCCCTGCCCCTTGGCGGCATCCCACGATCGGAGCACGGCCTCGGGATAGATGCCGACGGTGCCGAGGCCGTTCGCCGGCGCCGCCACGATCGATGCGACCGACGTCCCGTGCTCGCCGCCGATTCCCGCCGGCTCCTGCTCGTTCAGCGTCTCGGTGTTCGCGCGCCCGAGGAACTCCGGATGCGTGACGTCGATGCCCGAGTCGATGATCGTGACCGGACGGCCGGCGCGTGGCGGGGTCAGGGTGTCGACTCCGACCACCGGGCGCCACCACTCGGTCGGCACGAGCGGATCGTTGAAATCCGTGACCGCGAGCTGGCCTGCAATCCGGTTCGGCGTGCTGAGTGCGAGCGCATCGCGTTTGCGCAGGAGCGGGACGAGCCGTTCCGCGGCGCGGTTCGGAACGACGTAGAGGCCGAGCGACGGAGCCACGAGCGTCCCGCCCGCGGTCGTGACGAGCACGGCGTCGGAGCAACGTGCGGAGGGGCGCAGCTCGACGAGTGTCGACGCAGACGCTGTCCGGCGGCGGCGGCGGCGAGCGACGGCGAGCACGTGATTCCGGCCACGAGGAAAGCGAGAAGGAGTGCGGGGTAGAGGCGCATCGTCGTCAGTGGTACGTGTTGATACCCGCGGTAGATGGTCATCGGCTTTAAGGTTCGGTTGTGGGCCTCGCATACATCGGTCTCGGGGCAAATCTCGGCGACCGGGCCGCGACGCTCTCGCGGGCACTCGAGCTTCTTGCCGCAAGGCCGGAAATCGAGGTCGTCGCGGTCTCGTCGTTCCACGAGACCGAACCCGTCGGCTTTCTCGATCAGCCTCGATTCCTGAACGGTGTTGCGGCGCTCGAGACAGGGTTGGCTCCCGAGGCGCTCCTCGCGATCCTGCTCGAGACCGAGAGAGAGCTCGGGAGAACGCGCGAGGGGCCGCGGTACGGGCCGCGTACCGTCGACCTCGACCTGCTCCTCATGGACGGTGTCATCGTCGACGAGCCCGGGCTGACGCTCCCGCATCCGCGACTGCACGAGCGGGCGTTCGCCCTCGCGCCGCTGGCCGAGATCGATCCGGCGATCGTTGTGCCGGGCCGCGGTACGGTGATCGAGCTCCTCCGTGGACTGGAAGCGCAACCAAGCGGTGACCGGTGAGGCAGGGCTCGCCCGCGTCGCCCTGCCCACGAACCGGGGCCGCTTCGCATGACCCGCCGAGTGGGGCTCGTTGCAACGATCATTTCGCCTCTCACGGAGCGGCGGGCACCACTAGAATCGACCCATGAGTCATCTCGACGAGCTGGACGAATTCGAGGCGAAGCTCGAGCTCGAGTTGAAACGGGAGTACACCGCTGTCTTCGGTCTCTTCCGCTACTGCATTCTCACGCAGGACGCGACGTACCTGTGCAACCGACTCGACCTCAAGGTGATTCCACAGGCGAGCTATCCGTTCTTCCACCTTCAGATGGAGGATGTCTGGGTGTGGGACAAGAACCGGCCGACGCGCATGATTCCCCGGGCCGAGGTGTACACGTCGGGTGACATGACCGTCGAGGAGCTGCGTGGTGAGGGCGACGAGCCCAAGCTGACCGCTCAGGCGCTCGCCGACCGCATCGGCGAGTCGCTACCAGACGACGGGGAAGCCCTCTAGCCCGCTCGACCAGGTCGTCTTCGCGGGACAGATCGGAGATCCCATTGCTGCTCGCAGTCGATGTTGGCAATACCCAGACCGTGCTCGGCCTGTACGACGGCGATCGCCTCTGTGAGGACTGGCGTCTCGCGACGGAACGCACCCGCACCGGCGACGAGCTCGGCGTACTGCTCGGAGGGATGCTCGATCTCGAGGCGATCGACGGGATCTGCCTCAGCTCGACCGTGCCGACGCTGATCCGGGAATGGGAGCGCGTCGCCGAGCGCTGGGCGCACGCGCCCATCCTCGTGATCGGCCCCGGTGTCAAGACCGGCATTCCTGTTCGGTACGACGACCCGAGGGAGGTCGGTCCCGACCGGATCGTCAACTCGATCGCGGCACGGGAGCGGTACGGGGCTCCGGTGATCGTCGTCGACTTCGGTACCTCGACGAACTTCGACGTCGTCTCATCTGCGGGCGAGTACGTGGGAGGTGTCCTCGCGCCGGGCATCGAGACCTCGATGGAGGCGCTCTTCGCGCGAGCTGCGCGTCTCGTCAAGGTGGACTACGTCGAGCCGCCGACAGTGATCGGCAAGACAACGGTCGGTGGCCTGCAGTCCGGCATCGTCTACGGGTTCTCCGGACAGGTTGACGGGATCGTCGCGGCAATCCGCCGGGAGCTCGGCGCCCCGGCACGTGTGATCGCCACCGGCGGGTTGGCCGAGCTCGTCGCGCCGTACTCGTCGACGATCGAGATCGTCGACCAGCACCTCACGCTCGAGGGGCTCCGGCTCGTCTGGGACCTCAACCTGTGATCATCGAGTCGCACACGCTTGCCGTCTTCTCCCTTGCGGCGCTCGCCATCCTCGCTGTGCCAGGCCCGGCGGTCCTCTACATCGTCACGCGCAGCGTCGACCAGGGGCGGAGCGCCGGCCTCGCGTCGGTTCTCGGGATCCACGTCGGCACGCTCTTCCACCTCGCATTCGCGACGCTGGGGCTGTCGGCGATTCTGGTCTCGTCGTCGGCGGCGTTCACGGTCGTCAAGCTCCTCGGCGCCCTGTACCTCATCGTGATCGGCATACGTACGCTGCTCGGCCGCGCAGCGGAGGACGCCACCGACCCTCAGAGACCGCCTCGTCGTCGGCGACGGGATTTCGCCGAGGGTGTCGTCGTCAACGTCTTCAATCCCAAGACGGCGCTGTTCTTCCTCGCCTTCCTTCCGCAGTTCGTCGACCCGGACAAAGGACAGCCGTCGCTTCAGATCCTCGTGCTCGGCCTCACGTTCATTGCCCTCGGCCTGGTCACCGACTCTGCCTGGGCGCTCGCGGCGGGCTCGGCCGGGGAAACGCTGCGGAAGAGCCGGAAGTGGGCCCACGTGCAGCGATACGTCTCCGGCTCGATCTTCGTCGGCCTCGGCCTCGTGACGGCCCTCACGGGCTCGCACACGCGAAGCGGCTAGCGCTACGCGCTCTCGAGATGGAGCGTGAGACGGGGCGGCAGCGAGACGGCGACGGCGTCACGCGTGCGCTTCGCCTCGTAGAGGGCGCCGTCCGCTCGGTGCAGCGCGGCACTCGGGGGGACCGAGCCGTCGAGCAGCGTCCCCCCGACCGAGACGGTCACGGGCAGCGCGGTCGTCGACGTGGCGACGGGGAGGTCGCGGACGAGGACGCGGATGCGCTCGGCGAACTGCTCCAGCTGGCGGCGACCACGGACGCCCGGCGCGAGCACGGTGATCTCCTCGCCGCCCCAGCGAGCGACGACGTCCGACGGTCGCAGCCCCTCGGTGAGTCGGCTGACGACCTCGATCAGAACCTCGTCACCGACCTTGTGCCCGAATCGGTCGTTCACCGACTTGAAACGATCGAGGTCGACGACGAAGAGCCCCGCCGGAAGGCCGCCGCGGACGACCCGCGCGTGCTCGGCGATCATCGCCTCCTCGAACGCGCGGCGATTCGGAGCTCCCGTGAGCTGATCGCGTCGCGCGTTCGCCTGTTCGGCTGCGAGCGCGGCCGTCGTCGACTCGCGACTTCGCTGAGCGGTGAGGAGCATGGCGAGCAGGGACGCAGTGGCGGCGGTGACGAGCGCTGTGCTCGCGCCGCTCGCGATGAGAAGCACCGCGAGCAGAGGGACGACGAGAGTCGTTTCGAGCAGGTCGACGCGAAGCCCTCGCAGCCAGAGCTCGACGAGCTGGGAGCGGTGACGTTCGAGAATGATGAGGAAGCGGCAGACCGAGTTCACGGCGGCGGCTGCCAGCATTGCGACAGCGGCCGTCCGCGGCGGCCTGTCCGCCCGCGAATTCGTCGCCTCCGGCAAGCGCCAGGCCCACGAGGCCGGCGGCAAGGCCCTGCATCGCCGCGACTCCGCCTTCGGCCGCGACGCGACGCCAGACCGCGCCGCGGTGGACGATCTGCGTGGCGACGCCGGCCGCTACGCCGAGGAGCGGTCCGCCGATGAGCCCGGCGAGGACGACGACGGGCGTCGCGGCGGTGTACCAGCTCCGTGGTCCGAGCTGAACGACCGCCCGGCTCGCAGCGGCCGCCAGCGCGACGAGCACGAGCGAGATCGCGGGTGAGCTCGAGACCGCTCCGCCGACCGTGACGGCACAGGCGATCGCGGCGACGAGCGCGGCGATGGGCAGTCCGATCGCGACGAGCGTACCGCGAGACGGATCGGCGACCTCTGTGGAGGGGTGCGTTCGAGCTCTCGAGCTCCTCGCCCGGCGTGTTCCAGCTTGATCTCTCACGGTTAGGAGAGAGAACGGGTCGAAACCCCCTTCCGAGTATCCCCCGGGAGGGGGACGCAGCGCCTCCGGAACGCGTTACCCGCCGCCGTAGATCGAGATCGGGAGCGTCAGCGTGACATCGTCGCCCGATGGGAGCTCCGCCTCGAGCTGCTCGATCAGCGGTAGCGACCCGGGCGCCGCGGCGATCAGGCGCCGCTCGACCTCCTCGGTGGAATCGAGCACGACGAGCTCCTGCTTGAAAGGCCGCGGGAACCGTCCTCGGCCGAGGTACCACGCGTAGAACTTCTTCAGGAACCCGGAGGCCCGACGCTCTCCGAGCTCACGGACCGTCTCGCGGATGAAGAGCACGAGCTCGGCGACGACCTCCTCGCGGCTCGGCTCTCGGGCGTCGCCGTCGACGATCTCGCGCAGCGCCCAGGGGTTCCCCTGTGCCCCTCTACCCACCATCACCGCCGCCGCTCCGGTCGTAGCGAGGACTGCCTGCGCGCGGGCGCGCGAGGTGATGTCGCCGGAGGCGATCACCGGCACGTCGACGAGCGAGACGAGCTCCGTGGTCAGCGAGTGGTCGGCCGTGCCCGTGTACATCTGTTGTGCGGAGCGTGGGTGCAGCGTCAGCACGGCGGCGCCCGCCTCGACGAGCAGCGGGCCAACCGTCAGGCAGTCGCGCGAGCCGTTCCGCAACCCGCGCCGCATCTTCACGGAGACGGGCAGGTCGACGGCGTCCGCGATAGCGGCAACGATCCGACAGGCGAGATCGGGGTCATCGAGCAGTGTCGCGCCCGCACCCGTTTTCGTCACCTTTCGCACGGGGCAGCCAAAGTTGATGTCGACGATGTCCGCGCCTGCCGCTGCCACCATGCGCGCTGCCTCAGCCATGGTGGCGGGATTCGAGCCGAAGAGCTGGATCGCGAGCGGGTGCTCGTCCGACGCCACGCGGAGGTAGCCGAGCGTCTTCTCGTTGCGGTGCTCGATCCCGGCGCAGGAGACCATCTCCGAGCACACGAGGCCGGCACCGAACCGGCGCCCCTGGCGGCGGAACGCCTGCACGCTGACGCCCGCCATCGGCGCGAGGACGAGCCGCGTCGGCACCTCTACGGCGCCGATCTGCCAGCTCTGTCGGAGATCGAGCTCCAGTTGGGTCGTCACGGGGCCAATCGTAGATGCCGTTTGCGCGTGGGCGGCCGCGGCAGCTACCCTTCACGACCGTCGTGACGCCCGGAATCGGGCGAAAGTCCCACTCAAGCCCCCTGGAGGCCCGTTATCTTGAAGGAAGTGCTCCTCACCCCCGAGGGCTACGAGAAGCTGACGCAGGAGCTCGATCTCCTGCGCACCGAGAAGCGCCGCGAGGTTGCCGACCGCATTCGTGTCGCCCGTGAGTTCGGCGACATCGCCGAGAACGCCGAGTACGACGATGCGAAGAACGAGCAGGCGATGCTCGAGCACAAGATCGCCCAGCTCGAGGAGCGTCTCCTCAGTGCGCGCGTGATCGACACCGACGACGTCGACACGAGCGTCGTGTCGGTCGGCTCGGTCGTTCGCCTGCGCGACGTCGACGCCAAGCAGACGGTCAAGTACCACATCGTGGGCTCGGCCGAGGCGAACCCTGCCGAGTTCAAGTTGTCGAACGAGTCGCCCGTCGGACGCGCCATCCTCGGACACAAGAAGGGCGAGACGGTCGAGGTGCAGACGCCGCGCGGGAGCAAGATCAAGTTCAAGATCATGGAGATCACGGCAGCCTGACCTGAGGTGGCAGGCTTCAGCCTGTCGCCAGGGTTGCGCTCGGTGGCGTCGTACGCCACTTCCCGCGTACGATCCGTCCGTGTCCGATCCGACGCCAGCCAAGCGCTTCCCCGACCGGGACGAGATCTCCGCGGTTCGAGACGAGTGCGAGCCACTCGAAGCAGGTCAGTCCGCCGAGACGACCCGGCGGATCGCGGGCAGGGCGATGGCCCGCCGTGACATGGGCAAGCTCGTCTTCCTCGATGTCGTCGATCGCAGCGGCCGGATTCAGGTCATCTGCGAGACGGCGAAGACCGGCGAAATCGACGTCCTCCTCGGAGACGTCGTCGGGGTCACCGGGCATCCGGGCCGGGCGCGCCGGGGGGAGCCGTCGGTCCTCGCGGAGTCGCTCGAGGTCCTGTCGCGGAACACGCAGTCTCTGCCCGACACCTTCCACGGGCTGACCGATGTCGAGCTTCGCTACCGCAAGCGCTACCTCGACCTCCTCGTCAACGAGGAGACGCGCGCCGACTTCATCCTGCGCTCCCGCATCGTCGCGGCCGTTCGCGCCGTGCTCGACGCCGACGGGTTCCTCGAGGTCGAGACGCCCGTGTTGCAGCCGCTCTACGGTGGCGCCTCGGCTCGCCCGTTCGTCACACACCACAACGAGCTCGAACGCGACCTCTATCTGCGGATTGCGACGGAGCTCTACCTGAAGCGGCTGATCGTCGGCGGTCTCGAGCGGGTGTACGAGATCGGGAAGGACTTTCGCAACGAGGGGGTGTCGTTCAAGCACAACCCCGAGTTCACGATGCTCGAGTGGTACGAGGCGTACGCCGACTACCGCGACACGATGGTACGGATAGAGACGCTCGTCGAGTCGGTCGCGCGGCAGGCGATCGGGACGACGGAGGTGCAGTTCCGCGGCCACGATCTCGATCTGAAGGCGCCGTGGGAGCGGATCCGGTTCACCGAGGCGCTCGAGGCCAAGGAGCTATGGACGCGCGACGAGGTCGAGCTCCGCTCCTGGCTGACCGAGCGGGGAGTCGACACGGAGGCGGACAGGGACTGGGCGCAGCTGATCGACAAGGCGTTCAGCCACTTCGTCGAGCCCGAGCTGATCCGGCCGACGATCGTGCACGACTACCCCGTCGAGATCTCGCCGTTCGCACGCGCGACCGATGACGATCCGACGCTGACCGAGCGATTCGAGTTCTTCGTCGGCGGAATGGAGCTCGGGAACGCGTTCTCCGAGATCAACGACGCGGCCACGCAGCAGGAGCGATTCGACCAGCAGGCAGGGCAGCTCGAAGGCGAGCCGGGTGATCCGGATTACGTCGAGGCGCTCTCGTACGGGATGCCTCCGACGGGAGGGCTCGGCCTCGGCATCGACCGCCTCGTGATGCTCCTCACCGGCCGCGAGACGATCCGCGACGTCGTCCTCTTCCCGGCTCTCCGCTCCAACCAGTAGGGCGGGTCCCGCGCGGCACTTATGCCTGCCGCTACGCGCGTGAGCGCTCGAACGCGACGACGTCGGAGAGGATGTCGTCGAGCGATCGTTCTGGCGTCCAGCCAATTGCCGCGCGGATCTTGTCCGTCGACGGGATGCGATGGAGCATGTCCTCGATGCCGTGCTCGTAGACCTCGGCGTACGGGATGTTGAGGACACCGGACGACGATCCGGTGAGCGAGATCACCTTCGCAGCGAGCTCCGAGATCGAGATGCGGTTCGTGGCCCCGACGTTGTAGATCTCTCCCGACGCGCTGTCGTCCATCAAGCCTTGCAGGGCGCGGATCGTGTCCTGCACGTGGCAGAAGCAGCGCGTCTGGTCGCCGTCGCCGTGGATCTCGAGTGCGCGCCCCTCGAGCGAGCGCTGGACGAAGGTCGGGATCACCATCCCGTACTGCCCGCTCTGGCGCGGCCCGACCGTGTTGAAGAGTCGCGCGATCGTGCAGTCGAGGCCATGCTCCGAGACATGGGCGAGTGCCAGGAACTCGTCCATCGCTTTCGAGTCGGCGTACGCCCACCGCCGCTGCGTCGTGGGACCGTAGATCCGACGTGCCGTCTCCTCGAGGGGTTTCTCCTCACGATGGTCGCCGTAGACCTCGGACGTCGACGCGACGAGGACGCGCTTCTCGAAGCGATGGCAGTGCTCGAGCACGATCTCGGTTCCCCGGAGATTCGTCACGAGCGTCTGCACCGGCTGCTCGACGATCAGTCGCACGCCGACCGCCGCCGCAAGGTGGTACACGACGTCGCACTTGTAGACGAGCTCGTTCACGCTCGTCGACTGGAGGACGCTGTCGACGACGAGGTGGAAGGCCGCGCGGTCCCGGAGGTGCTCGACGTTGGCGAGCGATCCGGTCGAGAGGTCGTCGAGGGCCCACACCTCCCATCCGTCGTCGAGCAGCCGCTCGGCGAGATGGCTGCCGATGAAGCCCGCCCCGCCCGTGATGAGAGCCTTGCCTGCCATCGTGGGGGAGGGTACCCACCGGCACGGTCGACGACGTCACAAGCGTCGTCCGTCGCGGAGCGAGCGGCGTCGACGTATCCGTTCGGTACGATGGTCCTACCCGCACTTCGAGGCCTGCGGGCGTCGTAGGCTTCGAGTCGATGCGGAAAGGAGGGTGGACGGTTGTTCGAGCGATTCACCGAACGAGCCCGTCAGGTCGTCGTCCTTGCTCAGGACGAGGCCCGGGCCTTGAAGCACAACTACATTGGCACGGAGCACATCCTGCTCGGCCTGCTGCGCGAGGAGGAAGGCCTTGCTGCGCGGGTGCTCGAATCGCTCGACATCACGGTCGAGGAGGTGCGCGCCCAGGTGGCCCGCATCGTCGGTCAGGGTGACGAGGTCACGACCGGCCAGATCCCGTTCACTCCGCGGGCGAAGAAGGTGCTCGAGCTCGCCCTGCGCGAGGCGTTGTCGCTCGGCCACAACTACATCGGTACCGAACACATCCTGCTCGGCCTCGTTCGCGAGAACGAAGGCGTCGCGGCCAGGATCCTGCTCGACTTCGACGCGGACGCCGAGAAGATTCGCAACGAGATCATCCGCATGCTCTCCGGCCCGGGCCGCCGACAGGCCGGCACCGGCGCCGCCGCCGGGGGCGAGAAGACCAAGAACTCGAAGCTGCTCGACCAGTTCGGGCGAAACCTGACGAAGATGGCGACCGAGGGCAAGCTCGACCCCGTCGTCGGCCGCCAGACCGAGATCGAGCGCGTGATGCAGATCCTCTCGCGCCGACAGAAGAACAATCCCGTCCTGATCGGTGAGCCCGGCGTCGGTAAGACCGCCGTCGTCGAGGGCCTGGCGTCCCGGATCGCGGCGAACCAGGTGCCGGAGCTGCTCAAGAACAAGCAGATCTACACCCTCGACCTCGCGGCGCTCGTCGCGGGCTCGAAGTATCGTGGCGAGTTCGAGGAGCGCCTCAAGAAGGTGATGAAGGAGATCACCCAGCGCGGTGACATCATCCTGTTCATCGACGAGCTCCACAATCTCGTCGGCGCGGGGGCGGCGGAAGGAGCGATCGACGCTGCATCCATCCTCAAGCCGGCGCTCGCCCGCGGCGAGATGCAGACGATTGGTGCAACGACGCTCGACGAGTACCGCAAGTACCTCGAGCGCGACGCGGCGCTCGAGCGCCGATTCCAGCAGGTGCGGGTCGAGGAGCCGTCGATCGACGACACCGTGCAGATCCTGCGCGGGCTGCGCGACCGTTACGAGGCCCACCATCGCTGCAAGATCTCCGACGAGGCCCTGCGAGCGTCCGCCGTGCTCGCCGATCGCTACATCCAGGACCGGCACCTGCCCGACAAGGCGATCGATCTCATCGACGAGGCCGGCTCGCGCCTCCGCATCCGGACGATGTCCGCCCCGCCCCGCTACCGGGAGCTGGAGGAGGAGATCGAGAAGGTGCGCGCCGACAAGGAGAGCGCGATCGAGGCGCAGGAGTTCGAGAAGGCAGCCGCGCTGCGCGACAAGGAGCGCAAGCTGACCCAGAAGAAGAAGGAGCTCGAGGAGAGCTGGCGCAACGAGGCCGACGAGGAGCAGCCCGAGGTGGGCGAGGAGGAGATCGCCGACATCGTCTCGATGTGGACGGGCATTCCGGTCTTCAAGCTCACCGAGGCCGAATCGCAGAAGTTGATCCGGATGGAGGAGGAGCTGCACAAGCGCGTGATCGGCCAGGAGCAGGCGATTGTCGCCGTCTCCAAGGCGATCCGCCGGGCGCGGGCGGGAATCAAGGATCCGAAGCGCCCCACCGGCTCGTTCATCTTCCTCGGACCCTCCGGTGTCGGCAAGACCGAGCTCGCGCGCACGCTCGCGGAGTTCCTCTTCGGCGACGAGGAGGCGATGATCCAGATCGACATGAGCGAGTACATGGAGAAGCACTCCGTGTCGCGGCTCGTCGGCTCGCCTCCCGGCTACGTGGGCTACGACGAGGGTGGCCAGCTCACCGAGGCCGTCCGGCGCAAGCCGTACTCGGTGCTCCTCCTCGACGAGGTCGAGAAGGCGCATCCCGACGTGTTCAACATCCTCCTCCAGATCCTCGAGGACGGGAAGCTGACGGATGCGCAGGGGCGCAAGGTCGACTTCCGGAACACGATCGTGATCATGACGTCGAACATCGGGGCGGCGCAGATCTCGAAGAACCAGTCGCTCGGCTTCACGCTCGGAGACGAGACCGGCCTCACCTATGACGACATGAAGGGCCGTGTCATGGGCGAGCTGAAGAAGGTCTTCCGGCCCGAGCTCCTGAACCGCATCGACGAGATCATCGTCTTCCACAAGCTCGAGAAGAGCGAGATCCTGCAGATCGTCGACCTGATGATGAAGCGTCTGCGCGACCAGATGGCGATCCACGGAGCGGCGATCGAGCTCACCGATGACGCGAAGGAGCTCCTGGTGGAGCAGGGTTACGACCCGGCCATGGGCGCTCGCCCGTTGCGGCGCTCGATCCAGCGCCTGATCGAGGATCCGCTCGCGGACTTCGTGCTCGGCCGCGAGCTCTCGGAGGGGGCGACGATCCTCGTCGACCGCAAGAACGAGCTCGCCGGGCTCGAGGGTGAGTCGCTCGTCGAGATCACGATCATCGAAGGCGAGGTCAAGAAGGCCGAGGAGCCGGTGACCGTGCCGCCGGAGCCGCCTGTTGCGGTGGACGAGGCCGCTTCGAGTGAGGACGACCTGTCCTGAGGCTCGGCCGGGCGGGCGCCCGGCGTTCGGTGATGAGCGCGCCCGGCCGCCGTCTCGGCATCTCGTCGTGCGGCCGTGACGTAGGCTCCCGGGATGGCGACGGCGATCCGGCACGCGAGCCCGGCCGACTACGGTCGGGTGATCCAGCACGTCAACGCCTGGTGGGGCGGCCGGGACATGGCGCCGATGCTGCCGAAGCTGTTCTTCCTCCATTTCGAGGGAACGAGCTTCGTGGCCGAGGACGACGAGGGAAAACTGGTTGCCTTCCTGATCGGCTTCCTCTCGCAGACCGACCCCGACGAGGCGTACATCCACTTCGTCGGCGTCGCACCCTCTGAGCGAGGGTCGGGGATCGGCCGGGAGCTCTACGAGCGGTTCTTCGCGGTGGTCGAGGAGCACGGTTGCGAGCGTGTCCGGTGCGTGACGTCGCCCGCCAACGAAGTCTCGATCGGATTTCACGAGTCGCTCGGGTTCGTCGCCGAGCGCGTCGCCGCCGACTACGACGGCCCCGGCGAGGATCGCGTCCTCTTCGTCAAGCAACTGCGCTAGCCGGTCTTCAAACGGTCTTCACGAGTACTCGGCTACCGTCAGCCG
Source organism: uncultured Thermoleophilia bacterium (assembly GCA_963792995.1). Lineage (GTDB taxonomy): Bacteria > Actinomycetota > Thermoleophilia > Gaiellales > Gaiellaceae > Gaiella. The sequence goes on along the minus strand of CAWBYH010000005.1, from coordinate 36,121 downwards.
GATGCCCGATCTCTTCGTCTCATCGACCAGGAAGCGTCGCCGCCGCGGCCCCGTAGTCGTCGTCTCCGTCGCGGTGCTCGCCCTGATCGCTTCGCTGGCCGTCGGTGGCGTCGCGCTCGCGGAGCGGGGCGCGATCCCCGCTCGTACAAGCGTCGCGGGCGTGGACGTCGGTGGCATGTCCGTCGACGAGGCGAACGAGACGATCCTCCCGGCGGCGGCAGCGGCGACGGCGCGTCCGATCCGACTCGTCGGCCCCAGTGGGACGGTGTCCGTCCGCGGACGTGAGCTCGGCGCCCGACCGCTCGTCGACGACGCACTCGGGCAGGCGGCGGCGGTGGGATGGCCGACGCGCATTCTCCGCAGGATCGGACTCGGTGACGAGCGGGCGATCCCGCTCGCGTACCGCCTTGGCCCCGTTCGCGCCGCCGAGCTCGCGAACCGCCTCGACGACGAGTTCGGCGACGAGCCGAAGAACGCCGGACTCCTGATCGGCGCCGACGGTTCTACCGTCACCGTGACGGCGCCCGCCCCGGGGACGGTCGTCGACCGTGGTGCGCTGCGGCGTGGCCTCGCGGCGTTGCCCGAGGAGCTCGGGGTGCCGCTCGTCACCCGCGCGCCGCTCGTCGGAATCGACGAGGCGCTGAAAGCCCAGGCGCGGGTGAAGCGGCTCCTGCGCGAGCCGCGCGAGGTGCGATTCCGCGACTCCGTCGCCGTTCTTCAGGCCGGGACGCTTGCCCCGTTGATCACGACCGAGCCCGAGGCAGGACAGCTCGCGATCCGGCTCGACCCCGACGGGCTCCGCCAGGCCCTTCTGCCCCGGCTCGGCCGGTACGAGCAGGCGCCCACCGACGCGCGGTTCGTGGTCGAGGGAGCGCGCGCGCGCCTGATCCGTGCTGCCGACGGGAGGAGGCTCGACGGCGAGCGGATCGGGACGTCGCTCGCCGGCAACCTCGCCGCCCGGGCGCATCGCGCCTGGTTCGTGGTCGCGAAGCCGCGCCTCACGACCGCGGCCGCCGAGAAGCTCCGCATCGCCGAGCTCGTCTCCGAGTTCACGACCGACTACCCGTGCTGCGCGCCCCGCGTGACGAACATCATGCGCGCTGCGGAGCTCCTCGACGGCACGATCATCCTTCCCGGAAAGGAGTTCTCGCTCAACGAGGCGCTGGGAAAGCGGACGGAGGCGAAGGGGTTCGTCTCGGCACCGCAGATCTACAACGGCCGCTTCGAGGACGCGGTCGGTGGAGGGATCAGCCAGGTCGCGACCACCCTTTTCAACGCGGCGTTCTTCTCGGGCATCAAGCTCGTCGCCCATCGGGCGCACCAGTTCTACATCTCCCGCTACCCGATGGGCCGCGAGGCAACCGTTTCGTGGGGCGGGCCCGAGCTGATCTTCCGCAACGACTGGCCGGCGGCGATCCTGATGAAGCTCGATGCGACGGACTCGGGCATCACGGTGAGATTCTTCTCGACCTCGCTCGGGCGACGTGTGACGACGACCACTTCTGAGCCCTACGACCCGACGATGCCGGGGACGGTCACCCTGACGAACCCGGATCTCGCGCCCGGAGCGCGCCAGGTCGTCCAGGAGGCTGGCGACCCGGGATTCAGCGTCGACTACACGCGACAGGTGTTCCGCAACGACAGGCGCATTCGAAACGAGCGCTACACGGTCGAGTACGACGCGGAGGACGAGATCGTCGAGGTCGGCACCGGGTGACGCACCGGTGTGCCCGGCACAGGCCTCAGGGGTAGAGAGGGTCGAGGGTAGGGCGGACGGCGCGCGTGGTCGAAGACGACGCGTGACTCGACGTGCCCGACCTCGCTGCGCTCGATCGCGTTCCATTGCCGGTCCTCGCCGGCGATCGCTGACCGATACCCGTCCTTGTTGCCCGAAATGACGACATAACGTCCGACGGCACATCTAGAATCGGCGCATGGCAAAGGTGATCGTCCAGCACGTCTGCTCCGAATGCGGTACCGCAACAGGCCGATGGCTCGGCAAATGCCCTGGCTGCGGCGCCTTCGGCACGCTCGTCGAGGAAATGACCGGCCAGGCGACTCCGGCGAAGGGGCACGGCACCGCGCGGACGCCCGAACGGCTGAGCGAGGTCCGTGCCGAGGAGGCGGCGCGGATCACGACCGGCGTTCCCGAGCTCGATCGGGTGCTCGGGGGAGGCCTCGTTCCCGCCTCCCTCGTCCTCGTCGGCGGCGAGCCGGGAGTCGGGAAGTCGACGTTGTTGCTCGCCGCGCTCGGTCATGTCGCTCGGGCGGGTCGCCGGTCGCTGCTCGTCACCGGCGAGGAGTCGGTCGCGCAGGTCAAGCTCCGCGCCGACCGTCTCGGTGGTGCAGAGCAGGTCGAGATCCTGGCAGAGACCGAGCTCGAGTCCGTCTGCGCCACGCTCGAGCGAGAGCGGCCCGACGTTTGCGTGATCGATTCCGTGCAGACGCTGTACTCGTCTGACCTCGGGTCGGCCCCCGGCTCGGTTCGCCCAGGTGCGAGAGGCGGCGGGGCGGCTTCTCCGTGTCGCGAAGGAGCAGGGCGTCGCCACGGTGCTCGTAGGCCATGTGACGAAGGACGGGTCGGTCGCCGGCCCGCGCGTGCTCGAGCACCTCGTCGACTGCGTGCTCCAGTTCGAGGGCGATCGCTATCACGCGCACCGGATCCTGCGTGCCGTGAAGAACCGTTTCGGCTCGACCAACGAGCTCGGCGTCTTCGAGATGACGAGCGGCGGGCTCGTGGGCGTGTCGAATCCGTCGGAGCTCTTCGGCCGTAGCCATGCCGGAGAGGTCGGCGCGGCGGTCGCGTGCGCCCTCGAGGGCACGCGGCCGATCCTGCTGGAGATCCAGTCACTCGTCTCGAGGAGTGATCTCGCGATGCCACGGCGGGTCGGCACCGGCGTCGATCCGAAGCGTCTCGCGATGATCGTCGCCGTCCTCTCCCGTCATGCGGGTATCGCGCTCGGCTCTGCGGACGTCTTCGTCAACGTGGCAGGTGGCCTCCGCATCGACGAGCCGGGAGCCGATCTGGCCGTGGCTCTCGCAATCGCCTCGGCGGCTCGGGGCATTCCCGTGCACGACAGCGTTGCGGTCTTCGGCGAGATCGGCCTCACAGGCCGGTTGCGCGCTGCGGCCCAGGCAGAGCGCCGCCTGGAGGAGTGCGCCAAGCTCGGTGTCACGACGGTGATCGCGCCGGAGGGGACAACCGGTCGCGGAGGCCCCAGGATCACGCGTGCTGAGACGCTCAGGCAGGCGATCGCCGCGGGGCTCGACGGGAGCGCAGCGCCCGACCGTTCGTAGGGTCTCCACGAGGCGCCGCGCCACGACGACCGACGCCAGCCGGGTTCCGTGCCTGCCGGGAACGGTCGCTCGAGGCTTCCCGCGCTGCGGGTGGCGCGTGAGCGGGGGAGCCGCGTCTCGCTGCCGGTGTGGCCCTGTGGGCGTGTAGCACGCGGTGACGCGAGTCTCCGAGTGCAGGCCCCGCGTCCCCCTCCCGGGCATCAAATCCGACCCGAGCGCAGCGCAAATCTCAGCTAGAATAGGTGTCCCTCGCCGGCAGCCTCTCAGCGCCGGCGGTTTTCGTGAAATGGGCGGATAACGGGAGGGTTAGCTTGTTCGACGTCGGCGACAATGTGGTGTATCCACACCACGGAGCAGGTACGGTCGTGAGCAAGGACACGCGCATCGTTCTTGGCCAGGAGCGCGAATACCTCACCATCAAGATCCTGCACAACGACATGACGGTCAACGTCCCCACGGAGAACGCCGAGAAGGTCGGCCTTCGTTGGGTGATCGGTCTGGATGCGGTGGAGGTCGTGGTGAAGGCGCTTTCGGGTGAGTCGACGGAGATGCCGAAGAACTGGAACCGGCGCTTCAAGCACAACCGCGACAAGATGAAGACGGGCGACATCCTCGAGCTCGCGGAAGTCGTTCGAAATCTCGCGCTCCGCGACCACGAGAAGGGCCTCTCGACCGGCGAGAAGCAGATGTACGTGAAGGCGAAGAAGATCCTGGCCTCCGAGTTCATGTATGCGAAGAACATGACCGAGGACGAGGCGGCCGAGTGGCTCGACGAGGTACTCGCCAACCCCGCCGGTGGGAAGAAGAAGGTCAAGCCCAAGGCCAAGGTCGCTGCCGCGAGCGCGTGACGCGGCATCTCCACGGTGGTTAGCCAGGGTCGGGCACCGTGGTAGCTGAACGGGACGACAGCACGACGTGGGCGATTCTCGTTGCCGCCGGCTCCGGCGAACGACTCGGAGCCGAGCGGCCCAAGGCGTTCGTCGCACTCGGTGACCGCGTGCTACTGGCCGAGAGCCTCGAGCGCCTCGACGCGAGCGACTGGATCGACGCGGTCGTCGTCGCGGTTCCTCCCGACTGGGAGGAGGCAGCGATCGCTCTCGCCGAGGAGATCGTGGCGTCGAAAGTCGCAGCCGTCGTCACGGGAGGCGCGACGAGGGCCGCTTCGGTGCGAGAGGCGCTCGAGCAGGTTCCCGACGACGCCCTCGTCGTCATCGTTCACGACGCCGCTCGCCCGCTCGTCGACGACGCGGTGATCGAGCGAGTGCTCGTTCCGCTCGGCGAAGGTTACGACGGCGTGGTGCCCGGTCTTGCCCTCGCCGACACGGTCAAGCGCGTCGAGCGCGGCATCGTCGCCGAGACGGTCGATCGGACGGGGCTCGTCACCGTCCAGACCCCGCAGGCGTTCACGGCAGCCGCGCTGCGCGCCGCCTACGCCGGCGACGAGCCACTCGCCGCGACCGACTGCGCCTCCCTCGTGGAAGCGCGAGGAGGACGCGTGCGCGTCGTCGACGGGGACCCCCGCCTACTGAAGATCACGACGGCGGCCGATCTCGCGCTTGTCGAATCATGGCTCTGAGGGCGGTCTTCTTCGATGTCGGGGAGACGCTCGTCGACGAGGAGCGGTGGTGGCGCGTGCTCGCCGAGCGCGAGGGGCTTCAACCGCATGCGGTGTGGGCGGCGCTCGGTGTCACGATCGAACGTGGGGAGGAGCACAACGTTCTCTGGGAGCACCTGGGGATCGAGCGGCCTTCGGAGTGGTGGAGCGAGCTCCGGTACGAGATCGGAGATCTCTATCCGGATGCGATCGAATGCCTCGAGGCCGTGCGTGCGCTCGGTCTTCGCGTCGGGATCGTGGGCAATCAAACGGTAGCGCTCGAGGAATGGGCGCGCGATGCGGCGCTCCCGGCAGACGTGATCTCGTCGTCGGCGAGCCTTGGTGTCCGAAAGCCCGACCCTGCGTTCTTCACGCACGTCGTCGAGCTTGCGGGGGTTCCAGCCGCGGAGATCGCGTATGTCGGCGACAGAGTCGACAACGACGTGCTCCCCGCTGCGAGAGCGGGCCTCGTGGCAGTGCACGTTCGGCGAGGACCGTGGGGTTGCTTGCAGCGCACACCGGATGAGGCGGCGATCGGGATCGACGACCTCGTGTCGCTCCCGCAGGCGCTAGCCTCGTTCCTGTGAGCGAGCTTCGGATCGGCATCGGTATCGACGCGCACGCGTTCGCCGACGGCGTGCCGCTCGTCCTCGGCGGCGTCGCGATCGACCATCCTCGTGGGCTCGCGGGACACTCCGACGGCGACGTCGTCGCGCATGCGCTTGACCGATGCACTGCTCGGTTCGGCCGGGCTTGCCGACATCGGCGCGCTCTTCCCCTCGAATGACGAGCGCTACCGGGGCGCGGACTCGCTCGAGCTGCTCGCAGAGGCCTACCGGCAGGTTCGAGCGGCCGGGTTCGAGCTGGTGAACGCCGACTGCGTGCTCATCGGCCAGGAGCCCAGGATCGCCTCGCACCGCCACGAGATGGGCCGGCGGTTGGCCGATGCGCTCGGCGTCGATGCCGGACGGGTCGGAGTGCGGGCGACGACCACGGATTTCCTCGGCTTCACCGGGCGCGGAGAGGGCCTTGCGGCCCAGGCCGTCGCGCTCCTCGAGCTCGGCGGCGAGGGGAACGGGGCCGGTACCCGGGCGCGCTGACCCGGTCAGGCGGCGGGAAGCGTGAAGCTGATGATCGCGCCTCCGCCCGGGCGGTTCTCGGCCCAGATTTGCCCGCCATGGGCCTCGACGAGGCCGCGGGCGATCGCCAGCCCGAGCCCGGCGCCGCGTTGCGAGCGGGCCGGGTCGCTGCGCCAGAACCGGTCGAACATACGTCGCTCGGCCTCGTCGTCGAGGCCTTCCCCCGTGTCCTCGACCGTGACCCGAACGGCGTCCCGGTCGGGCTCGACACGAACGGCGACGGATCCGTCCGATGGTGTGTGACGGAGCGCGTTCGTGAGCAGGTTGAGGAGCACCCTCTCTACCTTGTCGGGCGCGAAACGTGCGACAGCGGCCGGATCGACCGCGGAGTCGAGCGTGACGTGGCGCTGCAGCGCCTCGGCGGCGACGCCGCGGAGGCAGGAGGACACGACCCGATCGAGGCCCGATGCGTGCAGCTCGAGCGTCAAAGCACCCGCGTCGATCCGGGCGAGCTCGAAGAGGTCTTCCACGAGCAGCGTCAGACCCCGAACCTGGTCACCGAGCGCGGGAAGGTAGTCGGCCGGCTCGGCGAGACCGTCCTCGAGTGCCTCGAGCATCGCCTGCATGTTGGCGAGCGGCGTACGGAGATCGTGACTCGCCCAGGCGACGAGCTCACGCCGGGCATCGAACAGCTGCTCGATGTTCGCGGCCATCACGTTGAACGACTCGGCCATGTCGGCCACCTCGTTCGGGCCGGACTCCGGTGCCCGCACCGTCAGGTCGCCGTGCGAGAGCGCGACGGCCGCGTCCCTGACGTTGTCGATCGAGCCAGCGATCGACCGGGCGAGGAAGAGACCGCCGATCATCGCGACCGTCGCCGACGCGGCGAGCATCGCGAGGATCTTCACATCGTCGCCCATGTGGAACATCACCCAGCCGGACGTCAGAACGACGACGAGCGGGAGGCAGACCGCGAGTGCCGCAAGACCCATCAGCTGGAGTCGCACGGTGGGCAGTGCCCGGAGGGCCAGCGCGAGAAGGAACCCGACGCTGAGTGTGATCAGGGCGACGGCGGCGGCGTTCCAGATCATCGGATCAGGGCACCAACCGGTAGCCGACGCCCCAGACCGTCTGGAGGTGAACCGGTTCGGAGGGATTTGTCTCGATCTTCTCGCGCAGCCTGCGAACATGGACCGTCACGGTCCCGGTGTCGAGGGCCGCTTCGTACCCCCAGACCCGGCTCATGAGCTGATCGCGCCCGAAGACACGACGGGGGTTGCCGGCCAGGAACGCCAGGAGGTCGAACTCCTTGGCCGTCAGCCGCAACTCCGTGCCGTCCTTGACGACATCGCGGGTGCGCGTGTCGATCTCGATGTCGCCGAACGAGAGCCGGGCCTGCGCGTCTCCGGCAGGCGCCGAGCGCCGCAGCACGGTACGCACGCGGGCGGCAAGTTCGCGTGGTGAAAACGGCTTGGTGACGTAGTCGTCCGCCCCTAGCTCGAGACCCACGATCCGGTCGGCCTCCTCGCCTCGCGCGGTGAGCAGGATCACCGGGAGCTCCGACCGCGATCGGATCCAGCGACAGAGCTCGAGCCCGTCGGTGCCCGGGAGCATCACGTCGAGGACGACGAGATCGGGCTTTTCGCGCTCGAGCATCGCCCGCGCGTGGTCGCCGTGATCGGCTTCGAGCGTCGTGTGACCCTCGCGTTGGAGGTAGCGCACGACGACTTCTCGGACGATCGGCTCGTCATCGACGACAAGAACGGTGGCCATTGCTCCCATTGTGGCGGTCCGGCCTTACGAGGAGATGAATTTCGTCGCGTGTGCGAGGCGTCGTTACGGCAACGCGACCATGCCGTCCGCGCGAAGAACGACGAGCCCGTCCTGCGCGAGCGCCTCGACCGCCTCGCCGTCCAGGGCGTCCCCCGGGGTCGCTGCGGCCGCCACGCGACGAAGCGTTGCCGCCCGACGCTGTCGGAACGAGCCTTCGAATCGACTCTGTTTCCGCGCAGGCTCGTCGCGCGTACCGCGTGACGGGCAACGGTCTGCAAGCGGGCAGCGGTCGCAGCGCGGCACCCGTGCGAGGCAGAGCGTGGCACCGATGTCCATCAGCGCCTGCGCGGCCGCTCCAGTGAAGCGGTGTTCGGTACGGCGCTCGACCCGTTCGACGTTGACGTCGCGTGGCAGGATGTCCTCCCCGAGCGCGAAATTCCGAATCGCGGCTGCCGTGTACGGACCGACGCCAGGGAGCTCCGTCAGATCAGACGGCCAGCCGTCGCGTGCGACGAGCTGGGCGGCCCGATGGAGGGCGAGCGCTCGCCGGTTGTACCCGAGCCCTTGCCAGGCGCGGATCACGTCCGCGGCGCCCGCGGCTGCGAGTGCGTCGGCGCTCGGCCAGCGCTCGAGCCAGGCGGTGTAGCGCGGCACGACGCGATCGACCTGGGTCTGCTGCAGCATGACCTCGGACACGAGGATTGCATACGGATCACGAGTCGCCCGCCAGGGCAGATCGCGCTTGTTCAAGCGGTACCAGGCGAGTAGGAGCTCCTCCACAGTCCGATCCTAGGCGGTGGTCGAGAGCGTCCGCCTAGAGCATCGCGCAAAGCCGCCGCCGTGGCGCCCGGCCGCCGCCGATAGGTGACGGCCAGGCGCTCGGGTGATCGCTACATCGGCCGGACGGCGAACCAGCCGTCGACGTTGTTACACAGGACGACGCCCTTCGGGTCGTTGTGGTACGTGTAGGCGGGGAGTCCGTTCACGGTCAGCTGCCGCTTCATCCCGCGCTTGATCGTGCCGAAGGTCGCCATCACGCCGTTGACGTGCTTCTTCACGGTGCCCGTGACGTAGACGGGGGGCCACGCGACGGCGCAACTTCCCGTGCACTTGATCTTGCCGCCCGCCTTCTTCTCGACCTTCCAGTAGTAGATGCCGTACTTTCCCGGGGTCGCGAGCACCGTCCCGAGGTTCTTGGTCTTGATCTCGATTGCGGGCTTCGCCCCGGACACGGTCTGTGGTCCCGTGGTGGACTGTGCGAGGGCGAGCGGCGCGATCGCCATCGCGGCGAAGGCGACGAGCAGTGCGATCTTCTTCATCGGTGGAGTCTCCTTGTCTCGGGTGCCTGGTGTGCGACAGCGTTGCTGCTCCCGGCATCGAGGTGGCGGCTTTTCGGCGAGGTTTAAGAGACTCTTCAGGTCGTCCATGTTTCCGGAGTCGTGCTCGCGCCCTGGACGGCGGTGCCCCGTGGACGTACGGTCTTTGTCGTGGGCGGCCCCGAGACGACGTATTCGCCTCCCCCCGGGCAGGACGATCTCGTGGCCGCGCTTCGTCGCGGCGACGAGCGGGCCTTCGCGGCGCTCGTCGACGAGCACGGGCCGGCGATGCTTCGCGTCGCACGGATGTACGTCTCCACCGGTGCGGTCGCGGAGGAGGTCGTGCAGGAAGCCTGGCTCGGCGTGATCGGCGGTATCGGCCGGTTCGAGGGCCGTTCGTCCCTGAAGACGTGGATCTTCCGCATCCTCACGAATATCGCGAAGACGCGCGGGGAGAGGGAACGGCGCAGTGTCCCGTTCTCGTCGGCGGCCGGACGAGACGACGGTGAAGTGGCAGTCGACCCCGACCGCTTCCTCGAGGCCGGCCGTTTCGCCGGTCACTGGACCTCGGCCCCGACCCGGTGGTCCGACCTCCCCGAGGACAGGCTCGTCGGGAGCGAGACGGTGACGATCCTCAAGGAGGCGATCGCCGCGCTTCCCGAGGCCCAGCGCACGGTGATCACTCTTCGGGACGTCGAGGGCTGGAGCTCGGAAGAGGTCCGTAACGCCCTTGACCTCAGCGAGACCAATCAGAGAGTCATTCTTCACCGCGCCCGTTCCAGGGTGCGGCGCGCCCTCGAGAAGTACCTGGACGGAGAGACGACATGAGCACCGACCAACTGACCTGCCGGGAGCTCGTCGAGATCGTCACCGACTACCTGGAGGGCGCGCTCACGGGCGCCGAACGCAAGCGGTTCGAGGAACATGTCGGCGAATGCGAAGGTTGCCTGGGCTATCTCGACCAGATCCGAACAACGATCGAAATCGCAGGTCAGGTCACCGTCGACGGCCTGACCGCCGAGGCCAGGGAGGGGTTGCTCGTCGCCTTTCGGGACTGGAGGCGGGACTGAACGCCCGGAGCTCTCGGCGCTCGCGACGATCAGGGATCGGGCGGGCCCATCCCCGGGAGCTCGGCCCGGCTCCCGGCGGCTGCGGCGGCGGTCGCAACGGCGACCGGCAGACCCGCTTCGCGCCACCCGACGAACCCGCCGATCACGTCGCCCGCCCGCGTGTACCCGAGTTCGTCGAGCACAGCTGCAGCGAGCACCGATGAGTATCCGTGGTCGCACAGCAGGATCACCTCTCGGTCGAGATCGTCGAATACCGGGTTCCGAAAGTCGCTGTCGGGCGCGGTCCGCCATTCGAGAACGGTTCGCGGGATGTGGAGGGCGGTCGGCACGACACCGTCCTCTTCCCGGTTGCCGTCGGAGCGGATATCGATCAGGAGTGCGCCGCTCTGCATCGCGGCGTACGCGTCGGCGGGCGGATAGCGCTCGATCCTGGCTTCGGCATCGGCGAGCAACTCCGCGAGCGTGCGTCGAGTCACGCCTGCGTCCACGCGGCAATGATGGGCCGTTCGCCACCGATCTGTCAAGCCGCGAACGAGCGCGCGTGAGGCTTCGAGCCGCGGTGGACGCGCTTGTGCGAGAGTTAGTAGATGCTCCTCTACAACTCGGCCGTATCGGGAAATTGCTACAAGGTGCGGCTGCTCGCGGCCCAACTCGGGATCCCGCTCGAGCTCCGCGAGCTCAGCGTCGTCGACCGCTCCGACCGTGCCGAGATCCTCGGCGATCTCAACCCCGCGCGTCGTGTCCCCACGCTCGTCCTCGACGACGGCCGGCCGGTAGCCGAGTCGAACGCGATCCTCTGGTACCTCGGCGACGGCACAGCCTACGTTCCCGCCGAGCGCTACGCGCGCGCTCAGGTGCTGCAGTGGCAGTTCTTCGAGCAGTACGAGCACGAGCCGTCGATCGCGGTCGTCCGTTTCCTGACCGCGTACGCGGGAGACGCCGAGAAGCACGTCGATCGCATCAGGGAGCAGACGCCGCGAGGATATGCCGCCCTCGACGTCATGGAGCGCCATCTCGCCGATCACGCATTCCTCGTCGGCGAGCGGTACTCGGTCGCGGACATCTCGCTGTACGCCTACACCCACGTCGCGCACGAGGGTGGCTTCGACCTCGGCCCCTATCCGGCGATCCGCGTGTGGATCGACCGGGTGGCCGGCCAGGACGGCCATATCCCGATCACGGCGTGAGCGTCCCGGTTCGCGTCCGTTTCGCGCCGAGCCCGACGGGGTCGCTTCATCTCGGCAACGCGCTGAGCGCCGTCGCCAACCGTGCGTACGCCGACGAGCACGGCGGAACGCTTCTCCTGCGGATCGACGACACCGACCCCGAGCGCAGCGTCCCCGGCGGTGAGCAGGCGATTCTCACCGACCTCGCCTGGCTCGAGGTCGCGTGGGAGGAAGGGCCGCTCCTTCAGAGTGCGCGCGCCGAGCGCCACGCCGCGGCGGCCGTCGGCACGCTCGAATCGGGGGCGGTACGGGACCCGGACGGGTCGATCCGCCTCGCAGGCACGACGCTCGCCCGCGCCGACGGAACCGCGACCTACCAGCTGGCGACGGTGATCGACGATCTGGACTTCGGGATAACCCACATCATCCGCGGCTCCGACCACCGGCCGAACGAGGACGTGCAGCAGCGAATCGCGGGTGCGCTCGGGGCCGAGTTGCCGGAAGTGATCCACCATGGCCTCCTGCTCGGCGACGACGGGAAGAAGCTCTCGAAGCGCGCGGCGCACGCGTCCGTCGGCGATCTCCGCGACGGGGGAATCCCAGCCGCCGCCGTTCGCGCATATCTGAACGAGCTCGGCCTACCCCGGCACGACGTCCACCTCGACGTGCCGCGGATCCACCGCCTGGCGATCGACGCGATCGCGTCGATGAGCGATTCCGACCTGGCCGCGGCGGCGGGCTGTCCCGTCCAGATCGTCCGTGCTCTGCGGGGCGCTCGCACGCTCGTCGAGGCACGGACGATTGCCGGACAGATCATCGATCCCGCAACGGTCTCCCTCGGGGACGACGCGCGCCCGACGCTGGAGCGGTTCGCCGAGCTACGCGAGCCGTCCGGCGACGACCTCGACGAGCTGGAGGCGCGCGCGATCGTGCGCGAGCTGAAGGCGGTCGGCGGCAACCTGAAGATGCTCAGGCTCGCCCTCACGGGAGCGGAGCGGGGGCCCGAGCTGTGGACGGTCGTCGCGGCGATCCCGCGCGACGAGGCACTCGGCCGAGCAGCCGCCGCTATAACACCGCGATGATCGTGCGACTCTACGACACTGCGACGAAGTCGCTCGTTGCTCTACCGGAGCCGCCCACGAAGGTGGGGATGTACGTCTGCGGCCCCACCGTGTACCAGCGTGCCCACATCGGCAACGCGGTCCCGTTCGTGATCTTCGCCTGGCTGCGTAACTGGCTCCGCGAGCGAGGCTACGACGTCACCTACGTCCACAACATCACCGACGTCAACGACAAGATCTACGAGGCTGCGCCCGGGGCGAGTGCTGCCCGCGCCCGGGAGGCGACGCGCTGGTACCTCGAGGACACGGCGTCATTCGGGCTCGAGATGCCTGACGCCCAGCCGCTCGCGACAGAGACGATCCCGGAGATCGTGTCCCTGATCGAGGAGCTCATCGCCGCAGGGCATGCGTACGAGTCCGGCGGCGACGTCTACTTCCGCGTCGCGAGCTTCGGGACCTACGGTGCGCTCTCCGGCCAGCGCCCCGATCAGGTCGAAGAGCAGGAGCCGGGCACGCTCAAGGAGGATCCGCGCGACTTCGCGCTCTGGAAGGCGACGAAGGAAGGCGAGGACACGTCCTGGGAATCGCCGTGGGGGTCGGGCCGTCCCGGGTGGCACATCGAGTGCTCGGCGATGGCGGAGAAGACGCTGGGGCCTGAGTTCCTGATCCACGGCGGCGGCCTCGACCTCGTCTTCCCGCATCACGAGAACGAGCGCGCCCAATCGCTTGCCGTGGGGCGGCCGTTCGCGAGGATCTGGATGCACAACGGCCTCCTCAGCTTCGTCGGCGAGAAGATGTCGAAGTCGGTCGGCAACATCGCCACGATTCAGGATGTGATCGGCGAGTGGGGACGCGAGACGGCCCTGCTCTTCCTGATGACGGGACACTGGCGCAAGCCGCTCGAGTTCTCGCACGATGCGATGGCGGCCGCGCGCACGCAGGTCGCGAGCCTGAGAAATGCCCTCCGCGGCGAGACCCGGTCGGTCGGCGACTGGGAGATGCTCGCCGCTGCGCTCGACGATGACTTCAACACTCCGGCCGCCCTCGCCGTCCTGCACGGCTGGGCCCGCGAGGGCGCTCTCGTCGAGCTCGAGCGCGGCCTCGCGATCTTCGGGCTCGGCGGGCTCGCGGACACGGTCGAGGCGCCGGCCGAGATCACGGCGTTGGCACACGCCCGCACGGCTGCGCGGGTAGCGCGCGAGTTCGGCGAGGCCGATCGTCTGCGTGACGAGATCGCAGAGGCGGGGTGGGAGGTGCGGGACGTGCCGGGCGGCTTCGAGCTCGTGCCGCTGCCGTGACCCGCGAGATCCTCTTCGGCAGGAACGCCGTCAGGGAGGCGCTGCGCGGACGCCGCGCAGTGCTCGAGCTCTGGGTCTCCGAGCGCGCAGCAGCATCGCTCGACTGGCTGGGCGAGGGGCCTCGACCACGCGTCGTCAAGGAGCGGGAGCTCACCGAGGCCGCGGCAAGCCCCGATCATCAGGGCGTCGTTGCCTGGGCCGAGCCCTACCCGTATGCCGACCCGTGGGCACTAGCGGCCGAGGAGTCGCCGCTTCTTGCCTGCCTCGACCAGGTCACGGACCCGAGGAATCTCGGCGCGGTCATCCGCTCGGCCGCCGGGGCCGGGGCGACGGGCGTGATCGTCCCCGCCCACGGCGCTGCCCAGGTGACCCCCGCAGTCTGTCGTTCGTCGGCCGGAGCGGTCGAGCATCTTCCGGTCGCCGTCGTGCCGAATCTCGCCCGCTACCTGGCAGAGATCAAGCGCGATGACCTCTGGTCGTACGCAGCGACCGTGGACGCCGCCCAGACGATGTGGCAGGCGGATCTGACCGGAGGCGTCGCGCTCGTCTTCGGTGCCGAGGGAAAGGGCGTGCGGCCCCTCGTGCGCAAGACGTGCGATGCGATCCATCTCCATCCCGCTTGCGGCGGGTCTCGAGTCGCTCAACGTCAGCGTCGCGGCCGCCGTCCTGCTGTACGAGGCGCGGCGCCAGCGCGGGGGAGAGGCGTCCGCCGCCTCCAGCGGGGGGTGACCTTCCTGCCCGAACCGACCCTCTATCTCTTCGACGGCTACAACCTGTTGCACGCGGGTGAGCACCGCGATGTCCGCGAGCTGACCGACGAGCTCGCGAGCTTCGTCGCCATGAAAGGCGCGCGCGGGATCGTCGTCTTCGACGGCGTCGGGGAGGACACGGCAGCGGGGCCGCTCTCCGTTCGCTACGCCCCCGACGCCGACACGTTGCTCGAGCGGCTTGCAGCGGAGCACCGGCACGGCGAGCGCGTGTGTCTTGTCTCGTCGGACGCCGCGGTCCGCGGGACGAGCGGGCAGGAGGTAGGGAAGGTCTCGTCCGGGACATTCCTGCGCGAGCTCGAGAGCCCCTCGCACGACGAGAACGAGGCCTCGCGCCTCCGGGACAGGATCGACCCGGAGACACGGGCGAGGCTCGAGCGGCTTCGCCGCGGCCTCTGAAGCGCGTCCTTCGGCGGCACGCAGAGACGCGGCGAGACAGGCTGAAGCCTGCCCCGCTTCCAGAGGCGAACATCGTGTTCTAATCACAGTGCAAAGTTTGCAAAGGGGTTGTAACGCTTGCAAGAAGGTGCTAGGTTCTCCCTCAAGTACAGGGTGAGACTTCGGTCGATCCTCGCGCAGACCACCTCGGAAACCGCTCAAAACAGGGAGAATCGATGTCCGCCCGCACTGCTGTCGCCCCCAAGACCCCGCAGAAGCTTCAACGTGAACTCGAGGATTTGCAGCTCGTCCTCAAGGCGCGGAACGGGAACCAGGCCGCACTCGACCAGCTGATGCGGCGCTACCACGGCTTCGTTCGGCTCAAGGCCAGCAGCTACTTCCTCGCCGGCGGCGACGCGGACGACCTCATCCAGGAAGGGATGATCGGTCTCTACAAGGCGATGCGCGATTTCCGGCACGACAAGGAGACGTCGTTCCGCTCGTTCGCCGAGCTGTGCGTGACGCGCCAGATCATCACCGCGATCAAGACGGCAACCCGCTTCAAGCACTCTCCGCTCAACACGTACATCTCGTTCAGTCACACGCCGGCGGGCCAGGAGAGCGACGGTGACTGCACCCTCGGCGATGCCCTGCCCGGCCCGGGAACGAACGATCCGGCAAGTTGCGTGATCTCGACGGAGGAGCTGCAGAGCCTCGTGGGCTGTCTCGGCACGTCGCTCTCTCCGCTCGAGTCCGATGCGCTGCGCCTGTACCTCGACGGCAAGTCGTACGACGCGATGGCGGTCGAGCTCGACTGTGACACGAAGACGATCGACAACGCGCTCCAGCGCGTGAAGCGCAAGATCGTGCAGCATCAGGCAACGCGCGCCGTGCCCGCCTAGGTCGAGGTCCGGGCGCGGCGGCGGTACCCTCCCGGGATGGCCGCCTCCCGCATCCTGCCCCGGTCGATATCGGCGCGAGCGCTCCGGCCAGGGCTCGTCGCCCTCGCCGTCGTCGCGCTCGTCGGGTGCGGTGGGTCGGCGAAGGACAAGGCCGCGGCAGGCCCCGGGGATGCGCCCGCGGTCGTCCTCGCCTCACCCGAGGACGCCCGATCGCTGATCGGCGAGGGCGGAGTGACGCTTCTCGACGTTCGCACGCCCGAAGAGTTCGCCGCCGGGCACATCGCGGGCGCGCAGAACATCGACTTCTACGCAAGCGACTTTGCCGACCGGCTCGGTGCCCTCGATCGCGGTACGACGTATGTCGTCTACTGCAAGTCCGGCAATCGCAGCGGGCAGGCGACGGCGTTGATGGCGCGTGAGCAGTTCACGAGCGTCACCGACATCGACGGCGGGATCCAGGCCTGGGTCGGCGGCGGGGTTGCCGACGGTGACCGACGGCTGATCCCTGTCGCCGGCTCGGAGTGCGGCACCGCCGCGGTAAATCAGTAGCAACTACCTACGATTTACAACTATGTAGTGGTAAAGTGGAGGGATGAGATCTTCCTTCCACGGGCTCGGCGTCCCTGCCGCTTCTCTACCAGACCGAATGGTGCCCGGCGTCGCGCCGCGTCAGGCAGCGACTCACCGAGCTCGAACTGCCGTACGTGGCGATGCCGGTGCCGGTCGAGCGAGCCGAGCGCGGCGCGCTGGTCGCCGCCACGGGCCAGGACTCGATCCCTACGCTCGTTGCCGTCGACGGCACCGTGCTCGACGGGGAGGAGGCGATTCTCGCCTATCTGGACGGCCACTACCCCGAGCCGGTGGGCGCCACTGCCCATCGGATCAAGGCGGAAAAGGTGCGCCGCCGCCAACTGGAGGAGGCAACAGCATGATCGTCAGAGAGCAGTATGCGATGACGGCGGAGACCAGGCTCGGCTTCGAGGACGCAGTCGCACGTACCCGCAAGGAGCTCGAGACGGAAGGGTTCGGCGTTCTGACCGAGATCGACGTGCGGGAGACGATGCGCAAGAAGCTCGGCATCGAGCTCGAGCCCTATCTCATTCTCGGAGCGTGCAACCCGACGTTCGCCCACCAGGCGCTCGAGCTCGAGCCAGAGCTCGGCGTCCTGCTGCCGTGCAACGTCCTCGTTTACGTGCGCGGTGCACGGACGATCGTCTCGGCCGTCGACGCGGAGCTGATGCTCTCGATCGTCGACAACCCCGAGCTCGCGGCCGTTGCGGCGGAGGTTCGGAGCCGCCTCGCGCGGGTCGTCGAGCGTGTCTCGCAGGCCTCCGCCTGAGCTCGGCCACGCGGCAGACACGTTCCGCCTCGCATGAGAACGAGCCGCCGGGAGGCGGCTCGTTCCGTTCGTGGTCTTCGACCCGCACTCGGGTGAAGACTCAGGTGAAGACGATCTCGCCGCCGGCTGCCTTCTCGTAGAACTCGCCGATTGTGATCACGCCGGTGACCTGCGGCACGAAGTCGTCGATCGAGAGACCGAACATGTCGACGGTGGCCTTGCAGCCGTACACGCCGGCGCCGGAGTCGGCGATCATCTCGACGAACTCGGGGACGGGCGGGATGTCGAGCTTCTCCATCTTCCGCGCCATCATCTTCGTCGCGAGCCACGACATACCGGGGATGGCCCCGATGATCGTCGGAATGTGCATCCCGGGGTTGCCGACGGTCGCGACCTTGATGTGGTCGTTGCGCTTCTTCGTGATCGCGTCGAGCCCGAAGAAGGTGAAGAAGACGTTCGCCTCCATGCCCTCCATTCGGGCCCCGTTTGCCATGATCAGGCCGGGATAGATGCCCTCGAGTGACCCCTTCGAGATCACAACCGATACCTTCTCGATCGGCTTCGGCTTCTCCGCGGTGTCGGGCGCGACCACCTGTTCGAGGTCGTGATCGGTCATCGTTGTCATCGTTGCCGCCTCCTTTTAGATGCAGCCATGAGGCTTGGGGATGCCGCCGATCTTGGCGGCGAGCTTTGCGGGGCCCTTGGGGAAGAGCACGTAGAGCTCCTTGATCGGAACGCCGGACGCCTTGCCGAGGGTGCGGATCGACGGAGCCTCGCCGTTTGTCAGATACGCCTCCCGCATGAAGGTGACGACCTGCCAGTGGCGCGCCGTGAGATCGGGAATGCCGACCTCCTGCGCGATCTCGGCTGCGATCGTCTCGTTCCACTGCTGTGGGTCCGTGAGGAAGCCCTCGGCGTCGCGGTCGACGGCGGTCAGTTCGGTGGTTGTCATCGGTGGTTTCCTCTCTCTAGGCGTTGGTCGCAACGGGCTTCTTGCCCCGCATCTGCATCTGTGGCGAGATCCCCGGAATGTCGCGTCCGGGCAGGAGCAAGTGCCAGTACATCCACTGGAACATGAGCTTTCCCATGTGGTTGAGCCGCGACTCCTGGAGCAACGGCATCGGCCCGAGGGACGACGGGAAGCGACCGGGGAGCGGCTCGGTCTCGTAGTTGAAGTCGATCAGGAGCGCCTTGCCGAAGCCGGTCTCGATGAAGCAGTTGGCATGACCGTCGTACGACTCGTCCAACGGAACGCCGTCGAGGAAGTTGCGGATGTTATCCGTCAGGATCTCCCCCTCGAAGTGGGTCACGGAGCCGGCCTTCGAGGTCGGGACGTTCGTCGCGTCGCCAAGCGCGAAGACGTTCGGGCGGGCGAGAGACTGCAACGTGCGGGGGTCGGTCGGCACGAAGTCGAGATCGTCACCGAGACCCGGCGAGCGGCCGACGTACTCGGCGCCCGAGTGGACGGGGACCGTGACGAGGAGGTCGAACGGGAGCTCGCGCCCGTCGAACGACACGAGGCGTCCGCCGCTGCCGTCGACTTCGCCGGCCGCGAACTCGACCTCCAGGCCGATCTCCTTCTCCTCGAGCAGATACGTCAGGTGCTCCGAGGCGACGGGCTTCGTGAAGCAGCCGTCGAGTGGCGTTGCGAGGACGATCTCCGTCCGGTCGCGAATCCCTCGCTCGCGTAGATGCCAGTCTGCCAGGAACGCAAACTCGATCGGTGCGACCGGGCACTTGATCGGCATGTCGACGATGTTGACGACAAGCTTTCCTCCGTCGAATCGGCCGAGCGCCTCGCTGAGCGCCTCGGCGCCCTCCGGCGTGTAGAAGGTGAAGACCTGTTCCATCCAGCCCGGGCCTTGCATGCCTTCCGTCTCCTCGGGCGCGAGCCTCGTGCCGGTCGCGACGATCAGGACGTCGTAGGGGAGGATGTGGCCATCGGCGAGGTGCACGCGGTCGTCGTCGATCGACACGTGGTCGATTTCGACCTCGTGGAACGTGATCCCGCCGTGGAACTGACGGTGCCGGGGGCGAACGATGTCCTCGCTGTGAGCGAGTCCGAACGGGACGAACAGAAGGCCGGGCTGGTACACGTGGCGGTCGTCCTTGTCGACGACCGTGATCTCGACCTCGCTCCGGTCGTAGGCCTTGCGAAGCCGGTTCGCCATCAGCGTGCCTCCGGTGCCACCGCCCAGAATCACGATCTTCTTCGCCATCGTCCGCCACCTCCCGTCGCCTGCGTGCGTCTTCGTGGTTGCAGTGTCCGTCCGGCGCCGTGCAACCGCATCGGGTAGACGGCGCAGTCACGGTCAGTAACAACTACGTACACTGTACAAATGCAAAGTTGTGTATACTCGTCGGGGTGATCGACCAGAAAGGACGCGAGATGTTCCGAACCGAGGTATCCCGATGACCGACCAACCGATGTCCACGCTTCCGAGCCCGTTGCCGGACGCGCTCGTCGATCTCATCGCCCGACGCTTTCGCGTCATCGGCGAGCCGATGCGCATCAAGCTCCTCGATCGACTGCGTGACGGTGAGGCGACCGTGCAGGAGCTGACAGAGGCGGTCGGCGCCTCGCAGCAGAACGTCTCGAAGCACCTGGGCGTCCTTCACGATGCCGGCATCGTTGCCCGCCGCAAGGACAGGACGCAGGTGCACTATCGCGTCGTCGACGAAGGCGTGTTCGCTCTTTGCGAGACCGTGTGCGGCAGCGTGCAGCGCCAGGTCGCCGAGCTCAATGCGATCCTCGAAGGAGCCGGACGATGACCTGGTCTACCTGGCCGCTCGAGCGTATCCTCTTCGCGCTCGCCGGCACCGTCACGATCGCGAGCGTCGTTGCCGCGACCTTCGTTACGCCGTGGTTCTTGCTGCTGACGCTCTTCGTCGGCGCGAGCCAGTGGCTCTTTGTCTCCGTCTCGTGGTGCCCGGCCTCGCTCGTCGTCGAGCGGGTCTTCGGCGTCAAGCGGGGTTGTCCCCGATGACCGGCGTCGGGCCCATCGGCCGCCTGGGAGCATGGACGGCCGATCACTTCCGAGTGGTCCTGATTGCGTGGATCGTCGTCGCCGTCGGCCTCGGCGTCATGGCGCCGCGGGTGGAGCACGCGCTCTCGGGTGCCGGCTGGGAAGCCTCCGGCTCGCAGTCGGTCGAAGCGCGCAAGCTGATCGACGAGAACTTCGGCGGCCAGTCGAGCGCCGCCTTGATGGTCGTCGTGCATTCGCCGGATGCGACGGTGGGAGATCCGCAATTCACCTCCACCGTCGATCGCGTCGTCGCGATCCTCCGGGCCGACTCCCGCGTCGCCTCGGTCGTGCTTCCCACGGCCGGCCTCTCGATCTCTCAAGACGGACACACCGCGATTGTCAGTGCCGGCGCGGCCGGCTCGACGACGGTCATGGTTTCTGCCGCCGAGGACCTGAAGGGCGATCTGGAGGCGGCCGGCGCCGACGGCGTGCAGGTGAATCTCACGGGCGCCTCCGGCATGTGGTCGGACTTCAACGAGGCAAACCGCAGCGCAATGATGAAGTCGGAGCTCCTCTCGTGGCCCGTGACGCTCATCATTCTGATGCTCGCGTTCGGCTCGCTCGTCGCCGCAGGGCTCCCGCTCATGCTGACGATTCTCGGCCTCGTCGCCTCGGCGGGCACGCTCTACCTCGGCACGAAGTTCTTCGACATCTCGATCTGGGCGATGAACTTCGCGCTCATGTTCGCCCTGGCGCTCGGGATCGACTACGCACTGTTCGTCGTTCACCGCTTCCGCGGCGCGTTCTTCGGCTCGAAGCTTCCCGCCCGCGAGGCTGTCGCCGTGACCATGGACACGGCCGGCAAAGCCGTTCTCTTCTCGGGTGCGACCGTGCTCATCTCTCTTTCAGCGGTGATGCTCGTCCCGAGCCCTGCGTTCCGCTCGATGGCGCTCGGGATCATGGTCTCCGTCCTCTTCGTTCTCCTCGCCACGATGACCCTGCTGCCCGCGGTGCTCGCGAAGCTCGGGCCACGCGTCGACCGACTCGCGCTGAAATGGGTACACACCGGTGAGCACCGTTCGCCCGCGTTCGCCGCCTGGGCCGAGCGGCTGTGGCGGCATCCGATCCTGTTCGGGACGGGCGCTCTCGCGATCCTCGTTGCGCTCGCCCTGCCGGTGCTGGGTCTCAAGACCGGCATGCCGTCGATCAAGGTCGTGCCACAGAGCGACACCTCCCGGCAGGGCTACGACCTCGTTCGGGCCGCGTTCGGGGAGGGAGCGCCTGGCGCGCTGCAGATCGTCGGCCCGGCCGCGGAGATCGAGCAGGCCGCGGCGATCGTGAAGAGTGACACCGGAGTCGCGCGCGTCATGCCAGTACAGACTGGTGCGGGTGGACTTGCAGTTCTCCAGGTGATCCCGAACGTCGATCCATCGAGCACCGAGGTCGGGGCCATGATCGACCGCCTGCGCGCGGCGCTGCCACCCACACTGCTCGTCGGCGGCGCTACCGCCGAGAACCACGACCTCGAGCAGGCACTCGCCGCCAAGACGCCGCTCGTCATCGGTGTCGTCCTCGTGCTCGGGTTCTTCCTCCTGCTCCTCGCGTTGCAGGCACCGGTGATCGCCGCAGTCGGCGTCGTCACCAACCTGCTGGCGGTGGGAGCGGCGTTCGGCGTCGCCCGGCTCATCTTCCAGGAGGGCCATGGGGCGGGGCTCCTCGGCTTCGAATCGCAGGGCTTCATCGATGCCTGGGGGCCGGTGTTCTTCTTCGCGATGATCTTCGCGATCTCCATGGACTACACCGTGTTCCTGCTCTCGTCGGCGAAGGAGCACTACGACCACAACCATGATCCCAAGGAAGCGATGGTCGGTGGCGTCGCGCACTCGGGCCGCGTGATCTTCGCTGCCGCCGCGGTCATGGTCGCGGTCTTTCTCACGTTCGCGCTCTCGGGGCCGCTGCCGCCGAAGGAGATGGGCGTCATCCTCGGAGTCGCGGTTCTGCTCGACGCGCTCCTGATCCGGCTCGTGCTGATCCCGGTCGCGCTCCGGCTTCTCGGAACGTGGGCCTGGGGCCTGCCCCGGTGGCTCGACCGCGTTCTTCCCGACGTCCGCTTCGGGCACTCGTGAACCTCAAGGCATCGTCGCGCTCCATCCCGGGGTCGCTCCGCCAGGAGATCCTCATCGACGGGGGTCGCCACCGCCTGACCACCGATGAGCCGGTCGCTGTCGGAGGCGAGGGGACGGCGCCGGCGCCCCACGAGCTTCTCGTCGCGTCGCTCGCGGCGTGCATCTCGACGACGCTCGTGATGTACGCCCGCACGAAGAGCTGGGATCTCGGCGAGGTCATCGTGGATGTGGACTACGACCACCGCGCGAGGCCCCGTACGGCTGCGATCGCGATCGGGCTCGGCGGGGAGCTGACGGCCGATCAGCTCGCACGGCTGGAGAAGGTCGCGGCGAGCTGTCCTGTGCGGCAGGCAATCGAGTCGGGGATCGAGATCGTCGAGAGCATCGACACGGTCGCCGTGACGTCGCGCTAGGTCTTCGCGCCGGCCGAGCTAGCGCGCGGCACGTCGGCGGAACCCTGGCGCTCGCACCGTCGGACACCTGATGCCGCACGCCGGCGAGACGTGCCGGGGCACTGCGGCGGCCCGGCAAGGAGCTTGTGTTGAAACAACACAAGCACGTCCTCCGCCGCGGGGAGCGCGACCCCGGCTCCTGTGCGAACATATGTTCGTGGCAACCGGAACTGCCTCCATCCTCCACGCCGACCTGGACGCGTTCTTCGCCTCGGTCGAGCAGCGGGACGACCCGCGGTTGCGTGGACGCCCGGTCATCGTCGGGGCGGGCGTCGTTCTTGCCGCGAGTTACGAGGCGAAGGCCTATGGAGTCAGGACGGCGATGGGCGGGCGGCTCGCGCGGCGGATCTGCCCGCAGGCAGTCGTCGTCCCTCCGCGCATGTCTGCGTACGCGGAGGCGAGCAAGGCAGTCTTCCGGGTCTTCGAGGACACGGCCCCGATCGTCGAGGGACTGTCGATCGACGAGGCCTTCCTCGACGTGCGCGGAATGGAGCGGAGCGTCGGCTCGCCAATCGAGATTGCTGTGCGGTTGCGTCAGAACGTGCGCGAGGAGATCGGCCTGCCGATCACGGTGGGGGTGGCGCGCACGAAGTTTCTTGCCAAGGTCGCGAGCGCGGTCGGCAAGCCGGACGGCCTTCTCGTGGTCTCCTCCCGAGCGTGAGATCGACTTCCTCCATCCGCTTCCGGTCGAGCGACTCTGGGGCGTCGGACCGATCACGGCGGGCAAGCTGCGCTCTCGCGGGATCACCACGGTCGGTCGCCTCGCGCTCGTTCCCGAGGATGCGCTCTCGGCCATGCTCGGCCCGGGCGCAGGACGCCACCTCCACGCGCTCGCGCACAACCGCGACCCGAGACCCGTCAGAGGCGCCCATCGCCGTGGGTCGATCGGATCGCAGCGTGCCCGCCGACACTCCCGCTGGTCGCTCGAATCCGTCGATGCCGACCTCGTGGCGCTCGTCGATCGGGTCGCCCGCCGTCTGCGGGCCGCCGGCCGCGTCGGTCGCACCGTCGTTCTGCGACTCCGGTTCGAGGACTTCAGCCGTGCGACCCGCTCGCACACGCTGACGCGACCCACCTCGGGTACGACGCCGATCCTCGCTGCCTCCAGAGCACTCCTCGCGGCTTCGGTTCCGGAGATCGAGGCTCGCGGATTGACGCTGGTCGGCATCTCCGTCGCGAACCTCGACGACGCGCGTGCAGTTCAGCTTTGCCTGCCCTTCGATGGCGACGACCCCGAGGCGCTCGACGCGGCACTCGACAGGGTACGAGACCGCTTCGGCTCGGCCGCGATCACGAGGGGCGTGCTCGTCGGGCGCGATCCGGGGATCACGATGCCGCTGTTGCCGGACTGACGCTCAGTCCGGCGAGCGGTGCGAGCGCCACGACCTCACGCTGGAACGGCGGCTCGTCGTCGCTCGGAGGGCGGCTCGTCGAGCTCCTCGGCGTAGCGATGCCCGTCCCAGACAGCGGCCGCGATCGTGCCGGGGCTCCAGGCGTCGCCGACGAGGCGGACGAGCGGCCCATCACGCCCGTCGGGGCCGGCCGCCAGCTCACGGGCCAGCTCGTCGCACGGAAGCCGCGCGGTGACGAGCACGAGGGAGTCGCACGGCAACTCGTGCTCGCGGTCGGTGTACGAGCAGGCGACCCTGGCGCGACCGCCCTCCGCGCCGACGAGAGCGTGTGACGTCAGGATCTCGACGCCGAGCTCGAGGAGGCGCCGCTGGATCCGGTGCTGCTCCATCGTGTTCACCGTCCACTCCGAGACGCGCGGCTCCGATGTCACGATCGTGACCTGGTGGCCGTCGCCGACCAGGAGCTCGGCGAGGACGCCGCCCATGTAAAAGTGGTCGTCGTCGAAGAGCACGACCTGCTCGCCTGTGGGGAGCTTCCCTGTGAGCAGGTCGTCGGGCGTGAGGATCTCCGTCCCCACCAGCGAGAGGGGTCGCGTGTGGATGCGACCAACGCCGTCCCCGCGCCAGCGCGCGCCGGTCGCGAGCGCGACGTGGTCGAAGTCGAACGAGAGGATCTCCTCTCCGGTCACCGCGTTCCCGATCGCGAGCTCGACCGTGCGCAGGCGCTCGAGCTGGGCCTTCCGGTAGTCGACGACGCGGATCCAGGCGGCGAGGCCGGGAAGGCGCGCCTCGCGGACGACGCGGCCGCCGAGCTCTCCGGCAGCGTCGGCCAGAACGACGTCGTAGCCACGGCGGCCGAGCGACATCGCAGCCTCGAGGCCGGCCGGCCCCGCTCCGACGACGAGCACCTTGCCGTCAGTCGTCTTCGGCCTGATCCGCTCGGGATGCCACCCGCGCCGCCACTCCTCGCCCATGCTCGGGTTCTGCGTGCAGCGGATCGGCACGGCCAACGCATCGCCCGTGACGCAGATGTTGCAGCCGATGCACTCGCGGATGTCCTCGAACCGCCCCTCCTCGATCTTCCTCGGCAGGAACGGGTCGGCGATCGACGGTCGTGCGGCGCCGATCAGGTCCAGCACACCGTCCCGGATCATGCGCACCATCGTGTCGGGCGAGGTGAAGCGTCCGACGCCCACCACGGGCTTCGTCGTCAGCTGCTTCAGGCCCTTGACGTATTCCTCCTGCGCGCCCTCGCCCGCGAACCGCGACGTGATCGAGTCGAAGTCCCACTCACCGACCATGAAGTCCCAGAGATCGGGCAGCTCGCCTATCAGGCCGAGCACCTCCTCCATCTCGGCGCGCTCGATGCCGGCCTCGCCGACGAGCTCGTCGACGCAGATCCGGCAAGCGACTGCGGCGCGCCCGTCGACTTCCTCGAGCGTGTCGACGAGGACTTCGCGCAGCAGGCGCACGCGATTCTCGAGGCTGCCGCCGTACGCGTCGGTGCGGTCGTTGGTGCGGCGCGAGAGGAAGTGCTGGAGCGTCGTTAGTCCGTGGCCCGCGTAGACGTAGACGAGGTCGTACCCTGCCTGCAGCGACCGCGCGACCGCCTGTCGGTGCCAGCGGCGCAGGTCGGCGATGTCCGCGAGGTCCATGCGACGGGCCTGGACGGGGTCGTACCCCATGGTCGGCAGGTTCGACGGCCCGAGTGGGGGGCGGCGAGCCCAGAAGTTGGGCGAGTTCATGCCGGCATGCACGAGCTCGATCCCGGCCAGCGAACCGTGCTCGTGCACCTTCTCGACGAGCCTTGCGTGCGCCGGAATGTCAGCGTCGTCCCAGATCCGCCCTTCGACGTAGCCGCCGAAGTCGTTCGAGTGGTGGATCTCGACTTCCTCGGTGCAGACGACCGCCCAGCCGCCCTCGGCCTTCACCCCGCGCATGAACGCGTGCGCGGTCGGATCTCGATGGCCCATCCCGTTGCAGTGCGGCACCTGGAAGAAGCGGTTGCGGGCGGTCACCGGCCCGATCGGGACAGGCTCGAAGAGGACGTCGTAACGTGGGTCGCGTGGCATGCCCGGCTGACTCTACGGTCAGGAGGGGATGAACACAACCGAGATCCGCGTGAACCATTCGCTCCGCAGCGACTTTGAGCGGAGTCCGATGCTTTGAGCCGGGGTCGAGGGCGGATTACGGCAACAAGCCATGTCTCACGCCTCGCTGCAGTATTCCTCGCCGACCTCGAGGTGAAGGACATGCGGCCGGGTGTCCGACGGAACACACTCGACCCTCGCGATCTGGTAATCCGCCGCAAATCTGACCCGCCTGCGCTGGGCGTTCCGCGGGCTTGTCACTCGGAGATACGCCCGGTCGAGCGGCAGCACCTCGATCGGGATCAAGTAGACCCCTCGTGTCTCTCGGCAGTGCACGGCGAACAGATCGACCTGGCCGACGTAGTGCCGCTGCCTCAGCTTCTCGTTCGGATGGTGAGCGTACGAGCTGGCCGTCGCGAACTCGACGGCTCCGTGGCGCATTCGCCCAGTCTTGCATTGAACGCGTAACAGCTTGTCGCGGTCGTCGAGGATCAGGTCGTACCGCGTGTTCTCGCCGAACGGCATTGCGAACTGATAGCCGGATTCGTTGAGAGCGAGCATGACGGCGAGAGTTGTGTGGTCGCCGACGTCCTTCGGGTGTCTCATGGAGCCATCGTACGATGTTGCTCGGATGGACAACGATCGGACGAACGCAATTGTTCACCACGAAGGGCGTGGAAAGCCGGAGAAGGGATTCGAACCCTTGGCCCCGCGCTTACAAGGCGCGTGCTCTGACCAGCTGAGCTACTCCGGCGACAGCGACATGGTAGTCGCCATGACTCCGTGCACCGTCTGTCGAGACGTTTGAAGGCCCCGGCTATGCCGGAGCCCTCAACGTCCTTCTGGGCGATGCCTCAAGCAGCGGCCCGGGCCGTCTCCGCCTCGATCACCGGCTGGTCAGCCGAGCGCTCGTGCTCGAGCGTCGGCAGCCACTCGAGCCACGTCGGCAGGTACCAGTTCCGCTCGCCGAGGAGCGTCATCGTCGCGGGCAGCAGCACCGCCCGGACGATCGTGGCGTCGATCAGCACGGCGGCCGCGAGACCGATTCCCATCTCCTTCATGTCGATGATCGGCATCAGCGCGAACACGCCGAAGACGAACACCATCACGACGGCGGCGCTCGTGACGACGCCGGCGGTGGAGCGGATGCCGGCCTCGACCGCCCGCTCGGTGCTCATGCCCCGGTCGAAGTACTCCTTGACCCGGCTGAGGATGAACACGTGGTAGTCCATCGAGAGCCCGAACAGGATCACGAACAGGAACATCGGCAGCCACGACGCGATGCCACCGTTCTTCTGGAAGTCGAGGGCGTTCGACCCCCAGCCCCACTGGAACACCGCGACGAGCAGGCCGTAGGCTGCCGCGACCGACAGCAGGTTCATCACGATCGCCTTGATCGGGATCACGATCGAGCGGAACGAGACGAGCAGAAGCACGAACGCGAAGCTGAGGACGAAGATGAACACGAGCGGGGCCGAGGACTTCATGCTCTCGCTCCAGTCCTTCGACGCCGCTGTCTGGCCCGTCACGGCGTACTCGATGCCGTCGACCTTGCCGATCGTCGCGGGCAGGACATCGTTCCGCAGCGTGTCGAGCGCATCATTCGACGTCGCGTCGGTTCCGTTCCCGACGAGCGGGACGAAGACCCGAAGCACCTTGCCGTTCGGCGAGGCCTCGGAGTAGATCGGCTCGAGCGCCTTGCCCGAGGCGAGCGCCTCCTTCTTCAGGCTCGTGACCGCCGCCTGCAGTGCGGGATCGGCTGCGTTGCCTTCGATCGCGACGATCGCCGGCGTTGCGCCGCCCGGGAAGGCGTCCTGCACCTTGTGGTAGTCCTGCACCTCCTTGAGCGACTTCGGCATCGCCTCGAGGCCCGACTGGCTCGTGTGGAGGTTGATGGCCGGAAGCGCCAGGACGACGAGCACCGCGGTCGCCCCGATCGCCGAGACGAGCGGGCGTCGAAGCACCGCGCCGAGGATCGCTCCCCAGAGCCGGCCCTGTCCGTCGTCGCGCTTGAGCCTCTTGACGAACGGGATCTGGACCTTGTCGATCCGGTCTCCGAGCCACGAGAGCATCGCCGGAAGCACGGTGAGCGAGCCGATCATCGCGACCAGCACGACCATCATCGTCCCGATCGCGAACGACATGAACGTCTTGTCGCCGGAGAAGAACATCCCGGCCATCGCGATCATCACCGTGATACCCGAGATCAGCACCGCACGGCCAGAGGTTGCCGCCGCGGCCTCGAGTGCCGCCGACTCGCTGCGCCCCGCGCGTCGCTCGTCGCGCTCGCGGCGGATGTAGAAGAGCGAGTAGTCGACACCGACGGCGAGACCGATCAGGAGGATCACCTCGGCGATCGACTCGTCCATGGGGACGACGTGGCTCGGCAGGGCAACGAGGCCCATGGTCGCGAACACCGCGGTGAGCGCGAGCCCGAGCGGGATCAACGCACCGACGAGCGATCCGAACACGAGCATCAGGATCACGAGCGTGATCGGGATCGAGATCATCCCGGCACGCGCGAGCTGCGAGCCGAACATCGCGTCCAGCGCCTTACCGGTCGACGCCGAGCCGGCCTCGACCACGGTGAACTCCGGGTTCGCCTTCTGCACCTGCTCCGTGCCGGCGGTGATCGTGTCGATGTACTCCGCCGCCTCGTCGTAGCCGCCCTTCGGGCTGAACTGGATCAGCACGGCATGCCCGTCGGCCGAGATCTGACCGTCGTTGCCCTTCGCGAACGGCGAGCGGAGATCCGTCACCTTCGGGAAGCTGTCGAGCTTCGCGATCGCCTGGTCGACGACGGCGCGGAAGGCCGGGTCGGTCGCCGTCTTCGTCGACGACTGGACGAGGACGTACTCCATCTGCTGGTCCAGCTTGAAGCCGGCGTCGCGGATGATGTGGTCGGCCGTCCGGGCCTCACCGACGTTCATGTCGTTCTGGTCGATGGTCTTCATGCCGACCGCCCCGCCGATGACGACGGACGTGACGACGAACGCGAGCCAGCCGAAGATGGCCGTCTTGCGGTGTTTCGAGCTCCAGCGACCCATCCGGGCCGCGATGTTCGTGCTCTGCTTCAGGGGTGACATGCGATTCTCCTTGAGGGGTCGTTGAGCTGACTCCCGCAGGCTCGCACCGGGGCGCGCTCGTAGCAGTGCGGTGCTCAGGCGTTTGTTGGTGGGGAAAACCGCACTCTCGGGAGTGGCGGAAACCAGGAGAAAGGGGAACCCGGGGGAGAGACTGAACTCTCTCCCCAGAGGGAAGTGGCTTCGCCGCGCTGTCCTTACGCTCCCGCATGAAGGCGAGGACGGCGAGGACGCGGCGATGGTCATCGCTCGTCGCGGGCAGTTTGAGCTTCGTGAAGATGCTCGTCACGTGCTTTTCGACCGCGCGGAGCGTCACGAACATCCTGTCCGCGATCGCCTGGTTGGAGCGGCCCTCGGCAATCAACTCCATCACCTCGCGCTCGCGTGGCGTCAGAGCGTCGAGCGGGTCGTCGATGCGCTTCCGGCCGAGGAGCTGGCTGACGACCGCAGGATCGAGCGCGGAGCCACCCTCTCCGACCCGTCGGACGGCTGCCGCGAACTCCTCCAGGTCAGAGATCCTGTCCTTCAGGAGATAGCCGATGCCTTCGGCGCCGTCCTCGAGGAGGCCGACCGCGTAGGCAGGCTCGACATACTGCGAGAGAACGAGCACGCCCGTGCCGGGAAAGCGCTCCCTGATCGTACGTGCTGCGACGAGGCCCTCGTCGGTGTGCGTGGGTGGCATCCGGATGTCGACGATCGCCACGTCCGGCTTGTGGAGAGCGACGTGACGCAGTAGGTCGTCGGCCGTGCCCGACTGGGCCGCTACCTCGAACCCGGCCTCGCCGAGAAGGCGAACGACGCCCTCGCGGAGGAGGATGGAGTCCTCGGCGATCACGACCGTCAAGGCTTTCCCGAGCAGGGCGATCGTGTTTCGGAGTGGTGGGAAGTCACGCGGCAGGCCGTCGGCGATGAGCTGGAAGATGTGCTCGGGCTCGGGCAGGCCGGCAAGCCGGTGGCTTCCGAGGTCGCGAACCGCGAACGGCGACGGCCTGCTGGCCGTCTCCGAGAGGAGGACCTGCCCGCCGTGGCCTGCTGACCCCATTCGCGCGGCGCGGTGGACGTCGATCCCCGTGTAGCCGTCTTCGGTCACCAGTGGCCGACCGACGTGGATACCCATCCGAACGCGAACGCTGCGATCGCCGGCCCAGGCGTGATCGATCAGCGCACGCTGTGACTCGACGGCTGCCGCGGCAGCGGCGTCGAGCGTCTCGAAGGCGGAGAACAGCTCGTCCCCGTGTGCGTCGATCACGGTTCCACCGTTCGCGTTGACGCCCTGACGCAGCAGCCGTCGCACGTCGGTCAGAATGGCCGCGTACTCGGAGCCTGCTTCATGGACGAGGCGTGTCGATCCCTCGATGTCGGAGAGGAGGAACGCGACGGTGTCGGGGTCGTTTGTCATGCGGTCGAGTCTACGTGGATGGCCTCCGTATCCCACAGCGGCATCTCGGCCGAGATTCGGGTTCCACTCCCCGCCTCGCTCCTCACGAGCAGCGTGCCGTCCAGGGCCTCGATGCGATCCCTGAGCCCCGCGAGGCCCGTGCCGAGCGACGGATCGGCGCCGCCGACCCCGTCGTCCTCGACGGTGACGGTGGCCCAGCTCTCGTCCGCTTCGACGGTGATGGCCACCCGTGTTGCCGACGCGTACTTGACGACGTTCGTCAGGGCCTCGGAGACAACGTAGTAGGCAGCGGCTTCGACGGCGGCCGGCAGGCGGCCGGGAGGGAGCCGGCTCTCGATCGGCAGAGGCATCCGCAAGGCGAGGGCATCGATCGCGGCGGCAAGGCCCTGGTCGGTGAGAACCGCCGGGTGGATACCGCGCGCGAGTTCGCGGAGCTCTTCGAGTGCAGAGGTCAGCTCCTCGCGCGAGCTCGAGATCACCTCTTGGGCGCCGTCGGGATCGGTGTCGAGGAGCGACTCGGCCAGCCGGAGCGAGACCGACAGCGAGACCAGGCGCTGCTGGGCGCCGTCATGGAGGTTTCGCTCGAGCTTCTGTCGTGCCTCGCCGGCCGCCTCGATGATGCGCGTCCGGGAGGCGCGGATCTCTGCCTCGTGCCGCTTGCGCTCGGTCACGTCGACGCCCGAGAGCAGGACGAGCGACGCCCGGCGGCCGGTCACGTCGTCGATCGGCGTTGCCGTCCATGCGACATCGACGTGCCCACCGTCCGCGCACAGCCAGCGCGACTCCCGCTCCGGCATCGTCACACCGTTCGCCGCGCCCGCGATCATCATCGAGGCGACGTACGCGTCGCCCGGGTCGATGATGTCGAGCACGCTCCGCCGTACCAGGCGCTGGTCGGGCCAGCCGAGAGCCGTGCGCACGGCGTTGTTGACCCCCGCACGGTTCTCGTTGATGCCGCTGTCCACGATCGTGCCGTCGTTGTCGACGACGATGACGAGACTGGGAATCGCCTGCATCAGCGTCGCGGTGATGTCTCGCTCGCGTTGAAGCTGTACCTCCCGCTGCTTCCGCTCCGTGATGTCGATCCCGCCGAGGACGATGCTCGTGACCCTGCCAGTCGCATCAGCGACCGGCGCGCTGCGCCATTCGATCACGCGATCCTCGCCTCGCTCGTTCGTGAAGGCGTTTTCGTACTGCGCGGCCGGATAGCTTGGCGCCCGCGCGTGGAAGCGCTGCTGCATCGCCTCGCGGTCGGAGCTCTCGATGAAGACGTCCCAGAAGTACTGGCCTCGAACGGCCTCCTCGTCGGAATATCCGCTCGCCTCCACTGTGGCAACGTTCTGGTTCACGATCCGGCCGTCGGTACCGACCACCACGAGGAGGCTCGGTGCGGTGTTGGTGACCGTCTCGAGGAAGAGGAACTGCGCGCGCAGATCGGCCTGGAGGCGGACGTTCTCGAGCGGGAGGCTCGCACCGGCGGCGGTGAGTCGCACGAGGTCGGGCTCGCTGTCGAGGGCGGGGTCGTGCAGGAGAGCGGCAGTGCGGTGTCCGCCACGGTCGACCATCGTCACGGAGCGGGTGTCGGTCGGCTCGGGGGCCGGAACCTCGCGACCGAGCTCGTCGATCCAGCCGCCGCGCCCGTCGTTCCAGAAGACGATCTCGAGCGAGGGGTCGTGGAGAGCGTCCGCAAGGACGTCGCGAATGGGGACGCCGTCATCGAGTGAGACGAGCATCCTCGCCGCCGACGAGCGGTCGAACCGGGTGCGAAGGACACCCGCGAGGAACGTCATCGGGACGATCGCGAACCAGATGAG
Source organism: uncultured Thermoleophilia bacterium (assembly GCA_963792995.1). Lineage (GTDB taxonomy): Bacteria > Actinomycetota > Thermoleophilia > Gaiellales > Gaiellaceae > Gaiella. The sequence continues at coordinate 3,799 of CAWBYH010000005.1, read as the reverse complement.
GAACAGGAGCCAATTGATCGAGTACGTTCTGCTCGCCAACTGGTCAGTGGCGACCGAGAGCAGGAGCAGGACGACCGTGACGCTGCATGAGACGTAGACCGGGCGAAGCGTGCGGCGGCGCGTCGCTGACGCGCTGCGCCAGCGACCTATGAGGATCACGACGATCGTGATCAGCAGCGCGACGACGATCAGCGACCCGACGGCGACCACCACATTTGTGGCGACGTCAGAGGTCGTCAGGGCGATCGCGCTCCTAGGGCAGTCGTCACATTGCGTAGCAGGCGTCTCGTCGACGAGCGCGACGACGAGGTTGCCGCCGATGGCGGCAACGGCGCCCGAGGCGACGAGGAACCTGTCGCGCGTGCAGAGCACTCCGTCGGGATAGGCAAGGACGAGGGCCGCGAAGCAGACGAGGCCGAGGTTCCCGAGGATGAAGCCCGCCGTCCACAGGGCCGAATTCGTGGCCTCGGTCAGAGAGGCAAGGAACCACAGGTACCCGGTTGCTGCGAGCCACATCCCGGTCGCGTTTCCCGGGCGGCGCCACAGTGCGACTAGGCCTGCGGCGACGAATGTCACGCCTGCGGTGAGGGCCGGGGCGGCGGTCAGCCACGGCTCGGTGGCGCGGTCGCTCGAGGCGACCAGGGCGAACGCAAGGCTTGCCTCGACGAGCGCGATCGCGCCCGCAACGCCGAACCAGAACGCCCTCACGGCAGAAGCGAGAGAATCGCCGCCCCCGACAGCTCGCCCTTCGGCACGAAGCCGCGCGCGCCGCTGAGGGCAACCTGCGAGCCGTAGTCGGCTGCGTCCCGGCTCGACGTGAGCACGATCGACGTCGTCGTCGAGGTCACCGCATTCGACGCAGACGTCGAAGCCGGTCATGTCCGGCAGCTGGATGTCCAGCAGAACGATATCGGGGCGGAGGCGACGCAAAGCTTCGAGGCCGGAGGCGCCGTCCATCGCCTCGCCGACGATGCGAAACCCGTCCGCCTCGAGGATCGCGCGGGCCGAGGCGCGGAAGCTCGGGTGGTCGTCGACGATGAGGACGGTCTTCGGCATCGTGTGATGGTTCCAGAAATGCGCGGCGTTCGCAGTGCGGGAATCCACACCTTGTCCATGCCCGGCACCACAGCAGTCGATACCGTCGGTCCCTGATGTCGCGGTCGACCTGATCAGCTTTGAGGGCCTGGCAGCCGCCTGTGACGACTGCCGGTCACCTTACTTTCGGGGTGCGCCGTGCTGCGTCATACTCCGGCGATGAACTCAACAACTGAGACCACCGCGCACGATCGGATTCTCGCCGAGCGCGCACGCTACGTGAGTGCCGGCGTCTCGACTCCGAAGCTCGTCGTCGCCCACGCGGACGGGGCCCGTGTCACCGATGTCGACGGCCGAACGTTCCTCGACTTCGCCGGTGGCATCGGCTGCCAGAACACCGGTCACCGCTTCGCGCCCGTCGTCGATGCGATCAAGGCGCAGACGGACGAGTACCTCCACCAGTGCTTCATGGTGGGCGTCTACGAGCCGTACGTCGAGGTGTGCCGCCGCCTCGCCGAGCTCTCACCGTGCGCCGGTGACGAGCAGAAGTCGATTCTCGTCAACTCGGGCGCAGAGGCCGTCGAGAACGCGGTCAAGATCGCGCGTTCGGCGACCGGCCGGCCGGCCGTCGTCGTCTTCGACAATGCCTTCCACGGTCGCACGCTGCTGACGATGACGATGACCGCCAAGGTGAAGCCGTACAAGGCCGGCTTCGGCCCGTTCGCACCGGAGGTCTATCGCGCGCCGGTGCCGAACCCGTATCGCGGCGTCTCGACCGACGACGCGATCGCAGGGCTGGAGCAGCTCTTCAAGGCCGATGTCGACCCCGCGACGGTTGCGTGTGCCGTGCTCGAACCGGTGCAGGGGGAGGGCGGCTTCCTCGCGATGCCCACCGATTTCCTCCTCCGCCTCGCCGAGATCTGCCGGTCGCACGGAATCCTGTTCGTCGACGACGAGGTGCAGTCGGGCGTGGGGAGGACAGGGAAGATGTGGGCGATCGAGCACCACGACGGCGTGGCGCCCGACCTGCTCGTCTCGGGAAAGTCCATCGGCGGCGGCCTGCCCCTCGCTGCCGTGACGGGCGCCGGCGTGATCATGGATGCCGTCCCCGCCGGAGGGCTCGGAGGCACGTTCGGCGGCAATCCGCTCTCGTGTGCGGCGGCCGTCGCCGTGCTGGACGCGGTCGCAGACCCCGCGTTCCTCGCGCAGGCGACTGCCCTCGGGGTCACGATTCGCTCCCGCCTCGAACAGCTCGCTGCCGGGCACCCGGCCATCGGTGAGGTGCGCGGGCTCGGCCCCATGCTTGCGTTCGAGCTGGCGGAGCGATCGCCGGCCGAGGCGCAGGCGATCGTGTCCGCAGCGTTCGAGCGAAACCTGCTCCTGCTCGCCTGCGGGATGTACGGGAACGTGATTCGGTTGCTGGCGCCGCTGACGATCGGCGAAGACGACCTGGAACACGGCCTCTCGCTGCTGGAGGAGTCGCTTGACGCAGCTCTCTGAGAGAGCGAGTGCGCCGGCCTCCGTCGACGTGCGCATCAGCGGTCTGCGGAAGCATTACGGCGATGTCGCCGCGGTCGACGGGATCGACCTCGAAGTCGCGCGCGGGGAGTTCTTCACGATGCTCGGGCCGTCCGGATCGGGGAAGACGACCACCCTTCGGATGATCGCCGGCTTCGAGCGGCCCGATGCGGGCACCATCGAGCTCGACGGGAAGGACGTCTCGTCGCTGCCCCCGTTCGACCGCGACGTCAATACGGTGTTCCAGGACTACGCGTTGTTTCCACACATGACCGTGGCCGAGAACGTCGAGTACGGCCTCCGGGTGAAGAAGGTGGCGAAGAGCGAGCGCGCGCGAGAAGGTCGCGGAGGTGCTTGCGCGTGGTCCGGCTCGAGGAGTACGGCGGCCGCAAGCCCGGACAGCTCTCGGGCGGTCAGCGGCAGCGGGTCGCGCTCGCGCGTGCGATCGTGAACACGCCTCGCGCGCTGCTCCTCGACGAACCGCTCGGCGCGCTCGATCTCAAGCTCCGTCAGGAGCTCCAGATCGAGCTCAAGCAGTTGCAGCAGGAGCTCGGGATGACGTTCATCTACGTCACCCACGACCAGGAAGAGGCATTGACGATGAGCGATCGGATCGCTGTCTTCAACGAGGGCAGGATCGTTCAGATCGGCAAGCCGGCCGAGGTCTACGAGCATCCGGCGAGCGAGTTCATCGCCGGATTCGTCGGCGTCTCGAACGTGATCGAGCGCGACGGACGCCGGGTGACGGTGCGACCGGAGAAGATCCGGGTTCTCGAGGACGGTGCGCAGCCGGACGAGGGAGCCCGTGTGGAGGAGGGCATCGTGCGCGACGTGCAATACGTCGGGCCGGTGACGCGGTACCACGTCAGCCTCGACAGGGGAGGAGAGCTTCAGGTTCTGACCCAGAACCTCGAGGAGACCTCGACCGAGGTGCTGGCGTCGGGAGGGAGGCGCGTGCGGCTCGCATGGCGCCCGGAGCAGGAGTCGGTCATCGTTGAACGGGAGGGAGTACCAGCATGAAGGCACGAAAGAAGCAGATCGGCCTGCGGGCCGTTCTCGCACTGGTCGTCGCGGCACTCGCCATCGTGGCGGCGGGCTGTGGTGGCAGCGGCGACTCGAGCTCGTCCGACACCCAGATCGAGGGGCTCGGAGCGACGCTCGAGGAGATCCAGGCGAACGCGAGGGAGGAGGGGCAGGTCAACCTGGTCAACTGGGCAGGCTACGTCGAGAAGGACTGGACCGACGC
>CAWBYH010000004.1:0-98331 GCA_963792995.1 uncultured Thermoleophilia bacterium | reverse complement strand
AAGATCAAGGACGGAGGCGGCACGACGAGGCGTTGTCTCGGGTACGACCGAGGCCGCGCTTAACCTCGCTCTCTCGCTGAGCCTGCGGGGCTTCTCGAGGGCGCCGGTGTTCGCGTCGTGATGACGCGAACCACGACCGCCGGAACGAGCGTCGGCAACATCGCGCGCGCTCGGATCGCGAACCGCGCCCGGGCGGCGCTGTTTCTTCGCATCCACGCCGACGGAGCGCCGTCACCGGCGGCGCGGGGGTCGCACACGCTCTACCCGGCGCTGCGGGTCGGCTGGACGGATGACATCTACGCCCGCAGCAAGGCTGCCGCGCGGACGATGCAGCGCGAGCTCGTTCGGGCGCTCGGATTCCCGGACAGAGGCCTCCAGCCAGGAGAGACTTCACGGGCTTCAACTGGGCGAACGTCCCGACCGTCCTCGCCGAGGTCGGCTTCATGACGAACGCGACCGAGGACAGGCTGCTCGCCACGAAGGCGTATCGCGACCGCGCAGCGTGGGGCCTGTGCCGCGGGGTGTTGCGCGTTCTCGGTCTCTCGCCCGCCCGCTGCCGTCATATTTAGCCCCGACTAAAGTAGCGGGTACCATCGCGTGATGAGCGACGATAACGTCTCGCCTCCGGGTCGGCATCATCGGGCGCGTCGCGCCGTGGAGCCGGGATCTCTCGTCGTAGGGGCGGAGGACGCACTCCCCGGGGAGGCTGCGGTCCTGCGTGCGGCCGAGCGGTCGCTCAGCGGAGAGCGCAGAGGGATCGGCCGCTTCACGCCATTCCTCGGGCCGGCTTTCATCGCCGCCGTGGCGTACGTCGATCCGGGCAACTTCGCCACCAACATGGCGGGCGGAGCCCAGTTCGGCTACCTGCTTCTCTGGGTCGTCCTGGTTGCCAACCTGATGGCGATGCTGATCCAGTCGATGAGCGCCAAGCTCGGCATCGCGACGGGGATGAACCTGCCGGAGGTGTGTCGAGACCGGTTCTCGCGTCCGGTCACGTTCCTGCTCTGGATCCAGGCCGAGCTGATTGCAATGGCGACGGATATCGCGGAGTTCGTCGGCGCCGCGATCGGCATCAACCTGATCACCGGCCTACCTCTGTTCCCCGCCGCGCTCCTCACCGGCGTCGCGTCGTTTCTCATCCTCGGCCTGCAGAGCAAGGGATTCCGCAAGCTGGAGGTCGTGATTGCGGCGTTCGTCGGGGTCATCGTGATCGCGTTCGGGTTCCAGGTGTTCGTCGCGGAGCCGTCCGCCACGGGTATCGCGCACGGCCTCTTCGTCCCGGGGTTCGACGGCACCGAGAGCGTGCTGCTAGCCGTCGGGATCCTGGGTGCGACGGTGATGCCGCACGTCATCTACCTGCACTCGGCGCTGACCCAGCGTCGCATCGTCGGTGCGACTCCCGAGGCACGACGAAAGATCTTCCGCTTCGAGCTCGTCGACCTCGTGATCGCGATGTCGATCGCAGGGCTGATCAACATGAGCATGCTCATCACCGCGGCGGCGGTCTTCCACTCGCGTGGCCTCACCGGCGTGGGCGACGACCTGAACGCCGTCTACGACGGGCTCGATCAGTACCTGGGTACGAGCGCGGCGATCATGTTCGGCGTGGCGTTGCTCGCCTCCGGGCTCTCGTCGTCCAGCGTCGGCACGATGGCCGGGCAGGTCGTGATGCAGGGGTTCATCCGCCGCCAGATCCCACTCGCCCTCCGGCGATCGATCACGATGGTGCCGGCCTTGCTGATCATCGCGATCGGCGTCAATCCGTCGAAGGCGTTGATCCTGAGCCAGGTCGTGCTGTCGTTCGGGATCCCGTTCGCGCTCATCCCACTCCTGCTCTTCTGCCGCAACCGGTCGCTGATGGGATCGCTCGTGAATCGCTCGACGACGACCGCGGCGGCGGTCGTCGTGACCATCGTCATCGTCGCGCTGAACGCGTTCCTGCTCGAGCAGACCTTGCTCGGCTGAGAGAGCCCGTCAGCGGCCGTGCCAGGCGGCGAGGATCTCCGCCTCGCGCTCTGGCTCCAGGCCGACGCCGGGGACGGTCTCCGTGTCGGCGAGAGTCGCGGCCACCGTATCCTCGATCGAGCGAAACGTCAGGCCCGCTCCGATCGCCTTCGAGACGTCGATCTGTGCCCAGGCAACCCAGTTCGGGTCGTCTGCCCAGAGCGGGAGCTCGTTCTCGATTCCCTGTGCCGTGAGGAACGCGTCGTCGATCACCTCGACGTTGAGATCCGCGTCGCGTGCGCTTGCTGCCGCCTCGACGAGGTCGAGCATCGTCACCGCGGGAACCGGTCCGGTCGCATTGAACACCCCGGTCAGCGGGGAGCGGGCACGGATGAGCAGGAACTCGGCCAGGTCGCGGGCGTCGATCGCCTGGAACGCGCGCGCGAGCGACGCCGGCACGACCATCTCGCCGCCGCGTGCGGCCCGGTGCGCCCACCAGGGGAATCGGCCGGTGTGGTCGTGCGGGCCGATGATGAACCCGGGCCTGACGATCGCTGCTCGCTCGCCGTAGACATCGGTCACCGCTCGCTCGCCGAGCGCCTTCAAGGCCCCGTAGCTGCCGCCCGTGATCTCCTCGGTCGTCTCGTCGTCGATCGTCGCCAGTGGGCCGCTCTCGTCCCGCGGCACCGAGAGATCGGCGTACACCGAGATCGTGGAGACGTAGACGTACCGTCCGACGCTCGCCTCGAGGGCGCGTGCCGCATCGCCGACGAGTCGCGGCAGGTAGCCGGAGACGTCGATGCACACGTCCCAGCTGCGACCCGCAAGGAGCCCGAGCTCTCCGTCTCGGTCGCCGAGCACGTGCTCGGCCTCGGGAAACAGACCGGGGTTCGTCCTCCCCCGGTGGAAGAGCGTGACCTCGTTGTCGTTCGCGAGCGCTCTCTCGGCGAGCGCGCGACCGACGAACTGTGTCCCGCCGAGAACGAGGATCTTCACAGGAGCTCCGTCACGCCGGCGAGGAGGCGATCGACTTCTTCCTCGGTGTTGTAGTGGACGATCCCGGCGCGAACGGCGCCCATCCACTCGTCGAGGCCGAGTGCGCGCATCGTCTCGAGCGCGTAGTAGTTGCCCCACCAGACGGCGACCTCGTGCTTGTCGGCGAGGTGTGTGGCTACCTCCTCCGACGTACGGCCGGGGACGTTGAAGCAGAAGGTCGGCACCCGGCCCTCCATCGTCGGTAGGCCGTAGAAGTCGACCCCGTCGGGCAGCCTGTCGAGGAATCGCTGCCCGAGCGCTCGCTCGTGCGTGAGCATGGCGTCCCAGCCCAGCGAGTCGATGTAGTCGATCGCCGCGACGAGGCCGGCCAGGAGCTCGTGCTGGCACGTCCCGAGCTCGTAGCGATGGCCGACGGGCTCGTCGGCTGCGGGGCGCACCTTGTACGGACGCCAGGAGGCGATCAGGTCGTGCTTGCCGTAGGCCATGCCCATGTGTGGCCCGTAGAACTTGTACGGCGAGCAGAGCAGGACGTCGACGTCCCAGGCAGTCACGTCGATCGGACCGTGTGGCCCAAAGTGGACCGCGTCGGCCCACGCGAGCGCCCCGACGCCGTGGGCGAGATCGACGATGCGTTTCACGTCGGGCGCCGTCCCGACCGAGTTGGCAGCAACGGGGAAGGCGACGACGCGCGTGCGGTCGCTCAATTTGGCCTCGAGGTCGTCGTAGTCGAGAGAGAGGTCATCGTTGATTCCGACGTTCCGGACGACGATGCCGAGGTCGTCCTGCAGCGCAAGCCAGGGTGCGACGTTGCCGTCGTGGTCGAGCCGCGTCACGAGCACCTCGTCGCCGGCCTCGAGCTCGCGTGCGAACGCCCGCGTCAGCAGGAAGTTGAGGGAGGTCATGCTCTGGCCGAACGCGATCTCGCTGCCCGTGCAGCCGAGGAAGTCGCCCGCCCGGTCGTGGGCGAGGTCGACGAGGGCGGTCGTTCGGCGCGACGTCTCGTACGGCGCCCCGACGTTGGCGTTGTCCGAGCGAAGGTAGGCGGCGATGGCGTCGATCACCTCGTCCGGGCATTGCGTTCCGCCGGGACCGTCGAAGAATGCGAGCCCGCGTTGCAGCGATGTGAAGCGGGAGCGAACCGCAGTGACGTCCAGCATGGTCGAGCTCAAGAGATGTCCTCCCCGTTGACAGTCCAGTGGTAGTCGGGCGTCGCGGTCAGTGAGGCGCCGACGAAGCAGTCTCGCTCGCCCTTCGCGATCAGGTCGCGGATGTCCTCGGGGGACGCCGGTGTCGCGAGCGTCGCGTCGATCTCGACACGGATCTCGACGAATGCGAAGCGCCCGTCCTCTTCGCGCCGGGTGACGACCCCGTGAGCCCTGGCGCGGAGATCGGGCTCGTGACCGGCCCTCCGCGCGTGGAAGCGGAAGCTCGTGAGGCTGCAGCGCGAGAGCGCGGCCAACACGAGATGCTCGGGAGTCCAAGCCTCTTCGTCGTTCGGAATGGCGCTTCCGCCGATCGCGCTATGGGCCGCCCAGTCCTGGTCGAGCGAGACGTCGTATGTGAATGTCCGGGCTCGGGTAGGCACTCCGCCAGCGTATACCGTCCGGACCGTCGCATACCTTTCGGTCCGTGCAACGGTTGAGGCCGCTGAGCGAAGACGAGTGCTACCTCCGGTGTTATGGCCAGCGGGGCGCCGAAGAGACCGTCAAGGTGGTTCGCGCCGGCGATCTGCTGGAGACCGAGTCCTCGTCTGCCTTGACCGAGCGCATCCGGCTCGCGTTCGAGGCGCGTCTCGAGTCGCGCGAGCCCGAAGCGGCATAGCGGCAGGCGACCGGACACCGTCCGCAGTCCCCGACGTCCTCGCGCGCGACCTCGAGGTCGTCTTTTGCGGCATCAACCCCGGTCGCTTCTCGGATGCGGCGAGCGCCCACTTTGCCAACCCGCGCAACGACTTCTGGCGTCTGCTCCACGCGGCGGGGTTCACGCCGCGGCTCTTCGCGCCGGAGGAGCAGTTCGACCTGCTCCCGCTCGGGCTCGGCATCACGAACGCCGCCTACCGCACCACTCCCGGCTCCGGCGACCTCCGTGCCCGCGACTTCGAGGACAGCGCCCACCGACTAGAGGCGCTCGCCGGCGATCTTGCGGCCCGCCACGATCGCGTTCGTCGGGAAGGAGGCGTATCGCGGGCCGTTTCGCGAGCGCCCTGCGCACGGCCTCCAGCGCCTCCGGCTCGGTGCAACATCCCTGTTCGTCCTCCCGTCGACGTCTCCGGCAAATGCGGCCGTCCCCTGGGAAGAGCGGCTGCGGTGGTTCACGGAGCTCCAGGGACTCGTCCGCGGGTGACCGAGCTTCGTATCCGCCCGGCCGCCCGAGCCATCGTTCTCGACCCGGACGGTCGCATCCTCCTCGTCAGGTTCGTGTTCCCGACCGGGACGTTCTGGGCGACGCCGGGCGGCGGCATCGAGGCGGGTGAGTCTCCCGAGGAGGCGATCCGCCGAGAGCTGCTGGAGGAGACGGGCCTCACGGACGTCGAGATCGGCCCGGCTGTCTGGACACGACTTCACATCGTCCCGTTCATCGGGGGACAGTGGGACGGGCAACGCGAGCAGTACCACGTCGTTCGTACACCGGCGTTCACCCCGGAGCCAAGGCACTCGTGGGAGCAGCTGAACGCGGAGTACGTCTTCGAGCTCCGTTGGTGGACGCCCGACTCGCTGGAGGCGGCGGCGGAGACGACCTTCGCCCCGCGCCGCCTCCCCGAGCTCGTTCGCGCCCTCCTCGACGACGGGCCACCGTCTGCCCCGATCGACGTCGGCGTGTAGCGACCCGAGAAGCGGGCTGACTCCCGCAGCCGCTACCCGGCGTGGGCGGCAAAGCGCGCGAGCACCATCTCCCAGCCTTTGTCGTAGTTGCCGCGTGCCTCTGTAGCGGCAGCTCCGAGCCGCTCCCAGTGGCGGTGCTCGAGGTCGACGCGCGTTCCGCCGGCCTCGGCCCGAAAGCGAACCTCGATCTCGGTTGCTTCTACCGCATCGGTGTTGACGTGCCAGGCGATCGTCAGCCCGCTCGGCGGATCCCAGGCGAGCACTGTCGCCCAGTGCGCCTTGACGCCGGCGTTCGAGATCTCGTAGACCTCGCCACCCTCGTGTTCCTCCCAGATCACCTCGCGCACGTCGCCCGCGTGGATCGCGTGTGAGTCGAGCGGCCACCACGAGGCGATGCCGCGTGTGAACACGCTGAACGCATGCGTGGGATCGCACGCCACCTGCACCGACTTCGTCACAGGCGAGATCGTCGCTGTCTCCGTCATCCCTACTCACTCCCTTCCGCCACCCGCTTGAAGCGGGCGAGCGCATCGTCCCAGAAAGCGTCGAGCCATCGTCGGAGCTCGAGGAGAGCGTCCGGCTCGACGGTGTACAGATGCCGTGTCCCGTCTTTCCTGCTCGAGACGAGGCCGGCCTGCTCGAGCACACGGAGGTGCTGCGAGACCGCCGGACGACTCACCGGCAGCGAGGCTGCAAGGGCCCCGACCGGGGCCGGGCCTCGATCGCGTACGAGCTCGAGAACACGGCGTCGCGTCGGGTCTCCCAGCGCGTCGAGAAGTTCGTATGCGTAAGCAGCCACTTACCGTAAGTTAGCACTTACCGATAGACAATGCAAGTAGCCGCCGGCAGGCCGCCGGACGAACTGTCTCTGCTCAGCCCTGCCAACGCTTTGCGATCGGAAGCCGCCAATCGCGTCCGAATGCGCGCGGTCGCAGCTTCACGCCAGGCGGCGCCTGGCGTCGCTTGTACTCGGCACGATCGACGAGAGCGAGCACCCTCTCGACCGTCGCGGAGTCGAACTCCGCGAGAAGCTCCTCGCGCGAGCGGTCGAGCTCCACGTACGCCTCGAGGACAGGGTCGAGCAGCTCGTACGGTGGGAGCGACTGGTCGTCACGCTGCTCTGCCCGAAGCTCGGCGCTCGGTGGCCGCTCGATCGTCGTCACCGGAATCAGCTCCCGACCCGCGACGTCGTTGAGGTGACGGGACAGCCGGAAGACGTCGGTCTTGAAGACGTCCTTGAGGAGCGCGAAGCCCCCGACCATGTCGCCGTACAAGGTGGCGTAGCCAACGGCCATCTCCGACTTGTTCCCGGTCGAGATCACGAGCCAGCCGAACTTGTTCGAGAGCGCCATCAGCATCGTTCCGCGCACCCGGGCCTGGAGGTTCTCCTCGGTCAGATCCGGCTCGCGCCCGGCGAACGAGTCCGCGAGCGCGTCGGTGAACGCGCCCACGACATCCTCGATCGGGATCTCGCGGAAGTCCGCCCCGAGGTTGAGGCTGACCTCCCTCGCGTCGTCACGCGTGCCGTCCGACGAGTAGCGCGACGGCATCGAGACCGCGTGCACGCGGTCGGCGCCGAGAGCGTCGACGCAGATTGCGGCCGTCAGCGCGGAGTCGATCCCACCCGAGACGGCGATCACGACGTCGCGGAAGCCACTCTTCTCGACGTAGTCGCGCACGCCGAGCCCGAGTGCCAGCCGCATCTGCTCGAGCTCCGGGGCGAACGGCGTGATCGTCGGCGCCAGGGAGCTCCGGCCCCGCCGCCGCGGTCGGTATGTCGATGACCACCGGTGCGGTGACGGAGTCGCGGGTGCGCTCGAGCTCGCGACGTCGAACGTCGCGAAGCCGACGGCCGATCGCCTCGGTCGGGTCGAGGTCGACGACGAGCAGGCACTCCTCGAACCCGGGTGCCCGGGCGATCACCTCGCCCTCGTCGTCGAGCACCACCGAGTGCCCGTCGAACACGAGCTCGTCCTGGCCCCCGACGAGATTGCAGAAGGCGAGATACGAGGCGTTGTCACGCGCCCGCGTGACGAGCATCTCTTCGCGATCCTCGGCCTTGCCCACGTGGAATGGTGATGCCGAGAGGTTGACGAGCAGCTGGGCACCGGCGAGAGCGAGGTCGGTAGCGGGTGGGCCGGGCTGCCAGATGTCCTCGCAGATCGTCGGGCCGACGAGGACATCGCCGCAGCGGAGCAGGACGAGCTCGCGGCCCGAGGCGAAGTACCGGTGCTCGTCGAAGACGCCGTAGTTCGGAAGAAAGTGCTTTCGGTAGCTGCCGATGATCTCTCCGCCGGACACGATCGCGCAGGCGTTCGCAAGGTCACGCTCGAAGAGAGGGCAGCCGACGAGGGCAGTGATCCCCTCGGTCGCCGCGGCGATCGTGTCGAGGGACGCGCGTGCTGCCTTTATGAACCCCGGCCGCAGCAACAGATCCTCGGGCGGATACCCGGTCACCGCCAGCTCCGGGAAGACGACCAGATCCGCTCCCGCCGAGCGGGCCTCGCGAATCGCGTCGACGATCAGCTCGCGATTGCCGTCGAGGTCACCGACGACGGCATTGAGCTGGGCGAGAGCAAGCCTCATCGGCAACCGCCTTCTCGCGCACGTTTTCGACTACTAGGCATAAACTGCACTCTACCGCCATGCTTGCAACTCTCACGATCGCCCATCGCTTCCGCGGCCCGGTCAACTCGGCGAACGGCGGCTATGCCGCCGGCCTGCTGGCGCGCGCGATCGGAGACGGCGGAGCCGAGGTGACGCTCCGTCTTCCCCCTCCGCTCGACCGGCCGTTGCAGGTGACACGGGACGGCGAGCGCCTGCTCCTGACCGACGGTGACGCCCTCGTCGCAGAAGCCCGCCCCGGTGACCCGCGGATCACGGCTCCCGCGCCGCCGAGCTTCGCCGACGCGGAGGAAGCCTCGCGTGAGGTCGGTGGCTGGGGTGCGCCGGAATTCGATCAGTGCTTCGTCTGTGGCAGACGCAGCGACGGCTCCGGCCTGGACATCCATGCCGGACGCGTCGCGGGTCGGGCCGACGATCTCGTCGCGACGACATGGGTCGCACGCGAGGTCAGTCCGGAGATCGTCTGGGCCGCAATCGACTGTCCGGGAGCGTACGCGCTCCGTGGGGAGGGGCGCGGCGAGCCGCTTCTTGCGCGGATGACCGCGCGCGTCGAGCGTCTCCCGGACGACGGCGAGCGTTGCGTGGTCGTCGGCTGGCCGCTCGATGCCGACGGGCGCAAGCGCAACGCAGGGACGGCGCTCTACGGCGCCGACGGAGTGCCGATCGCCGTCTCACGGCAGCTCTGGATCGAGCCCCGCGGGCGGTAGGCCGATCGGGTGACCGGCTTCGGCCGGTCGCCGGGGCTCTGCCGGGCGTGCGTGCGGTCAGAGCGACGAGTAGGCCACCGTCCTCGTCGTAGGCCGGAAAGAGATCCACGGTGACGGGCTTGCGGATCGCCGCACGCGTCGTGAGCTCGAGCTCGAGGCCGAGCTGGCGCACACCCCACTCGCGGACGACCTCGATCGGCGCCGCGTCGGAGAGCCTGAGCACGTCGGCAACGTTCCGTCCCATGAGATCGCCCTCCTGGAAGCCGGTCAGCTCGAAGACCCCGCGACCGCTCGCGAGCACGCGGGCGCCCTGATCGCAGACGATGAAGCCCGTTCCCGGGGCCGGGTAGTAGTCCTCGAGCAACTGGAAGATGAACCCGAACCCGCAGCGCCGGCACTGCAACGCATCCGACCCCGTCAGCCCTTCGAAGCCGTCGATATCGACCGACCGGTCCTTGCAATTGGGGCAGATGTAGACGGGCACGGCCGTATCGTAGGGTCAACGGCGCGTGTCGCGGCGGGACAGGGCAGACTCATGGAATGACGATTCCGCCTGTCCTCTGGCGTCCTGATGCCGCGCGGGTCGAGCGTGCGGCGATCACGAGTTATGCCCGTTGGCTCGAGGAGACGCGCGGCCTCGAGCTGCCTGACTACGCGAGCCTGTGGGAGTGGTCGACCGGTGATATCGAGGGGTTCTGGGCATCGATCTGGGAGCGTCTCGACGTGATCGCCTCGAAGCCTTACGACCGGGTGCTCGGCTCGCGGGCGATGCCTGGTGCGGAATGGTTTCCCGGAGCGCGCCTCAACTACGCCGAGCATGCCCTGCGCGACCGTGCCCCGGACGATGTCGCGATCTGGCATGCGTCGGAGCTGCGACCGCTCGCCACGATCACCCGTGCCGAGCTCGCAGACGAGGTCGCGGCGATTGCCGGCGGTCTCCGCGCGCTGGGGGTTGGCCCGGGCGACCGGGTTGCCGCGTACCTTCCGAACATCCCGGAGGCGGTGGCGGCGTTCCTTGCGTGCGCGTCGATCGGGGCGGTCTGGTCGAGCTGCTCGCCCGACTTCGGGGCGCGCAGCGTGATCGACCGCTTCGCCCAGATCGAGCCACGCGTTCTCCTCGCTGTCGACGGCTATCGCTACGGCGGGAAGGACTTCGACCGTACCGGGGTCGTGGCGCAGCTCCTCGCCGAGCTCCCGAGCGTGGAGCACACGGTGATGCTGGGCTACCTCGATCCGGAGCGGGTTGGGACGGGGCTCCGGGGTGCGGTGGCCTGGGACGACCTTCGAGCGAGCGGCGTGGGAGTGCCGCTCACGTTCGAGCAGGTCGCATCCGACCACCCCCTCTGGGTGCTCTACAGCTCGGGAACGACGGGGCTGCCGAAGGCGATCGTTCACGGCCACGGGGGCATCGTGCTCGAGTCCCTGAAGACCATGTACCTCCACGTCGACCTTCAGGCGGACGATCGCATCTTCTGGTTCACGACGACCGGCTGGATGATGTGGAACTTCGTCGTCAGCGGCCTGTTCACGGAGGCCTCGATCGTTCTCTACGACGGAAACCCCGGCACACCGGACCTCGGTGTTCTCTGGGATCTCGCCGAGGCCGCGGGGATCACGTGTTTCGGTACGAGCGCCGCGTACATCGGGGCCTGTCAGAAGGCCGGGCTGCGACCGGCCGAGGGGCGGGATCTCTCACGGCTCCGCTCGGTGGGATCGACCGGCTCGCCACTGTCGCCCGAGGGCTTCGGGTGGGTGTACGACGCGCTCGGCGATGACATCTGGCTGTTCTCGATGTCGGGCGGAACCGACGTCGGTACGGCGTTCGTCGGCGGGGTGCCCACGCTGCCCGTCTACCAGGGGGAGCTTCAGGCGGTTTCGCTCGGCGTTCGGCTCGAGTCGTGGAGCCCGGAAGGGAGGCCGCTGATCGGTGAGGTGGGCGAGCTCGTCCTCACCGAGCCGATGCCCTCGATGCCGATCTGCTTCTGGGGCGACCCGGACGGGAGCCGCTACCGCGAGAGCTACTTCGAGATGTTCCCGGGTGTCTGGCGCCACGGCGACTGGATCGAGATCACCGACCGCGGGACGGCGGTCATCTCCGGCCGGTCCGACGCGACGATCAACCGTGGTGGCGTCCGCATGGGGACGAGCGAGATCTACCGCGTCGTGCTCGGCCTCGACGAGGTCGTCGACGCCCTCGTGATCGACCTTCCGCTGCCGGGGACGAGCGGGTTCATGCCCCTCTTCGTGGTGCTCCGGCCGGGTCGTCGTGCTCGACGACGGTCTGATCGGCCGAATTCGCGTACGCCTTCGGGAGGATTGCTCTCCGCGTCACGTGCCGGACGTCGTCGAGCAGATCACGGAGGTTCCCCGCACGCTCTCGGGGAAGGTCCTCGAGCTTCCCGTCAAGCGCATCCTCCTTGGCGCCCCTGCAGCGAGCGTCGCAAGCCCCGATTCGCTCGCGAGCCCTGCCGCGCTGGACCCGTTCGAGGCCATGGCGCAGCTGCCGCCCTACTCCCCGGCATAGGGTCGGGACCGGTCTCGGCCGCTCCGTCGCGGCGATCCGCCTTCCGCCACGATCCGAGTTAGCGTCTGCTAACCTAGTGTTCGCTAACCGGATTCGGACGATGGGAGAAGGATGAGAGCGCGGCTACTCGCGAGGAGAACAGGAAGTGGTGGATTCTCGCCTCGGTCTCGTTCGCCCTGTTCATGATCATGCTCGACAACACGGTCGTCAACGTCGCGTTGCCGACGATCCAGAGGGATCTCGGCATCGGCGTCTCCGAGCTCGAATGGGTCGTGACGGGATACGCGCTCAGCTTTGCCGTTCTCATGCTCTCGGGCGGAAAGCTCGCCGACATGTTCGGACGCCGGCGCGTCTTCCTCGTCGGCCTCGCCGTCTTCACGCTCGCGTCGCTTCTCTGCGGTCTTGCCGGCAACGCCGAGCTCCTGATCGGAGCTCGCGTCCTGCAGGGCGTCGGGGCGGCCTGCATGATGCCGGCCACGCTCTCGATCATCACGGCGACCTTCCCCCCGCGGGAACGCGGAGCCGCCCTCGGTATCTGGGCCGGGGTCTCGGCGATGGCGCTCGCGATCGGGCCACTCGTCGGCGGGCTGATCACCGAGCACATCGGCTGGAACTGGATCTTCTTCATCAACGTGCCCGTCGGCCTCGTCGGCCTCGTCGCCGCCCGGCTGATCATCCCCGAATCGCGCGACACCTCGAAGGAGCAGCGTCTCGACCTTCCCGGGTTGCTGACCTCCGGCGTCGCCCTCTTCGCGCTCGTCTACGCGCTGATCGAGGCGAACAGTAAGGGGTGGACCTCACCATTGATCCTCGGGCTGTTTGCCGTTGCCGCGATCTCGGGCGCGGCGTTCGTCGTCCTCGAGCTGCACCAACGGCTGCCGATGTTCGACATGAGGCTCTTCCGCGACCCGACCTTCGCGGGAGCGAACACCGTCGCGTTGCTCGTCTCGCTCGCCATGTTCGGCGTCTTCTTCTTCATCTCGCTCTTCATGCAGAACGTGCTCGGCTACAGCGCCGTCCGGGCGGGAGCCGCGTTCCTTCCGATGACCATCCTCATCATCCTCATCGCGCCGATGGCCGGCAAGGCATCGGATCGCCTCGGGTCCCGCTGGCTGATGACCGGAGGGATGACGATGGTCGGGTGCTCGCTTCTGATCTTCGCCCAGCTGCAGTCGGACTCGTCGTACATCAGCCTGCTCCCCGGCATGGTGCTCGGTGGGTTCGGCATGGCGATCACGATGACGCCGATGACGGCGGCCGCACTCAGCTCCGTGCCGGTGGACAAGGCGGGTGTCGGCTCTGGCATGTTGAACACCTTCCGGCAGGTCGGCGGATCTCTGGGGATCGCGGTGATGGGCGCCATTCTCGCGAGCGGGTCGAACGCCACCCTCTCCGGAGGGGCGACGCAGCAGGATGCGTTCATCGACGGGCTTCACAACGCGCTCTACACCGCAGCGTTGATCGCCTTCGCGGGGGCCCTGACGGCCTTCGTCACGGTGCGAAGCCACGCGAGCTCCCGCCACGCCGGCGAGGTCGCGCCGACCGAAGCGGCATGAGCGAGCTCAGGGCAGCGCGGCTTCCTGCTGCCGAGCGGCGGATCGCAATCGTCGCGGCGGCGACCGATGTCTTCGCGTCCGGCAGCTACGCGGGCTCGACGACCGCCGAGATCGCGCGAGCGGCAGGCGTCTCCGAGCCGATCATCTACCGGCACTTCGCGTCGAAACGAGAGCTCTGGTTCGCGTGTCTCGACCATGCCTGGGGCGAGTTGCAGGCGGCGATCGAGAAGAAGGTCGGCGGGGCGGGCGGCTCGATCGCACTGTCGGACGTCGACGTTGCCGAGCGCTCCCCCTGGGCGAGCCCGTTGCTCCCGAACCTGTGGTTACAGGGCGTCACCGAGGCGGGAGAGGACGAGGAGATCCAGACCCATGTCCGCGCTCATGTCCGAGAGGTGCACGACTTCGTTGCCGAGCTGATGCGGCGCGCCCAGGTGGCGGGCGGCATCCCCGTGGATCGTGATCCCGACGCCGAGGCCTGGATCTTCCTCGCGGGTGGGCTCCTGCGCTCGTTTGCCGATCGCCTCGGAGGGGTCATCGGGCCGGCCGAGTTTGCTGCTATCGGCCGGGAGCGGAAGCGGTGGCTCTCGGGCGTGACCGCGGCCCGGACCGCCGGCTGACGCCGACCCGGCCGGCATCGTCCCTCTCACCAGGGAATGCGCAGCAGCCAGAACACGATCATCCCGACCGCGATCGCGATCCACAGCTGGCGGGTGCGCCACGCCGTGAACGCTGCGACGACAGCGGCGAGGAAGCGGATCTCGCCCTCGCCGAGGCCCCCCTGGAGCGAGGGCGTGACGAGCGCTGCGAAGACTGCGATCGGGACGAAGTGGAGGAACCTGATCCAGAAGTCGGGCAGCTCCGTCCGGCGGGCGAGCCCCGCATAGCGCGAGCCGAATGTGACCGCAACCATTCCGGCCAACGTGAGCCAGAACGTCATGCGACCTCCCGCACTGCGTCGGCGCGGATCGATGGTCGAGTTCGGCGGTTCCCGGCGCGTGAGAGAGGCGCCGAGAAGGCTGCCGGCGACGCCCGTGATCAGGATCGGCAGACCACCGGGGGCGACCTGCTGAAGACCGTAGGCGAGCGCGCCGGCGGCGAGGGCAACGGACAGCTCGATGCGCGTCCGAACGAGTGGAACGAGGAGCGCCAGGAACGCGAGCGGGAAGATCAGGTCGACCCCGAGCTCCGCGGGATCCGGGATCGTCGCGCCGAGGAGGAAGCCGCCGAGCGTCGCGAGATTCCACATCATGAAGAGGCTGAGCTCGATGCCCATGAGGAACGGGAACGAGCGTTCCTTCGCAGTCGCGGCGACGCCGAACGCCTCGTCCGTGAGGAAGTAGGCGGCGACCGGACGCTGCCCCCGCGTCAGGTGGAAGACGCGGCCGAGCGAGAGCCCGTAGAGGAGATGTCGGACGTTGAGGAGAAGCGTCGTGAGGACGATCTCGAAGCCGGTAGCGCCCGCTGCGATCAGGCCGACGGCGCTGAACTGCGCGCTTCCGGCAAAGACGAGGATCGAGAGCGCCTGGGTCTCGAGGAGCGAGAGACCCGCAGCGCGGGCGGTGACGGCGAAGGCGACGCCGAACGGGACGACGCCGAGCCACAGAGGGGCAAGCGCCCAGAACCCTCGTCGGAAGGCGCCGTCGTGCGCGGATCGCTCCATCGTCCGATCCTAGGGACAGGCGCTATGCCCGCAGAAGCTCAAACGCCCGCAGAAACAGAAACGCCCCTGGCTGCGGCTCCCGGGGCGTCTCCGTTTCTCGTTGGGGTCCCTTCCCCGACTGTGACAGCTGAAGCTCGTGACTCTGCGGCCCAGGCACGAGACTCCTTCTTGCTGCCACCGTTCGGTCCGGTGTGCCCCTTGCTCCACAACCTGGCGTGGGCTGCGGTGCGTGGTAGTCGAGACTGTAGAGGGCATGGCCAAAAAAGTCAAGTAGCTCGGTCAAGTGATTTGCGATATGCTTTCCTTCACTTTGAGACGAGCAGATCAGTGTGCGAGATTTACCGCGTTCGGGAGCTGCGCCTCACCCTTCGGAGGGAGGCAGCTACGAGGTGAAACGCGTTGACTGACACACAGATGGACGCCGCCGCCAACCGCCTCACCCGGGACGATGCGCTCATGCCCCTTGCCGGCGCACGAGCTGCCACGACGCCGTCTGCCCCGACCTCGCGCCTCGGCGATCGACTCCGCTCGCTGCGCCTCGCAGCCGGGCTGACGCAGACCCAGGTCGCAGGGGAGCGATTCTCGAAGGAGTACATCAGTCAGATCGAGCGAGGCAAGACGCGCCCCACGGATGAGGCGATCGCCTGGCTCGCAGCCCGACTCGACGTCGACGCCGCGTTCCTCGGCGGTGGTGTCTCGACGGACGTTCGCGGGCGGATCGAGGCGCAGCTGACGCGCGCCGAGGCGCTGACCGAGTCGCATCGCTACGCAGAGGCAGCCGAGCTGTTCGTCGCCGCCCGGCGCGACATCGGTGCCACGGGCTCGGCCGAGCTCGAGGTGCGGGCGCTGTCCGGCGAGGCATGGGCTCTCGCCCAGGAGGGCGACGCGCGCGAGTCGGTCGAGCTTCTGCTGGTCGCGCGCGAGCTCGCCGAAGGGCCGCAGTTTTCCGACATCGACAGGGCGGGCCTCCTGTTCCGTCTCGGTGTCTGCCGATACAAGCTCGCGAGCGTTGCGATCGCGGTGGCGCTCTTCGACCAGGCGCTCGCTCTCGCAGACGCCTCCGGGCTTCCGTGCGATCTTCTCCGCGCGGACATTCTCGGTTGGCGCTCGCGCTGCCGGCGCCGCCAGCGTGACTTCGACGCGGCTCGAGAGGACGTCGAGGCGGCCCTCGAGCTTGCTCAGGGGATGGGCGATCGTCGCATCGTTGCGAACACCTGCTTCCAGGCGTCGCTCGTGGCCGAGCGATCCGGGCACTGGGCCACGTCGCGCAAGTACGCCGAGCAGGCGAAGGCGCTCTACCAGGAGCTGAACGACGAACGGAACGTCGGCAGGCTGATGTTGAACCTCGGTGGCCTGGATCTCCTCCTCGGGAAGCCGCAGGAGGCGATCGGGCACCTCGAGGCATCGTTTGCGCTCGCAGTCGATGCGGAGTCGAAGCCGGACGCCGCCCAGGCCCTCGGTGGCCTCGCGACCGTGCATCTCCGGCTCGCCGACTACGACGCCGCCGACGAGCACGCGCGAAAGGCGCTCGATTTGCTCGCGGGCAGGGACGATTTCCCCGACGAGGTCGGTCAGTCGCATCTCGTGCTCGGGCGGGCACTGCTCGAGCGAGGCCGACTCGACGAGGCAGAGAAGAGCTTCCAGGCTGCGGACGCGGTGTTCGAGCAGATGGCGTCCGTGGGGCACAGGGCAGGGGCATGGGTCGCGCTCGGCGACCTCGCGCATCGTCGGGGAGACGACGGCGAGGCAGCGCGTCACTATCGGAGCGCTGCCGAGGCGCTCCAGGACATCCGGTTCTGAGGAAGGAGGAAAGGCGATGCACAGAGGACGAATGCTCCTTCTGCTGGCCAACCTCGCTCTGATCGCGGCCTGGCTCGGCAGATTCCATCCCCGCAGGGACACCTGGTCGGACGGCCACTAGCGCGACCGGGGCGGCGCGAGAAGACGGCTAAGCTCGAGTGGTGCACCGCTCTGCCGCCGCGCTCATCGCTCTCGGTATCGCGCTGACCCTCGTCGGCTGCGGCGGCTCCGGCCAGAGCAGCGACGGCAGCGCGACGACCACCACTGCAGCGACTCCGGGTTCCCTGGAGGCGCTCTGGCGTGACGGTGGCGAAGCGGTCGCCGTCGTCCCCGGCACCTCCGACTACGGCACGGGCAAGAACCGCGTCTCGTTCCTGATCGTGGACAAGCAGTCGAAGCTCATCGAGCGGCCGCAGGCGCGCGTCTGGATCGCCCGGGGCCTGCGGCAGAAACCGTTCGCCGAGACGACGGCGACCCTCGAGCCGATCGGGATTCCTGGCGGTGCGGCCGCCGACGCCCAGAACATCTACGTCACCACCGTGACCACACCGACGCCGGGGAAGTACTGGATCCTCGCGCGGCCAACGGGCGGGAGGGAGATCCAGGCGCTCGGCAACGTCGTCGTGCGGGCGCAGGCGGAAGCGCCAGAAGTCGGTGATCGCGCGATCCCTTCTCGCAACCCAACGCTCGCTGCGGATGCACCTGTTGCGTCGGTCCGGGCTGCGACGACCGCCGAGCCGCCGGACCTCAATCTCCTTCGAACGACGGTTGCCGCGTCGATGGCGGCGAAGCGGCCGTTCGTCGTGACCTTCGCGACGCCGCTCTACTGCCAGACGCGAACCTGCGGCCCCGTCGTCCAGGTCGTCCAGTCGGTCGCGCGGGACTGGCAGAGCAAGGGCGTCGACTTCATCCATATCGAGATCTACAAGGGCAACGATCCTTCCAAGGGGACGAACCGTTGGGTCGACGAGTGGAAGCTCCCGACCGAGCCGTTCACCTTCGTGGTCGACTCGAACGGCGTGATCCGCACGCGACTCGAAGGGGCGTTCAGCCCGGCGGAGCTCGAGGCGGCCGTACGGAACGTCGCTACGCTCCCCCAATGAGTCGTGTCCTCCAGTCGCTCCCCGTCGGTGAGCGGATCGGGATCGCCTTCTCCGGCGGCCTCGACACCTCGGTCGCCGTCGCGTGGATCCGCGAGAAGGGCGGCGTCCCCTATGCGTTCACTGCCGATCTCGGCCAGTACGACGAGCCGGACATCGGGGGCGTGCGGGAGCGCGCATTCGAGTACGGCGCCGAGGCCGCGGAGCTCGTCGACTGTCGCGCAGCGCTCGTCCACGAGGGGCTCGTTGCGCTCCAGTGCGGGGCGTTCCACATCTCGAGCGGAGGAAAGACGTACTTCAACACGACGCCGCTCGGGCGCGCGGTCACGGGGACGATGCTCGTGCAGGCGATGCGCGAGCACGGCGTCGACATCTGGGGAGACGGATCGACCTACAAGGGCAACGACATCGAGCGCTTCTTCCGCTACGGGCTGCTCGTCAATTCCGACCTCAGGATCTACAAGCCGTGGCTCGATCCGCAGTTCGTCGAGGAGCTCGGTGGGCGCAAGGAGATGAGCGAGTGGCTGCTCGAGCGGGCGCTGCCCTATCGCTCGTCGGTCGAGAAGGCGTATTCGACGGATGCAAACATCTGGGGAGCGACGCACGAGGCAAAGGAGCTCGAGCTCCTCGATCGTTCGATGTCGATCGTCGAGCCGATCATGGGTGTCGCCCACTGGGATCCCGGAGTCGCGATCGAGCCGGAGACCGTGACGGTGCGCTTTCACGAGGGCTGGCCCGTCGCCCTGAACGGCGTCGAGTTCGCCGACCGCGTAGAGCTCGTGATCGCCGCGAACGAGATCGGGGGCCGTCACGGGCTCGGGATGTCGGATCAGATCGAGAACCGCATCATCGAGGCCAAGTCGCGTGGCATCTACGAGGCGCCCGGGCTCGCCTTGCTCTTCGTCGCCTACGAGCGGCTCGTCAACGCGATCCACAACGAGGCGACGATCGACAACTACCGCACCATGGGTCGGCGACTCGGTCGACTCCTCTACGAGGGGCGGTGGTTCGACCCGCAGTCGCTGATGTTGCGGCAGAGCCTGCAGAGCTGGATCGGCCTTGCGGTCACGGGCGAGGTGACGATCGAGCTGCGTCGTGGCGACGACTACACGTTGCTCGACACGACGAGCCCGAACGCCACCTATCACCCGGAGCGTCTCTCGATGGAGAACGTCGAGAGCGCCTTCGGCCCGCTCGACAGGATCGGCCAGCTGACGATGCGCCTGCTCGACCTCGAGGATTCGCGCGACAAGCTCGAGCTGTACGGGCGTCTCGGCCTGACCCAGGCCGAAGGGCCGCTCGAGCTCCTCGGCGGTGGCGAGGACGGCGCCGGCCGCTAGACCGGCTCCGGTCGCCTAGACCTCGTCGCCGGCCCGTTCGATCACGACGACCGGGATGCGGGCGGCGGGGCTGAGGCGGAGCAGGGTACGTACGATCTCGGCGCAGTCCTCGGGCGCGATCATCTCCTCGACCGGGATGCCCGTCCACGCAGCCATGCGCGTGTCCACGAACCCCGGACAAACCGCCGTCGCGCGCACCCCGGTGTCCGACTCCTCACGGTTGAGCGTTCGCGTGAGTGCGATCAGCCCGGCCTTCGAAGCGCCGTACGCAGCAAGTCCCGGCGTCGGCACGGTGCCTGCGATCGAGGCGAGGTTGACGACGTATCCCCTGGCGGTGCGGAGGGAGGGAAGCGCCTCCCGCGTGACGAGGAACGCCCCGCGCAGGTTGACGTTCTGCTGCACGTCCCAGGCCTTCGTCGATGTGTCGGCACTCGTTCCGGCGATCCCGACGCCGGCGGAGTTGACGAGCACATCGAGGCCACCGTGCACCGCGACATGCTCGGCGACGAGGCGCGTGCAGTCATCCTCGGACGACACGTCGGCAACGACGATCGTCGCCTCCAGGCCGTCGCGGGCCGCCTCGAGACGGTCGAGCTTGCGTCCGGCGAGTGTCAGCGCGTAGCCCTCGGCGGCGAGCATGCGCGCGATCGCGAGCCCGATACCCGACGAGCCACCGGTGACGAGCGCCGAAGCCATGGGGAGATACTCGCACACATGAAACGAAGGCCGCCAGGGGGGTGGCGGCCTTCGTGTGGATCAGGGAGGAGAGGGGGAAGGGGGTATGACTCTCCGCCCCCTTGTTCTCCTTGCGCCGTGGGACTCCTTCGAGGCGCGCGTACACTGATTCCGTGGCGGCGACACCGACTCTGACCTCGCTCGCGAAGGCGGGAGGGTGCGCGGCGAAGTATCCGGCGGCGCGGCTCGAAAAGCTTCTCGCGGGTTTCGTTCCGGTCGATTCTGCGGATCTCCTCGTGGGGCTCGATCCTGCCGACGACGCCGCCGTCTACCGTCTCGACGACGAGCGCGCAATCGTCTTCACGGTCGACTTCTTCCCTCCGGTCGTCGACGATCCGCGAGCGTTCGGTGCTATCGCAGCAACGAATGCTCTGAACGACGTGTTTGCCATGGGCGGCACGCCGCTGCTCGCGCTCTCGGTCACGATGTTTCCGGAGGAGCTCCCCACGGAGGTGCTGGGAGAGATCCTCTCGGGGGCCGACGAGGTCGTCCGTGCGGCGGGGGCGATTCTTGCCGGCGGTCACACGATTCGCGATGACGAGCCGAAGTACGGCCTCGCGGTTGTCGGGACGGTGCACCCGGACGGCATCTGGCCGAAGAGCGGCGCCCGCGCGGGCGATGCGCTCTTCCTGACGAAGGCGCTCGGGACAGGGCTCGTCCTTCAGGCGCAGCGCGAGGGACGCGCACCGGAAGGAACCCTCGACGCAGCGGTCGCGGCCATGCTGACGCTCAATCGTGCCGCCGCCGACGCGCTGCGCCCCTTCCAGCCGCACGCCGTCACCGACGTGACGGGCTTCGGTCTACTCGGCCATGCGTACGAAATGGCATCGCGCAGCGGCGTGCGCATCGAGCTGGATGCCGGTGCTCTTCCGGCCCTCCCCGGCGCCTACGATCTCGCCTCGGCAGGCGTGAGAACCGGCGGTGACCGGCGAAACCGCGACTACGCAGGCTCGCACGTCGAGAGCACCGCGGATGATGCCACCGAAGCCCTCGCATTCGACCCTCAGACCGCTGGAGGCCTTCTGGTCTCGCTTCCTGCCGACAAGGCAGCGGTACTGGAGGCGACGTTCGGTAGTCGCGACCTCCCGCTCTTCCGGGTCGGACGCGTCGTCGAGGGAACGGGCGTGGGGCTCGCTTGAACAGCAGGGCCGCGGATGTCGTGAAGCCTGCGCCCACCCGCCGGCTCGTGTCATCGCGACGCTTCGTTCAGCTCGCCGGAACCACGGTCTTCACCCTCTGGATCGTCGTCACGAGTGGCGCCATCGTCCGTCTGACCGCCTCCGGTCTCGGCTGTGACAACTGGCCGCGCTGCGGTGACAAGCCGTATCCGGAGCAGGGCGGGCACGCGGCGATCGAGTTCGGGAACCGCATGGTGGCACTCGTCGGAATCATCCTCACGCTCGTCACCTGGCTCGCGTCTCGTCGTGTCGACGGGTTGTCGCGACGGGTTCGCACCGTTGCCCTGATCACGGCGCTCGGCACGATCGCTCAGATCCCGCTCGGCGGGATCACGGTCCTGCTCGATCTCCATCCGGTGGCCGTGATGTCCCACTTTCTCCTCGCGCTCCTCGTCGTGGCGGGATCTGTCGTCGTCGTGATCGAAGGTTGGAGCCTCGACCGAGGCCTCGGTCCTCCGGCAGGGCCGGTGTGGTTGCGCCGGGTCGCTGCAGCCGGCGTTGCCGCATGCGCGGTCCTCGTCGTCACCGGAACCGTCGCCACCGCCTCCGGGCCCCACTCCGGGGGGGAGGACATCCGCCGACTCGGGCTCTCGGTCAACGACACGATCTACGTTCACGTCCGCGCGACCGCCGTCTACGGGATCGGGCTTCTCGTCGTCGGGTTCTTCCTCTGGCGGCTCCGGGCTCGACTTCCCGGGATCGCCCGCGGCGGCGTTCTCCTGCTCGCCGTCCTCCTCGTGCAGATGGCCGTCGGCGAGATCCAGTACCGCAATGCCCTTCCGTGGTGGCTCGTTGCGATTCACGTCTCGCTCGCAGCCACGATCTGGGTGCTGACGGTCGCGATCGCGTACACCCTGTACCGCCCGCCCGCCCCGCTCGTGGCCGCCAAACACGGCTAAGCTGCCTCGATGAGCGAGCTGCGCATCGACGAGCGGCCTTCGTTGCGAAGGCCCGTCCTGATCGCCGCGTTTCGGGGGTGGAACGACGGAGGACAGGCCGCGAGCCTCGCCGGCGGGACGCTCGTGCGGAGCTGGGGTGCGCGGCGGGTCGCCGAGATCGATCCCGAGGGCTTCGTCGACTTCCAGTCGACCCGACCCACCGTCACGTTGGAGGAGGGGATGACGCGGAAGATCGAATGGCCCGAGAACGTCTTCCACGTCGCAGCGATTCCGGGGACCGATCGCGACGCAGTCATCCTGCTCGGCGTCGAGCCGAACTACCGCTGGCGCGCGTTCAACGACCTCGTCGTCGGCTTCGCCCGCGAGCTCGGTGTCGAGCTCGTCGTCACGCTCGGGGCGCTCCTCGCCGATGTCCCGCACACGCGAGACGCACCCGTGACCGGCGCCGCAAGCGACGTATCACTCGTGGAGGAGCTCGGTCTGCAACCTTCGCGCTACGAGGGACCGACGGGCATCGTCGGCGTGCTGCACGACGCGGTCAACAAGGCCGGGATCCCCTCCGTGAGCCTCTGGTCGGCGGTGCCGCATTACGTGTCGTTGGCGCCGAGCCCGCGCGCTGCGAGGGCGCTCTGCGGGCGGCTCGGCGAGCTTCTGGGCGTCGAGCTCGACCTCTCGGATCTCGAGGAGCAGGAGTCGATCTACGCCGAGCAGATCACGGAGGCTGTCGCGTCCGACCCGGAGACCGCTGCGTACGTCGAGGAGCTCGAGCGGCGGGCTGATTCGATCGACGAGCTTCTCGACGAGGACGACCTTCCCACCGGGGAGTCGCTCGCCGCAGAGTTGTCGCAGTTCCTGCGCGACCGCGAGAGCGGCGACCCACCGTCCGCGTAGGGCAGAGCGGCCAGGGCGGCCCCGCACGCTACGGCGAGGCTTCGACCGGTTGCTCGGCGGCGGGCGTGTCCGAGACGGCCGGATCCGGCGTTGCGCCGTTCGTCGCAGACGGCGGAACAGATCCCGACCCTCCTGACCGCCGCTTCTTGCGTCGCCGACGAGACTTCCTGGCAGGCGCCTTTGGAGCAGGAAGGTTCTCGGCGAGTGCGTTCGCGATCTCGGAGATCGGTCCGAGATCCTCGCGCGCCTGATCGAGGAGACCGTTGGCGCGGGGCGTGTACGCATCCGCCGATGCGAGGAGGGCGGCGCCCACCGAGAGCGGTAGAGCGCGAGCAACCTGCACGAGCTTCGCGATGTTGTCCTCGTGCCGGTGGCCGCGCGAGTTGGCGACCGAACCGAGAAGGCGCTTCGCCTCGGGGAACTCGGCGCTCGCGCGTCGGTCCTGCACCTTCCGTGTCGCACGCGCAAGCTTCCACGTCCACCGTCCCAGGATCTGGTCCGGGGCGGTGGCCTTCCCTTCGCCGACGGCGCGCAGAAGGATGCGCACGCCTGCGGTTCGATCCTTCTCCCACGGCAACGCCTGGCTGACGAGCGTGACGAGATCATCGAAGTCGGCCCGCTCGACGGGCGTTGCCACCCGGTCGGCCAGGGCGGTCATCCGGAGACGGCGATTCTGGTTCTCGGCAGCGCACACCGCGAGAAACGTCTCGAGAGCGCCCTTGCCTGCGCGACCCTCCGTGAACTTCCGCGCGAATTCGGTGCGCTGGTCGAATCTGATCTGTCGACCAGCGATGGTCGCCCAGTAGCGCTGCTCGTCGTCGTCCAGGAACTTCGGATCGATCCGCTGCCACTCGCGCTGGATGACCGCGAGTCGCCGCGCGACGTCGGGTGTCACCGGCACGAGCCACGGGACGGGCGAGAGCAGCCTGCGAGCTCTGCGCTGCTGACGCCGCCGTGGCGCCGGTGTCACCCTCGCGCCCTCGCGGTAGAAGTCGGCGTCGAGCAGCGAGTGCAGCGAGATGACGCGATCGTTGTGAGTGGATCCCTTCGTCACGAAGTCGACCACGACTCCGGCCTCCTTGCGCGAGTGCATGCGCATGATCCGGCCGATGCGCTGCTGGTAGACACGCCGGGACGCGGTCGGAGCGAGGTGGAAGCAAACGGTCGCGCGGGGTGAGTTCCAACCCTCGGCCAGGAGCTGCGCGTTGATGAGAACGTTGATCTCGCCACGTTCGTAGGCCGCAAGCGTCTCCGCCAGCTTCACGGGGGGCGTCTTGCCCGACACGGCCTCGGCCTTGAGGCCGGCCGCACGGAACTCTTGTGCGAGGTTGTAGGCATGCTCGACACCGGCGGCATAGACGATGCCGGGCGTGGTGCCGAATCGTTCCCTGTAGAGGCTTGCGGCCGCGTGATTCAGCGCCTCGTGATCGAGGGCAGCGGCCAGCGCTCTCTCCTCGAAGTCACCGCCGACGATCGGTACTGCGTTGATGGCCGCGGCCGGGGGCACCCGCAGGCAGCGCAGTGGCGCGATCAGGCCGCGACGCGCGGCGTCTGCCAGCGGAAGGTCGTCGACCGAGGCGGGGAACACGTCGGAGACCTGCTTGGCGATCAGCTGCTCGGTCGCCGTCATGCCGATGTAGACGGGCTCGCTGAAGGACCGGATCGCCGCGCTCGTCTTCTCGCCGAGGGCCGTATGAGCCTCGTCGCAGATCACGAGCTGGTAGGCGTCGCGCGAGACCTCGTCGGCGTGACGCGCGAACCAGGCATACGTCTGGATCGTGATCGGGTCGTCGCGAAGCGGCTCCTTGCCGCCGTCGATCGCATCCGTGAACCGATCGGCATATCCCTCGGTCGTGAGATCACGCTGGAACTGCGAGACGAGCAGCCGGCGGTGGGTCAGGATCAGGATCCCGAGGTGGCGCGCCGCCTCGACGAACCCCGCGGCGGCGATGGTCTTGCCGGACGCCGTCGGGTGCCGAAAGCGATAGCGCCTCGCGGCGCCGGGATCCTCGCCGACGAAGCTCGGCTCGTCCACGTCGAGGTCGATGACGCCGGCATCGAAGTCGTCTTCCTCCTCGAGCTCGAGCTCGACCTCGGGGACGTCGCCACCGTTGCTGTTCCCGTTGCCGTTTTCCTCGGCATTCCGCTGGTGTGCCGCGATCAGCTCGGTCAGCATCCCGGCGAGCGCGTCGACCTGGTGTCGCCTGAGGTCGGTGCCTGCCGCCGTCTGTGGCTTTGGTGCAGCGAGCACTCGTTCGAGACCGAGCATCAGTCCGTACCGCACACGCCAGCCGCTCGACGGGGTGCGAGCGCCTGCATCGATCTCGGCGATAGCGTCGTCGAGGGCGCGCCGACGCGCGGTGCCGGGAGCGAGGGCGGCAGCGGGGTCCTCGTCGGGATGGAGGAACGGCTCGCCGCACCAGGCCTGAGCGCGGAGCGCGGCGGCCTTCAGGCCATCTGCCGGCTCCGACGACGGATGTGTCGGATTGAAGTCGGTCTCTTGCATATGCGCAGCACACGCTTGACGTGCTGCTTCCTTTGAGGATCAGCACGCTCACGCGTTTCGGGCGCGTCGAGCGGTGCTGTTACGCGGAACAGTACCGCAATTCCGCGGCGTGTGGGGATGCACGAGGGGAGGCTTGGCCCCGCGAGCGGGCGCTCAGGCGCCGGGGCCGTGGGCACCCTCGGCGAGTGGCCCACCCGTCGCTCGTTGCGAGGCGCCGCTCTCGTCCAGGTACCGGGTAAGACCACCGCGGAAGAACGGGAAACCCGCTCCGAGGATCAGGCAAGCATCGACCTCACCCGCCGAAGAGACGACTCCGTCGTCGAGGAGGCGACGCGTCTCGTCGGCCAGCGCGTCGAGGAGCGCTCCGTGGAGCTCGTCGACGGTCTGACGCTCATCGCCGGTGATCACGATCTCCATCTCTCCGTTCGCGAAGTTCTCGAGCGTCGGTGAGAGCGGGAATCGGTCGGGGAACGCCTCGTGAAGCGTGCGGAGCACGTGATTCGCGACCCGGGGGCCGACCATCGCGAGCAGTGTCGACGGCGGCATCGGGACGCCGATTCGGAGCGCGGCCTCGTCGGTTTCCTCGATGGTGTTCCCGTTCTCGAGCGCGTGCATCAGAACGCTCGACTGTCGTGTGAGGAGACGGTTGACGACGAACGCCGGCGCGTCCTGGACGAGAACCCCGCGTTTGCCGAGCTTCCTCGTCACGTCCCAGGCGGTGGCGAGCGTGATCTCGTCCGTCGCGGATGCGCGCACGAGCTCGACGAGCGGGAGCACCGAGACCGGGTTGAAGAAGTGCATCCCGACGACCCGCTCCGGATGCCGGAGCCCGTTCGCCATTTCGGCGACCGAGAGCGAGGAGGTGTTCGTGACGAGGAGGCACTCGTCCGAGACGACGGCCTCGAGCGAGGAGAACACCGCCTGCTTCACGGCCAGCTCCTCGAAAACGGCTTCGATGACGAGGTCGCAGCCTGTAAAGCCCGCAATGTCGGTCGTGCCGCCGACGATCGAGCCGAGGAACCGCGCCTTGCCCTCGGCGAGGCGGCCGCGCTGAACCTGCTTCGCCAGGTCGGCGCGGACTGCAGCGACAGCGTCGTCGACCCGGCCGGCGTCGATGTCCGTGAGCATCACCGGCACCTCGAGCCGGCGCAGGAAGAGCGTCGCGAGCTGCGTTGCCATCAGTCCAGCGCCGACGACGCCGACGCGTTCGATTCGACGCGGCTTCGCGTCGGGGATCCCGATCCCCTTCTTGATCCGCCGCTCGACGAGATCGAACGCGTACACGGCAGCCTGCGCCTGCGGCCCCGGCAGGAGATCGGCAAGCGCTTCCTCCTCCGCCGCGTACCCCTCGGCGAGCGTCCACTCGGCGGTCCCCGCAATCAGGGAGAGCGCACGGTACGGTGCGAGGGCGACGCCGTGGACGGCATCGTCGACTGCGAATCGCGCCTTCGCACAGATCTCCGGTGCATCCGACAGGTCGACTGCGTCCCGCGCGGGTGGCGGTGTTTCGACGGCGCGCACGAGCCACTCGATGGAGCCGTCGAGGAATTCGACGTCGTCGATGAGCTCGTCGACGAGGCCGAGCTCGGCTGCGCGGGAAGCGCCGATGAACCGGTTCTGGGCGAGCGGGTTCGCGACGATCAGCTCGACTGCGGCAGCAGCGCCGATGAGGCGCGGTGTGAGCTGCGTGCCCCCCCAGCCCGGGATGATCCCGAGGAACACCTCGGGAAAGCCGACGTGGCGCACGGAGCGGGCCATCGTGCGGAAATCGCAGTGCAGTGCGATCTCGAGGCCACCGCCGACCGCCGCGCCGTTGATCGCAGCCAGTGTGGGGAACGGCAGGTCGCGGATCGCACCGAACGCGTCGTGTCCTGCGACGGCCGCAGCACGCGCGCGCTCCGGCGTTGCCATGCGCGGGAACTCGCTCAGGTCGGCACCGGTCGCGAAGACGAACGGTTTCCCGGTGAGGACGAGGCCGCTCCAGGTCCGCGCGCGCAACGTGCCGAGCAAGTCACCGAGCGACTCGAGCGCGGCGCTGCCGAAGACGTTGGGCTTCTGCCAGTCCTCGCCGTTGTCCATCGTCACGAGGGCAATCGGGCCGACGCGGCTTGGGACCTCCTGGAGGTGGAACCGGGTGGGCGACTCAGCCACGGCGGGTGTTCTCCCAGAGAAGCGCGGCACCCATGCCGAGCCCGATGCAGAGTGCGGTGAGGCCGTACTGCACGTCCGGACGGCGCCCGAGCTCGTCGGCGAGCTGAGCCATCAATCGCACGCCGGTTGCGGCGAGAGGGTGGCCGCACGCGATCGCGCCGCCCGACGGATTGAGCCGGGGGTCGTCCGGAGCGACGCCGACACCGTCGCACCACGTCAGGACCTGGACGGCGAATGGCTCGTTCAGCTCGAACAGCCCGATCGTCGTCGATCGTCAGACCCGCCTGCGCGAGGACGCGCTCGGTGGCGGACACCGGGCCGATCCCCATCAGATGCGGCTCGACCCCGGTATACGCGAACCCGACGAGCCGCATCGTCGGCTCGAGCCCGAGCTCTGCCGCAGCCGTCTCCGAAGCGAGAAGCCCGGCGGTCGCGCCGTCGGTCAGGCCTGCGGAGTTACCGGCCGTGACACGTCCGCCTGCGCGGAACGGCGTCCGCAGCCCGGCGAGGCCCTCGAGTGTGGTGTCGGGACGCAGGAACTCGTCGCGCGCGGCGACCCGCCAGCCCTCGTCACCGAAGACGCTCATCGGCACCACCGTGCGCGCCATCACGCCGTCGTCCCGCGCCCAGGCCTCCCCGGCACGCACCTGGCTCTCGAGCGCGTAGCGGTCAGCCATCTCGCGCGTCAGGTTCGGAAACACATCGTGGAGGTTCTCGGCCGTCTGTCCCATTACCGCGGCGCTCTCGTCGATCAGCCGCTCGCTGACGAACCGGGGGTTGAAGTCGACCTCCTCGCCCATTGCGTGGTGCCCCATGTGCTCGACGCCTCCGACGAGCACGATGTCCGTCGCGCCCATCGCGATCTCACCCGCCCCGGCCGTCGTGGCGGTCAGCGCTCCCGCACACATGCGGTCGACGGCGAATCCCGGCACCGTGTGGGGGAGGCCGGCGAGCAGTGCGACGTCCCTTCCGAGCGTCAGGCCCTGATCGCCCACCTGGGCAGTCGCGGCAAGGATCACGTCACCGATGCGCTCTGGCGGCACCTGCGGGTTGCGACGAAGCAGCTCCCGCACGACCTTGACCGCCATGTCGTCGGCACGGGTCTTCCAGAAGAGCCCGGTCGGTCCGGCTTTGCCGAAGGCCGTGCGGACGCCGTCGACGAAGACGACCTCGTGACGTGGGCGAGCCATCCTGCCGAGGATAGCCCGTTCGCAGCTGACAGAAGGCGCGAGTTATGTGACCATGGAGCCCGGAGGCCGGCGGGCGGCGCCGGCCTCCATTTGGATGCAAGCGATGGAAGAGCGTATCGCTTGCATCCAAATGGACTATTTTTGCCACGCTTCGCGTGGATCCTGAAGGGGCCGGCCCGCCGGCCTCTCTCCATGGACGTCGGTGGTGGGGGCCGCGGTGGCCGGCTTCCATGTTGGTCTCAAGCGATGGAAGAGCGTATCGCTTGCAGCCAGATGGACTCTTTTTGCCACGCTTCGCGTGGATCCTGAAGGGGCCGGCCCGCCGGCCTCTCTCCATGGACGTCGGTGGTGGGGGGCGGTTGGACCGCTCAGTCGGCTGCCCAGGTTGGAGCGGACTACAAGCGAGAAGCCGGCGCGTTAACCGCAAAGACATTCTCGTGCGTCGTAGACTCCTGGCTCCCCGATCGGAAGGAGACCCGAATGCCCGAGATGACCGCGTACACCCCTGGAACCCCGTGCTGGGTCGACGTCTCGTCGGACAACGTGGCGGCTTCGGCCGCTTTCTACTCCGGCCTCTTCGGCTGGGACGCGATGGAAGTGCCCGACGGAGGCGGATACACGATGTTTCTCCAGGGCGGGAAGGCCGTCGCAGCCGCAGGCGTCAACCAGAGTGGTGGACCGGCGGCGTGGAGCACGTACATCGCAACGGACGACGCGGATGCGACCGCCGCGAAGATCACCGCCGCGGGCGGCTCCCTGATGATCGACGTCATGGACGTCTTCGATGCCGGCCGGATGGCGTTTGCGCTCGACCCGCAGGGAGTGCTCTTCGGGATCTGGGAGTCCGGAACACACAAAGGCGCGCAGCTCGTCAACGAGCCGTTCGCCTACACGTGGGCCGAGTTGAACACGACGGACGCCGACGCGGCCCAATCGTTCTACGCGACGGTCTTCGGGTGGGAGGCGGAGGCGCTCGAGGGCGGCGAGGGCTTCGACTATGCCATGCAGAAGGTCGACGGGCGCGTCGTCGGTGGCATCATGGCGATGGAGGGGATGCCCGCGGCGTGGGGCGTCTACTTCGCCGTCGAGGACACGGACGCGACGATCGTGAAGGCAGGGGAGCTCGGGGGCTCGACGCTTACGGCCGGCCGCCGACACGGACTTCGGCCGGATGGCGATGCTGGCGGATCCTGACGGAGCGGCGTTCGCCGTGATCACGCTGAGCGCGGGCTAGCGCTAGCCGGGACGAGTGTCCGCCCTACTCGTCGCCGGCGGCGAGCTCCTTGGAGCGCACCATCGCCGCCTGGATAGCGTTCAGAAGCGCCGCGCGGACACCCGCGATCTCGAGCTCGCGGATCGCCGCGATCGTCGTGCCGCCGGGAGACGTCACCATCTCGCGCAGTTCCACGGGGTGCATCTTCAGATCGCGCATCTGCTGCGCCGTACCGAGCATGGTCTGGACGACGAGCTGTGTCGAGATCTCCCGCGAGAGACCGAGCAGCAGCCCGGCCTCGATCATCCCCTCGGCGAGGAGCGCGAAGTAGGCCGGGCCTGAGCCCGAGACCGCCGTCACGGCATCCATCAGCTTCTCCGGCACGCGGACGACCGCGCCCAGATGGGCGAGGGCCTCCTCGGCAAGCGTGACGTGCGCATCGTCCGCGTGGACGCCGGCACACAGGCCGGCGACGCCCTCGTGCACGACCGACGGCGTGTTCGGCATGGCGCGCGTGACGGGCACGCCCGGGGCGAGGTGTCGCTCGATCGTGGCGGTCGGAATGGCGGCCGCGACGGAGAGAACCGTCTGCTCCACGGAGATGAGGTGCCCGATCTCCCCGAGCAGGATCTCGATGTCCTGCGGCTTCACCGCGATCACGACGAGCGCCGCGCCCGCGACCGCATCCTCGTTCGACAGCGTCGCCGCGATCCCGTGACGTTCGGCGAGCTCGGTCACGCGCTCGGGACGGCGGCTCGATGCGGTGATGTCGATTGGCTCGCGCCAGCCCGAGGAGAGGAGGCCTCCGATGAGTGCCTCGCCGATCTTTCCGGCTCCGAGGACCGCGATCCGTCGTTCGTTCACCATTGGCGCAGTCTAGAGGCTACGCCGCGCGCTTCGTCCGCAGGCGCGCGCGCCTGCCCGCGTCCGGATCGGCCCCGGGGATCAGCCCCCGCGACCAGCCGAGCATCAGCATCTGCCCCGCGAGGCCCTGCCATTCGTCGAACGGCGCGAGCAGGGCCGAGGTCTCCTCTGCAGCGACCCACTCGCCGCGGATCGAGGCGAGCAGCTTCACGAGCCCGAGGTCGCCGACGAGCCCGTGGTCGAAGCGTCCGAGACCCTCGAGGGCGATGACGCCGACGGACCACGCCCCGATCCCGCGTTCGCGCGTGAGGCGCTGGAGCACCACGTCCGTGTCGTGAGCCCGGAGGCGCTCGAGATCGATCGAGCGGACGAGGCGTGCGAGCGTCGCGGCGCGGGAGGTCGCGAGCCCATGTCGACTGAGGTCGAGCGGCGACAGCGTACGAAGCAGCGCCGTCGTCGCGACGGAGACCCCGAGCCGGCGCAGGATCGATCGTTCGATCGCCTCGGCCTTGCGCGCCTCGATCAGCTGGCCGCAGATCGCCCTGAGCCCTGCGTGGGCGACGGTGGCGACCCTGAGAGGGCGATAGCCCACGAGCATCCTCGCGGTCGGGCCGAGCAGGCGATCCTCGCGAAAGCGACGGTGGAACTCCGTCGTGTCGTCGGCGAGTGCGAGCATGAAACGGGCGCTCTCCAGCCCGACCTCGGTGGTCGCACGGACGACGACGTCGCCGTCCGGCCGCTGCCACGCAGTTGCCTCGGACCCGTCGACGAGGGCGCCGCGCCAGGTGCCGCTTCGCCTCATCAGACGGAGCCGGTACGGGCCGGTCGGCGTGACGACGTCTTCGAGCATCGTCGCCTGACCGTAGCGGGCGAGGCGGTTGGCCGCTTCGCCCGCTACCTTCGCTCGATGAAGCTCGTCGATACCGTCTCCCTGCGATCGCGCCGGAGGAAGCTCCGCCTCTTCATGGACGAGCTGCGCCCGACGCCCGCTACCACGGTGCTCGATGTCGGTGTCGACGAGGTCGGCTTCGGGGCCGACGGCGGCCAGTCCGGCTGCGGCACGCACAACTTCTTCGAGGAGCTCTATCCATGGCGCGGGCAGATCACCGCACTCGGGCTCCACGACGGATCCGGGTTCCGTGCGAGCTATCCGACCAGCCCGTATGTCCAGGGTGACGCCTGCGCGCTCCCGTTCGAGGATGGATCGTTCGACATCGTGTTCTCGAACGCGGTGATCGAGCATGTTGGGGATCGCGAACGTCAACGGCTCTTCGTGAGCGAGGCCCTCCGCGTCGGGAGGCGCGTGTTCGT
Organism: uncultured Thermoleophilia bacterium; assembly: GCA_963792995.1. GTDB lineage: Bacteria > Actinomycetota > Thermoleophilia > Gaiellales > Gaiellaceae > Gaiella. The sequence continues at coordinate 66,319 of CAWBYH010000004.1, read as the reverse complement.
GACGACGCCGAACCGTTGGTTCCCGATCGAGCTGCACACGCGACTGCCGCTCGTTCACTGGCTGCCGAAGCCTGCGTCCGATCGTGCCTACGACCTGGCCGGCAAGGGGTGGGCGCGCGAGAACCACCTGCTCGGAGGCGCGGACCTCCGGAGCCTGTTCCCCCGTGAGGTCAGGATCGTCAACCTCGGCCTGACGCTCGTGGCGATCACGTGAGCGGCCGTCTCCCCCGGGTTGCGCTCGCCGCCTTCATCGTCGGGCTCGCCGTCCACAACCTCGCCATGGCCGGGTTGTGGGATATCGGCGTCCGCGGAGCGTCGCTCGACGTCGTTGCCGCGTGGAAGGACGTCCTGCTCGCGGCGGCCCTGGTCGTGGCGCTGCTCGCGGCCGGCCGGCTGCCGTCGTGGCGCCTGGCGGACTGGCTCGCGCTCGCCTATGCGGGGTTCGTCCTCCTCTACTGGCTCCTCCCCCAGGATTGGCTCGGTGACGGCTCCGCGACACAACGAGGGGAGCTCCTCGGAGCGCGGCACGATCTCATCCCCGTCGCCGCGTACTTCCTCGGGCGCCTCCTCGTCCTCACGCCGGCAGTCTGGCGCCGATTGTCGCTCGCGCTCGTCGGTGTCGCCGCCTTCGTGACGCTCTGGGGGCTCGCAGATGTCTACCTCGTGCCGCTGCAGTGGTGGCGCGACTCGGGCGTGCCCGGCTGGTTCGAGGAGCAACTCGGCCTCGTCTACAGCCGCGGTCTGTCGGGGCTTCCCGAGAACTGGGTGTTGAACACCGGCGACGAGCAGAATCCGATCCGCCGACTCACCTCGACGTTCCTGAGCCCTCTCGCAACCGCCTACGTCCTCGTCATCGTTCTGCTCTACCTCGTCGCGCGACGCAGGCCGTGGTGGGTGGCTGCCGCCGCCGGTGTCGCGTACGTCGGCTTGCTCTGGACGCACACGCGGGCCGCGTACGGAGCGCTGGCTGTCGGGCTCGTCGTGCTCGCGATCGTGCAGCGCCGCATGCTCCCGCTCGTTCTGGCGATCGGCTCGCTCGTCGTCGGCGTCGGATTCGTGAAGGCCTTCCCCACGATCGGGCCGTCGACGAGCTACACCCAGGCGGAGCTCGAGATCCTCCGCGAGCAGGGCCGGCAGGACCCGGGCGTCGACAACGACCCGCTCACCGGAGGCGACGCGTCGACGGCGAGCCACTGGCGCAGTCTGCGGGACGGCATCCGGGTCGTGATCCGGCATCCCCAGGGGTACGGACTCGGGAACGCCGGCGTCAACGCGTCGCGGACAGGGGCCGAGATCAAGGCGGGAGAGTCGACGTACACGGAGATCGGCGTGGAGACGGGCCTGCTCGGGCTCACGGTCTTCGTCGCCTGGCTCGTCGCCGTGCTCGCCGGGCTGTGGCGACGGTCGGCCTGGCTCAGCGCCGCCTGGGTGGCGATGCTCGCGATCGGCGTGCAGACCGACGTGATCGGCGTCCACTGGATCGCCTACGTGCTGTTCGCGCTCGCCGGAGCCGCGATCGGCGGAGGCCTCCCCGAGGAGGAGGGGGACCCTGTCGCATGAGGCGCCTCGGCGAACGCATAGGTCCCTATCGGGTGGCGGCGCTCCTGATCGGCTGTGCCCTCCTGCTCGAGATCCTCCGGGTGCAGGTGCTCGCGGGAAGCAGCGTCGCCCAGGTCGCGTGCACCTTCGGCGAGGTCGCATTCCTCGCGCTTTCGGCGACCGTCTTCGTCACCGCGCGTCGGCGACCGGGCGGCGAGCGGTCGCACGACGCCTGAAAAGGCGGCAGAATTCCAGTCATGGGGAAGGGATACGCCGAAGGCCCCGCTGCCGAGGAAGCCGAACGCAGGCTCGAGGAGCTCGCCGAGGGACCGGGAAGTGCAGCGCCGGAGGAGCGCGCGGCGGTCTACGGGTCGACGCCGGACGAGCCCGAGCGTCACTTCCTCGGCTGGGTGGGAGACGTCGACCCGGACGCACTCTTCGCCTCGGGCGAGGCCTACGGGATCTCGATTCGACGACGCGCCGCGGAGTAGCCCGGGCCTGGCACGCGAGCCCTCCGCCGCCCGCAACGTGTCAGCGTGTCCATCCGGTAACGTCTTCTTCACCAATGCGTCGCATCCGCCCGTGAGCTCGAAGTCGGTCGAACATCTCGATCGTGTGATCATCCGCTTCGCCGGCGACTCGGGCGACGGAATGCAGCTCACCGGCGATCGCTTCACGAGCGAGACGGCGATGATGGGGAACGACCTCGCGACGTTCCCGGACTACCCGGCCGAGATCCGTGCGCCGGCCGGCTCCCTCGCCGGAGTCTCGGGTTTCCAGGTCCACTTCGCCGACCACGACATCTTCACGCCGGGCGACCAGCCGAACGTGCTCGTGGCGATGAACCCTGCGGCGCTCAAGGCGAACATCCGCGATTTGCCGCAGGGAGGGATGGTGATCGTCAACACCGACGCCTTCAACGAGCGCAACCTGCAGAAGGCGGGTTACGCGGACAGTCCGCTCGCCGACGAGTCGCTCAGCGGCTTCCACCTGCACGAGGTCGCGCTCACGTCGATGACCGTCGAAGCGCTGAAGGGGATCGACGGGATCACCTCGCGCGAGGCCGAGCGGTCGAAGAACTTCTTTGCGCTCGGCCTCATGTCCTGGCTGTTTCACCGGCAGGTCGACGGGACGTTGGCGTTCATCGAGGAGAAGTTCGGCAAGAAGCCTGCCATCGCCGAGGCGAACACCCGTGCGTTCAGGGCGGGGTACAACTACGGCGAGACCTCCGAGGATTTCGCCGTTTCGTACGAGATCGCACCCGCGCGTCTCGAGCCCGGGCGCTACCGGCAGGTCACGGGTAACACGGCGCTCAGCTACGGGCTGATCGCAGCATCCAAGCTCTCCGGGCTGCCCCTCTTCCTCGGCGCCTACCCGATCACGCCCGCCTCGTCGATTCTCGAGGAGCTCGCGCGCTACAAGAACTTCGGGGTCACGACCTTCCAGGCCGAGGATGAGATCGCCGCCTGCGGTGCGGCGCTCGGCGCATCGTTCGGAGGCGCGCTCGGCGTGACGACCTCGTCCGGGCCGGGGATCGTGCTCAAGGCCGAGACCGTCGGGCTCGCCATCATGCTCGAGCTGCCGCTCCTCATCCTCGACATTCAGCGCGCCGGCCCGTCGACCGGCATGCCCACGAAGCCGGAGCAGGCCGATCTCCTGATGGTGCTCTTCGGTCGCAACGGCGAGAGCCCCGTGCCCGTCGTTGCCGCCTCGAGCCCCTCGCAATGCTTCGACGCGGCGATAGAGGCCGCGCGAATCGCGCTCAAGTACCGGACGCCGGTCTATCTCCTGTCCAACGCTGCTCTCGCGAACGGATCGGAGCCGTGGCGCATCCCGGACGTGGCCTCGCTGCCGTCGATTGCGACCTCGTTCGCCACCGAGCCGAACGACGGCACGCTGTTCCACCCGTACCTTCGCGACCCGGAGACGCTCGCCCGTCCCTGGGCGGTTCCGGGCACGCCAGGCCTCGAGCACCGGATCGGAGGGCTCGAGAAGCAGGACGTGACCGGCGCGATCTCCTACGATCCCGACAATCACGAGCGCATGGTGCGACTGCGAGCGCAGAAGGTGGCCAACATCGCCGCGGACATCCCGGAGCTCGTCGTCGACGATGTCGACGGCGACGCCCGCACGCTCGTCGTCGGCTGGGGCTCGACCTACGGCCCGATCGGGGCGGCGGTGCGCCGCGTGCGCCACGCCGGTCACAAGGTCGCGAGCACGCACCTGTACCACCTGAACCCCTTCCCGCGGAACACGGGCGAGGTGCTGCGCCGTTACGACAAGATCCTCGTGCCCGAGATGAACACGGGGCAGTTGCTGAAGCTCATCCGGGCAGAATTCCTGGTCGACGCGGTCGGATACAACCGCGTTCACGGCCTCCCGTTCCGGTCGAGCGAGCTCGCAGACGTGATCACGGCAATGGTGGATTCGTGACCTTCTCGGCCCGGCCGACTGCGCGTGGGAGCGTGATCATCTCGCACGAGGGGCGTCAGGTCGTGACCCTCGCCGGTGCTGACGCGGCCAGGCTACGCGGGCGACTCGACCGGGCGGCCGACGAGAGAGAACGACAGCTCGCGCTCGCACGAGCGACGGGAAACTTCAAGCGGGGGAACGAACGATGAGCGCCGGGAACGGTGAGTTGATCCAGCTCAAGGCCAAGGACTTCAAGTCCGACCAGGAGGTGCGCTGGTGTCCGGGCTGTGGCGACTACGCGATCCTCAACGCCGTGCAAAGCTTCATGCCGGAGCTCGGAATCGCACGGGAGCGGATGGTGTTCGTCTCCGGGATCGGTTGCGCTGCGCGGTTCCCGTACTACATGGAGACCTACGGGATGCACTCGATCCACGGACGCGCGCCCGCGATCGCGACGGGGCTCGCTACGGCCCGGCCCGACCTTTCCGTCTGGGTGATCGGCGGCGACGGGGACATGCTCTCGATCGGCGGTAACCACCTCATTCACGCGTTGCGCCGCAACGTGAACCTGACGATCCTCCTCCTCAACAACCAGATCTACGGGCTCACCAAGGGCCAGTACTCGCCGACCTCGGAGCGCGGCAAGGTCACGAAGTCGACGCCGATGGGATCGGTCGACCAACCCTTCAACCCTCTCAGCGTCGCCATCGGCGCCGAGGCGACGTTCGTTGCCCGGGCGATCGACACCGACAAGAAGGAGCTGACGGCGGTACTGCGGGCCGCTGCCGCTCACCGTGGAGCCTCCTTCGTCGAGATCTTCCAGAACTGCAACATCTACAACGACGGCGCCTTCGACTTCGTCCGGGAGGAGAAGGAGAACCGCATCTACCTGCGCGAGGGCGAGCCGATCGTCTTCGGCGACCGTGGAGTACGTCAGGCGGCGGACGGCTCCGCAGAGGTCGTGCCGGCGTCGGAAGGTGGCCTCCTCGTCCATGACCCGTCCCACGTGGAGCCGAGCGTGGCGTTCGCACTCTCCCGGCTCACGTACGAAACCGTCGGTGCGACGCCGTTCGGCGTCTTCCGCTCGGTCGAGCGACCCGTGTACGACGAGGCCGTCGCCGAACAGATTCGCGTCGCCAGGGAGGAGCAGGGAGAGGGCGACCTCGAGGCGCTCCTCGCAAGCGGCGACACCTGGCAGATCTCGTAGGCGGGACCGGCCCTACGGGGTCGTTGTGAGCACGTCGACCGACACGATCGACTCCGGCCGGAGCATCCGGTCGCCGACGAGCGGCCATTCGCCCCGGGGCTCCTCGATCTCTGCGATCACGGTGCGAGCGAGGACGAGAGCGCTGTCGCGGTTCGGAGCAGTGCCGACCTGGAGCACCTCACCGTCGTTCATCCGGACGACGACCCGGCGAAGCTCGGACGGTGTCCATTCGGCGATCCTGTCGAGCGTTGTGAGTGGTTGTCGGCTCGAGCACTGCCACGGCGTCCTCCATCGATCCGGGGATTCGGAGCGCCGCACCACTCCAGTAGCTACAGGCTTGCCGTTCGCCGCGCCAGGCGCGTCCCCCGGAAGGGCTATTCGGAGCGCTGGACGTCGATCGACACGATCGCACCGGGGCGGATGAACCGCTCATCGATCTGCGGCCACTCACCCTTCGTTGACGCCTGCTCGATGTGCAGCACCATGTTGCGGGCGATCTGCACGGCGTTGTCGCGACCCTCGGCCGTTCCGACGACGATGTCGTCGTCGCCGTTCACGCGCAGGATCACGCGCCGGACGTCCGGCGCACCGAACGTGCGTGTCGACGTCACGGTCTCGCCGTCTCGGCTCGAGGGGATCACGTCGACCGTCGGGCTGCTCCCGTAGCCGGAATCACGGTTCCCGAAGATCTCCATTCAACTCCTCCTCGTCGCGGGCGTGCTCCTTTGACATCGGCGTCCTGGAGCGCGCGCGCCTTCCCTCAATCGAGGGGCGCCACCGGCTTGCGGCTGACCGTTGCGAAGGTCGTAGCCGCCAGTCCGACGCTCCCGGCGATCGCGAACGCGAGGGCCGTTCCGCCGACCTCGACGAGGGCTCCCGAGAGGAGCGAGCCGAGGGGTGCGAGGCCGACGAACGCGAACAGGTACAGCGCGACGATCCTGCCCCGCAGGTGATCGGGGGACGCGAGCTGGACGAGCGTGTTGGCGTTCGCGGCGAACAGGGTGAACGAGGCGCCGATCCCGAACAGGAGGATGCCGGCCAGCCACGCCACGTGGACGGGGGCAAGCGCGAAGAGCAAGAGGCTGAAGCCGATGGCGCCGGTGCGAAACGCCCCGAAGGTCGCTCTTCGGGCCGACGCGGTGACGATCGCGCCGGCGAAGGCCCCGAGGCCGAACGCCGCCGACAGGAGCCCGAACGTCCGCGCATCGACGTGAAGCGTGTCGGAGGCGAGCAGGGGGACGAGGGTGTTGAAGTTGAAGCCGACGAGGCCCACGCACGTGACGACGGTGAGCACCGCGCGAACCTGGCGATCGTGCCACGCGAAGGAGAGGCCCTCTCGCGTTCCGGCGAAGAGCCTGGGGTTGTCGTCTTGCGAGACGGGGAACAGCTCGCTGCTGCGCATCGCGAGCAGAGCGGCGAGCACGGCCAGGAAGCTGAAGGTGTTGACGACGAAGCAGGCCCCGACCCCTGCGCTCGCGATCAGTACCCCGGCGATGGCGGGCCCGATCACCCGCGATGCATTGAGCAGGCCGGAGTTGAGGGCGACGGCGTTCGGGAGCTCCCGGGGCCCGACCATCTCGAACGTCAGCACCTGGCGTGCCGGCGCGTCGAGGACGAGAGTGATGCCGCCGAGCATGGCGAGGACGTAGACGATCGGGAGCGTCGCGGTGCCCGTCAGCGTCACGACCGCGAGGGCTGCAGACGTCACCATGGCTCCGACCTGCGTCCAGAGGACGAGCCGTCGCGTGTCGAGGCGGTCGACGATCGAGCCGGCGAAGAGGCCGAAGAGGGTGTACGGCGCGAACCGGCAGAACAGCAGAACGGCGATGGCGAGCGGCGAGCGTGAGAGCGACAGCACGAGCCACGCGAGCGCGACGTTCTGCATCCACGAACCGGCCAGCGAGACGATCTGGCCGGCGAAGAAGAGCCGATAGTTGTGGTGACGGCGAAGGCTGCGGAACGTCCTCGTCTGCAGCGTCAGCGCAAACGCGCTCACGAGCCGTCCTCGAGGAGCGTGCGGAGGGGCGCGACAGCGGCCGCGACCGCGTCGAGGTCGGCCGGCTCGAGCGCGCCGAGGCGCTCCGCGAGCCAGGCCGTGCGACGCTCCCGCACCGACCGGAGCACGCGATCGCCGTCGGGTGTGAGCTCGAGCCCGACCCGGCGACGATCGGTCGTCGAGCGGACGCGCTTCAGCAGGCCGGAGCGCTCGAGCCGGTCGATGTGGCCGGAGAGCGCCGGGGGTGAGATGCCCTCAGTCTCTGCGAGCGCCCGTAGCGAGAGGCCAGGGCTGCGCTTTACGAGCCAGAGGAGCGTCGCCTGCCCGCCGGTGATGCCGAACTGCTGGGTCTCGTGGCGCAGCTCCCGCGCCAGACGGAGCAGCACGGGACGGAGCTCGTTCGCGAGGGAAAGTGGCGTTTGCGTCGCGACATTAATCATTAAGCAAGTGAACTATATCAGAATGGTCTCGCGAGAGCTCGAGGCTTGGCTGCAGTGACCTCCCTCTGGAGCCAGATTCGAGCTCGTTGCGAACCGGAAGGCAGACCCGCGTCGTCGAGATGTACGACCGCTACCGGCTCGCTGGGACGAGCCTCTGCCACGCCCAACGCCCGCCGCCGTCGCGGCTGCGGACGCGCCTCAGCCGACGATAGTTGGAACCGCTTTCGGCTCCGCCTCGAGCTTGTAGCCGACCCCGTATCGCGTCTGCAGGAACGTGTTGGTGGAGGAACGGTGATCGATCTTCTCGCGGAGCTTGCGGACGAAGACGTCGACCGTCCGGTCGCGATGCGATGCGCGCCGCCCCCAGACACGCTGGAGCAGCTCGTCCCGGGTCAGAACGCGACCCATTTCGAGCGCAAGCGCGTACAGCAGGCGGAACTCGGTGGGCGTCAGGTGTGCACTCTCGCCGTCGACGTACGCCTGCACGTTCTTCGTGTCGAGGCGGAGCTCCGCGATCACGATCTCGTCGCCGCGGCGGGGATCCTGCGCGCGCGTTCCGCGGCGCGCGGCCGCTCCGACCCGGGCCGTCAGCTCCTTCATCGAGAACGGCTTCACGAGGTAGTCGTCCGCGCCGATCTCGAGCGCGTGGACACGGTCGTGCTCGGTGCCGCGGGCCGAGACGACGACGATCGGCGTGCCGATTCCCTCGCCGCGGGCCTGCTCGATCACCTTCCATCCGTCGAGGCCGGGAAGCATGAGATCGAGGACGCAGACGTCGGGACGCTCGAACCGGAGCCGGGCGAGGCCGGTCTCGCCGTTCGCAACACCTACCGCATCGAATCCGGCCGCCTGCAGGTGACGCGCCATGCCCTGGGCAATGACGTCGTCGTCCTCGATGATCAACACGGTCGCCATTCCGAGATAATGGACGGCCGCCGGGGTCCCCGGGGCCGTCAAGGTGTTACCGCAGGGTAACGAAGTGGTGAACCGCAGCGGCATCCGGAGTGCCCCCCGCTCGTCGCACAGGACTCGGGCGGGGCGGATCTGTTAGAACGGCTGACGATGGATGCTGACGCTCTCCGCGGTCGAACTGTCGTCGAGGAGAGCCGCGAGGCGGTGGTCGTCCTCGACGACGCCGACGTGGTCGTCCTCGCGAGCAGGCGCGCCCGGCAGTCGATCGAAGGCATCGACGAGGGAAGCCGTGTTCCGGACGGCCTCCTCGCCGGCGATCTCGGCGTCGTGCCACTGATCGTCCCCTACGAGATCGACGGTCGTCGCGAGCGAATCGTCTACCTGAGCCAGGTGGGCGACATGACCGCCTACGAGGAGCTGCGCACCGGCTTCACTGCCGCCGTGTCGCATGAGCTCCGGACGCCCCTTGCCCGGCTTCTGTCGTTGCTCGAGATGGCGACGCTCCCGGGCGAGAACATCCATGAGCTCGTCGACCGCGCCCGCGAGGAGGTCGAGTCGGCGCGGGAGCTGATCGACGAGGTGCTCTTCCTCTCCGAGCTCGAGTCGGGCGGCCGCGTCGTCTCGCTCGGCCCGGTACCGGTTCGTCCCGAGCTCGACGCGGCCGTCGCCGAGCTGGAGGAACGGGCGTCGCGGGCGGGCGTCATCGTCGCGGTCGAGGGGGCGGAGGAGATCGAGCTCGAGATGCGGCCGAGGATGCTGCGCGTCGTCGCGCAGAATCTCGCCGAGAATTCGATCCGGTACGCGGGGCCTGGTGCGTCGTTCACGCTTGCTGTCGAGCGGCGCGGCGACGAGGTGGTCATCCGTGGCACCGACGACGGAGTCGGGGTCAACGAGGAGGAGCTGTCACGGCTGTTCGAGCGCTTCTATCGCGCCGACCACGCGCGCGCTTCGCGTGGCACGGGTCTCGGGCTCGCGATCGTCAAGCACATCGTCGGTCAGGCCGGCGGGATCGTCGAGGCTTCCGGCGGCAAAGGCGCAGGGCTCGAGATTCGCTGCATCTTCCCGCAGTAGGCGCGGAGCGTCCTGCCGGGCAGCGTGTCCCGCCTGCCGATCGAGCGTCCGATGTTCACCAGTTCGTGACCAGTCGTTCACCATCCGTCAGCCCATGATCGGGCCACCGGAGGTGACACTCCTCGCGGGTTCATGACTGTGACGACTCCGCGCATCGATTCCGGAAAGCTCGGCGATCTTGCCGCTGCACCCGACGGCCGTGGCGCCGAGACGGTGTTCACCGTGCGCGAGCTCTCGGTCGGGTACTCGGGGAATGTCGCGCTCCAGGGTGTCGACCTCGATATCCAGAAGAACTTCGTGACGGCGTTCATCGGCCCATCCGGCTGTGGCAAGAGCACGTTCATCCGGTGCTTCAACCGCATGAACGACCTCGTTCCCGGTGCCGTCGTCTCCGGCCAGGTGCTGTACCACGGGCGTGACCTCTACGGCACGAACGTCGATCCTGTCGAGGTGCGTCGTCGCATCGGCATGGTCTTCCAGAAGCCCAACCCGTTCCCGAAGTCGATCTACGACAACATTGCGTTCGGCCCCCGGATTCTCGGGATGAAGAAGGACCTGGACGAACGGGTCGAGCGCACGCTCAGGCATGCCGCTCTCTGGGACGAGGTGAAGGACCGTCTCAAGGAGAATGCGCTCGGTCTCTCCGGCGGGCAGCAGCAACGGCTCTGCATCGCGCGTGCGCTCGCCGTCGAGCCAGACGTGATCCTGATGGACGAGCCTGCCTCGGCGCTCGATCCGATCTCGACGTCGCGCATCGAAGACCTCATCCACCAGCTGAAGAACGAATACACGATCGTGATCGTGACGCACAACATGCAGCAGGCGGCACGCGTCGCGGACATGACGGCGTTCTTCAGCGTCGAGGTGAGGGAGGACGGCACCGGCCGCCACGGAGTCCTCGTCGAGTACGACCAGACGACGAAGGTGTTCACCAATCCAGCCGACAAGCGCACCGAGGACTACGTCACGGGCAGGTTCGGGTGACGATGGCGCGCGTCGAGTTCCAGGCGAGCCTGGATGGGTTGGAGGCAACACTGCAGGAGCAGGGCGAGCTCGTCCTCCGGGCCTTGCGTGGTGCCGTCGACGTGCTCCGCTCGCAGGATGTCGAGCTCTGCGACGAGGTCGTCATGTTCGACGACGAGGTCGACACCCGCTATCACGGGATCGAGCGGTCGATCGGCCTGCTCCTGGCGCAGCAGTCCCCGGTTGCCACGGATCTCCGCCTCGTGCTCGCGATCCTGCACGACTCGATCCACCTCGAGCGGATCGGTGATCAGTGCGTCACGATCGCGAAGCTCACGAAGCTCGCGGCGGAGCTCGAGCCGAGGCACGACCTCGTCGAGGGCCTGACCGAGATGGGCGAGCGCGCGGAGGAAATGGTCAAGGTCGCGCTCGACTCGTTCGCCGCACGCGACGTCGATCGCGCCCGCAGCCTCGTCGAGCTCGACGAGCTCATCGACCGCACGAACCGGCGCGTGGCGGATCAGGTGCTGTCCATGGCGAGCTCGCCGGGAACCCAGGAGTGGGGCATGCGGATGATCATCGTCTCTCGCTGCATCGAGCGGATCGGCGACAACGCCGTCGACATCGGCGAGCAGACGGAATACCTCGTCACCGGCGAGTTCCACGAGTTCACCGATGCATCGCACTGACCGAAACCCTTCACCAGTTCGCAACCAGAGCCTCACCGAAGTTCTTCCCATTCGAGGCATCCCGCCCGGAAAGCTCGCGTCGTAACCAACGACAGCAGAACCACATCGAACGACAATCAAGGGAGAGGGTCGCATCATGAAGAGAGCTATTGCACTAGCGGTCGTCGTGGCCAGCCTAGTAGCGATTGCCGCTGTCTCCGGCTCCGCCACGGCGGCGCCGGCGAAGAAGCAGGGGGCGTCGCTCAGCGGCGCGGGAAGCTCGTTCGTGTTCCCGCTCGTGTCCAAGTGGATCCCCGCGCTCGCTGCCGCATACGGCTACAGCGTGTCTTACAACCCGATCGGGTCGGGCGGCGGCATCGCCGCGATCACCGCGAAGACGGTCGACTACGGCGCCTCCGACGCCCCGCTGTCCTCTGATCAGTTCGCCGCCTGCAAGGGCTGCGTCCAGATCCCCTGGGCGCTCTCGGGTACGTCGATTCCGTACAACCTGCCGGGGATCGGGTGCCGGCTGCGGCTCACCGGGCCGATTCTCGCGGGTATCTATCTCGGTGACATCACGCAGTGGAACGACCCGAAGATCGCCCAGATCAACGGGACGTGCAAGCTGCCGTCGACGAAGATCACGCCGGTGTACCGCTCGGACAACTCCGGGACGTCGTACAACTTCACCGAGTACCTGTCGAGCGTCAGCTCGACCTGGAAGTCGAAGTACGGGGCCGGTGTCAACCAGCAGTGGCCGGCCGGTGTCGGCGCGCGCGGTAGTTCCGGTGTCTCCGGGGTGATCGCGAAGACCGAGGGCTCGCTCACCTACGTCGACGTCGCCTACGCACTGAAGAACAAGATCCCGTTCGCCGCGATCCAGAACCGGGCGGGCAAGTGGGCGACCCCGGGGCTCAAGGGTATCGCCGCCGCGGCGTCGTTCGCTCCGAAGACGATCAACGGCGACGGGGCGATCTCGATCGTGAACCCGCCCAAGGGCAAGACTGCGGCCGCGAAGCTCGCCTACCCGATCTCGACGTTCACCTACGTGATCGCTGCGGCCGGCTCGCCGAACGCGGCCGAGCTTCGGAAGATGATCTACTGGGCCGTCACACAGGGGCAGACCTACGGGAAGCCGCTGCTCTTCGTGCCTCTGCCGAAGCAGGTTCAGGCGTTCGACTACAAGCAGATCAAGAAGATCACGAACTAGGCACAAAGCCGAGTCGAAGCACAATGAGCACCATCGCACCGGATCCCGCGGCACCCCCGCAGATCGACCGCCGCGGGATCCGGCTCGGCGACGTCCTCTTCAAGGGCGTCGCGTTCGTCGCCGCAGTCGGCGTCACGGCTGTCCTCGGCTACATCGGGTACGAGGTCTTCAGGCTCGCCTGGCCGGCGATGCAGGAGTTCGGCCTCTCGTTCATCTGGACGCAGGCCTGGAACCCGAACACGAACGTCTACGGCGCCCTGACCTTCATCTACGGGACGATCGTCACGGCGTTCATCGCGCTCCTGCTCGCGACGCCGCTCTCGGTTGCGATCGCGCTGTTCCTGACCGAGCTCGCTCCGAGGCGGCTCGCGGCCCCCATCGCGACGATGGTGGAGCTCCTCGCCGCGATCCCGAGCGTCGTTCTCGGACTCTGGGGCATTCTCGTGTTCGGGCCTTGGATCGCGCAGCACCTCGAGCCCTGGCTGCAGAGCTGGTTCGGGTTCCTTCCCATCTTCTCGGGCGATCCCTCGCAGGCTGGCGTGCTGCCGGCGGCGCTCGTGCTGACGATCATGATCATCCCCATCACCTCGGCCATCTGCCGTGAGTTGTTCAGCCGCGTGCCGCGGGACCTCACCGACGGTTCACTCGCCCTGGGATCGACCCGCTGGGAGGCGATCCGCCGCGTCGCCCTTCCGTACGCGGCGCCGGGTATCTCGGCCGCCGTCCTGCTCGGCCTCGGCCGTGCCTTTGGTGAGGCGATCGCCGTCACACAGGTGATCGGGAGCGGGAACACGATCAACCGGTCGCTCTTCCCTCCCGGAGACACTCTTGCAAGCCGGATCGCGAGCACCTACCAGGGTGCGAGCAACGACATCGAGGTGCAGTCGCTGCTTTACCTCGGCGCGATTCTGCTCGTCATCTCGCTCGCGACCAACGTTTCCGCCCAGATGATCGTGAACCGGTTCCAGAAGGCCCGGAGGATGTCGACCGGATGAGTGCCGCCGAGATCATCGATCCGCATCGACATCACCGCGAAGTCGAACAACCTCGGCCGTCGGCGTCGGGTACAGCAGCTCGTCTCGGTCGTCGCGCTCCTGAGCGCGGTCTTCGCCGTCTTCATCCTCGCGCTCGTGCTCGGCACCGTGCTCTACAAAGGTCTCAGCGCGCTCAGCCTCGACTTCCTGACCAAGTCGTCGGCCCTCTTCGGCGAGACGGGCGGGATCGCAGACGCGCTCGTCGGCAGTGCGCTCATGGTCGGGATGGCAGCGCTCGTCGCCGTGCCCGTCGCAATTCTCGTCGCGATCTACATCGCGGAATACGCAGGCCCGAAGGCTGCATCGTTCTTCCGCGTCATGCTCGACGTGCTGAACGGCGTCCCGGCGATCATCGTCGGCATCTTCATCTACGGCGTGCTCGTGGTCGGCAGCGGACAGAGCGCCGTCTACGGTGCACTGGCGCTCTCGATCCTGATGGTCCCCATGGTCGCGCGCGCGACGCAAGAGGTCCTCGAGCTCGTGCCGCGCCATCTGCGCGAGGCAAGTCTCGCGCTCGGGGTACCGCGCTGGCGCACGGTCTACAGCATCGTCCTGCCGACGGCCATCGGGGGCATTCTCACGGGTGTCGTCATCGCCGTCGCGCGCGTCGCCGGTGAGACCGCGCCCCTCCTGTTCACGTCCTCGATCGTCACCTCGCAGGGGGTCTCGGTCGACGTGCACCAGGCGCTCGCGACCCTGCCGGTGAGGATCTTCACGCTGTCCGAATCACCGTCTCCCGACGATCAGGCGGCGGCCTGGGCGGCTGCACTGGTCCTCATCGCGTTCGTTCTCCTGATGAACATCCTCGCCAAGTACTTCGCCGGGCGGAAACGCAAGAGCCTCGAAGGCGTCTAGGCCGCCGAAATCGCATAGATTGACGAATGTCGATATATTCGCTTCGTCCACGGGAGGAGGGCGACAGTGCTCGATCAGGTCGAGATAGGTACGAGGTCAGCACCGTGAGCGCAGCGCTCGAGGCCGTGGCTTGTTGCGCGCCGCTCTCGGCGTCGGCAATGACGGACGACGAGGCGAGCGCCACTGCAGAGCTCTTCAAGGTGCTCGGCGACCCGGCGCGTGTCCGGATCGTGAACATGATCACCGTTGCGGGTGCTCCGGTCTGTGCGTGCGATTTCTACGATGCACTCGGCCTGGGTCAGCCGACGGTCTCCTACCACCTGAAGAGGCTGACGGAGGTTGGGCTCCTCGAGCGCGAGCAACGCGGCAAGTGGGCCTTCTTCTCGTTGAACCGCCTGGCCGTCGAGAAGTTGGCGGCGGTCGCCGATCTGAAGGCCGCGTGTTGCTGATGTCGTCGCTCGCACTGTCCGAGTGACCGGGACGACGCGCGTCGGGATCAACGGCTTCGGCCGCATAGGGCGCCTGGCGCTGCGCGCGGGCTGGGGCCGTGATGATCTCGAGTTCGTCCACGTCAACGAGGTCGTGGGCGGGCCGGAGACGGGTGCCCACCTCCTGGAGTTCGACTCGGTGCACGGCCGATGGGCGGTGCCCATTTCGAGCGACGCCCGGGCGCTGACCCTCGACGGTCGCAGGCTCGGGTGGTCCGATGCCTCGGAGCCTGCAGGCGTCGACTGGGGCGGCCTCGGAGTGGATGTCGTGCTGGAGTGCTCGGGCAGGTTCCGCACGGGTGCAACTCTGGCTCCCTACCTGGAGCGCGGCGCTCGCAAGGTCGTCGTGGCCGCGCCGGTGAAAGACGGCTCGGCGCTCAACGTGGTCGTCGGGGTCAACGATGGCCGCTACGAACCGACCGTCCACTCGATCGTGACAGCTGCGTCGTGCACGACGAACTGTCTCGCGCCCGTGGTCAAGGTTCTGCACGAGGGGATCGGGATCAGCCACGGCTCGATCACGACGCTTCACAACGCCACCAACACCCAGACGATCGTCGATGCGCCCCACAAGGATCTCCGGCGGGCCCGTGCGGCGGGGATGTCGCTCATCCCGACATCCACGGGCTCGGCAACGGCGATCGGCCTGATCTTCCCGGAGCTCGAGGGCCGCCTCGACGGGCACGCGGTGCGGGTGCCGCTTCTCAATGCATCGCTCACCGACTGCGTGTTCGAGCTCGTCCGCAAGACCACGGTGGAGGAGGTCAACGACCTCCTCCGGACCGCGGCCGCCGGCCCTCTCGCGGGCATCCTCGGGTTCGAGGAGCGGCCGCTCGTCAGCGTCGACTACGTGAACGACCCGCGCTCGTCGATCGTGGACGCGCTCTCGACCATGGTCGTGGCGGGAACCCAGGCAAAGGTCTACGCCTGGTACGACAACGAGTGGGGCTACGCAAACCGCCTCGTCGAGCTCGCCGGAATCGTGGCCCGGAGCCTCGAACCGCGCTGATGCGAACGGGCGCAGCGAGATGACGATCGCGGACATGCCGGCCGCTCCCCGCTCTGCCGACCTCCGCAACTACGCCATCGTCACCGGCGCCTACTGGGCCGACACGCTGACGGACGGCGCCCTGCGCGTTCTCGTCCTCTTCTACTTCTACGACCTCGGCTACACGCCGTTCCAGGTCGCGATGCTCTTTCTCTTCTACGAGATCTTCGGGATCGTCACCAATCTCGTCGGCGGCTTTCTTGCTGCTCGCTTCGGCCTCAAAGCAACGCTCATCGGCGGGCTCGCGACCCAGCTCGTCGCCCTCTCGATGCTCGCGCTCGTGCCCGCATCGTGGCTCGTCGTGCCGTACGTGATGGCTGCGCAGGCGCTCTCGGGCATCGCCAAGGACCTGACCAAGATGAGCTCGAAGAGCGCCGTCAAGCTCGTCGTGCCCACCGACGCCTCCGAGACCCTCTTCCGCTGGGTCGCGATGCTGACCGGCTCCAAGAACGCTCTCAAAGGTGTCGGCTTTTTCCTCGGCGGTCTCCTCCTCACGGCGATCGGCTTCCGGAGCGCCCTCTTCGTGCTCGGGGCACTCGTCGGGACGGCGTTGCTCGTCGTCCTGACGATGATGCGAGGCTCGCTCGGGCGCGGCAGCGCCAAGGCGAAGTTCGCGCACATGTTCTCCAACACCCGGGCCGTCAACGTTCTCGCCGCGGCCCGGATGGCGCTCTTCGCCGCCCGTGACGTCTGGTTCGTCGTCGGCGTTCCCGTCTTCCTCCGCACGCAGGAGGGCTGGAGCTTCTGGGCGGTCGGCGCCTTTCTCGGTGGATGGGTCATCTTCTACGGGATCGTGCAGGCGTCGGCACCGTCGCTCCTGCGCCGTCGTGGCCACGGCGAGCCGACGGGGCTCACCGCGACGTGGCTCGCCTTCATCCTTGCGGTGGTCACCGCCGGCATCGCAGTGGCGCTCCAGTGGGACGTCGATCCGTCGCTCGTCCTCGTCGCCGGCCTGCTCGTGTTCGGGGTCGTCTTCGCGCTCAACTCCGCCGTGCACTCGTTCCTGATCCTGCACTACGCCGAGGGAGACCGTGTCGCGATGAACGTCGGCTTCTACTACATGGCGAACGCTGCCGGCCGACTCGTCGGAACGGTCCTCTCGGGGTTGCTCTACCAGTGGCACGGACTCAATGCGTGCCTCGTCGCGAGCGTCGTGTTCCTCCTCGCGGCCGGTCTACTTTCGCGCTTGCTCCCACGGGAGGCCACCGCCACGACGCACGAAGCGCTGGCCTGACGCGTCGGACGTCGTGCGACGTCGCGTGCGACAACACGCTCGGTGTGGCGTAGGACGCAGCCCGACGTTTGCGGGTTTTCACGCATCGATCATCATCGATGGATGGATATTCTCTCACTGTGACGATGGACGATCTCGACCGGACCGCGGCGACAGCCGACGAACGGGTGGTGCTCGGCCGGCTGTCCACTCTCGACAGGTTCTTGCCTCTCTGGATCGGGCTCGCGATGGTCGCCGGAGTCATGCTCGGAACGCTGATCCCGACCCTGAATGACGGACTCGATCGGCTGCGGGTCGGAGCCGTCAGCCTTCCGATCGCCCTCGGTCTCCTGCTGATGATGTACCCGGTGCTTGCGAGGGTTCGCTACGACGAGCTCGGATCGCTCCGCACCGAGCATCGGATGTTCGGCGCCTCACTTGCGCTCAACTGGATCTTCGGCCCGCTTCTCATGTTCACGCTTGCCTGGCTGTTTCTCGCGGATCAGCCCGCGTACCGCACAGGGGTGATCATCGTCGGGCTCGCCCGCTGCATCGCGATGGTGCTCGTCTGGAACGACCTCGCGTGCGGCGACCGGGAGGGTGCGGCCGTGCTCGTCGCGCTCAACTCCCTGTTCCAGATCGTTGCGTACTCGTTCCTCGGCTACTTCTATCTCACGCTGTTGCCCGGCTGGCTCGGGCTGGACACCCAGGGCTTCGAGGTCTCGATCTGGGAGGTAGCGCGCACGGTGCTGATCTTCCTCGGGATCCCGCTCCTGGCCGGCTACCTGACGCAGCGGATCGGTGTGAAGCGTCGCGGGCGCGACTGGTACGAGAACACGTTCATCCCCCGGATCAGCCCGATCACGCTCTACGGGCTCCTCTTCACGATCGTGCTCCTGTTTGCAATCCAGGGAGACGCGATCACCGCCAGCCCCTTCGACGTGGCGCGTATCGCGCTGCCGCTACTCGTCTACTTCCTCGTCATGTTCGGCGTCTCGTTCGCGCTCGGCAGGAAGATCAGGCTCGCGTACGACCGGACGACCGCGCTAGCGTTCACGGCCGCCAGCAACAATTTCGAGCTGGCGATCGCCGTCGCGGTCGGAGTCTTCGGTGCCACATCCGGGGAGGCGCTGGCCGGTGTCGTCGGCCCACTCATCGAGGTGCCTGTCCTCGTTGGCCTGGTCTACGTCGCCCTCTGGTTGCGACGGCGGCTCAGCTGGCTCGACGCCCGGCCGGAGCGCCCATGAGCACGAGTGCCTAGCTCTCGTCGCCGGTCACGCGTAAGGACCGAAGCGCGTCGGCGAATGCCGGGTTGCTCTTCTCGAGCGACCAGATGTCGCGCTTGAAGAAGCTCACGAGCACCATGTCGCTCAGAGACTCAACGGTCGCGGTGCGTCGTCCCGACGCGATCACGGCGACCTCTCCGAAGAGATCTCCTGCCGAGAGCTGCCCCACCTCTTGACCGTCGACGAGAACGCGTGCGTCACCCTCGAGAATCGCAAACACCGAGTGACCGAAATCTCCCTGCTGCGTGATCTCGACCCCGGGGCCTTCGACCTCCACGCGTTCGCCGCTGGACGCGAGCGACTCGAGCTCTCCCGACGCGAGTGCCGTGAAAGCCGGAACGAGCGCGAGGTCTGCCACAGCGACTGCCATGAGTCAGCAGGGTAGGTGAATCGCGCGGGACCGGGTCGTAACGATCGCGTGAAGATCCGGTTACAGACGCAGCCCTGCTGCCTCCGAGGGATCCCGGCAAGCTCTCCAGATCTTGGTGGTCCTGCGACCACATTTCCCCCCACGAGAATCGAGGCGATCGGCACAGTCTGAGCTGTGATGCGGAACAGGATGCAGCCGCTGCTCTGCGAGCTCCACGCGCACACGACGTGGAGCGACGGCGACCTTCGGGTTCGCGAGCTCGTCGATCTGTACGGCAGGAACGGGTTCGACGTCCTCTGCGTGACCGACCACACCGTCCGCTCCGATGATCCCTGGCTTGATTCTTCGGAGTGGTCGACACGCGGCGTACGACGCGAGATGCACGCCTCGTACGTCGCGGACATTCTTCGCGAGGGCGCCCGCGCCCTGGCGCTCTACGGTCTCCTCGTTCTTCCCGGCATCGAGCTGACGTACAACGCCGCGAGCCCGGACCAGGCGGCACACGCGGTCGCTGTCGGCCTCGACAGATTCGTCTCCGTCGACGAAGGGATCGATGGGGCCATCGAGACGGCCCGTGGGGCCGGCGCCGCGATCATCGCGGCGCACCCGTATGACAATGAGCCGTGCGCGTACGAGAGCCGTCGCACGCGCCGGTTCGCCGTAGACCCGGAGCTCCGGTCACTCGTGCATCGATTCGAGCTCTTCAACCGGACGACGCTCTTCAGCTGGGTCGCGCGTGAGGGCCTATCGGTCGTCGCCAACGGAGACTTCCATGAGCCAACCCACCTCGGCGGTCGGAAGACGCTCCTCCCGTGTGAGAAAGATCCCGAAGCCGTCGTCGCCTATCTCCGCTCCCGCCGGCCCGCATACCTCACGCGGGTCGACGCGCGGCTGGTGTTGCCCGTAGCGGCCTGAGCGTGGCCGCGCTGGCTCCGGGTGGTAACGAACCGGTATCGAGGGCT
The DNA here is from genome assembly GCA_963792995.1 of uncultured Thermoleophilia bacterium. GTDB lineage: Bacteria > Actinomycetota > Thermoleophilia > Gaiellales > Gaiellaceae > Gaiella. The sequence continues at coordinate 46,645 of CAWBYH010000004.1, read as the reverse complement.
TGCGTCCTCTCGCGGGACGTGGGCAGATACCGGGTATGAGACGGGCCATCGTCGCCTGGGAGCGCACGCCGACCAACGTCGCTCTCGCCAGAGCCGCGGACTGGCTGCTGCTCGATCCGCTCCGCGCACAGAGCACGCTCGCGCCGGTGACACGGCACTGGCGCGTCTCGATGTCCGTAGGACGCTCGATGGCGTCGAGGTCGGGTTCGAGGCACTCGGGCGGCTTTCAGCCCAGGGAGTCACGGTTCTGAACGATCCATCGGTGCTCCTCTCGACGCACGACAAGCTGCTCACCGCCCGGCTCCTCGATGGGGCGGGTATTCCTCACCCAGAGACCCACCTTCTCTCCCCGACACTCCCTGGGCCGCGGTGGTCTGGACCGGTCGTCGTAAAGCCGAGATTCGGAAGCTGGGGCCTCCACGTCGTGCGCTGCGACACCCCGGCGGAGTTCGAGAGCATGTCGAATCGATCTCCGGGTATCGATGGTTCCATTCCTGCGGTGCGATCGTGCAACGTCTCGTGCCGCCGAGCACCTGCGATCTTCGGATCATCGTTGCCGGCGACGCGCCGTCGGCGCCGTCGTTCGGTTGCCGCCGACGGTGAGTGGCGGACGAACGTCGCACTCGCGGCCCGACGGGTGTCGATCACTCCTCCCGCCGCCGGAGTTCGCCTCGCGGTCGCCGCGGCCGCCGCCGTGAACGGAAGCCTCGTCGGTGTCGATCTGCTTCCGTGTCCCAGGCGAGGCTGGATCGTGCTCGAGGTCAACGGCGCCGTCGAGTTCAACGATGCCTATTCGTTCGCGGGCGACGTCTTGCGATCGCAGCCGAGTCACTTGCCGAACTGGTGGATGACGAGTCGCGTCTCGTCGCCGCCGCGTTCGCTAGATCGGCGCGCTCTCGAGCGCCTCGGCGGGCAGAAGTCGCCGGGTCTCCCAGCGACGCGCCACGAACGCGGTCCACGAGATCGCGATCGCGAGTGCGAACACGATCGCGTCGCCGCCGGGGAGTCGGGTGACGATCTCCATCCCCGCGCCGACGAGACCCGCCATCGGGATCGTGAAGATCCACGCCGTCACGATGTTTCCCGCGACGCCCCAGCGCACTGCGTGCAGGCCGCGCGTGGCGCCGGCACCCATCACGGAGCCCGAGATGACGTGTGTCGTCGAGACGGGGTAGCCGAGGTGCGCGGTCGTCCACAACATCGAGGCGCACGCTGTCTGCGCCGCGAAGCCCTGCGGTGGGTCGATCTTGGCGATCCGCGTCCCGAGCGTTCGGATGATGCGCCAGCCGCCCGCGTACGTGCCTGCCGACATCGCGAGGGCGGCGCTGACGATGACCCAGGTCGGGGGACGCGTGAAGTCCTCGTTCAGGTTCCCGGTCGAGACGAGCGCGAGTGCGATGATCCCCATCGTCTTCTGGGCGTCGTTCGTGCCGTGCGTGAGAGCGACGAAGCCACCGGAGACGAGCTGACCCTTGCGGAAGATGCGGTTGACCCTCGCGGGTGATCGCCTGCTGATGATCCAGACGATCAGCGTCATCAGCGCGAATGCCAGCGCGAGTGCGGCGAACGGCGCGATCAGCGATGGCTTGAGGACCTTCTCCCAGAGGCCAGACCAGTTGATCACGCCCCAGCCCTGCGCCATGATCGCCGAGCCCATCAGCCCGCCGATCAGCGCGTGGCTCGAGCTCGACGGCAGTCCGAGGTACCACGTGATCAGGTTCCACGTGATCGCGCCGACGAGGCCGGCGAGCAGGATGCTGAGCGTGATTGCAGCCGGATCGACGATCCCCTTCGCGACCGTCGCGGCGACCTTGAACGAGATGAACGCGCCCGCGAAGTTGAGGATCGCCGCCATCGCGACCGCGTTCCGGGGCGAGAGCGCCCGCGTCGAGACGCTCGTCGCGATCGAGTTGGCCGTGTCGTGAAACCCGTTCGTGAAGTCGAAGAACAGCGCCACCACGACGACGGCGACGAGGGTCACGGTCACCATGTGGCTCTAGGCGTTCTTGACGAGGATGTTCGCGATCACGTTGGCGGCGGTCTCGCAGGCGTCGAGTGCGCGCTCGAGCGCCTCGTAGATGTCCTTCCAGCGGATCACGATCAAGGGGTCTATGCGGTCGTCGCGGAAGAGTGACGCGAGCGCGTCGCGCAGGATGCGGTCGCCCTGATCTTCGAGCGCCTTGACCTCGACGAGCGCGTCCTGCACGCCGCGCATCCCCTTCAGGTTGTCGCACGCCGTCGCGAGCTGCTCGACCGCCTTGACCAGGATCGCGCACTGCTCGACCGCGTGCCGCGTCGGCATCTCGACCCCGTAGAGCCCGAGCAGGTCTGATGCCTCTTCGAGGTAGTCGACGACGTCGTCGATCTCGGTCGCGAGCTGGTAGATGTCCTCGCGATCGAACGGCGTCAGATACTGGGTGTTCATGAGCGTGATCAGGTCGCGGGTGATCACGTCTCCGGCCGTCTCGGCAGCCTTCACCTGCTCCTGTGTCACTCCGGAGTTCGGATGCTCGCGGAAACGCCTCTCGACGAGCCGGGCCACCTCGAGCGCGTTGGCTCCGGCGGCAGCGAACAGGACGAAGAACTCGGTCGTCCTCGGAGTGAGACTTATCTTCATGGCCAGGGGACGTTAACCAATCGGAGACATGTGTGAACAGGGAACCCGAGTAGGCTTTCGGATATGCGGGAAACCCTCGAGCGCGAGATCAAGCTGACGGCCGGCGAAGGATTCGTCTTTCCCGAGCTCGTCGGGCAGCGCCTCCCGGAGCGAGTGTTCATCTCGACCTACCACGACACGCCGGATCTCCGCCTGGCACGGAGTGGCGTCACCTTCCGTCATCGGGTCGAGGACGGGACAGGGCTCTGGCAGCTGAAGCTCCCACGCGGTGCGGCTCGGCTCGAGCTCGAGCTGCCGGGGCAGGCGTCGATCCCTCCGGCCGAGCTCGTCGAGCTCCTGCCTGCACATCTGCACGGGAGCGAGCTCGTCGCGGTCGCGAGGCTTCGCACGCGGCGCGAGACGATTCACGCGCGTGGCGCCGAGATCGTCGACGACAGCGTGTCGGTGCTCGAAGGGCAGCGCGTCGTCCGCCGATTCCGCGAGATCGAGATCGAGCTCGTCGACGGAGGCGAGCAGGATCTGCAGGGGCTCGTCAAGGACATGCGCCGAAGCGGTGCGGTCGAGGAGAAGGTGTTGCGGCCGAAGCTGCACCGCGCCCTCGACATCCCGGCGCCGCACGCACCCATGGTGGTCGCTCCCGGCTCGGCGCCTGGTGCCGCCCTCGCCGTCGCGCTCGGACAGGAGGTCGAGGCGCTCCTCGCCCACGACCCGGGTGCCCGGCGCGGCGACGACCCCGAAGACGTCCATCAGCTGAGGGTCGCTACCCGCCGCCTGCGAGCGTTTCTCCGCGCGGCCGGCGTTCTCGTCGAGAGAGAGTGGGCCGTCTCGCTGCGCGAGGAGCTCGGCTGGCTCGGTGGCCACCTCGGCCCGGCTCGCGACCTCGACGTGATGCTCGAACGTCTTCGCCGCGAGGTTGCGGGTATCGACGATGACGGCGCACCGGCCGTGGGCCTGCTCGCCGCGCTCGAAGCCGAGCGGGCCGCGGCCTACCGCGACGTTGCCGAGACGCTTGCCGGCCCGCGGTACTACGCGCTGGTCGAGCGGCTCGGTGCAGCTACGAGCGCGCCGTTGACCGGCGATCTCACGTCGCTCAAATCGGTCTTCCACAAGGAGGCGAAGCGCATGCGGCGCACGCTGACGGCACTGGGCGACGAGCCGTCGGACGAGGCGCTGCACGCGGCCCGGATCGCCGTCAAGCGGGCGCGCTACTCCGCCGACCTCGCGGCGCACGAGCTCGGCCGGCCGGGCCAGCGGTTCGTGGCCCTTGCCAAGCGCCTGCAGGACATTCTGGGCGATCATCAGGATGCCGTCGTTGCCGAGGCGCGGATCCGGGCGTGGGCCGAATCCGAACCGGGCGGCGCGTTCGCCGCCGGGCGTCTCGTCCAGCTCGAGCGCGACCGGAAGGCGGCCGCTCGAGCCGCCTGGCCCGGGGTCTGGCAGCGTCTCAACCGGGCTGGCCGGCGGGCAGTGCGCTGAGCGAGGTCGTTCGCGCTGCAGGCGGCATCGTCGTTCGCAGCTCGGGTGAGGGAGAAGGAAGTGCTCCTCGTCCACCGGCCGCACTACGACGACTGGACGTTCCCGAAGGGCAAGGTCGAGCCGGGCGAGACCGACGAGGAGTGCGCCTTGCGCGAGGTGGAGGAGGAGACCGGGCTCCGCTGCTCGCTCGGCCGGGAGCTCGAGTCGACGTCGTACCTCGACGCGAAGAAGCGCCCGAAGACCGTGCGCTACTGGCTGATGGAGGCGGTCGACGGGGCGCTCCACTTCGACCTCGAGGTCGACGAGGCGCGTTGGCTGACGGCCGAGCGTGGCGGCCGAGCTCCTCACCTACGCTCGTGACGTGGACGTTCTCGAGGATGCAGTGGAGGGGAAGAACCCGGGGCAGAGACTGAAGTCCCTGCCCTGGCCCAGGAGGAGACGCCAGTCACTCCTCCAGGTCCGCATCGTTCGTCATCGCGCTAGCCTGCAGTCGTCATGAGCAGCGACTACGTCTACACGATGTACCGGGTCGACAAGTTCTACGGCTCCGATCGACAGGTGCTGGCGAACATCTCCCTCTCGTTCCTGCCCGGGGCGAAGATCGGCGTGCTCGGCCCGAACGGTGCCGGTAAGTCGACGCTGATGCGCATCATGGCCGGTCTCGAGGAGCCGTCGTCCGGCGTCGCAGAGCTGCATCCGGCGGCGACCGTCGGGTTCCTGCAGCAGGAGCCGCAGCTCGACGAGACGAAGGACGTGCGCGGCAACGTCGAGGACGGAGTGCGCGAGCTCCGCGACCTGCTCGACCGCTTCAACGCGGTCTCCGCCGCCTTCGCCGAGCCCGACGCCGACTTCGACGCTCTTCTTGCCGAGCAGTCGAAGGTGCAGGAGCAGATCGACCGGCACGACGCGTGGGGGCTCGATGCCGCGCTCGACCGCGCCATGGACGCGCTGCGGCTGCCCGAGGGCGACCGGGACGTGTCGACGCTCTCGGGCGGGGAGCGACGTCGGGTCGCACTCTGCCGCCTCCTGCTCTCGTCCCCCGACCTGCTCCTCCTCGACGAGCCGACGAACCACCTCGATGCGGAGTCGGTCGCGTGGCTCGAGCGGTTCCTCGAGGACTACAAGGGCACGGTGATGGCCGTCACACACGACCGCTACTTCCTCGACAACGTTGCCGGGTGGATCCTCGAGCTCGACCGCGGCAAGGGCCTGCCCTTCGAAGGGAACTACTCCTCGTGGCTCGAGCAGAAGCAGGCGCGCCTTGCGGTCGAGGAGAAGACCGAGTCCGCCCGGCGCCGCACCCTCGCCCGCGAGCTCGAGTGGGTGCGGATGAGCCCGCGCGCGCGCCACGCGAAATCGAAGGCGCGCATTTCCTCGTACGAGAAGCTGCTCGCCGAGGACGAGCACTTCAAGGTCGAGGGGGTCGAGATCCATATTCCGGCCGGGCCGCGGCTCGGTGACCTCGTCGTCGACGCCGAGCACGTCGTCAAGGGCTTCGGCGATCGGCTCCTCGTCGAGGACCTCACCTTCTCCCTCCCGCCCGGCGGCATCGTCGGAGTGATCGGGCCGAACGGCGCCGGCAAGACGACCCTCTTCAAGATGATCGCCGGCGAGGAGGCGCCCGACGGCGGGGAGCTCAGAGTCGGAGAGACCGTGCAGCTCGCGTACGTCGACCAGTCGCGCGGGGGGCTCGACCCGCAGAACACGGTATGGAAGGAGATCTCCGAGAACCAGGACATCGTGCTGCTCGGGAAGCGCGAGGTGAACTCGCGGCAGTACACGTCGTGGTTCAACTTCCGCGGCAGCGATCAGCAGAAGCTCGTCAAGGATCTCTCGGGCGGGGAGCGCAACCGCGTGCATCTGGCGAAGCTCCTGAAATCCGGCGGCAACGTCCTGCTCCTCGACGAGCCGACGAACGACCTCGATGTGGACACCCTGCGGGCGCTCGAGGACGCCCTGATCGACTTCGCGGGATGCGCGGTCGTGATCACGCACGATCGCTGGTTCCTCGACCGGATTGCGACGCACATTCTCGCCTTCGAGGGAGATTCGCAGGCGACGTGGTTCGAAGGTACGTGGGGCGAGTACGTCGCCTGGGTCACCGAGACCCGCGGGGCCGAGGCGCTCGAGCCGCACAGGATCGCGTACAAGCCGCTCGTCCGCCCGTGATCGATCTCCCGATCGCCGATCCGGGGCGACCGGACACGCGCTCGCCCTACCGGCTGCTCCTCTGGGTCGGGCGCCACCAGGTGGGGACGATCGCGATCGCGATCGTCTTCGGCGTCATCTGGATGGTCGCACAGGCGCTGATGCCGTACGCGATCGGCCAGGCGATCCAACAGGGGATCGTCGACGCCGACCGCGACGCGCTCGTACGGTTCTGCGTGCTGCTCGCGCTGCTCGGGGTCGTGCAGGCCGTCGCGGGCACGTTCCGGCACCGCTACTCCGTCCAGAACTGGCTCCAGGCGTCGTTTCGCCTCGCCCAGATCGTGGGCCATCACTCGGCGCGTTCGGGGGATGCCGTCCGGGCCGAGCTCTCGACGGGCGAGGTTGTCGCAACCGTTTCGAACGACGCATTGCGAGCCGGAGGAGCGTTCGACATCCTCGCTCGTCTCGCCGGCAGCGTCGTCTCGTACATCGTCGTCGCCGTGATCCTGCTCACCACGTCGGTCACGCTCGGGCTGATCGTGCTGCTCGGGGTGCCGCTCCTGACGGTCTCGCTCAGCTTCGTGATCAAGCCGCTCCAGCGCCGGCAGCGGGAGCAACGCGACGAGGTCGGCCTTCTCACCGCGCTCGGTGCGGACACCGCTGCGGGGCTCCGGGTGCTCCGCGGGGTGGGAGGGGAGCAGGTGTTCTTCGATCGCTATCAGCTGCGATCGGAGACCGTTCGCGTCGCCGGCGTGCGTGTCGCGGCACCGCAGTCGGTGCTCGACGCAGCCCAGGTGCTTCTGCCGGGTCTCTTCGTCGTAATCGTCACGTGGGCCGGGGCCCACCTCGCGGCCTCGGGGGACATCACCGCAGGTCAGCTCGTCGCGTTCTACGGGTACGCAGGATTCCTCGTGATTCCGTTGCGGACTTCGGCCGAGGCCGTCGAGAAATTCACACGTGCCCACGTCGGTGCGCGGAAGATGCTGCGCGTCCTTGCCGTCGAGCGGGCTGTTGTGACGCCGGTCGATCCGCTGCCCGCGCCGCCGGACGGGTCGCCCCTGCGCGACCCCGCGTCGGGCCTCACCATCACGCCCGGCGGCTTGACGTGCCTCGTCTCGGCCTCCCCCGACGAGACGAGCGCGCTCGCCGACAGGCTCGGTCGCCTCGTACCCGACTGTGGCGTGATGCTCGGCGACGCGCCGCTCGATCGCCTGCCGCTCGACGTCGTCCGCCGGCGGATCCTCGTCAGCGAGCCCGATCCGCTCATCTTCTCGGGGACGCTCCGAAGCGAGCTCGACCCGTGGGGCCGGTCGAGCGACGACGAGATCACGACTGCGATCGAAGTCGCTGCTGCCGAGGACGTGCTCGTGGCGCTCCCCGCCGGTCTCGACGAGGTCGTCGACGAGCGTGGGCGGTCGTTCTCGGGAGGGCAGCGCCAGCGACTCGTGCTCGTGCGCGCGCTGCTCGCGGACGCGGAGATCCTGGTCCTCGTCGAGCCTACGAGCGCCGTCGACGCTCACACGGAGGCGCGCATCGCCCGGCAGCTGCACGCGTTTCGGGCCGGCCGCACGACGGTTGTCGTCTCGGCGAGCCCCCTCGTGCTCGACCAGGCGGACACGGTCGTGCACATTGCCGACGGCAGGGTGATGGCCACGGGGAAGCACCGCGAGCTGCTCCGGCGGAGTGATGCCTATCGAGATCTCGTCACGAGAGGGGAGGCGTCGTGAGCAAGCTCCTTCCCATCGCGACGCCCGTCGAGATGCGCCGGCAGGCGGCGGCGCTCGCCGGTCGCCATCGTCGAGCGATGGTCGGCGTCCTCGTCCTGCACGCGCTCGCGGCGGCCACCGGCCTCGTCGGGCCGCCACTCCTCGGGTCCCTCGTCCAGGGGCTCCAGACGGGGATCGACACGAGCGAGATCGACCGCGTGGTGCTCATTCTCACGGTGTTCCTCATCGCGCAGACGGTCCTGACGTTCTTTGCCCGCAGATCATCGTTCGTGCTCTCCGAGCGGATGTTCGCCGAGTTGCGGGACGATTTCATGCGGCGCGTTCTCGCGCTGCCGCTCTCCACCGTCGAGCGGGCGGGAATCGGCGATCTCGTCTCGCGGACGACGGCCGACGTCGACGCCCTCGCGCGCACCGTGAGGTTCGCGATCCCCGAGACCTCGATCGCGTGCGTCACGGCGCTCCTCGTCGTCGGCGCGGCGGTCTGGGTGAGCCCGATCGCGGCGCTTCCCTGCCTCGTCGGCGTGCCGATCCTCGTCGTCGGCACCCGCTGGTATCTGCGCTATGCCCCCGCCGGATACCTCTGGGAGCGTGCCGCGTATGCCTCTCTCGCCGGCACGACGGGCGAGACCGTCGACGGCGGTCGCACGGTGGAGGCGCTCGGGCTCGCGGACGAGCGCGCACGGCGGATCGACGCGAACCTCGCCGACGCCTATGCCTCGGAGCGGTTCACGCTTCGCCTGCGGACGATCTGGTTCCCGACGGTCGACGTCGCCTACGTCCTGCCCGTCGTCGCGGCGCTCGCCTGGGGAGGATGGCTCGTCACTGCGGGCCACGCCTCGGTTGGCGAGGTCACGACGGTCGTGCTCTACATCCAGCAGCTCGCCGATCCGGTCGATCGCCTGCTCTCGTGGCTCGACGAGGTCCAGGTGGGAGGCGCGTCGTTCGCGCGCCTCGTCGGGATCGCCGACGTGCCGCCGGATCGTCGGGCAACGGGAGAGCAACCGGACGATGACTGGCTGCGCGCCCACGACGTGCGCTACGCATACGTCCCTGGACGCGACGTGCTGCACGGCATCGAGCTGGATTTACGGCCGGGTGAGCGAATCGCGGTCGTCGGCCCGTCCGGGGCCGGCAAGTCGACCCTCGGCAGGTTGCTCGCCGGCATTCACCCGCCGCGGACAGGGTCACGTCGAGGTCGGTGGCGTGCCCCTTGTCGATCTCGAGCTCGAGGAACTGCGCCGCGAGGTGGCGCTCGTGACCCAGGAGCAGCACGTCTTCGTCGGCACGATCGCCGAGAACCTCCGGCTCGCGCGAGCGGGTGCCTCGGACGAGGACCTCGCCGCGGCACTCGACGCGGTCGACGCGACGGACTGGGTACAGGCGCTGCCGGGTGGGATGGAGACGACGGTTGGTGCGGGCGGTGCCGCGCTGACGCCCGCCCAGACCCAGCAGCTCGCCCTGGCGCGGCTCGTGCTCGCCGATCCGCACACGCTCGTGCTCGACGAGGCGACCTCGCTTCTCGACCCCCGCGCCGCACGGCACCTCGAGCGGTCGCTTGCCTCGGTGTTGACCGGGCGCACGGTGGTCGCGATCGCACACCGGCTCCACACCGCTCACGACGCCGACCGGGTCGCCGTTGTCGAGGACGGGCTCCTGCAGGAGCTCGGCACCCATGACGAGCTGATCGCCAACGACGGCGCTTATGCCGCGCTGTGGGAGTCGTGGCAGTCCTGAGTGGTCTGGCCCTCCGGGTCGATCGTCAGGCGGCCCGGGCCGCAGCGCGCGCCGCGAGCTGAAGGGCAGCTCCCTCCCGCAGGCCACCACGCCCGAGCTCGAGTGAGATCCCGAGGACGCGGCGAGTCTCGTCGAGGAGGAGCGCACCGGCGAGCAGGGTTTCGGCGCGCTCGGCACTGATCCCGAGAGCTCGTACTGCCTTGACCGCCGGCCGTCGGGCGAGGAGGTCGATCGCTTCTCCGAGCGTCTCAGCGTCGAGCGTTCGGCCGACGACCTTCGCGAGCGCGCGCGCGCTGCCTCCGACCGCAAGCCCGAGGTCGGCCCGAGGAGGGGAGATCCCGGCGAATGCGCCGCGGACCGCTTCGCGAGCGGCGTCGATCCGGCGAGCCGTCGGTGGATCGCCGCTCAGGTGGGCGCGGGTGAGTCGGAGCGAGCCAAGGTCGGCCGACCGCACCCAGGCGGTCCCTAGTCGCGGAGTGCCCACGACGACCTCGGTCGACCCTCCTCCGATGTCGACGACGGCAACGACACCCGGCAGAGGGCGCTCCGCGCGACTGATCGCGCCGTCGTATGCGAGGCGCCCCTCGATCTCCGACGTGAGCACGCGGACGGCGAGGCCGGTCGATCGCGCGAGCGCGGTCGTCAACGCGGCGGACGATGAACACTGCCGGCCGGGGGCCGTGACGATCACGGTTGCGAGGTCGACATCGAGCTCGCTCGCGCACTCGGCGAAGTCTCCGCACGTCTCCGCGCAGGCACGAATCTTCTTCTTGCTCAGCGTGCCCGAGCGCTCGATCTCGGCTCCGAGGCGCAGATAGGTGCGTTCCTGCGCGATCGGTACCACCGTGCCGTCGTCCTGGACCGTCGCGACAAGGAGGCGCGCCGTATTCGAGCCCACATCGATCACTCCGACGCGCATTCGACCACCGATTGTGCTGATCACCCCGGACGACCTCCGGGAAGGCCCCTACCCGCCCTTGCGCGTCCGGAGCGGCGGTTGCCGGCGGGCCCGGAGCTCCGCCCGTCGCATCATCGCGGCCTGATGGTCGACAGCCTTCTCTCGCTTCCTCGGCGTTACGGGCGCCCACGACCCGTCCTCGGCGAGCGCCCAGGCGTGGATGTCATCGGCGAAGACACTGTCGAGGACCGCGTGAAGCTCCTGGCGGGCGCGCGCGTTCTCGATCGGGGCGAGGATCTCGACGCGCCGATCGAGGTTCCGTGGCATCAGGTCGGCGCTGCCGATGAGCACCGTCGAGCGGTCGTCCGCGTCGAACGAGTAGATCCGACTGTGCTCGAGGAACCGGCCCACGATCGAGCGAACGTGGATCTTCTCGGAGAGGCCTTCGACGCCCGGCCGGAGCATGCAGATCGAACGCGCGCAGATGTCGATGCGCGCCCCGGCCGCGGACGCGGCGTAGAGCTCGTCGATGATCGTCGGGTCGACGAGGTTGTTGAGCTTGAGGCGGATGCGGGCCTTCTTGCCGTTCTTCGCCGCATCTGCCACACCACGGATCTCCTGGACGAGTCGCTTGCGCATCTCGAACGGGGCGACGAGCAGCTTCCGGAACCGCTGCGGACGGCCGAACCCGGTCACGTAGTTGAAGACGTCCGCGACGTCCGCGGCGATCTCCTCGTCGGCGGTGAAGATGCCGACGTCCTCGTAGAGGCGCGCGGTTGCGGCGTGGTAGTTCCCCGTGCCGATGTGCACGTAGCGGCGGAGGCCGCCCGACTCGCGGCGAACGACGAGGGTCATCTTCGCGTGGATCTTCATGTCGTGAAAGCCGTGGACCACGTGCACGCCCGCCTGCTCGAGCTCGCGTGACCACTCGATGTTGCGCCGCTCGTCGAAGCGAGCCTTGAGCTCGACGAGGCAGACCGCCTGCTTGCCCTGCTCGGCACAGTCGATCAGCGCGGAAACGAGGGCGCTGTCGTCCGATGTCCGGTAGACGGCCGTCTTCATTGCGATCACGTCGTCGTCTGCGGCCGCGGCGGCGGCGAAGGCCTCGAAGCTGGATCGAAACGACTCGTACGGCTGGTGGACGAGGAGGTCGGCTCGCCGGATCTCGTCGAAGAAGTGCGGCGCGTCCTTTGCGCGGGCAAGCCGTGGCTGCGTCAGGGGAGCCCACGGCTCGTCCTTCAGGTCGGGCCGTTCGAGCCGCGTCAGCTGCATGAGGTCGGCCAGGTCGAGGAGTCCCTCGATCCGATACATCTCGTCGTCAGTGGCACCGAGCCCGTCGCGGAGGCGACCGAGCATCGTCGGCGAGGCCGATGCCGAGACCTCGACCCGGATCACGTCCCCGAAGCGACGACGGCGAAGCTCGGATTCGACGGCGCCGAGAAGGTCGTCGGCGTCGTCCGATACCTCGAAATCGGCGTCACGAGTGACCCGGAAGAGCGCCTGCTCCGAGATCGACATTCCCGGGAAGAGCGACGGCAGGAAATGCGAGATCACGGACTCGAGCGGCACGAGGCGACCACCGGCGCTGACGAACCGGTCGAGCCCCTCGGGCACCTTGACCCGCGCGAACCGCTCCTCCCCGCTGTCCGGGTCGACAGCCAGCACGCCGAGCGAGTTCGAGAGCCCCGAGATATAGGGAAACGGCTGTCCAGGCCCGACGGCAAGCGGCGTCAGCACGGGATAGATCTCCTGCTCGAAAACCGTCGCGAGGAGCTCGACCTCCTCGTCGGTGCAGGCGTCGATCGTGACGATCTCGACGCCGGCGGCTGCGAGAGCGGGGAGAAGCTCGTCTGTCCAGAGCCGTGCCTGCCGGGTGGTCAGCTCGACGAGGCGCTCCCTCAGTGCCGCGAGCGCCTGGGCCGGAGCGAGGCCGTCAGCCGAGCGAACGGCGAACCCCGCGGCCTCCTGCCCCATCAGGCCGGCGACCCGAACCATGAAGAACTCGTCGAGGTTTGAGGAGAAGATGGCGGTGAACTTCACGCGTTCGAGAAGCGGCTGGCTCTCGTCGGCGGCGAGCTCGAGCACGCGCGCGTTGAACTCGACCCAGGACAGCTCGCGGTTGAGCAGACGTGCCTCTTCGTCGGTCGGGGGTGCGACGGTCACGGTTCCAGGCGACATGGACGCGGGCTAGACCTCTGCTCCGAGCGCGCCGACGAGAAGTCGCTCGAAATGCCCGATCAGCCGCTCGGACTCGGGCAGCAGGGTTCCTTCCGTGACGATCCCGGATCGCATGCCGATCTGGACGCGCTCGACGAGGATGCGGTCCTCCGCTCCCACCTGCGTGTCGAGCTCCATGAAGTCGGCGATCCACTGCTCGTCGGTACCGGGCAGGAAGAAGTAGTCGAGCGAACGGTAGGTGCGCTCGGCTCCGATCGGTACCACAGGCCCGATCGAGATGTTCCCGCGTCCCGGCATGACGTTCACCGTCGTTCCGGGGAAGAGCAGGTGGAACTGTCCGCGGTCGATCTCGCCGGTTGCGTCGTAGATCCCGCCGCCGCCGTTCTTCGGCGGACCGTACTGCGTCGAGAACGTGGGGTGCTCCTCCATCGCGTACTCCCCGGGGGTCACGTCGATCGCCTTCGAGAAGCTCGGATGGGCGATGGCGCAGTGATAGCACTCGAGGAAGTTCTCGACGCACACCTTCCAGTTCGCGTCGTACTCGCCCTCCGCGCGCGTGTGAAAGACGAGGGCGTCGACGTCGACGCCGCCCTCCGCGACGATCCGAGGGAGGTCGCCGAGGTGCTCATGGAGTGGGCCGCAGTCGGGATCCGGGTTGACGAAGACGAACGGTCCCCACGTGTCGACGGACAGCGGCATGAGGCCGAGGCGCTCCTTGTCGAATCCCGGCTCGGTCTCGGAGCGTGGCGCCGATCGCAGCGATCCGTCGAGGTCGTACGTCCACGCGTGGTAGGGGCACTGGAGCGTCTCGCGCCTGCCCGTGCCGTCGCAGAGGAGGAAGCCCCGATGGCGGCAGACGTTCACGAACGCGCGGAGCTCGCCGTCACGCCCGCGGACGATTACGACGGGAACGTCGCCGACGCGGCTCGCCGCGAACGACCCGGGCTCGGCGAGCTCGCCCGTGTGTGCGACGTACTGCCACGTTCGCCTGAAGATTCGCTCCTGCTCGAGCCGGGCGACGGACGGGTCGACGTACCAGTCGTAGGGAATCGTGCTGAGTCCGGAGGTGGTCGCCATCAGGCAGATGCTATCCGCACGCCGACTCGGGCAGCGTTCCTCATTCCGGTTCGGGCGAGCTTGCCAGGTATGCCTCGCAGACCTCGCCGAACGGTCCGTCCGCAACGATTTGCCCACGATCGAGCCACAGCGCGCGGGTCGAGAGCTGCTCGAGAAGCGGATGGTCGTGGCCGGCCGCGACGACGATCCCGCCGGCGGCGAGAATCTGGATCGCGCGCTCCCGAACGAACGCGCGATAGTCGTGATCGAGTGCCTCGTGGACCTCGTCGAGCAGAAGGATCGTCGGGTCCGCCTCGTCCGCCGTCGCGAATCCGAGCCTCGCCCGCATGCCCTGCGAGTAGCTCGAGACGGACCGGTCGAACGCCGCTCCGAGCCCGCTCGCTGCCTGGACGTTCGCCGTCACCTCGCGCGCGGTGCCGAGCGGGAGCCCCGCGAGGACACCGAGGAGCTTCGCGTTCTCGCGCCCGGTCAGGCTTGCCATCACGCCGGCACCGACAGACAGGAGCGCGCCGAGCCGTCCCTCGATCTCGAGCACGCCCGCGTCGGGGACGTAGACGCCCCCGATCGTGCGCAGGAGCGTCGTCTTGCCTCCGCCACTGCGACCGACGAGCGCGACGGCCTCGCCGGGGCCGATCTCGAGGTCGATGTCGAGCAGTCCCCAGGATCGCGAACCAGACCGGCGGAGGCGCGAGAGGAGCGGCGAGACGGGCCGGCGCTGGCGGTCGAAGCGGAACTCGACTCCGACGCCGGTTGCCGCGATCCGTGCGCTCATCCCTCGACCATCTTGGCGAACTGGCGCTGCTCGCTGCGGTAGAGAGGCACGACCAGCAGGAGGGCCACGCACGCGAAGATCGTCGGGATCAGCAACTCCCAGGCTGCAGGGCGCTCGCCGTAGAGAAGCACCGATCGGTACGACTCGAAGATCCCCGTCATCGGGTTCAGCTTGAGCCATTGTCGTGCCGAGGACGGAACGTCCGAGAGCGCAACGAGACCCGGCGCGACGAAGAAGAGCGTTCGCACCGCAGAGACGACGAAGAAGCGGAGGTCGGGCCACCAGACCCCGATGAGCGAGGCGGGGTATGCGATCGAGACCGAAACGAGGATCGTGACGAGGATCACGACCGGGAGCCAGAGGATCGCGGCGGTCGGGGCGACGCCGTACGCGATCATCATCACGACGAAGAGCGTCAGGCTGGAGGTGAACACGAGCGTTTCGGTCATGACGCCCGTGAGGGGGATCATCGTGCGGTCGAACCGGGTGTTGAGGACGATCGAATGGCGGAGCTGAACCGAACCGAGCCCGTTCACGACGCTCGCCATCACGAGCTGGAACGGGACGGTCGCGCAGGCGATGCTCAGCCCGGGGGCCGGGCCGGGTCGTGCGATCACGAACGAGACGAGGATCAGGTAGATCCCGGTGGCGAAGAACGGGTCGAGCAGCCACTTCACGACCTGCCAGCCGCCGCGCCCGTAGCGGGCCCGGAGATCCGAGAGGGTCAGCGCGACGAGAAGATCGCGCCGACCAGCCGAGTGGGTCGTCGCGCGAGATGCCTCGCCAGCTTCCACCATCGCCTCGGTCACCGCCGCAGGATACGGCCTGAAAGCGTCGGTGCGCGTATGGTCGGTCCAGAGCGCTGGTACCCTCGCCCCGATGCCGGGGCCCGGACACACGGCAACGGATGATGCCGCGCTCGAGATCGCAGCGGCCGTGGCGGCCGAGTCGCCGTACATGGAAGAGGTGTTGGTGCGGCTCGTCGAAGCGCCGACGACGCTCGGCGACGAGGAGCTCGGACAGGCGGTCATGCGCGACGCATTTCGCGGGATCGGGCTCGATCCGGTCGACATGGCCCTCGATCCCGAGATGCTGCGCGCCCATCCCGCCGCGTCGCCGTTTTCGTGGGACGTGTCGGGGAAGAGCAACGTGATCGCCGACTGGCCGCCGGCCGGGACGGGAGGGCGCTCTCTCGTCCTCAATGGCCACATCGATGTCGTCGCACCGTCCGCCACCTCGCTCTGGCGAACGGCTCCGTTCATGGCCGTCCGCGAGGGCGACTGGCTGTTCGGACGAGGCACCGGCGACATGAAGGCGGGGCTCGCGGTCATCCTCGGCGCGGTCAAGGCGCTGCGGGGACTCGGGCTCGCTCCCCTCGCACCGGTGCAGCTCCAGTCGGTCGTCGAGGAGGAGTGCACGGGCAATGGCGCCCTCCAGTGTGCGGTCAGCGGGCTGCAGGCCGACGCGTGCGTGGTGACGGAGCCGTTCCCGGGGTCGATCTCGGTCTCGCAGGTCGGCGTGCTCTGGTTCCACATCGACATCGTCGGGCTGCCCGCCCACGCGGGCGACGCCGGGGAGGGGGCGAACGCCATCGAGGCTGCATTCCCCATCGTGGCGGCGCTGCGGCGACTCGAGGCCGAGCTGAACGAGGAACCGCCGCCGGCCTACCGCGACTTCGAGCATCCGATCAACCTCAACATCGGTCTCGTGCGGGGAGGCGACTGGCCCTCGACCGTCGCGGCCGAGTGCACGCTCTCGTGTCGCCTTGCTCTCTTTCCCGACCAACAGGTCGCGTGGTTGAAGGCAAGAGTCGAGGACGCGGTCGCCGAGGCGGCGCGGTCGCATCCGTTCCTCGCCGCACAGCCACCCCGTGTGCGGTATGACGGCTTTGCGTGCGCCGGGACCGAGGTCGGCGTGGAGCATCCACTCGTGACCACGCTCTCGGGGAGCTACGCGACTCTCGAGGGTGCAGCGCCGCATCTGCTCGCGACGACGGCCACGACAGACGCGCGCCTGTTCGTGCAACACGGGATTCCGGCCGTTTGCTTCGGTGCCTGGGCCGAGAACGCCCACGGCGTCGACGAGCGCGTCAATATACCGTCCATGATCTCGGCAGCCCAGGTGCTCGCCGTCTTCATCCGCGACTGGTGTGGTGTCGCCGGATGAGGAGCGCGAGCGCTCGCACTGGTCGGCGTTCTCGTCGCGCTCGGCGGTGGCGCCGTAGCTCGTCTGAGACGGCGACGCGCCACCGTCGTCGAACGAACGGTTCCCCACGAGACGCCTGGCGCTCGTCGTCGCGGACGCCGGCGGACCGGCTCCCGAGCCACGGCCCGAGCCACCGGTCGCAGCTCCGGCGTACGCGCCGCCCGTCAGGGCTTTCGCCGGCGGCGCCTCACCGCGCGCGCGTCTGCGCGGGATGAGCGAGATCCGGCGGTTCTTCCGGACGAACGAGACTCCGATCTGGTTCGTCTCCGCGACACCGTTCAACCTGCTCGGGATCGACCGCTGGGTACGGAACTTCTTCTATCTGAACTACTTCGACTCGTTCGACGGGGCGCATCCGAAGCGTCTTCGTTCCCTCGACATGTCGCCCCGCCGACCTTCGACTCGATCGAGGAGATCTGCAACTACCTCCTCGGGCACAAGGAGGTGATCGACCGCGTCACGGCGGCCGGCGGCGGCAAGGCCGTGTTTCTGATGTTCGACGAGGAGACCGAGCGGCTCGCGACCGAGGCGGGGCTCGAAGTCGCGTTTCCGTCTGCCGCTCTCCGCAACCGGCTCGACTCCAAGATCGTGACGACGCAGCTCGGCGACGAGGCAGGCGTTCCGAGCGTCCCCAACATCCTCGGCCGCGCGTCCTCCTACGACGAGCTGCTCGCTCTCGCGGCCGAGGGCGGAATCGGGGTCGATCTCGTCGTCCAGACGCCCTATGGCGACTCGGGTCAGACGACGTTCTTTCTCGCCTCGGCTGCCGACTGGACGGCGCACGAAGGGAGGATTGTCGGGCAGGAGCTGAAGGTGATGAAGCGCATCAACTGTCGCGAGGCGGCGATCGAGGGTGTGATCACGCGGCATGGCACGCTCGTCGGGCCGCTGATGACCGAGCTGACGGGCTATCCGGAGCTGACGCCGTACGGCGGCGGCTGGTGCGGCAACGACGTCTTCGCCGCCGCGCTCTCCGAGGCGCACCGCACGCAGGCGAGAGCCTTCACGCAGCAGATGGGCGACCGTCTTCGCGAGGAGGGGTATCGCGGCTACTTCGAGCTCGACTTCCTCGCCGATATGGACACCGGCGAGATGTGGCTCGGCGAGCTGAACCCCCGCGTCACGGGCGCGAGCTCGATGACCAACGTGACCGCGGTCGCCTACGGAGACATGCCATTGTTCCTCTTCCACCTTCTCGAGTTCCTCGACGTCGACTACGAGATCGACGTTGACGAGCTGAACGCCGGCTGGGCACAGCCGAGCGCGATCGACGAGTGGAGCCAGTTCATCCTCAAGGACACGGCCTCGGTCGTCGAGCTGATCACGGACGCGCCGCGCTCCGGTGTCTGGCAGCGCGACCCTGGCGCCCACGGTGGCATCTCGTTCCTCCGCGCGGAGACCGACTGGCACACGGTCGCGAACGAGGACGAGGCGTTCTATCTGCGCATCGCGCAGGCCGGCGGGTACCGCTACCCGGGCGCCGACATTGGAATCCTCGTCACGCGCGGTCGCCTGCAGACGGACGACCACGAGCTCACCGACCGGGCCCGGGCCTGGATCGACGGAATCAAGCGGCAGTTCTCGACGGTGCCGAGCGACGGAGTCGACGCGGTCCCGGTGCGGGAGCCGGAGCCGTTTTCGTTCAAGATGCTGTAGTGCTGCGGTTCGAGGCGATCGAGCAACTCGAGCCCGGAGAACGCTGGGCCGACCTCTTCCAGCGTCACTGGCCGCGCTACCAGACGTGGTTCCTCCAGGACGGCGTCGCCGCCCGCACGCCGTACGCCGAGTCGGTGCGGGCGCTCCGGGAGCACATGCCGGAGCTGCTTCCGACCTACGAGCATGTGTGTGCGCTCGCAGGTGGCGGCGACCTCGAGGCGCGCTTTCTCGCCATGTGGGCGCCGCCCTCGTATCTCTCGGGGTGCTCGCAGGCCGTCTGGCGAGGAACATCGCCGATCCTTGCCCGAAACTACGACTACGCACCGGAACGACTCGAGGGCTCGATTCTCCACACGCGATGGGTGCGCCCCGTGATCGGGTCGGGTGACTGCGCATGGGGGCTCCTCGACGGGCTCAACGACGCCGGCCTCGCCGTCTCCCTTGCCTTTGGCGGACGCAAGGTCGTCGGCACGGGGTTCGCGTGCCGATCGTCGTCCGGTATCTCCTCGAGACATGTGAGACGACCGAGCAGGCGCGCGCCGTCCTCCGCCAGGTACAGCGGGCCGGGTAGGGGTCTCGCGGAGACCAGGTGAACCCAGGGGAGAGGCTGAAGCCTCTCCCCAGAGGGTAAGCGGCTTCACCGCCGTTCTTTACGCGGTCAGGTCGTGCGCCAGCTCCTCGAAGGCCGCCACGAACGTGTTGCAGTCCTCGATCGTGTGCGTGATCGAGAGCGTCCACTCCTCCTCGCGACCGGGGGTCATGAAGATGCCGCGGTTCATGTTGTAGAGCCAGGCGAGGGAGCAGAGCTCCTCGTCCTGATTCGCCTTGAACGACTCGTAGTCCGTGATCTTCTCGGGCGAGAAGGTGACGCAGCCCTTGGAGCCGACGCCCACCGAATAGCCGGGGAACTCGTACTTCTCGATCACCGCCTGGCAGCCGCTGAGCAGATGCTCGTTGAGCTTGTCGAGGTGCGTATAGGCGTCGGGAGTCATCACCTCGAGGAGGTTTGCCCGGGCGGCCGCCATCGACAGCGGGTTGCCGTTGTAGGTTCCGACCTGCACGATCTCGCCGCTCTCGACCTTCTCGAACAGATCGGGCGTCCCGCCGATTGCCCCGGACGGGAGGCCGCCGCCGAGCGCCTTCGCGAGCGTCACCATGTCGGGCATGACGCCGTACTTCTCGACTGCCCCGCCGGCCGCGATGCACAGACCCGTCTTGACCTCGTCGAAGATCAGCAGGATGCCATGCTTGCGCGTGATCTCGCGCACCGCCTCGAGGTAGCCGGGCTCCGGCAAGACGACCCCGAGGTTCATCATCGCCGCCTCCATGATCACGCAGGCGGGCGTTCGATCCTCGGCGATCAGCCGCTCGATCCGCCGCTCCATCGCCTCGGCGTCGTTGAACGGTACCGCGATCGTCATGTCGGCCACGACCTGCGGGATCCCGAGGCCGTACGGGATCGACTTGAGGTCGAAACGGTCGCCGATCGAGTCGTAGTCGACGCCCAGCGAGACCATCACGTAGTCGTGATGGCCGTGGTAGGAGCCAAAGATCTTCACGATCGTGTCGCGTCCCGTCACTCCGCGGGCGATCCGGATCGCGTCCATCGTCGCCTCCGAGCCGGAGTTGACGTAGCGCCACTTCTCGATCCCCCAGCGGCGCGCGAGCTCCTCACCGACGACGATCGCGTCTTCCGTCGGGGCGGCAAAGTGCGTGCCGAGACCGATGCGGTCGGTCACCGCCCGCGAGATCGCGTCGTGCGCGTGGCCCTGCACCATCGAGCCGAAGCCGTTGTGGAAGTCGAGGTACTCGTTGTCGTCGACGTCCCACACGCTGGCGCCCTTGCCGTGGGAGAGGTAGATCGGCCAGGGGTCGCGCGACTGGTAGGAGGAGGCAACGCCGCCGACGAGGCTCTTCTGGGCGCGGGCGTAGAACTCCTTCGAGCCCTGCGTCCTCGCATCGAGCTTCGCTGCTTCCCGCTGCGTCAGCTCCTTGATGCGCGCGCGATCGATATCGACGTGGGCTCGAGTTGCCATCCGGCACTGCTCCTTGATCGGGGAGGACACATTGTGGCGACTTCTCGGCTGGCGTGCCAGCGGCGATCGTTGCGGTTCCCGGCGCCGCAGCCTGCTCGCTGCCCTAGAGTCGCGCGTGATGACGAGCGCCGACACCGTCGCCGACCGGATCGAGAGCGAGCTGGCACCGCTCCATTCGGCCTCGTCGGTTGCCGCGTGGGACCTCAACGTTCTGGCGAGTAGCGAGAACGAGGCACGGCGGGTCGAGATCGAGACGGCCCTTTCGGACTTCCTCGCCGATCCGGAGCGCTTCGCTGCGATCGAGGCTGCACGGGAGCATGCGACCGGCACGGCCCGGCGGCGCCTCGACCTTCTGCGGGCCTCGTTTCTCACGAATCAGGTGCCGGCAGCGCTGCGAGCGAGGATCATCGAGCTCGAGGCGGCCGTCGAGACCGTGTTCTCCGTCCATCGGGGGGTCGTCGCCGGCAGACGCGTCGACGACAACGAGATCCTGCAGGTTCTCCGCGCGAGCGGCGACGTCGTCCTGCGACGCGAGGCGTGGGAGGCATCGAAGACGGTCGGCGCTGCGGTAGCGGACGACGTTCGCGAGCTCGCACGCCTCCGGAACGAGGCAGCGCGTGCCGTGGGCCACCGCGACTGGTTCGCTCTCTCCCTCGCGACGTCGGAGATGGACGAGGAGCGACTCATCGCGACGCTCGACGAGGTCGACGGAGCAACGGCAGAGCCGTTCGCGCGCTGGAAGAGGAGCGTCGACGCTCGGCTGGCGGAACGGTTCGGATGCACGGTCGCCGACCTGGCGCCCTGGCACTACGCCGACCCGTTCTTCCAGGAGGTGCCGGTCGAGGGCGGGGTGGACATCGACCCGCTCCTCGCTGCCCGCGACACCGTCGCTCTCTCCGAGGCGACGTTCGACGGCATCGGCCTCGAGACCCGCGCCGTGCTCGAGCGCAGCGACCTCTACCCCCGGGAGAGCAAGTGCCAGCACGCGTTCTGCATCGACATCGATCGCGAGGGGGACGTGCGCGTGCTCGCCAACGTCGTGCCCGGCCAGCGATGGCAGGACACGATGCTTCACGAGCTCGGCCATGCGACGTTCGACGGTGGCATCGACCCGACCCTGCCGTGGGTGCTGCGCGACTGCCACACCGTCGTCACGGAGGGGATCGCAATCCTGATGGGGCGCCTCGCCGGCGACCCGGAGTGGCTCGAGCAGGTGCTCGGCGCCGACCCGCGAGACGGTCGATCCGATCGCGAGCGATCTTCGTGCGGCCGCCGCGGCCGAGATGCTCGTCTTCGCACGCTGGGTGCTCGTGATGACGAACTTCGAGCGCTCGCTCTACGCCGATCCCGACTCCGATCTCGACGCTCGCTGGTGGGAGCTCGTCGAGCGCTACCAGCTGCTCTCCGCCCCCGATGGCCGTTCCAACCCCGACTGGGCCGCCAAGATTCACGTCGCGTGTGCCCCGGTCTACTACCACTGCTACCTCTACGGGCACCTCGTCGCGTCGCAGCTGGCCGGCGCGCTGGAGCGTGCCTGTGGCGGGCTCGTCGGCCGACCGGCAGCAGGCGCGTTCCTGCGGGAGCGAATCTTCGCGCCGGGGCAGTCGCTGCGCTGGGACAGGCTGATCGAGCAGGCGACAGGCGAGCCGCTGACGGCGTCGTACTTCGGCCGGGACATCGCCACGTAGGAGCGTGACGTGTCCCGCCCGCGGGGAAGTCGTTGCTCGAAGGCTACAATGTCGAGCAAATGTCGAAGTTAGCCGCAATCGTCGGCGGCCGGCGGTCGAAGTTCCTCGTCCTTCTGGCCTGGATCGTCCTCGCAGGCGCGCTCGCGCCGCTCGCGGGCAAGTTCGAGTCTGCTCAGAAGAACGAGCCGGCGAGCTTCCTCCCGGGTGGCGCCGAGTCCGTTCGTGTGCTCGAAGCAGCCGACGGCTTTCCGCAGGGCCAGGCGACACCCGCGATCGTGGTCTTCAGTGCGCCTTCAGGCTTCGACGCGACGACGCGGGCGGCCGTCGACGAGCGCCGCGCGGCGATCATCGCGGCACGGATCGAGGGAGTGACGTTCGTGACGCCTCCGACGTACTCCGAGGACGGCACCGCCGCGTTGCTGACGGTTCCGATCGTCGCGGGCGGCGACGAGGAGGTCCTGATCGCCGCCGTCGACGGCATCCGCGAGATCGCCGCCGAGGACCTACCGAGCGGCCTCGACGAGAAGGTGACCGGTCCAGCAGGCTTTTCGGCCGATGCGAGCGCGGCGTTCGAGGGCATCAACTCGACGCTGCTGTTCACCACCGCGATCCTCGTGCTCGTTCTCCTGGTGCTGATCTACCGGAGCCCGATCTTCTGGATCATTCCGCTGTTCGCAGTGCTGCTCGCCGAGTTCGTCGTTCGCGGCATCGGATACGTGCTCGCCTCGTCGGGTCTCGTCATCAACGGACAGGTCGGAGGCATTCTCCTCGTGCTCGTCTTCGGGGCGGGGACCGACTATGCGTTGCTCCTCACGGCTCGCTACCGGGAGGAGTTGCGACTCGTCGAGGATCGCCACGAGGCGATGCGGATCGCGGTCAGGCAGGCAGGTCCGGCGATCGTCGCCTCCGCGGGGACCGTGGTCGCCGCGTTGCTCTGCCTCTCGTTCGCGAGCGTGAACTCGACCGCGGGCCTCGGGCCTGTTGGAGCGATGGGCGTCGCGGTCGCGGCGCTCGCGATGCTCACCCTCCTGCCGGCGCTCCTGCTGATCGGCGGTAGGCGCGCCTTCTGGCCGTTCGTGCCGCGGGAGGGCTCCGAGGAGCGATCCCGACGTGGATCGTGGAGGGCTCTCGGCGAGTGGATCGAGAGACGCCATCGCCCCGTCTGGATCGTCACGGCTCTCGCGCTCGGCGCGGTCGCTCTCGGGACGTTGACGCTGGACGACAACGTGACGACGGCGAACGCCTTTCGGGGCGATGTCGAGTCGGTGCAAGGCCAGGCGCTGATCGATCAGTCGTTCCCCGCCGGGGCGAGCGCACCGACCGTCGTTCTCGTGACGGATCCGGCGCAGGTCGAGGCTGTCCGCGAGGCCGCGGCGGCGTCGTCTGTCGTCGACTCGGTCGGTGCCTCCGAAACAGGGTCGACGGGCGTTCGATTCGACGTGACCCTCGATGCAGACCCGTTCGGTGAGGACGGATATGCCGCTGTCGACGTGTTGCGCGACGAGCTCCGTGCCGCGGGTGGCGATGCCGTCCTCGTCGGTGGAGCAACCGCGGAGGAGGCCGACCTTCGCGCAGCGATCGGGCGCGACACGAAGCTCCTCGTTCCGCTCGTCCTCCTCGTCGTCTTCGCGATCCTGATCGTCCTGCTCCGATCGCTGGCGGCGCCGCTCATGCTCATGGCCACGGTGGTCCTCTCGTTCTTCGCCGCTCTCGGTCTGGCGTTGATCGTCTTCTCGCTCTTCGCCGACTTCCCGGGCGAGGACCCGAGCTATCCACTCTTCGCCTTCATCTTCCTCGTCGCGCTCGGGGTCGACTACAACATCTTCCTCATGGCACGCGTCCGCGAGGAGGCAAAGCGGATGTCGACGCGCGACGCGATGCTGCTCTCGCTCGCGGTGACCGGCGGCGTGATCACCTCGGCGGGCGTCGTGCTCGCGGGCACCTTCGCCGTTCTCGCCGTACTGCCGCTGATCGCACTCACCCAGCTCGGAGTCACGGTCGCTCTCGGCGTGCTGCTCGACACGCTCGTGGTGCGCTCGATCCTCGTCCCGGCGCTGACGTTCGAGCTCGGCGACCGGACGTGGTGGCCGAGGCGCCTACGCCGCGACCTCGCTCCGTAGCGCCCCGTCTGCGGGGCGGTCGCCTGTCCGTTGCGGAGCTCGGTCCCGGCAGCGATGATGACGAGATGAGATCGGGGCTCAACCATGTCAGCGTCGTCGCACGCGATCTCGAGACCTCGATCCGGTTCTACGTGGACGAGCTCGGGCTCGAGCCTCTCCCGACCCCGAACTTCGGGTTCCCGGTGCTCTGGCTCGCGGCCGGGAGCTGTCAGGTGCACCTCTTCGTCCGCCCGGGCGAGCCGCCGTCTCACGCCCACTTCGGGCTCGAGATAGCGGAGTTCATGCCGGTCTACCGCCGGATGAAGGAGCTCGGCGTGCTCGATTCCGAGACGTTCGGGGGCGCGGTGATCGAGCTTCCGGACGGCGGCGTCCAGATGTACGTGCGCGACCCGGCCGGGAACCTCGTCGAGCTCGACCATCGGGACGCCTCGACCGTGCCGCAGGACGAGGTTCCGGAGTTCGTGCGCCTGGCCGATCTCCAGCCGCAGGTCGCCGAGGCGGCCACCGCGACGCTCTGGCACTGAGCTTGCTAGGCCCAGAGGTCGACCCAGCGCGAGAACAGCGCGCGACCGTCCGCCTGCATGTCGTCCATGGAGCGCCTGAAGTCCGCCAGGAGCCGGTCGAGACCTCCCTGCCCGAGCACCTCGTCGGCCGAGGCGATGTAGGCGGGAACCTTCGCCCACTCGTCCGCCATCGACTCGTCGATCTCGACGTGGAACTGCACACCGTAGGCGACCCGGCCGACCCGGAAGGCCTGGTTGGGGTAGGCGGGAGACGTCGCGAGCAGCGTGGCGCCTGCGGGAAGGTCGAACGTGTCCTGGTGCCATTGCAGCGTCGGCCGGGGCCATGCGAGCGCGGCGAAGACGGGATCGACGAGCCCCTCGGGGGTGGCGTGGACGGGGAGGACGCCGACCTCGGGGCTCGGCCCGCGTACGACGTCGGCACCGAGCGACGACGCGAGGAGCTGCACGCCGAGGCACGAGCCCCAGAACGGGAGGCCGCCGCGCACCGCGGCGGCGATCAGTGCTCTTCTCCTCGACGAGCCATGGGTGCTCGTGCTCGTCGTTGACGCTCATCGGGCCTCCCATCGCGACAACGGCGTCGATGCCGTCGAGGTTCGGCGGCAGCGCCTCGCCCTCGTCGAGCTCGACGCGCTGCAGGCTCGCGCCGCGGTCGAGGAGCACGTCCTCGAAGACACCGGGCGGCTCGCACGCGATGTGCTGGAGAACGAGGACGTTCACCGGGCGAGTCTAACGCGGAAGGGGCCCCCGACCTTCGGCCGGAAGCCCCCTGTCCGCTGCCAGCCCCCCGGGGCTACGCCTGTGCGTTCTGGTGGTTCTCCTGCGACTTCGGCTCGCGATCGGCGACGCGCTTCGCAGCAGTCGCCTCGACCTCGGCGAGCGTCGAACCGCGGTCCGCGCGCACCCGCACGACGATCCTGTCACCGGCCTTCAGACCCGCCCAGTCGACGACCGTCGGGACACGCTTGGCCCAGTGCAGGAACACGGTCTCCGGGCCGGTCGAGAACGTCTGCTCCATCCCCTGGCCGATCATCAGCCTGAGCGCGTTCCTGTTACCGCCCTTGACCGTGATCGTCACGCTGCCGTCGTTCGCCGAGACGAAGGTGCCGCGGAAGAGGTAGAGAGGCTTCGTTGCCTTGTTCAGCGTCTGTCCGCGATCGGCGACCGAGGCCGCCGGCTTCGTCGTGACCGTGCCGATGTCGGCCCCGCGCTTGGCGCGCACGTTGACCGTGACGTAGTCGTTCGGCTGGAGATCGCCGATGTCGACCTTCGTCGGCGTGCCGGCGGTCCACCGGATGAAGACGGTCTTGTCGTCTGTCTTGAAGGTCTGCATCTGGCTCTGGCCGACGAGCGACCGGAGGGCGGCGTGGTTGCCGTTCTGCACGGCGACCGTCACGGAGTCGGAAGACGTCGCCTGAACCTGCCCGACGTAGCGGTAGAGCGTGTTCTGCTTCTGGCCGCCGGCGACCGCGGCGGTTGCCGCGACGAGAGTCGCGAGCACTGCGGCCAGGGCGACGACGATGGTGGAACGCTTCATGTCACTGTCCTCCCAGTGGTGTGGTTACACCCTGGACACTAGGACCGTGGTGTTCGCCGGATTTCAGCGTTGCGTAAGCCGTGCGTAATGCGTGGTCGTGGGGAGCGGGCACGGGTCGAGCATGAGCGTGAAGTTCGACCCGGCACCGGCAGTGCTGTCGACCGAGACGCGCCCGCCCATCGCTCCGGCCAGCTCGGCGACGATGGCGAGGCCGAGACCGGTTCCCACGGGCCTGTCGGCGCCGTAGCGATCCCAGAGGTAGAAGCGCTCGAACGCCCGTCCGAGGTCATCGTGAGCGAGCCCGGGGCCGTTGTCGATCACCGAGAGCCTGCCGGGTGCCGCCTCGATCACCACCGTTCCGCCTCTCGGGTTGCAGCGGATGGCGTTCTCGACGAGGTTCGAGACCGCCTGCAGGGTTCGGCCGGCATCGGCGACGGCGCCGGCACCCGCCTCGATCCGGCTCTCGAGCTCGACGCCGTAGAGCTGCGCCTTCGGCGCGTGGCGTGCAACTGCGTCCTCGGCGATCGCGCCGAGATCTACGGGCGCGAGCGTAACGTCGAACGAGCGGCGGCGGAGGCGGGCGAGGTCGAGGAGGTCGTGGATCAGCCGTTCCAGCCGGTGGGTCTCGCGCTCGATCACCTCGCCCGCTCGTTCCGCCCCGATGACGCTGTCGCTGAGGCCCTCCGCGTGACCGCGGATCGCCGTCAGTGGCGTCTTCAGCTCGTGGCTGACCGAGAGCAGGAACGCGCGCTCGGCGTCCTGGGCGCGCAGCAGCTCGTCCGAGAGCTCGTTGAAGGACGCCGACAGCTGCCGCAGCTCTGTCGAGCCCTCGACCGGCAATGGCTCGGGGTGATCGCCTTCGGCGAGTCGCTTGCTGGCAGCGGCGACGCGGGTCACCGGCCGTGCGACGGCGCGTGCGAGCAGGAACGCGACCCCGGCGGCGAGCACGAGCCCGAGCAGTGGCCGCGAGCGCGAGGCCGACGAGGAACGGCGTCCAGTCGCCCGACTGGTTGTCGGCCGAGCGCAGCAGGACGATCGCGTCGCCGCCGCCGAGGCGTGCTGCGTACAGGAACGGCTCGCCACGGACGGAGACGGTCCCGTCCGCCTCTCCGCGCGCGCGAAGGCGTGCCGCGGCGGGACCGGGCAGGAGCAGCTCCGCTTGCTCGGGTGTCACGATTGCGAGGCGCTCGTCCTCGGTCGCGAGGAACCTGCCGATGTCGCTCTCCTGCCGTGGGATCGGGCTCGCAACGTGCTGCGCGGCGATGAGGTCGACCTGGCGGCGAAGAGAGCGACGCGCGTCGTCGTCGAGCGAGCGGCGGGTGAGGGCCGAGCCGACGGCGAGCATCACGATGGTCGACACCGCGACCGTGGCCGCGATGCCGAAGAACAGCCGCGTGCGAAGTCGCCGCGGCGCGTGCAGTCGACTCAGGCGGCGCATTTGTATCCCGAGCCGCGCACGGTGCGGATCAGGTCTGGCCGGTCGAGCTTGCGCCGTAGTTGCGCGACGTGCACGTCCACGGTGCGCGTGCCGCCGGGAAACGCGAGCCCCCAGACCCTCTCGAGCAACCGTTCCCGCGACATCACGGTCCCGGGATGGGCGAGGAGGTACGCGAGAAGATCGAACTCACGGCTCGTGAGCTCGATGGTCTGGCCCGAGACCGAGACGGTGCGACTCTCGGGGTCGAGCTCGATATCGCCTGCGACGATGGCGCCGTTCGTCTCCTCCGGGTCCGCGCGACGAAGGACCGCCTTGACGCGCGCGACGAGCTCGCGGGGCGAGAAGGGCTTCGTCACGTAGTCGTCCGCTCCGAGCTCGAGGCCGAGGATCCGGTCGATCTCCTCGTCCCTGGCGGTGACGATCACGACGGGTAGCGATGACGTATCGCGAATCGCCCGGCAGAGATCGAGCCCGTCCGCGTCGGGAAGCTGGAGGTCGAGGATCGCGAGTCGGAAGTCGGCCTGCTCGAGCGCGAGGTACGCGTCGGCGCCACGGTCGACCCACGTGACGGAGAATCCCTCTCGCTCGAGGTATGTCCGGACGAGCGTCGCAATGTCCTCCTCGTCCTCGACGAGCAGGATCGTGCCGCCGGCCCGAGTTGCCGTGCTGGTCACCTCTGGGCGCGCTTGACCACGTTGACGGACTTCGCGGGGCTGCCTTCCCGGTACTTGACGACAACGAGCGCTCCGGGCCCGGCCTGACGCCGGGTGCCCGGGCCGCCGCGGAAACGGAAGACTCGTGCTCGGGCGGAGCTCGATCGTGACCGTGCCGGTTCCCGTGCTCAGCGTGATCTCTCCCTTCGAGAGCGAGGTGACGACGCCGCGGCTCGTGATCGGCGGCGCCTTTCCGAAGGCACGGATCAGGACCGCAGGACGGTCACCATTGTGCGTCACCGTGGCGACGTAGCCGGGCTTGATGTCCGTCAGCCGCGCCGATACGCCGTTGACCTTGACGCGCGTCCTCGCTGCGACTGCGAACGAGACGACGCTTCCGTCGAGGGCGCGCAGTTCGATGTGCGTCGCGTCGACCGATTGGACGATGCCCTTCTCGCTCGTCAGACCGGACGTGGCCGCAACGGCCGTTGCCGGTGCGGTGACGGCGAGTACCGCGACGGTGGCGATCAGAAGGCGAAGTGGGCGGATCTTCATGTGGGCATCGTCGTCGGTGGGGGTTAGCCCGTCGTTGGGCGGGCGTAAGCCGTATGTAAAGCATGCCACCTGCGGGATCCGGAGGCGCCACGGCTACCCTGCTTGCCGTGGCGACCCGCGATGACATCCGCAACGTCGCCATCGTGGCGCACGTCGACCACGGCAAGACGACGCTCGTCGACGCCATGTTGTGGCAGTCGGGCACGTTTCGAGCGAATCAGGATGTCGCCGAGCGGGTGATGGATTCGATGGACCTCGAGCGCGAGAAGGGGATCACGATCCTGGCGAAGAACACCGCCGTCCGCTACGGCGAGACGAAGATCAACATCGTCGATACGCCCGGTCACGCCGATTTTGGCGGCGAGGTCGAGCGTGGCCTGCGGATGGTCGACGGCGTCCTGCTGCTGGTCGACGCGAGCGAAGGGCCGCTGCCGCAGACCCGCTTCGTTCTCCGCAAGGCGCTCGAGGCACGCCTGCGCGTGATTCTCGTCGTCAACAAGGTCGATCGGCCGGACGCGCGCGTCGAGGAGGTCGTGAACGAGGTCTACGAGCTCTTCCTCGACCTCGACGCCGACGAGAGCCAGATCGAGTTTCCGATCGTCTACTGCAACGCGAAGGCGGGGAAGGCGGGTCTGAAGGTCGACGATCTCGCGGACGACCTCCGGCCTCTGCTCGACCTGCTGCTCGAGACCATTCCGGCGCCGACGTACGTGGAAGGTCACCCACTTCAGGCTCTCGTCACGAATCTCGACGCCTCGGCGTATGTCGGCCGGCTTGCGATCTGCCGGGTCCGGAACGGCAACCTGAGCAAGGGTCAGCAGATCGCCTGGTGCCGCGCCGACGGCACCATCGAGCGCGCCAAGGTCACCGAGCTCTACGTCACCGAGGCGCTCGACAGGGTCGAGGCGTCCGAGGCCGGGCCGGGCGACATCGTCGCCGTCGCGGGGCTTCCCGAGGTGACGATCGGCGAGACGCTCGCCGACCCCGACGATCCCCGTCCGCTCCCGGTCGAGCAGGTCGACGAGCCTTCTCTCTCGATGACCGTCGGCATCAACACGTCGCCGCTCGCAGGCCTCGAGGGCACACGGCTCACGGCGAGTCAGGTGAAGGGCCGACTCGACGCCGAGTTGATCGGCAACGTCTCGCTTCGCGTCCTGCCGACCGCCCGGCCCGATACCTGGGAGGTGCAGGGCCGGGGTGAGCTCCAGCTCGCGGTCCTGGTCGAGCTGATGCGACGGGAGGGATTCGAGCTGACGGTCGGCAAGCCTCAGGTCGTCACGAGGGAGGTCGACGGCAAGGTGCACGAGCCGGTCGAGCGCCTCGCGATCGACGCGCCCGAGGAGTACATCGGCGTCCTCACCCAACTGCTCGCGCTCCGCAAGGGGCGGATGGAGCAGATGGTCAACCACGGCACGGGTTGGGTGCGACTCGAGTACCTCGTCCCGGCGCGCGGGCTGATCGGATTCCGCACCGAGTTCCTGACCGAGACGCGGGGCACCGGGATCCTCCACCACGTCTTCGATCGCTACGAGCCGTGGTACGGGGAGCTACGCACGCGGCCGAGCGGCTCCCTCGTCGCAGACCGCCAGGGGCCGACAACCGGATTTGCGATCTCGAACCTCCAGGAGCGCGGAACGCTGTTCGTCGGCCCGGGGGTCGGCGTCTACGAGGGGATGATCGTCGGCGAGAATGCCCGCTCCGAGGACATGGACGTCAACGCGACCAAGGAGAAGAAGCTCACGAACATGCGGGCCTCGACCTCGGACGAGCTCGTGCGGCTGATCCCGCCTAGGCCTCTCTCGCTCGAGCAGGCGCTCGAGTTCATTCGCGAGGACGAGTGCGTCGAGGTGACGCCGGCCTCGATCCGGCTCCGCAAGGTCGAGCTCGCCGCCGGAAAGCGCCAGCAGGCCGCGAGCCGCAAGGCGCGCGGGCTCGCCTAGTCCGCGACGGCATCCACTCCGATGGAGAGCGCCACTCCCGGGTGCTGACGTACATTGTCGCCGTGCGCGACCTGAGGCCGCTTTACGATCCACGCTCGGTTGCCGTTCTCGGCGCCTCTGATGACCCCACTAAATGGGGACAGTGGATCGCCGCCGGCGCCCTCCGCGGCGCACACCGACGCGATGTCTGGCTCGTCAACCGTAAGGGGGGCGAGATCCTCGGCCGCCGTGCCTACGCATCGCTCGCCGAGATACCGGGTACACCCGATCTCGTCGTCATCTCTCTTCCTGCGAGCGCGTTCGAGCAGGCGATCGACGACGCACTGGCGGCCGGCGCGCGCGCGATCGTCGCGATCACCGCCGGGCTCGGCGAGATCGACGATGCGGGTAAGGCCCGCGAGGTTGCGGTTGTCGAACGTGTGCGTGCGGCGGGTGCCGTGATGGTCGGCCCGAACTGCCTCGGGATCTACGACGCCGCCGCCGAGCTCGACGTGGGCTCGAATGCGTTCACGCCAGGTTCGCTCGGGATCATCTCCCAGAGCGGCAATCTCGCTCTCGAGCTCAGCCTTCTCGCGGCCGAGTACGGCATCGGTGTCTCGCGGTTCACGTCACTCGGGAATCAGGCAGACATCGAAGCCGCGGAGCTCGTAGAGGCGTATGCGGCGGACGAGCACACCCGGGTGATCGGTGTCTACTGCGAGGACTTCCGTGACGGGCGGGCATTTGCACGGGCGGCGGCGGCCGCTGTCGCCGACGGCAAGCAGGTCGTCCTGCTCGCCGCGGGTGGAAGCGAGGCGGGAGCGCGCGCGGCCGCCTCCCACACGGGCGCTCTGGCCAGTGACGCTGCGGCCGTCGAAGCAGCCTGCCGGGCGGCAGGGATCCTGCGCGTCGCAACGCCGAAGGGGCTCGTCGACCGGGCGCTCGCATGCCTCTCGCCGAACAGGCCGCGAGGGCGTCGGGTAGCGATCGTCGGTGACGGTGGAGGCACCGGCGTCGTCACCGCGGACCTCGTCACCGAGGCGGGGCTCGAGTTGCCCGAGCTGTCCGCGCCCCTCGCCGATCGCCTCACGGCGATCGCGCCGACGGTCATCGCCACGAACCCTGTCGATCTTGCGGGCGCGGGTGAGGTCGACTTCTGGAACTTCGAGCGGGTCACCCGGACCGTGCTCGAATCGGGCGAGGTCGACAGCGTCATCTTCACGGGCTACTTCGGGGGCTACAGCGAGATGAATCCCGACTTCGTCGCCAAGGAGTGCGATGTCGCTCGGGCGATCGCCGAATCGGCGACCGCGAGCGGTCGCCTGCTCCTGACCCAGGCGATGTACTGGGCCTCGGAGCCTGCCCGGGTTCTGCGGGACGGCGGGGTTCCCGTCTATCGGGATATCGAGGGCGTTGTCACGACCCTTGGTGCCCTCGTCGCCCAGGGCGAATCGGCGATCCCGGCCGTGTCGGCGGTCGGGGAGCCCGCTGCGCCGATCGAGGCCGACGGCTACTTCGAGTCGCGTGCGCTCCTCGCCGCGGGAGGGGTCCCGTTCGGTAACGCGCGGCCGGCCGAGTCGGTGGAGGATGCGCGCACGCAAGCCGCGGAGCTCGGCTACCCGGTCGTGCTGAAAGCGCTCGGATTGCTCCACAAATCGGATGCCGGTGGTGTCGCGCTCGGCCTCGCTGACGATGCGGCGGTCGCCGTTGCTGCCGCAGACATGCAGCAACGGCTGGCGCCGGCCGGGTACTCGGTCGAGACCCAGGCCGACACGACCGATGGCGTCGAGCTCATCATCGGATGCCGCCGGGACCTGCGTTTCGGCCCTCTCGTGCTCGTCGGCCTAGGAGGTGTCTACGCCGAGCTCCTCAAGGACGTGCGTCTCGCGCTCGCCCCGGCGGGCGCGGATGAGCTGGAGGCGTTGCTGCTCTCGCTTCGTGGCGCCGGGATCCTCACGGGCGCACGTGGCCGCTCCCCTGTCGATGTCCGCGCGGCCGCGGTGGCGGCGGCCGCCCTCTCCCGGGTCGCCGCTGCGCACCCCGAGATCGCCGAGATCGAGGTCAACCCGCTTCTCGTGACGCCGGCCGGCGCCCTGGGCCTGGACGCACGGATCGTCCTTGCGTGAGCCTGCGGCCACGGACGTAGATCGCCGGCCTCCCCGTCCGGGCCTTGAAGCGCTACGATCCTGACTCTACGGTCAATCGGTTCCGTCGACCGGCCACTGCCGCGAACCCAGGAGGACAAGTGCTCTCACCACGGACACGCCACTTCCCGCTCCTCGCACTTGGAATCGCCGTACTCCTCGCTGTTCCCGCGGTCGCCGTGTCCGGCGTGCGCAGCTCGAAGGCAGAGTCGAATGTGCTCCGCGTCGGGACGACCTACTACATCTCCTCGTTCAACCCGTTCGTCGGAATCGAGACGAACGACTCGACGGCGTACTCGATGGTATATCCGCAGCTCGTGCAGTACGTGCCCGGCCCGAAGATCGGTGCCGATCTGGCCTCGAGTTGGTCGAGCAGCAAGAACGGCCTCACCTGGACGTTCCATCTCAAGAAGGGGAAATGGTCGGATGGCGCGCCGCTCACCGCCGCCGACGCGGTGTGGACGATCCGTACCGTCCTCAAGTACAAGAACGGTCCCACGTCCTACGTTGCGAGCTCGTACGACGGGATCAAGAGCGCGTCGGCGCCCGATCCGCAGACCCTCGTGATCAGGTACAGCCGCCCCATCGCGCCCGCGCTGTCGAACCTGTCGCAGACCTACATCCTTCCGGCCCACGTCTGGTCGAAGAAGCTCGGGAAGAACGGGAAGGGCCTGCGCGAGTTCCGGCCCCAGGAGAACCTGCCGATCGTCGCGGGTGGGCCGTACACCGTCACCCAGTACGAGCAGAAGGGCACGACCGCCTTCAAGCCGAATCCGAACTTCTACGGCCCGAAGCCGAAGACGGCCGGCGTCGCGTTCACCTACTACACCAATGCGACGTCGATGGTCGTCGACATGGAGCGCGGGAACCTCGAGTACATCGACTCGCTGCCCTACGGCGCGGCGAATGCAGCGAAGGGCAAGCCCGGGATCGAGGTGACGTTCGGCGCCGGCTCGGAGGTCACGAATCTCGGCTTCAACTCGAACCCGAAGAAGTCGAAGAACCGCGAGCTGCT
Organism: uncultured Thermoleophilia bacterium; assembly: GCA_963792995.1. Taxonomy (GTDB): domain Bacteria; phylum Actinomycetota; class Thermoleophilia; order Gaiellales; family Gaiellaceae; genus Gaiella. Next base: position 12,531 of record CAWBYH010000004.1, on the reverse strand, counting down.
GAATCCGCGCCTGAAAGAGGCGTTCGAGTACGCGGTCCCGCGACAGCAGATCGTCGATGTCGTGTTCAGTGGCCATGCCAAGCCGTGGGCGAACATCCTCTCGCCGGCCTCGCAGGCGGAGGGCTGGCTCAATCCCGCCGTCAAGCCTCTGCCCTACAGCATCGCGAAGGCGAACCGCATCCTCGACTCGTTCGGGTACGCGCGTGGCGCCGACGGCGTGCGGGTCGTTCCAGCGACGACCGGGAAGCTACGCGCAGCCGGCGCACCCGATGAGCTACAGCGTGATCGTCCCCAAGGACCTCGACTTCAACGGGGAGCGCCAGTTCGACATCCTCGCGACGGCCTTCAAGAAGGTCGGCGTCAAGCTGCGGTTGACGCCCGGCGGGGACGGAGCCCAGGCGTTCGAGCTGATCGCCGCGCCCGGAGGGAAGTACCTGAAGGCCGACATGTACACGTGGTACTGGCACCCCTACATCGACCCGTCCTTCAACCTCTCGGTTGTCACGAAGGCCGAGTGGTACAACAACAGCGACTCGGGCTTCGACGACCCGCTCTATGACAGCTGGTGGAAGAAGCAGGGCTCGCTCGTGAACGTGAAGCAGCGCCGCGCTCTCGTGTGGAAGATGGAGGCGTATCTCGCACAGAAGCGCCCTTACATCCAGCTCGTCGTCGCGAATGCGATCAGCGCGCATTCGCCGAAGTGGGTGGGGTTCGAGCCGACGCTCGGGGGGTCGTGCAAGTGCTACTTCACGTCTCCGCACCCCGTGTCGTAGGCGGTGCCGCACGTCCCTCTTCCGTGAGGACGGCGTGTGGTTGCGGTGCCAGTTCCACTCCCACACGACGAACTCGGACGGCGATCCGTCGCCCAGGGCCCTGTGTGACCACTACGCCGACCTCGGGTTCGACGTTCTTGCCATCACGGACCACTGGCATGTGACGGATGTCGATCACGATCGGCTCGTGGTCATCCCGTCGAGCGAGCTCACGGCCGTCTCGGGGTCTCCTCACGGCGAGGCCGAGGCGCTCGCGCTCGGAGTCGCCGAGCTGCCCGAGGCGCGGGAGCCGTTCGCAGACATCGAGACGATGGCGGCCTGGATCGCCGAGCGGGGCGGCGTCCCCTTCCTCTGTCATCCGTACTGGAGTGGGCTGAGCGTCGAGGACGTCCTCTCCGCGCCGTCGCTCGCCGGGATCGAGATCTGGAACGGCGGCTCGGAGGTGCTCCAGGGCAACGGCCTCTCGACCGTGCACTGGGACGACGCGATCCAGCGCGGCTCGCTGCTGCTCGGGCTCGCGACGGACGACTGCCATTCGCCCGGCGCCGACTCCGGCTTCGGCTGGACATGGGTGCTCGCGCGCGAGCGCTCGGCAGCTGCCGTGATCGAGGCGCTGCGCGGTGGCCGCGCCTACTGCTCAGCCGGCCCACAGATTCTCGACGTCGAGATCGCGGCGAGCACCGTTGTCGTGCGCTCGTCGCCCGCGAGATCCGTGCGACTGCGCTCCGGGCCCTGGGACGGCTGCGCCGTCAACGCGGAACCGACGATGGGGAGCTGGCGCGGTGAGGCCCGTGCCCTCGATGGCGATGGGCTCGTGACCGAGGCGGTCTTCGAGTATCCCGAGTACTGGCAGTGGGCCCGCGTCGAGGTCGAGGATCGTCATGGCCGAAGGGCGTGGGCCAATCCGTTCCTGCTCCCCGGCGCCACGACTGCCGGCTGAGACGGCAGACGACGTGACCGCGCTCCGGGCGCTTCTGTTCGACTTCAACGGGACGCTCTCGCAGGACGAGCCGCTCCTGCTCCGGATCTACCAGCGGCTGTTCGCACGCTACGGGAGACCTCTCACGGAGGAGCAGTACTACGGTGGGCTCGCGGGTCTATCGGAGGAGGCGATCGTCGGCGGGTGGCTCGGTGTCGACGGGCCGCTGCTCGGCTCGCTCATCGCCGAGCGGATCGAGAGCTACGCGACCGAAGCTGCGGGCGGGCAGACCGTCCAGCCCGAAATGCGGCGGGTCGTTCGTTACGCTGCCGCGCGCGTTCCGGTCGGCATCGTCTCCGGCGCCTTCAGGGCCGAGATCGAGCCGGTCGTCGAGGCCGCGGGCATAGCCGACGAGATCGCAGTGATCGTGGCCGCGGACGACGTCCGGCAGGGCAAGCCGAGCGGCGAGGGCTATCGGACAGCGCTCGATCTCCTCGACGTCGACCCGCGAGATGCGGTCGCGTTCGAGGACACGCAGGCGGGGATCGCAGCAGCGCGGGACGCCGGCCTGCGCTGCTTTGCCGTACGGGGCACCCTCCCCGACGAACGTCTCGCCGCCGCCGACGAGATCGTCGACCGGATCGATACGAGGCTCATCCGGCGGCTCCTCGACGGCCTACCCGCTACGGATTGACGAGCCGCCCTTTCATGGTCGCGAACTCCTCATCCGTCAGCACTCCGCGCTCGTGCATGTCAGCGAGCCGCTCGAGCCGATCGAGGTCGTCGAGCGGAGCCGCGGTTGGGGGCGTCGCCGGAGCCGGCGATGGAGCCGCCGCCGCAGGTGACGCCGCTGCCGCAGGCGACGCCGCACGCGCTGCAGGGGTACGACTCGCGACATCCGGGGTCCGTGCGTCGACCGCGGCTCGGGCGCGACCACCCAGGCCGCTCAGATGCTCGTGCAGCCATTCCGCGATCGGCGGTGGCTCTGCGTCCGGAAACTCCCCCATCGTCTGGCGACGCAGGGCCACGACGCCGAAGGCGCCGAGCGCAAGGACGATGGTGAGCCAGGCGAAGCGGACGAAGGAGTCGATGGTGCCGGTGAAGAGCAGCAGGAGCACGAGCGCCGCGCCGAAGCCGATCGCGAATCCCTTCTCGGCGAGGTAGGGGGCCAGCGCGCGCCGCAGCGACGTTGCGTGCCTTCCAGGTCCCGCGAGCACGGCGCCTGCGCTGAGAATAGCTCCGAGCGCCACGGCAGCCCAGAGTGCGCCGTTGAGAGGATCGACGACGGCACCCCAGACAGCGTCGGCCGCGCCGCGGGCCTCCGGCTCGGTGACGACCTTGTTGAGGACGATGCTGCGGGCGGCACCGACGACGACGACGAGGAGTACGCCACCGGCGATCAGGCTGATGCCGGTGTTCCGCAGGGCCTCTCTTCTCCGGTCGCGCGCGAGCCAGAGGGCGAGCACGTAGAGGCCGAGGGCGAGAAACGGCAGGTAGTTGGCAACGCTGGAGAGCCACCGGACGATCTTCTGCACCGATCCGAGCTCGTCCGAGCGAAGAACCTCGATCTGGCCCGTGTCCGCCGGAATCCGTGCTGCGAGGTCCTCTCCGAACCCGACGCGCTTCGTCGCCTCGATGACGAGCGGACGCAGACCGAGCCGCACTACGCCTCCTTCGGTCGAGACGCTGTCGTTCCCGCCCCTGACGACCGAGACGAGCTGGGCATGGGCCTCGCGGTTGGCGCGCTCCCAGAGGCTCTCGAGGACGGAGGTTCGGAGCGCCCGATCGATGACCTGATACGCCAACGGGCGTAGAGCTGCTGCTGCCGCCTTCGAGTAGCGGTCGGCGTCGGTCGGGAGGACGTCCTCGAGCTCGGCCTCGACATCGATGCGCCGGTAGAGCTCGTCGACCGTGTAGTTCGCGACGGCGGTGCGTACGGCGGGGTCGGCGAGCAGCGAGGAGCTCGTGCGAACGTAGACGTCGGTGTCGAGCACCTGCCGCTGGACCCAGATCGCGAGCACCGAGACCAGCGTCGCCACCGTTGCAATGACGACGAGCGCGAGCACGACACCCCGGCGAAGCGTGTCGGTTCGGGCAGGGGCCGATATCTCAGCCGCCGTCACGGCGCTGCCGACCGATCGCCGGTGACCGACTGGAGCACAGCGGCGAGCTCCTTGACCCGCTCTTGCCGTGAGAGGCTCGTGCGAGCTTCCGGGGATAGGGTGATGCTCTCGAGAGTGCCGGCACGCCAGCGGTCACGCAGGCGAGCGAGCTCGAGCGTCATTCCCGCGATGTCGTCGGGAGCCACGACGACGCCCGCCCCGGTCTCCCGCAGGAGATCCGCGGCGGCACCGTCGGGTGGAACGACGGCGAGGATCGGGCGCTCGGCGGCCATGTACTCGAACACCTTGCCCGAGAGAACGCCCCTGCCGCGCCCACCGGCATCGGGAATCAGCAGGAGGAGTGCCTCGGAGTCGCGTTGCAGCTCGAGCGAGCGGCGTCGGGGAGCGTAGGGGATGAGCTCGAGCAGGTCGCCGAGCTGCTGCTGTTGCGCCCACTCGAGGTCGCTGCTTCGGAAGTCACCAACGAAGCGTGCCGTCACGTCGTCGAACCCGCTGCCGGCCAGGGCCGAGAGGAACGGGCGCGGATCGCGCTTGCCGAAGAACGAGCCCGTGTGCGTGATCCGGAACCGATCGCCCCGGGTGTACGGGAGATCGGCGAAGTCGTCGAAGTCGGATCCGTTCGGGATCGTGACCACGCGCCCGGTTGGCGAGCGGTCACGCATCTCCGTCGCGATGGCTTCGGAGACCGCGACGATTGCGTCAGCCCGCCCGGCCACGAGCCGTGCGACCCCTCGCTCGGCGCTCTCCTTGAGCTGAACCGAACGACGCTCCGCTCGTCGGTGCGGGTGGGCGACGATCGAGTCGCGCAGGTCTGCGACCCACGGGATTCCGGTGGCCCGTGCCACCGCCGCGCCGACGAAATGGACGGACGACGGCGGCGAGGTCGTCACGACGACGTCGATCCGCTCCCGCCGGACGATCCGGATCGCCTCCGGGATCGCGGTCAGGTTCCAAGTCACGGCTGCGTCGGGCAGCAGCAGCCGGCGGCCCGCGAGCGCCGTCTGCCGCATCACACGCTCGAGCCCGTTCGTCCCGTGCAGCTCCTCGGCCGGCTTGCGCGCCTTCGGGCCGACGAAACGGGCGCGATGGACGATCGCGTCGGGCGGTGCCTCGGCCTCCTCGTCGCGGTGGATCCATTTCGAGTCCGTCGGTGCGAGCACATGCGTCTCGATCCCGAGCCCTGGAAGGTGCGTTGCGAACTTGAGGGGGCGTTGTACGCCACCGCCGCCGGCGGGTGGGAAGTACATGGCGACGAGGAGGACCTTCAATGTCCGCACACGATAGTGGAGCGGTCGTCGCCGAATGCGAGCTAGGATCCCTCGCCGAGCATGCGAATCCCGAGCATTCATTCGTCGCGACCGGGGACGGGCGCATGAGTACCCCGCGCCCGGGGTTCACGGTCTGGCTCACCGGTCTCCCGAGCTCGGGCAAGACGACGATCGCCGGGCTCCTGGTCGACGAGCTCGAGCGCCGCGGCCTGACGGTGGAGTCGCTGGACGGCGACGTGGTCCGGACTCATCTGAGCAAGGACCTCGGCTATTCGCGCGCCGACCGCGACACGAACATTGCGCGGCTCGGGTGGGTCGCGTCACGGCTCGTGCGGCACGGTGCGCCGGTCGTCGTCGCGGCGATATCGCCGTACCGTGAGGCTCGTGCACAGGCGCGCGCTCTGGTCGAGGAGCAAGGCGTGTTCGTCGAGGTGTGGGTGAACGCCTCCTTCGCCGCGTGCGCCGAGCGCGACGTCAAGGGGCTGTACGCCAGGGCGGCCGCCGGCGAGATCACCGGGATGACCGGCGTGGACGATCCGTACGAAGAGCCGCTCGACGCCGAGGTGACGATCGACACGGTCGGCCTCGAGCCCACCGAGAGCGTGAACCTCGTGCTCGCCTACCTCGAACGCATCGGCGCGATCTCTGCGGTCGGGGCCGAGCGATAGCCGGGCCGCGAAAGGCACTCGGGGAGGCTTCGCTCTACGGGAGGAGCGCGTTTCGCGTCCTCAGGCGCCGCCGCCGGCCCGGTCTCGAGGAGCGCATCGTCTTCGTCGTCGGCTCGCCCCGGTCGGGGACGACGTTCCTCGCCGAATCCCTCGGAGCACAGCCGGGCTTCGTCGATCTCAGCGAGGTGACGCCGCTGAAGGCGGCGCTTCCTGCGCTCGTCGGCGTTCCCGAGGACGAGGCGGCGCGGAGGATCCGGCAGATCCTGGAGCGGGTTCGCCGCCTGGCACTCGCCCGCCGCATTCGTGCGGTCGAGCAGACGCCCGAGATGAGCTTCTTTCTCACGCCTGCCCTCGCGGCCTACCCGCAGGCCCGCGCGGTGCACATCGTGCGTGACGGACGCGACGTTGCCGCATCGCTGATCGATCGGGGCTGGCTGAGCGATGCTCGGCCGGGAGCGGACGACGCAGGTCTCGGCTACGGCGCCCATGCGCGCTTCTGGGTCGAGCAGGCGCGGATCGATGAGTTCGCGGGCGCGAGCGAGGCGACGCGCGCCGCGTGGACGTGGCGGCAGTACGTCACTGCGGCCCGTCGAGGCTCGGACAGGGTTCTCGAGATCCGCTACGAGGTACTAGCGGAGGATCCGACCGGCACGGCCGCGGCAGTGGCCGCGCACCTCGGCAGTGATCCGGCGCCGCTTCACGACGCGTTCGCGAACGTGCACGCCCGCTCGGTCGGCCGCTGGCGCGAGACGCTCTCGGACGACCAGGTGGCGGACATCGAGCGGGAGGCCGGCCCGCTGCTCCGCTCGCTCGGGTACCCCGCGCCGTAGGCAAAGGCGTAGGCTGGCGTCGTGAGCTTCGACGTTCCCGGGGGCGCGTACGACCGCTTCATGGGCCGGTACTCGTCACTGCTGTCGCCGCAGATGGCCGATCTTGCGGGGATTCGCAGCGGAATGCGGGTCCTCGATGTCGGCTGCGGCCCGGGCGTGCTCACCGGTGAGATCGTCGCGCGCGTCGGCGCCGGGGCAGTCTCGGCGGTCGACCCGTCCGAGCCGTTCGTCGCCGCCGCGCGGGAGCGGCATCCCTCGGTCGACGTCCAGCGCGCGTCTGCCGAGCGCCTCCCGTTCGCGGACCGGACGTTCGACGCGGCGCTCGCGCAGCTCGTCGTCCACTTCATGGCGGATCCGCTTGCCGGGATCACGGAGATGTGCCGCGTCACCGCGGCCCGGTGGCTGCGTCGCAGCGTGTGTCTGGGATCACGCCGGCGGCCGCGGGCCGCTGAGCGTGTTCTGGGAAGCAGCACGTGCGCTCGACTCGACGGTCGAGGACGAGTCGGGACGTGCCGGTGCGAGTGAGGGGAGCCTCGAAGCACTGTTCGCCTCGGCAGGGTTGCGCGACGTTGACGGGACGGTCCTCTCGGTGAGCCTCGAGCACCCGAGCTTCGAAGACTGGTGGTTGCCGTACACGGCCAGGGTCGGGCCGGGTTCCTCCTTCATGGCCGGCCTCGACGACGAGGACCTCGTGGAGCTCCGTGAGCGCTGCCGGGCGCTTCTGCCCGAGCCACCGTTCGCGCTCACGTTTCGCGCGTGGGCGAGCCGCGGCGTCGTATCTAGGTGCCGGATCCGCTCGAGGAGTTGACCTGGAAGGAGCGCGATCGTGAGTGGTGAGGTCTTGAAGCCCGAGTACGCACGGAACATGCGATGGCTCGGCTATTCGGACATGGGCGGTCGACCTGACGGCCAGCAGGTGATGGTGAATCAGTGCTAACGCCTATGTGGGCCACATGTTCTCGCAGGGCTGCTCGGTGCTCGTGTCCGCGATCCGCACGCGCCGAGGCATCGCGCACGCCTTGCGGCCGGCCATGGCGCCTCGATCTCCAGTCGGCGGACGGCCTGCTTCTGGTCGCGAACGCGCAGGACCTCGGTCGCGTGACGACTCTCGAGACGTCGGCAGTACTACTCGGGCTCGAGGAGCTCGCGCCTAGGTGAGAGCGGCCGGGGCTCTTCAGCGGGCGTGCAGATCAAGACACGTCGGATCCTGCGGCAGCTCGCGAAATGGCTTCGCAGCGATCGTCGGCGTCGGCGTGCACCGGGTGTGGTACGTCGGCGGCCGCTGGGCGTACGTCTCGGCGATGCCGCACGGCTGGAGCGATTTCTTCTTCATACGTCGACCTGAGCGACCCGACGAGACCGGAGTTCGCCGGATCCTTCTGGATCCCGGGCATGCACACGGCGGGCGGCGAGAAGGTCACCTGGGGTGAGCGGCGGTACTCGTGTCACCCGGGATCGTCTCCGGCGACACGCGTACGTGACGTGGGGCACGGCGGCGTCACCCTCGGCGACGTCACCGACCGCTCTCGACCGACCTGATCTCGCATGCACCTGGTGCCCTCCGGTCGGAGGCGGAACGCACGCTGCGCTGCCGGATCGATCTGATGGTCGTCGTGGAGAGTCGGTTCTCGAACGCCGCGAGGACGGCGTCAAGCACATCTGGACGTTCGACATCCGGTCGCCCGAGAACCCCGTTTCGATCTCGACGTTCCCGATCCCCGAGGAAGCGGACTATCTCTCACGCGGTGGCCGCTTCGGACCCCACAACGTCCATGAGAACCGGCCCGGGAGTCACGTCAGCTCGACGACGATCGTCGGTACCTACAACAACGCGGGCGTGCGCGTCTACGACCTCTCCAACCCCTATCGGCCGGAAGAGCTCTGCAGCCCTCGTGCCTCCGTGCCGAATCGGATGATCGACGAGCGAGCTGGGCGGGCCAGGGCGCTGCGAGTGCATGCCTTCGCCGACGCCGAGGGCCTCGTGTACGCGAGCGACCAGAACGGTGGCCTCTTCACGCTGGAGCGGCCAGCGCGATTCCGGCGCTGTGCCGCGTATTGTGTCGGGTGCCGATGCTCAAAGCCGTCTACGAGACTCGCGGCCCTGTGCCGCAGGACGTGATCCACGCGGTCGAGTTCCAGGCGCCGCCTCTCGTGGAGGGCGAGGCCCTCGTCGAGGTGATCGCGTCGCCGATCAACCCCTCGGACGTGCTGACCCTGACCGGCGAGTACGGGCGGCTGCCGCCGCTGCCCGCGGTCGGCGGGAACGAAGGGGTCGGGCGGGTCGCACGAGCTCGGCCCGGGCACCGCCGGCCCGCCGGTCGGTCAGGTGGTGTTGCTGCCTGTCGGCTGCGGAAGCTGGTCGACCCATATCGTCGCCGAGGCCGCACTGCTCGTGCCTCTGCCGAACGAGGTCGATCCGCTGCAGCTCGCGATGATGACGATCAATCCGCCCACGGCGGCGTTGCTGCTGAGCGAGTTCGTCGATCTCGAGCAGGGCGAGTGGGTGATCCAGAACGCGGCCAACTCCGCCGTCGGCCTCTACCTCGTACAGCTCGCGCGGCATCGCGGCCACAGGACGGTGAGCGTCGTGCGGCGGGACGATGCGGCCGACGTCGTGCGCGAGGCCGGCGGCGACGTCGTCCTCGTCGACGGCGATGACCTGCCGAAGCGGGTCGCCGACGCAACCGGGGGGGCAAAGATTCGGCTGGGCATCGACGCCGTCGGTGGCGCTGCGACCGGTCGCATCGCGAGCAGCCTCACCCGGAGCGCAACGCTCGTCAACTACGGCCGAATGGGTGCCGAGCCGTGCATGGTCGAGCCGGGAGCGTTCATCTTCCGTGATCTGACCCTCAAGGGATTCTGGCTTGCAACGTGGTTTGGCTCCGCCTCGGAGCAGGAGCGACGCGTGCTCTACACCGAGATCGGGAGCCTCATCGCCGCCGGCACGTTGCACGCGCCGATCCACGCGACGTACGACGTCGCCGAGATCGAGGATGCGATAGCTGCCGCAGCCTCCGGTGGCCGTTCGGGCAAGATCCTGATCGTTCCGCAGCACTGAGGGGCCGGACATCCCCGTTGGAGTGCTCCATCAAGCGGGGGCCGAGGTGTACGATCGAAGTATGGAAGGAACATTCACGATGATTCCGGCCGAATCCGGCTGGCGCGCGCTGTTCGCGGATTCCGATGGCACCGAGACGGGGCGCTCGCGAGTGATTGCCTGGGCGTCGCACGAGCGGGCGGGGGAGACGCGGATCGTCGGAATCATCACCGACCCGAACGATCCCAAGGTGCTCGTCCCGGCCGACAGCGTGGTCGACGAAGACGGCGGCTCGCTCTCGCGCTACGGCTTCGTCAGCTCCTAGACCGCCCGCAAGGACTCGTTCCGGAAGGATCCGAGAGCCCTGATCGCGGCCAGCAGGGCGAGGCTGCGTGGCCGAGGGTGCGAGCTAGGACGCGAGTGAGATGCCGAGGATGACGACCCCCGCGGCCGCGATGGCGACGGTGATGATCCAGCCAGGCCCCATCTGAGGACCGCGCAGGCCCGATTTGCCGGACGATTCAGCACCCTCGCGAAGAGCGTGGCCGGGAGCGCTTCAGTGACGAGACGGTGCGTCATCCAGCCGAGTTGTCAGTCGCTCGCGTTGAGGTCGTTGAGTGCTTGGTCGAGGTCGTTGACCAGATCGGTGAGTCTCCGGCCGTATGCGAGGCGGACGAGTCCGGGGTGGAGGCCGGCGGCGGCGAGTTCTCCGTCGCGAAGTCCCGGTCACCGAGTGCCACCACGTCACCGGCACCTTCGACTACCTCCTTCGTCGAGGTCTCGACTTCCAGCATCGACGCGGCCACGCCGACCGACTCGCCGCACTGCACAACGTCGGTCAACTCGGCACCTTCATCTCGATGACGGACTTCACCGAGCCCTGACGGCAAGCGAATGAGGGGCACGCGTTGACCGCGCCCGATCGGCGTTCACTCCCAGCCGAGATACGGAGCAGCGCCGCGCTTCTGCAGGCCCCGAGCGATGATCAGCTTCTGGATCTCGCTCGTGCCCTCCCAGATCCGGTCTACCCGCACCTCGCGGAAGAATCGCGCGGCTGCCGTCTCGTGCATGTACCCGCGGCCGCCGTGGATCTGCACGGCCCGATCGGCGACGCGACCGGCCATCTCCGACGCGTAGAGCTTCGCCATCGCGACCTTTCCGTGGACGACCTTGCGATCCTCGAGCGTGTCGAACGCGTGGGCGGCGTGGTAGGTCAGCAGGCGCGCTGCGTGAAGCTCGGTCAGCGAGTCGGCCAGCGGGAACGAGACACCCTGGTTCTCGATGATCGGCCCGCCGAAGGCCTCGCGCTCCTGCGCCCAGGCCGCCGCTTCGTCGAGGAGGCGTAGCGCCGCCCCGCAGCAGCGCGCTGCGATGAACAATCGCTCGACGAGGATCCACTCGCGCGAGCCGGCGTCGCCGCCCGAGACGCGGTTTGCGTTCGGCACCCGGCAGTTCGTGAAGACGATCTCGGGGTGATGATCGAGGTAGGGGTCGTGAAGGAACCGCGGCGTTCGCTTGATCTCCATCCCGGGCGTCCCGGGCTCGACGAGGAACAGCATCTGCTCGCCGTCGTGCACGGCGGCAACGAGGTAGATGCCCGCTTCGCCTTCGCTCGTGACGAACCACTTCTCGCCGTTGATGACCCAGTCGTCGCCGTCGCGATCGGCGGTAGCGGCGAGAGCCGCCAGATCCGAGCCGGCGCCAGGCTCCGTCAGGGCCCACGCCTCGCGGTACTCGCCGCGCACGATCGGCATCACGTACTGCTCGACCTGCTCGGGCGTCAGGAGCTCGAGCAGCTCGCGCGGGCCGCGGTCGACCACGGTGAACCCGAGCCCGTTCGTCGCCTTGCCCGACTCCTCCTCGAGCGCCACCTGGGCGAGCATCGAGAGATCCTGGCCGCCGAGCTCGACCGGCATGTTGAGCATCGAGAACCCCGCGGCGCGCGCCCTGGCGCGCAGCGCGTCGATCTCGTCGGGGTCGATCGCGTTCCGTCTCGCGATCTCGAGCTCGATGGGGTAGACCTCCGCCTCGATGAAGTCGCCGATCCGGCGCTTCAGCTCGGCAATCTCAGCGGGTAGCTCGGGCACGATCACGAACGAACCTCCAGGTGTTTGACCGTACGGTCAGGAATGGGTGCGCTGGAGCATACCTGCCTCCACGCCGAGCATGGGTCGCGCGGGCCGTGCGCCGCCCGTTCAGCCGCCGCGCACGATCTCGGCGGCCGCGCGCTGCCCACTTGCGAGGGCACCGTCCATGAACGCGGCGTTGCCGTCGCACGTGTGCTCACCACACACGTGAAACGGGCCGACGGGCGCCCAGGCACCGGACCCGGGCGTCTCGCACGAGTACGCAGCTTCGACCCAGGGATCATCGTCCCAGGCGACGAGAACGGCCCCGGCAGGAGCGAGCTCGAGGTCGGATCGCAGCTGCGTGAGCGACGCGAGCCATGTCGCCGGCCCGTCCGATACGCGAAGGCGGTCGAGCGCAGGCGACGAGCCGGCGAACGCATTGACGACGGGTTGCACCCCGTCGGCGCCGGTCGCCGTCCACGTCCAGTACCGCTCGGGAACCGAAAGCACGGCACTCGTCCGGGCGTCCGCCGCGAGTGGCACGAAGAGCTTCGCCGCGTTGCCGTACCCGACCTCGCCGTACGCGGCTCGCAGCTGCTCGGGCAACGGTGGGTCGAAGGTGATCTTCCCGACGACCGAGGCGGGCACCGCGAGGACGACGCGGTCGACCTCGATCTCGGCGCCCGCCGCCGAGACGACGGCGCCGTCGTCCGTCCACGCGATGCGATCGGCGGGACTCGAGAGATGCACGGCGGATCCGAGCGCGTCCGCAAGAGCGAGAGCTATGCGCTGGTTGCCACCGGCGACGCTCGGGCACACGTCGTCCGAGTGCGCAGCCAACCCG
>CAWBYH010000003.1:0-170309 GCA_963792995.1 uncultured Thermoleophilia bacterium | reverse complement strand
GACGAACCGCCTCGTCGATCTTCACGCGTGGGGCACGAGTTACTCGCTGGCACGGCTGGTCATGCTCGCGCTCGGCGTGTCGGTCGGGATCGGGCTCTGGCTCTGGCTCTACAAGACGAGGACGGGGATGGTCATCCGCGCCGGGGTCGACGACCCGCAAATGACCTCCGCGATCGGCATCAACATCCAGGTCTTCTTCGCGATCGCCTTCGCCGTCGGCGCGGCACTGGTCGCGCTCGGTGCGACGGTCGGCACCTCGCAGGGCAACATCTCGCAGGGCCAGGACGGGGTCTGGCTGCTGTACTCGCTCGTCGTCGTGATCATCGGCGGCATGGGCTCGCTGCTCGGCGCCGTCGCCGGGTCGCTGCTCTTCGGCCTCGTCACGGCGTTCTCCGTCACCTACCTGCCGGTTTCGGGTACCGATTGCTGCACGCAGTACTCGCCCGTCCTCACGTTCGTCCTCATGGCGGTCGTCCTCGCGTTCAGGCCGCAGGGGCTCTTCGGGAGAGCCGGATGACACTCTCCTCGACGAAGGCTCTCGTCGAGCGGAGCATCGGCGTCGGCGTGCTCGTCCTCGCCCTGCTCGCCCCCGTCCTCGTGTCGGACTTCTGGCTCGACACGGTTCTCACCCAGACGTTCATCCTCGGCATTGGGGCCGCGAGCCTCGTGTTTCTCTCTGCCTACGGCGGGATGATCTCGCTGGCGCAGGCCGGCCTGATGGGTATCTCCGGATATGCGCTCGGCAACATGGTCACCCAGAACGTGCCGGGCGGTGAGACCAAGGGGCTCCTGCTCGGGTGGGACCCGTCGCTCGCCGTGGTGCTCGCGATCCTGCTGACGGTAGGGATCGGGTTCATCTTCGGCGCGGTCGCCTCACGGAGCTTCGGGATCTACTTCCTGATGCTCACTCTCACGTACTCGGTGATCGCATTCCTGTTCGTCAGCCAGGTGACACAGGTCGGTGGCTTCTCGCCGATCGCGGGCGTCGACGAATACACCCCTGGGTTCATCGGAGACGTCGTCAACGACCGGCAACGTCTGTACTACGTCGCGCTCGGTGTCGCCATCGTCATCTACGGACTGATCCGCTACCTCGTCCGGACGCCGTTCGGGATCTCGCTGCAGGGGATTCGCGACGAGCCTTCGCGCATGGCGTCGCTCGGTTACAACGTCGCGTTGCATCGGACCCTCGCATTCGGTATCGGGGCCTTCGTGGCTGCGGTCGGTGGCGTCCTCTTCGCCTGGTGGTCGGGTCAGCTGTCGCCGTCGAACATCGGCCTCGCAGCGACGATCGAGTTGCTCGTCATCGCGGTGATCGGAGGGCTCGGCCGGATCGAGGGAGCCTGGCTCGGCGCGTTTGCCTACATCGTCATCAACAACGAGGTGACGAACAGGATTCCGTCCGACGGGCTGCCGGTGATCGGCGGTACCTTCAACACGGTCATCGGTGTGGTCTTTCTTGCGATAGTGATCGCGTCTCCCGACGGGCTCGTCGGGATCTGGGACAGACTTTGGGATCTCGCCCGTTCGCGAGAGCCCAAGCAGCCGGCGCCCGAGGCGAGCGCGGCTGGGTGACAAGGAGGCGGGGAAGGAGGTCGAGTCAGCTCAATGAAGAGCTGCAGCGGGGTTCGTGAGCAACACATGTATTCCGTACATCCAACGAAGGAGGAACGGCAATGAAGCGACGACAGGGGTGGGCATTCCGCCTCCTCGTCTCGGTCGGGGTGATCGCGGTGGGGATTGCCGCGGTCGCGTCCGTATCGATGGCGTCTTCGTCGGCGACGGGCACCGTCCGCGTCGCGGTGATGAGTGACTGCAAGGGGGCCTTCGGCTTCGCGCAGGAGCTCGGAATCGGCGGCGCCCAGACGGCGTTCGCGCAGTTCGCCAAGGGCAAGGTGAAGAACAAGAAGAAGCCGTCGGCAGGAATGACGGGGATCACGGCCGGCGGGAAGAACATCAGCATCGTCGGCTATGGCTGCGGCGACGACACACCGGCGACCGCCCTGAAGGAGGTCCGCCGGCTCATGCAGCAGCAGAAGGCCGACGTCCTCATCGGGCCGCTCTCGGGTGACGAGGCAGTTGCCATCGCCAACTGGGTCAAGCCGCGGCCGTCGAAGACGGTCATCATCGGCACGGCCGGGTCGCAGGATCCGACGCTGCAGATCGCGCCGAAGAACCTGTTCCGCTACCACGGCGACGGCGCCCAGTGGAACGCAGGCATCGGTGAGATCGTCTACAAGAAGCTCGGCTGGCGCAACGCCGCGATCATCATGGACGACTACTCGTTCGGGTGGACGTCTGCGGCAGGCATCATCGCCGACTTCTGTGCGATCGGCGGCAAGATCACGAAGCGCGTGTATCCGCCGCTGAACACGACCGACTACTCGTCGTACGTCCGCCAGTTGCCCAAGCCGGGTGACGTCGACGGATACTTCTGGGTCGTCGGTGGTACCGGCACAGGCCCGGCGCTGAAGGCGTTCGAGCAGGCCTACGGCCCGATCAACGCGAAGCAGCACTCCGGCAACCTGTTCCTCTGGTTCCTGACCGGGAAGGACGACGTCGCTCCGCGCATGATCGGCGCGTACGTTGGCGGCTTCGGTACGGCACCCGGCCTGAAGGGTGTCACGGCCGTGAACCAGTACCGGGCATTCGTCGAGAAGACGTACCCGGGGATGCCGTCTGACGATGGGTTCTTCTACAACTACTACCAGGGTGCACGTGCGCTCGTCCAGGGCCTGAACGGGTCCGACGGCGCCGTTGGTGCCAAGTTGCAGGCGAACATGCCACGGTCGATCTTCGCCCCGTTCGAGCTCTCGGACAACGGCAAGGTCAAGCTCGACGCGAACCGCCAGGCGGTTCAGGATCAGTGGCCGGTTCAGATCATCAAGGGCGCGGATGGTGGTCCGGCGGTCACGCTCACCGGGTACGTCCCGAACGTGAACCAGACGTTCGGAGGCCTGTTCACGAAGAACAGCCCGCCGCCGAGCCGCACGCAGCCTCCGTGTGTGAAGAAGAAGCTGCCGTGGCAGGGCAAGATCCGTGTCGTCAAGAACGGCGTCGTCACCAAGCAGGTCATCAAGTAACACGGTGACCGAGGTAGCAACATCCGCCGCTGACGCCGGCCCGATCCTCCGCTTGCGGGGGGTCGGCCGGCGTTTCGGCGGCCTGCTCGCCGTGAGCGACGTCGACCTCGACGTCGCTCAGGGTGAGCGTCGCGCTGTGCTCGGTCCGAACGGCGCCGGCAAGACGACGCTGTTCAACGTCATCTGCGGCGACATGCCGCCGTCCAGTGGAACGATCGAGCTGTTCGGCGAGGGCGTCACCGGGCGACCCCCACGGGCGCGGGTGAAGCTCGGCCTCGCCCGCACCTACCAGCAGTCAAAGCTCTTCCTCGGTCTGACGGTCGAGGACAGCATCTACCTCGCCATCGTGGGGGTCGAGGGTGGGCGCCTGCGATCGATCCGCCGGCCGGGCCTCGACCGCGAGATGCGAGAACGCGCGAGGGCAGCCGCCGGTCGCGTGGCTATCGACACCAAGCTCCGAGAGCGTGTCGGCGACCTCTCGCACGGCGAGCACCGCCAGGTGGCGATCGCGATGGCGCTCGCCGCCAACCCGAGGGTGCTGATGCTCGACGAGCCCGCCTCGGGACTGTCACGTGGTGAGCGGGGGCTCCTTACCGACCTGTTGCTCTCGCTCGACCGGTCGATCACACTCATCCTCATCGAGCACGACATGGACATCGCGCTCACCGTCGCGGACAGCGTGACGATGATGCACGACGGCCGTGTGATCGTCGAGGGAACACCCGACGAGATCCGTGCCAACGAGATGGTCCACGATCTCTACCTCGGACGCGGGCACCATCATGAGTGACATGAGTGAGCAGACGCAGGCAGCGGTGCTGCCCCCCGTGGCGCAGACCGAGACGTTGCTCGAGGTCGAAAACCTGAACGCCTTCTACGGGAAGGCGCGGGCCCTCGAGGATGTGAGCTTCAGCATGGCGCACGAGTCCGTCGCGATCGTGGGACGAAACGGGATGGGCAAGACGACGCTGTGCAACGCGATCATGGGGATCTCTCCTCCGTCCGCGACCGGCTCGATTCGGTTTGCGGGTGAGGAAATCGTCGGTGGCCATTCGTACCGGATCGCGAGGGATGGGATCGGCTACGTCCCGCAGGGGCGGCGTCTCTTTCCCTCGCTCACGGTCGACGAGCATCTGAGAATCGCGTCCCGGGGCGCCGCGGCGGACGGCGGCAGTGACTGGACGCGAGAGCGGGTGTATGACCTCTTCCCGCGCCTTGCGGAGCGGAAGCGCAACGGTGGCGCCCAACTCTCGGGCGGCGAGCAGCAAATGGTCGCGATCGGCCGTGCGCTCGTCACGAACCCGCGCCTGCTCATCATGGACGAGCCGTCCGAGGGGCTCGCCCCCGCGATCATCGAGACCATGGTCGAGACGTTCCAGCGACTCGAGAGCGAGGGGCTCGCGATCCTCCTGATCGAGCAGAACCTCGGCGTCGCGACTGCGCTCGCGACACGCCAGCTGATCATGGTCGCCGGGCACATCGCGGCCGAGACCACCGCCGACCTGCTCTCCGGCGATCCGGAGCTGCAGCGACGCTACCTCGGCGTGGAGCCACTGGCCAAGTAGGCTGTTTCCAGCTTGTCTCCCTGCGAACCATCGTGATCATCAGATCTTCCCTCGTTGCCTGCGCGATCGGCCTCCTGCTCCTCCTTTCCGGGTGCGGTGGTTCCAGCTCGCCCGGGAACGCGATCGCCTACGTCAGCTCGCAGGACGGCGACTACGCGATCTACGGTATGAACGCGGACGGATCGAGCCAGGGGCGCCTGACCGACGAGCGCGGTGACGTGTCGACTCTCGAGGGGGTCCGGTTCCAGACGCAGCCGGCGTGGTCGCCGGACGGCACCAAGATCGCCTTCGCGAGCGCCCGGGAGGGGTCGTTCGACATCTATGTCATGAACAGTGACGGTACGGGAACGAAGCGGCTGACCTCAACGAAGGAGAACGACCAGCACCCGACCTGGTCACCGGACGGGAACAGCATCGCCTTCTCGCGTTTCAGCAACGTCGACCACCTCTACGTGATGAACGCAGACGGAACCGGTGCCCATCGGCTCACCGACGACGATCTTACGGCCGAGGCAGAGCCCGCCTGGTCGCCGGACGGCAAATGGATCGCGTATTCGCAAAGCGCGTCGCGGGGCGACATCCGCGAGATCTGGGTCGTGCGCCCGGACGGATCGGGTGGGCGCAGCGTGACGAAGCTCGGCGCAAAGAGCTACACACCGACCTGGGACCCGGACTCGAAGCGCCTCGCCTTCTCGTCCAACAGCGCCGGGGCCCTCTACGACATCTACACCGTCGATGTCGACGGGAAGAATGTGGAGCGGATCGTGAGCTCGACAACCGACGCCTTCGAGCCGGCATGGTCGCCGAATGGAACCGACATCGCGTTCTCGCGTGACGGTGCGATCGTGGTCACGACGCTCGCCGGCGTCGAGCAGGAGCTCACGAACCCCGAGAACAACGACTCGAGCCCCGCGTGGAATCCGACGCAGGCTGGAGACAAGGAGGGAAACTGATGCCCACCGTCGTGCTCGTCGGAACGCTCGACACGAAGGGCGAGGAATACGCCTTCCTCGCCGATCGAATCCGGGAGCAGGGAGTCGACGTCATCCTGGTCGACGCCGGCATCGTCGGGACTCCCCTCGCAACTCCCGATGTGACGCGGGAGGAGGTCGCCGCAACCGTCGGCGCGGACGTCCAGGCGCTCGCTGCCGCCGGTGACCGTGGCGCGGCCGTCGAGACGATGTCGCGTGGCGCGGCGGAGATCGTGAAGCGCCTTCATGCAGATGGCAGACTCGACGCGGTCGGGGGCCTCGGCGGTTCAGGCGGCTCGTCGCTTGCCACCTATGCGATGCGGCAGCTGCCGATCGGCGTCCCGAAGCTGATGGTCTCGACCGTCGCCTCGGGCGACACGAGCCCGTACGTCGGCTCGGTCGACGTGACGATGATGTACTCCGTCGTCGACATCGCCGGGGTGAACCGGGTCTCGGCGCAGATCATGACGAACGCTGCAGCCGCTCTCGCAGGCATGGCGAAGGCGACCGTGCCGCCACTCGGTGAAGAACGACCGCTGATCACCGCATCGATGTTCGGCGTCACGACCGCGGCGGTCACGACGGCGCGGGAGCGTCTCGAGGAGCTCGGCTACGAAGTCCTCGTCTTCCACCAGACGGGCGCCGGCGGCGGCTCCATGGAGGCGTTGATCGAGGCGGGCTTCATCGCCGGATCGCTCGACGTCACGACGACGGAGTTCTGCGATCTCGTCGCAGGCGGTGCGCTCGCCGCCGTACCGGAGCGGCTCGAGTCCGCCGGCAAGCGTGGGATCCCGCAGGTCGTCTCGCTCGGCGCGCTCGACATGGTCAACTTCGGCCCGGTGGACACGGTTCCCGAGCGCTATCGCGAACGGAACCTCTACGTCCACAACCCGACGATCACTCTGATGCGGACGACACCGGACGAGTGCCGGGAGATCGCCCGGATCATTGCCGGCAAGCTGAACGCGGCGACGGGCCCGACGGAGCTCTTCGTGCCGCTCGGGGGCGTGTCCGCGATCGCCACCGAGGGTCAGGTGTTCTACGACGCCGAGGCCGACGCGGCGCTCTTCGACACGATCCGCACGCTCGTCGACACCTCCAAGGTGACGGTGCACGAGATCGACACGGACGTGAACGACCCGGACTTCGCGCTCGCAATGGCGAACCGCCTGCACGAGCTGATCGAGGCGGCGGCGTGACCAGGGCCGAAGCGCTCGCGCGTCTTCGCGCCCAGATCGCTGCGGGCAGCCCGATCATCGGCGCCGGCGCGGGCACCGGCCTCTCGGCGAAGTGCGCCGAGGCAGGCGGCAGCGATCTGATCATCATCTACAACTCCGGGCGTTTCCGGATGGGCGGGCGCGGCTCGCTGTCGGGCCTGATGCCCTACGGCGATGCGAACGAGATCGTCGTCGACATGGCGCGCGAGGTGCTCCCGATCGTCAAGGAGACACCGGTCCTCGCGGGGATCTGCGGGACAGACCCGTTCCGGCTCATGCCGGTGTACATCGCCGAGCTGAAGCGGATGGGATTCACCGGCATCCAGAACTTCCCGACCGTGGGCCTGATCGACGGCACCTTCCGGATCAACCTCGAGGAGACCGGAATGGGTTACGGCCTCGAGGTCGATGCGATCCGCATCGCGCACGATCTCGACTTACTCACCGCACCGTATGTCTTCAGCGACGAGGACGCGGCGGCGATGGCCGCGGCCGGCGCCGACGTGCTCGTCCCTCACATGGGCCTCACGACCGGAGGCTCGATCGGAGCCGACACCGCGAAGACGCTCGACGACTGCGTCCCGCTGATCCAGGGGATGCACGATGCTGCAAAGCGCGTCAACCCCGATGTGATCGTCCTCTGCCACGGCGGCCCGATCGCCGAACCCGATGACGCGGCCTATATCCTCGCCCGCACGGAGGGCGTCGTCGGCTTCTTCGGGGCCTCCTCGATGGAGCGCCTGCCGACCGAGGTCGCGATGACCGAGAACATGAAGCGGTTCAAATCGATACCCGTGAAAGGACAGTAGATGGCAGGAGCATTCAAGCCGGGCGACTCGCTCGTCCGAGACGAGCAGGACTGGGGCGTCTTCGCCCAGATCAGCGGCCCACGTGACGGTCTGACCGGGATCGTCGCGATCGAGGCAACGTTTCTCGCGGGCAAGTGCCACGACTTCCATCGTCACCCCGGGCAGGAGGAGGTCATCTACGTCGTGGAGGGGACGATCGAGCAGTGGATCGAGCACGAGAAGCGGGTGCTCTCGGCGGGTGACTCCGTCGTGATACCGGCCTCGGTCGTTCACGCGACGTTCAACGACAGTGACGCGCCCGCGAGGATCCTCGCGATCCTCTCGCCGTCCGTCGGAGACGATGGCTACGGACTCGAGGATGTCGCATCCGACGAGCCGTGGGCGTCTTTGCGTTGATGCAGGCGGTACGCGTTCACGAGGGTGGCACCCTTCGCCACGAGACGGTCGCCGACCCGGTCGCGGCTCCCGGGGAGGTCATCGTCGAGCTGCGGACGGCGGCTCTCAATCGTCGCGATCTGCTCGTGGCCGGCGGCGTCTACCCGTTCCCGCTGCCGCTGATCCCCGGCTCCGACGGCGCCGGGATCCGTCGGGACACCGGCGAGGAGGTCGTCATCTACCCGGCGCTCGACTGGGGACCGCGGGAAGAGGTGATGGGGCCGGACTTTCAGATCCTCGGTGGTCCGCGTGACGGAACGTACGCCGAGCTCGTCGCAGTTCCCGAGGCCAACGTGTTTCCGAAGCCGGCCCGCCTCTCGTGGGAGGAGGCGGCTGCATTTCCGCTCGCGGCCCTGACCGCCTACCGAGCGCTGTTCTCCCGCGGCGGCCTTCGCACGGGTGAGACGGTGCTCGTGCTGGGCGCGGGCAGCGGCGTCTCCACCTTCGCCGTGCAGCTCGCGGCGCATGCCGGTGCGCGCGTTCTCGTCACATCGTCGTCCGACGAGAGGATCGAGCAGGCACGTGCCCTCGGCGCCGAAGGCGGCGTCAATTACTCGACCGGCGACTGGGCGGCGGAGGTGAAGGACCTCGGCGGCGCGGATCTGATCGTCGACGCCGTCGGCTCCACGTGGCCGCAGTCGCTCGACTGTCTCCGACCGGGCGGTCGGTGCGTCGTCTTCGGCGCGACCGGCGGCACCGAGGCGACCCTCCAGGTACGGCCGTTCTACTTCGGCCAGCTGTCGTTGCTCGGCACGATGATGGGAAGCCCGGCGGACTTCACCGGCCTTCTGACGGCGATCGATTCGAGTGCCTGGCGGCCGGTGATCGACTCCGTACGCCCGCTTTCCGAGGCCGCCGGTGCGGTTGAGGCGATGGCGAGCGGCGCGCATTTCGGCAAACTGGTGCTCTCATGCTGCTGAGCACGACAGAATGGGGCGACCCGGCGGGGCAGCCGATCGTCTGCCTGCACGGCGTTACCGGGCACGGTCGGCGGTTTCGCCGGCTCGCCGAGGAGCGCCTCCAGCGCTACCGCGTCATCGGCGTCGACTATCGCGGCCATGGCCGCTCGGGCTGGGAGCCGCCGTGGAGTGTCGAGCAACACGTCGCGGACCTCCTCGAGACGACCGACGCACTCGGGATCTCGCATGCGGCCTGGATCGGGCACAGCTTCGGCGGGAAGCTCGTCGCCGAGGTGGCCGCTCGCCATCCGGATCGCGTCGTCTGTGCGGTGCTGCTCGATCCGGCGATGCAACTCGACATCGCAGTTGCGGGTGAGCGCGCCGACATGACGCGCGCCGACGCCTCCTTCGCCTCCGCGGACGAGGCGATCGAAGCGCGACTGTCCGACGGCTCCGTCTTCACGACCGCCAGAGAGACGCTCGAGGAGGAGGCGCGCGAGCACCTCGTCGAATGCCCGGACGGGCGCCTGCGATGGCAGTACGCGCCGGCGGCGGTGATCGTCGCGTGGAGCGAGATGGCAGCGACGACGCCCCCGTGGCCACGCTGCCCGACGCTTGTCGTCTGCGGTGAGCGCTCGTGGATTCCGATCGCCGTGCCTGCGCGCAACGGCCAGCTCACGCGGGTCGATGTCCCCGGCGGGCACAGCGTCCTCTGGGACGACTTCGACGCGACGGCCGACGCGATCGTGCAGTTCCTCGCCTGACGGCGTGGCCTTTCGCGTGATCCTTCCCGAGAACCTCGAGTGGACAACCCGGCCCCACGATCCGGGCGAGGCAGCTCGCCACGTTGCCGAGGTGAGCGAGCTTGCCGGCTTCGCCCTCACCCGCGCAAACATCTGGCGTTACGAGCCGGGTGCGCGAGGGCGTCGTCATCGGCACGTGTCGCAAGAAGAGACGTTCGTCGTGCTCGCGGGGACGCTGTCGATGTACCTCGGCGATCCCCCGGACCGCAGGGATGTTCCCCCGGGTGGTCTCATCCATGTCGAACCGGGTACAGCGCTCCAGACCGCGAACCATGGCGACGACGATCTCGTGCTCTACGTCTATGGGACACCGCCCGAGAGCGAGAACGCCGAGATTCTGGACCCGGTCGCCTAGACCGAAGCGATCGCGCTGCCGATCCTCACGGCCCGTCGGGCAGCGAGCCTTCCGGGTAGGGGGCGAACGTCGACCGGGGTAGCCCCGCGCGGATCGTCGCGTACGCCTCGGCCGGGCTCGTCGTCTCGCGTACCACGCTCGCACGGTGACGCGCGGCGGTAGGCGAGACCGGGTAGACGAGGCCACCCCCGATCCCCCGGCCGCGGCCGCCGACGGCGACGACGATCGCCGGCTCCTCGCTCGCCCCGACGATGATGTGTGCCGTGCCGCCTGGGCAGTGGAAGAAGTCCCAGGCGCCCGAGTAGTCGCTCCTGCTCCTCGACGATCAGGATGCACTCGCCTGCCACGACGAGGAACGCTTCCTGTGCGTTCTCGCGGTGGTATCTGCCGAGCGCCTGACCCGGACCGAGGACGCTGATATTGATGCCGAGCTGGCGAAACCGTCGCTTGCCTTCGAACGTGCAGTAGGAGCCGAGTGGGCCCTCGTCCTTCCACCGAGACTCGCGGGCGTTCATGACGAACCAGCCGTCCTCGTCGACGACGAGGCCGTTCTTCGTCATCCGTGGACGACCCTCGGGAACCACTCTGGCGCGCTTTCCGCCGAGCTAGCTCGGCTTCGCGCTCATCGCCCAGACCGTGACCACATACGTCACGAGGAGGATGATCGTGATGATCATGCTCGTCTTGAGCAGTCCCCCGCCACCTCCGTTCTTCAGCTTGCGAACGCCGATGCCACCGGTGATGAGCGCGATCAGGAGAAGTAGCGCACCCGCGTCGGCGGTGATGTAGCCGATGCCGACCCAGGCAGGGTCGTCGGGCAACTCGTCGAGGCTCTCCTTGCTGTAGATCCATTCGGCGCCGATGCGCATGACGAGGTAGCCCGGGAGGCCGACAGCGAGCAGCGAGAAGTAGCCGAGGCGAAGCATGCTCTCCCTTCCGTGAGCGAGCGTCAGCGCGAGCGCTGCTGTCAGCAGGCCGCCCATGAGGATCATCGCGCCGAAGACGTGCAAGAAGAGCGGCACGTTCCAGCTGTCCGGCCGGATCGATGCGAGCACCGTCATGCTCCCGGCTTCCAGATCATGTCGACGAGGATGAGCACGAAGGCGAGGCTCGAGAGCGCATGCATCGTGAGTGCTGTGCCCGAGTTGTTCAGCGCCGACAGCTCGGCGTTCGGCGCCGTCTCACCTGCGGCCTGCAGCTCCCTGCGCTCGATCACCTGCGAGCTGGAATGCGTCCCCGCTGCGCCGACCGGTTTCGAACCCGATTGCCCAGAGGACGAGCGCCGCGAGGACCCAGCCGTCCCACAGGTGGTAGCGGTCGAGGGAGATCGCGAGCCAGACCCCGAACACGATCGTGCCGAGGAACGCGACCGCGATCACGATTGCGCCGGGGCGAGCCACGTCGTTGATACCGACGGTCGTGCCGGGGAGGTCGGTGCGGCGGAGGGCGAAGACGAGGATCCAGAACAGCATCATCGACGCGCCGGCGGCGACCGCGCTGAGGACGTGCAGGGCCAGGATCCAATCGTCGAACTGCACGTCGCGATCGTACGAAATCGGCGGGCGCGGCGCAACCCTTGTCAACAGCGACGGCCCGCGCTCTCTGCTCAGGGTGCCGGCGCGGTAGCGTTCGGGCGATGGCGGTGCTCGACACGGACCTCGAAACGCTCGCAGAGCGTGAGACGTTCGCCGGTGTCGTCGGAGTGAACGTCCACGGCGAGCGTCGTCTCGCGCTGCGCATTCGGCCTCGCCCACCGCGGCTACGGGATTCCGAACGAGATCCAAACGCGATTCGCGATCGCGAGCGGCGACGAAGGGGATGACCGCCCTGACGGTCATGAGTCTCGTCGAGAATGGCGTTCTGGCTCTCACGACCACGGCTCGGTCCGTTCTCGGCGACGATCTGCCGCTTATCGGAGAGACCGTGACCGTCGAGCAGCTCCTCGCGCACCGGTCAGGCATCGGTGACTACCTCGACGAGGAGATCGAGCTCGATCTGAGCCTCGTACCTGATGAAAGTGCCGGTGCAGGAGCTCGCGTCGACCGAGGACTATCTGGCGGTGCTCGACGGGCACCCCCCAAAGTTCGCACCCGGCGAGCGCTTCGCCTACAGCAACAGCGGCTACGTCGTGCTGGCGCTGATCGCGGAGCGGGCGAGCGGCGTCGCGTTCGCCGACCTCGTCCGGGATCGTGTCTGCGAGCCGGCCGGTATGGGCGACACGGCGTTTCTCCGCTCGGATGAGCTTCCGGCGGGACGGCGACCGGGTACGTGCGCGTCGAGGGCGCGTGGAGGACGAACGCCCTCCACCTTCCGGTTCGGGGAAGTGGCGATGGCGGGATCTACACGACGCTCGCGGATGTCGATGCGTCTCTGGGATGCTCTCTTCGACGGACGGATCGTGGCGGCAGGCAGCGTCGCCGAAATGCTGCGCCCGCGAAGCGATGTCCCGTCCGCCGGGGCGCGCTACGGCCTCGGTTTCTGGCTGCACGCTTCGACCGATGTCGTGAGCCTCGAGGGTTGTGACGCCGGTGTCTCGTTCCGCTCGGTGCATGATCCACGCTCCGGCGTCACGCACACGGTGCTCTCCAACACGGCCGACGGCGCCTGGTCGGTCAGCCGCTTCCTCGACGAGCGTCTCGGACTCTGAGGCGATCCTAGAGGAGCACGTGGGAGCAGGGTGCGTGTGCCTTGACGACGCGGGTCGTCGACGCCGGATGCTTCTCCAACTGCGCCGGCGGACGGATTGGCCGCGGGACGAAGTTGCCACCGCAGTTCGGGCACCTCCCGGCGAGCCGACTCTCGACGCAGTCGGCGCAGAACGTGCATTCGTAGGTGCAGATCCGCGCGAGCTCGCTGTCCGGCGGTAGATCGCGGTCGCAGCACTCGCAGTTCGGCCGGAGCTCGAGCATCGCGGAAATCTAGCGCAGGGCGCTCCGAGGATCGTCCTGCTGTCGCTCCCTGACGTTTCGAGCTTCGTCCGGGGCCGGCGCTAGAGCGCGGCGAGCTCGGCGAGCTCGTCCTGGGTGAGCTGCCAGCTGCCGGCGGCGACATTCGCGCGTACCTGCTCCGCGCTCGTCGCTCCGGCGATCACCGACGGGATGCCATCGATCGAGGCGAGCCCGCCGATCGCGAGCTCGAGCAGGGTGTGACCACGGCGTGCTGCGAACGCCTCCAGCACCTCGGCCCGTGCGAGTCGCTCGTCGCTCAGCCTGCCGTCGTTCAGCCCACTGAGCCGGCCGCCGACGGGCTCCGGCTCGCCCCGGCGGTACTTGCCGGTGAGCAGGCCGCTCTCGAGAGGGAAGTAGGGGATGTAGCCCATCCCGAGCTCGCGTGCGAGCGGCAGGACGGCGGCCTCGTCGTCGCGGTGGATGAGGCTGAAGAAGTTCTGCACCGCCACGACGGGGCTGCCGCCGCCGCGCGCGAAAGCCGCTGCTCCCTCGAGGTGCGCAGTCTCCGCGTTGGAGAGCCCGAGCCAGCGGACCTTGCCCTCGATCACCAGCTCGTGCATTGCACCGAGTGTCTCGTCGAGCGGAGTGACACCGTCGGGACGGTGGTAGTAGTAGAGGTCGACGTGGTCGCGGCCAAGGCGGGTCAGTGATGCTTCGATCGCGCGCCGGACATATGCGGGGGAGCCGCGGGGAGCGTCTCCGTTTGCTCCCTCCATGTCCATGCCGAACTTCGTCGCGACGACGAGCTCGTCAGATCGACCGGCGAGCGCCGCGCCGACGATGCGCTCGCTCTCGCCCGAGCCGTAGATGTCGGCCGTGTCGAAGAACGTGACGCCCGCCTCGACCGCAGCGGCAATAACCTCGAGCGACGCATCCCGGTCGAGTCGACGGCCGAAATTGTTGCAGCCGAGACCAACGCGAGAGACAGTGAGCGTCGATCCTCCGAGGCGCGTCCTGTCCACGTCCCGATCGTACGCAAACACGTTGATACCGACAGGCGGGTAGCCTCGTACCGTGATCGATCACGTCGGAGTTCGTGTACCAGACCTCGAGGCCGCCAGCGACTTCTACAGTCGCACGTTCGCGATCCTCGACGGCCCTGAATCAGTCGAGGGCGGAGGATTCGTCGAGTGGAACGACTTCGCGATCGGGCTGGAAACCGCCGAGCGGCCGTCGACACGGGGTCTGCATATCGGCTTCCGAGCAGACAGTCGCCGTCAGGTCGACGACTGGTGGCACGCGATGATCGCGCTCGGCCACCGAGACGACGGGCGACCCGGCCCGAGACCCGCGTACGGGCCGGACTACTACGGCGCATTCGTCATCGACCCGGCCGGCAACAGCATCGAAGCGGTCAACAACGGCCCGAGAAGATATCCCGGCGTCATCGACCACCTCTGGCTCCGCAGCCGCGACCTCGACGCCGCTAGTCGCTTCTACGAGACCGTCTGCCCGACCGTCTCGCACACGGTCGAGCGGTATGAGGGTCGCACCCAGATCCGGGGATCCGGCGCCACCTTCTCGATCGTCGAAGGACGGCCCACCGAGAACCTGCACCTCGCCTTCGAGGCCCCTGACAGGGAAACGGTCGACTCGTTTCACCGGGCAGGGCTCCAGGCCGGCTATGCCTCGAACGGCGCGCCCGGCGAGCGACGCGAATACCACCCCGGCTACTACGGAGCGTTTCTGATCGATCCCGATTCCCAGAACATCGAGGCTGTTTTCCACGACCGACAGTCCATCTAGCAGGGGCCTGGCTGCGGGGTTTCTCCCGGCCCGGCGAGGTGCTGATGTACGGCGCCCTGGTCGAGCTGGAGGCAGTACGACTCGGCGTCCGCTCGGACGAGCGCGAGCGGTGGCTGAACCGCGGTGCCGGCGTAGCTACCGGTTACCGAGCGCTGGATCGCAAGGCTCGACTCGGCCGCCGTGAACCCGGCACGCATCGTCGAAGAGATCAGCGCAGAGGCACTATCGCCTGCGCTCTCGGATGCCCCGTCGACACCGGGCAGGATCATTCGCCAGCCGCCGAACGCGACCGCGGCGAGCGTGAGGCCGATCGTGAGCCCGAGTCGCGCAGACATGATCCCCCGTATCGGTAATCCTGGCTCATTTCTGAACCGATTCGAACACCCATTGGTCCCACGCGCCGACCTGCTCGTAGCCGATCCTCGCGTAGATCGCGTTCGAGGTCGGGTTGGCGAGGTCGGTGAAGAGGAAGCAATACGCGAGCCCGGACGAGAGCCGCTCCCGCGTCAGGTCGGCGACGAGCGACGTTGCGTAGCCGCGACCCCGGCAGTCCGGTGGCGTGTAGACCGGCCCGACGCGCGCGCCGTGTGGCGTCGGGTTCCCGTAGCCTGCGAGTGAGACCGGGCCGTCGTCGTCCCAGATGAGCCAGACCCCCTCCGGGTCCTCTTCCCGGCGGCGGTATGTGCCCTCGGCGTCCTCGCGATGAGGCACGTCGCCGAGTGCCTCTTCGGCGAACGCCTCCAGCCAGCGAAGAACGACCGGGATGTCGGTGGGGTCGGCGGGCCGCAACATGCCGGGGGCACGTGGGAGATCGCCGACCGTCGTGGCGACGTGCACGCCTTGCCGGATGCCGACGCGTGCCTCGGCTCCCGTCAAGGACGACCACGTGGTCGCGAAGCGCGCGACGACGTCGGCCGGGCCGACGGCGCCCGGCAGGTCTTCGTGGATCCGAAGCACGGCCTCGGCGATGTCGTCCACCGCGTCGAGCGAGTCGAAGCGACTGAGAACAGCGCCGTGAGGTGGTGTGCGCAAGTAGCAACCGACAACGGCGCCTTCGTCTTCAGCGACGACGAACGTCGGGTCGGAGCCGTAGAGGCGAGGCTCGTCGCGAAGCCGGCCGAGAAGCCCGAGTGGGAGGTTGTGCTCCGCCTCGTGCGCAACCAGAAATGGGCCTGCACGTCTCTCGAACGAGGCCGCATCGAGAACGATGATCGTGGGCACGCTCAGGCCGCGGGGACGAACCCGGTCACCGCCCTCACGACCCGGAGGCCGTGAGCCGGTCGTAGGCGGGCAGGGTGAGGAACTCGACGTAGTCGGGTCGTGTCGCAATGCTCTCGAAAATTGCTCGCGCGTCCTCGAAGCCGGGTCCGAGAGACGACATCTCCTCGTTCGTTATCCGGAGGACGTCGTCGGTCGTGAAGCGGCCGTGGTGGAGCCATTGCCAGATCTGGGAGCGGCTGATCTCTGCGGTCGCGGCGTCCTCCATCAGGTTGTTGATCGCGACCGCGCCCGAGCCGTCGAGCCAGGCGGAGAGGTACTGGATCCCGACCGAGACGTTGTTCCGGAGGCCGTCCTCGGTTGGCTCGCCGGGTGTTGCGGCGACTGCGAGGAGATCGGCGGCGGTCACCGAGACGTCGTCTCGTCTGCCGGTCGATCTGGTTCGGGCGGTCCCCGAGGACGGCGTCGAAGGCCTCGTAGGCCGTGGGGACGAGGTCGGGGTGGGCGACCCAGGTGCCGTCGAAGCCCTGGGAGGCCTCGCGTTCCTTGTCCTCTCGGACCTTCGCGAGTGCGACCGCGTTCACCTCGGCGTCGCGGCGCGAGGGGATGAACGCGGCCATACCGCCCATCGCGAATGCGCCCCGGTGGTGGCAGGTCTTGACGAGGAGCTCGCAGTAGCTGCGCATGAACGGCACCGCCATCGTGACGTCGCTGCGGTCCGGCAGAACCATCTCCGGGCGGTGCCCGAGCTTCTTGATCACGCTGAAGATGTAGTCCCAGCGGCCGGCGTTGAGGCCGGCCGAGTGCTCCCGGAGCTCGTAGAGGATCTCGTCCATCTCGAACGCGGCGACGATCGTCTCGATCAAGACGGTGGCCTTGATCGTCCCCTGCGGCATGCCGAGCCGTTCCTGCGACCAGGCGAAGACGTCGTTCCAGAGCCTCGCCTCGAGGTGCGACTCGAGCTTGGGCAGGTAGAAGTAGCGGCCGTTACGACCGTGGTTCCGGAAGAAGTAGAGGCCGAAGTCGAACAGCGAGGCCGACATCGGCAGGCCGTCGACCTCGAAGTGGCGCTCCTCGAGGTGCCAGCCGCGTGGTCGCACGAACAGCACCGCAGGGCGCTCACCGAGCGAATACTGCTTCGCGCCGGTGTCGAGCGAGATCGTCCGGTCGAGCGCGTCGGTGAGGTTCCGCTGGCCGTCGATGCAGTTGAACCAGGTCGGCGAGTTCGAGTCCTCGAAATCGGCCATGAAGACCCGGGCACCCGAGTTGAGCGCGTTGATCACCATCTTGCGGTCGACCGGCCCCGTGATCTCGACTCGCCGGTCGGCGATCTCGTCCGGAGTCGGCGCGACTCGCCAGTCCCCGGCGCGAACGTCAGCTGTCTCCGGCAGGAACTCCGGAAGCTCCCCTGCGTGGAGACGTTCCAGCCGCTCGGCCCTCAGCTCGAGTAACTCGAGGCGCCGGCCGCCGAACTTCCGCTGGAGGTCGACGAGAAAGCCCTGCGCTGCATCCGTGAGAACGTCGGCGGTATCGCTCATGGTGTCGATCATCTCAGCTCCTCCGTGAGTGTGGCGTCGAGTGCCGCGGCGACGCGGTCCGCATGCTGTTTCGCGAACACGAGCGGCGGTCGGATCTTGATCACGTTGCCGTTCGGCCCGGTCGAGCCGACGAGAACGCCGCGTCGGCGAAGCCCGTTTGCGATGGCCGTGCCGATGTCGGGCTGACCGGTCGAGTCGCGATCGAGCTCGACGCCGACAAAGAGGCCCGGGCCGCGCACCTGTGTGATCGCGGTCTGCCCGACTGCGACCTCGGCGAGTCGCTCGCGGAGGTAGGCGCCCACCTGCTCCGCCTGCTCGGCAAGTCGCTCGCGCTCGATCACGTCGAGCACAGCTGTCCCGACAGCGGCTGCGACGGGGGAGCCGGCAAACGTCGAGAAGAAATGCCAGCGCGCGGCGAACTCCGCTGCGATCGCGGGCGTCGTGACGACGGCGCCCATCGGATACCCGTTGCCCATCGGCTTGCCCAGGGTGACGATGTCGGGCACGACACCGTCCTGCGCAAAGCCCCAGAACGGTGTTCCGACCCGCCCGAAGCCGGCCTGCACCTCGTCGGCGAGGCAGAGTGCCCCGACGGCCCGGGCACGGTGATATGCGGAACGGAGGTAGCCGGGTGGCACTGCGAAGATGCCGTCGCTCGCAAAGACGTCGTCGCAGAGGAGCAGCGCCGGATCGTGGCCGCGCTCCCGGAGCCGTGCGAACGCATCGTCGACTTCGGCTGCGACCAGATCGGCGGCATCCGGTGCGCCGAGCGTGGCTGCGCCGCCGATCCTCGCCACCCACGGCTCGAGTGCATCGGGCCCGAGTTCCTCCGGCGACAGGGCGGCGGTGGCGGCGGTCGTGCCGTGATACGCATGCTTGGTGATCACGACACCCCGATTTCCGGTCACGGCTCGGGCGATCTGAATCGCAACGTCGTTCGCCTCGCTGCCCGAGTTGACGAACATCACGACCGACAGCTCGCCCGGCAGGAGTGCAGCGAGCCGATCCGCGTAGACGGCGACCGCGTCGACGAGGTAGCGCGTATTCGTCGTGAGCCGCTTCGCCTGACCCGCGAGCGCGGCGGTCACGCGTGGATGCGCATGGCCGACCTGCGGCACGTTGTTGTATGCGTCGAGCAGCTCGCTCCCGTCGGCGTCCGTGAGCCACACGCCTCGCCCCGACACCAGGCGGACCGGGCGATCGTAGGAGAGGCCGAGTGCCGGCCCGAGTCGTGCGCTGCGCAGCGCAAGGCTCTCGCCCAGCGACGCCCGCGCAGGTCCGGGCATCCCGCACGCCTCCGCGAGTGCCGACGCGAGGGTCGCGGAGCCCGCTGTCGTCGATCCGCCCGAGCGTCTCGAAGCAGTCCTCCTGGTCGGCGAGGATGTAGTCGACGTTGTCCGGATGGAGACCGGCGCGCCAGGCGGAGATCAGCACGGACTGCGCGAGGCGGGCACCGGCAAGCTCCGGCACCAACGCCACCTCTGCGAGTGTGAGCGGTCGTACGGCGTGATACGCCGTCGTGACCTCGACGAGAGGGTCGAGTGGGTCGTCCGCGCCGAAGGCCTGGTATGCGGCGGCGATCGCCGGATCGATCACCGTTGGCGCATGCACGAGGTCACCGAAGTCGACGATCCCGGCCAGCCGCTCCGGATCGTTCCGTTCGAGGAGGAGGTTCCCGGGGTTGACGTCCCCGTGGATCGGCGAGGACGGCACGAACGCGAGCGCCGGTGCGATGACGGCATCGAACCGGTCGAGCCAACGCTCGACGAGCGCGAGGCGCCTTGCGTCGGTGATCTGCGCGAGCTTCGTCCGCAACTCCGGCAGGCGGGTGACGTCCCAGAGGATCGGCCGCCGGGCGAGCGGATGGGTGAAGCCCGCGAGTGCCTGGTCGATACGCGCCACCGCAGTGCCCACGGCTCGCCGCGTCGTGGGCGAGAGGGGGGTCGACGGAAATGCGACACCGTCGATCAGCGCGACGAGCTGGACCGCGTGGTCGATGCCCTCGATCGCGACCGCGCCGGTGGGCAAGCGATCAGTCGTCCGGCGTGGGTGTGGGATCGGCAGAGTCGCGTCTGCGCGGAGCGCGTGCTCCATCGCGAGGACCTGCATCGCCACGACGCCTGCCGGGTCGGCCGGATTGCCGACCTTGAGGACGAACGACCCTTCGGATGAATCGATCCGGAAGTTCCGGTCACGCTCCCCGTCGAGCTGTGTCGCATCGCCATCGACGCCGAAGACCGTGCGAGCGATTTCGACGGCGAGCGCCGGCGGGACGTCCGGCGGCCGTGCTTCGAGGACGTCGTCGGTCACCGCGCACCACGATAACGGTTCCGCGCGCGGCCCCATTCCACCCGCGTTATGCCGCGCTCTTCTCCGCTTTCGCGGCGTCGTCGGCCTCGAACTGCTCCTCCTCCGTCGACCCGCTGAGTGCGAGGGTCGAGGCATTCCCGCCGGAGATCGCCTGGAGGACGTCGTCGAAGTACCCGGCGCCGACCTCGCGCTGGTGGCGGGTCGCCGTGTATCCCTCGGCCTCGAGCTCGAACTCACGCTCCTGCAACCGCACGTATGCCGGCATCGCCTCGCTGCCGTATCCGCGTGCGAGCTCGAACATCGAGAGGTTGGCGGCGTGGAAGCCGGCCAGGGTGATGAACTGGAAGCGGTACCCGAGCTTCGCGAGATCTCGCTGGAACGTCGCGATCTGAGCATCGCTGAGGTGCTTCCGCCAGTTGAACGACGGCGAGCAGTTGTACGCGAGTAGCTGGTCGGGGAACTTCTCGTGGATCGCTGCTGCGAACTGCTCGGCCTCGGCCATGTCCGGTGTTGCCGTCTCGCACCAGATCAGGTCGGAGTACGGGGCATACGCGAGGCCTCGAGCGATGGCGGCCTCGATGCCGTCCCGCACCCGGAAGAAGCCCTCCGTGGTGCGCTCGCCGGTGCAGAACTCCCGGTCGATCTCGTCGATGTCGCTCGTCAGGAGCGACGCCGAGAGCGCATCGGTTCGCGCGACGACGAGCGTCGGCACGCCGGCGACGTCGGCCGCGAGTCGTGCTGCCACGAGCGTGCGGATGTGCTGGGCCGTCGGCACGAGCACCTTGCCGCCGAGGTGGCCGCACTTCTTCTCCGACGAGAGCTGGTCCTCGAAGTGGACGGCGGCGGCTCCCGCCTCGATGAACGACTTCATCATCTCGTAGGCGTTCAGCGGCCCACCGAAGCCTGCTTCCGCATCGGCGACGATCGGCGCCAGCCAGTGGGTCGAATCGTCTCCTTCGGCATGGGTGATCTGATCCGCCCGAAGGAGTGCGTTGTTGATCCGCTTCACGAGAGCAGGTGCGCTGTTTGCGGGATAGAGGCTCTGGTCCGGATACGTGTTGCCCGAGAGGTTCGCGTCGGCCGCGACCTGCCAGCCGGAGAGGTAGATCGCCTTCAGGCCGGCCTTCACCATCTGGACTGCCTGGCCGCCGGTCATCGCCCCGAGTGCCGGAACCCACTCTTCGTCTGCGAGCAACCTCCGCAACCGCTCCGCGCCGAGACGGGCCAGCGTGTGCTCGATCGTGACGGAGCCACGGAGGCGGTCGACGTCTTCCTGGCTGTAAGGACGCGCGATCGTGTCGGTCGGGCTCATGCTTCCGCTCTCCTCTGGATCCAAAATGACAATTCTCGGATCCAGTATAGCCCAGAATATCAGCAGTGAGTCGTCGGGATCTCCTCCATTTCGGATCCGAAAAGGGATCCATCTTGTACAATCGACGCATGAGCACCTTGCTCTCGACGAAAGCCGACGACATCGCCCGGGTGCTCGAGGACGAGATCGTCGGTGGCCTCATCCCTCCGGGCACGGTGCTTCGCCAGGAGCAGCTGTCGGAGCGGTTCGAGGTGTCACGAACTCCGGTACGCGAGGCGTTGCGACGGCTCGCGGCGCTCGGTCTCGTGTCCTTCGAGCCCAACCGCGGGGTGCGGGTACGGTCGCTCTCTGCCGGAGAGCTTCGTGAGGCCTATCTGGTACGCGCCGAGCTCGAAGCGCTCGTGACGGAGGTCGCCACCTCCCGCATGACCCCGGCGGATCTCGAGGCCCTCGATGCAGCCGAGCAGCGGTTCTCCGCCCTCACGCTCGAGCTGCGGGAGCAGGCCCGTCACGGGCTGGCCAGCGAGTCTCCGCTCTTCGTCGATTGGATGCAGGCGAACTTCGCGTTTCACGATGTGATCTATGCGGTGGCTGCGATGCCCTTCGTGGAGCGGCTAGCGAAGAGCGCGCGGCGGACGTTCATCGGCGACCGGGTCTGGAGCGCTCGGGTGGAGCTCGACGAGTTGTACGCGAAGAACGACCTTCAGCATCGGGCGATCAGGGAGGCGATCGCGGCAGGGAGCTGCGGCGGGCGCTCGGATTCTCGCGCGCGAGCACGTTCTCTCCTCGGGCCGGCTGATCGAGGTCGTGATCGAGTCGCTCGCCACGTCCCTCGAACCGTAAGAGCGGAACCGGCCCTTAGGACAGGGCGACGTCCGCAAGCGTGCGCATGTCCGTCACGGTCAGGTCGGGCCTTGCGGTGGCAGGCGGCGTCGCCCCGAATCCGGGTCGGCCGTTGCGACGGTCGACCCAGACGCTCGTGAGGCCGAGCTCGAGGGCAGGAACGTGGTCGTGGAACAGGCTCTGCGCAGCGTGCAGGATTCGCTCGCGTGGGACATCGATCGTCTCGAAGGCGAGCTCGAACGGCCGATGACTCGGCTTGTACGCGCGCGCATCCTCCGCGGTGATGATCCAGTCGAACGTGACGCCGAGCCTGCGATTCGAGCGCGCGAAGAGATCGCGATCGCAGTTCGTGATCACCCCGAGCCGAAAGCGCTCGTGCAGGCGTCTGAGCGCGGACGCAGTGTCGTGGAACGCCGGCCAGTCGCCCATCGCCTCCGCAAAGCGACGCGCGTCGTCGTCGGTTGCCTCGAAACCGAGCTCCGCGCAGAGCGCCCGCACCGCGTGTGAGAGAACGTCACGGTAGGGCTGGTAGGTGCCCGCCTCGAGCACGGCCTCGTGGTGCGCGTACAGCTCGAGCAACTCGTCGCTCTCGGCTTCGATCGCGCGCGGGGCCAGCACCGGCTGAAGCGCGTTGACGATGCCCTGCTCCCAGTCGATCAGGGTGCCGTAGCAATCGAAGGTGATCGCGTCGAAGCGACCGAAGTCGATCCCGTTCACGCTGCTGCGCCCCAGAAGCGGTCGAACGCAGCCGGGTCGCTCGGGAGCGCGAGCACCTCGTGCACGAGCCCGTCCTCGATCCGGAAGAGCAGGACCTGATCGAGCTCCAGCTTCTGGCCCTTGCGCTCGCCGCTTGCCCGGTACAGGGCCGCGGCCCGCGAGTCCGAGGCCAGGACGTCGATCAGCGCCGACGCGTAGGTTCCGCCGGTCTCCTTGGGCAGGCGGCCGAGAAACGCGAAGATCTCGGACCGCCCGCGGAACGTGCCCGCCATCGTGCCCGTTCCGGGCACGGTCCACGTCGCGTCGTCCGCGAACACCTCGCGGAGCGCGAGTCCCTGCTTTCGGGCGAATGCGTCGAAGATGCGACGGACGAGGGCCTCGTTCTCAGCGCGCGCCACGGCTCGCCTCCCAGCGGTCGATGAGCCCCTCGACGTGCCGTCGCTGCGCGTCGCCGAACGGATAGCGGGCGAGGAGGCGACGGGCCTCGGTCGGGTCGTCGTTCGCTACTGCGGCTTCGAGCCGTTCGCGCTCGGGCGTGGGCTGCCGTAGCTGCCGGCGAAGCCACCGCAGCAGGCTCACCGTCTCCTGGTCGGCGGGTTGTGCCATGGTCGTTCAGCTTACGCCGTCGCAGGCTTGCGAGCCGCCGGGACGATAGGGTGCGACGGGTGGACACGCTTCTCGCGATCGCAAGTCGTCGTGACGAACGCCGCATGATTCCCGGCTCGCTGCCGCCCGAGCTCGCGGGGCGCGTGCTCGATGCGGGTCGACTCTCCGGCTCGGCCGGGAACCGCCAGCCGTGGACCTTCGTCGTGCCGACGTCTCGTGCGCGGATCGAGGCGCTTGCCGAAACGGTGTTCGTCCCCGCGAACGTTCTCAGCGCGGGACTTGTCGTCGCGATCGTCGTGAGTGGCAAGGGGCCGATCTCGTTCGACGCCGGGCGAGCCGCGCAGAGCATGCTGCTCGCGGCCTGGGCAGAGGGGCTCGCATCTTGCCCGAATGGCATCGCCGATCCCGAGGCCGCTCGAATCGCGATCGAAGCTGCAGCGGACGAGAAGCCCGTGATCGTCCTCTCGTTCGGATATCCCGAGCGGCCGCGCGACGCTGGAATCCGCACCGCAGACGAATGGAGCGCGCGGGCCAACCGCAAGCCCCTCGAGGAGCTCGTGCGATGGCTGCCGTGACGCGTATGCGTGGCGGGCTCGATCTCGGGGGGACCAAGATCCAGGCGGTCGTGACGGACGGCGAGGCGAAGGTGCTCGGGAAGGCGCGGCGTGAGACGCCACAACAGGGCGGCCCGGAGGCGGTCGTGTTCGAGCTCGCCGAGGCCCTCCGACAGGCACTGGACGAGGCCGGCGTCGAGCCGATGGGCCTCGCGGCGGTCGGCGTCGGGGCCCCGGGCTCGATCGACATCGCGAGCGGCACCGTTACCCAGGTGGCGAATATCGAGGGTTGGGATCTCCCGTTTCCCCTCGGCCCGGCACTCGCCGACGAGCTGGGGAGACCGGTGCGGATCGGCAATGACGTGAACGTCGCGGTCGAGGCGGAGCGCCGGTACGGGGCCGGTCGGGAGTACGGATCGTTTCTCGGGGTGTTCTGGGGAACCGGTGTCGGTGGAGGGATCGTCATGGACGGGGCACAGATCGTCGGGCCGTGGGTCGGCCGGCGAGATCGGCCACGTCTGCGTGCGACCGGGTGGACGCCGCTGCAACTGCGGCCTCGACGGGTGTGTCGAGGCCTACGCAGGTCGAGGGGCTCTCGAGGAGCAAGCGCGGGCACTCGCCGCGGATCGCGAGACCGTTCTGTTCGAGCTGATGGAGAAGCGTGGGCGCGATCGGCTGACGAGCGGGGTCTGGTTGCGCGCGCTCAAGGCAGGCGACGAGTTGGCCGAGGAGCTCATCGCGAGTGCGGTCGAGGCGCTCGGCATCGGGATCGGATCGGCGGTGTCGCTGCTCGACGTCGAGGCTGTCGTGATCGGAGGCGGGCTCGGGGAACGACTCGGCCCCGATTGGCTCGCGCGCATCGAGGCCGCAGCCGCAGAGCACACCTTCTTCCAGGAGCGCCCCGTCTACCGGCTCGCCGAGCTGGGCGATCTCGGTGGCGCAATCGGGGCGAGCCTGATCAGGTGAAGGTTGCGATCGTCACGGGGTCGGGTCGGGGGATCGGCGCGGCCGTCGCCCGTCGCTTGTACGCCGACGGGTGGGCGCTCGTTCTCGGCGACATCGATGCCGACGCGGTCGCGCTCCTCGCGGCCGAGCTCGGTCGCGATGCAGTTCCGGTGAAGCTCGATGTGCGAGACCCCGGAGCGTGGGATCACGTCGTGACCGTCGCTGCGGGGCCGGCGATCTCGCCGCTCTCGTCAACTGCGCCGCACGAACCGACATTCGCGACCTGTTCGAGATCACGCCGGACGAGTGGGACGACGTTCTCGCGACGAACCTCCGAGGCCCGTTCCTCGGCATCAGGGCGATCGGCCCACTGCTGAGAGAGCGTGGCGGCGGGCGGATCGTCAACATCGCGTCGGATTCGGCATTCCGCGGACGTGGTGTCACCGGCGCGCACTACGCGACGTCGAAGGCCGGCCTGCTCGCCCTCACGCGTCGAGCCGCCGCGGCGCTCGCGCCCGCAGATGTCACGGTGAACGCCGTCGCTCCCGGGACGATCGACGGTGAGACGGTGCGCGAGCTCGCAGGCGAGCGCATCGCCGAGCTCGCCGGCGAGATCCCGGCCGGGCGGCTCGGCCGGCCCGAGGAGATCGCCGCGCTCGTCGCCTGGCTGCTCACAGACGACGCCGCCTACGTCAACGGGGCCACGCTCCTCGCGGACGGCGGAGCGGCGCTCTAGGATCGCGCCTCTCTAGGCAGGAAGCGAGTTCCGCAAGAACCCGAGCAGGTTGTTGCTGCTGACTGCGGCGATGTCCGCCGCTGACCACCCTCGTGCTCGCAGCGTGTCGATCAGCGCAGGGTAGTCCTCCGGCCCCTTCAACCCCTCGATGCCCGCTCCCGCCTCGAGACCGGGAGGCATCAACCCGTCCGTGGGCATGGGCATCGGTGGGAGCACCTGCATGAGGCGCGTCGTGAAGTCGCCACCGAGGCAGACACGTTCGACGCCGACGACCTCGATCGCGTGCTCGAGGTGGTCGACCACGCGATCGAGCGTTCGTACGACGGGGTCGATGGCGATCGGATGCAGCATCAGCCCGAACAGGCCGTCCGCGTCCGCGAGCGTTCGGAGTTGATCGTCGTCGAGGTTCCTCGGGTGGTCGTTGACCGCGCGGCAGCCTGCATGTGAGCAAATGACCGGCGCACCATCTGCCCGGGTGATGATCTCCGAGAAGGCCCTTGACGACGCGTGGGCGAGATCGAGGATGACACCCAGCTCGACGAGCTCGTCGACGAGGGCGCGCCCGAGCCGTGAGAGACCACCATCTTCGATGGCGCCGTCGGAGTACGGGTTGCGGCGGTTCCACGTGAGGCCCGCCATCCGGACGCCGAGCTCCCAGAACGTCTCTGCCGGCCAGAGCTCGTAGCCGAACTGCTCGACGCCCTCGAGCGAGAGCATCAACCCGAGACGCTCGCCGCGTTCCACGGCGTCGAGGTCGGCCGCGGTGCGGACCTGCTGCACGCGTCCCGCATTTTCCTTCGCTGCGCGGATGAGACAGGTTGCCTGGCCGAGGGCCTCGCGCAGCGTCCCCTCGGGTTGTCGCTCCAGCTCGACGAAGACCGGGCACACCTGGAGACCGACGCCGCCTGCCTCGAGCAGCGGCAGCCAGGTGCGAGCGAACGTCTCCCGCTCGCCGAAGCGGAGCTCGCGGGAGCCGAGCTCGAGCAGGAGATCGAGGTGGGCGTCGGCGATCACGTCGCGCAGTCTATGGCGCTTCACCAGTTCGCGTCCGGCAGCGACACACCGTCCGCGCACTACGCGATCGCGGATCTTGACATTTCCGGGAACGCGGTTTAGTTTGTGCGACGG
This sequence comes from uncultured Thermoleophilia bacterium, assembly GCA_963792995.1. Lineage (GTDB taxonomy): Bacteria > Actinomycetota > Thermoleophilia > Gaiellales > Gaiellaceae > Gaiella. The sequence continues at coordinate 143,571 of CAWBYH010000003.1, read as the reverse complement.
CCATACAAAACCCGCCGCTGGGTTGAACACGTCGCTGCCGACATCCCCCTGTACCGGAACGCGCCAATGACCTTCGAGCGCAGCGGCAGCACACCGTCTCGCTCCGATCAGACGACCGTTCGTCGTGCGAACCTCGGCGTAGTCCTCCAGCAGATCGCCGCCGGGCGAGCCGCGCTCTCGGGCCCGGGTAGCGGCCGAGACGGGCCTGACGCGCGGCACGGTGTCGAGCCTCGTCGGTGAGCTGATCGAGCTCGATCTCCTTGCGCGAGACGGGCGAGGATCAGCGGTCGGGCCGCGCCGGTCGCCCCGGGCAGGTCCTCGAGCTCGATGACCGCATAGTCGCGGTCGGGCTCGAGGTCAACGTCGACTATCTCGCAGTCTGCGTCGAGGACCTGCGGGGCACGATCCGCTACGAGAAGCACGTTCATTCCGACAACCGGCGCTCGTCCCATCGACCCGTTCTCAACCGGCTCGCCCGGATGGCCGAGGGCGCCCTCGCGAAGATCGAGGAGGATGACCTTGTACCTGGCCGGCGTCGCGGTTGCGTTACCAGGCCTCGTCGAGTCCGAATCGGGAACACTCCTGCGCGCGCCGAACCTCGGCTGGTCGGAGATCGCGGTCGCGGGCGAGATCTCGGGAAGCTGGGGGGCATCGACGTGCGCGTCGACAACGAGGCAAACCTCGCGGCCATCGCCGAGCACTGGCAGGGAGTCGCCCGCGGCCACGACAACTTCATCTGCGTCTTCAGCGAGGTCGGCGTCGGCGCCGGCATCTTCATCGGCGGCGACCTCTTCCGTGGCGCCCATGGGTTCGGCGCGGAGCTCGGCCATACCACGGTCGAATCGGATGGCCTTCTGTGCAAGTGCGGCTCGCTCGGGTGTCTCGAGACGATCGTCGGGCAGGAGGCGATCGCCCGTCGGGCCGGAATCGACGTCGGCGGCCGCGGTCGTGCCCGGAGCGTTACGCGCGAGCTCGTGCGCCGCGCCGAGAGCGGCGACCGCGCGGTCATCGAGAGCCTCGACGAAGCGGGCCGCTATCTGGGAATCGGGCTCGCTTCGGCTGTGAACCTCCTCGACGTCGACATGATCGTGCTCGGCGGCTGTCTCGGCCCGCTTGCGCCGTGGCTGGAGGACGATGTCCGCGCGGTTCTCCGCGAGCGTGTCCTGTCGTCAGCTTGGTCGACGTGCGAGGTGCGTGCCTCCGAGTTCGGCGACGAGGCGGCGGTGCGTGGGGCGGCGGCGTTGACGCTCAGGTCGGTGCTCGCCGAGCCGTGGCTCGTCGGTGAGCGACACGGCATCGCGTGGAAAAGCTTTCTTGATATGAGCTTCCGTCAGCGACCAGGGGTCTGTTGCTTCCGCCGTCAGGCTGGAGGCGACTGGTCGATGTCGGAACGAGCGACGAAGGAGGTGTCAGCCGCGTTCGAACAGTTGGTGCCCACACGTTCGAAGGCGGGCCATTGAATAGCGTCTCCTGGCGCTGTACAGTTGCCCAGCCTTCTATCTAGCGAATCATCACCAGAAGGAGCACAGCATGAAGAGATTTTTGATCGTTTCCGTCGTCGCCCTCGCCGCTGTAAGCGTGGCGGTGACGGCGGCGGTCGCAACGCCTTCCAAGAAATTGGACAGCGTCAACGTCTGCGTCCTGCTACCCGACACGAAGTCGTCAGTCCGCTGGGAGCAGTTCGACAAGCCGTCGTTCATCAAGGCCCTGAAGGCCTCGAAAGTTGCCTACTCGGTGACGAATGCGTTGAACGATCCGCAGAAGCAGCTCGCGCAGGCAGAGCAGTGCATTGCGAACGGTGCCAAGGTGGGCATCATCACCTCCCTCGACACCGGGACGTCCATCGCGATCCAGAAGAAGTTCACGGCAGCGGGCGGGAAGACGATCGACTACGACCGTCAGATCGTCGGCGGCACCGGGTCCGTCTACGTGTCCTTCGACGGCAATGCGGTCGGCCGCATACAGGCGCGTGGCGTGATCGCCGGGATGAAGAAGAACAAGACGTTCAACGCGAACGGCACCCTCGCCCAGCTCTGGGGCGGCCCGACGGACGCGAACGCGTTCTGGTTCAGGAGCGGGAACACCGACATTCTGAACCCGTTGTTCAAGAAGAAGGTCGTCAAGAAGGGGCCGGCGAAGTTCGTACCTGAGTGGGATTCCAAGAATGCTCAGACGATCTTCGAGCAGATGCTCGTCCAGACGAGCAACAACATCCAGGGCGTCGTCGCGGCGAACGACGGCATCGCCGGTGCGGTCGTCGCGACGCTGAAGGCGAAGGGCCTGAAGCCGCTCCCGCTGTCGGGTCAGGACGCGACCGTGCAGGGCGTGCAGAACATCATCTCGGGCTGGCAGACGAACACCGTCTACAAGTACGTGCCCGACGAGGCGAACGCTGCCGCAGCTGCAGCGGTGGCCCTGCTCAAGGGGAAGAAGCCGAAGTCGAACTCGACGCGACCGAACGGCTCGAAGCAACAGCCGACCCTGGTGATCCCCGTGGTCTCGATCACCAAGGCGAACTACAAGCGCCTCTTCACGGACAAGTTCCTGAAGCGGAGCGACGTGTGCTCCGGGGCGTACAAGCAGTACTGCAAGTAGCCCATCGGCGAACGTGGGTGGCGGCGCTCGTGGCGTCGCCACCCACACGTCGCCTCATCACCGCACCCGCTGGCCCGCGCATGCACCCATGACCGAGACACCTCTTCTCAAGATCTGCGACCTCACCAAGACCTTCGGCTTCGTCGAGGCGCTGACGGACGTGGACTTCGAGGTGCGCTCGGGCGAGATCATGGCGTTGGTCGGTGACAACGGAGCGGGCAAGTCGACGCTGATCAAGTGCATCGCTGGAATCCACGGCTATGACAAGGGGACGATCCTCTTCGACGGGAGTCCCGTCAGCATCCACGGGCCGAAGGATGCGGCGAAGCTCGGAATCGAGGTCGTCTATCAAGATCTCGCGTTGTGCGACAACCTCGACGTCGTCCAGAACATGTTTCTCGGCCGCGAGGAGCGCGACTGGCTTTTCCGGCTCAAGGAGCCGGCGATGGAGCGGCGAACGGCCGAAACGCTCAGCTCCCTGTCCGTGACCACGATTCGTTCCATCCGCCAACCTGTCGCCTCGCTGTCCGGCGGGCAGCGGCAGTCGGTCGCCGTGGCGAAGGCTGTCCAGTGGAACTCCCGGCTCGTCATTCTCGACGAGCCGACAGCGGCTCTCGGTGTCGCGCAGACCCGGCAGGTGCTCGAGCTCGTCAAGCGCCTCGCCGAGCAGGGCCTCGCGGTGGTGCTGATCTCGCACAACCTGCACGACATCTTCGAGGTTGCCGATCGCATCACGGTCCTCCGCCTCGGGCGTGACGTCGGAGTGTACGAACGGCGGACCACGACTCAGCAGGAGGTCGTGCAGGCAATCACGGCCGGGATTCCGACAAAGGTGTCCGGGATCGCCGCGACGGGCGCGGAGGTCGTTCAGTGAGCGCTGTCGACGTCGCACCCGGCGGTGGGGCTTCCGTCCGGGGAAGAGGAGGTCGAGCGCTCCGGTCTCTGGCAACAGACCCGGGACAACGTCAAGTCGGGCAACCTCGGTGTTCTGCCGGTCGTCGTCGGTGAGCTTGCGATCGTCCTCTTCTTCGGCCTGACGGCGACGAACTTCTTCACCGCCGCGAATTTCGTCAACGTCATGCTGCAGATGGCGGGAGTGACGATGATCGCATTCGGCGTCGTCTTCGTCCTGCTGCTCGGCGAGATCGACCTCTCGATCGGGTACGTGAGCGGTATCGCCGCGCTCGCAGCCGCCGAGTTCCAGCTGCCCGGCACCTCCCACGACTGGCCGGGCTGGCTCGCGATCCTGCTCGCGCTCGGGATCGTTGCTGCGATCGGAATCGGGCAGGGCACGATGGTTGCCAAGGTCGGTGTGCCGTCCTTCGTCGTCACGCTCGCCGGGCTCCTCATCTGGCAGGGCGTGATCCTGAAGGTGCTCGAGCTGCGCGGCGTGATCATCATCGAGGACAACTGGATCAACTACGCCGCGACCTACTACTTCTCGAGCGGGGTGAGCTGGCTGATCGCCGTGATAATCACGGTGGGGTACGCGTTCGTGGCGCTCGCGGGGGTCATCGGAAATCGGCGTGCAGGCCTCGCCGCGAGGCCCTTGGTGCCGGTCGCGAAGATGATCGGCGTGGGGGTCGCCGCGTTCGGCACAGTGGCAGTTTGCAACCACGCCCAGCGGCCGGTCGCCTGTCCGGAAGGCACTCCGCTCATCGAGAACTGCTACCAGTCGCAGGGGCTCCCCCTCGCCGGCCTGGTCATGGTCGTCTTCCTCGTCGGCTTGACCTACCTCGCGAAGCGGACGACGTTCGGCCGTCATGTCTACGCCGTCGGTGGCAATGCCGAGGCCGCTCGGCGCGCGGGCATCAACGTCGCCCGCATCCGGATCATCGTCTTCGGGATCTCGAGCGTCATGGCCGGTATCGGCGGAATCGTGCTCGCCGCGCGCCTGCAGTCGGTCAACCTGAATGTCGGTGGAGGAACGCTGCTGCTCGACTCGATCTCGGCCGCCGTGATCGGCGGCGTCAGCCTGTTCGGTGGGCGCGGTGAGGTGCGCGGTGCTCTGCTCGGCTCTCTCGTGATCGCGACGATCGCGAACGGCCTCAACATCGGCGGCTACAGCACGGGCACCATCTACACCGTCACCGGCATCATCTTGCTCCTCGCAGTGACGCTCGACACGATTGCGCGCAGGCTGCAGGTGAAGTCGGGCCGCTAGCGGTAGCTGACCTCCTCCCGCTGCCCGTTCGCGCCCGACCGTACGATCGCGTCGCACACCTCCGCGGCGCGGTAGCCGTCCTCGAATGTCGCGCCGTACGGAGCGACATCCGTGTCGTTCGCGATCGCGTCGAGCAGGTGGTAGATCTCATGGACGAAGGTCTCACCCCAACCGATGATGTGCCCGGGCGGCCACCAGAACTGCCAGAACGGGTGGTCTGCTTCCGAGACGAGCACCTTCTTGAAACCGCGGGCGCGATCGCCGTCCGCGCGGAAGACGTGGAGCTCGTTCAGGTTCTCCATGTCGAAGGCGAGTGAGCCCTTCGAGCCGTTGATCTCCCACTGGAAGGCATTCCGACGCCCGAGGGCGAACCGCGTCGCCTCGATCGTCCCGACGGCCCCGTTCTCGAACGCCACGGCCGCCTCGATCGCGTCATCGACCTCCCGGCCGGGAAGAAAGGTCTGCACGAGTGCCGAGACGGTCGAGATCTCGCCCACGAGAAATCGCGCCAGGTCGACCACGTGCGCCCCCAGGTCGCCGAGGGCCCCGGAGCCGGCGGCAGCCGCGTCGAAGCGCCACGTGTCGAGCGACGGGTCGTCGCCCCAGTCCTGCAGGTATCGGCCCCGGAAGTGACGGATCTCCCCGATCTCGCCGGCGTCGATCATCTCGCGCGCGAGGCGCACGGCGGGGACGAAGCGGTAGTTGAAAGCGCACAGGTGCTTCACCCCCGTCGCCGCGACGCGCTGCCAGATGTCGTAGCTCTCGTCGGCATCCCGCCCGAGAGGCTTCTCGCAGAGAACGTGCTTGCCCGCTTCCGCCGCCGCGATCGTCGGCTCGGCGTGCAGCGAGTTCGGCCCGCCGTTGTCGAAGAGCCCGATCGACGGATCGCTGACGATGTCGCGCCAGTCGGTCGTCCAGCGCTCGTATCCGTACCGTTGCGCCGCGCCGGCGACGGCTGCCTCGTCCCTGCCGGCGATCGCGACGAGCCGGGGCAGCAGGGGCGGCGGCCACGTCATGTAGCCGATCTTCCGGAACGCGTTGGAGTGGGCCTTGCCCATGAACGCGTAACCGAGCATCCCGATTCCGATCTCGTCGATCGCTCCCACCGCGGCATCATTGACCTTCGCGCCGATTCCACCTGCGTTGTCGCTCACGCGTTCGCTCCTCTCGTTCGAAACGGCCGTTTCGGAGATACTACGACCCACCCCCTGACCGTGAGGAGAACCCGCAGATGAAGACGTCCCTTGGAATCTGGGCGCTCGGACCGATGATCACCCGGTTCGTGCCGATCGGCTACCAGCCCGAGCACACGAACGAGTCGACGGCCGTCAAGGTGCGACGCGCGGTCGACGGGCTCGGCGACCTGATGGACGACTACGAGTTCCACTATCCGGGCGAGCTGAATCCGGACAACCTCGACGAGGTCCGCGAAGCCCTTGATGGCCACGGTATTGCCGCGGTCTGCACGGGGCTGCACACGGACCCGCGCTTCGGGCGCGGTGGCCTGACCTCGCCGGATGCGGCGACGCGGGCGGAGGCGCGCCGGCTGACGCGCGAGACAGCCGATCTCGCGGGCGCGGTCGGGGCGAACATGATCTGCTGGCCCGGGATCGAGGGGTACAACTACCCGTTCCAGACGTCGTACGCGCAGGCGTGGGAGTGGTTCATCGAGGGTATCGCCGAGGCGGCCGAGACGTGTGCGAAGCATGGGGTCAAGCTCTTGCTCGAGCACAAGAACTCGGAACCGGCGATGAAGATCTTCATGCGCAACATCGGCATGACGCTGCACGTGATCCACACGCTGCGCGCCCGTGGGATCACGAACGTCCAGGTCAACATGGACTGGCAGCACCTGATCATGAACGGCGAGTCGCTCGGCGAGTACGCGGCGATGCTCGCCGCGGAAGGGCTGCTCGGTCACCAGCACGCGAACTCCGGATGGGGCACGTTCGACGACGACAACATGGTCGGCGCGACGGCATTCATGGAGACGCTCGAGCTCGCGCTCGAGCTGCGGAGGGCGAACTACGGTGAGAACGGCGGGATCCTTGGCTTCGACCTCTACCCGTACACGGAGGATGCCGTCGCTGCCGTGAAGCGGTCCGTCCTGCAGTGGAACTTCATCGACTCGGTGGCTGCGAAGATCGACGATGCGGCGCTGCGTGAGGCCCAGAGCACGAAGGATGCCGTCCGCGCCTACGAGATCGTGTACGCCGCGCTCGGTGCGTAACACGCGCGACGACCTGGCGGAGCTGACGGGCCGACTCGTCGCAATCGAGTCGACCAATCCCGATCTGGTACCCGGCGGTGTCGGCGAGGCGGAGATCGCCGCGTTCGTCGCCGCCTGGCTCGTCGAGGCGGGGTTGGCGGTCGACCTCTACGAGGCGGCTCCGGGGCGGCCGAACGTCGTCGGCGTAGCGAGGGGGAGTGGCGGCGGTCGCTCGCTGCTCCTGAACGCCCACATGGACACGGTCGGCGTAGCCGGAATGGAAAGCCCCTTCGAGCCGATCGTCCGCGAGGGGCGTTTGCACGGGCGCGGCTCCGGCGACATGAAGGGGTCGCTCGCCGCGAGCATGCTGGTCGGCGCGGCGGCGGTGCGCGAGGGCCTCCGTGGCGACGTCATCATCGCGGCCGTCGCCGACGAGGAGGTTGGAAGCCTGGGCACCGAGGCGCTCGTGCGCCGAACCACCGCCGACGCCGCGATCGTGACGGAGCCCACGGACGAGGTCGTCGCGGTCGCCCACAAGGGATTCGTTGCGTTCGAGATCGAGACCGTCGGCCGCGCTGCACACGGGTCGCGGCCCGACATCGGGATCGACGCCATCGCGGCCATGGGGCCGGTGCTCTCCGGGATCACCGCGCTCGATGCGCGATTGCGTGGCGCAGCCGATCACCCGTTGCTCGGCACTGGCTCGGTCCACGCAGCCGTAATCGAGGGGGGCCAGGAGTACTCGAGCTACCCGGCGGGCTGCCTGCTGAAGGGCGAGCGACGCACCGTTCCGGGCGAAACCGTCGAGTTGGTTCGTGCGGAGCTCGCCGAGCTGACGAACGGCACCGGGGCGAGCGTCACGACGCCCTTCCACCGCGGCCCGTTCGAGACCGACGCCGACGCGCCCGTCGTCACCGCACTCCGACGACACAGCGGCGGCGATGCCGTCGGAGGCGTTGCCTTTTGGGCCGACTCGGCGCTCCTCGCAGACGCCGGGATCTCGACCGTCCTCTACGGGCCGATCGTCGGCGGCATCCACGGTGAGGACGAGTGGGTCGATCTTCCGTCCCTCGAGCGCTGCCACGACGCGTACCTTGCGGTCGCGCGCGAGATCTGTTGCTGATGCGACTACGTCCCGGTCAGGGCCGCCGCGAGTCGTTCCCCGGCGTTCTCGGTTACGGGAGCTCCGTGCGAGACGAGGATCCTCGCGATCGGCAAGTCGAGCAAGGGCGTCAGTGCTGCCCGCAGCCGGTCGTGGCCGATGCCGGCCGGCAACCACGACTCCGGGCACATTGTCACCCCGCCGTTGCCGTCGCCGAGGAGCACGTCTCCCGGCACGAGGGCGCCGTGCTCGGGGATCCAGTAGGCGACCTCGGTCGAGCGCCCTGTCGCGAGCGCCTCGATGCCGCCTGGCAGCGCATCGCCGGGCCTGAACACGACCGGCTCGATCGCTGTCCGGCGCTCGTTCGCCGCGCGTGCACGGCTCGTCGAGTGCAGGCATCCGTTGTAACGCCTCACGATCTCGCCCGCGCTTCTCGCATGCCAGAAGACCGTGATATAGACGTGCACCGGCAGCCCCAGGCGGCTGACGTCACGGTCGAGCGCCTCCCAGAATCGCGTGGCTTCCGAGGCTCCAGACGGTACGAGAGGATCGATCAGGACGACGGCGTCCGGGCCTTCGTAGTAGACGCAGCCGACCTCGTTCGCGCCATTCGTCGTAGAACGTCGTCCAGCGCCAGAGCCCCTCCTCGTACCGCGTCACCTCCATGGCTTCTGACGCTACCACCGCGCTCCTCGGTCTCGACGTCGGCACGACCGGCGTCAAGGCGGTCGCCATCTCCCCGGACGGCACGGTGCTCGCGCGGGCCGAGCGCGGCTATCCACTCTCGACCCCTCGACCCGGCTGGTCGGAGCAGGATCCCGACGACTGGTGGGACGGGGCACTCGCCGCGATCGGGGATCTCGGTCGGCTCCATATCGCCGGTATCGGCCTCTCCGGTCAGATGCACGGCCTCGTTGCTCTGGACGCCGCCGGCCGCGTCGTCCGGCCTGCGATCCTCTGGAACGACCAGCGGACGGCGGTCGAGTGTGCCGAGATCGAGGAGCGGATCGGGCTCGACCGACTGATCGCGTTGACCGGGAAACCGCGCGCTGACGGGCTTCACTGCCCCGAAGCTCCTCTGGCTCCGTCGCCACGAGCCCGAGGCGTACGGGAGGATCGCGCGCATCATGCTGCCCAAGGACTACGTTCGGCTGCGACTCACCGGGGAGTGGGCCACGGACGTCGCCGACGCTTCCGGCACGCTGCTGCTCGACGTTGCGCGTCGGCAGTGGTCGGCCGAGGTGCTCGACGCGCTCGACATCGATCCGCAGATCCTGCCACCGCTCCTCGAATCACCCGACATCTCCGGCGTGACCATTCCTTGCGACACGTTGTCACAAGGAATCGCGGTCGCGGCGGGTGCGGGGGACTGTGCCGCTGCGGCACTCGGGGTGGGGATCGACCGTCCGGGGCCGCTCTCGATCGTGATGGGAACCTCCGGTGTCGTCTTCGCAGCGCTGCCTTCGTTTGCGAGCGACCCACGGGCACGCGTGCACGCGTTTTGCCACGCCGTGCCCGGGCAGTGGCATGCGATGGGCGTGATGCTCTCGGCCGCCGGCTCGTTGCAATGGTTTCGCGACCGGCTGGCACCGGAGGCGTCGTTCGTCGACCTCGTCGCTGAGGCAGAGGCATGGGCTCCGGGTGTCGAAGGGTTGCTCTTCGCTCCCTACCTCGCGGGCGAACGCACCCCGCACGCCGATCCGTCCGCGCGGGCGGCGTTCACGGGTCTCGGCGTCCGGCACGACCGAGGAGCCCTCGTCAGGGCGGTGCTCGAAGGCGTTGCGTTCGGGCTCCGTGACTCACTCGAGCTCGTCCGAGGCCTCGGCGGTCCGTGTGATCGTGCGCGTGCATCCGGTGGTGGTGCCCGAGGGCTGTGGCTCGAGATCGTCGCCTCGGCGCTCGGGCTCCCGATCGAGCTGACGGCGGTCGAGGAGGGATCTGCGTTCGGTGCCGCGCTTCTCGGTGGGGTCGCCGGCGGTGTCTTCGCAGACGTGCCAACCGCCGTCGCGAGCTGCGTCCACGTTCGTGAGACCGTCGAGCCCGACCCCGTCTCGCAAGGGATCTACGAGGACACGTATGCGCGCTATCGCGCGCTGTACCCGGCACTCGACTCGGTAAAGGAGCCACCAGGATGACACGACCGGTGAAATGGGGTCTCGTCTCGACCGCGGACATCAACGGCAAGCTCCTCGCCGGTGCGAGGGCGTCGAAGGAGGTGGAGATCGTCGCGGTCGCGAGTCGTACGGCCGCGCGAGCCGAGGAGTACGCGCGGGAGTGGGACATCGAGCGCGCGTACGGAGCCTACGACGACCTGCTCGCCGACCCGGAGATCGAGGCGGTGTACATCCCGCTGCCGAACACGATGCACAGCGAGTGGTCGATCCGCGCGCTCGAGGCCGGCAAGCATGTGCTCTGCGAGAAGCCGTTCAGCCGCCATGTCGCCGACGTCGAGGCGGCCTTCGACGTGGCCGATGCCACGGGACTGCACCTCTCGGAGGCGTTCATGTACCGACACCATCCGCAGACTGCGAGGCTCGTCGAGCTCGTTGCGTCCGGCGCAATCGGCGAGCTTCGTGTGATCCGCACCGCGTTCAGCTACTCGCTGTACGACGCCGACAACATTCGGCTGCGGACAGACGTCGAGGGTGGTGCGCTGATGGATGTCGGGTGTTACTGCGTCAGCGGTGCCCGCCTCCTCGGGGGTGAGCCAGAATCCGTCGTCGGAGCGGCCCACATCGGCTCGAGCGGCACCGACTGGGTATTCAGTGGGCTGATGCGCTTCCCGGGCGATGTGACGGCACTGTTCGACTGCGGGACGTCACTCCCGGATCGCGACGAGCTCGAGGCGATCGGGACGGAAGGATCGCTGTTCCTCGACGATCCGTGGCACTGCGGGACGCCGGTGATCGAGCTTCGGCGCGACGGCACCGTCGAGCGGATCGAGGTCGAGGCGGCGAATCCCTACCGGCTCGAGCTCGAGGACATGAACGCGGCAATCAGGGGTGAACGGGTGCCGTTGCTCGGGCGGGCCGACGCCCTCGGGCAGGTGCGGGCAATCGACGCGCTCTTCCGGTCGGCCGCTGAAGGGACGGCGGTCGGCGTCGAATGACGCCGAAACCGAACCCGGGCGTTTCGCGTATACCTCTTCACACACGAAGGAGGAGGACAGGGTGAGACGATGGATTCCCTCGGCGGCAGCGATCGCCGCCGGGGTCGCTCTTGCGGCGGGCTGCGGTGGCGGAGATTCGGACAGCGCGACGCCCGATTCGACCGAGGTCACCGCGACGAGCGGCGACGACACGAGTACGCTCACAGGCTCCGTGGGGCCGGGCTTCGATATCTCGATGGGCGAGGACACCGTCGCGGCGGGGACGTACACGCTGACCGTCGACGACATGTCCCCGGATCACAACTTCCACTTCACCGGCCCGGGCGGGGTGGACGTGATGACGGAGGTGTCCGAGGAAGGCACGAAGACGTTCGAGGTGGTGCTCGAGCCGGGCACCTACACGTTCGTGTGCGATCCGCACGCAGGCTCGATGAACGGCACGCTCACGGTCACGTGATCGAGCGACGTTGACGGCGTGGTCTCGCTGCGTGGAGCCTTCCTCGCAGCGAGACCCCTGTCGCTCTCGGAGCCGGGTTACGAATGCTCGAGCGAGATCGGCTCGATGTGGCCGTCGACGATCCGCCAGGCGGCAAGCTCGTCGGTTCGCACCGTGTAGATCAGGTACGGCTGCCCGGCCCAGAGGCCGATGTTCTGCACGTCCGTCCGCGACGGTCGCGGAGGCGACGAGATGTGCGAGTGGAAGACCGCCTGGACCATGTCCCGGTCGTTCGCATCGGCCCACGCGAGCGGGTCGATCTCGAGCTCGAAGTGGTACGGCGACGGAGATGCGTTCCGCCCCGGGATGTACTCGACGGCCGTTTCGTCGTCGAAGAGGACGAGGCCGCATGCCTCGTTCGGCAGCTCCGCCGTCGCGTGTGCGACGAGCGCTGCCCGCACGTCGGTGGGGATCACCACCAGATCGTGCGTTCCATGGACTCCTCGAGGTCGCCGTCCGACGCCTCCCAGAAGTCCGCGGAGAGATACTTCCACCCTGCGTCGGCGAGGATCGCCACGATCACGCCTTCATCCATCTCCTCGGCGATCTTGCGCGCGACGTGGACGGCTGCACCGCACGAGACACCGGCGAAGATTCCCTCGAGGTCGAGCAGCGCACGCACCGCCCGAACCGATTCCGCGTTCGAGACGAGCATCTTCCGGTCGAGCTTCGAGACGTCGAGGATCGGCGGGACGTAACCGTCGGCGAGCGAGCGAAGGCCCATCACCGAATCGCCGGGCAGCGGCTCCGCCGCGGCGACGACGATGTCGGGGAACGACTCGCGCAACCGCTCGCCGACCCCCATCAACGTGCCGCCGGTCCCGAGCCCCGCGACGAGCACGTCGACGTGCTCGAGCGCCTCGGCGATCTCGGCACCCGTACCGTCGTAGTGCGCCCGCGGATTGGCGGGGTTTGCGTACTGGAAGGGCATGAAGTACTTCGGGTCGCGCTCCGCGAGCTCGAGTGCGAGGCGAACGGCCCCGTTCGATCCCTCTTCACCGGGGGAGAGGACGATCTCGGCGCCGTAGAGCCGGAGCAGGCGCTTGCGCTCGTCGGTCGCGTTCTCCGGCATCACGCAGGTGAGGGGGTAGCCCTTCAGCTTGGCGATCATCGCGAGTGAGTGGCCGGTGTTGCCCGAGGTTGGCTCGAGAAGGTGCCGTCCGGGCTTCAGCTCGCCCGATGCCTCGGCCACCTCGATCATCGACTTCGCGACGCGGTCCTTGATCGAGCCGGTCGGATTGAGGCCCTCGAGCTTCGCGTAGATCTGCACGCTGGGCTTCGGCGAGATCCGTGGCAGCTCGACGAGCGGCGTGTTCCCGACCAGGTCGAGGAGCGAGGAGACGACCGGGCGCGATCGCGGCGGCGTCGAGCCGCCGGCCATCGCCGGCAGGAGGATGACCGTCTGCCCCGCGGTGATCTCGGTGTCGAGCCCGTCGAGGGTGCGCACGTCCTCGCCGCCGAGGTAGACGTTGACGAACGTGGCGATCTCGCCGTCGTTGAAGATCTGTGAGCCCAGCGCGGGGTAACGGCCGACGAGATCCTCGAGCACGGCGCGAATCGTCGAGCCCTCGGCCTCGACCTGGCGCTCGCCCCCGACCTCGGAACGCAGGGTCGGCGGAATGCGGACCGCCGTCACGCGTGCACCGCCTGCTGGTCGTGGGGCACGCCGCTGCAGAACTCGACGTAGTCGACGTACTCGGAGATCGTGGGTGCGTCGCCGCAGACGGGGCACCCCGGGTCCTTCTTCACGGACACCTCGTCGAAGCTCGTGTAGAGCGCGTCGAACAGGAGCAGCCTGCCGGTGAGTGTCTCGCCGGCGCCCAGGATCAGCTTCAGTGTCTCGCTCGCCTGCAGGGAGCCGACGATGCCGGGCAGGACGCCAAGCACACCGCCCTCAGCGCAGCTCGGTGCGAGCTCCGGCGGCGGCGGCGTCGGGTAGAGGCACCGGTAGCAGGGCCCGACGTGCGGATGGAACACCGTCACCTGGCCCTCGAAGCGATAGATCGAGCCGTGGACGACGGGAATGTCATGCCACACCGAGGCGTCGTTGACGAGATACCGCGTGGGGAAGTTGTCCGCCCCGTCCACGATCACGTCCCAGCCGTCCGCGAGGATCCGCTCGACGTTCTCGGAGGTCAGGCGCTCCTGGTACGGGATCACCGTCACGTCCGGGTTGAGCGCCTCGATCGCCTTCTTCGCGGAGAGAACCTTCGGCTCGCCGAGCGTGCTCGTGGAGTGCACGATCTGCCGCTGCAGGTTCGAGTCGTCGACGACGTCCGCGTCGATGATGCCAAGCGTTCCGACGCCGGCCGCCGCGAGGTAGAGAGACGACGGCGAGCCGAGCCCGCCGGCACCGATCAGGAGGACGCGCGCGTCGAGGAGCTTCTGCTGCCCGACCTCGCCGACCTCGGGAATCAGGATGTGGCGTGAATAGCGCGCGCGCTGCTCGGGTGTGAGCGCGCGCGGCGTCTCGTACGCGTAGCCGTTGTGCTTCCAGTCCGAGAAACCGCCCGACATCGACGAGACGGCCGTGTACCCGAGCTCGCCGAGTGCCTTCGCGGCGAACGCCGACCGCGCTCCCGCTGCGCAGTAGATGACGATCTCCCGCGATTTGTCGGGGATCACTGCCTCGACGCGCGCTTCGAGATTCCCGCGCGCTACGTGGATCGCCCGCGGAAGATGACCCTCATCCCATTCGTCCTGCTCTCGGACGTCGAGGAGGAGGGGCCGCTCGCCGGCGGCGAGGCGATCGTGCAGATCGAGCGAGGTGACCTCTTCGATCTCGCCCTTCACCTGGTTGAGCAACTCGCGGTACGTAGCCATTACTTCCAAGAGTATAGCGTGTTGCCTCCGGTCAAAGTCGACGTCACTTGCGACTGCCGCGACGGCCCGTTGCGGATACCCCTTCCGGGACGCCGATCGACATCGTCCGAGTGCAAACGACCGGATTCGTGGGGTGGCGAGGAGCCCGGCGGCTACCGTTCCCTCGTGACCGCTCGCACACGGACATCGCTCGTCGTCGCAGCCCTGGCGCTCGTCGCCGCGGGTGCGGTCGCCGGCATCACCGCCGCGACGAGCAGCGAGCCTGCGGGCGCCGCTGCGATCGGGCCCCAGGTTCGCCCCGGTGCTCCTCCGCTCTCATTCGATCTCGGCGTCCGCGTCGACCAGGAAGCGCGCGATCTCCGGGAGGGCCTACGGCTCTACGAGGCGGGCAAGCTCGTCGCGGCCGCCGAGCGGTTCTCGCCCCACGGCTCGCTCGAGGCGCGGATCGGAACGGCGTTCACCGCCTGGCCCGACGAGACCGTCGCGCGCCTGACGGAGCTCTCCGGACTCCACCCGAAGAGCGCCGCCATCCAGCTCAACCTGGGGATCGCGCGCTACTGGGCGGGCGAGGGTGACGCAAAGGCAGCCTGGCGGGCCGCGGCGGAGCTCGAGCCCGACACGGCGTACGCTGTCACTGCGGGAAATCTCCTGCATCCGGAGTTCGCTCGCAACCTGCCGCTCTTCGTTCCCGTCGCGAACGTCCCGGCCGCTGTCCGCCGGCTCGACCCGCCCGGGCAGTTCGCGTCGCTCGCGCGTCGCGCGAAGGACGGGTCCGTCTCCGACCGGCTCTTCTACGGCGTCGCCCTGCAGCGGCTCGGGAGACAAGTCTCTGCCGAGCGTGTCTTCGCGGAGGCGGCCCGCCTCCATCCGACCGACCCCGAGGCGCGCGTCGCAGCCGCCGTTGGCCTCTTCGACAAGGCTGCGCCGGTGAAAGCGTTCTCCCGACTCGGGCCGCTCTCGAAGACGTTCCCCCAGTCGGCGACGGTGCGCTTCCACCTCGGTCTTCTCCTGCTCTGGTCAGGGCAGGTGAAGGAGGCCCGCCGCCAGCTCGAGCTCGTTCGAACCGAGGAGCCGGACTCGCGCCTCGTCGGGATCGCCAGGCAGTATCTCGACCAGCTGGACAAGGCAAAGATTTGAGCCGGCTGGGCCGAATCTTTGACGCCGGAGGACGTGACGGCTACCGTCAGGGCAGTTCGATCGACGAGGGGGCAGTTCTTGAGCGCAGCTGATTCGAGTGGCACGGCGCCAACTGCCGTCAGGGTGGGTGTTCTCGACCTGCTCGAGGTGCGAACGCTATTCGAGGCGGGGAGGGGGGCCGGCAAGCTCGAGGCAGAGGAGATCGCGATTGCACTCGACGAGCTCGACCTCGACGCAGCCCAGCTCGACGAGTTCTACACCGCGCTCGAGGAGGCACAGGTCGATGTCGTCGGCACCGCGCAGAGCGAGGCCGAGGCCGAGAAGGAGTGGGCTGCCGAGGCCGAGATCTCGACGGACACGCTGCAGCTTTTCCTGAAGGACATCGGGAAGGTACCGCTGCTCACCGCCGCCCAGGAGGTCGAGCTCGCCAAGCGGATCGAGCTCGGAGAGCATGCGGC
Source organism: uncultured Thermoleophilia bacterium (assembly GCA_963792995.1). Classification (GTDB taxonomy): domain Bacteria; phylum Actinomycetota; class Thermoleophilia; order Gaiellales; family Gaiellaceae; genus Gaiella. Next base: position 127,478 of record CAWBYH010000003.1, on the reverse strand, counting down.
CAAGCAGGCGATGGTCGAGGCCAACCTGCGACTCGTCGTCTCGATCGCGAAGCGTTATCGCAACCAGGGGCTCCCGTTCCTCGACCTGATTCAGGAGGGGACGATCGGTCTCGTGCGAGCAGCCGAGAAGTTCGACTACCGGAAAGGCTTCAAGTTCTCGACGTACGCAACGTGGTGGATCCGGCAGGCGGTCGCACGGGCGATCGCCGACAAGGGGCGAACGATCCGAATGCCGGTGCACGTCGTCGAGAAGCTCAACAAGATTCATCGCAGCGAGCGGAAGCTCCGCTCCGAGCTCGCCCGTGACCCGACGCTCGCCGAGATCGCGCTCGACCTCGACTTCACGGTCGACGAGGTCGAGCAGATCAAGCGATCGGCGCAGACACCGGTCTCCCTCGAGAAACCCGTCGGTGACGACGACGAGTCGGAGTTCGGTCACTTCCTTACGGACGTGACCGCACAGCTTCCCGACGAGGCGGCCGAGGTGACGCTTCGGCGAGAAGCGCTCCGATCGATTCTGGGATCGCTCTCCCAGCGCGAACGAGCGGTGCTGGAGTTGCGTTACGGGCTCAACGGCCAGCAGCCGCAGACGCTCGACGAAGTCGGGCGCGCGTTCAACGTCACTCGCGAGCGCATCCGGCAGATCGAGCACCAGAGCCTGAAGAAGCTGCGCGCGCTTGCAGAGGCGGGCAACGTCAGAGACGTCGCGTAGGAGAGTCGTGACAGGCCCCAGCGTGTCACCGGGGTGGTGCGCCAAGCCGCAGTAGACTGGTTCGGCCGTGCACGTTCCGCCCCTTGACGAGCTCGTCGCCGAGCTCTCCGAGCTGATCGCGATACCGTCGATCAGCGCCGACCGGGGCCACCAGGCCGACGTCGCCGCTGCTGCTCAATGGGTGGCAGACCGGGTCCGTCAGGCCGGTGGCTCCGCTGACGTGATCCCCTGGGGCGAGCGTCCTCTCGTCGTCGGCGAGATTCGCGCCTCGAGAAACGCGGAGAGCGCCCCCACGATCCTCTGCTACGGGCACTTCGACGTTCAGCCTCCCGACCCGCTCGAGCTGTGGGAGACACCTCCGTTCGAGCTCGTCGAGCGGGACGGCTGGCTCTATGCGCGTGGCATCGCGGACGACAAGGGACAGCTCTACATGCTGCTCAAGGCGGCCGAGCTGCTCGCAGCCGCCGACGGGCTCCCGGTCAACCTGCGCTTCGCATGCGACGGGGAGGAGGAGATCGGTGGGCACTCGATCGTCGACTGGATCGCCGCGGACGAGCGTGGTGCGGATGCCGCGATCGTCTTCGACAGCGGCATGGTCGAGCGTGACGTTCCCGGCTTCAACATCGCCGTTCGCGGCCTGTGCTATTTCCACATCGAGCTTCGAACCGGCGCCCGCGACCTTCACTCGGGCATGTACGGCGGAGCGTCGCTCAACGCGATGCACGCGCTCATTGAGACGCTCGCTGCGGTCCTTCCTCACGGGGGCCGTCTGCCCGAGCCACTCCGGGCCGGCATCGTCCCGCCGTCCGGCGACGAGCTCGCCGGCTGGTCGACGCTGCCTGCCGGCCCCGCCGAGATCGCTGCTGCCGGCGCACGCGCTGCCGACCCGACGGCCGGCGCCGAATTCTACGTCCGCACCTGGGCGGAGCCCTCGGTCGACGTGCACGGGTTGGAAGGCGGCTCCCCGACGCTCGTCAAGACCGTGATCCCCGTGGCCGCGCGCGCGAACGTCTCGATCCGCCTCGTCGGCAACCAGGATCCGGCCGTGATCGCGACCGCATTCGAGAAGCTCCTCCGGGACGCTGCTCCGGAGGGTGCGGAGCTCGAGATCACGATGCGGTCGTCCGCGCCACCGGGGCTCGTTTCGGCGGACGCGCCCGCCGTGCTCTACGGCCTCGATGCCTTCGAGGAGATACTCGGGGTCAGGCCCCTACTCGTTCGCTCCGGTGGCTCGATCCCGCTGGTCTCGGCGCTCGCCGGACGCGGCGTTGCCACGGTTCTGACGGGATTCGCGCTCAACGAATCGAACATCCACTCGCCGAACGAGCGGATTCCGACGGCCTACCTCCCGCTCGGAATCGAGACCGCTGCAGCCCTGTACCGCCACCTCGGTCGACTTGGGTAGCGCCCGGTTCTCATCGTCGCTCGCGGCGGAGCTGGCTGACGACGTTCTCGAGCGCTTCCTGCGCTACGTCCGCATCGACACGCAGGCGGAGGAGGGCGCGGCGTCCTACCCGAGCACCGCGAAGCAGCTCGACCTCTCGCGCCTGCTCGTCGACGAGCTCCGCGAGATCGGGCTCGCAGATGTCGAGCTGACCGAGCCCGGCTACGTCTTCGCAACCCTGCCGGGTACGGACAGCGCGCCCGTGATCGGCCTGATTGCGCACGTCGACACGACGCCCGAGTCTCCCGGCGCAGGCGTCGTCCCGATCGTGCACGAGGACTATGCGGGCGAGGTGTTGGTGCTGCCCGGCGATCCGAGCCAGACGATCGATCCGGGCGAAGAGAGCGCCCTTGCGGCGCGCGTCGGCCACGACATCGTCACGAGCGACGGCACGACGCTGCTCGGTGCTGACGACAAGGCGGGAGTGGCCGAGATCATGGCTGCGGCGGCGTATCTCGTGGGCTCCCCCGGCGCGCGAGCGAACGTGCGGATCGCGTTCACGGTCGACGAAGAGGTCGGCAGGGGAACCGACTACTTCGATCTCGACGCCTTCGGCGCCGAGGTGGCGTACACCTTGGACGGCTCGGGGGTCGGCGAGCTCGAGATCGAGACGTTCTCGGCCTTCCAGGTGCGCGTCGTCTTCCGGGGACGCGGAGCCCATCCGGGGTCGGGCAAGGGAAAGCTCGTGAACGCGGTCAAGCTGGCAGCGGAGTTCATCACGGCTCTTCCAAAGGACTCCCTCTCACCCGAGACGACCGACGGCCGCGAAGGGTTCATCCATCCGTCGCGGATCAGCGGGGGCGTCGAGGAGGCGACGGTCATCCTCATCGTGCGTGACCACGACGACACGCTGCTCGATGAGCACACGGCTCTTGTCCGGCGCCTGGCCGAGGAGGTCGGATCTCGCGAACCGCGAGCGCGCGTCAACGTCGAGGTGCAGGAGACCTATCGCAACATGCGCACGGAGATCGACAAGCATCCGCGCGTCGTCGCCGCCGCGGAGGAGGCGATCCGCCGTGCCGGCGTCGAGCCCGTGCGCTCGCTGATCCGGGGTGGCACGGACGGGGCCCGACTCTCGGCGATGGGGCTCCCGACGCCGAACATCTTCACGGGCGGTCAGAACTACCACTCCACCCGCGAGTGGGCGAGCGTGCAGGACATGGCTGCTGCCGCCGCGACCGTGGTCGAGCTCGTCAGGGTCTGGGGGGAAGAGCCCGCCGGTTAGAGACCGGGAGGGAACCCGGAGGAGAAACTGAAGCCTCTCCTCCGGAATTCAGCGGCTTCGCCGCGCTGTATGAGAGGGAGGGTCACGGAGAACCGCAAGTTCCCGGCTTCCGGATGCACGCGCAGCGCGGCAGCGAGATCGATTTGACCACCCCTCAGATCTTCCGGCGGGGGCGGGTGGGGCCCCACTTGGAGCCGCGCTTGCGGCCCGAGTAGAGGAGCTTCGGGGCCGCCGACTTCATGCCGGTTTCCTCCCACGCATCCGACTGGCCGTTCATCCGCGCAACGCGGCTGACCTCGGCCTGCTGATCCGGAAGCACGAGCGTCACGCCCGTGCCCGAACGACCGGCGCGACCTGTGCGGCCAACGCGATGGGTGTACGCCTTCTCGTCCTCGGGCGGATCGAAGTTGATCACATGCGTGATGTCGGAGAGGTCGAGCCCTCGGGCTGCAACGTCGGTGGCGATCAGCGTCGTGACCCGGCCGGCCTCGAAGTGCGCGAGAGCCTTCTCGCGAGCGGCCTGCGTCTTGTCGCCGTGCATCGCGACTGCGCGCACCTGATGGCGCTCGAGCCGCTGCGCGAGGCGATCGGCGCCGCGCTTGGTGCGCACGAAGACGAGTGCGAGCCCGCGCTCCTCGTTCAGGAGCTGGACGAGCTTCTCGACCTTGTTGTCCGGGGTGACCGAGACGAACTGGTGATCGATCTCACCGGGCTTCTGCTCGCTCGGGAGCTCGGCGGCGATCCGAACGGGCTGGTTCGTGTACGCCCGGGCAAGCTCGCCGACGGCGCCGTCGAGCGTTGCCGAGAAGAACATCGTCTGTCGCTTGTCGGAGACGCGGCGCAGGATCTTGTCGACCTGTGGCTTGAAGCCCATGTCGAGCATCCGGTCGGCCTCGTCGAGGACGAGGATCGTGACGGCATCGAGCGTGACCATTCGCCGATCCATCAGGTCCTGCAGGCGGCCGGGCGTCGCGACGAGCACGTGCGCCTTCTTGGCCTTCGCGGCCTGGGCCGGGATCGGAACGCCGCCGTAGACCGATGCGACCTCGAGGCCCTTTGGCCTGCCGAGATCGGCGATGACCTCGGTCACCTGGACGGCGAGCTCCCGGGTCGGGACGAGCACGAGCGCCGCAGGACGGCCGTCGCCGGGCGCCGCGCGCTCGACGATCGGGATCGCGAACGCGAGCGTCTTGCCCGATCCGGTCGGAGCCTTGGCGAGCACATCGTGCCCTGCGAGGGCTGCCGGAATCGCTCGCGTCTGGATCTGGAACGGTGAATGGATGCCCTGACCGGTGAGCACGCGTACGGTGTCCGCGCTCAGCCCGATAGAGGCAAAGGTCGTGTCTGGCATTCGGTTTGTACTCCTTGGATTGAGTTCGAGACCATCTACCCTCGAACTGCCTAATCCTCGAAGTTCCGAGCCTAGAGTCGAAAGAAGCTGATCTCCCGGGGCGGCACAGCGCCGATTCCCTGCGGACAACAGTAGCAGTGATGACTGATTCGCGGCGAACACCGGTTCTCATGCGCGCACGGCAGTTCTCCTGCTGGCGGCGCGCGGCGGCCGGGTACGCTCTGCACATGGCACCGATCTCCTTTGCGCGCGGCGCCCCCGCCCCCGAGTGCCTCGATCCAGCGCTGATCGCCGACTGTGCCCGCGCCGCACTCGAGCGCGACGGGACGACGATCCTCTCGTACGGAACGGGCGGCGGCTATGGGCCGCTGCGCGAGGTCCTCGCGCAGCAGCACGGCGTCGTGCCGAGCAGGGTCTTCGTGACGACCGGCGGCCTGCAGGGATTTGTGTTCTATGCGGCCGCCCAGCTCGCCCTCCGGCCGGGGCGCGTGCTCGTCGAGGCACCAACCTACGACCGGCCGCTCAAGATTCTTGCCCGCGATGGTGCCGATGTCGTGCCCATCGCGATGGACGACGAGGGCCTCGACCCCGACGCGCTGGAGGTGGAGCTCGAGCGCGGAGGTGAGATCTCGTTTCTCTACACGATCCCGACGTTCCAGAACCCGTCCGGTCGCACGATCGGTGTCGAACGCCGACGGCGCCTGGTCGAGCTCTCGGCCCGCTACGACCTCCCGATTCTCGAGGACGATCCCTACGGTCGCGTCCGCTACGACGGCGATCCGGTGCCTTCGATCCACGAGCTCGAGGGCGGCGAGCGTGTGACGTTCACGTCATCGTTCTCGAAGACGGTCGCGCCCGGGCTTCGTATCGGGTACTTCGTCGTTCCGGAGCCGCTTGCAGCGGCCTACGACGATCGTGCCGTGTCGACCTACATCTCGCCGAGCCTGCTTCCCCAGGCAACGGTGTTCGAGATGATCGATCGCGGTGCCTTTGGCCCGAACCTCGACCGCGTTCGGGGGCTCCTGAAGGGTCGGAAGGATGCGATGCTCGCCGCTCTCGCTGCGGAGATGCCCGATGGCACGGGCTGGAGCTCACCGGAGGGTGGCTACTTCCTCTGGCTCGATCTCGCGAACGATGTCGACGCGGCGGATCTCCTGACGCGGGCGACCGACGCCGGCGTCACCTTCGTTCGAGGGTCGGACTTTTTCCCGAACGCGTCGGCAGGACGGTCGTCGGCACGCCTTGCCTTCAGCTACGAGACGCCGGACCGGATCGCCGACGGCGTCCGGCTTCTCGCATCGCTTCTCTAGGAGCGGAGAGGCCGAGCGTCTACGGCGTTTCGCGGCGCCGCTTGCGGCGGTCGCGAAGGTCGTCGAACAGCCACCCGACGACGAAGCCGAGGGCGATCGCAAGAAGCAGCACCACGAAGAGCGAGGCCTCGGTGCGGAAGAAGACGAAGTTGACCGAGACGGCGTTGCGGTTCGCGAGTACGAGGATGAGGACGTACGCCAGGATCACACCGAGGATGATCCGCTTCGGCGTCCATGGGCTCTGCCGTTTCGCGCCCTCGAGCGTCGGTTTCGTCGACATCGTGCCCGAACGTTAGATGGACGTGGTGACGACGAGCGGGTTCGTCGGTCGGATCACGAGCCGGGGTTGGCGCGGAGGCTGCAGCCTGCCCCCGGTCGCGACCGCGCGGAACGTGGGGCAGGGGGTCTCTCCCGGCAGGGCGCAGAGCCCTTCCCTGCGGAAGTAGCAGTCGTTGCACGTTGCTTTGGCCGGCATGTAAAGCATCCCCTGTCGTCGATCTCGTCCCGTTTGGACAGGGGCCATTGTGGCCAACAGGTATCGGTCTCGCAAGAGGCCGGTCCTCAAAAGTGCCGCAATTAGCGGGTGTTGCCCTCCCCGGCAAAGTCCTGCAAAGCGGCTACTTCGCCGCCTCCGTCGCCAGGGCGGACAACGCCTGTTGAAAACTCGTGACCGGGATGATGCGAAGGTTCCCTGCATACCGCCGTGCCTCGGTCGCGTTATCCCCAGCCGGGACGAGGAAGACATCAGCGCCCGCCCGGCGAGCGCCGTACGTCTTCTGCTTCACGCCGCCGATCGGGCCGACGCTGCCGTCGAGCCCGATCTCCCCGGTCGCCACGACCCGCTGCCCGTGGTCGACGTTCGTCCCGAGCTCCTGGAGGACGTCGAGTGCGAACGGCAGCCCGGCGGACGGGCCGCCGACCGCGCCGAGGTTGATGTCGACCTTGATCGGCAGCTTGATGTCCGCGTCCTGCGAGACCTGGATCCCGATGATGGCCTTCCCCTTTTCGGCCGGCGACTCGACAGTCTTCACGGTGACCGTCTTTACGACGCCGTCACGCTTGACGTCCAGCTCGATCTCGTCCCCGGGGCGGACCTCAGCGAAGGCCTCGCGCAGTGCGATCGGAGTCAGGATCTTCGTCTTTCCGACCCCCACGATCACGTCACCCGATCGGAGGATCGTTGCGGCCGGGACGTCGGGTGCCACCCCGTCGACCAAGGCCCCACGCGGCGTCGCCGTGACGCGGTACCCGGCCTGTTTGAGAGCAACGGCTGCCGCGGTCTGCTCCGAGCGGGCCATCTCGCGGAGGCCCTCCCGCCGCCGGTCCTCGAAGGACGATCCAGGCGGGACGACCTGTCTCTCCGGAACGAGCGTGGCGCCGTCCGGGCGGACGAACGGCAGGAGCGACTCGATCCAGGTGGCCGAGCGCACGTTGACGTCGACGTAGTAGATCGCACCGCCTTCCTCGCCGCCGGAGCGTTGCTCCCCGGCGACCGTCACCTTGTCGCCGACCGGTGTCGCCGTGTTCGGGACGTAGAGGTAGTCGTGCGACGGCGCAAACCATGCGAAGGCGATCGCCGCCGCGGCCACGGTTGCGACGCTCCAGAGGAGCACGGTGAGCCGGTTACGCGTCACCTCTAGAACAGCCCGTTCAGCATGCCGCCGTCGACCGGGACGACGGCGCCGCTGATGTAGGCAGCTTGCTCCGACGCGAGGAAGCAGGCAGTCGCCGCGATCTCCGCGGGCGAGCCGACGCGCCGAGCGGGAATCGCTGCGAGAGCCTCGGGCGGCGGGCCGTCCGGGCCGTAGAGCGCGTGGAGGCGCTCGGTGTCGATCCGTCCGGGGGCGATCGTGTTGACGGTGATGCCCTCCGGACCGAGCTCTCGGGCAAGGGTCTTCAGCCAGCCGACGACACCTGGCCGAACCGCGTTCGAGAGCGCCAGGTTCGCGATCGGCTCCTTCACCGAGGTCGACTCGATCGCGACGATCCGTCCACGGCCGCTTGCCCGGAGATGGGGCAGGCAGAGACCGACGAGGCGGACGTGGGGCACGAGGAGGAGCTCCACCGCCGCACCGACGTCGTCGGCGGTAACCGCCGCGGCCGGGCCGGGTGGCGGGCCGCCACCGTTCAGCACGAGGATGTCGACCCCGTCGTACGCCGCGAGCGTTTCGGTCACGAGCCGGTCCAGATCGGCCTCGACCGTCAGGTCGCCTGCGATTGCGAGGGCGCCGATTCGCGCGGCCTCACGCTCGATCACGTCGGCGCGTCGCGCGAACATCGCGACGTCCGCGCCCTCGGAGACGAGCCCCTGGGCGATCGCAAGGCCCATTCCCTGCGAGGCGCCGAGCACGATTGCGGTTCGCCCGTTGAGACCGAGATCCATCCGGCCGGGAAGCGTACCCGGCGCGACTGTTCAGGATTCGCAAAGCCGCGGGCGCCCGGGGGCGCCTGCGGGGACGCTCAGCGGCTCTTCAAGACGCCGACGACCTCACGCACTGCGGCGGCGGAAGCCTTCAGCATCTTCTTCTCGTCCGCCGTGAGCCTCAGCTTCACGATCTCCTCGACGCCCCCGGAGCCGAGCTTGACGGGGACGCCCATATAGAGGCCGTTGACCCCGTATTCGCCCTCGAGGAAGGCGGTGCAGGGGAGCACGCGCTTCTCGTCCAGGCAGATCGCATCGACCATCTGCGCCGCCGCGGCCCCTGGGGCGTACCAGGCGGACGTGCCGAGCAGGTTCACTACCTCGCCGCCACCCTTGCGCGTCCGATCGACCATCTTGGAGATCCGGCCCTTCGGGGCGAGTTGCTCGAGCGGAACGCCCCCGACCGTCGTCGCCGAGACGACGGGCACCATCTGGTCGCCGTGGCCGCCCATCACCATCGCGGTGACGTCCTTCACGGACATTCCCGTCTCCCACGCGATCGACGCGGCGAACCGCGCGGTGTCGAGGATCCCTGCCATGCCGACGACGCGCTCCTTCGGGAACTTCGAGACTGCCTTTGCGACGTGGCACATCGCGTCGAGCGGATTCGAGACGACGACGATGATCGACTTCGGCGATCGCTTGACGATCTCCTTCGTCACCGACCCGACAATCGCCTCGTTCGTCGAGACGAGATCGTCCCGGCTCATGCCGGGCTTGCGCGGCAGGCCCGCCGTGATCACGACGACGTCGGAACCGGCCGTCTCGTCGTACCCGTTCGAACCGACGACGTTCGGCTCGTATCCGAGGACGGAACCGGCCTGATTCATGTCGAGTGCCTTCCCTTGAGGGAAGTTCGGCTTGATGTCGACGAGGACGATGTCCGCGTAATCGCGCCGTGCAAGCTCCTGGGCGCAGGTCGCGCCGACATTACCCGCGCCGACGACGGTGACTTTCTGTCTCACTGGATCGCTCCTTGGTGTATGGGCGCCACCCTGGGCGGCGAATCTCCTGTGGTTTTCGACGGGGCGGCGACGTCGTCGCGGCCCCTGTCGCGCATATCCTGAGCATAGTCACCGGCAGAGGGAGACCTCTCAGGTAGCGTCCGAGGTGTCCTGTTCGGGCGGACGGAGGAGACAGATGACCGAGTTCAAGCCAGGCCTCGAGGGCGTTGTCGCATTCGAGACCGAGATCGCCGAGCCGGATCGCGACGGCGGTGCGCTTCGCTACCGCGGCGTCGACATCGAAGATCTCGTCGGGACGGTCCCCTTCGAGAGGGTCTGGGGCTTGCTGGTCGACGACGAGCTCGAGCCCGGTCTTGCCCCTGCCCGCCCCTACGTCGCGCCCGATCTCACCGGGAGTGCACCCGCCGACCTGCAGGCTGCGACCGCCGCGCTCTCCGGCGTGTGGGGGCTCGGCCAGCTGATCGACATCTCCGACGAGGACGCGCACCGGGATCTTGCGCGTCTCTCGGCCACGATGATCTCTATCGTCGCGCAGTCTGCGCGTCATGCGGACGGATTCACGACGCCGGTCGCTCCGGAGCTCGTCGAGAGCGGGGCGACCGCGGCCGAGCGGTTTCTGCTCGAGTGGCGGGGCGAGGCTGACCCGAGGCACGTCCAGGCGATCGACACCTACTGGATCTGCACGGCCGAGCACGGGCTCAATGCCTCGACTTTCACTGCCCGTGTGGTCGCCTCCACCGGCGCCGACTGCGCAGCGGCACTCTCCTCGGCAGTCGGTGCGCTTTCGGGGCCGCTGCACGGCGGAGCACCGGCACGCGTGCTGCCGATGCTCGACGGAGCAGACGCGGCCGGGTCGATCGAGCAATACGTCAAGGACCTCCTCGACGCAGGAGACCGGCTGATGGGATTCGGCCATCGCGTCTACCGGGCCGAGGATCCGAGAGCGCGCCTTCTCAGAGGCACGGCGAAGGCGCTCGGCTCGCCGCGGTACGACGTCGCCGAGGAGCTCGAGCGAGCCGCTCTTGCCGAGCTGCACGCCCGTAAGCCCGATCGCGTGCTCGCTACGAACGTCGAGTTCTGGTCGGCCGTCGTCCTCGACGTCGCCGATATCCCGCCCCGGCTCGCACCCGCGATGTTCGCCTGCTCCCGCACCGCCGGCTGGTCTGCCCACGTCCTCGAGCAGAAGCGGCTCGGACGCCTCGTGCGGCCGTCGGCCACGTACGTCGGCCCAGCGCCCTCGACCGCTTCCTACGTCGTAGTGGACCTCTCGCAGGCTGCCGCGCTCGCCGACGAGTACGCGACGGACGGACTCGAGCGTGAGCTGGCGACGTTGCGGGGCGAGTGGAGCGACGAGCTCGAGGCGGCGGCTCGCAATACCGACTACAGGGTTCGGGCGGTTGCCTACCGGGCGATCGCCCAATTCCGCTTTCGTCAGAAGATCGAGCTGCTCCGGCGCGGCTTCGAGGACCAGAGCCCGGCTGTTCGGGGCTCGGCCCTGATCGCGCTCGAGGGCCTCTCCAGGGCCCACCCCGGGGACGTCAACTCGTTCCGTCCGCTCCTGCACGATCTCGCCGCCAGGGACGACAACGTGGCTGTGCGACGCCTGGCGATCGTCTGTTTCAAGAACGGCACACCTGCGCGCGAGACGATCGTCATCCTCGATGGCATCGCCGCCGACGACGAGGCCGACGCGGAGGTGCGGAAGACGGCGCGCTCGGTGTCGCTGCTTCTCGTCAAGAAGTCCAATCGGAAGGCGGGCGCGTGACCGTCGCTCCCCTCGTCGGGCTGATCATGGGCTCGCGGTCGGACTGGGAGACGATGCACCACGCGGCGGAGACGCTGGAGACCCTCGAGATCCCCTTCGAGCAACGGGTCGTCTCCGCCCACCGGACACCCGATCTCCTCTTCGACTACGCCGCGTCGGCGGAGGAGCGCGGGATTCGCGTTCTCATCGCCGGAGCCGGGGGAGCGGCCCACCTCCCGGGGATGACCGCCGCCAAGACGGCGCTGCCCGTCCTCGGTGTCCCGGTCGAGTCGAAGGCGCTCAAGGGAATGGACTCGCTCCTCTCGATCGTGCAGATGCCCGCAGGCGTGCCGGTGGGAACGCTCGCGATCGGGCGCGCCGGGGCGATCAATGCTGCGTTGCTCGCGGCGGCGATCCTTGCACTCGATGACGACGGTATTCGCGAGCGGCTTGCGCGCCACCGCGCGGCGCAGACGCAATCGGTGCTCGAGGGCCCCGACCCCGCGGCCTGAGGGACTTGTGTTGAATCAACGCAAACGAGCCTTGGCGATGACCCTCGTCGGGTGCATCGGCGGCGGCCAGCTCGGGCGGATGCTCGGGCTCGCCGGGGTGCCGCTCGGGCTCGGCTTCCGGTTTCTCGATCCGTCCGCGCAGGCACCCGCGGCCGCGGTGGGCGAGCTCGTGGTCGGAGCGTTCGACGATCCCGCTGCGCTCGACCGGCTGGCGGCCGGCACGGACGTCGTCACGTACGAGTTCGAGAACATTGCGGTCGCTTCCGCGGCCCGGCTCGAGGCGCTGCCGCCGTCGCGAGCGCTCGAGCTGGGACAGGATCGGCTCGTCGAGAAAGAGCTCTTCCGTCGGCTCGGGATACCCGTCGCGCGATTCGGGTCCGTCGCCGACGTGGGGTTGCCGGCGATCGTGAAGTCCCGCCGACTGGGATACGACGGCAAGGGCCAGCGACGGGTCGATGGCCGTGGAAGCGATCGGTGAGCACGAGCTGGCCGAAGAGCTCGTGCCGTTCGACCGTGAGCTCTCGATCGTCTGCGTCCGGGGGCAGGACGGCGAAACGCGGTTCTGGCCGGTTGCCGAGAACGTCCATCGCGACGGCATCCTTCGCGTGTCGTGGGCGCCGGCTCCGGGTGCCGCCCAGCTCCTCGCCGAGGAGCTCGCCGGCCGCTTGCTGGACGACCTCGGCTACGTGGGCGTGCTCGCGCTCGAGCTCTTCGAGGTCGAGGGTGCATTGCTCGCGAACGAGTTCGCACCACGGGTGCACAACACGGGTCACTGGACGATCGAAGGTGCGGTCACGAGCCAGTTCGAGAACCATCTCCGCGCAATCGTCGGCCTACCGCTCGGTTCGACGGACGCCCTGGCGCCGTCGGTGATGATCAACCTGATCGGGGGCGCTCCGGAGATCGAGGCGCTCCTTGCCCTCCCGGGAGCGCACGTGCATCTCTACGGCAAGGAGCCGAGAGCGGGACGCAAGATCGGGCACGTGACGCTCGTAGGAGCCGCCGAGGCGACGATCGCCGAGGCGATCGCGCTCGTGGACGCAGCGGCCGTCGGATAGCCGCCTCAGCTCGGGTGCTTCGACTGGCGCGCGTGCGGGTGAGCCGCGAAGTACGTGTCGCGGCGTCGCCGGTCGGATACGTGCGTGTAGCGCTCGGTCGTCGAGAGGTCGGCGTGCCCGAGCATCTCCTGCACCGAGCGGAGATCTGCTCCACCTTCGAGCAGATGTGTGGCGAACGAGTGGCGCAGGAGGTGTGGGTGTACGCGCTCCGGCTCGAGGCCCGCCTTGGCCGCGAGCTTGCGCAGGATCATGAATGCTCCGGCACGGGTCAGCGCGCCACCGCGGGCGTTGAGGAAGAGGTCCGGGCGATAGCGTCGGTCGAGGTGCGGTCGGCCGAGCGCGAGGTAGCGGCGTACGGCCTCCGCCGCAGGACGGCCGAGTGGCACGATCCGCTCCTTGTCCCCCTTGCCGAGCACACGGACGATACGAGCGTCGATGTCGACCGAGGTGCGAGCGAGCCCGACGGTCTCGGATACGCGCAGGCCGGCGCCGTACATCAGCTCGACGAGGGCGCGGTCGCGCAGCGACCGCGGCGTCGTGCCGCTCGCGGCCTCGATGAGGCGTTCCGACTCCGACGGCGACAATGTGCGCGGGAGCTTGCTCGTGCGGCGCGGCGTCGCAACCTCGGCTGCGGGGTTGTCCTTCCGCTTACCGAGCAGGAGCTGGTGGCGGTAGTACGAGCGCACCGCTGCAACGCGACGGCCGATGGTCGACGACGCGAGCCCGGCGGCGCGCATCTCCGCCACCCAGCGGTCGAGATCGTCTGTCGTGGCACTGTCGACAGGAGCGCCGAGGAACACGGAGGCCGCTGCAAGGTCACGGCTGTACGCATCCAACGTCCGCGGTGATCGCTGGGCCGCGAGGAGCAGCAGGTAGCGCTCCACCTCGGGGTCGGATCTCTTCTCGTCGGCGTTCCTCATGCGGCTGGACCCGATTCGGCGTGGGTGCGGCGGCTCCTGCGCATGGCACTCACGAGCGTGGGTGGCTCGAGTCGTAGATACGGCGAAGCCTGCGGGCGTCGACGTGGCTGTAGACCTGCGTCGTCGAGAGCGATGCGTGGCCGAGCAGCTCCTGGATCGTGCGGAGGTCTGCGCCGCCCTCGAGTAGATGCGTGGCGTACGCGTGACGCAGGCGATGCGGGTTTTGCATCAGCCGGCGAAGCGTCGACGTGTCGAGGCCGCGCCCGCGGGCCGAGAGGAAGAGCGAGTCGTTCGCACCGCGCGCGAGCATCGGGCGGGCGTCGCGCAGATAGACGGCAACGGCGTACGACGCGCGCTCGCCGAGCGGCACGACCCGTTCCTTGCCGCCCTTCCCGAGGACGTGCACCGTCTCCTGGTCGAAGTCGACATCTGCAAGCCGAAGCCCGACAACCTCGGCGCTCCGCAGCCCGCACGAGTACGTGAGCTCGAGGATGGCGCCGTTGCGGAGGTCGAGGGGCCTCGGTGCCGCCGACGGCCGCGATCGCGGCCTCGACGTCGGCGAGCTTCGGCGCCTCCGGCAGCCTCCGTCGCCTGCGCGGAGGAAGCGCGATTTCCGGTACCCGCGCGGCTCCCAGGGTGAAGCGCATGAACGACCGTACGGCCGCCAGCCGGCGCGCGATCGTCGCCGGCGCGAGGTCGCGTCGGCCGCGGCCGAGCTCGGCCGTGTACTCGGCGAGTGCCTGCACGTCGACGTCCTCGATCACGCGACCCGACCGTCGCAGCCAGGCGCTGAAGTCAGCGAGGTCGGACGCGTAGGCGCGCCGGGTAGACTCGGAGAGGCCGGGGCTTGCGAGATACCGATCGATCGACACGTTCACCTCCACCCGGTCGGATTCGCGCTCAGCACCGTCCTGCCTGCCCGATGCGATCCACCTTCCTCTTCGCAACGCTCCTCGTGGCCGTCGCCATCGGCGCTCTCGTCGTCGTCCGCAACCCCCGGTATCACGGCACACCGCCGGCGTCCCGGGGAACGGTGACGCTCGTCGGCGACTCGCTCAACGTCGGGATCGAGCCGTATGTCGGCCCGGCGCTGCCGGGCTGGAAGGTCGTCACGAACGACCGCGTCGGACGAACGACGCCCGAGGGAATCGTCGAGCTCGAGGCCGGCCGCCCGGCGCTCTCGAATTATGTCGTCGTCAGCCTCGGCACGAACGACCCGCCCACCGGGGTGACCGATTTTCGCCGAAACGTCAGCCGGGTTCTCGCCCTCATCGGTCCGAACCGGTGCATCGTCTGGGCGACGATCTGGCGCGACGGGGCACCGAACGCTGCCTTCAACGGTGTCCTGCGGGATGCGGCGGCGGCGAACCAGCGGCTCGCGCTCGTCGAATGGGCAGAGATGGTCGATCGCCACCCCGAACTTCTCGCACCAGACCGGCTCCACGGAAACGAGGACGGCTACCGCGAGCGCGCGGGAGCGGTAGCCGCCGCCGCGAGGAGCTGCGCGCCGGCTCAGTCGGCGAGCCAGGGATGACGCAAACCGTGCGTCTCCGGACGGGCGCGGAGATCCGCATCCGGAGCGGCGCCGCACCGCTCGCGGTCGTCCTCGTCAACGGCGGTTCCGCGCGCCCGGTGCCAGGGACGTGGAGCGCGACGAGCGAGCTTCTCGCGACCGAGCTCGCGCCTCGGTTCCCCGGGCTCGCGTTCGCCGAGGTGCGTTACCGGATCAAATCGTGGAAGGAGCTCGATTCGTGCTTCGAGGATGCGACTGCCGCTCTCGAGCACGTCGGCCGCCCGGCACTGCTCGTCGGCTTCTCGATGGGTGGAGCCGTCTCGATCGGGGTTGCCGGCCACCCTCTCGTCGTCGGCGTGCTCGGACTGGCACCGTGGATACCCGACGAGCTCCCGCTCGATGGGCTTGCCGGAAAGCGGCTCGACGTCCTCCACGGCTCGTGGGATCGCTATCTGCCGGGCATCCCCGGCGTCAGCGCGGCGAGCTCGAAGCGTGGTTTCGGGCGGGCGCGCTCGATCGGAGTCGAGGGGACGTACACGTTGATCCCGCGAGGCCTGCACGGTGCGGCGGTTCGTCGCCGATCGGGCGCGATTCTCAGGCTTCCGCGCTCGCGGGCTTGGGTCGGCGGCGTCGGAGAGCGGCTGGCGCTCTACCCGGGTCAGGCGAGCCTGCGACGCGCGCGCTGACTCGCCGTCGGTAGTCGAACGTTCCACGCCAGTCCGAGCTTCTCGAGCGTCCGGATCGTGATCCACGCAATGTCGAGCTGCAGGCGGTCGAGCCCGTGGCGTGCCGACGCCGGGAACGCATGGTGGTTGTTGTGCCAGCCCTCGCCGAACGTGAGTGCTGCGACGAACCAGTTGTTTCGGCTCTCGTCCCGCGAGCGGTAGCTCCTTCGCCCGAACATGTGGCAGATGGAGTTCACCGAGAAGGTCGCGTGCTGGTAAGCGAAGATCCTGATCAGCCCGCCCCAGATCAGAACCTCGAGCCCGAGCTTCCAGCTAGCGCCGCCGACCGCATACCCGATCGCGAACGGGATCGCGAACGTGAGGACGACCCACGCGAAGTACATGCGGTCGATACGACGGATGAGCGTGTCGTCGTAGAGGTCCTTCCCGTAGCGCTCGCCCCGCTCCATTCCCTTGAGGTGGAACAGCCAGCCCATGTGGGCGTGGAGGAAGCCTTTCACCGCACCCCAGACGTTCGGTGCGAAGCCGGCGTGCGGTGAGTGCGGATCACCCTCCTGGTCGGAGAGGGCGTGGTGCTTGCGGTGATCGGTCACCCACTGCGTCACCGGCCCCTGAAGAGTCATCGACCCGAGAATCGCGAATGCTGCCCGCACCGTCTTCGTCGTCTCGAAGCTGCGGTGCGTGAAGAGGCGGTGGAAGCCGACGGTGGTGCCGAGACCGGTGAGGACGTAGAGCACCACGAACACGGCAACGTCGACCCATGAGAGCGCGATGCCCCAGAGGCCGACAGCGACGGCGATCAGCCCGAGTGGAGGTACGACGATCGCGATCATCGTCACCACCTGGCTTGCCCGCGACGTGCTCTCTCGCACGGTCGCGATCTCGACTTCAACCGTGGCGAGATCGACTGCCTCAGACATGATCAGTCATCCAGTGGACGTGTCTCGAGCGAATCACCGTTGAGATGAAGATAGCGATCATCGGTACCGGTGTTGCCGGGCTCGGCTCTGCGTACGCGCTCTCGCGACTTCACGACGTCGAGCTCTTCGAGGCGAACGACGCTCCGGGCGGCCATGTCCTCACCGTGGCGCACGACGGCCTCTCGCTCGACACGGGGTTCATCGTCCACAACGAGGCGAACTACCCGAACCTGACCCGGCTCTTCCGGGAGCTCGGTGTCCGAACGCAGGCATCGGAGATGTCGTTCTCGATGTCGTGTGGGTGCGGCCTCGAGTGGTCGAGTCGTCGCCCCTGGCGCGCCGGGCCGCACCTGCTCCGGGAGATCGCGCGCTTCCTCCGCACCGCGGGCGACGCCGACGCAGACCGAAAAACGTTCGACCGGTTCCTGCTCGACGAGGGCTACTCGGAGTCGTTTCGCTGGCACTATCTCGTGCCGATGACGGCTGCGCTCTGGTCGAGCGCTCCCGGAGACGCTCTCGCGTTTCCGGCGTCGAGCGGGATCGAGTTCTTCCGGAATCACTCGATGCTCGGCCTTCGCCGCCGAAAGTGGAGGACCGTCAGAGGCGGCAGCAGCTCCTACGTCCGCGCGCTCATCGACAGGCTCGACCGGCCGGTCCACGTCGCGATGCCCGTGCGATCGATCGCGCGAGCTCCGGAGGCGGTCGAGGTGCGATGCGCCGACGGAACGACTCGTCGATTCGACGGGGTCGTCGTCGCGACGAGCGCGCCGCGTGCTCTCGCTCTCCTCGAGGACCCCTCGACGGACGAGCGACAGATGCTGTCGGTGTTCGAGACGACTACGAACGAGACGGTTCTCCATACCGACAGCCGATTCGTCCCGCGCAGACGATCGGATCGCTCGGCGTGGAACTACCAGTCTCCGGGTTGCGGCGTGCTCGCCGATCGCCCGACGCTGACGTACTCCCTCAACCGCTTGCAGGGCATCGAAAGTGATGCCGAGTACTGTGTCACCCTGAACCGAACCGACGAGATCGACGAGGCGAACGTGATACGCGTGATCGACTACGAGCATCCGCGGATGACGCTCGAGAGCCTTGTCGGCGCAGAGCGAGCGCGCGGCTACGGGGTCGTGCGCCGCACCGCCTTCGCGGGCGCCTGGCAGGGGAACGGCTTCCACGAGGACGGCTTCACGTCGGGGCTGCGTGCCGCCGCATCGTTCGGGGCGAACTGGTGAAGAGTGCTCTCTACGCCGGGAACGGTCATGCACGCTCGCCGGTCGCCGCACGACCACGTTTTCCGCTATCCGGTCTCCATGGCGCTCCTCGATCTCGATGATTTGCCCGACCTCGACCGACGGCTCCGGCTCTTCGGCTGGAATCGGAGAGCCGTCACGAGCTACCACGATGCCGACCACATCGACGTCCGGGCCGTCCTCGCCGAGAACGGCATCGATCTCGGGCCTGGAGCGTCGATTCAGGTGCTCACCAACCTGCGCGTGCTCGGCTACGTGTTCAACCCGGTCTCCTTCTGGTGGTGTCGACGAGAAGATGGCTTGCTCGCCTGCATCGTGGCCGAGGTCAACAACACGTTCGGCGAGCGCCATCCGTACGTCCTCCGGCCGCGTGAACCGGCTCAGGAGGGTCGGCGAGCCGTCTTCGAGACCGACAAGCGCCTTCATGTCTCCCCCTTCATGTCGATGGACGAGTCCTACACGTGGTGGGTCTCCGACCCCGAGGAGCGCCTCAGCGTGCGAATGGACGTTCACGAGGCGGGTCGCCCCGACTTCCACGCGACGCTGACCGCCCGCCGGGTGCCCCTGACCTCTGCCTCGCTGCGATCGTCGCTCGTCCGCTACCCGCTCATGCCTGCGCGCGTCCTCGGCCGGATCCACTGGCAGGCGCTCCGGTTGTGGCTCAAGCGGACGCCGGTCTATCGCAAGCCGCCGTTCATCCCGGGGCAGGGATCGCGGCGCTCGTGAGAGTCGCAGCAGATGTCGCACGCCGTCTGGCGTTTCGAGCGCTCTCGGCGCTCGAGGGAGGCGAGGTCGTCCTTCGCTATCCCGACGGACGCGGGCGTCGCTTCGGCGATGGGCAAGGCCCCTCGATCCGCGTCGAGCTGCGGCGGCCCGAGCTCTTCTGGCGGAAGCTCGGCACCCGCACACGCGTCGGGTTCGGCGAGTCCTACGTCGACGGCGACTGGGACTGTGACGACCTCGTCGGCCTCTTCTCGCTGATCGGTCGAAATCTCGAGACGACCGGCGAGCACCCGATGCTGAAGCGCCTCTACCGCCTACAGGAGCTTCGGCCCGACCGTCGGCAACGACAGACTCCCACCGTCGCACGGCACAACATCCACGCGCACTACGACCTCGGCAACGATCTCTTCGAGGTGATGCTCGATCCGACGATGGCGTACTCGTGCGCCTACTGGGAGCGACCCGGTATGACACTCGAGGAAGCGCAGCGGGCCAAGGTGCGGGTCATCTGCGAGAAGCTCTCCCTCGGCCCCGACGACCACGTTCTCGAGATCGGCTGCGGGTGGGGCGGATTCGCGATCCAGGCGGCCCGGGACCACGGTTGCCGCGTGACCGGTCTGACGCTCTCTCCCAGCCAGGCGGACCTCGCACGCGAGCGCGTCGAGGCTGCCGGTCTCGGGCACCTCGTCGAGATCCGTGAGGAGGACTATCGGGCGACCGAGGGCCGGTTCACGAAGATCGCATCGATCGAGATGTTCGAGGCGATCGGGCTCGCGGAGTACGGCAACTACTTCTCCGCGATCGATCGCTTGCTTCCTCGGGAGGGCATCGCGTGCATCCAGACCATCGGTGTTCCCGACTGGCGCTTCGAGCGCTACCGCCGCCGGCCCGACTGGATTCAGCAGGTGATCTTTCCCGGCTCGTTGCTCCCGTCGCTGCAGGCGATCGCGAATGCCGTCGCAGGTACGCGGCTTCAGATCAACGGAGTCGAAGAGATCGGCTTCGGCTACGCACGCACGCTGCGCGAGTGGCGCGGGAATGTCGAGGGGAACCTCGAGGCGATCCGGGGGTTCGGTTACGACGAGCGGTTCCTGCGCCTCTGGCGGTTCTACCTCACGTATTGCGAGGCCGGGTTTGCGATCCGGTCGCTTCGGGACATGCAGATCGTTCTGAGCCACTCGTCGAACGACGCGCTCCCCGAGTTCCCTCGCGTCGGGCCGGGATTTTGAGCTACGAGACGTATCGCCGCTCGTTGACCCCGGTCGTGCGTGCCGTCTACCGAATCGAGGTGCGTGGCCTCGAGCATGTCCCCGACGAAGGCCCCCTGGTCGTCACCGGCAATCACGAATCGATTCTCGATCCGTTCTTTCTCTCGGCGACGATCTCACGCCCGATCCGTTATCTGGCCAAGTCGGAGTTGTGGAGCGTGCCGCTGCTTCCGTGGTGGCTCGAGAGCGTGGAGGCGATTCCGATCGAGCGAGGGAGAAGCGACGCCGTTGCGATCGCGGCCGCGATCGAAGCGCTCGAGGCAGGAGAGGTCGTCGGTCTCTTCCCCGAGGGCGGTGTCATGCGCGAAGGGCCGTGGTTGCGTGGCGCCGCGCGGATGGCGCTCGCGACGGGCACGCCGCTTCTGCCGGTACGCCTCCTCGAGACGCGGAAGGCGCTCGGAAAGACGAGCTTCGGGTTCCCGCGGTTGGCGGTGCTCGTCGGCGCGCCGATCGTCGTCGAGAGGACGACGCCGACGCCAGAGTTGGCGCGCGCGTTGACGGATCGCCTGCAGGCAGCGGTCATGGCGCTCGGTACGTAGACCGACAACGGGCCGGAACGCCCGAGGCGAGGCTCTGCAGGCACTCTAGGCTGATGCCAGGCCACCGTTTCGGTCCAGACATTCCTGCGGACGCGGCGTTGCGACCCGTCGGACCCTGCGGTGCGAAGCGCCAACCTCCGCCGGATCTTCCCGCTCTTCCGTGCCTATCGCGGAAAGCTCGCGGTCGTCTTCACCCTGATCATCTTCTCGGCCGCGCTCGGGGTGATCCCGTCGTTCCTGCTCGTCGGCGTCCTCGACACCGCGATCCCCCAGAACGACGTGCGGCTCCTGACCTTGCTCGTCGCCGGGATGATCCTGATCCCGATCGTCACGGGTGCGATCGGCGTCTACCAGACGCTCCTCTCGAACCGCGTCGGTCAGGCGGTCATGCACGACCTGCGGACATCCGTCTATCGCCATCTGCAGCGCCTGTCGCTCGCCTTCTTCACGCGGACGCGAACGGGTGACGTCCAGAGCCGGATCGCCAACGACATCGGCGGCATCGACACGGTCGTCACCTCGACGGCGACGTCGGTGCTCTCGAACGTGACAACGGTGATCGCCACCGTCATCGCGATGGTGCTGCTCGACTGGCGCCTCGCCGTCTTCGCGCTGATTCTCCTCCCGTTCTTCGTCTGGCTGACCAAGCGCGTCGGCGCCCAGCGAAGGAAGGTCACCGCCGAGCGGCAGGCATCGCTCGCGGACGTCTCGTCGATCGTGCAGGAGTCGCTTTCCGTCTCGGGCATCCTCCTCGGCAAGACGATGGGGCGCTCCGGCGATCTTGCAGATCGCTTCTCCAACGAGTCGTTGCGCCTCGCCGATCTCGAGGTTCGGAGCCGGATGACCGGGCGCTGGATGATGGCCGCGATTCAGATGACGTTCGCCGTGATGCCGGCCCTCGTCTACTGGTTCGCAGGGTGGTCGCAGGCTCGCGGGAGCTCGGTGATCAGCATCGGCGTGCTCGTGGCGTTCACGACGCTCCAGACGCGCCTGTTCTTCCCGATCGGAAGCCTGCTCGGTGTCCAGCTCGAGGTGCAGAGCTCGCTCGCGCTGTTCGACCGCATCTTCGACTACCTCGACCAGCCGATCGACATCGTCGAGGGAACGCGCACGCTCGACGAGCCGAGAGGAGATGTCGCGTTCGACCGGATCTGCTTCCGGTACGACGAGGATGCGTGGACGCTGAAGGACGTGTCGTTCTCGGTTCCGGCAGGCACGAAGACAGCCCTCGTCGGCGAGACCGGTTCGGGCAAGACGACGTGCGGCTATCTCGTGGCACGGCTCTACGACGCGACGGATGGAACCATCTCGATCGACGGCATCGACGTCCGCGAGCTGACGTTCGAGTCGCTCGCCGCGGCCGTCGGCGTGGTGTCGCAGGAGACCTATCTCTTCCACTCGACGGTGCGCGAGAACCTTCGCTTCGCAAAGCCCGACGCGACCGACGACGAGGTCGAGGAGGCCGCCCGCGCGGCGCAGATCCATGAGCTGATCGCGTCGCTGCCGAAGGGGTATGAGACCGTCGTCGGTGAGCGCGGCCACCGGTTCTCGGGCGGCGAGCGACAGCGGATGGCGATCGCGCGAACCGTGCTCCGCAACCCCCCGATCCTCGTGCTCGACGAGGCCACATCCGCTCTCGACACGCAGACCGAGCGGCTCGTTCAGCAGGCGCTCGAGCGCCTGGCCGAGGGTCGCACCACGATAGCGATCGCCCACCGGCTCTCGACGGTCCGCGACGCCGACCAGATCGTGGTGCTCGACGGAGGGCGCGTGGCGGAGACCGGCTCGCACGAGGAGCTGCTCGCCGCAGCAGGTCGCTATGCGCTGCTCGTCTCCCGCGACGAGAACGCCGAGCCCGAGTCGCAGGGAGCGATTGCCGGCATCGCGTGAGCGGCGACCGACGGCGCATCTGACATGTCAGGATCCCTCGGTCACGCGCTGCTCGACGCGCGTACGATACGCCTTCGCGCGGAGTGTTCCGCCGCCGCAGTCCGTTCCCGTTCTCCCCTTTGACGCGTTTCCGGAGGCGCCGCCTGATGACAACGATCCCGAGCCGCACGGACGGCGCCCTCGAGGCCCACGGGCTCGATCCCGGCGCGACCGTGATCTGGCACCCCTCGACGGCGCAGCTGGTCACCGAAGCGCTGCGGCGTGGAGATGCAGCGCTCGCGCACGGTGGCGCGATCGTGGTCAACACCGGGAAGCACACGGGGCGGTCGCCCAAGGACAAGTTCGTCGTCGACGAAGATGGCTCGCGCGACCGGATCTGGTGGGGTGAGGTGAATCGGCCGCTCGCCGAAGCGAGCTTCGCCGGCCTCCGTGCCAAGGTCGTCAGCCATCTGGAGGGCCTCGACCCGCTCTACGTCGTCGACGCCTACGCGGGTGCCGATACCGCGCACCGGATTGGTGTGCGCGTGATCACCGGCAGCCCGTACCACGCGCTGTTCGCGAAGACGATGTTCATCACCCCGACCGACGAGGAGCGTCATCCGACCGAGCCGGACGTCGTCGTCCTGCATGCGCCGTCCGTCGAGGCCGTTCCCGAACAGGACGGCACCCGCTCGGGCACATTCGTCGCACTCCATCCGACGAAGGGCGAGGTCGTGATCGGCGGCACGTTCTACGCGGGGGAGATCAAGAAGGCGATCTTCACGGTGATGAACGACAGGCTGCCCCTCGAGGGAGTCCTGCCGATGCACTGCTCGGCGAACGTCGGGGAAGATGGCGTCGTCGCCGTGTTCTTCGGGCTCTCCGGCACCGGAAAGACGACCCTCTCGGCAGATCCGGCTCGCTCGCTTGATCGGAGATGACGAGCACGGCTGGGGCGACAACGGCATCTTCAACATCGAAGGGGGCTGCTACGCAAAGGTGATCCGGCTGTCCGCCGAGGCCGAGCCCGAGATATTTCAGATGACGAAGACGTTCGGCACGGTGCTCGAGAACGTTGCCGTCGACGAGCGCGGCACGATCGACCTGAACGACGATTCGAAGACGGAGAACACGCGAGCTGCCTACAAGCTCGAGCGGATCTCGAATGCGTTGCCCACCAAGATGGCCGGCCATCCGAGCTCCGTGGTCATGCTCACCGCCGATGCGTTCGGGATCCTCCCTCCGATTGCTCGACTGACGCGCGACCAGGCGCTCTTCTACTTCCTCTCCGGCTTCACCGCCAAGCTCGCCGGGACGGAGATCGGTGTCACGGAGCCACAACCGACGTTCTCGACGTGCTTCGGCGCGCCGTTCCTCCCTCAACCGCCCGCCGTCTACGCGCGGATGCTCGGCGAGAAGCTCGACGCCCACGGGTCGACGGTCTGGCTCGTGAACACGGGCTGGACGGGCGGGCCGTTCGGCGAAGGGCACCGGATGCCGATTCAGGCGACCCGCCGGCTGCTGCACGCGGCGCTCTCCGGCGAGCTCGACGCCGTCGACTATCGCGTGGACGGGTTCTTCGGCTTCGACGTGCCCGTTCGGGTTCCCGGTGTCGAGATGGCGCTGCTCGATCCGCGCTCGACCTGGAGCGATCCCGCCGCCTACGACGCCAGGGCGCGCGAGCTTGCGGGGATGTTCACGGCGAACTTCGAGAAGTTCGCGGCGGACGCCGGTCCGGCAGTGACGGCGGCAGGCCCGACGGCGTAGGTTCGGGAAGGATTCCGAGCGCGCGCAGGGTGCGTGCTACGGTGCGGCCCGGAGCACCGCCGCGGCTCCTCACCCGAGGAGGGACCATGCGCAGAAGGCCGGGATTTCGCGAACGTCGATTCTGGTCGGCCCCCGTCGTTGCGCTCGCCGTCGTCGCGGCGGCGATATCCGGCGCGGCACCGTCGGAGACCGCACCGCCCGGCACGGCGAAGACCCCCGGGCAGGCATCGCTTCGCGACGCGACTCTGCTTCGACCCCCGTTGCGGCCGTCCGGCAGAAGAGCGCCGACACGGCGAGGGCGTCAGACTGTGGCTCGAACGGTCTCTCCTGCACGAACGTCGTCGTACCACTCGACCGCACGGGAGTCGTCCCCGGCTCGATCACGCTCCACGTCGAGTCCGTGCCAGCCGAGGGCACGGAGCGCGGCGTGATGATGCTGATCGCTGGAGGCCCCGGGCAGGGATCCGCGGCCGTATTCGACATCGGGGACAAGAACAGCGTGGCGCTCTATCGGGCGCTGTTCCCGGGCTACCGGATCGTTGCATTCGACAACCGTGGCACCGGAGCGTCGGGCTTATTGAAGTGCCCGGCTCTGCAGCGGGCGACCGGATTCGCCGGGCAGGAAACGATCGCCCGGAGCTGTGCAACGGAGATCGGCTCGAACCGCGACTTCTACAGCACGCGCGACCACGCCGACGACACGGATGCCGTGCGTCGCGCGCTCGGCGTGGACAGGATCGCGATGTGGGGCATCTCGTACGGGACCAAGCTCGCTCTCGCCTACGCTCTCGCATACCCGGCCCACGTCGACCGGATCCTCCTCGATTCGGTTCTGCCGACGCAGTATCCCGACCCGTTTCAGGCGAACGTCCTGCGCGACATCCCCCGGGCACTCGCGAACTACTGCGGCATCAGCGCGTGCCGTGCGGCCACGTCGAACTACGCGGGCGATGTGACCACGGTTGCGAACGCGCTGGCCGCTCGTCCTGCGGTCGGGAGGGTACGGCTGCCGGGCGGCGGCACCCGTAAGGTCACGGTCGAGGGGCTCGACGTGCTCTCGGTTCTCGTCGAGTCCGATCTGAATCCCGGCCTCGCTGCACTCCTGCCGGCAGCGGTCCACGCTGCCCGCTCGGGCGATCGTGGGCCGCTGTTGCGACTGCACGACCTGAGTGTCGCCGGTGCTGCAACCTCGGCGGAGGAGCTCAGCGCCGGCCTCAATGCAGCTACGACGTGCGCGGACGGCCGCTTCCCGTGGGATGCCGCAACCGCTGTTGCCGATCGCCCCGCGCTGTACAAGGCGGCCGTAGCTGCGCTGCCGACCGGATCGCTCGGTGGATTCGGCTCCTGGGCGGCCGACCTCGGCACTGCGGATTTCTGTCTAGCGTGGCCGAGTCCCGCCAGGCCCGGCCCATCGCTCGGCACGGGGCCACTTCCGAACGTGCCCGTACTCGCGATCAACGGCGGCTACGACATGCGAACGCCCACCGCGAGCGCCGCCGCTGTGATCGCGAGCTTCCCGCAGGGTCAGCTACTGGTCGTGCCCGCTGTCGGTCATAGCGTCATCACGGCCGATCAGTCGATCTGCGCGCTCCGCGCGGTGCGCACCTGGATCGACGGTCGCAAGGTGCCGGCGACGTGTGCGCGCGCGCCGTTCCTCGTTCCGCCGACGGGCGCGTACCCGTCGCCGACGTCGTCGGTGAAGCCGCTCACGTCGCGGGGCACCCTCGCTCTCTCCCGCCGGACCATTCACGAGGCGACGGCCATCTGGCTCGCGAGCGGTCTCGCCGCCGGCAGGCCGGTGGCCGGACTGACCTCGGGGCGCCTCGTCGTCGGTGCGAACAGGTCGTTCAGGCTCGATCACTACGGCATCGCCCCGGGTGTCGAGTTGACGGGGCAGCTCAAGGCCGTCGGCGACGGCCTCCCGTTTGCGTTCGAGGGGACGGTCGTCGTCTCCGGGAAGCGCGCCGCGCGTGGGACCCTGCGGCTCCAGAAGGGTGCTCTTTCGGGCACTCTCGGGCGCGCGCCCGCGGCGTAAGGCGGCGGCGCCGGACACCCCTCCGCCGTGATCAGCTGTTAGCCTCCTGCAATCGGGCCGCGTGCCGTTATGGCCCTCACGAGGAGAGGAGCGCGCTATGCGCACGTCCAGGGTCAGGCTCGCGGTCGCGGGGGCCGCGATGCTGCTCGGGAGCCTCGTCGTCGCGTCCGTTGCGGCGGGAGACTCGGTGTTCGCCGATCCGACGGGTGACGCAACCGGAGGTGCCCCGGACCTCACGCAGGTCGGGGTCTCGAACGACGCTGCGGGGATGATCACGTTCAAGCTGACGACCGTCGCCCCGATCGTCGACGGATCCATTGTCGGTGTCGACCTCGACACGGACAACAGCCCCGCGAACGGCGCCGAGTACGAGCTACTCGCCGGGCGCGGCGGAGCCGGGCTCGTGAAGTGGGACGGTTCCCAGTACGTCGAATCGAAGGCGACGATCGCCTACACGCGCACCGGGAACGTCGTCTCGCTCCGGATCGACCGTGCTGCGATCGGGAGCCCGAGCCGCTTCGGTTTCGCCACGCTGTCGCTGCTGTTCAACGCCTCGGATGAGATCGTGGGCGAAGACGCCGCTCCGGACGGCGGTGCCTACACCTACTCACTGACCTTCGCACAGTGCGGGAACGGGAAGGACGACGACGGCGACGGGAAGGTCGATGCAGCCGATCTTGGGTGCTCATCGGAGACGGACAACCGCGAGAGCGACGACCCGGTGACCCTGCGGGCGGGAAAGGCCCGTGTCGCGCCGGCGAAACCGAAGGCGGGCCACGGCGTTGTCGTGGCCGCCCCCGTGAAGCGTCTCGAGACCCGCCTCGGGATCGCCTCGGGAAGAGTCAAGTGCGTCGGCCGCGTCGGGGGGAAGCAGCTTCGTGGTACGGGCAAGGTCTCGGCGGGGAAGGCATCGTGCGCGTTCACGCTTCCCGCCGCGTCGAAGGGACTGGTGGTGCGCGGGACGATCACGGTGACACACCTCCGCAAGGCGAGGGTGGTGCCGTTCTCGTTCAGCGTCGGCTGAGCGCTGGTTCGCCCGTCGGCGCAGACACTTGGCCGGGCGGGACGGGCGGGCAATGCGGTAGCTTCCGTGAAATGGAAGCCACGCACGACGTGCTCGTGGTCGGTGCCGGGTGCGCCGGCATGCGCGCCGCCATCGAAGCCCAGGATCGCGGAGCCAACGTCGGCGTCATCTCGAAGTTGCACCCGACGCGGAGCCATTCCGGCGCAGCCGAGGGAGGCATCAACGCGGCGCTCGGGAACACCGCCGAGGACAGCCCCGAGAAGCACGCGTTCGACACCGTCAAGGGCTCGGACTACCTCGGTGACCAGGATGCGATCGAGATCTTCACGCGCGAGGCACCCGACGACATCTACCAGCTCGAGCACTGGGGAGCCGTCTTCTCCCGCAACGGCGAAGGGCGGCTCGACCAGAGGCCCTTCGGCGCCGCCGGTTCGCCGCGGACGGTCTACGCGGCCGACATCACCGGTCACGTCCTGATCCAGGTGCTGTACGAGCAGCTGCAGCGGCGCATGGCGCAGGGGATGACGGTGTACGAGGAGTTCTTCGCCTTTCGTCTCGTCGTCGAGGACGGCCGCTGTACGGGGGTCATTTCCTGGGACCTGATGAACGGTGGCGTCAAGCTGATCACGGGCAAGTCTGTGATCCTCGCAACGGGAGGTGTCGGTCGTCTCTATCGGGCGACCACGAACGCCTACGCGTGCACGGGCGACGGGATGTCGATGGCGCTCCGCGAGGGGCTGCCGCTGAAGGACATCGAGTTCATGCAGTTCCACCCGACGACGATGTACCCGAGCGGGATCCTGATCACCGAGGGCTGCCGCGGTGAGGGCGGCTATCTGATCAACAAGGACGGCGAGCGCTTCATGCAGCGCTACGCCCCGAACGCGCTCGAGCTCGCGTCGCGGGACGTCGTCTCGCGATCGGAGACGACCGAGATCGAGGCCGGCCGCGGCGTCAACGGCTCGGTGTATCTCGACCTCCGGCACCTCGGGCCCGAGAAGATCCTCACCAAGTTGCCCGGCTCGCGGGAGCTCGCGATGACCTACGCGGGCGTCGATCCGATCTATGCGCCGATACCTGTTCGTCCCGGTGCCCACTACCACATGGGGGGCGTCTCGACCGACGAGTGGGGTCTGACCGAGATCGAGGGGCTCTACGCCGCCGGCGAGGTTGCCTGCGTCTCCGTGCACGGAGCGAACCGCCTCGGCGGGAACTCGCTCATGGAGACGATCACGTTCGGCCGCCGCTCCGGACACGCAGCTGCCGAATACGCCCTCGGTGCTTCCGGCCCCGGGAGCGGCGGTGAAGCTGCCCGCGCCGATGCGGAGAAGTGGGTGGGCTCGTTGCTCGGGAACACCGCGGGAGAGCGACCGTGGGCGATCCGCGACGAGCTGGGTCAGTCGATGCTCGACAACTTTGGCGTCTTCCGTCGCCCCGAGAAGATGGAGAAGCAGGTCGAGGTGATTGCCGAGCTCCGCGAACGATACGACCGCGGCGTCGTGATCGAGGACAAGGGCGACGTCTTCAACAACGACCTGACGCAGGCGATCGAGCTGGGATACCTGCTGGATATCGCGGCCTGCATGCTCCAGGCCGGGAGCGCCCGCACGGAGAGCAGGGGCGCGCACTCGCGCCCGTACGACTTCCCGGACCGCGACGACGAGAACTTCCTCAAGCACTCGATCTCGCGGTGGAAGGGCGACGGCCCCGAGCTCACGTACGCTGAGGTCAGGATGACGCAGTGGGAGCCGATGGAGAGGAAGTACTGATGCAGGTTGGCCTGAAGATCTGGCGCTACGACTCGAAGACCGGCGACCGTGCTCTCCGCGAGTACGAGGTCGACGCGCCCGAGGAGGCGACGCTGCTCGACTGCCTCGATCTCGTCAAGGACAAGCACGACGGCTCGCTCGCCTACAGGAAGAGCTGTCGGATGATGATCTGCGGCTCGTGCGGCATGCGGATGGACGGCGGCGCGGTACTCGCCTGCAAGGTCAGGATGTACGACATCGCGCAGGAGGGACGTGTGCCCGTCATCTCGGCTATGGGCAACCTGCCGATCGTCAAGGACCTCGTCGTCGACATGGACCCCTTCTGGGAGAAGATGCGGTCGGTCGACCCGTATCTGCAACCTCGCTACGACCAGGCGCAGGAGCGTGAGAACGTCATCTCGCAGTCGCAGATGGACGTCATCCACAAGGAGTCGCTGTGCATCAACTGCGGCTGTTGCGTCTCCGAGTGCAACTCGATGGAGTCGGATCCCGACTTCCTGGGACCGGCCGCACTCGCCAAGGGAATGCGGTTCGTCGGAGACCCGCGCGACGGAGCGACGATCGAGCGGCTCGAGAAGTACTCCGAGCCGCACGGGCTGTGGGACTGCACGCGCTGCTACTTCTGCAGCGAGCGATGCCCGAAGGGTGTCGACCCGCGCGATGCGATTGCGAAGCTCGGTGCAGAGGCGATGAAGAACGGGATCGACCGGGACATGGGGGCCAAGCACGCCAAGTGGTTCGTCACGTCCGCGAAGACGACCGGCTGGCTGCGTGAGACCGAGCTCGTTCCGAAGACGCAGGGCATCGTCTCGTCGATCAAGGAGATGAAGTTCGCGATGGGCCTCGCCGTGAAGGGCAAGGTGCCACCGCCGTTCCCGCCTCACGTTGCCGCCGAGGTACACGAGTCGCGTGCGCTCTTCGACCTCGTCAAGACGCAGGGACGCGACGGCGCGGCCGGAATCGTCCAGGGCGAGAAGGCGCTCGGCCGGATCGAGGCGCACCACGACGCGTCCGGCGGCCGAGATCCGTACACGGAGACCGATTCCGCGCCACGGCCGTATCTGCCGAGTGAGCGCGAGGAGACCGAGGGGGTCACACCGTGAAGAAGCTTGCGTACTACAAGGGATGCCTGGCCTCGCTCTCAGCGAAGGAGCTCGATATCTCGACACGCGCTCTCGCGCCCAAGGTCGGGTACGAGTTGATCGAGCTCGAGTCGGTCACGTGCTGCGGAGCGGGAGACATCCACGAGGCCGAGCCCGACTACTACCTGCATCTCAACGCCCGGATCCTCTCGTACGCCGAGTCGACGGGTTGCGACACGCTGATGACCGTGTGCAACGTCTGCACCCTCAACCTGCGTCAGGCGAACTACCAGCTGCAGATCGACGAGGATCTGAGGGAGCGCGTGAACGACAACCTCGAGCAGGTCGGCGTTCCCCGGTACTCCGGTAGTGTCGAGGTGAAGCACTTCCTCTGGCTGATCGCAGGCGAGTCGTTCGGCGAGCTGCAGACCGTTGCTCACAAGGGGCTGAAGGGGCTCAAGATCGCGCCGTTCTACGGGTGCCAGATCCTGCGGCCCTCCAAGCTGATGGGCTTCGAGGATCCCGACAAGCCCAGCTCGCTCGAGCGCATCATCGAGGCGTGCGGCGGCGAGGCGATCGACTACCCCGCGAAGATCAAGTGCTGCGGCTTCCCCATCATCCAGGCGCGCGAGGAGACTGCGCTCGCCGAGCTGATCCAGCCGATCGAGCAGGCAATGGAGGCCGGTGCGGACGCGATGGTGACGCCGTGCCCACTCTGCCACCTCTCGCTCGACGCGTGGCAGTCGAAGTTGAAGAAGCAGACCGGTCGCGACTTTGCGATGCCGATCCTCCACCTCTCTCAGCTCGTCGGTGTCGCCGCGGGGTTGACGGACTCGGAGTTGAAGTTCCGGCGCCACGTCGTCTCGGTCGACCCGGTGATCGAGAAGCTGTCGGTCTAGGGCGGTGGTGCCGGTGACAGGCTTCAGCCTGTCTCCCGGGCTTCGTCGCTCCCGCGGCACCGCCGGATGAACTGGCTCGCCGCCGCCCTCGTCCTTCTCGCAGCGGGCCTTCTCGCCTGGGGGCTGTTCGAGGCGGGATGGTTGCGGTGTCGCGTGCTCGACGTCGACATCGAGGGGCTGCCGGACGAGCTCGACGGCCTGAGGATCGCGCACCTGTCCGATTTTCACCTCGGCCTCCGCTCGCGCGGCCGGGTCGCGACCGAGCGGGCGTTCGCATGGGTTGCGAGCCGCCGGCCCGACATCGTCTGCATCACGGGCGATCTGGTCTCGAGCCCGAAGGGAGTGCCGGTCCTGGTGCGGTTTCTCTCGATGCTCGACGGCGCGTACGTCGTCCTCGGCAACCACGATGTTGCGACCACGCGCGATCCCTTCTCGCGGCCCGGCGATCTCCGTGAGCTGGGTGACGCCGCGCTTCTACTCAAGGACGATGGGGTCGTGCTCGACCGAGCCGGCCGGCGCGTGCAGATCGTCGGCGTCGACCCGGAGACCTACTCGGCGCGGTCCGCCCGACCGTGGGAGCGCGTCGATCCCACAGCGGACCTGAGGATCCTTCTCTGTCACTTCCCGGGTATCGAGCGCTCCCTGCCCGCCGGTTCGTTCGACCTCGTCCTTGCGGGCCATCTCCACGCGGGCCAGATCGTCCTTCCCTACCCCGGCGGCCGGGTTACGCTGGCACACCCGGGCGCCCGGTTCGTGGCAGGTGTGGTTCCGACGAAAGGCGGTGTAATGCACGTCTCACCCGGCACGGGGACGACGTTCGTGCCGTTTCGGTTCTTCGCCCGCCCGGAGGTGACGGAGCTCGTCCTGCACCCTGCTCGACCGCGAGTGCAACAATCGACCTGATGGAAGGGCATTCGGTCATCTCCACGGACATCCTGGCCCGCTATGCCGCTGACGCCGCGCTCGGCATCGATGGTGTCCGGAGCATGGTCGAAGGGTCGCGGATTCCGCATCACGGAGTCAGGATCACGACCGAGGACGAAGTCGTCGGGGTGGAGCTTCATCTGGCGGTCGAATGGGGGGTCAACGTGCCCGACGTCGGCCGGGCCGTACAGTCGCGCGTCGCGGAGTACCTTGCCACGATGGCGGACCTGACCCCGGCCACCGTCGATGTCATCGTCGACGAGATCGGCCCGCCCCCGGAAGCCCTACCCCGGCAATGACGGCTCGCGTAGCCGGTCTGACCCGGGGCACGCTCGCAACGTCCCCTGCGGTCTGCCGCGAGTGTGTCTGGTGGCAGTCGCGCGGCAACAGCACGGCCTCGAAGGAGCGCTGGATCGAGCGTGTCGAGGAGGAGGCGGGCGAGTGGGGGACGATCTACTACGACGACGACGCGTCGGTGCTCGGGTCGATGCAGTACGGACCGTCTGGATACTTCCCGCGTGCTGCCGACCTGCCCGCCGGGCCACCGTCCGAGGACGCCGTCCTCGTGACGTGCGCGTACCTGACGCATCGAGCGGGCGAATGGGTCGAGAAGTCGCTGCTTCTCGCGGCGATCGGCGAGGCCCGCGATCAGGGTGCGAAGGCGCTCGAGGCGTTCGCCTACCGCTACCCGGAAGGAGAGAAGGGGATCCAGCGCCAACTCGTCCATCGCACGGTGTTTCCCCGCGAGTTCCTCGACGACTTCGGTTTCACGACCGTGCGCGCGCAGGGACGGGTCGAGCTTTGCCGTCTCGAACTGGCGGGGCTCGCACCGGTCGAGGAAGGCCGCCGCGCGAAGGTCCTTCGGGTCGTGCAGGAGGCATTCGTTCCGGAGGGTACGTCGCTCCCGGCCCCGTGACGCGGCCGGTTGGGCCTACCGACAGTTCGCGCGTCCTCGATCGGTGAACTTGCCGCCGCGCACCGGCAGGAATCGCCAGTCGTAGCCGGTCGGACGGAGCGTGAGCCTGAGGACGCCGTACGTGCTCGAGTTGCGCACGACGCTTCCCGCCCGGGGAATCAATGTCGGGTAGAGGGTCTTGCCACCCGTGCCGACGACGAACGAGCGAATGCCCTTCTTCGTTGCGAAGCGCTCGTAGTCGTGATCGTGACCCGAAAGGACGACGTCCGCCTTGGCGCGCGCGAGCAGGTCCCAGAACGGTGCGTAGGCGACGTCGGACCCGTGGGGGCCGGAGCTGAACCGCGGGTGGTGCCAGTAGGCGAGCGTGCAGCGGTTCGTGTGGGCGGCGAGATCGGCCCGGAGCCAGAGCCACTGCTGCGAATCACGCCCGCAGCCGCCGACCTCGTCGCAATTCGAGTTCAGCACGATCACGTGCCAGGCGCCGACCGAGTAGCTGTACCACCCGTTCTGGGGCAGCCGGAGTCGGCTGATCGCGACGGCGGCGGTGCCGGTGCCGTACTCGTGGTTGCCGAGCGCCGCCCGGATCCGGGGGACGAGCGGCCCCCAGGCAGGGTCGAAGCACTGGGCGAAGTCGGCCGAGCTGCCGGTCTCGTAGGCGATGTCGCCGAGGACGGCAATCGTGCCCGGGAGCCTCTTCACGAGCGCCGCCGTCTGCTCGTCGCCCTTCGAGGAACAGGATGCGATATCACCGACCGCCAGAAGTGTAGGGGCCCGAGGGGCGGTGCCTGCTGCACCTGCGAGGAGAAGGGCCACGGCGAGCCCCGCCACGATCGCGAACGTCGCGTTACGAGGTCGCGACACCGGTGAGCAGCACCTCTGCGATCTGGATCGCGTTCAGGGCCGCTCCCTTGCGGAGGTTGTCGCAGCAGAGGTAGAGCGCGAGGCCGTGGGGCGTACCCTCGTCGTTGCGGATGCGGCCGACGAGCACCTCGTCGCCGCCTGCAGCGTCCTGCGGCGTCGGGAACTCCGGAAGCCGGAGAAGGCGCACGCTCGGCGCCTCGCTGAGGATCGCCGTCGCGTCGCCGGGTGAGAGCGGTTCCTCGAACTCCACCCAGATCGCCTCCGAATGGCCGACGAGTACCGGCACGCGCACGCACGTCGCGCTGATTGCGAGATCGGGGAGCTCCAGGATCTTCCGGGTCTCGGCGCGAAGCTTCGACTCCTCGTCCGACTCGTCGCCTTCCCACGTCCAGTCCATCACGAGGTTGTGGTCGGCGGACGGCTCGGCGCGGAGCTGTTCCATTCGTTGTGCGCCCGCCCCGGAGACCGACTGGTACGTGGCGACGTGCACGCGCTTCAGCGGCACGACGTCGTGAAGCGGCTTGAGAACGCACGTGAGCGGGATCGTGCAGCAGTTGGGATTGGCGACGATCCGGTCCCGCTCGAGCGCCTCGAGCGCGCGATTCGCGTTGACCTCGGGCACGACGAGCGGATAGCCGTCGACGAGGCGGTAGGCGGAGGACTTGTCGATGCAGATCGCTCCCGACGCCGAGGCGATCGGGACGAGCTCGCGGCTCGCACCGGTACCGACCGAGAACAGGAACAGGTCGACGTCACCGGCAGCGAGAGCCTCGGGGGTCGCCTCCTCGACGACGATCTCCTCGTCGCCGAACGGGAGCGTGGATCCGGCCGACCGTGCGGACGCAAACGCCCGGACGTCGTAGCCCCGCTCGGCCAGCAGCTCCAGCGTGATCGTGCCGACCGCTCCCGTGGCGCCGACGACCCCTATGCGTGGTTCGGCCATGCCGAAAGTGTAGAGATCGTCGTGCGCGCCCGAGTCCGGGGGAGAGACTGAAGTCTCTCCCCGGTACCGCGTGACCTACGCCTTGAAGTACTGCTCGTTCTCCCCGGTGGCGAGCTCCGAGCCTTCCAGCTCGAGCTCGCGATCCTCCTCGCGGGTGTGCCTGCCGCCACTCCGTGAACCAGGCAACGCTGCGCGCGATGCCCGACTCGAGCGGGACCGCCGGCTCCCAGTCGAGCAGGCCGCGGGCACGGCCGATGTCGGCGACGTACCGGGTCACCTCGCCGAGGAGCGGCGGCGCGAGCGTGATGTCGGGTGCGTTGCCGGTCGCCTCGCCGATCAGCTCCGCGACCCGGACGAGCGTGTTGCCCTCACCGTAGGCGAGGTTGATCGTCTCGTTGCGCACGTTGCCGCCGACGAGGCCGTCGATGCCCCTGACGATTCCCTCGACGCAGTCGTCGACGTAGGTGAAGTCGAGCACCTTGTCGTTGCCGCCGAAGACGGTGATCGGCTCGCGCCGGAGGATCCGGTGCGTGAAGAGTGGGATCACCCGGATCATGCGAGCGAGGTCGTTGTCGAAGCGCCCGTAGACGTTGGAGAATCGGAAGACGATGTACGGCAGCTGGTAGCAGCGCGCGTAGGAGTAGACGAGCGCCTCACCCGCGATCTTCGATGCCGAGTACGTGCTCTCCGCGTAGGCGAAGTCGGCGGAAGCCTCTTCCGTCTGGAAGCGATGGACGTCGCCGTAGACCTCACGGCTCGAGCTGAAGATGATCGGCGTCTGCGTCTGCCGGCAATGCTCGAGGACGTTGAACGTCATCGTCATGTTCTCGAGCGCACGAGCCGGCTCGCGGACGAGCTGATGCACCTTGGCGTGCGCGGCGAGGTGGACGACGACGTCCGCAGCCGGGTATTCGACGCCTCCGATGCCGCCTTCC
The DNA here is from genome assembly GCA_963792995.1 of uncultured Thermoleophilia bacterium. Classification (GTDB taxonomy): domain Bacteria; phylum Actinomycetota; class Thermoleophilia; order Gaiellales; family Gaiellaceae; genus Gaiella. The sequence continues at coordinate 91,889 of CAWBYH010000003.1, read as the reverse complement.
ATGGCGGCGTAATGCCCCGAGAGGTCTTGCAGCAGGTAGCGGAAGTCGTCCGTCCAGGTGTTCAGCCGCTTGTCGACGCCGAAGACGTCGTGGCCGTCGGCGAGGAGGCGGAGCGCGAGGTTGGCGCCGATCTGCCCACTCGAGCCGGTGATGAGCACGCGCATTCGGCGACGATACCCCGTGTCGCTGCGTAGCGACGATGCGTGGGGAGAGACTCAGTCTCTCCTCCGGGTTCGAGGGCTGCACTCAGGCGGGCCGGCGGCCCGAGAGTGCCCGGCCCAGCGTCACCTCGTCGGCGTACTCGAGGTCTCCTCCCACGGGCAACCCGCTTGCGAGACGGGTGACGCGAACGCGCTCGCGGAGTCGGTCGGCGAGGTAGGCGGCGGTCGCCTCACCGGTCATGTTCGGGTTGGTGGCGAGGACGACCTCCTCGATCCCGCCCTGCTCGACGCGGTAGAGCAGCTGGCCGACGCGCAGGTCGGCAGGCTCGACGCCGTCCATCGGAGACAGCGACCCCCCGAGCACGTGGTAGAGGCCACGGTACTCGTGCGTTCGCTCGAGTGAGACGACGTCGACGGGCTGCTCCACGACGCAGACGACGGTTCGGTCGCGGCGCGGGTCGGTGCAGATCGTGCAGAGCTCCTCCTCCGTCAGGTTGCCGCAGTCCCGGCAGAAGCGAACGCGTTCCTTCATCTCCGCGATCGCCGTCCCGAGGGCGAGTGCCTCCTCCGGCGAGACGGAGAGGAGGTGGAACGTGAGTCGCTGCGCGGTGCGCGTGCCGATCCCGGGAAGACGCGTGAGTTGGGCGACCAGGTTGTCGACGGCAGGGCTCAGCATCGTGCCTACGTTACTAGTCGGTCTCGGACGTGCCTCCGCCGTACAGGGCCGCTTCGGACAGTCTGTCGAGGCGCCGCTCGACGATCTCCACGAATGCGCGCGCAGCGGGGGAGAGCGGCGCCTCCGACCGGGCAATGAACGCGAACGTGTCGTACAGCGGGTCGGAGAAGGAAGCGAAGTGCAGGCCGCGGGCGCCCTGGCGGCTGATCGCGGCGCGCGGGACGATGGTGTCGCCGAGCCCCCGGCGCGCGAGGCCGACGGCCGCCTCGATTCCCTCGACCTCGATCACCGGACGCAGCGTCACGCCTGCCCGCTGCGCGCGGTCGAGCAGCTGTCGCCGCATGGGATCGTGGGCGCCGTACTGGGCGTCGTACAGGATGAGCGGTGCCTCCGCGAGCGCTTCGATCGTGACGGGCACGCTGACGCGAGATTCCTCGTGGCTGACCACCACGAGCTCCTCGAGTCGCGCGACGCGGAGATCGAGCCCGGCATCGTCGACGGGGAGGACGACGAGCCCGGCCTCGAGGGTTCCCTCGCGCACCTGATCTGCCACCTCCGAGGAGTTCAGTCCAACCAGCCTGAGCCGCACCTCGGGGTACTTCCTCCGGAAGTCGGTGGCGAGATCGGTGATCAGGTACGCGGAGGCCGTCCCGAACATCCCGAACCCGAGCGTTCCGCCCCGGAGGTCTCGCACCTCCGCAACGGCATCTCGCGCCCGCTCGACGTCGTCGAGCACGCGCTCGGCCTCCGGTCGGAAGCGTCGCCCGGCTTCCGTGAGGACGAGCTCGCGCCCTGCGCGGGCGAAGAGCGCCACCCCGAGCTCCGCCTCGAGCTGTCGCACCTGCTCCGAGATCGACGGCTGCGTCAGGAAGAGAGAGCGCGCCGCGGCACTGAACGAGCCGTGCTCGACGGTGGCAAGGAAGTAGGTGAGCTGCTGGATCGTCATATAGGCAAAACCATTAGATCAAGAAGATAACTCAGGGAGGGCTTTTTGTTCAACCACCCGTACATTGTCTGACATGGCCCGGCTGCGCGCACCCCACTTCCGCGGAACACTCTTCTGCCTCGTCGCCGGGGTCGCGTTCTCCGTCTCCCCGATCCTGATCCAGATCGCGTACGACCACGGCGCTGCAGTGAGCGGCGTTCTCGCCTGGCGGTACCTCGCGGCTGCCGCTCCTGCTGCTCGTGATCGCGGGTCGCAAGGTGCTCGCCGTTCCGGCACGAGTGGCGTTCGCTGCCTTCTTCCTGGGAGCGGTCGTGTACGCCCTCGACTCCGCGCTCTTCTTCGGCTCGCTCGAGCGCACATCGGCGCCGCTCGCGTCACTCGTTCACTACGCGCATCTCGTGCTCGTCGTCGGTGTCGCCGCGATGATCGGTCGAGAGCGCCTCACCCGGAGACGACTCGTCGCGCTCGTCGGGATCTTTGCGGGCGTCGCCCTCGTCGGTGCCACGGCGACGAACCCGAACCTCGTCGGCGTGGGGATGGCCCTCGGCTCCGCGGCCGCGTATGCGGTCTACATCCTGCTGTCCGATCGGCTTCTCCGCGACGCGGATCCGATCGCGCTCGCGGCGTACCTGACCGCCGGGGCTGCGTTCTCGTTCGTGGTCGTCGGCGGGGCGCTCGGCTCGCTCGGGACGGTCGGTGGCTCGAAGGGCCTCGTCTGCCTCGCGGTGGCGGCGCTCGTCGGCTCGGTCTTCGCCGTTACCTCGTTCCTCAAGGGCGTCCGCCTCGTCGGCCCTTCGACCGCCTCCCTCCTCGTCACGGTCGAGGTGCCGGTCACGATCGCTCTCGCTGCGATCGTGCTCAAGCAGCACCTGACGACGCCTCAGCTCGCGGGTGCCGGCCTCGTCGTAGCGGCAATCATGGGGATGCAGCTGCGACGCCGGCCGCAGCCCGTCGCCTCCGAGCTCGCGGCCGCGTAGCGCCCGACGGGCACGGGCGGGAGGGTGGTGCCCCTTACAGGCCGGGCAGGCCGAGGGATCCGAGGTCGGGCATCTGGCCGCGGATCTTCGCCTCGACGAGATCGCTCGCCGAGCGAAGTGCCTCGTTCGCCGCGGCCATCACGATGTCGGCCAGCATCTCGGGATCGTCCGGGTCGATCGCCTTCGGGTCGATGACGATCTCGACGATCTCTCCGCCGCCGTTCGCCTTGACGGTGACCATGCCGCCGCCCGCCGATGCCTCGACGACCTCCTGTTTGGCCTGCTCCTGGGCCTCCATCATCTGAGCCTGCATCTGCTGCGCCTGCTTCATCATCGCGTTCATGTCGAATTTCGCCATCAGTGCTCCTCCACTTCCTCTGCGTCGAATGTGTCCTTCAGCAAGGAGATCACGTCCTCCTCGGAGAGCTCGCGCGGATCCTCGTCTCCGGTCGGCTCGGGCGCCGCGCCGATCAGGGTCTCGATCCGCAGGCGACGTCCCGTGACCTCGTAGAGCGCGTCCGCCAGCATGGCGAGGTTCTTCGGCTCCTCGATCTGAGAGCGGTGGAACGCCTGCGGCAGGGGTGAACTCGATCGTCAGCGTGTCGCCGCTGATCTCGACGGGCCGGGCCTCGACGAGCAGCGTCGAGATCGGGATCGAGCGCTCCCTGACGGCATCGACGACGTTCCGCTGCCAGGCGTCCCGGAGCTGATCCAGGTCGAGGGGTGGTGGAGGATCTGCAGCAGGAGCGACGACGTCGGGCACGTCGGCGGCCGCTGCGACGAGCTCCGGAGCGGGTGGGGCGCCGGAGTCCGGCTTCAATCGCGTCTCCACGCGCGGGGGTAGCTCGACGCGGGGCGCGCGGACTGCCTCCACTGCGGCCGGGGAGCTGCCGGCCGCCGGCCGCGATTCGAGCAGCTCGAGCCGATGCGCGAGTGACTCGCGTGACATGTCCGCCTGTGGCCGCGTCACCTTGACGAGCGCGAGCTCGAGCGGCAGGCGAGGGTCTCCACCCTGGCGCATGTCGTCGACTGCGAGGGCGAGGAGATCGATGAGGCGGAGGACGGTCGGCTCGGGCAGCTGGTTCGCCTGCTCCCGCAGTCGCTCGCGCGTCTCCTCGGTGACCGGTAGCGACTCGGGAACGTGGCCGACGTGCTGGACGAGCAGCAGCTGGCGCAGGTGATCGACCAGGTCGACCACGAGGCGGCCGATGTCCTGCCCCTGCTCGGCGAGCTCCTCGATCTGGACGAGGGCGCCCGCGGTATCACGGTCGATGATCGTGTCACAGAGACGGAAGAGTGAGTCCTCCTCGACTCCGCCGACGAGCTGAAGCACGTCCTGCACCGAGATCGTGCCGTCCGTCGCGGCCGAAAGCTGGTCCAGGGTCGAGACCGCGTCGCGAAAGGACCCGCGTGCTCCGCGCGCGATCAGCGCGAGCGCCGCATCGACCGCGTCGATGCCCTCGCCGTCGCACACGCGGCGGAGGACGGCGACGAGCTCCTGTAGACGCGGTCGCTGGAAGACGAATGTCTGGCAGCGGGAGCGAACCGTCGGGAGGACGCTCGCGATGTCCGTCGTGCAGAAGACGAAGACGAGGTGGGGCGGGGGCTCTTCGATCAGCTTCAGCAGCGCGTTCCACGCCTGGGTCGTGAGCTGGTGCGCCTCGTCGATGATGTAGACCTTGAAGCCACCCTCGACCGGTTGAAGGACGGCGCGATCGCGAATCTCGCGGACATCGTCGATCCCGCGCTGCGAGGCGGCATCCATCTCGATCACATCGAGCGAGCTCCCGTCGGCGATCGCCCGCGCGATCGGCGTGCTCGGATCGAAGTCTGCGCTCGGGCCGCCCGAGGCGTTCATCGCCTTGGCGAGGATCCGCGCCATCGATGTCTTGCCTGTCCCGCGCGGCCCGGCGAACAGATACGCCTGCCGCACCTGGTCGTGCTCGATCGCGTTCCGGAGCGTACGCACGACTGCTTCCTGGCCGATCACGTCACCGAAGTCGAGCGGGCGGTACGTGCGATACAGGGCGGCCATGCAGCGATCTTATTCGCTCGACGGTCTGGCAGCGCCCGGTCACGCGCTCCGTCGTCGAAACCGGCTTCCCCGGAGGATTCTGCGTCGCCAGCTCGGGCCGGGCGGAACCGCGGCACCTGAGAGGGAGTCCTTAGCGCTGCTTCCTTCCGGATCTGACGCGGTTCGAACGCTCCCAGTGCGCGGGACCCGACCTGTCAACACCTCGTGCGCAGACCAATCCCGATGAAACCGTCCCTCGGACGGCGTTCGGTCCCGCTGGAGCGGATTTCGGGTTCAGGGAACCGCTGCCTCCCCACCTAGCGTGACCGGGCGTCGGAAGCGTAGCAACGTCGTCGTCGCCCTTCGAGGTACACGTGTTCTAGGCTGTCCAGGATGCCCGCAATCGAGGATTATGCGCTGCTCGGCGACCTCCAGACGGCAGCGCTCGTGCATCGCAACGGGTCCGTCGACTGGTGCTGCTTTCCCCGATTCGACTCCGGTGCGTGCTTTGCCGCGCTGCTCGGAGGAAGAGAGCATGGGCGGTGGCTCCTTTCCCCGACCGGGACCGTGGGCCACGTGACGCGGCGCTACCGCCACGACACGCTGATCCTCGAGACGGTCTACGAGACGGAAGACGGAGCTGTTCGTGCGATCGAGTTCATGCCTCCGAGGGGCCGGGCGCCCGACATCGTGCGAATTGTGGAGGGCCTGAGCGGACGCGTCCGGATGCGCTCCGAGCTCGTGATCCGGTTCGACTTCGGCAGCATCATCCCCTGGGTGCATCGGGTCGACGGTGCGCGGGTTGCGATCGCTGGGCCGGACGCACTTTGCCTCCGGACGCCGATCGAGAGCCATGGAGAGGAGATGACGACCGTCTCGGAGTTCACCGTCACGCCCGGCGAGCGCGTGCCCTTCGTGCTCACGTGGTTTCCGTCACACGAGGAGCTGCCTGGCGAGATCGACCCGGAGGTGGCGCTCGCCGAAACGGAGGACTACTGGCTGAGCTGGGCGGGCCGCTGCAGCCACATCGGTGACTACCACGAGGAGATTCACCAGTCGCTTCTGCTCCTCAAGGCACTCACCTACGCCCCGACGGGAGGGATCGTCGCGGCGCCGACGACCTCGGTGCCCGAGTGGATCGGAGGCGTCAGGAACTGGGACTACCGATACTGCTGGCTGCGCGACGCGACGTTGACGCTTCTCGCGATGCTTCACGCAGGGTACGCCGACGAGGCGGTCGCCTGGCGGAAGTGGTTGTTGCGCGCCGTCGCCGGCAGCCCCGGCGATGTTCAGATCATGTACGGGATCGCAGGCGAGCGCCGCCTCGACGAGCGCGAGCTCGACTGGCTGCCGGGCTTCGAGGGATCTCGCCCCGTGCGCGTCGGGAATGCAGCCTCGGGGCAGCTCCAGCTCGACGTCTACGGCGAGATCCTCGACGCGCTGTTCCAGACGCGCAGCTACGGCGCGCCCGAGGATGACAACGTCTGGTCGCTGACACGGAAGCTGCTCGAGTGGCTGGAGACTGGCTGGCGTAAGAAGGACGCGGGTATCTGGGAGGTGCGGGGCCCGAACAGGCACTTCACCCACTCGAAGATGATGGCGTGGGTCGCCTTCGATAGGGGTGTTCGATTCCACGAGGAGTTCGGGCGCGAAGGCCCCGTCGAGCGATGGCGCGAGCTGCGAGAGACGATCAAGGACGAGGTGCTTGCTCGCGCCTGGAGCGAGGAGAGGCGTGCGTTCACGCAGTCGTACGAGTCGGAGGAGCTCGACGCGAGCCTGCTACTCATGGCTCTCGTCGGGTTCCTGCCGGCAACCGATCCGCGGTTCGCCTCGACGGTCGACGCAATCGTTCGCGAGCTCACGGTCGACGGCCTCGTCCTCCGGTATTCCTCGAGCTCGTCGGTCGACGGGCTTCCCCCGGGCGAGGGCGTGTTCCTGCCCTGCTCGTTCTGGCTCGCCGACGTGCTCGCCCGTCAGGGCAGGGTCGAGGAGGCACGCGAATTGTTCGAACGCCTCCTCGATCTTCGGAACGACGTCGGCTTGCTCGCAGAGGAGTACGACCCCGTCGCCCGGCGGCAGCTGGGGAACTTCCCGCAGGCGTTCACACACCTCGCGCTCGTTGGCGCGGCAGTGACGATCGGAGAGGGTCGGAGCATGCGGGGACGCTCTGCGTCCGCCTGAAGCTACCGACGCACGAACGCATGCAGCCGGGCGCGCTACCGCACGGCCGCCTCCAGGGCGAGCAGGGATGCCTTCGCCTCGAGACCTCCTGCGAAGCCCGTGAGCGAGCCGTTGCTCCCGACGACGCGGTGGCACGGCAGCACGATCGAGAGAGGGTTGCGCCCGTTCGCCGCGCCGACCGCTCGAGCAGCGGCAGGTCGCCCGATCGCAGCCGCCTGGGCGGCGTACGTTCTTGTGTCGCCATAGGGGATCTCCGCGAGCGCGCGCCAGGCCTCGCGTTGGAACGCCGTTCCCCGGATGTCGAGCGGCAGGTCGAACGCACGGCGGTCGCCGGCGAAGTATTCGTCGAGCTGCCCCGCGGCGTCGTCGAGCACGCCTGACGAGGTGTGGATCAGGTCGACGCCGGCGATCCCGGCACGGGCCGGATCGTCGCCGGCCCAGAGGACTGCCCGTAGGCCGGTTGTCGAGCCGACCAGTGTCAGTGGGCCGAGCGGGCTGGTGAGCACGTGCGATGCGAGTGGGGGAGACGTTATGAGTGTGGTCATATCCCTTGCAACGGTCATCGGCCGCGCGATGTGAGGTCTGGTCGGGATCGACTCTCAGGTGATTCCCAGATCGCGCTGCTTCAATCGTTGCTCCATGTTCTACCTCTCCTATCTCCGGAGCGAGCTGGTGCGCCGCAAGGGCCGGACGATCCTCACCGTGCTCGGCCTCGCCGTCGGGGTCTCGCTCGTGATCGCGGTTTCGGCGCTCTCGCGCGGGCTCGACGACGCGCAGGCGAAGGCGCTCGATCCCCTGTCGAGCATCGGTACCGACCTCACCGTGACGCTCGAGCCCGAGCAGAGCCAGGGAGGCGGGCAGGGCGGTTTTGGCGGTGGCGGTGGCGGCGGTTTTGGCGTCGGTGGCCGGGAGGTCGTCCAGGCGAATCAGTCCGTCATCACGGATCTGTCGAAGCTCGGCAAGCCGGGCGACCAGTTCGTCCACGATTTCTTCCTGCCGGGGACGCAGCTGACGTTCCCACAGGCGACGGCTGCCGAGATCGCCACGGTCCCCGGAGTTGCGGCCGTCTCGAGCGGCCTCGTCCTCGCTGCCGTGCATCAGTCGGGCACGGTTCCCAAGATCGTCGCCAAGATCAAGGCGGGTGGCCAGCAGATTCAGGTCGATCGGGAGATCCAGCGCCCGACGGCGGCCGAGTTCACCGCCATGCAGGCGTGCCTCGCGAAGGCCGGGATCACGTTTGGCGGCGGACAGGGTGGCGGCCAGGGTGGCGGCGGCCCGGGTGGCGGCGGCCCGGGTGGCGGCGGTCTCGGTGGCGGCCAGGGCGGCGGCGGTCAAACTAATGGCCAGGGCGGGGGTCCTGACCGGAGTGCCTTCAACGCGTGCCTTCCCGAGCGGCTGCGCCGGTTCCGCGCGACCATTACGACACCGCAGGAGACACTGCAGCAAGTCGTCAATCCGCCCCAGACGAACATCAAGAGCTCGAGCTACACGATCGCAGGTGTCGATCCGAAGACGCCCGACATCGGCGTTGTCACCTCCGGCCTCGTCTCGAGCGGACGCTTTATCAACGCCAGTGAGGGCGGCGGCAAGCACGAGGCGCTCCTCTCAGCCTCGTACGCTAGCCGCCAGGAGCTGAAGGTCGGCTCAAAGCTCGACCTCAACGGCACCGTCTTCACGGTCGTCGGCCTCGTCCGGCCCCCGCTCGGTGGCCAGACGGCCGACGTCTACATCGGTCTTGCTCAGCTCCAGGTGTTAGCGAGTCAGAAGGGGGCGGTCAACGTGCTCCTCGTCCGCGCCGAGGATGGATCGTCCGTCGCAGAGGTGCAACAGCAGATCGAGACGCTCTATCCGCGGGCGCAGGTAGCGAGCGCCCTGCAGGTCGCAGACTCGATCAGCGGCTCGCTCGTCGATGCCGCGAGCCTCTCGAAGCGGCTCGGGACCGCACTCGCGGTGCTCGCTGCGGTCGCTGCGTTCCTGCTCGCCGTGCTGCTGACGCTCTCCTCCGTCGGCAAGCGCGTGCGCGAGCTGGGAACGCTCAAGGCGCTCGGCTGGACGCAGTGGCAGGTCGTCCGACAGGTGATGGGTGAGTCGCTGACGCAGGGGATTCTCGGTGGTGTGCTCGGCGTCGTCCTCGGGATCATCGTCGCGACGGCTATCGGCGCCTTCGGGCCGACGCTGACGGCGAGCTCGACGACCGGCGGCGGTGATGGGTTCTTCGGCCTCGGAGAGGTCACCGCCCGAAACGTCACGGATCAGGTCACGTTGACCGCGCCGATCGCGGTCGGGGTGCTCGTCGTGGGTTTTCTGCTCGCCGTGACCGGCGGGCTCATCGCAGGAGGAGCCGGCGCCTTCCGCGCCTCGCGACTCCGTCCTGCCGACGCCCTGAGGCAGGTGGAGTAGTGGATTCCGTGCTCTACGACGTCAAGGGCGCCAAGCGGTTCTTCCAGCGCGGGCCGTCGGTGATCGAGGCGGTCGGCGGCGTCGATCTCCAGATCGGAGCGGGGGAGTTCGTCGCGCTCGAGGGCCCGAGCGGTTCCGGCAAGACGACGCTCCTGCAGTTGCTCGGCGCGCTCGATCGTCCGAGCGCAGGCAGCGTCCTCTTCGAGGGGCGCGATCTCGGTGCGCTCGGCGACGGGGAGCTTGCCGAGCTTCGGCTCAACGCTTTCGGCTTTGTCTTCCAGCAGTTCAACCTGATCCCGACCCTGACGGCCCTGCAGAACGTCGAGGCCGGTTTGGCGCCGGCGGGCGTCGACTCGACCGATCTTCGGGACCGGTCGTTAGCGCTGCTCGGGGAAGTCGGCCTCGCCGATCGCTCCTCACATCTCCCCTCGCATCTTTCCGGCGGAGAGCAGCAGCGCGTCGCGATTGCACGCGCCCTCGTCGTCGATCCTCGCGTGATCCTGGCCGACGAGCCGACCGGGAACCTCGACTCCGCGACGGGCGCCGACGTGATCGACATTCTCGCCGGCCTCGCTGATACACACCAGGTCACGGTCGTCGTGGCGACGCACGATGCCGGGCTCGCGGCGCGCGCGCCGCGACGTCTCGCGATGCGGGACGGGAAGCTCGTCGGGAGTGGTGCGGGCGACGTTCACGCTGCGGCCGGACATGCGGGCGGGTGATGCCCGTGACCTTCTCGTACCCGTCGCACGTCGTGAGCAATCGCCTCGCCCGGAACGCCTCGCGGTATCGTGCGCTCGGCGCCATGTTGCTCACGGTCGCCGCGGCCGTCGCGCCCGCGGGCGCCGCCCGCTCTGCCGACCCCGCGGCCCCCGCCGCGACAAGCGCGACCCTGGTAGAGCTCCGGGAGGCGACCGCGTGCGACGCACCCGCGATCCTGCAAGCGGCGGGGTCGGTAACGATCTCCCGGTCACTGCGCCTCTACCGCCTCGATACCGAGGCTGCGACACGGGTGTTGCCGCAGGTCCGGGCGTGCGGTGCCGTGCGCTACGCGTCGCCGGATCGCACCGTGGGGACTTTCAGCGTGACCGATTTCTCCGATCCACTCGTTCCCAGCGAGTGGTGGCGGGCCGCCGTCGGCATCGTCGGCCTCACCCCGCCGGGTCCTGGCAAGCCCGTGACGATCATCGACTCGGGGGTGAACGTCGGCCACCCGGAGTTCGTCGGCAGGGCCGATCTGGTGCTGCTCAACGAGCAACAGCCGCAGCCGATCGGCGGCGTCCACGGGACAGCCGTGGCGTCCGTGATCGGAGGGCCCGAGAACGGCGTCGGGGTCGTCGGGATCTACCCGCAGGCACTGTTGCAGTCATGGGACGCGGCTCTCGGCCGGGGAACGCAGCTCGCGACGAGCGACATCGTCTCGGGATTGCTCGCCGCCGCCGACCGTGGCCCGGGCGTGATCAATCTCAGCCTCGGAGGCACGGAGGTCGAGCTCCCGATCCAGCAGGCGGTCGCGACGGCGGTCAGCAAGGGAATGCTGATCGTCGCTGCCGCAGGGAACGACGGTGACCGCGGGAGCCCTCCGACGTACCCTGCGAGCCTACCGCACGTGCTCACGGTCGCGGCGACCGACGAGCAGAACCGGGTCGCGTCGTTCTCGAGCCGGTCGCGCTTCGTCGACCTCGCTGCGCCCGGCGTCAACATCGCGGTCGCATCCGCCCTCGATGACAGCTGGGACTCGGAGGACGGGACGAGCTTTGCATCTCCGATCGTCGCCGGGGCCGCAGCCTGGACGTGGACCGTCCGCCCGGCGCTCGACGCGAGCCAGCTGTTCGAGATCATGCGCCGCTCGGCCACCGATATCGACGCAACCGGCCGCGACGATGCGAGCGGCTACGGCCTCCTCAACGTGCCGGCTGCGCTCGCTGCGCCCGCGCCCGTGCGCGACCCACTCGAGCCCAACGACGACATCGACTACGTCAAGCCGGGCGCGACGTTCGACAACGGCATCCCCGCCCTCACCACCTCCCGGACCCGCTCGACGCGTCTCCAGGGGCGGCTTGTCGCGTACGAGGATCCCCGCGACGTCTACCGCGTGTTCGTCCCGAGGAAGGGCCGGATCACCGTCAAGTCGGCAGCGGCCGCCTCCGTCGACCTCGGGCTCTGGAGTCCGGAGGCCTCGAGCGTGACGGGGGCCGGTGCCGCCCGCAACCGGCTCGCACGGAGCACGACGAAGGGGACGCTCGAGACCGTCACCTTCCAGAACCCCGGTGCCGCGAAGACGGTCTACCTGGCCGTCACGCTTGCCAAGGGCGCGCGCGACGCGACGTACCCGATCACCGTCACCGGGCGCTAGGCCGACCAGGGCTGCGATTAGCGTTGCCGACGCGGTGGTGTAGGTAGGCCCGCCGATGCCTTGAGGGAGCTCGAGAGCGAGTTCGGCGCCCTACGCCGCGGCGAACGCGCGCACGGTGAACGTCCCTGCACCCTCGATCTTCGGTGGCACCGCCGTGAACGTGAATCCATGCTCGGGCAGCGCGGACAGGTTCGTCAGATGCTCGACGATCGGAATCCCGGCCCGCAGCAGGATCGAATGGACGGGGCGCTCGCCCGTCGTGGTGCCGTCGATGTTCAACGAGTCGATGCCCACGCACGCGACGCCGGCCGCGACGAGTGCCTCGGCGGAGGCGGCGCTCAGGTGCGGGTGTGCCTCGAAATAGCGGTCGCTGCCGAAGTGCTGTGAGTGATCCGTGCGAACCAGGACTGCGTGGTCGGCGCGGCCCGCGAGGTCGCCCTTCGTGATCTCGATCATTTCGATGCCGCGACGGTCGAGCGCGACACCGGGGAGTCCTGCGACCTGCTCGAGCGCGAGGTCGGCGAGGTCGTGTCCGTCGGCGTAGCGATGGAACGGCACGTCGATGTACGTGCCGGTGTTGGTGCAGAGCGTGAGAAGCCCGATGTGGAACGTGATTCCCGGCCCGTAGAGGTCCTCCGCCGCCTCCCGCGAGAGGTGGGTGCCGATTTCGGGCGCGGGCAGCCCGGGGTAGGTGATCATCCCGTCGGTGATCCGGTGGCTGAGGTCGATCAGCATCGACGCCTTTACTCGCGGCCCGGGAGCGTGGCGGGCTGGAGCCACTGCGGACCGGAGGGATCGAGGGACGTGGCGGTGACGCGGAGGTCGCGCAGGAGGCCGTCGTGGACGCCGTAGATGAGGCCGTGCACGGACAGCTCCTGGCCGCGCGCCCAGACGTCCTCCACGATGGTGGTCTGGCAGATGTTCATCGCCTGCTCGACGACGTTCAGCTCGCAGAGCCGATCGAGGCGTCGGTCGTCGGGAAGCGTCGCGAGCTCTGCGGCGTGCTTCTCGCTCACGTCCATCACGTGGCGTAGCCAGTTGTCGACGAGGCCGTGACGTGCGCCTTCGAGCGAGGCCTGAACGCCGCCACAGCCGTAGTGCCCGCAGACGATCACGTGCTTCACGCGAAGCACGTCGACCGCGTACTGCAGGACCGAGAGGCAGTTGAGGTCGGTGTGGACGACCACGTTCGCGACGTTGCGGTGGACGAAGACCTCTCCCGGCGGCAACCCGACGATCTCGTTGGCGGGCACGCGGCTGTCCGAGCAGCCGATCCAGAGGTACTCGGGTGCCTGGCCCTTTGTCAGCTTCGAGAAGAACTCCGGATCCTCGGCGACCATGCTGGCCGCCCAGGCACGGTTGCGGTCGAAGAGCTCCGAGATCTCTGTCATCCCCACAGGCTATCGGCGTGAGGCGATCGTGGCGGTTCGGTGTCAGCCCGAGGTCAACACGGATCCGAGTTGAGCGCGGCAACCCGGTCGCTCAGCTCATTTGCACCTTTCGGGCTTCAGGATTGGCTCGAGCGAGATGTCGACGGCGATCGTCGGCAGGCTGCCGCCCGGCGCAGGTGTCTGCCGTTGGCCAGAGGTTGCCCGCCCATGTCGTGGGTGCGGGACTCGTCCAGGCGTTGTCGGCCACCCGGCTGCCGGTGTGGCGACGTCGTCGGTTTGAAAGATGGAACGCGCACTCGCGCTACGCGCTTCCGGAGACGGCTCGACCCTTGGGAACGGGCCTCCGGGCGGGTGAACGAGGGGCGTAGGATCAACGGCACCGATGGTCTCTCCGCGAACCGATGCTCGCTGAGCCGCCGAGCGAGGGTCCGCTCAGCGGCATCCTCGTCGTCGACCTGACGCGATACCTGCCCGGCCCGTATGCGAGCGCCGAGCTCGCCCGCCTGGGAGCGAGGGTCGTCCGGCTCGAGGCGCCCGAAGGCGATCCGCTGCGTCGCACGGCGCCGGGATGGCACGCCCACCTCAATCACGGCAAGGAGTCCGTCGTCTGCGATCTGAAGGAGACCCCGGCGCTCGGGCAGGCTCTCTGCCGACGGGCCGACGTCGTCCTGGAAGGGTTCAGGCCGGGAGTCGCGGAGCGGCTCGGTGTCGGCCCTGCGGATCTGCCGCCCGAGGCGGTGTACTGCTCGATTCGCGGTTTCGAGGAAGGCAGTCCGTGGTTCCTTCGCGCGGGTCACGACGTGAACTACCTCGGTCTCGCGGGGGTGCTCGACCCCGAGAGGCCGGTGCTACCCCCGGTCCCGATCGCCGACCTGGCTGCCGGTGCTCTGACCGCCGTCGCGCGCATCGTCGCCGCGCTCTTCGAGAGGTCGCGCTCGGGACGCGGGTCCGTGGTGCGCGTCTCGATGACCACCGAGGCGCATCGTCTCGTGGCGTTCCGGGACCGTGAGGACCCCGTGGTCCCCGGGATGCTCGACGGAGGACTCGCCTGTTACGACCTCTACCGCTGCGCCGACGGGGCGTGGATCTCCGTCGGGGCGCTCGAACCGAAGTTCTTCGCGGCGATCTGCCGCATCCTCGGCCACGAGGAGCTGATCCCGTTGCAGTTCGACGCTGAGGCACAGCCCGGCGCGCGGCGGGAACTCGCGTCTGCGTTCGGTTCGAGGCCACGGGGGGCGTGGCTCGAGCTCTTCGAGGGCGAGGATGCGTGCGTCGCTCCACTCCTCACGCTCGCAGAGGCGGGAGGTGGCGCCACGATGTCACCGGAGCAACCCGCACTCGGCGGCGACACGGCCGCGTGGAAGAAGACCTTCGGTCTCGCCTGACACAGCCGTCGTGGTACAACGGCAGACCGGTCGGCTCCGGGGTTCGCCCTCGAGAACGCGGATGTCGGACCATGATGAGACCGACCTGCCAACTCACACTCTTTCTGGTGCCGGGGAGGTGTCAGCAGATTGGCGCGGAGGGCTGACGAGTGCGGTCAGTGCGGCGACCACGACGGTGACGGCGGCGCTGATCAGGAGGATCGGCGTGTAGGAGCCGAACGTGTCGTTGCCGAGCGAGAGCAGGAGCGGCCCGGTCGCGGACGCTCCGACCATGATGCTCGCCGCGATCCCCATGATCGACGCGATGTGAGCGGTGCCGAACCAGCGCGGGTACGTCGCCGAGCTGATCGCGCGGATCTGACCCATGCCCATGCCGAGGATCAGTCCGTAGACCAGGGCCACCGGGCCAGGGCTGACGACGGTGGCGAGGAGCAGCGCGGCAGCGAGCGTGCAGCCGGCGATCGGAAGCAGGATCCGGGCCGAGACCCGGTCACTGAGCCAGCCGAATGCGAAGCCGGCGGCGACGGTGCCGAGGACCTGTGGCAGGAAGACGGCGGCGGCCTCGACCCGGCTCAACCCCTGTGCGGTGAGGATCGAGAACTGCTGGAACATGAGCCCTGTGCCGAGGCTGGCGCTCAGCGCCGAGACCGACGCGACGGCCCAGAAGCTTGGCGTGCGAACGGCGTCATGGGCGGTGAACGACGGCAGAGCCCGGTGACTGGCCTCGGCTGCGGGCGCCGGCCCGCCGTCTGGCTGCTGGCCGATGTCGGATGGTCGGTCGATGATCGCGAAGAGTGCGATCGGGATCACCGTCATCCAGATCGCGATGCCGGCAACGACCCAGGCAGCTCGCCAACCGACAGCGTCGATGACCCCTGTGAGCAGGATCGGGGCGAGCGCCATCATCCCGGCCGATAGTGTCATCGAGAGGCCGATCGCGAGGCCGCGTCGTCGGTTGAACCAGAGCGCGATTCCGGTTTGCCCCGTGAGGCTGAGGGCGCCCTGGCCGAGCATGCGGATGCCGACGAACGCGAGTGCGAGCGTGACGAGGCCCTGGACCGCGCCGGTGGCGATCAGCGCGGCTCCGAAGGCCCCACCGCTCACGAGCATCGCACGACTGATGCCGATTCGGTCGATCCAGCGACCGATCGACGGCAACGCGAACGCTCCCGTGATCGTGCCGACGAGGTAGGCAGCAGACACGGCCGACCGGGAGAGCCCGAGGCCCTCGATGAAGTGATCGATGAAGACCGACACGCCAACGGTCTGCCCGGGCGCTGTCAGCCCGAGCGTCAGGGTGCACCAGACGAGCATCCACCAGCCGCGAAACTGCGGCAGCTTTCGGGCGGCGGTGAGCGCGCCGGCAGCTTCTGCGGCCGTCACGCCTTGAACCCTGATTCGGGATAATTGCGGTGCGCTCGAGTCGTATCGAGGTCTCGCGCTTCCGGTTGCATCTCTTCCTTCGCTTCTCGACTATCGCAATCTCTAACGTAGCTTGGCCACATCGCGGGCAGCCTGATGGCATCCCCTGGCACGGACATGCCTGTCGTTACCGAACGGCTCGGGCACACCGGCGGCGGCGCGCTCTTCCTCGAGACGTACAGGCCCGCCGCTCATAGCCCGAAGGTTAGAAGAGAGCAGTGGCAGTTGCGATCAGCGCCTCCACTGCTGCCAAGACTCCCATGGAGTGACCTGCCGCTCGGCACACCATCTCCTGTAACCCGTTGACCGAATGTCGCGACTTCTTCGGTCGTTCGTTTCTCACCCCTGCAACGGCCGAGCCACCGTCGCCGAGATCTCGATCAGCGCCTGATCCTCACGAGCGCCCGCTGGACCGCCATGCGGGCACGGAGGCCCCCGAACCGGAGATAGGCGTCCTTCGCGCGCGGCCGCACCGACCGACGGTAGGCGTAGCGCCCGACCCCGCGGGGGGTGCGCGCGTACGAGCGGAAGACGACCATCGGCCTGGCGCCGTTCGCGACGGCGAGCTTGTACGGCTCGTCCGCGCCCAGCAACTCAATCGCGTCGAGCCCCAGCTCGAAGCAGCGCTCGATCACCGACAGGAGCAGCACGCGCCCGGGTGAGAATCGGCCGAGGCTCTCCTCGTACGCGCCCTTCAGCGACCAGAGCGTGTTGCCCGTCAGGATCGCGAGCTCGCTGGCCGCGAGGGTGCCGTCACACGTGAGCGTCGAGATCCGCACGAGCCCCAGTCGGTGGAACGCGTCGGCGATGTCGCGGAAGAAGCTCGCCGTCTCGGGCTGTGACAGCATCGCCGTCCCGTCCCGACCCTTCCAGCCCGCCGCCTCCAGTGCGAGCAGGCGGGCGATCTCGCCGTCGAGGTCGTCCGGGGCGGCCACCCGTCGGAACGTCACGGCATGCTCGGCCTCCAGGAGGCGCCGAGCGCGACGCAGCCCTTTGCGCGTGCTGCTCCCGAGCGCCGCCAGGTACGTCGGGAAATCGGCTTCGAGGAACACGATCGGCGAGGTGCGCAACGGCTCGGTGAACGCGAGCCGCCCCGCAGCCGCCGACGCTTCGAGCAGCGCTGGCAGCGCGGGGTCCGCGGCTGCGATCGGTGAGAGCTCGAATGTCTCACCTGGGTGAGAGGACGCCGCGCGGAGGAGCGCGAGCGACACCTCCTCGGTCTCCGCCATGACCCGGAAGACCTGTGTGTGCCGGTTGGAGAGCGAGGCGAGGCCGTGGCGCGTGCGTCTGAGAGGGAGCACGCCGACGAGCCGCCCATCCTCCCGGGCCGTCGCGACCGCGAGCGACCCCTCCCCGTAGGCGCGCCACCAGCACGCGAACCACGCGTGGTGCAGGAACGGGGGGCGGTCCGGCGGCAGCAGCCGGTCCCACTCCTCGGCGAGGCTCCCGAAGTGATCCTCCTCGTCGAGCCACTCGATCGTCGGCACACCGGGAGCGTAGCCGAGGCTGCGACACCCGGTAACTCGTATGGTGACTTGGGTCGTGGCCTGTTGAGACCTCGGTCGCTCGCCGCGTGATTTCGTCTGATTCGGGCGGATTGCGGTGGATTCACGCACTGGAAACGTGTTCGTGCCCAAACGAGTCACGTACGCTCGAACCGTGCTCTGCATCCACAGCATCCAGGTTTGTCGCCGGTCGCCGCAGCGTGAGAATCCTCTCGTTCCGTTGGTGGTTCGAGAGCCGGGAGACCGGTCGGATTACTATCGCTCAGTTCCCGAACTGGCCCCTGTTCGCCATCGGCGCGGCATGGTTGGTTCGACTTTTCGTCAACGAGTCATCCGACGTCTACGGCATTGCTGGTGGGACGATCACCGTGTTGTGGGTGTTCTGGGGCGCCGACGAGCTGATCCGTGGAGTGAATCCCTCGCGACGGCTCCTCGGCACGCTCGTCATCGCTTGGCAGTCGATCAGCTTCGTCTCCTGACGGCGAAGCTGGTCATGCCCGTGCCCATTTAACTGCTTTGCCAGGGACACGCTGCTCCGACACCGATCCCGACGTGCTGTTCCTATGCGCCAAGCCGCGCCGGTAGTTACGTCAACCGGCGCGTGGTCGGGTCCGGCGCCCTCGGGTTCACTGCAATGGTTTGTGCGATGATTTGCGTTCGATGGAAGATGCCTCGGGTGACGAGAAGGCTGCCACCGACGCTGCTGCTGTGGCACGGGTTGCGGGCGGCGACGCGGTTGCCCTTCGGGAGCTGTACGACCGCTATGGCCGGGTGATCTATTCCTTTGCCTACCGGCTGACGCACGATGCGACTCTCTCGGAGGAGTGCGTGCAGGATGTCTTTGTTGCCCTCTGGCGTCGTGCTGGGGCCTTTGACCCGAGCCGTGCGAAGCTGACGACGTGGCTGTTCGTCGTGGCCCGCAATCGTGCTATCGAGCTCGGTCGCCAGAAGACCCGTCGACCCGAGCTCCGTGACGACCTCGAGCCGGCGGGGTCATCACCTGATCCGGCAGACCTGATCGCAGTTGCAGACGAATCCCAGCGAGTTGCGGAGGCGATGGCGGAGCTGCCCGAAGACCAGCTCGCAGTTCTCCGGCTGTCGTATTTCGACGGGCTCTCTCACTCCGAGATCGCTCAAGTGATCGGAATCCCGTTGGGAACCGTAAAAGGAAGAATGAGGCTCGCTCTCGAACGACTGCGGAGCCTCTCGGAAACCTACGATCTGCAGGCTGAGCGATGATCGAGGAGAACGAGATCGACGAGTACGACGAGAGCCAATCCGAGATCGACCTGGCCACGCTCGCCGCCGTGGAGCGGTCACTGCCGCGCGTGGCGCCGCCCGACGACATGTTCGACCGGATCCTGGCCGACATCCGACCCGAAGCGACGGTCGTGCCGCTCGGACCGGAAGGCCGCCGCCGGCAGGTCATGCCGATCGCCGCCACCCTCGCCGCGATTGCTGCCGTGGTGGTGGTCGCCGTTGTGGCACTGGGCCGCGACGATCTCGGCTCACCCGACGCACGCGCAGCGATCTCGGGGAACAGCGACACCGAGGTGACGGGCGAGGCCGTGCTCTACGGGGCAGCCGCCGACGGAGGAAAGATACGCATCTCGCTCCGCAACGTCCCGGCGGCTCCGAGCGGCCACCACTACGAGATCTGGGTCCTGCGGCGAGATGCCGACAGCGAGATGGAGGCGATCGGAAGCTTCACACCCACCTCGAAGGACATCCAGCTCGATCTGCCGCTTCCCGGGCCTGGCGACTACGCCGCCGTCGACGTCTCCGTCGAGGAGAACGGCGGTCCTCCCATCCACAGCAACACGAGCCTCGCGAGCGGCACCTTCACCTAACGCACGGGTCAACGCCTGGCGAGGGTTTGCGGCGGCGGCTTTATTCCCGAGCGGGTGCAATCGTCATCCCGGCTCACGTAGGCGCGGTGGCATCGCCACCCTCGGCAGCAGAAGGGTCCGGTGGTAGTTCGGCCGGGTCACTACGTCGCCTCGTTTGTTCAGTGATCCGACCGGCGCGTGGGACCGTATAGATGGACATTAGGTAGACACCGACATCGTCCATCGACACGAAGGAGCTCGAACCAATGCGCAAGATCACGCTCATCCTGGCAATCGCGGTCATTGCCGTCGCCGCCGTCCTCGCCCCGTCCGTCTCGGCTCGTTCGACCGCCGGTGAGGCCGACATCGTCACGACCGCCGTGGACAATGGCAGCTTCAAGACGCTCGCCTCTCTCCTCGGGGCCGCCGGTCTCGTCGACACGCTCAAAGGCCCGGGGCCGTTCACAGTGCTCGCCCCGACCGACGCGGCGTTCGCGAAGGTGCCGAAGGCCACGCTCGACGCTCTGGCTGCCGACCCGGCGAAGCTGAAGGCTGTGCTGCTCTACCACGTGATCGCCGGCAACGTTCCGTCCAGCGAGGTCGTCAAGCTCACCTCGGCGAAGACGGTCAACGGCGCGGACGTGGCGATCAAGGTCAACGGCGGCTCCGTCTTCGTGAACAATGCGAAGGTCATCATCCCTGACGTCATGGCGTCGAACGGCGTCATCCACGTCATCGACACCGTCCTCCTGCCGCCTGCAGCGAAGCAGAACATCGTCAAGACTGCCGTCGCCGCCGGCCAGTTCAAGACGCTGGCCTCGCTCCTCAAGAAGGCGGGACTCGTGAAGGCGCTCTCCGGTGGGTCATGGACGGTGTTCGCACCGACTGATGCAGCGTTCGCCAAGGTTCCGAAGGCGACGCTCGCGAAGCTCGGCAAGAACCCTGCCCTGCTCAGGAAGGTGCTCCGCTACCACGTCGTCAAGGGCGCGGTTCCCGCGAGCACGGTCTTGACGCTGAACGGCAAGTCGGTGAAGACCGCGGCGGGCGTGCCTGTAAAGATCAAGATCAAGGGCGGCAAGGTGTTCCTGAACGGCTCGACGAAGGTCACAAAGACCGACGTGATGGCCTCGAACGGCGTCATCCACGTCATCAACAAGGTGTTGATCCCCTCCTCGTAAGCTCATCGCGACAGAGGGACCGAGCAGACGGGCCGCGGATCACCGTGGCCCGTCTGCGTTCCCGGAGCGAGTCGATCTGGCACGGCCTAGACGGTTGCACCACTGCGTCAGCTAGATCGCCACTGGTGGTACGAACCCACCTGCAATCCGAAGCGGATTGCTCGCGTCCGCTGGTGGACTAACCTGCGTCGACGGCTCTGGTCGACGAATACGGCAACAGAAGGGCACGAGATGAATCGGAACCGGCCGGACGACCTGCGCTATGAGCGGCTGCGCCGATGGAACATCATCGTCGGCCTGATCCTCGCCGGGCAGGCCGTCGCGATTGCGTTTCTCACGAATGGCTTCAGCCTTCCTGTGACGTCGACGTTCATGACCGGCCCTCCTGGTACGCCGGCCGAGCTCGACAAGCTGTTCGACGTCCCGCTCGGCTGGGGCGTGTTCGCATTCCTCGCGATTTCGGCAGGGGCGCTATTGATCATCGCCCTACCGGGCGTCTTCGGGTGGTACACGCGCAATCTGCAGCAGAGCCGCAATTACGGGCGCTGGATCGAGTACTTCTTCAGCTCGTCGATCATGATCGTGCTGATCGCGATGATCACCGGAGTCAGTGACATCGCGGCGCTGCTAGCGATCTTCGGTGTCAACGCCAGCATGATCCTGTTCGGGCTCCTCATGGAGAAGTATGAGACGCCGGGCAACCCGGGCTGGCTCTCATTCTGGTTCGGGACCTTCGCCGGCATCATCCCCTGGATCATCATCGTGATCTACGTCTGGAGACCCGGGCTCGACGGCCCTGGTCCTCCCACATTCGTGTACGCGATCATCGTCAGCCTCTTCCTCTTCTTCAACGTGTTCGCAGTCAACATGTGGCTGCAGTACAAGCAGATCGGCCCCTGGAAGGACTACCTCGTGGGCGAGAAGACCTACATCCTCCTCAGCCTGACGGCAAAAGCCCTACTCGCCTGGCAGGTGTTCGCCGCAGTCCTGGCGGGCTCGAGCGCATAGCCCGTCGCATGAGCCGCTTCGGCTTGATGACACGCGGAAAATGACCTGATTCTCTGCGCGAATCGCAGTCGCGTCCGTCGCCCCGACAGAACCCGAACGACAACTGGCGGGCAGAATCAGACGGGACGGGCGAGCTACTGGTGTGTTCCGCGCGGAGTGCTGGCGGCGGGAGTTCGCCGGCACGAAAGCTGACTAGCAGAGCTACGACACATCTCGGTGATCTGAAGAGCCTTCTCGCGGGTCATCAGCGAACCCGCTTTCGCCACCAGCGCGTCGAAGGGGCGCTGGCGCGGACGAGGAACCCTCTCCCACGCAAGAGCTCGCCCCGCCGAAACGTCAGAATCGACGCCTCGGGGTCTTCTGAGGTCAGGTGCCGTGCGGCTGCGTCCAGAGGGCGGGCGTTCAGGAGTCCTTCAGGTGCCGGGGAGGACAGTGAGGGTAACCAGCGGGCCGAGTCCTGCCCATAC
This sequence comes from uncultured Thermoleophilia bacterium, assembly GCA_963792995.1. Taxonomy (GTDB): domain Bacteria; phylum Actinomycetota; class Thermoleophilia; order Gaiellales; family Gaiellaceae; genus Gaiella. The sequence continues at coordinate 69,993 of CAWBYH010000003.1, read as the reverse complement.
GCCCTCCTGAGGCTGCCGGATCTGTGGCCCTTTGTGACGTCAAGCCCTCTGTGCTCGCTGGACGCTGTACCCCGAAGCGAGGCGGGGCTTCCGTCTTTGCGGGTGATACGCGGAGGGCTGTTCGTCCCCGCAGAAGGAGGTTGGTTGCATGGGTAGGAAGCTAGCCCTATTCCTTGGGGCCACAGTCGTGGCCCTGGTTGCGATGGCGTTTGCGGGTTCGGCGTTCGGCGGTAGCCGGAATCACGATCAGCACAACGCCGCTCAGTCAGACGACCGTTGGGAGAACGAACAAGGTCGCACGGATGCCCAGGGCGACCGGGGGCATGGGGGCGACCCGGGTCATGGGGGCGACCGGGGTCATGGGGGCGACCAGGGTTATGGGGGCGGCCAGGGTCATGGAGGTGACCAGGGTCACCCGCGGCCGATGGCGTATACGTGCACCGGTGGTGCGAGATCCGGACCTGATCCCTCGATGTGGACCTTCGTCAGCATCCCCTCGAATACCTACGCCAGCCTCACGGTCACGGGCGTGTGCCAGACAGCGCCGGGGGCCGTTATCCACGTGCTCGGCGACGTCGATGTCGCGGCCGGCGCCGTGCTGGACGCGCAAAGTGCGCCGTCGACGATCACCGTCGGACACAACGTCACTGCGGCCGCAGGTTCGCTCCTCGGCCTGGGCTGCCAGCCCGACTACCCCGACAAGACGGGACATCCGTGCGCCTTCGACGCAACCGCAAACTCCAGCATCACCGTCGACGGGAACGTGACTGGCACGGACGTGGACACCGCTCTGCTGAACGGAGTCACCGTCGATGGGAGCGTCACGCTGACCGGAGGAGGCGGCGATATTCCCTGGTCGATCAAGAACAACAAGATCGGCCGCGACCTCACTGTGAGCGGGGTGACGGCCGACTGGCTCGGCGTTCTCTTCAACGAGATCGAGGGCAGCGTGACGCTGACCGCCATCACTGTGAACGACCCGGAGGACCTGGCCCAGGGCCTGATCCCTCTTGTCTTCGTCGTTCGCAACGACATCGAAAGGAACCTCAGCTGCACGGGACTCGCGCCCGGCGTGTCCGGAGGTTTCTTTGGGCCCCCCGACGAGGTCAACGTCGTCGGAGGCAACGCGACCGGGCAGTGCGCATCCCTGGTTGCGCCCTGAGCTAGCCTCGTTCGCACGCCGCCCGTCCGCCCCCCGGTAGTCAAGGGGGTGGCGGACGGGCCGGGCTCTGACGCGGATCGGAACTACCTAGGCGTGAGGTAACGGAGCATCCACCCACACAAACGGGCACAAACGGCGCTGACGTGTCGATGAGCGGCGAGGGCGTCGAGCAGGAGAGGGAGATGTATCCCCCCCATTTGAGCGGGTTTCCGGCTTCGGAGCCGGCGCGTTGGCGTGATGGGCGCACCTGGGATCGAACCAGGGACCTCTCGCGTGTGAAGCGAGCGCTCTCCCGCTGAGCTATGCGCCCGGGAGGGATGTAAGGCTAGCGCACGCCGTGGGGAGGGGGAGAGGCTTCAGCCTATCCCCCGGGTTGCGCGTGTCGCGCGCGCGGGAACCCCAGGGGAGAGACCGAAGTCTCGCCCCTACCTTCTCCGCTACGCGAGCACCCACTCGTTGCCGCGGAGGATCGGAACGGTCGTTCCATCCGCCGAGACGCCGTCGACGGCCACCTCCGGCCCGCCGATCATGAAGTCCGTGTGCACGGAGGAGTCGTTGCAGCCGAGCTCGAGTATCTCGTCGCGGGAGAGGGTTGCGTGGCCTTCCACGGCGGTCGTGATGCCGAGCCCGTACGCGATGTGGCAGGACGCGTTCTCGTCGAACAGCGTGTCGAAGAAGATCAGCCCCGTCTTGCCGACGCGCGACTCGCCGTCGACGATTGACACCTCGCCGAGGAGCGATGCGCCGTCGTCGGTCTTCATCTCCTCGCGGACGACGTCCGCTCCGCTCGTCGCGCTCACGTCGACGACGCGCCCACCCTCGAATCGCAGAGTCAGGTCGCGGACGACCTGGCCGTTGACCGCCAGCGGCATCGTGGAGCGGACGACGCCATCGGTGCGCATCCGGTGGGGCGTCGTGAACACCTCTTCGGTCGGCATGTTGACGACCTCGACGATGCCGGTGGCCGTCGTCTCGGCGCCCGTCTGCCAGCGAGACTCGGGCATCAGCCCAACCGTGAGATCCGTGCCGGGACCGGTGAACCGAATGGCGTCGAAGCGGCGCTCGTCGAGGAGCTCGGCGCGCTCCTGGAGCCGGGCGATATGCGCTCTCCACGCTGCGACGGGGTCGTCTTCGTCGAGGCGCGTCGCGACGGCGACCGCCTCCCATAGGCGCTCGACGTCGGGCTCGCCGAAGACCATCTGCGCCCAGCCCGGGTTCGGGTAAGCGACGATCGTCCACGCGATCCGACCGTCGCCCGTTGCCTGGAGGGCGCGCTCCGCGAGGAGCCGCGGGCGCGCCTTGGCGATACGAGCCGGGTCGAGATCGCTGAAGAGCTCGGGCTCCGGGTCGCCAGTGATCGAGATCAGGGCCCCGTTTGTGTCGGCGAGCTCGTCGACGAGCGCGAGTGCCCACGGAGGCGACCAGTCGAGCGTCTCCTCCGGGGCATGGCGGATCTGGGAACGACGAACGTGAGGATCCGCGTACGACGCCTCGACGTAGCGGGCGCCGGATGCGTACGCGACGTCGGCGAGTGCGCGGACCAGCGGAAGGTGATCGGGGTGGCCGCCGATTCGCAGAAGCTGACCGGGCTGCAGGTTGATCCCGACCTCGACCACGAGGCGGGCGTACCGCGCGAGGCGCTCTTCCGGTGTCACGCGGGCGAGCTTACATCGTCGGGGCGGCGCGTTCTCGGGGAACTCACCTGCGGCGCCGTGGTAGCGTCCCTGCCGTGCTTCTCTCCATCACCACCACCGGCAAGGTGACCCTTCTGATCGTTGCTGGCGCCTTCATTCTCTGGGCGCTGATCACGGCGATGTGGATCCCCAAGCGCAACCCCGACTTCCCGATCACGCTGACCGGGTTCCTGCTCGTCTCGTCCGTCTTCTTCGTCCTCCAGATGGGCGCCGTCTACTGGGTGACGACGACGCAGGAGGTCGAGACGGAAGCGGTCGGGGAGACGACCGGAGAGACGACGACGAAGACGGAGACGAACCCGGGTGACCCGCAGGCCGGCGGCGACGAGGCCGTCGTCGCAGGGAAGGAGGTCTTCCTCTCGGCAGAGGCGGGCTGCGGTAACTGCCACACGCTCGCGGACGCGGGCACGAGCGGCGCGGTCGGCCCGAACCTCGACGATGCGAAGCCGCCGGCGGAACTCGTCGTCACGCGAGTGACGAACGGACAGGGCGTGATGCCCTCCTTCGAGGGCAAACTGACAGAGCAGCAGATCCAGGACGTCGCTGCGTACGTCTCCACGGTCGCCGGCTCCTCCTAAGAATCGGCGCACGTCTGCCCGAGCGTGAACACTTCCCCTACTGGCGGACGTCCTGCGCACCGGTTGCGGGTAATCTTCCGGGGCTACGGAGAGGTGTCCGAGCGGCCGAAGGAGCGCGACTGGAAATCGCGTAAGCGCTGAAAGGCGCTTCGCGGGTTCAAATCCCGCTCTCTCCGCTTGAAAGGGGCCCCATTTGGTGGGCCTCTTTCACGTTCAGGCGTGGCATTTTCGACCAGTATTCGACCCGAGTGGATGGAGTGACGGACGTGAGCACGAACCACACACAGCGCCACCGGAACGTCGGAGTTCTATCCGTCGAGCCGTCGAGGCACCGGAGGTCGTGACCTCCGCCTGGATCGACGAGCAGCTCGTGGACGTGTACGAGAGGTGCAACATCCGGCCCGGGCTCCTCGAGGAGGTCGCAGGGATCACCGAGCGGCGCTGGTGGCCGGAGGAGATGCGCTTCGACACCGCCGCGGCGCTCGCGGGCGAACAGGCGATCGTCGCGGCAGGGATCGACCGCGCCGACATCGGGATGCTCATCTCGACGTCCGTCTGCCGGCACCACCTCGAGCCGTCCGTCGCGTGCGCCGTCCATCACCACCTCGGCCTCGCGCCCGGGTGTCTCAACTTCGACCTCGGGAACGCGTGCCTCGGCTTCGTCAACGCAATCCATCTCGCCGCGACATCGATCGATGCGGGTCAGATCGACTACGCGTTGATCGTCGACGGAGAGGGAGCGCGGCACACGCACCTTGCGACGATCGAGCGCCTGAAGGCCGAGGCGAGCGAGACCACCGACGTCTACGACGAGTTCGCCAGCCTGACGCTCGGATCGGGCTCGGCCGCGATGGTGCTCGGCAGCCTCGACGCCAGCCCCGAGGCGCACCGCCTCGTCGGCGGCATCTCGCGGGCGGCGACCCAGCACCACGACATCTGCGTCGGAGATCTCGACCGGATGCGCACCGACACCAAGGCGCTCCTCGAGGGAGGGCTCGCCCTCGCGGCCGAGGCATGGGCCGAGGCGGCGGGGGACTTCGGCTGGGACGACGGAATCTCGTGGTACATCATCCACCAGGTGAGCAAGGTGCACACGAGCCTGATGTGCGCGACGCTCGGGCTCGACGAGTCGCGTGCGCCGCTGACGTTCCCGCCGTACGGCAACATCGGCCCCGCCTCGATCCCGTTCACGCTCGCAGGTGTCCAGTCCGAGATCGCGGCCGGCGAGCGTGTTCTCTGCATGGGCATGGGCTCGGGCCTCAACGCGAGCGTCGCGGAGATCATCTGGTGAGACGGGCGCCCGCCGCACTTGAAGCGGGCGACTTCGAGAGCCTGGGCATGGAGCCGGCATGGTCACGGCGCGCGGTCCGTGACGCTCGCGGAGGGGAATGAGGTGAAAGTCCACGCCCTCGTGACCGGGCCGACCGGGAGGTGCCGAAGGGCGGCCGACCGTCGTCTGCGTCCACGGCAACCCGACGTGGTCGTTCATGTGGCGGTCGTTTCTCCGCCGACTGGGCGACCGGTACGACGTGATCGCGATCGACCACGTCTCGATGGGGCTCTCCGGACGGACGAGGACCTCGACGGTACGCGCAGCGGGTCGACGATCTCGGGCGGATCCTCGCCGCGTTCGGAGTCGACGGGCCTGTAGTCCTCGCGGCACACGACTGGGGTGGCCCGATCGCGCTCGGGTGGGCCGTCGAGCACCGCGATCGCGTGCGCGGAGTCCTCCTCTGCAACACCGGCGTCGCAATGCCGTCGACGGGTGTGCCGCCGCTGATCAGGCTCGCCGGCTCACGCGCGCTCCGTGATCTCGGTTGTCGCCGGACGTCGGTGTTCGTTCGCGGGGCGCTCGTCGCCGGCCACGGCCGGATTCCGAGTGCGATTCGCGCGGCCTATCTCGCTCCGTACCGGTCGCCCGAGAGTCGCGCCGCGATCGCCGACTTCGTCGCCGATATCCCGACGACGCCCTCGCATCCGTCGTATGACGCTCTCGCCGAGGTGACCTCACGCCTGTCCGAGCTCGACGTTCCCGTCCTGCTCGCGTGGGGCGAGCGCGACCCCGTGTTCCACCTCGAGTTCGCTGCCGACCTGCGGCGGCGCTTCCCGCAGGCGCAGCTCCATCGCTTTCCCCTCGCCGGCCACCTCGTCGTCGAGGAGGAGGACGTCGCCGGGCTCGCCGATGCATGGCTCGAGCAGTTGGACGCTCCGGCCGAGGCCGCGTCGCTCGAGCACGCTCCGCTGCGTCGCCGGGTCCGCTCTGGGCCGCGCTCGCTGCCAGGGAGGACGACGACACGACCGCGATCGCGGTAGGAGGCGCTGCACCGATTTCCTTCGCTGCGCTCGCGCAACGCGTCGCCGATCTCGCGGCCGGCATGCGAAGGGAGGGGGTCGCGCCCGGCGACAGGCTGGCGGTGCTCGCGCCCGATCCCCGCGACTTCATCGCCGCTGCGTATGCCTGCTGGGCAGTGGGCGCGGTCACCGTTGTCGTCGATCGCGGTCTCGGATTGCGGGGGCTCGCGCGGGCGTTGCGGAGCGCGGAGCCGCGGTGGCTCCTCGGCACGCGCAAGACTCTTGGCGCCGCCCGGGCACTGCGTTGGGTGCCCACCGCACGGCGGCTCGACATCGCCTCGCTCGTCGGCGACGCGACGAAGCTCTCGACGGTGACTTCGGACGTCGACCCCGACGCGACGGCCGCGGTCGTCTTCACGTCGGGAGCGACCGGACCTGCGAAAGGTGTCGTCTACAGCGCCCGCCAGATGACTGCCCAGTACGAGGCCGTGCGTGCCCACTACGCGATCGAGGCCGACGACCGACTCGTCGCCGCGTTCGCGCCGTTCGCGCTCTACGGCCCTGCGCTCGGGATCCCGGTGGCGGTCCCCGACTGCGACATCACCGAGCCGGCAACGCTTCGCGCCGACGCCCTTGCGGCTGCGTGTGCGGCGATCGACGCGACGATCCTCTTCGCGGCGCCCGCTGCGCTCGACGGCGTGCTTGCGACACGCGCAGATCTCTCGAGCGACGACCGCAAGGCGCTCGGAAGCCTGCGTCTCGTTCTCTCCGCCGGAGCACCGGTGCCGGTGCGGATCCTGCACGCGTTCGCCGAGCTCGCACCGAACGCGGAGCTTCACACGCCATACGGGATGACCGAGTGCCTGTCGGTGGCCGACGTCGACCTGGCCGCGCTGGACGAGGTCGGCGCCGGCAAGGGCGTCTGCGTCGGTCGACCGTTCGAAGGCGTCGGTGTCCGGATCGAGGCGCTGTCCGGTGGAGACGACGAGACGGGCGAGATCGTGGTGAGCGCGCCGTGGCTTTCGGAGGGGTACGACGGCCTCTGGGCGACGACACGGCATGCGCGCAGCGTCGACGCCGCCGGAGCGCGCTGGCATCGAACCGGGGACGTCGGGCACGTCGACTCCGGCGGCAGGCTGTGGGTCGAGGGTCGACTCGTTCACGTCGTTTCGACCGTGGACGGCCCCGTCACCTCGGTCCCGTTGGAGGTCGCGCTCGAGCCTCTTGTCGGATCGCGCTGTGCCGTCACCGGGGTCGGTCCCGAGGGCTGCCAGCAGGTCGTGGTGGTCGTCGAGCGGAGTGGCAAGCCTGCGCTTGCAGCCGACGCTCTCGATCGCACGGTGCGCGAGGGCCTCGCCCCGCAGCAGATCGCCGCCGTGCTCACCGTGCCGAAGCTGCCCGTCGACCGGAGGCACAACTCGAAGATCGATCGCGCGCGACTCGGGCGCTTCGCCGAGAGGGTGCTCTCCGGCGGACGAACCCCGAGGCGCATCTGATGCGCGTCCTCGTGACCGGTGGCTCGGGCCTCCTGGGGCGGCGAACGATCGCGGCTCTCGTTGCGCGCGGTCACGAGGTGGTGGCACTGCAGCGACGGCTCGGTACCGATCTGGACTGCGAGCAGATCGCTCGCCGACGTCACCGACATCGCCGGGGTGGCGGCCGCGGCCACCGGCTGCGACGCGATCGTTCACGGAGCTGCACGGGTCGGTGTGCTGGGATCGCGCGAGGAGTTCCGGCGCGTGAACGTGGGAGGGACGGAAGCCGTGGTTGCTGCGTGCCGGGAGGCGCGGGTGGCGCGGCTGGTCGTCGTCTCGTCGCCGTCGGTCGGCTACGAGTCGGCGGCGACGATGGGAGAGGGGGCGAGGGCGCCGATCGTGCGTCGGCACGATCGCTCCTGGTACTCGGAGTCGAAGGCCGAGGCCGAGATCCTGGCGCTTGCGGCAAACGGACAGGATCTCGCGGTCACCGCGATCCGGCCGCACGCGATCTGGGGGCCAGGTGACACCCAGCTGATCGGGAGAATCGTGGAGCGTGCCCGTGCCGGCCGGCTGTTCGTTGTCGCAGGAGGCACGGCCCTGATCGACACGACGTATGTCGACAACGCCGCGGACGCTCTCGTCGCGGCGACGGAGCACCTGGATTCCGGTCACGGACTCGCGGGACGCGCGTTCGTCGTCTCGAACGGCGAGCCGCTGCCGGTGCGCGTCCTGCTCGAGTGGATCTGCGAGGCGGCGGGCGTACCGGGGCCGAAGCGAGACGTGCCGCTCTCCGTCGCGCGAGTCCTTTCCGGGCTCGCCGAGCGCGTCTGGGCTCGTTCCCGACCCGACGACGAGCCACCGGCGACGCGCTTCCTCGTCGATCAGCTAGCCCTCGCGCACTGGTTCGACCCGCGGCCGTTCCGCGACGCGACCGGCTGGCGGCCGGCTGTCAGCATCGCCGAGGGGATGCGCCGCCCCTGACGGCATCGGTCGATAGTGCTCGAGGACAACGCGGTAGCGCGGCGTGCCGCTGCGCACCCGGTCGACGGCGTCGTTGACGTTGTCGAAAGAGAACCGCTCGATCACGGGTCGGATGTCGTGACGACCGGCGAACTCGAGCATCTTCGCGATGTCGGACGGACGCCCGGCCGGTGAGCTGGAGACGGAGCGGTGGGTCATCAGAAGCGACTGAACCGGGAACGACAGCGGCTCGCGGACGGCGCCGAGGACATGGAGTCGCCCTCGGCGCTTGAGGGTCCCGAGGTATGCGGTCCAGTCGAGAGGAACGTCCACCGTGGTGAGGAGCAGGTCAAACCGGTCGGCGGCGCTTGCAATGGCCTCGGGATCGCGCGAGTCGAGCACGTCGTGCGCGCCGAGTTCCATCACCTCCGCGTGCTTCTCCGCGGTTGACGTGAACGCCGTCACGGTGCAGCCCCAGGCCCGAGCGAACTGCACTGCGAGGTGCCCGAGCCCTCCAATACCGACGACGCCGACGCTGTCGGTCGGGGAGATACCGTATTCCGAGAGCGGCGAGAACACGGTGATCCCGCCGCACATGAGCGGACCGGCGGTCGCCGTGTCGACGTGGTCGGGCAGCTTGAAGGTCGCGGCGGCGCCGGCGCGGACGATGTCGGCATAGCCGCCCGGGCGATCGATGAAGGTGATCGGGGCGGTCGCGCACATGTTGTGATCGCCGGCCATGCACTGGGCGCACGCCATGCAGTAGTCGGAGTACCATCCAAGGCCGACGACGTCCCCGGGCGAAAGATGCGTGACGCGCTCGCCGACGCTCCGGATCGTGCCGATAATCTCGTGGCCGGGAACCATCGGGAACGGTGAAGCGCGCCAGGGGTGGTCGATCATGCTGACGTCGCTGTGGCAGATGCCGCAGCTGAGCACGTCGATATCGACCTCGGTGGCATCGAGCGGACCGAGCTCGTACTCGTACGGCTGGAGCCGACCTCCGGCCTCGTGAACTGCGTGCGCGCGAACTGTCGTCGTCATCGGTCTCTCCTCCGGTCAGTGCCGCCGTGTCCCTGGTGTCCCGCCACGATGCCGACCCGTCCGCCTCGGCACATGCCGGATCGTCCGAAGAGCATGAAGGATCCTCCGAACCTCCGGCGTATCGCAGATGCCGGGCGATCGGGGCGATAGGCTCTGTGGCATGTCCAACGAGACCAGTGACCTCATGTCCCAGCTCGCGGGCCAGGTACGTCGATACACCGATCAACTCTGTGTCGTGGGTACACACTTCTCGACCGGCGTCGAGGGCCTCGTCGTCATGCAGAGCCGTACGGAGACGTCGCTCACCGGCTCGCTGTATCGACCCGTCGTGTGCCTGATCCTCCAGGGCGCCAAGCAGATCAGTATCGGATCGCGGGTGATCAAGTGCCGACAGGGCTCGTCGGTGATCGTCAGCCACACGCTGCCGATCCAGTCGCGAATCACGGTGGCTACTCCCACCGAGCCGTACCTGGCGATGATCCTGCCGCTGGACGTCGGAACGCTACGCAGCCTGATCGACGAGGTGCACGACGCCGTCCGGCTCGAGGGCGTAGCCTCCTCGATCGCGGTCGACCGTGCCGGGCCGGAGATCGTCGATGCGATGCACCGACTCTTCGCGCTGAGGGACGACGCGCGAGCGAAGCAGGTGCTGGCACCGCTCGTGACGCGCGAGATCCACTACAGACTGCTGACCGCCGACCATGGGGGCATGCTCCGGCAGCTCCTCGCTCGGGACAGTAGCTCCAGCCGGATTTCGCGTGCCATCGGTCGGATCCGCGACGGCTTCACCGAGCCGCTCTCGATCTCCGAGCTCGCCTCGCTCGCCAACATGAGCCCCTCATCCTTCCACGAGCACTTCAGGGCCGTGACGGCAACCTCGCCGCTCCAGTATCAGAAGGACCTCCGAATGCTCGAGGCACGTCGACTTCTCGTGGACGAGCAACGGTCGGTCTCGGAGGCGGCATTCGCTGTCGGGTATCGGAGCCCAGCCCAGTTCAGCCGCGACTACTCCGAGAAGTTCGGGCACCCACCGCGAGACGACAAGTCTCGGGTTGCCACGCTCGCGTAGTGCGAGCTCGTTGTGGTCGCGCTGGTGTGCCGACAGAAACCGGCTCAACTCCCCTGGCTGAGCCGGTTCCCGCGTTCGGCGCGGAGCGTCGCGGCCGGTTGCCAGCGTCGCTGACGGAATGCGCCGCCTCGCAGCGTCGCGCTAGATCCGGCGCGCGGCGAGTGGAGGCATGGGTCCGGTGGGGTCGAGCTCGTGAATCGACGCGACCGACTCGGCGAACCACTTGTCGAACTCGTGATCCGACGCCAGCACGCTGCCCAGGAACCCTTCGGCTCCCGCGCCCTCGTAGATGACCAGCACGAGGTAGTTGCCATCCGGTGTCGGCTGCAGGTAGGCACGGTGCTCGGTCAGTCCGTGCCGGGCGTTCATGTCATCGAACTCCGCCGCGCGGGACACGGTCAGCTCGTTGACCCAGGTCTCCCAGGCATCGAGGTTGTGCGCCGCGAGCGGCGCTGCCATTGCAGGCATCGAAATACTCCCTTCGCTCGGCTCTGATACGTCGACAACGGCCTTCTCGCCGCCGCCAGCTTTCAGCATCGCAGATCCGTCACAGAATGACGAAACCCGCCGACAGGGCGGGTTCGTCTGGAGCGGAGAGGGAGGGATTTGAACCCTCGATGCGCCCGTAAGACACATAACGGTTTTCGAGACCGCCGCATTCGACCGCTCTGCCACCTCTCCGAGCGGAGCACAGCCTACCGCGTTCGCTCAGGCGGCTGTGGTCTCCGCTGACGTCGAGAGGGTGCCGGTCACCGTCGAGTCCACCACGGTCCAGTTCGCGCTGACGGTGCGCGCCGCGCCGCCGGATGCGGCGCACGTCCCGGTGAAGCCGGTCGTGTCGAGCGCGGTCAGCGTTCCCTCACAGAGCGCGCCGTTCTCGAAGCGCATCTGCAGCGCGCTGTCGGTTGCACGCCCGCCGTCCTCGAGCAGGTCGATCCTGAACGAGGCAGTCCCTGCGGAGCCGCTGATCGTCAGGACTTCGGAGCCGTCGTTCTCGATCTTCCCTTGCAGCTGGGCGTCGATCGCCGGTACGTCCACGGCGATGGCCGCCGTGGTGGCGGGTTGCGACGACGATTGAGGCACGAGTGCGAGCCCCAGGATCGCGACGAAGCAGGCCCCTGCGACGGCCAATCCCGTGCCGTAGCGCGCAAGCCCCTCGGAACGCCCGAAGCGGAGCGCCGCCGCTCCGACGACCGAGGCCGCCGCAGCCGCATACAGCCACTGGAGCCACATCTGATCTCGGTCGCTGCCGCTGAGGATGCCGTGGAAGGTCGCGAGCAGCCACACGGCGAGCGTCGCGTAGTGCGCGCGTCGCCAGAGCCGATACGGAAGTCGAGATCGCAGCCGGTTCGTGATCGACACAGCGACGAGCAGCTCGAGCGCGACGATGCCGAGTCCGGTCGCGAGCGGACGGTATCCCGCGGTGAACGGCACGACGAGTTGCGTGAGCGAGAAGGGTACGACGGAGTCGAGAGCCACGCCGCCGACGTGTACTGCGATGAACAGTCCCGCGAGCAGGCCCAGAAAGCGATGGACGTCCTCGACGGCGAAGCGGGGGAGACCCGGGACGCGAGTCTTCCCGGCGAGCAGGATCCCGGCGAGGACGCAGGCCGAGACGAGGAGATACGAGGTGACGCCGCCAGCGCGTGCTGCATACCAGCTTGCGCTCGACGCTAGAAGCACGACACGACTTCCGAGGACGGCTCTGGCCAACCACCTGCCATCACGACGCCGTCGCTCGAGAGGAAGCGGCCCTGCAGACCTTGCCGCTCGAGCCACGCGGGGCCGTCGTCGCCGAGGAGAAACGCTGCCTTCGCTGCCACGTCGGCGGCGAGGCAGGTCGCGGCGCAGACCGTGACCGATTCCCAGCGAACCTCCGCCGGCGCGCCGGTCAGGGGGTCGATCAGATGGTGCTGTCGTACGCCGTCCTCGCGCTCCCATGCTCGCGTCGAGACGCCGCTCGTCGCGAGAGCGCCGGAGCGCAGCGTGACGGTGTCTCCCCCGGGGAGCGCGACGACGATCGCGCCGTGGGTTGCGAGATCGCCCCCGGCCGAGACGAAGCCGTCTCCTTCGATGAGGGCGAGTGCGTCGTCGACGGCCTGCCCCTTGACGACGCCGTTGAGATCGAGTTTCAGGCCGGCCGGCCGACGGACGAGGGAGCCCGTCAGCCGGATCTCGCGCCAGCGGCCCGCGGGCACGGAGGGCCGGACCGTGGAGACCCCGACCTCGCCGAACGAGCGATCGTATCCGGCGGAGACGAGCGCTTCGGCGATGGTCGGGTCGACGCGACCGTCGGTCGCCTCGGCCGCCGTCAGAGCGTTCTCGAGCGCCGAGGCGAGGAGTGGCGAGGTGATGACGGTCGCGGACGGTGATGCGTTCAATCGCTGCAGCTCCGAGTCTGGACGGAACCTGCTCAATGCCATTTCGAGGGTCACGAAGAGGCGCTCGATCGCTGTGGCCTCGTCGTCGGTCGCCCCACCCACGACAATCTCGGAGCCCATCGCGTGAAAGGTCGTCGTGCTCACGATGTCCGGGTCGATGCCTGCGGGTGGCTCGACGGTTGCGACGGCTCCACCGAGCCTGACCGGAAGAACGAGCCTGTGCTCTCGGCCTCACGTGCGATGCGGTCGGAGATGCTCAGTGTGCCGCCTGTGATGAACCGTTGCCTGCGTCCCGGTGGTTCCTGGATGGGCGCTGCGCACGACGACCGAGAGAGCGCCGAATCCCGCAACCGCAGCGCCCGCCGCCGCGACCTTGAGGAAGCGTGCGCGTCGGCGGGCGGGTGCGATGCGAGAGGAGGAGGACACGACTCCATAGAAGCGGAGCGGGCTGAGAACCTCCTGTGAGCCTCGTTGCGTCCGTGTTAAGTGTCTTTCAGATCCGCGCCGGACTGCTCGAGGACGGGCGTGCGCCAGCGAACGTGGGTCGTATCGCGGCTCTCCATCGACGGTCGGGCGTCTTTCGGATGTGACTCGAACCAGGCCGCGTAGCGATTGGCGAGGGGTGACGCAGTGAGGCCGTGGGCGAGGATCGAGAGGCCGATCGTGACTACGATCGTCGTCACGAGAAGAGATTCGTGCGGCAGTCCGCCTTCCTCGACGAGGATGACCGCGAAGACGATCGACGCGAGTCCGCGCGGCCCGAACCAGCCCAGGAACGCGACCGTCGGTCGCCGGGCTCCGGTCCCGACCATCGCGGCTGCGACCGGAAGCATTCGCACGATCGTGAGGCTGAGGACGGCGTAGAGAACGATCGCCCACGTTGCGTCTCCGAGGTTCGGCCCGAGTAGGACGGCGCTGAAGACGATGAACGAAACTGCGCTGAGCACGCCGCCGAGCTCCTCGATGAGATAGCCCACCTCGCCACCGTGCCGCCTTCGGAGCCCGCCGAAGACCATGCCACCGACGAAGGCACCGATGAAGCCCGACCCGCCCATCGCATCCGCCAGGCTGTAGGCGAGGACCGCCGCGGCGAGCGGGACGACCTGGAGCCACATCGCCTCGACGAGTCGCCGGCGCCCGGCGACCACGACGATCGCCGCGGCGATCGCGCCCGCGGCGGCGCCCCCGACGACGCCCCAGCCGATCTCCTCGGCGACGAGCCGGAAAGCGGCGATGTCGGTGACGTCCCCGGCCTGCGCCTGCGCGATCGCGAGCACGACGAAGAAGAAAGGAACGCAAACTCCGTCGTTGAGGCCGCTCTCGACGTTCAATCCCTGCCGGACGCGTGACGGCAGTCGAGGAAGCGTGACCACTGCCTGCCCGAGGGCGGCGTCGGTCGGAGCCAGCACGACCGCGAGCAGCAGCGCCTCGGGCCAGGGAAGCGTCCCGAGCACCGCGAGCGCCACGACGAATCCGGCGAGCAGTGTCAGCGGCAGCCCGAGCCCGAGGAGCCGGGCAGGAACGGACACCTCTTCGCGCAGCGCGCCGAGGTCGATGCGCGATGCGTCACCGAAGAGCACGAGGGCGAGGGTCGCCTCGGCGAGGAGCTTGACCGCCTCGCCCGAGACGGCCGGATCGACGAGCCCGAGCGTTTCGTCGCCCACCAGCAGCCCGACCGCAGTGAACACCATCGCGGCTGTGATCGGAGATCCGGCGAGACGCCCCGACACTGCGGCGTAGCCGAGGAGCGAGATCGCGATCGTCGGGAGCGCCCAGTTCATCGCGCAAGACTATTCGACCGTCGACCGAATAATTCTCGTGGATCAGAGCCCGATCCGTTGGAGACACGCGTGACGAAGTATCGTTGGAACGTGATGGCACGACTGCTGGGGATCATCTGGGCGGCCTGTGCCGCAGCCTTGCTCGGCGTGCTCATGGTGGCAGCCACGGGCGGCAGTGCACCCCCGGCCGCGCTCGTTGCCGCTCTCGTAGCGATTCCGGCCGTAGCCACGCTACTGGTCCAGCTGCGACGTCGCTTCTCCCACCGCGACCGGAGGGTGGTCGCGACGCCTCTCGCGGGCGCTCGGGCGTGGCCCGCCGCTCCCGATCCCGAGTCGGTTGCTGCGACCGATCTCGAGCCGGCTACGACGGCTGATCGTGCGCCGGCTCCCGCGGCTGATCGGTCGGTGGCCCCCCCGCCGGCTCCCGCGCCGCGGGAAAGCCGACGTTTGCTCGGGCGCAAGTCGTCGTCGCGCAAGCAGAGTTCATCCGCCGGCCACGATTCCCAGATCGGCGATGGCGACCTCGACGACGTACGCGCGATTTGCGGCGCTCTCGGCGATCGAAAGCTCGATTGGCTTCGCTCGAACGGGTTCGCCTCTCCGTGGCTCGATGGCCAGGCTCGTCCGGCGATCGAGCTTGCTCCACGCGTCGCTCGGCTGATCGAAGCGCCTCTCGGTCCGGAACTTCGGCGCACCCTTCTGGCTCTTTCGAACGCGATCGAAGTGTTCGCCGCGTTCTACGATGAGCACACCTCGGCCGACCCACTCGTACGCGGGGAGGAGTGGCGGTTCTTCGACTGGGACGACCCCGACTCGGAAGAGGTGCGCGAACCGGGAGCGGGCACCTGGAGCGGTCGCGCGGTCCGCCTACAGGAGCTCGCGAATCAGCTGGCGGATGCGTACGAGGCGTTCACGACCGCGGTCGCCCGAGATCCGGGTGTCCAGCATGTGATCAGCGTTCGCGCCTGAACGGCTGCCGCGTCGGCGCGGATGAAGCGGAGAAGGAGGGATTCGAACCCTCGATGGAGGAGTTCACCCCCATAACGCCTTAGCAGGGCGCCGCCTTCAGCCACTCGGCCACTTCTCCTCGTGCGAAGAGGATATCGGACGGATGCGAACGGAGCTGAACGGGGGCGCAGGATTGTCGCCCGTCGTCAGTCGTGGATGCGGCCGATCAACTCCGAGCGCTTCAGGACCTTGACCTCGATCCCACCGAGGCGCACGTCGAAGCCCGCCTCGTGGGGGTAGAGCACCTTGTCGCCACGCTCGATCCCGTTCGGCTCGGAACCGACGGCGGTCACGATTCCGGTCCGCACGGCGACGGTCGCAAGGGCGGACGCGGGCAGAATCAGGCCGGCGCGCGTCTCCGTCTCGTCGCTGACGGGCTGGATGACGAGATACTCGTCGAGCGGCTCGAGCGACGAATCGATGTTCTTCGACTGGTCCAACACTCTCGAATCATAGGCGAGAGGTCGGCTCAGAGGCGGCCGGCGTCGACGATGCGCTGCAGGAACTGCTGCGTGCGCGGCTCCCGTGGGGCGCTGAATATCTGCTGCGGCGATCCCTCTTCCAGGATCGAGCCTGCATCGAGAAAGCAGACGCGGTTGGCGATATCGCGGGCGAATCCCATCTCGTGAGTAGCGATGATCATCGTCATCCCGCCGGTGGCGAGCTCGCGGATCACGTCCAGCACCTCGGCGACGAGCTCGGGGTCGAGTGCGCTCGTCACCTCGTCGAGAAGGAGGAGCTCCGGCTGCATCGCGAGCGCCCGCACGATCGCGACACGCTGTTGCTGCCCGCCGGAGAGGCGATCCGGGTACTCGTCCCGCTTGTCCGCGAGGCCGAAGCGCTGCAGCAGCTCGGCCGCAGTCGCGGTCGCGTCGGCCCGCGACTGCTTCAGGGCCTTTCGCGGCGCCAGCGTGACGTTCTCGAGCACCGTCATGTGCGGGAACAGATTGTACGACTGGAAGACGATCCCGATCCGGCGTCGGATCGCGTTCAGGTCGACGTTTCGCGCCGTGATCTCCACGTCGCCGACGAAGATGCGTCCTGTCTGGATCGGCTCGAGCAGGTTGATGCAGCGCAGGAACGTCGACTTGCCGGAGCCGGAGGCGCCGATCAGGCAGACGACCTCGTGCTCGTCGACATCGAGGTCGATGCCGCGCAGCACCTCGAGCTTGTCGAATGCCTTGTGCACACCCTCGACCCGGAGCGCGAGCCCGGCGTGATGGTCGGCGCTCATGCTGCCCTTCCTGCCTGCTGCCGCTTCTTGTCGCGCGCCACGAGCCAGTCGACGAACCGCGCGAGCGGGATCGTGATCAGAACGAACAGCGTCGCCGCGACGAGGTACGGCGTGCCGTTGAACGTTGCCGACTGGTCGATCTGCGCCTGCTTGAAGGCCTCGACGACGCCGAGCGTCCCGACGAGCGCCGTGTCCTTCTGCAAACCGATGAAGTCGTTGAGGAGCGGCGGGATCACGCGTCGAACGGCCTGGGGGAGAACGACGAATCGAAGCGACTGCCCGTGCGAGAGGCCGAGGGAGCGCGCGGCCGCATCCTGGCTCGCGTGGACGGAGTCGATCCCGGCGCGGTACACCTCGGAGACGTACGCGGTGTAGACGAGCACGAGTGCGACGACGGCCCAGAAGAACTCCGACGTGGGGAGCCATGACAACCCGAGCGCCGGCATCCCGAAGCCGAGGATCGAGATCACGAGGATCGTGGGGATCCCGCGGAAGAGGTCGGTGTACGCGATCGCGAGCGCCCGGATCGGGAAGAACGCCGGTCCGGGCAGCGAGCGCAGCACCGCGAGAAAGAGCGCTGCCGGCAGTATCAGCGCCTCCGACGTGCAGAAGAGCTTCACATTCAGCCAGAAGGCGGAAAGAATCTCCGGGAAGCTTTCCCGGTAGATGCCCCAGTCGAGAAAGTACGCCTTGAACGAATCCCAGCCGGGCGAGCGCGTGACGATGACGACGATCGTCGTGACGAAGACGGCCGTCGAGAGAAGGGCGATCGCGACCGCCCTCGCCTCTCTCGAGACGTGGGCGGTCGCGCCGCCGAGAATCCGCGAGTTGCGGCCCTCGTTCAGCGGATTACTTCAGGACGGGTGCGGCGTTCGTGTTCGGGAGCCACGCCTTCTGAAGCTTCTTGATCGTCCCGTTCAACCAGAGCCTCGAGATGGCCCGGTTCACACACGAGGTCAGCTTGCTTCCCTTCTGGAGCACTGCGCCGAAGCGCTCGGGAGCACCGACCGTCTTCAGGCGTCCGACGACCTTGGCGTTCGGAATCTGAACACCCGTGACGTAGAACGCCGTGGGCATGTCCACGACGATTCCGTCGATCAACTTGGCCTTTAGCGCCTGCACTGCCTGGTCGTTCGTATCGTACGTTCGGCTCGAGGCGGGCTTGATCACGTTCGCGATGTAGCTCGCGCTCGTCGTCCCGATCTGGGCTCCGAGCCTGTAGTTCCTGAGCGCCGCGATCGACTTCGCGGACGCGATCGGTGTGCCCTTGAGGGCGACGAGCGACTGGTTCACGAAGTAGTAGCTCTTCGACAGGTCGGCGGCCTTCGCCCGGGCCGGGCTGTACGACACCTGCGTCAGGTAGAGATCGAAGGGCTTCTTGCCGGGGCGGTACGAATTGCTGAACGGCACGACGGTCCACTTGACCTGAGCCCCCGTGAAGCCGAGCTGCTTTGCAATCGCGTATGCGACGGCGGATTCGTATCCCTTGCCGCTGTACGGATCTGTCACCTTCCACGGCTTCGTCTTTTCGTTGCCGCCGAACCACGGCGGATAGGCGGGGTTGTCGGCCCCGACGGTCAGCATGCCGTCCTCGATCAGGCCGAGCGTGTCCTTCGCGCAGCCCGGGATCGCCGTCGAGGCGGCCAGTGCGTTGGGGCGGCCGCTGGCGGAAACCACCGCGACGAGAGCCGCTGTGGCCGCCAGGGCAAGGCTTGTAACGAGCGCTTTGCGCATGGGTGAACCTCCTCTGTTCGAATCCTCGGAGCGGTGGCGAGCGTACCACACAGTCTCGCATAACTTTACTTTTGATAGTAGGAGACGTTCTTGCTGCGATACGGTTGTCGAATGGCCTCGCCCTTCATCGAACTAGCGGTCGGCGATCGCATCGTCAAGGTGACGAATCCCGACAAGGTGCTGTTCCCGGCGGCGGGCCACACGAAGCGCGACCTCGTGGGCTACTACCTCTCCGTCGGCGAAGGGATCGTCCGGGCGTTGCGCGAGCGACCCACGCAGATGCGTCGTTTTCCGGATGGGATCGAAGGCGAGCAGATCTACCAGAAGCGCGTGCCCGAGAAGCGGCCGGAGTGGGTCGAGGCGGCGCGGGTCACGTTCCCCTCCGGCAGACACGCCGACGAGCTGTGCGTGACGGAGCTCGCACAGGTCGCGTGGGCTGCGAACCTCGCGGTGATCGACTTCCATCCCTGGCCCTCGCGGCGCGCAGACACGGAGCATCCGGACGAGCTCCGGATCGACATCGACCCGCAGCCGGGTACCGATTTCGGGGACGCGAAGGCCGTGGCCGCGATCGTGCGGGAGGTTCTCGCCGAGATCGGGTTCACCGGTTGGCCGAAGACCTCGGGCAACCGGGGCATTCACGTCGCCTGCCGGATCGAGCCGGCGTGGGAGTTCCCGGTCGTGCGCCGTTGCGCGCTCGCCTTCGCCCGCGAGATCGAGCGACGGGCGCCGGAGCTCGTGACGACCGCGTGGTGGAAGGAGGAGAGAGGGGAGAAGGTCTTCATCGACTACAACCAGAACGCCCGTGACCGCACGATCGCCTCGGCCTACTCGGTGCGCGCACGCCCGGATGCGGCCGTGTCGGCACCCGTGACGTGGGACGAGTTGACCGAGGTCGAGACGGAAGACTTCACGCTCGCGTCGATGCCTCCACGGTTTGCCGAGCTCGGCGACGTGCAGGCGGCGATCGACGACACGGTGTGCGATCTGCGGGCGCTGCTCGAGTGGGTCGAGCGCGACGAGGCGGCCGGCGTCGGCGAGGCACCGTACCCGCCGAACTTCCCCAAGATGCCGGGCGAGCCGCCGCGCGTGCAGCCGTCGCGACGGAAGAAGGACGGGTGACCCAGGGGAGAGAGTGAAGAAGGGCGGTTGCGGCCTTCCTCCAGCTCACGCCTCGAGCAACGACGCGACCGTGAGCCCACCTCCATCGCGGGGTGGGCGCAGCTCGGCCCAGGTGCACGCCGTCGGGTCCTTGTCGGGACGGAATCGCAGCAGTTTCGTGCCGTGGCGGAAGCGGTGGCCCTGGACCTTGTCGTAGCGCACCTCCGCCACGAGCTCAGGGTGCAGGGGCTGCTCCTCGAGCCCACTTCCTCCCCAGCGGTTCGGCTCCGAGAAGCGACGCTCGGAGGTCTCGTCGAGAAGTGGGAGCACCTGCTCGGCGATTGCGGCGTGCCTGCCGGCCGCGACGGCTGCCGAGCCGACGTACGTTGTCTCGCCGGCATCGTCGTAGAGACCGAGGAGCAGCGTTGCGATCACGTCGGGCTTCGACTTCCAGCGCACTCCGACGACGACACAATCGGCCGTCCGCTCCGGCTTCACCTTGACGACAGCCCCGCGGGCGCCCGGCTCGACCGGTAGCTCCAGCCGCTTCGCCACGATGCCGTCGAGGCCGAGGGTCTCGAGCTCGTCGAGCCACGCTGTCGCCGTCGTGGGATCCGCGACGGACGGTGAGAGCGAGAACGCAGACGCGTCACGCTCGAGGGCAGCACGCCGCTTCGAGAACGACATCTGCCAGTGTGACACCCCGTTCCACGCGAGCATGTCGAAGGCGACGAACCGCGCCGGGATCTCACAGGCCAACCGGTTGATCCTGCTCTCGGCGGGGTGAAGCCGCGTTTGCATCGCGTCGAAGTCGATCGCGCCGTCGATGTCGATCACGATCTCGCCGTCGAGCGCAGACCCGGGTGGTAACAGCTCACCGAGCGGTCGCAGCTCGGGGAAGTAGCGCAGCAGCGGTCGACCGTTCCGCGACCAGAGCCGCAGCTCGCCGCCGGCGTTTTCGAGCACGCCGCGGAAGCCGTCCCACTTCGGCTCGTACGCCCAACCCTCACCCAACGGCAGTTCACGGACGAGCTCGGCCTCCATCGGCGGGAAAGGGACGAGCGGATCGAGCTCGGCCGGCCGTTCGACCGGCTCACCGCTCCTCGTCTTCCTCGGTCGCGCCATGGTCTGGACGCTACACGCCGACCATCCGGGGAGGGCAGATGTAATCTCTCGCTTCATGCGCCGTGTCGTCATCACCGGCTTCGGAGCCGTCACGCCCATCGGCCTCGACGCTACGTCCACCTGGGAGGCTGCGCTTGCGGGGCGGAGCGGTATCGGCTTCATCGAGGCGTTCGACGCAAGCGAGTTTCCGGTCACGATCGCGGGCGAGGTCAGCGGCTTCGATCCGTCGGCGCTGATCCCGGCGAAAGAGGCACGCCGGATGGACCGGAACGTCCTTTTCGCGGTGGCCGCCGCGCAGGAGGCCTGGGATGCGGCCGGGATCGAGGAGTTCGACCCGACGCGGGTCGGGATCCTGGTTGGCTCCGCGATCGGCGGGATCGCCACCATTGCCGAGCAACAGCGAGTGCTCCTGGAGCGCGGGGCGGACCGCGTCTCTCCGTTCTTCATCCCGTCCGCCCTCGTCGATACTGCGAGCGGTCAGATCGCGATCCAGCTCGGGCTGACGGGGCCGAACTGGGCGCCGGTATCGGCCTGCGCGACCGGCTCCACCGCGCTCGGCGAAGGCGCGGCGACGATCGTGCGCGGTCAGGCGGACATCGTCCTCGCGGGCGGTACCGAGGCCGCGATCACCCCGCTCATCCTCGCCGGCTTCTGCGCCATGCGAGGGCTCGTGGCCGAGGAGGTCGACCCGACGCTCGCGATGCGTCCCTTCGACGCGACCCGTGCCGGCTTCGTCATGGGGGAGGGCGCCTGCATCCTCGTGCTCGAAGAGCTCTCGTCGGCACGCGCGCGAGGAGCCACGATCTACGCCGAGATACTCGGCTACGGTGCCTCCAACGACGCCCACCACCTGGCTCAGCCCGAGCCCGAGGCAACCGGGGTGGCGGCCATGATCTCGGCCGCTCTGGCGGGGGCGAACGTCGCCCCCGAGCGCGTCGGCTACGTGAACGCTCACGGAACGTCGACGCCGCTCGGTGATCTCGCCGAGACGCGAGCGCTCCGCCAGGTCTTCGGCGACCATGCGTACAACCTCGCAGTCTCATCGACCAAGTCGGTAACAGGGCATTGCTTCGGCGCCGCCGGGGCGCTCGAGGCGATGATGTGCGCGCGGGCGCTCTACCACCAGGAGCTCCCTCCGACGATCAACTACCGGACCCCCGACCCGGAGCTCGACCTCGATTACGTGCCGAACGAATCACGCAAGGTCGAGCTCGACGTGGCGCTCTCGAATGCAATGGGGCTCGGCGGTCACAACGGCTGTGTCTTGCTCGGTCGGGTCGGGGTGTAGGGCGGCTCGGTCGGCGGTTCCGACCAACGGGCCGAGGCCGTCGAGACGCGCCCTTGCCCGCCCGGCGTCGTCGCCGGCGGGGACGGAGCTCGCGTCAGCGCGCCCCTGCTCCCGAGACAAGCGTCCCGATCGTTCGGGCACAAATCACGGCATCGAGCGTGAGGCTCCGATGGCGCAGGTACCAGAGGTCGTAGGACAGCTTTCGCTCGGCCCCTATCTCGTCCGAGGTATACCCCTCGCGGATCTGTGCCCAGCCTGTGATTCCCGGCCGCAACAGCGCTCGCTGTTGCCAGAACGGCACAGCCGACTCCAGCGCCTCGATGAACTCCGGACGTTCCGGGCGAGGGCCGACGATGGACATCTCCCCCTTGAGGACGTTCCATAGTTGCGGTAGCTCGTCGATCCGCGTCCTTCTGAGCAGCCCACCTCCCGGGATGATCCGCGGGTCTCCGGTGCCTGCCCAGACGGCGCCGTTCGCGCTTTCGGCGTTGGCATACATGGTGCGGAACTTCAAGATCGTGAACAACTCCCCGTGCTCGCCGAGGCGCGTCTGCCGGTACACGAGCGACCCCTTGGTGCGCTTGACGACGACGACGACGAAGGGGATCAGAGGAAGCGCCAGAAGGATGCCGGCGAGTGCGACGCTGATATCGAACGCGCGCTTCGAGAATCGATTGTAGGGGCGCGTGTACACATGGAGCGTGCTCATGAACCAGGCGGGAGTGAGCTCCCGGATCGGCAGGCGGCCAAAGGCCAGCTCGTAGAACTCCGGGAGCCCGAGCATGCTGAAGTCCGATTCGGCGACATCGAGGAGGCGTCGGAAGATCTCCGGACGGCCGCTCTGGACGGCGATGACCACGAGGTCGGGAACGAGCTCCTGGATAACGGTCCCGAGCTCGCTTGTCCGGCCCTTGAGCAGCGGCGATTCGGCGACAGCAGACGCGGGATCGTCGGCGACGATTCCCACGATCAGAAAACGTGCGCGCTTGTTCTCGGCGTCGGAGACCAACCGGGAGACGTCATCGCCGCCGCCGACGACGACGACCCGTTGTGTCGCTCCGAACGGGCTGACCGCCTTCGTGTACCAGACGGTCGCCAACACAGCCGCGAGCAGCGAAGTGGCGGCGAGCGCCAGCTGTGACTGGACGAGGGAAGGGAGCGTGAATGCGATTGCGGCGGCGAACACATAGCCGACGAACGCGGACGCGACGACCGCGGAGATCGGGCCGTACGCGAGTCGCTGTGCCCGCGCTCTTTTCACGATCCAGCGAGACGTCGGTGCAAAGACCGCGGTCAACACCGTGGCGTTCACCGCGGCGGTAGCGGCATCGTAGTTCGCGAATCGAAGTATTCCGTAGGTCGGTAGCCAGGAGAGCAGGAGACGCGCCACGAGGCTGTACGCAGGCGCCGACGACGACTGGCTGACTTCGGCCGGCTGCACGCGTGGCTGCGCGACGGGCGTCGCAGCGTCCGTAGCGGTAAGGGTTGGTGTCACCTCCGCGAGACCTGAGGTTTCGGGAATGGCGCCGTAGGGCGGCTCGGCGTCCTGGAGTTGATGTGCAGCGGACTGGCTCACGTTGTGGTTGCCCAGCGTAGGGCGAGCGGCCGTAGGTGGCCGGCGCTCGTACTCCGCTGTGGCATTCCTCCCCTGTCTTCGTGTTCGTCTGACTGCCGACCCGGTCGGCGCTGCCCTCACCATGCATCACATTGAGCGACCCGTCAACCACTCAGAAGTACAGGATCGAGGTAAACGTCGAGAGGGCTCGCACACCGACGCAGAGCCGGCCCGTCGCACCATGTCCCGGGGGAGCGCGCGGCCCGCGAAGCACCCCTTCTTCCTACGCGCCCACAGCGTCGTGCCAGGCGGCGATTGCCTGCGGGTCGAGCGGGAGTCGCAGACTCCGCCGTCGGCCGACACGCCGGGTGCTGATCCGTACGTGGTCAGGCGTGAACCCCACCCGCGCACAGCCACGGAGCGACGGGACGTTGTCAGCGCCGACGTAGGTGTAGACGGTGCGGAGTCCTGTCTCGTGGGCAACGTCCAGGAGTTGGCTCATCCCCTCGGCCATGAGTCGACGACCCCGAAACCCCACGAAGGTATAGGCACCTTCGAGCAGTCCCTCGTCTGCTCCCAGTCGGTCATACCGTCCTGGTGCGTGTGCATGCAGGCTGTCCTGCGTCGCAGGTGTGATCAACCACTGCGCGTATGCTGGCTGGTTGGCGTCGTCCCGGTGCACGTAGAGGGTCTCCACTCCCACCTCGCAGCTCTCGATCCTGAGCAGGACTTCGATGACGTCTCTGTCCCGGACGAGAGGTAGCTCGGACAGGAATGCATCAGAGGAGGAAGCGCTTTCGGGCCGCATCGAGACCTGGCCCGCGAGGTGGCGAGATTCGCGACCGGCGAGGTCGCAGCGCAGGCCGAGGAACACCTTGGAGTGCCAGAGTTGTTCGCGCGCCGTCGCGACGACGACCCGGGCACCGGCCTGATGCCCGCGTCTTACTCGCCTGAGGAACGCCACGAGCCTATCTTGGCAGAAACATCTTCAGTCGAGCCGGTGCACCTCCGATAGGTTCCGTACCGTGCAGGCGAAACGCCCCCAGGTCCTCATCGTCGTGACCCTCGCGGAGACCGGAGGGGCCCAGGCGTACGTCCAGCAGCTGGCCAGGGCGATGGTAGGGCGCTACGACGTCACGGTCGCGGCGCACGGCCCGGGCCCCCTTCGATCTGCGGTGGAAGCCGCCGGTGCAGACTTCGTCCCGCTGAAATATGTCAGGCGTCCGATCTCCCCACTCACCGACCTCCGCGGTCTTGTCGAGCTGTGGCTGCTCTGTCGTCGTCTCCGGCCGGAGCTGATCCACCTGAACAGCGCGAAGGCGGGGATCCTGGGCCGCCTGGGGGCTTTTCTGGCCCGGGTCCCGGCCAGGGTCTACACCGTGCACGGATGGGCATTCAAGGTCCCAGCCCAGAGGGCTTCGTCGTTCTACCGGTTCGTCGAGAGACTTCTCAGGCCGCTCACCACGCTCGTGATCTGTGTTTCGGAGACCGAACGCGCGGCCGGCATCGCCGCTCGCACCTGTGTGCCCGAACGAACCGTGGTGATCCACAATGCAGTGTCGGTCGGAGCGTTCCGAACGCGCGAGCACCGCGCAGTCGATCCGGTGCGGGTCATCAGCGTCGGTCGCCTCGCCCCTCCGAAGGACTTCCAGACTCTTCTCGGCGCGATCACCCTCATCCGTGAATCGCGAGTGCGCCTCGTCGTCGTGGGTGACGGCCCCGCCCGTCACGATCTCGAGGCCGAGGCGGCACGGTCGGGAATCGGCGAGATCGTCGATTTCGTCGGCGAGGTCGACGACGTTCCGGAGCGTCTTGCAGGGAGCGACATCTTCGTGCTCTCGAGTAGCTCCGAAGGCCTACCGATCTCCGTGCTCGAGGCAATGGGGGCGGGTGTACCCGTTGTTGCAAGTGACGTCGGTGGCCTGGCAGAGCTCGTCGAGGAAGGCGTGACGGGGCTACTCGTCCCGTCGGGAGACGTCTCTGCACTCGCGTGCCGCATCGAGCGCCTCGCGTCCGACGCGGGCATCAGGTCATCCATGGGCGCCGCCGGTCGAATGCGCGTGGCGAACCTCTTCGACGTCGGCTTGTGGGAGGAGGCTCACCACCGCGTCTACGCGGAGGCGCTTCGAGAGGAACGGTCACTTGCGGCCTGAAGGATCGATCCGATGAGTGTTGACACGCGGTGCGTGAACCCGGGCGGGTGTACGTGACGAACCGTCGCAGGAGCGCGCCCTCGGATGGGACTCGCGGTCGCGGTTTGCCCAGGTGGTCAGCCGTCGCAAGGCCCGCCCTTCCCGCGCTCGCACTCACCTACCACTCCGTGAGCGACCGATGGAACAACCCGCTCGCGATTCGCCCGACCGTCTTTCGCGCGCAGATGCTCGCTCTCGCCGGTCGTGGCTATCGCGGTGTCACTCTCGACGAGCTTGCGTCGTCCACCGTGCCCTCCGCCGGCGGGGGACACAGGCTCGTTGCCGTAACCTTCGACGATGCCTTCGCAACCGTCAGAATCGCGCGTGAGGTACTCGACGAGCTCGAGTGGCCGGCGACCGTCTTCGTCACGACGGGCGGAATCGACGAGGGGGTGCCCATGCGGTGGCTGTTGTCTCAGCAGTGGCGGCCTGCCGACGACGAGCATCTCGCTCCTCTCACGTGGGCCGACCTGGCGGAGCTTCAGGGGGCGGGTTGGCAGATCGGAAGTCATTCGCGCACGCATCGGTTATTGTCGACGCTTCCGACGGAGGAGATCGAGGAAGAGCTCGCCGGATCGCGCGATGACATCCTCCGTCGTCTCGGTGCGTGTCGGGGTGTCTCGTACCCGTTCGGCGAGCTCGACGAGCGGGTGATGCGACTTGCCCGGGAAGCCGGATACACCACGGGCTCCGGTCTCACCGGAGGCGGCTTCGACGACCCGATGGCCCTACCCAGGTTCGCGGTCGGAGGAACGGACGGGAATCTGACGTTTGCGCTCAAGACCTCCCGGATCACATGGCGGATTCGCGAGACCCCGATCTGGCAGGTCGCCGATTTCGCGCGCGGGCGCCGGCGCAGCCCGAGCTCCACTTCTCGAAGGCCGGAAGGCCCGCCACGTCTCGCATTCATCCTCGACGGCGACACCGGTCCCGGCCTCGCCGTCGCGCGGTCGCTCGGAGGAGCCGGTTGGAGCGTGATCACCCCGACCGGGTCGCGTGCTGCACGCTCACGGTACTCGTCGGCCCAGGTGGAGTTGCCCTCGGCCGTCGCCGAGCCCGAGCGGTTTGCGACCTCATTGACCGAGATCTGCGGTGAGCTGCATCCGACGGTGGTCGTTCCGACGACAGATGCATCTCTCGAGGCAGCGTGGAGCGCGCTCGGACAAGGGGCTACGCACATCCTCGGGGGCGACGAGAGAACGGTCGACGTCGCCCTGGACAAGGTGAAATGTCTCGAGGCCGCGGAGGCGGCGGGGTTCCCGGTGCCGCGCTGGTCCGTCCCGACGTCCGGTGCAGACGCGCGGAGGATCTTGGACGACTTCGGGGGCCAGTGCGTCGTCAAGCCGCGCCGTTCGTTTGCACGAGCCGCGGGCGCTCTCGCGCACCGTCGACATGAGCTCGTCGGCTCGCAGAACGAGCTCGAGCACGCTTTGGCAACCCTCGTCGAGCCCGAGGGCGCGCTTCCGATCCTGCAGGAGTACGTGCACGGTCGGTCGCTTTCGGTCAGCGTCGTGATGCACGGTGGAAAGGTTCTGGGATCGGTGGCGCGAGAGACCTTCACGTTCCTCCCGATTGCCGGCGGCACGTCGGTTTGGAAGCGCACGATCGACCCGAACGACATCGGCGTCGCCGATGCAATCGGACTCCTTCGCTCGGTCGGCCTCGAAGGGTTGGCCGAGGTCGAGTACCAGGTCGGGGCAGACGGCGTACCGCGGCTGATGGAGATCGGTGCCCGCGCGCACGGCTGGGTCTCGCTTGCCGTCGCAGCGGGCGTCGACCTGCCGTTTCTTGCCGCGTCCGCGGCCGCGGGGGACGCCGTACTCGCTGTTCCCTCCTACCGTGTGGGCATCGAGATGCGGTGGCCGGCGGGCGAGTTGCTGCGGATCAAGGCAGCGATTGGGGCGGCCGATTCCCTTCCTCGCGGCGTCAGCCGGAGGGAGATTCTTGCCGGCGCCTGGCCGCCTTGGCGCCCCGGCATGCGGTACGACGGGTTGGTCCTTTCCGATCTGAAACCCTGGTTCCGTTCCCCGATACACCTCCGGCGAGGCTGAGCTGACCGGAGGCGCGAGCCGGGCACGAGCACGATTCGGACGGGCGTTGCTCGATCTCGACAGCGCGTCGCTTCCGGCCTCGCGCTTCCCGGGCAAGCCTATGATGGGCGCACCGTGAACGACACCGTCGAGATCGCAATCATCGGAGCGGGGCCATACGGCCTCGCGCTAGCGGCTCGGTTGGCTCCCGGCACGGCGACCGTCTTCGGGCGACCGATGGACACATGGCTCGCGATGCAACCGGACATGGAGCTCCGAGCGCGCTGGGAGGAGATGTCGTTGGCTAAAAAGGGGGCCGCCGGTTCGCTCGAGGAGTGGTCGAGAACGACGGGACAGCTCAAGAGAGAGCCGATGGCGGTCTCCGACTTCGTCGCGTACGGGCAATGGTTGAGGGAAACCTACGTGGGAGATCTCGTCGCAGATCCCGTGGAGAGCGTCTCCCAGTCGGGGTCGTCGTTCGTGGTGTCGACCGCTGGGCGGGAGCTGCGCGCCCATGCCGTCGCGATCGCCGTAGGGATTACACCGTTCCCGATGGTCCCCGGGGTCTTCGCCCACCTCGACGACGACCGGATCACCGCTGCCTCGGACGTCGACGACTTCACGGCCTTGGCAGGGAAGCGTGTGGCGGTCATCGGGGGTGGTCAGTCGGCTGTCGAGGCCGCTGGCTACGCGGGTCGCGCCGGTGCTTCCGTCGCGCTCCTCGTGCGAGGCACGGTGCACTGGTTCGCGGACCGTGAGCCCCACACCGAACGCAGCAGGCTGGGGGAGTGGGCGTTTCGAGTCGCCTATCCTGCGGTTGGATACGGGCCACCTCCGCTCAACCGCCTCGTTCTGCGGCCGGACCTGTTTGCGGCGAGCCCACGCTTCGTGCGAGAGCGTCTGACGAGGCGGCTGCTCCGACCCGGGGCATCCCCTTGGCTCCACAGGCTGGTGGATGAGTTCGTCGAGATTCGCGAGCATTGCGAGGTATCTCACGCAGAATCCGCAGCGGGGGGCGTGCTGTTGCGCCTCCACGATGGATCCGAGCTCGAGGTCGACAGGGTCCTGGTCGCGACCGGTCATCGATTCGCGCTCGATCGGCTGCCGTTCCTCGACGAGGGAGTCAGGCGCTCGATCGTCGTCCAAAATCACTGGCCCGTGCTCGATCGCTCCTTCCGTTCCAGCAACCGTCGCGTTCTGTTCATGGGCTACCCGGCGGAGGGACGATTCGGGCCTCTCGCACGCTTCGTGCTCGGGGTTCCCTTCACCGTCGGTCGTGTCGCGGAGCTCTTTCCCCGTCGATGACGGCGGCGGCGGGGAGCCTCCCCCCGCGGGCGCCGGCGATCTCGTTAGAGTCTGGACTCATGCCGCGCTCACCCAGCATTCGCGTCGACGCAGGCAGCGCCACCCAGGTCTCCTATCGAACGCTCACCTCACCCGCGGAGCTCGAGGCGATCGCCTCGGACTGGGATGCACTCGTGCGATCGATGCCCCGTCCATCGCCATTCATGAGTACGGCCTGGCTGCTTCCCTGGTGGCGGCACCACGGAGCAGAGCGCCGGATGTGCGTGCTTGCGGCGTTCGATGGTGAGGCATTCGTCGGTGGGCTTGCACTCGAAATAGAGCGCCGCGCACCCGGGATCGAGGTGGCTCACCTGATGGGGCGGCACCATGCGGCGCTCGGCGGCGTGATCGCCGACCCGGCACACGAGGCCGTCGTCACACCCGGCCTCGTGGACCGCCTCTCTCTGTCCGGTGCGGACTATGTCGACTTCTTCGGGCTCTCTCCCGAAGGTGCGCTCGCTCAGTACGCTGCGGGGAACGCTGTTCTTCTGGAACGCGTCGAGTCGCCGGTTCTCGACGTCTCGCGGGGTTGGGAGACGACCTACCGGGAGAAGACCTCGTCAAAGCGGCGCAATCTCCACAAGCGCCGGCGGCGACAGTTGGAGGAGTTGGGGGATCTGAGCGTCACGATCGCCTCGACGCCGGACGATCTCGCGGGTGTGATCGACGAGGCCTTCCGCCTTCACGATCTGCGATGGGCTGGACGCCATGACGGATCCGAGTTCACGACCGAGGTCGGGCGTCGTTTCAACGTCGACGCCCTGCAGGCCTTCGGCGAAGCAGGTGTGGCTCGGATCCTGGTCATCCGTCTTGACGGCAAGGCCGTAGCGTTCCACTACTACCTGATCTTCGCGGGGCGCATGTTCGTCTACCGGTTGGCCTTCGACCCCGATCTCTCCCGTTTCTCGCCCGGCCTGATCGCGACGCTCGCCGCGATCGAAGCGGCGGTCGAGGAAGGGGTCACGCGAGTCGAGTACCTCGGCGGTGGAGAGCGGTACAAGCTGGAGCTCTCCGACGGCCCTGCTCCTCTGTACCAGTGCATTGGTTTTCCTCAGACCAGCCGTGGGCGCGTCGGTGCCCGCGTCGAGCGCACCGCACTGTCGGCGGGCCTTCGCCTGAAGCGGTCTCCGCGCGTGCGCTCGGCCTATCTACGGACCGTCGGGTACCTACGAGTTCGTTCTTCGAGTCCGAAGGAGAGCTAGCGCCGGCCGCGACCCGCGGTCGTGCGTGCGGTCCGCGCCACCTCCTCGAGAAAGGCCAGGCGCCGTCCCTCTTTCGCCGACATCGAGACGCGCTGCTCCACTTCGGCACGCGGCACCCGGCGTCCGCGAACACTTGCGAGCCACGCGTCGATTCGGTGGACACCCGTGATGACGTTGTCCTCGGTGTTGGGGAGGCGCAGCAGGTACCACGGATCGGTATCCAGGAAGTTCGTGTCCGCGTAGCCGATGATGGTGGGGATCCCGGCGAGCAGGTACTCGGGAATCTTCAGCGGACATGCTTCGGACATTCCCTTGCGGTGGAGAGCGAGCGTCCCGATCGCAGCATCCGCCGAGGCGAGAATGTCGAAGTAGTCGTCGCGCCCCAGATATCCGTGGGCGGTCAGATTTCCTGGGGGATCGACGCCGAGATCGGTTCGGCTGAACCCGATGATGTCGATCTGCCACGAGGGGCGCAGGCGGGCCAGGTCGACGATCTTGTCGACACCGTGCCAGCGCATGCCGGGCGAACCGAGGAAACAGAGGCGGGGCTGCGCATTGCTCGGAGCCGGCAGGGCAGGGATGCTGCGCGGATCGACGCCGTTGGGGACGACGAGCGATCGGAGATCCGGGCGGCCCTCCACGGAGTTCCTGACGAGCTCGTTCGTCACTCCGACTACGCCGTCAGCCGATCCGAGTGTTCGCGAGCGATTGAACCGGTTGTAGACACGCGCCCGTGTGGACCGGCCCTGAAGCTCGACCCGGTCGAGTGTGTTCAGCTCGACCACGAGGGGCGGCTTGCCGAACGACGATGATGTCAGCGGTGGGACGAAGAGGTCGTAGCGGAGATAGACGACGTCAGGCGCGAACCGGCGCACGGCTCCGGAAAGCTTGCGTGTCGCGGTGAGACGCTCGACGGGTCGCGCGAACGTGTATGTCACGTCGTCCAGAACGGGTGCTGCCACGCCGCGTCCTCGAGGGGAGAGGACGAAGAGTCGGGCCTCCGCCCCGAGAGTCCTCCAGGCGGCGACCTGGCCGGCAAGCTTCCGCGATACACCGTCCGTCGCGAACGCGTCCCAGTACGCGACCGAGGCGATCCGGAGCGGCCGTCGGTCGGAGCTCATCCCTCGTGCTCCGAGATATCGGTGCGACGCCGCCTCATGACCTTCCGGCTCATCGACTGCCAGAGCACACGCGTCTCGGCCCTGTTCGCGACAAGCAGGCTCCCGATCCCTACCCCCTCGATGCGGCTCAGGACGACTGCACTCGCCAATCCGTAGACGGCGTAGGCGCACGTCGAGGCAACTGCCGCACCGACGGCGGCGAAGCGAGGTATCAACAGAAGGTCGAGGGCAACGGTCACCACGATCGCGACAGCTGCGAGAACTGATGGGGTCCCGGGTCTCCCCAGTGCACGGAGCACGTCGGCGACGACCGAACCGATACCGAACAGCCAGACCCCGGGAAGCAGGATGAACAGGGGCCAGAGCGCTCCGCTGAACTCGCTCCCGTATCCGTAGTAGATGAGGGCCGGCCCGACGATTGCAACGCCCAGCATCCCGACGAGTGAGAGCGAACCGCTCAGTCGCACCGTCCGACATACGTCCGGCGACGCCGTGCGTCCCTGCGCGATCGCCGGCATGGCCACGAAACCGATCGCTGCGGGCACGAGCGTTACGAGTTCGGCGACCACCTGGGCAACCACATAGACGCCCACCGTCGCGAGCGGAGCAAGTGCCGACAGAATGAGAACATCGAGTCGGCCGTTCCCGATCTGGATCACCCGGCCGATCTGCACGCGCCAGCCGTACCGGACCATTGCCGCGAAGACGTTCCGCGAGACACCGACCCCGCGTCGGACGAAGGTCGGCAGAGCGCCGAGCGAGTACAGCACCGACCCTGCGATGAGCGCGAGGAGTGCGCCGTTCGTGCCCAGGTCTAGCAACGCGACGAGGAGGACGGTGAGCACCAGGACCGTCGTTCGACTGACGACGAGCAGAGCGTTCGTTCGGTCGTAGAGTGTCCTGGCGCGCAGGACATTCACGGACACGAATTCGAGGTATGTCACCCACGTCAACAACGCGACGAGTCCCCAGAATTCGGTCTCGCCCGTTTGGCGCAACCAGCTCAGGTCGCTGTTGCTGACGAGGAGCGCGAGTCCGAGGAGAACAACGAGGAGGACGACCCCAAATGCGAGTGCGCTGCCGAGTAGGTCGGGCATGAGGCGAGGGCGTCGGCTGGCGTAGTACACAATGGCAATCGGGAGCCCGAGACTCGCGACCGCGACCGCGATTGCCGAAACGGCAGAGGCAACACCGAGAAGGCCTCGACCCTCCGGGCCGAGCAACCTCGCGACGACGACCGACGTCACGAACCCGATTCCGAGAGCGACCACGGTCGCGCTGAAGACGGCAAGAGCATCGCGCGCGTTACGACCCGTCTTCCTCGGCTTATCGTCCGCGATCGTCAAGCTTCCTCTCATCGGGGCCGGTCCCGTCCGGGTACCAACTGGCCGCGCAGTGTAGATTCCGTCGCGGAGAGATGGCCGACCCAAGCGAACTGCGAACGATCGAGGACGGCGCCCGGCGATCCGAGTTGGGGTTCGCGCCGCGCATCGTCTATCCGGCGAAACGCGTGTACTCGCATGCCCGCACTCTCGGTTGGCGGCTCCGCGGAGCGAAGCGCGACCACTCCGGGGGGCTCAGGATTCTCCTGTATCACCGTGTCACGGGCGAACCCGATCGGCTCGCCGTTTCACCCGGGCGCTTTTCCGACCAGGTTGGCCATATCCGTTCCCTCGGGATTCGGCTGGTGGACGTGGAGTCGGCTGCCGAGCGCTTGGCGGCCGGTCTCGACTGCAGTGAGATCTGTGCCCTCACCTTCGACGACGGGTACGCCGACGTGCTGACGAACGCCGTACCGGTTCTCCGGCGCTATGGATTCAGCGCCACGATGTTCATCCCCACGGGAGCGATTGACGGCACGTCCGAATTCCCTTGGTACGAGGGGCGGCAGCCGCCCCTCATGAACTGGGAAGAGATACGCCTTTTGGCTGCTGACGGCACGTTGCGGTTCGGGGCTCACACCGTGACGCACCCCAACCTCCTCGCGCTCAGCGAGGATTCCGCACGTGACGAGATCGATCGCTCGAAGCGCGACCTCGAGAGGCAACTCGGCGCTCCTGTCGAGTCGTTCTCGTATCCCGCCGGGCTCTACTCGCCGCGGGACGTGGCACTGGTCTCCGACGCGGGGTTCCGTGTGGCCGTCACGTGCGACCCCGGTGTGAACGATTCCGGGTCGGACCTTCTCGCGCTTCGCCGGACACAGATCGACGGCATCGACGGGCCGATGGGCTTCGGAGCGAAGCTCGGCGGCGCCCACGATCGCCCCTTTCCGATGCAGCGCGCGTTCCGGCGAGCGCGTTACGGTTGAAGCGTCATGCACCGTTGCCCGCTCTGGTGCAGCCGCGCCGGATCGCTGTGATCGATCGTTTGACGGCAGCGGTCGAGATGCTCCGTGATTTCGCCGTGTTTCCCGTCATCGTCATCAGGTTCCGGGATGCTGAGCCGATGTCGAACCCAATTCCGAGCTCAGCCAGATTGAAGGTGTTCCTCGAGATCGTGAATCGCTCGGCGGCTGGCCCTCCCGACGCCGGTTGGTCAGGGGCGAAATAGAACCCCACTTTGCTGATCCCGTAGCCGACATTCCCGTGGATCAAGGAGTGGCCGGCAGCGCTGCTTTCGTCGTGAAAAGCGATCGCGAAGGGACCGTCGGCGATCGTGTTGTCGATTACGCGGCTGTTCGGAGCGCGGAGCGAAATGCCGATGTCGGCGAAGCGCTCGATGACATTCGACTTGACGACCAACCCTTCGCCTTTTGCGTAGATTCCGTGTTTCCCGTAGTCGATCTCCGGATTCCAGCCCGCGTTTCGGATCAGATTTCCGGACACGAAAAACCGCGAGCCGAGAATGATGATCCCCGAGTCTCCCGTGCTCTCGATCCGGTTGCATGTGAGCCGCCAGTGACTGTCCTCACTGCTCGGTGAGATGATTCCTGCTCCTCGGGTGCCGACGATCCACGAGCGGGACACCCGGATCCTCGTCGACCCCGCGGAGGATCCGCCGACCACGGAGGAGCCGCTGTTGGCGGATGACAGCCAGAGTCTGTCGAAGACGATGTCGTGCTTCCCGGAGAACCACACTGCACCACGGTCGTTCACGATGTGGGCCAGTCCGTGACCGAACGACGAGAAGCGAATCGGTCGTGTCGCGGAACCCGAAACGCGCGGCATCAGGGTTCTGTCGCTGAACGTCGCTCCGCCTTCGAAGAGGACGCGATCGCCCGGCGCCAGGCGCGCGCGATTGACCCGTTCGACCGTTCGCCAGGCTGTGCGCAACGTCGTTCCTCGGAGGTGGTCGTTGCCCGTCGGGCGCACGAAGTACGTCGCCGCCGAAGATGAACCGACCGCTGACACGGCAACGATCGCGACCACGAAGGTGAGTTGAAAGATGCGATTCATGAGTGCTCAGCGCTCTCAGAAGCGGTGGACCCTACCATCGTCAGGTTTTGCAGTTATCTTGAGTGGGTGATGATCGCGTGGATGTGACGGACGAGCCGATAAGTCGGCGCGACCAGCAATTGTCACTGGTCGTCTGGCGCGGTCGATACCTCGTTCTGCTTGCGGTCGTTGTCACCGTGGCCGTGGCCGTGCTCATGAGCCTCACCTCGACAAAGGTGTACGAGGCGACGGCAGTCCTGCAGGCACAGTCGGAGGACAACCGTCAGGCGCCTTCCGATGCTTTGACGTTGCAGCAGGCGAGTCAGGGGGCTGCCTCGACCTACGCACGGCTCCTCGGAGATCGGAGCGTGCTCGAGAGGATCAGAGCCACCATTCTCGATGGTTCGCTCTCCGTCGGCGAGATCCAGGCTCGAACGAGCGCCAAGGCGGTGCCAGACACGAGCCTGATCGAGGTCTCGGCCGAGGCCGGAACCGTCGCGGAGGCGCGTGCGCTTGCATCCGATCTCGTGACTCGATTCATCTCGTTGAACCAGGCCTCGAGCAGCGGCCGCTCGCTCGTGGTCCAGAAACAACTCGAGCAGAAGATCGCGCGTCTCTCGGATCAGATCCAGGCCCTCGCTGAAAAGAATCCGGGCGCGGCCGAGCGGCTTGCGGCGCTTCGCGCCGCGAGGGCAGCTCTGAGTAACCGCCTCGCGCTCGAGGTGGCCAGCGGGATCGAGCAGTCTTCGCGCGTGGGGCTCGTCGCACCGCCAGCCGGTTCGGACGTTCCGATACGGCCGCGTACCGTGGTCAACGTCGCTGGAGGAGTGCTTCTCGGGCTCATCCTCGGCATCAGCCTCGCATTGTTGCGCGCAAGGCTCGACACGCTCGTTCGTAGCTCACGCGAGGTGGCCGAAGCGCTCGGTGCGCCAATCCTCGCCAGCATCCCTCTCGTGGATCGTCCGGAGTCGAGCGCCCCGGTTGCGGAGTCGTATGAGATCGCACGTACCAACCTGGCTTTCCTCGCAGAAAACGCACTGACACAGGTCGTGACGGTCACGAGCTATACCGCGGGGGAGGGAAAGTCCTCCTCGGTCGTGTTCCTCGGGCGGGCGGAGGCGCGCGCGGGCAAGCGCGTTCTCATCATCGATGCGGATATGCGAACGCGGCAGCTCACCCGCAGCTTCGGGTTCACCGGAAGCGCAGGGCTCTCGAGGCTTCTCTCCCAATCCGATCCTCAGCGCAACGTCGGTAACGAGTTGGAGCCGAATCTCTTCTTTCTCCCTGCAGGAACCTCGCCTCCGGATCCGGTCCAGCTCCTTGCGAGCCCCCGGATGCGAGCCTTGCTGGAAGAGCTCAGGCAACAGTTCGAAGTGATCCTGATCGATGCGCCTCCCGTCGTTCACCTCGCGGACGCGCCGATACTCGCTGGACTGGCCGATGGGATCATCGTTGTAGCCCGGGTTGGGCTGACGAAGAACTCGTACCTCGTCGAGCTCGACACCCAGCTACGGAACATCCCCCGCCCGGTGCTCGGGGCCATCGTCATCGAGCGCCGCACGCTCGAGCACGACTATCCCCTGACCGCTGTGACCCCGAGACCCGAAAGACGATAGAGCCGCCGCCGAGTCGATCCATGGGCGAATGACTCCGTTTACGACCGTCCTCGGCGTAGGGGGCCGCGTGCGGCCCAGCGTCACCGCGCTCCACGGAGAGGGTGAGGGAAGCTGAGTCGCCACACGGGCCGGCTGTTGGTCGGCGCGGGTCTCCTCCTGCCGCTCGTCCTCGCCCCGGTGTTGCGGAGCGGCACATCCTCGATAGCGCTGGCCGTCTCCGCGATCGCCGGCACGCTCGCATGGATCTCGCCCGCCCTCCCCGCGGCCCTGAGCGGAGCGCCGGGCGTGGTCGTGAGTTTGACGGGCTCTGATGTGCTCCCGGCGGGAGGCACCGTGACCCTCCTCTCACTCTGGGCTTTGCTGGGGGTGGCGCTGGCCATCGGAAGAGCTCCGCGGCGTTACCCGTTGGCTCTGTTCCTGCGGCCGACGGTGTCGCTGTCGGTGTCTCTGGCGGTATTGATGCTCCTCCGTCTCGGTAGCTCGCCCGCTGAAGACTACGGCTCCACGAAGCTGCAGCTCTTCTTCCTCGTCAATCTCGTGGGACTCGTGGCGGGCGTCGCCGTCGGCCGACGGCGACACGACTTCGATCTCTACGTGATCGTCCTGTTCGCCGTGAACGTGTTCTCCTGCCTCGCGTTGCTGCGATCGATCGCCGCCGGTGGCGCGCAGGAGGTCTTCGCGGGACGCCAGTCATTGTCAGCGGACGTCAACCCCATCTTCCTCGCCCGTAGCCTCGCCGAAGGGGCCTTGATCTGCGTGTACTTTCTCGTCGGTCGGTATGTGTCGACCACGCTCCGGATCATGTCGTTTGCACTTCTGCCGCTGTTTGCGGTCGCGCTCGTCGCAACGGGCTCGAGAGGACCGCTGCTTGCGCTTCTGGTGGGTCTGGCAGTGCTGCTCACCCTCGTCCTACGCCAGGGACAGGGTCTTCGCTACACCGTCGTGTTCCTCGGTGCCGTGGTTGCTTCGGTCGTCGTCGTCCCGCGAATGCTGAGCACACCCGGGGCGATCGATCGAGCGCTCTCGTTGTTCACCGACGCAGGCTCGGGACTCTCGTCAAACGGCCGTGAAGTGCTCTGGAACCAGGCGATCGAAGCCGTCAGTCTCCACCCTCTTCTCGGCCTCGGCACCGGAGGCTTTGCCGCGATTCAGCCGCTCGAGCGGTACCCGCATAACCTGTTCCTCGAGGCCGCAGCCGAAATGGGAGTCGTAGGTCTCGTGCTCGTCGTCGCCGTGATCGCAACCGGCATCGTCTACCTCGTCGATGCCTGGAACCGCGGGACCGAGTCGGAGAGATCGCAGGTTGCGTTGACATCGGCTCTTCTCGCCACCGCCGTCGTCAACGCGAACTTCTCGGGGGACATCACCGGGAACAGCAGCGTCTGGTTTGCCGTCGGGCTCGCGACGGGCTTGCAGTGGCGCGGTGCGCGTGCCGGCCGCGTAGCGCGCGCGGGGAGTCCGAACGGCTCCGACACGATCGCAGCGCCCCGGGGTACGAGACGGTCTCCGCGACACCGGCCGCTCCCTCGACAACCGACATGAGACAGGGCACATTCACCGCAATCTGACATACCTCGTGCTTGCATGCGCCGCGACGCTTGCATTCGTTGCCGTGCTGATCCTTTCTGTCGCACCATGGCGCGGACCCGGTCCTGCGGCCCCTGTCCCCATTCCGAAGCCGCTGCCCCCAGTCCCCGGCACCGGTCCTGCGACCTACTTCGTCAGTCCGGGAGGGAACGATGACAACGCGGGCGCAAAGTCCGGGCCATGGCGTTCGATCGCCCGCGTCAACTCGGTTGCGCTGCGGCCCGGAGACACCGTTCTGTTCGAGGGAGGCCAGACGTTCTCTGATGCGACTCTGAACCCCCCGTCGTCGGGCGAAGGCGATGCGCCCATCACCTTCGGTTCTTACGGAAGAGGTCGGGCGACCATTGCGAACAGCGACGGGGCGGTCGAGTTCGCCGGCAAGGACTACCTCGTATTCGAAAATCTGAGGATGACGACCGAGGGCAGCAGCCACGGGATCCTGGCGGGCTCGCCATCTGCTGCATCGGTCGGGATCACGATTCGCAACTCGGTATTCGAGAACACAGCGAGCTTTGGCGTGAACATTCCCGCCCCGGGGGATACCGACTGGCAGGTTCAGGGCAACACGTTCACCCACATCGGGGACTCCGCTGTCATCTCGCTCGGCGCACGGACGGTGGTCAGCGGCAACCGGATCTCCGACATCGGCTGGAGCGGCCTGAGTTACGCCACGCACGGGGTCTACGCCAAAGGCCCGGACCAGGTGATCTCTGCCAACGATATCTCGGGAGTGCCGAACGGGCAGGCCGTTTCGATCCGATTCCACGGGATCCGTGTCTTCGACAACGCGATCCATGACACCCCGTATGCGGTCGGGTTCTTCGACAACGACACGGCCTCGCCTCCGCAGGGAACGTCGTACGTCTACAAGAACCGCGTGTGGAACCTGACGGGCTGGTTCTTCTACTACGCCGGCGAGCTCGACCCCTCGGGCAACGCTCCCTCGGTCAGCTTCGTCGTTGCGGGCAACACGGTCTCGCACGTCGACGCGTCCGAGTCGGTGAACGTTTCCGAGTCTCGTGACGCCGACGTCACGTTTGCCAACAATGTCGTCACCGGCTCCTACGGTTCGGCCTTCCGGGCCGTGGCCGACAGGACGAGCGAGCATCACAACCTCTGGCACGGCGCGTCCTCCAACGTCCCGAACGGTGTGGGCGACCTGCAACGCGAGCCCGGGTTGTCATCCGCCCCGGAGTTCGTACCTCTCACCGGATCGATCGTTGTCGATGGAGGCTCGGCGAGCGGTGTGGGTCTCGCCTACGCACCGACGTGTGACGGATCGGTCCTGAGTTACTGTGGTGCGGCTCCCGATATCGGCGCTACCGAGTCGGCACCGGCGACCGCCGGTTGACATCGACGCGCCGTCGAGGCCGGCCGCGCCGGCGCCGCGGTGGAGTAGAAGATGTGTCGGCGTGCGCGGACACTGGCGACGCCTGGTCGACCCGGGCTCACGACCCTGCGAACCGGTGTTCCACGAGGCTGCGGTAGAGCTCGGCGTGCTGCTCGACCATCGCGGACAGTGGGTACTCGCGCGCGACGAGGCTCTCGGCTTCCACCGCTACGGCCTCACGAAGCAGATCGTTCGCGAGCATCTCCTCGACCGCGTCCGCCATTGCTTCCGGATCCGGGGCCTTCACAAGCAGGCCCGTCACGCGATCGTGAATGATGTCGTCGACCCCGGGCGCGTCTGCAGCGACGATCGGCACGCCCAGCGACATCGCCTCGAGGAGTACGAGCGGCAGGCCCTCCCAGGTCGCCCCGTGCACGAGGACGTCCGCGGCAGCCATGATGTCGTTCGCGTCCGCCCGCGGGCCGGTGAGCGTCACGCAGTCCGAGAGGCCGAGACCGGCTGCATGAGCTTCGATGTCCTCCTGAAGCGGGCCGTGACCGACGATCGTCAGTGCCGGTTCGCGCTCCAGAGTCCCGCGGCGGCGCAACTCCGCGACCATGTCGACCAGAAGCGTTTGATTCTTCTGCTCGACGTATCGCCCCACTGTGACCAGGTGCACGTTGTCGACGACGCCCAGTTCGGCCTTCACCTCCGCCGGCGGTCGAGTCCGTTCCACGATCACGGCGTTCTTTATCTCGACGACGTGTTGGCCCGGCAGCGCCTCGCGTAGCTGGGCCGCTGCGGAGGGGCCGACCGCGATCACGGCTTCGGCCCGGGATATCACATGACCAGCGAGGCGGAGCCGATGCGGCCGCACCCCGTGGTAGGTCGTGACGATCGGGATCTTCCGCTGCCACGCGAGTGTCCTCGCAAAGAGCGCGATCGTACCCGCCGCGGGGTTGTGCGCATGGATGACATCCGGCCGCACCCGCCGGATCAGGCGCTGCATGTCGAGCACCGTGCGCATCAACGCTCGAAGGCCGGGCTTCGGGAACGCGACGGGAACGACCTCGACGTCGTTGTCCCTCAGCTTCTGCGCAAGAGTATCGCGCTCGTCCGTGTACGCCGCGACCACGACCTCGTGGCCGTTCTGCCTGAGCGCGATCGACAGGTCGGATGCGAGCTTTTCGGCTCCCGCGAGTCGCAAGGTCGTGACGAATTGCAGTATCCGTAGCTTGGAATTCCGGTCCATCGAGCGGGTCACACTTCTTTCCGTCAGCACGACAAAATCGCCCGGTAGAGCGCCTTCTGCGCCGGAGTCACGAGCATCGTATTGTGCCAGAGGAGCCGGAACGTACCTCCCACACGGCGACAGCTGCGCTTCAGCCGTTCGGCTCTGTCCCCGGCGTCGTCCGGGCTGAGCCCGAGATATGCGCGATCGAGCAGCGTCGTGTCCATGAGGGTGAGCGGACGCTCCCGGATCGAGAGCCGTCGCCGGTTTCGCGTGTCGAACGCGGGATGATCTCGACACGTGCCCGATCGGAAACCCAGAGCATCGGCGAAACAGATGCTCGAGTCGAACGCGAGGCCGGCCTCCGCCTGGGCTTGCCAGGTCGCAGCCGGATCGAACCGTAGGAAGTGTTGCCTGCATCCGATCCGGTCGGGCTCGATTCGCTCGCTTCGGAGCACGAGTCGGAGCGCCTCGAGCTCCGCACCGAGCTGTGTCGTCGATCTGAACGACTGGTAGCTCCCATGCAATCCGATCTCGTGCCCCCTGGTGGCGATCGACTTCAGAACGGCTCGTACCCAGGGCTCGCCGATCTCGTAGTTGTCGTCATCGACACCTCCGGGTGCACGTCCGGCGATGAAGAAGAATGTGCTCCTGAGAGAGTTCTTCTCGGACAGCTGCATGAGCTCGGCGAACGTATTGAAGACGTCGCATCGCGGCCCGACGATCGGCCGGAGCGGCAGCGACGCGAGCCGGCGGCAGGCAGCGAGTGGCGCCCGGTCGGTGACGAGATTCCGCCCCGCTGAACGGATGGTCTGGGCAACCCCGAGGCGTCGTCCGTCGACGAAGTCGATGTCGTGGGTCGGCTCCTCCGCGAACGTCGGGCGCGTGGATTCGAGACCCGGAAACGCGCGTGCCAGCACAGCGCGGAGGAGCTCGACGTACTCGTCGACGAGCGGACGATCGAGGAACCCGAGGCGGTGGCCGAGTGATGCGGACGCTGGGAACCGATCGTGGGTGTCGCGAGTCGGGTCGCGGAGCTCCTCCATGCGGCTCAGCAGCACGAACGCGGAGCCGAACACGTCGATCCCGAGGCGGAAATGGCCCTGTGCCTCTTCGATCCACTCTCCCGACGCCTCGGATCGACCGAAGAGCACGGGGACCTCGTCGACGCCTATCGCGTCGCGAACCCAGTCCCCCCGCACCGTCGGGAGCGGGCCGACCGGGAAACGAAGGCCGTCGGGCCAGGAACGCTCGGGGTGCGAGAAGACGCTTTCGGCCACAACGACACGTGAGTTGCCGCCGTCATCGAGAGACAACTCGATGTCAGACCTTTCCTCCGGCCTCGAGATCCAGGGAACCCCGAGGCCTTCGGCCAGGACGGCGTCCAAGACGAACGCTCGTTCCTGAGGGTACGATCGCGGGTGGCTAACGACTATCGTCACCGGCGACCTCTGGCTCTTCTGCGGCTGGAGCACCTGCCGCCCGTCCTGCGTTCCCTCTCTCGAGTTTGATGCCCTCCCTCTCCCTTCGTCGCAGCCGCCAAGGCCCGGCGACACAGTCTGCTCACGTCGCCGACTCCGTGCCCGCGGAGCGTGTGTTCGGTCCGGAAGGCGTCCCACTCGTCGTGATGCTCGCCCTAGCGATCGCACTGGGGGCGACCGAAGGCGGCTTTGC
Organism: uncultured Thermoleophilia bacterium; assembly: GCA_963792995.1. Lineage (GTDB taxonomy): Bacteria > Actinomycetota > Thermoleophilia > Gaiellales > Gaiellaceae > Gaiella. Next base: position 27,808 of record CAWBYH010000003.1, on the reverse strand, counting down.
CGACACGCACCGATATGCCGCGTCGCTCTTCGCGCTCGCGATGTTCGCGCTGCTCGTCGCCATTCGTGGGGTCGACGCAGTTCGTGCAGGCGGGCGCCCGCTCAAGCTCGCCGTGTTTTCAGCTGTCGGGTTTCTGGCGTGGTCATATCTCTCGATTGCGTGGTCGGACGAAAAGGGTATTGCCTTTAGTGGCGCAAACCGTACGTTGCTGTACGTCCTTGCGTTCGTCGTGGTGGTACTCAGCCCGGTCGGTGTCCGCGTGGCATCACATGTCATCCTCACGTTCGCGTTTGCGGTCGGCCTCGTCGTCTTCACGACGTCGATCCAGGTCAGCCGGGCGCTGGATCCCCTGGAATTCCTGATCGGAAACCGCCTCTCGGCACCGATCGGCTACCCGAACGGTACCGCCGCGTTCCTGATGGTAGCCACCTGGACGACGTTCGGGCTCGCCACACGGAAGTGGCTCAACGGAGTGGCCCGGGCCCTTGCCTTCGGAGCGACCGGCGCGCTGCTTCTCCTCGCGTTCCTGGCCCAGAGCAGAGGCTCGGTCTTCACCACCCCCTTTGTCGCGCTCGCCTTCCTGATCCTCGTGCCGGGTCGATGGCGGGCAATCCTCTCGGCCGGACTGGTCGCCGTCGTTTGCGGTCTGGCGGCACCCACGGTATTCAGCGTGTTTCAGAGCTCCACGAATTCGGAGCTGTCGAGCCGCTTCGGTGACTCTCTCGGGGTCATCGCGGCCTCGTTCGCCCTCCTCGTCGTCGCCGGTGCGTGTTTCGTCCTCGTCGACCGGTGGATCCGCGTGCCGGAAAAAGTCCTTCGCGTTGCCTCTGGAGCTCTGATCGTCGCAGTCCTCGGCGTGGCCCTGGTGGGCGGTATCCGCGTCGGCGTCGTCGACAGGGCAGACGGTTGGTGGGCTGACTTCACGCAGAGCGCGGAGGTGAACGGCGACACGTCGCGTTTCGGCGGCCTCGGGAGCAACCGATACGACTTCTGGCGGGTCGGACTGAACGAGTTCGTGGCTCATCCGATCGAGGGGATCGGGGTCGACAATTTTCTCGTTCCGTACCTGAAGGCGCGGCACAGTCCTGAGGAGCCGATCTACCCTCACAGCCTCCTCGTCGGGCTTCTATCTCAGACCGGCCTGGTCGGAACCGCCCTGTTCGCGCTCCTGATCGCGTCGACCATCTGGTCGTTGTACGTCCGTCCCAGGGGGCCGGCGCGCGAGCTCGCGGCGGTGGCAGTCGTCGGATCGTTCGCGTTGCTCTTCCATGGTTTCGTCGATTGGCTCTGGGAGATACCCGCGCTCGGGTTGATCGGCTTCGTGTTCCTCGGCCTGGCGTTCGCTGTGCAGTCGCCACCCGTCTCCATCGAGGCACGAACGCCCTTCAAGTATCGGCGAGCGGCGACGGCGGGCTTCGCGATCGCGATCGTCCTCCTCGGGGCGATTCTGGGTTCGGCGTGGCTCTCGGCTCGTTACGTTGCTCGGGCAACGTCCACGGTTGGGATAGCGGCAGACACGGCGATCGCGGAACTCGACACCGCGTCCACTCTGAACCCCTTTGCGGACGAGCCGGCGCTCCTCGCGGCGACGATCGCAATCCATACCGGCGATCTCGACGTTGCCCGCAACCGGCTCGAGAGAGCGGTGGACAGGAATCCTTCGAACTGGTATTCGCAGCTCCAACTTGGCGCGGTAGCTGCCGCGCAGGGTGACGAGAAGGCTGCCGGGGCAGCGTTCGAGCGCGCCCTCACGCTCAACCCGGGTGAGCCCGTGGCCTGCCTCGCCGCCCGACGGTTCGAGTCCGGCTCACCTCTCACGCCACGGGCGGTCGAACGTGCACTGGGACGCGACCTGTCGGTCAGCGGCTGCGGGGTCGCAGGTTCGTGAAGCAGGATCGACCCATTGACAGCTGAATAGATCGCTACCATGATTGGGAAGGGGCAGCGTGTGGGAGAGTTGATTACAGCGGAAGGGGCATGGGTGTGAAAAAGGTTCTAGCCATCGTTCTTGCGGTCGGCTTCGTTGGGGTCGGTTCGGCTTCGGCCGGCAACAGCCCGACGAATACCGTCTACGGAAACGCCGGGAAGAAGGCCGTGACGGCGACGGTCGTTGTCAAGGCAAAAGCGTCGCAGTCGACGTCGGCCAAGCCGTCGGCGTCTGTCGCGACGACGGATCAGTTGCCGTTCACAGGCGCCGACCTCTCGATCGCCGTGATAGGTGGGATAGCGCTTCTCGCGACCGGCTACTCGCTTCGCCGTGTTTCGCGGAGGCAGAAGGACTAGCGAGCGCAGGGCTTGATTCCGAGGGGTGACGCGTCCCGGAGGACGCGTCACCCCGTCGGTTTCACAGGGGCAGCCGCTTGTGCGGGGCCATCGGGCACGCTCGTTCGCGAGAACGAGATCGGGCGGGCGTAGACGATGTATCGCTCCCGTGCCGAGAAGCGTGGGTGGCAGGCCTGCAGGGCCAGGAGCTCCGTTCCCGTCGAGCGGAGCCGATCGACGTCATCGGCGGGCACGACCACGTGGCGTGTGACACGGTACTCGACGGTTGCGTAGGGCATCTGCAACTCGATCCGGTCACCTGCCCGCATTTCGTCGATCCGTGCGAAGGGCGCGCCGTAGGTCGTACGGTGGCCCGCGACGTACACGAGCTCTCCCTCTCCCGGCATGAACGTCCGCGTGTCTCGTCCCGGGCCAGCCTTCAGCGAGGTGTGATCGGTTCCGTTGACCATCACGAGCCGGATCCCGAGGCGGGGAATCCGAATCCTTCCGATGGCGGAGCCCACCTCCGACTCGCGTCGAAAACGTGCTGCCACTGCCCGCAGCGAAGGCTGAGGTCGCCGAGTCACGCGCGGCCCTGCGATGACGACGGGGGGCGCGAAGGCGGCGTTCCGGCGCTCCAGCTCGTGCTCCAGTCTCCGCTGTTCCCAGTGCGTGTAGACCGCGGTCACGGGATCTCCCCACCGCCAGGTGACCGCCGCCCAGGAGAGCGCGAGGATGCCGACGGCGCACAGGAGGGTTCCGAGGATTCGGGCGCTTCGGCGACGCATGCCCTACCAGGGTAGCCGCCGGGCTGTCCGGGTTGCCGTCCATGAGGCCCACAGGCAGGGAGACGATGTCGAGGCAAGAACCAGTTCCGAACATGGACATCTCCGACGATGACGTGCTCACCCCCGAGCTCGTCCTTGTGTGTCCCGAGCTCGGCGCCCGTGCCCGTGCTGCGCTGCCCGATCGGCCGTGGGAGATCTGGTCACCCCCGGTACGGGCACCCGTCGTGCCCCTCCGAGCGACGAACCGTTTCGATCCCGCGGAGGAGCAGGTCGATCCTGCGCCGGCGCAGGTCGATCCCGCGGAGGAGCAGCACGGTCATCCTCGTTTGCGTGGCGTCGCGCTGTCGTTGATCGTGCTCGCATGGATCGTGTTCCTTTCGCTGGCGTTTCTGCCACCGGTCGACCGACCGACGTTCGATGACCATGCCGGCGGGTTGGCACCTGCCGGCTCGACGAGCAGCACCCTGCGATCGCAGGCGTGGGAGGCCGTTCCCTGAGCCTCGGCCGTCCTGCGACGCAGGAACCGTCTCGAGTGTGCGACGCGAACGAACGGTTACCGACCGACCAGGCATGCTAACCTGTCGCTGTGTTCACGGGGAGACGCCGTGCGCGTTCGACGTTGTGGACGGGGTCGTACGGGCGGCTTGATCGCCCTGCGTGTTGGCTGGCACTTGCCGTTCTGAGCGTTCTTACCGCGACACTCGTTGCTGCGGCATCGCGCGGGAGCGGGGATGAACCCGTTCGGTCTGTGCGGTCGTCTCTCGCCCCCGGAGAGCGGGTGCTGATGCTGTCGACCTCGGGTCTCTACGCGAGGAACGACCCGTGGAAGCCCTACCTCGCCGGCGAGAGGACGTGTCCTGGCGGCGAGCGCACCGATCTCTCGGTAGAGCGGCAGACCGCCACCGTGGCATGCCTCGTCAACTTCGCTCGTCGACGTCGTGGGCTCAATGCGCTTGCCGTCCGTTCCATCCTCAACGCGGCATCCGTCAAGAAGGCGAACGCGATTGTTCGCTGCGCGAGCTTCTCGCACAACCCGTGTGGTGAAGACTGGATGTCAGCCGTTCGTTCCACCGGGTACGAGGGCGTCTTCGGGGAGAATCTGTACCTCGCGAGCGGGCGTTGGGGCGCGCCGAGAGTTGCGGTCGATGCCTGGCTCAACAGTGCCTCGCACCGGGAGAACCTGTTCGGTCGAGCCTGGAAGCACCAGGGTCTCGCCTTGCTCTCTGACAGGAGCTTCGGGGGCTACCGCGATGTCTCGCTCTGGGTGAGCGTACTCAGCGACTGAGTCCTCGACGGGGCCTGCTCCAGGGGTCGGCTCACCCCCCTCGGTCTGGTGTCGCCTCGGGAAATGCGTCAAGATGAGCCCTCATGGGTTTGCACCTACAGCGCGCTTCGGTCGTCGCGGTCACGTTTGCGTGCGCGGTCGGTGCGGCTGCATGTCCGGGGCCGGCAGCCGCGCAGACATCCCCGGCGGGTGGCGTGTGCGCCTCGGGCTCGATCCACAGCCTGCGATCCGCCCGACTCTCGTATGCCGCCACGGCACTCGGGCCGCTCAACGTCCGCAAGGCACTCAACCAGCGCGCGAGCACCCGCTTCGAGAAACGGAACCAGAACGGCGTAGCCACGGTCTTCGGCGTCCTCGCATCACGCGTCGACCGCTCATGCCGCGTGACGCACTACAAGGTTCAGCTTCCGGTTCGGCCCAACGGCTCGACCGGCTGGGTGCGAGCGGTCGATGTGTCGCTGCGGAAGTTGCACACGCGCATTGCCGTCGACCTCTCTCTGCGTCGGATCACGCTGTTTCGCAGTGGGCGGGTGATCCTGACCACGACGGCCGTCATCGGTGCTCCCTCGACACCGACGCCGACCGGGCGGTTCTACGTCAACCAACGGCTGCTCGCGGCGAACCCGATCGGGGGGTATGGCCCGGGCGCGGTCGGGATCTCGGCGTTCTCTCCGGTTCTCCTGAACTGGCCTCAGGGCGGCCCGATCGCGATCCACGGCACCGACGCGCCCGGACTGATCGGGTCCGCGGTCTCGCACGGGTGCCTGCGCGTCTACAACCGGGATGCTCTCCGTCTCCTACGTCTGGCTGTCGAGGGCACACCCGTCGAGATCAGGGAGTGACCGTCGGTCGGGTGGTCGCGCCGGGGCTGCGGTCAACGCTTCGCCGCGAGTGCCCGTGGGAGCTCGGCGAGCGACGGGATGACCGTGTGCCCGAGGGCGAGCGACTCTTGATCCGGGGGTATCGCTCGGTTCGGATAGACGACTACCCACATGCCGGCGCTCGCGGCGGCGCGGATACCGTTGGCGGAATCCTCGACCGCCGCGCAGCGCTTCGGTTCGATTCCGAGCCTCCGGGACGCCTCGAGGTACACGTCCGGGCTCGGCTTCCCCCGCGCGACCTCCTCCGACGAGACGGTCGCCACGAAACATCCGGCGATGCCCGCTGATGCGAGAACGACGTCGATCAGCGGCCGGTTCGAGGAGGACGCGACGGCGAGCGGCAGCGACTCCGAGAGCTCCTGGACGACGGCGACTGCGCCCTCCACGAGCGGGATACCCGCTCGGTAGCGCTCGAGCATTCGCCGCACGACCTCGTCGTTGATCTCCTCGGGTGTCGCGACCAGGCCGAGTTCGTCGCGCATGTAGCGCGACCACTCGACCGAGCTCATACCCATCATCGCCCGTTGCGCCCCCGGCGAATACGTGCCACCCCAGTCGGCGACCAGTGCCCCGCGCACCTCGTCCCACACCTGCTCGGTGTCGGCGATCACGCCGTCCATGTCGAACACGACCGCGTCGACCATGCGACGAAACCTACCGGCTGAGAGCACGGGGATCCGGTGTGGCGCGACCGAAGGCTAGACGGGCTTGCAGAGCCGGTCGGCTCCGTACGTCTCGCGCTGAGCCGTGGCGAGCTCCTTGTCGAGGAACTCGTCGTATGCGCCCGGCGAGTTGCCTTCCCACATGACGTCCGGCGTTACGCCAGGGCCGATGATCGTCGCGCGGTAGCGCTCGCCGTGACCCGCCGGTCTCTTCCCGTGCGGGTAGAAGCCGTAACAGAAGGTGCCGGTGTTCTTGTGCATCAGGAAGCTGTTCTCCCGCTTCCAGCCCGGGCCGTAGGCCGAGTTGAACGTGTCGACGTAGAGGTTGCGCCCGAAGGTGTCGAGTGGGTTCCCGCTGGCCGTCGACCTGAATCCGTGCACCGGCGTGCCGTTGTACGAGAACGATCCGAAGAGGTGATCGAACTTGCGGTAGGCCCAGTTCGTGTTCACGGTCAGGCTGGGAAGATCACCGGTCCAGTGCGAGAGCCGGAGCTCCCAGACGGCCTGGGTCGGGGAGGCGGCGAGGCCGTAGTTCGGGAGCATCCGCTGCCACTTTTGCAGAGCCCACTGGCTGCCGTCAGGTGCGGTGCACGAGAGGACGTGCCAGGCCAACGGCGGGCCCGCGTACGGCTTGCACGCATTCTTCAACGTGCGCCAGATGTCCTTCTTGTAGGTTCCCCAGCCGCCCGAGTAGTCGAGCTTGAAGTCGACCTGCTTCCGCCCCGGGGTCGGCGCGACGGCGTTGACGGCGCCCCAGGCGAGCACGTTCCAGCGCTTTCCCTTCGACGTGTACGAGATGAGCGCGTGGCCCGAAGCGTCGACCTTGAGCTCCACGTCACTGGCGTCACGCCCGATGATCGTCGAGGCGCCGGCACCCGCAGGGGCAAGCAGGGCCGCGAACAGAGTCAGGAGAACGAGGTGCCGCACGCGCATCGCACCCACGATCGTGGGTCGGGTCCCGATTTCGAGCTATTCCCGTTTTGGGTGAGTGTCGCTCGCGATCGAGGGATCTCGGGTGCCCTCAGGCGGCGCGGCGGATCAGGGTCATCCCGTCACGGACCGTGAGCAGCACCTGAGAGCTTCGCGGATCCGCCGCCACGTGGGCGTTGAAGGCGTCGAGCGGATCGCCCGGCTCGAGCACACGACCGCCGTGCAACGTGTTGTCGGCGACGATCAGGCCGTGCTCCGAGAGGCGCGGGAGAACGGCCTCGTAATAGGCGACGTACCCCGTCTTGTCGGCATCCATGAAGACGAAGTCGAAGGAGCCGTCGAGCACGTCGATCGTCTCGCCCGCGGGGCCGAGGTGAATCGTGATCTGGCTCGCCCACGGGCTGCGATCGATGTACGCCTGCGCGACGGCCGCACGCTCTGGATCGAGCTCGCAGGTGTCGATCCGACCGTCGGCGGGGAGGGCCGCCGCCATCGAGAGCGTCGCGTGCCCGCTGAAGGTGCCGATCTCGAGGACTCTCCTCGCGCGCGAGACCCAGACGAGGAGCTCGAGCAGCCTGCCGGCGACCGGGCCGGTGAGCATCTGCTCGGACCCGAGCGAGCGGCGAGTCTCGTCGGAGAGCGCGACGAGCAATGGGTCGTGCGGCGACGAGCAGGTCTCCGCGTACTCCTGAAGACGTTCATCGATGTTCATCTCGGCACCATACCGCTCCCTTCCGGCGCGGCACCGTGATCGGCCGCCTACGATACGCAGATGGAGGAGACACCCGTCGCGGTCGAGCGAAACGGGGGCGTGTGCGTGCTCACGCTCTGCCGCGCCGACAAGCTGAATGCCCTCTCGTACGGCGTTGAGCAGGCGCTTGTTGCGGCTCTGGCCTCGAAAGAGGTTCGTGCGAGCCGTGCGATCGTGATCGCCGGGGCGGGGCGCGCGTTCTCCGCTGGGGCCGACGTGACGGAGTTTCGCCAGGCGACGGCCGAGTCGATTCTCGCCTACTACCGTGCCACCGGTGCGGTCTTCGAGCAGTTCGCGGCGCTCCCGCAGCCGACGATCGCGGCGATTCACGGGTGGTGCGTCGGGGGCGGGCTCGAGCTCGCGCTCGCGGCCGACTTCCGCGTCGCCGACGAGTCGGCGCGATTCAAGCTGCCAGAGGTCGCGATGGGCATCATCCCGAGCTCCGGCGGGACGCATCGGCTCGTCCGCCTGCTCGGGGTTGCGAGGGCCAAGGAGCTCGTCCTGCTGCGGGAGCACGTCGACGCCGAGGAGGCCTACCGCCTCGGCCTCGTCACCGAGGTCGTTCCGACCGGCTCGGCTCTGGAGCGCGCGCTCGAGCTCGCGGACGGCCTGGCCGACTTGCCCGCGGCCGCGCTCGCCCTCGCAAAACAGGCGATCGACGCGATGGCGGAGTCGTCGCGCGAGGCGGGAATCCTGATCGAGCGGGTTGCATACGCTGCTCTCGCTCAGACGCCGGACGCGCAGGTTGCGGTCGACGACTTCGTCGGGCGTCAGGGCTCCAGCGAGGGCGGCAGGTCGGCCTGACCCCAGGCATCGGCACCACCGTCGACGACGACGGTCGTGCCGGTGATGTACGAGGCTCCCGGTGAGCAGAGGAACGCGATCACCGACGCCACCTCGGCGGCGGTTCCGAGTCGTTGCAGCGGCACCGCACGCGCCCACGCGTCGAGGTCGGCGTCGTACTGCTCGAGCCCTTCCGTGGCGATCGTGCCCGGCGAGACACAGACGGTGCGGATCCCGAAGCGGCTCCACTCGAGCGCCAGCCCGGATGCGAGGTTCTCGAGGGCCGCTCGGGCGGACGACGCGTGCGCGTAGCCGGGAATTCCCCTCCGGGGGCTGAAACCGACGAACACGACGACGCCGCTTCGCCGAGGGATCATTGACCGCTCGGCGACAAGCCGCGTGATCGCCCAGGTGGCATCCACGGCGAGGTGGTGAACGGCGCGCCAGCCGTTCGGCGAAATCTCCTCGGCCGGGGCCGTGAACTGTCCGCCGGCGCAGTTGACGAGCAGGTCGATGGAGCCAAAGCGCTCGATCGAGGCCTCGACGATGACCTCCACCTGGTCGAGCTCGCGGACGTCTGTCGGTAGGGCGAAGCACTTCCCCCCGCTTGCTTCTATCGCTCCTCGGACGGCCGCGAGCGGTGCTTCGCGCTTGCCGCAGATGACGACCGACGCGCCGGTGCGTGCCAACTCGACGGCGGTGGCAGCACCGATGCCCGTGCCGCCGCCGCTGACGAGCGCGACCTTGCCGGCGTTCGTGTCTGGCAGTAGCACCGATGTGCCCGATGCAATGCCGCGGCCAGCCATAACGGGATTCTGCCTGATGGCCGCTCCGAACCGGAGATCCTCGTGGGACAAGTGGAGCGGCGAACGGGAGGCGACTCCGAGGTTGCAGCGGGCACGTACCGCCTGCAGCCTCGGGACGCCCCCGATCGTGGTTCTAGTTCCCTTCGAACATCCCGCCGGCAAGACTCGCGAGCGACGCGAGGGCTGCGAGAGAGACGATGAAGCGGAGGAGCGTTCCTTTGTTGACCATGCCGCATTCCTTTCGGGAGTGACGCGCCCGCGATCCGTCTACGGGCCGGTTCGTTCTCCCTCAGTTCTCGGCTATCGCCCGAGCCCTGTCGTCCCCCGTTCGGGGGGCTTGAACGGGTCAGGCGGCGGAGGTCGAGCTACGTCTCTGCAGGTTGAAGCGCGATCGCTGCCTGGCGAAACAGACGCGCGGCCTCAGCGTCGTTCTGTCGCAGGAGCTCGAGCTCGCCTCTCGCGATCCACGACTGCGCCCTGTGGCTGATGGAATCGGCGCGACCGAAGCTCTCGTCAGCGGCGCTCAGCAGGTCCTCGGCTTGATCGAGCGCGCCTTGGCCGAGGCGCGTCCTCGCGAGGACGAGTTGGGCGTTGCCGACCTCTTGAATGTGGTCGACTCGGCTCCCGAGAATCTCGAGCGCGCGGCGGGCCGCGCGCTCCGCTTCGTCGAGCTCACCTCGCCCCCGGTGGATTTCTGCCAACGAGCTCAACACGTAGCCGGCCTCGGCATCGAGGCCAGCGTCCACGAAGATCCGGAATGCCTCCTGGTGCTGTTCGATCGCGACCTCGGTGTTGCCGAGCAGGTCGTTGAGGTTTGCAAGGTTGTTGATGACGCGGGCTTCCGTTCCCTTGTCTCCGACATCGGCGTAGAGACCGCGGGCGGTCTCGGCCTGGCGGCGCGCGAGCATCCAGCTTCCGAGTCGATAGGAGACGATCGACGCCTGGAAGGTCACGTCGGCCGTGCGGCGTACGTCGTCGGTCGCCCGGCAGAGCTCGAGTGCTCGTTCGATGTCTGCGCGCGCGGCCTCCCAGTCCCGCAGACGTCGAAAGCACCGGGTGCGCCAGTTGTAGATGTCGATCCGCAGCCGATCGTCCTTCTGGTCAGACGCATCGAGGAGCTCGAGCGCCCGGTCGAACTCGACCTGCGCGGCCGCGATCTGCGTGAGCGTGGTGCAACACACTCCCGTGAGATAGGCGACCTCGGCCCGCTCCAGCCGTGAGCCGTTCGGGCTCTCGGCTGCGGATCGTGCTTCGCCGAGGAGATCGGCCGCCTCTCCCAGGCGGCCGAGTCGGATGAGAGCCCACGTCTCGCCGCGCACGGCCTCACGCCGGGTCGAGCGAGGCGCACCCGGTGCGAGAGAGGAAAGCAGCGCCCGAAAGACATCGAGCGCCTCGGCGTAGCGGTGCTCGTCGAGGAGATGGCCCCCGCGCACGAGCTCCCTCGCGGCGCGTTCGAGGTCGCCGGAGCTGAGCCCCGTCGAGATCTGGAGTGCCTCGACGCCGAGGCGTGACGCGAGCCATTCGAGTAGTTCGTCCGAGGGAACGATCTCGCCGCGCTCGATCTGGCTCATGTACTGCTTCGTGAACCGCCCGGCCGCCAAGCCCTCCTGCGTGAGCCCGGCCGCCCGCCGCAGCATGCGAACGCGGCTCCCGATGTCGGGCGTTGTCTCGACCGGACCCGTCCTCACCACAATCCCACCGCCGCTCCCGAAATCGCCAGTTCCCGATTCAGAGTATGCAACACGGACGCAGGGCGGTCAGGTCTGCGCGGGGGAAGGCGTCACCGAACATACGTACGACCAAGCAGGCCGCGAGCGGGGTCCATCGTCGAGAATCACCGCTTCCGCGTGCTCCCCGGCGAACCCCCGATCGGGGGAGCCACTGGTGTGGGCGTTCCCACCCTGGGAGAAGGCGGGGCGTTCGGAATACGGCCGAACTCAGCGACCGAGCCGACCCGCTGCGGAGCCATCCCCTGATCGAGGGAAGACCACGCGAAGGCGCTCAGAGGGGTAAAGAAACCTGCGCCTTCGCCGATGACCAGGAGTACGGACCTCTGCTGTCGACTCGGATTCGAGGTGTTCTCAACTTATGCGAACAGTAACCCTGCTGGCCGTACTTCCGTTCTTGATCATCCTCTCGGTCACCGCCGCGTTCGCGGCCCCGAGGGTGGCCAACAGCGCCGGCCAATCTGACCGAGTGGCGAACGCGAGTTCCGTGGCGTCGACGACCGCCGCTATCACGTGGGACGGGCGGCGCTTCCAGAGCCTCGGAGCGCTCCGGGTGTCCGTGACCAGAAAGGGCGTCAAATGGTCTCGGTTCCTCGCCAAGCATCCGTCCATCAGTTCGAGGTTGCCCTACGTCGCCTGGAACAACAAGCGCTTTTACGATCAGGCTTCGCTGATCAAGGAGTTCGGAGGCCGGAGGGACGTCTATCAGCAGTGGGCGAAGACTCATCGAGGGAGCGCGGCGCTCCTTGCCGGCAGGATCTTGACCGCCGAAGCCTCGTCTCCCACGATTCCGGCGCCGGCGCCGACGCCGACGCCGGCCCGAAGCCGACGCCGGTGTCGGCTTCTCCGTCCACGGGCGCCTCGGGGTCAGGGCCGTCGTCTCCGCCCGCCGCTTCTTCGGCGCGTGTTCCGGTTTCTTCTGTGGAGTCTGGCTCGGGCGCGTCTGCGCCTGTGGTTCCGGCGGTGTCGTCTGGCTCGGGCGCGTCTTCGCCTGTGGTTCCGCCGGTGTCGTCTGGTTCGTCTGGGGGTTTTGTGGTGGCGGAGCCGCGGTCACCGGTGACGGTGGTGCGGGATCCGTCGGGTCTTGGGTTGTTTTTGAATAATCAGTCGGGTGGGGTGTTTTCGGATTATGTGATTGATGGTGGTGGGGATTCGTCGGTGTTGTTGCAGGGGTCGACGAGTGGGGTGACGTTGGAGCGTTTGCATATTACGAGGACGAAGGCGCGTCCGAGTGTGTCGTGGGCGGCGCATGGGATGTATGTGAAGGCGGCGGGGAATACGTTTAGGGATGTGTTTGCGGATAATGCGGGTGGGAATGGTGTGTCGGGGATTAGTGTGCGGATGCGGGGGAATGTGTTTGAGCGGACGGTGTTGCGGGGGTATACGCATGCGGTGACGTACTATGAGCATGATGGTTCTGCGGGTGGGGCGACGGTGTTCCGTGATGGTGATTGGTCGTTTTCGGGTGATACGGCGGTGTGGGGGGATGATTCGAATGAGCCTCCGTCGGCGTTTATCAAGCAGCCGTTTGTGTTCGAGAACATTGATGCGCATGGGCCGGCTGGGGCTGCGTTTCTGAAGTTCGGTTCGAGTGTGTTCGGGGGTGGGTTGTCGTATCGTGGTGCGGGTGTGACGATCCGGAATTGCACGATCAATGGGCGTCCCGTGACCGCGAGTGATGTCGGTGGCGTTCCCTCCAACCTCCTCTCCATCTCCTGACCAGCGACATCGGATCGCGCGCGATCCGGCAGGGACGAATTCCCACCGGATCGCGCGCGTCGTCTCCGCCGGATAGACGACGATCTTGCTGCCGACGCGGGTCTGCCGGATTCTCACCGTCGCGTGGTACCACCCGTCCGTCCGGGTGAGCCTCGACCTCCGCACGCGGCGCGTCTGGCTGGAGCTCTCGGAGGACATGGTTCTCGCGCGCGGGAAAGAGGATCACGCCGAGGTCATTCAGGTCGAGTTGCGACACGGCCCGACCCGTGGGTACGGAGAAGCGGCGCCGGTTGGCTATTTCGGTGAGACATCAGACCGGACGCTGGCGTTCCTGCGCGACCCATCGACGCAACTTCTGCTGGGGGATGACCCGTTCGCCATGGAGACGATCAGGCGACGGCTGGCCGAGTTCCCCCACCAGCGAGCTGCGCAGGCAGCAATCGACTCGGCGCTTCACGATCTCGTCGGGCAACGCCATGGGGTGCCGACGTGGCGACTGCTCGGGCTGCGTCGCCGGAGCGTGGCGACGTCGTACACGATCTCGCTCGGAGATCCCGACGAGATGGCTCGTGCGGCCGGGACGGCTGCGGTTCGCTACGGATGCCTGAAACTAAAGCTCGGAGGTCGTGACGGGCTCGATGTCGAGCGCGTCCGTGCGGTGCGGGGGGTAACCAACGCTCTCCTTCGGGTCGATGCCAACGAGGCATGGGCGTACGAGGAGGCGCTTTCCATGGTCGAGGCGCTTGCCGCACTCGGCGTCACATTGTGCGAGCAGCCGTTGAGGGCGGGCGATCCGTCTGGCCCCAAACTGAAGCAGCGGTCACCGATCCCGATCTTCGTAGACGAGGATTGCCTGGTAGCTGCCGACATCCCCGCCTGCGCCGAGCGCGCAGACGGTGTCAACGTCAAGCTGACCAAGTGCGGCGGTATCAGCGAAGCGCTGAGAATCGTTGCGGCCGCTCGCGCGTCCGGGCTCGGCCTCATGATCGGCTGCGTCACCGAGAGCACGCTCGGGATCGCGGCGGCATGCCAGATCGCATCGCTATTCGACCATGTCGATCTCGACGGCAACGCAAAGCTCCGACGGGACCCCTGGGGTGGGCTCGAACTTCTCGACGGCGTCGTTTTGGCGAGCGAGCTCCCCGGGCTCGGCGTCTGGCCAACGTCCAGGACGAGGGCCGATCGTGTTCGCGGTGCTCCTATGCAGGCCTACCGGACAATCGTACGACCTCGTTTGCGTATCGCCTACCACCGGACGCGTCGAGGTCGATAAGCGGCGCACGACACGGGAGGCGTTCCGCCCGAGGCGCCAGTAGCGAGAGGCGCACATGGTCTGAGAGCGGTGCACATCGCGATGGGCGAAGGCTCTCCGGCGCCAGTGGAGTCCTCATCCCGGGCACGAGCGGCGGGGGTGGGATTCGAACCCACGGACGAGTTGCCCCGTCAACAGTTTTCAAGACTGCCCGATTCGACCGCTCTCGCACCCCGCCGTGCCCTGAGTGTATGCACCCGTGGAGCCGATTCGGTTGAGCTACGGCGCCTCGCGCCGCTGTCGGTAGGCTCGGTGGCGATGGACTCTGCAGGTGCGGCACAAGAGCTCGACGACCCCGAGGAGTCACCGTCCCCTTTTCGATCGGCGTTCGGCCGGGCGCGCAACGAGGCGCTGCAGGGAGCGGGCGGCCCGCTGTCGGCGGATCACGCAGCGAGCGGGAGCCAGCGCTTCGAGTACCGGCTGGAGCGGCGCCGCGGCAAGCGGTCTGCCGACGAGACCGACTGGAACGCGCTCGGCCTCAAGGGCTGGGAGCTCGTCGGCGTGACGCGCAAGCACGCAGCCTTCAAGCGCCGGTTGGTCTAGACCTCAGCCGCTGACGCGCTCGGGTGCGCCGTAGGCGCGCAGCACGTCCGGTACGTCTCCCTGGAAGTTCTCCAGGATCGCGAGCACGGCCCGGTCGGTGACGACGGTGCCGTTCAGGGTGTGCGGCGTCCCGAGCCCGTCCTCGCTGCGGAACCGGATGCCGAGGCGACGCGCCTGAAAATCCGTCGTGTTCGAGCACGACGTCACCTCGCGGTAGCGCTCCTGCGACGGGAACCACGCCTCGATGTCGATCTTCTTCGCTGCCGGCGCTCCGAGGTCGCCGGCGGCGACGTTGACCACCCGGTAGGGGAGCCCGAGCTGCGTGAGGATCTCCTCCTCGAGCGCGACCATGCGATCGTGCTCCGCCCAGGCGTCGCCCGGCGTCGTGAAGACGAACATCTCGACCTTGTTGAACTGGTGCACGCGGAACATGCCGCGCGTGTCCTTGCCCGCGGCGCCCGCTTCGCGGCGGAAGCAGGTCGAGAAGCCGGCGTAGCGCAGAGGCAGCTCGCCCCCTTCGAGGATCTCGCTCATGTGCATTGCCGCGAGTGCGACCTCCGACGTTCCGGTGAGGAACAGGCCGTCCTCCTCGAGCTCGTAGATGTTCGACTTCTCCGTGGGGAAGAAGCCGGTGCCGATCATCGCCTCCTCGCGCACGAGGACGGGTGGCAGCACGGGCGTGAACCCGGCGGCCGCGACGCGATCGAGCGCGAAGCGGTAGAGCGCGAGCGCCAGGAGGGCGGTGTCGCCGACGAGGTAGCCGAAACGCGAGCCCGACAGCCGTGCCGCGCGCTCGAGCTCGAAGCGGCCGATCTCGCTCGCCTCCCTGGCGTCGGCGAGCACCGGGGGCTCTCCGACGCGGCGGATCTCCTCGGCGTCGTCCTCGGTATCGCCGTCGGGCGCCGAGGGATGCGGCGGGTTGGGGACGATTGCGAGGGCAGTGTCACGCGCCGCCTCTGCTGCGGCGAGCTCCTCCTCGGCGCGACGGAGGTCATCCTTTACCTGCTGCAGCTCCTCGAGCTGCTCGGGTGTCGGCTTTCCCTTGAGCTTCGTCCGGCTGCGCAGATCGTCGACGCGGGGGACGAGGGCACGCCAGCTCTCGTCGGCCGCGAGGAGCTCGTCGAACGCCTCGCCGGCACTCTTGCGTGCGAGCGCGGCGCGCCAGGTATCGGGATCTGCGCGGGCGGCCTTGAGGTCGATCATGGACGGGATTCTAGGTAGGACTCGATGACCGTGGCCACTCCCTCGACCTCGGCGCTCGGGCAAACCCAGTCGGACTGCTCGAGAAGCAGGGGATGGGCGTCGTCGACGGCGATCCCGTAACCCGCCGCTCCGATAAGCTCGATGTCGTTCTCGCCGTCCCCGAAGGAGACGATGCGATCGAGCGAGATGCCGAGGTACTCGGCGACGAACGCGATCCCGGTGCCTTTCGAGGCCGCCGGGTTCCCCATCTCGAGCAGATGGGGAAGCGAGGTCGTCAGGTAGACCTGGTCGGCGAAGCGCTCTGCGACACGCGTCCTGAGTTCGGGGATGTCCTCCGGGTCGGCCACGGCGACGAGCTTCGTGGGCGGGTCGGCGAGCCAGGCGACGAGGTCGCCGACCTCCTCGACGGGGAGGTGCTGAAACTCCGCATACCTGCGGGAGTACTCGGTATGCGTGTCGACGTAGAGGCGATCGCCGACGTAGCAATTCGGGGGGTGCCCGAGCTCGGTCAGGAGCGCGATGACCTCGCGTGCCGGCTCGAGCGCGAGCGGCTCGTGGAGCAGGAACGTCCCCGTCTTCGGGTCGACGACGGCGGCGCCCTGGTAGCAGACGACGGGCTCGGCGATCGTCGCCTCCTCGAGGAACGGTCGCACCGAGCGAAACATGCGCCCGGTGGCGACGATGACGGGGATCCCGGCCGCCTGGGCTCGCGCGATCGCGGCGCGGGTTCGTGGGCGGAGCAGGCCGTCACGGCCAACGAGAGTCCGATCGAAGTCGCAGGCGAATGCCTGGACGTTCGCCGGGAAGGACGCCGGGAGGTTCAGCCGCCGGCTGATTGCGAGACGTACGCGGCGACGTCCGCGATCTGCTGGGGCGTGAGCGAGTCCGCGAAGGCGGGCATCCCGCCCTGGCCCTCCGTCACCCGCGTGACGACGAGGACGTTGTCCGGCTTGGTGTCGTCCAGGTTCGGGCCAACCGCTCCCGTCGCGCCTGCGTCGGAAAGCGTGTGGCAGCCGGTACATCCCGACGAGCCGGTGAAGACGGCCTTGCCCGCGACCGGGTCGCCCGTCAGTTCGAGCGCCGGCAGGTTGCTCGTGTCGGGCGTCGTCGTCGGCAGCGTTCCGACGACCTCGTCGGGGGTTGCCGTCGTCTCCGTGCCGTCCAGGCAGCCACCGGCCAGCAGGCCTATCGCGAGGACGATCAGAGCGGCAACGACGTGGGTTCGGCGCATCGATCGTGAGTGTAACCAGAGGCGTCGGATCGCGTAGCATGTACCAATGCTGGTGGGGCGATCGATGCACGAGCGATGGCTGTCGAACGCCTATGTGCTCGGCGATGCTCCTGGAGGGACGGCGGTGTTCGTCGACAGCGGAGCTCCGCTCGAGCCGCTCCTCGAGTTGGTCGAGCGCGAGGGACTGACCCCCACGCACCTTCTCCGCACCCACGCCCACGGCGATCACGTCGAGCACGAGGACGCGTTGTGCGAACGGTTCGGCATCCCGGTCGTGACGGGGGACGTCGTCACCGGTGGGCTCGACGTTCGTGCTCTCCGGCTCCCGGGCCACTCCGACGACGGGCTGGCCTTCGTCGTCAACGACACGCTCTGCTTCAGCGGTGACGTCCTCTTCAAGGACGCCGTCGGCGGCGGGCCGGCGGACGTCGTGCGGCGGTCCGTGATGGAGGGTTTGATGACGCTCTCGCCCGAGATTCGCGTCCTCCCGGGCCATACCGAGGAGACGACCATCGGGCGTGAGTGGGAGAGCAACCCGTTCGTCGTCTACTGGCGGGGGGCGACGCCATCGCTCGGTGAGGCCGTGAACGTTGCGGGTGAAGATGCCGAGCTCGTCGTCTGGTCGCCGGACTACGACGGCAACGGCAAGGCGCTCGTGCGATTCGCCGACGGGCGCGAGGCGATCGTCGGCGGCTCGCGGGTCGAGCGCGGCTAGCGCTGTTGTGCGCCTGATTGTCGCCCGCTGCGAGGTCACCTACTCGGGACGGCTGAACGCGGTCCTCCCCGAGGCGGTGCGGCTTCTCATGTGGAAGTCGGACGGGTCCTTTCTCGTCCACGCCGATACCGGTGGCTACAAGCCCCAGAACTGGATGACGCCGCCGACTGTGATCGAGCACGAGGGCGAGCCTCTCGAACGGCTCGTGGTGCGCAAGCGAGCCGGTAAGACGGAGGATCGCCTCGACGTCAGGGTCGTCGAGATCCTGAGCGATGCCGAGCACGACATGGGGGAGGCGGCGGCTCTCGCGAAGGACGGCGTCGAGCGCGACCTGCAGCTCGAGCTCGCCGGCCGGCCCGATGTTCTCGGCGATGGCCTCCACCTCGTCGAGCGCGAGTGGCAGACCGACATCGGGCCGGTCGATCTCATGTGTCGCGATCGTGACGGCGCCTGGGTTGCCGTCGAGATCAAGCGGATCGCGACGATCGACGCAGTCGAGCAGCTGACCCGGTACCTGGAGCGGATCCAGACGCTGCCGGGGATGGCTGCCTGTCGCGGGATCCTGGCGGGGCAGAAGGTCGTCAAGCAGGCGAGGACGCTCGCGGAGTCGCGTGGGCTCGGCTGGGTCGAGGTCGACCTCGGTGTGCTGCGTGGCGAGAAGGAGCCCGAGCTGACCCTGTTCGAGGGCTGAGTCGACACGTTTCCCGTGGCGAACGCCGGCGCCGTGCGGCCCGTGTCGAGGGACTCGCCGGCTATCCGGAGACGACGACCGCGGCCTTGAGGTAGTCGATCGGTGGGTGGGCGAGCAGGCCTGCCACGCCCTCGAGATCGACCTGATGGGTGACGAGCCGTTCGAATGGATACGCTCCGCTACCGAGGAAAGCGAGCGCAGTGCGCACGTGCCGGGGTGTGTGGTGGAACGCGCCACGAAGCGTCACCTCCTCGTAGTGGATGCGGTACGGATCGACCGCGACGCGGGCATCGCTGGGAAGGCCGCCGAACGCGAGAACCGTGCCACCGGCGCGAACGAGCCCGAGGGCCGTCTCCCACGCTGTAACCGTGCCTGCCGCCTCGATCACGATGTCGGCTCCCTCTCCGGTGCCCGTCTCGGCTCCGAAGAGCGGCGCGAGCGCCCGGCGCTCCGGCCGTGAGCCGACGCCGACGGGCCAGCCTCCCGCGTCGGCGATGCAAGCGCAGAGCATCAGGCCGATCGGGCCGAGTCCAACCACGGCGACCGTGTCGCCGGCCGACACTCCGGCCGCCTCGACGCCGCGGAAGCAGCACGCGAGCGGCTCGACCATCGCGGCGACCTCGGGCGGGATTCCGGCCGGGACGGTGAGGAGATTCGTGCGTGCGATGCGCTCCGGGACGAGGATGAACTCCGCGTAGGAGCCGTTGAGGAGGGGGAGGAGGTTCCTACATAGAGTCTCCTGGCCGCGCTCGCAGGCGGGGCAGGAGCCGCACGGCGCCGAGTTCGCGGCGACCACGCGCCGTCCGGTGGTCGTGTCGACGCCGCAGAACTCGTGGCCGAAGGGACTCGGCGGCGGCCCCAGCAGCACGGGGTGGCCGCGTCGGAAGGCCTTCAGATCGGTGCCGTCGGTGAGCGCCACCTCGACCTGCACGAGCACGTCGCCGTCCGATGTGAGCTCGGGTCGCGGGACATCCTCGAGCCGTAGGTCGCCCGGGCCGTAGAAGACGAGTGCTCTCATGGGAACCCGTCAAAGCTCACGGAACGAGCACCACCTTGAGCGCCGCCCCTTCCCGCTGTAGCGCAAACGCCTCCTCGAACTGCTCGAGTGGCAACACCGTCGGCTCTGGCACCTCGAGGGTGGGGAGGAGCGCAACCGCGTCCGCCATGTGGGTCGGCGTCGCCGACCGCGACCCGACCACGGTCAGCTCGCGGCGGTACACGGCAGCAGCAGGCAGCGTCCCCGGGTCGGCGAAGAGCAGCACCGTTCCTCCCGGCTCGACTGCCGCAAGCGCCGCTTCGGCGCCTCCCGGCGCGCACAGTACGACGGAGTCAACCGGCCCATCGGGCTCCGCACCGGCCCGGTGCGGGTGCGAGTCGACGGCGAAGACCGTGTCTCCCCGCGCTTCGAGTACCGCGCCGAACAGACGCCCGATGAACCCGTTCCCGACGATCAGAACACGCCCTCGGGGAACCCGCTCGGCGCCCCGCAGTACGCACGCGAGCGGCTCGACATACGTCCAACGCGCGTCGTCCAACCCGTCGGGAAGCTCAACCCACCCGGAGGCGCGGACCCGCTGCGCGAACCCGCCGGGCACGATCGTCGGCTCGGGAAACTGCTCGCAGGTCGACTCGTGCCGTGCGCGGCAGCGGCTGCACACCCCGCAGCCGGTGTGGTGGATCAGCCCGACCCGGCGCCCCTCTGCAGTTTCCGCCACGACCTCATGCCCGAGAACGGACCCCGAGGGCCATACCCCGATCTTCTCCACATCCGATCCGCACAACCCGCACGCGAGCACGCGCACCAGCTCGCCCGTTCCCTCGGGCTCCGCGACGTCGGCAAGGCCGGGATCGCCGTCTGGGCCAAGGACAAGCGCGCGCACGCGTGTATCGTAGGCGCGGGTTTCTGCGAAGGAGAGAGGAACGAGATGTCCGTCAAGCTCCACCGTTGCCCGCACCTGTGGATCAAGCTGAATTCGCACCCGTGCTGGAGGGTGCAGAAGGCGCTTGACGACGCGGGCGTCGAGTACGAGATCGTCAAGGAGCCGTGGCCGGGCCGCAAGGGTCGTACCGCGGTGATCGAGGCGACGGGCCAGAACGCACTGCCGGCGATCGAGCTCGAGGACGGCACCTGGTACCGCGAGGAGTCGGCCGCGATGGCGAAGGCGATTGCGGCCGGGAAGTTGAGCGCGCCGGCGGGGAGCTGACTTGCCCGTTAGGAGGCGCTACGATGCGCGGCAACGGGGCCATAGCCCGGCTGGGAGAGCGTCTGGATCGCACCCAGGAGGTCAGCCGTTCGAGCCCACCTGCTCCACTACAAGGCCACTGGCCCGAGAGCGGTGAACGGCTTGCCTAAGCTGTTCGTTCTCCTGCGATTCTCCCGATCTGCATGAGATGTGGCGCGTAGCACCATGCATTCGACGCTTTCTGTGACGGCAGATGTCGCCCAACCGGCACGGGATGAGGGTTGCCGGGGTTCGGCGCGAAGCCACAAGTGACCGGCAGCGGGGGCACATTCCCCGGCTTGACAGCCGCGTGACCCTTGAGAAGGATTGAGTGCCCCGAGCGGAAGGAAGCGAACGTGGCCGACGTGGCGTACCCCGTCCTGTTCTCAGAGTGGACATTGCGACACACGACGATCCCGAACCGGATCGTTTTCGCACCCACCTGTCCAACCTGGGTCTCGAGCCCCGTCGACGGCAGCTTCACTGACCAGGCGGTCGCGTACTACGAGGAGCGCGCGAAGGCGGGCTGCGGTCTCATCATCATCGGCGGCAACATCGTTCACCGTGACGCCCTTCTGGCGGGCCTCAACTTCCCGGGTCTCTGGGACGACGCACAAATCGACGGGCTCGCCCGCGTGCGCGAAGCTGTGCATCGCCACGGCTGCAAGCTCGCTGTCCAGCTGTTGCACCCCGGGCTTCGGTCAATGGCGGTAATCCAGAAGGATCCCGCCTACGACCTCGACGCGCCGTGGCACACCTTTGCGCCGAGCCAGGTGCCGCCGGGCGAGTGGCCGAATGCGCCGATGCCGAAGGAGCTCGAGGAGCACGAGATCCTGGAGATCATCGACTCGTTTGCGCAGGCGACTCGACGCGCCGCCGATGCGGGCCTAGACGGCGTCGAGTACCACCTCGCCCACGGGTACCTGCCGTGGCAGTTCCTCTCTCCGCTCTACAACCACCGCTCAGACCGCTGGGGCGGCTCTCTCGAGAACCGGCTCCGGTTCTCGGTCGAGTCGTTGCGGGCGATGCGGGTGGCAGGTGGCGACGGCGTCTTCGTCGGGTATCGGATCAACTCGACATCGTTCTGGCCCGGCGATCTCGAGATGGAGGACATCAAGGCGGTCATCACCGAGCTCGACGACGCCGTCGACATCGACTACGTCAGCGTATCGGCCGGCGTCCACCACTCATTCATCCACACGCCGATGACCTACGAGCCGGGGTGGGAGCGCGAGTACACCCGCGAGGTGAAACAGGTCACACAGAAGCCCGTCCTCGCAGTGGGCCGGATCACGAACCCCGAGATCGCGGAGGAGCTCCTGGCAGCCGGCGAGGCCGACGCGATCCTCCTCGCCCGACAGTTCTTCGCCGACGCCCAGTGGGCGCAGAAAGTGAAAGAGGGCCGACCCGAGGACATCCGGCGCTGCGTCGCAGCCAACTACTGCTGGCGCAGCGTGACCGCAGGAGGCCGCGTTCAGTGCATCTACAACCCGGAGGTCGGCAGGGAGCGGGAGTGGGGCGCCGGGACCCTGACGCGGGTCGAGCGGCCGCGCAAGGCGCTCGTCATCGGCGGAGGCCCCGCCGCACTCGAGTTCGCCCGCGTCGCCACGGCACGGGGGCACGCGGTCACGGTGCTCGAACGGGAACCCGAGACGGGCGGCCACGTTCGCGTGCACGCATTGCTGCCCGACCGCAAGGAGTTCGGCCAGATCGCCGTGTGGCTCAACGCGCAGGCGACAAAAAACGGGGCCGAGATCCGCACCGGCTTCGAGGTCGTCGAAGGCGGTCTCGACGACCTGCTCGCGGCCGAGAACCCCGACCATGTCGTCGTCGCGACCGGCGCCTACTACCGCAATGACGGCTGGCAGGGCCAGACGGTGGCACCAGTCGCCGGCTGGGAAAGCGGGAACTGCACGAGCTGGTATGACGTCGCGGAGGGCAAAGCGACGGCGTCTGGCTCCGTCGTCGTCATCGACGACCTGCAGGACATCGCCGGCCCTCTCACCGCCGTGATGATTGCCCGGACAGGCGCATCAGTGAAGCTCGTCACCCGGTGGCCGATGGTCGCGATGGAGACGATGCCGGAGGTCTACTACCTCTGGACGCGCAAGGCAATGATCGAGGCCGATATCGAGGTACTGACCGACCTCTTCCCGACCCGCATCGACGGGCGGGATCTCGAGCTAGTCAACGTCTACGCACCCGAGCGCGTGACGCGGCTCGAGGCGGACGCGATCGTCTTCAACACCGGCCGCCAATCTGACAACGGGCTCTACCACGCACTCCGTGAGCGAGGCGTCTCGGTCGAGACGATCGGCGACGCCACCGCACCACGCTCGACCTACGAGGCGGTCTACGAGGGGCACCGAGCGGGGCGTGCACTGTAGACGTCGGGTCTCGAGTCCGTGCCAACCATCATGTACGTTGGCCGCGTTGCCACCATCCGGGGCTTGGTCGATGGCGGGAATCGACGCCTTCGTAGAGGAGTGTGCTGATTGAGAACGTTCGACGGAGGCGAGGGTCGCCACTCCCAGGGGGCTCGGCTACGACGCGATGTGCTCGTGTTGTCCAGGATTGCCAGGCTCCTGTACGCCTACGCGGTAACGGGAGAAATAGTTCGCCGTCGCTATCGGCGAAGCGAACGCCGCGGTGAAGTGTTCCTCGTCGACAAGGAACTGCCACAGTGAGGCCACACGACCCACCGCCACCGACCTACGCGTTCGGATACCGGCGGGCGCCTGTGTCGGGCAACGAGATCAACGGGCTTGGGTCTGTCGAACGCAGTCGCCCGCGTAGGGTCTTCCACAACCCCGGCGACGTGTCGATGCCCTGGGACGCGCTGGACGGCTTCTTCAGTCTGATCAACCCGCGTGGGGTAGTGCGCCACATCGTCGCAAACATTTGGCAGCTGCGTCGTCGCGACGGTCCCGTCGCAACGAAGCGCATCGACGTCCCAGACACCTCGGCTATGGCAGACGCGATCAAGGTCAAGGCCCGGGAGCTCGGAGCTGACCTAGTGGGGGTCGCCGAGCTTACGGACGACGTCCTTTATGAGGGTGTGGAGGTGTCATATCGCTTCGCCGTCAGCCTTGGTCTCACGATGGACCGGGATGAGATGCGGTTCGTGCCTCAGCCGCGTGCCGCGGTAGAGGTGCTCCGTGTGTACCGCGAGGTCTCGCGCGTTGCCATCGAGCTCGGCGAGTACATTCGTACGCTGGGCTGGCCCGCGAGGGCCTACGGCAACCCGAACAGCACCGACCTTCTTCACATCCCCCTCGCGATCCGGGCCGGGCTCGGCGAGCTCGGGAAACACGGCTCATTGATAAGCAAGGAGCACGGATCGAACGTCCGCCTTGCGACGGTGGTGACGGATCTGCCGCTGGCGATCGATTCTGCCGTAGATATTGGCGTGGAGGATCTCTGTCGTTCGTGCCGTCGCTGCGTGATCGATTGCCCTCCGGACGCGATCTCCGACGTCAAGCAGGTCGTGCGGGGTGAAGAGAAATGGTATGTCGACTTCGACCGATGCATCCCGTACTTCACAAAGACTCATGGCTGCGCGATCTGCATCCAAGTCTGTCCTTGGAGCGAGCCAGGGAGAGGGCCATCGCTCTCGGCGAAACTGCTCTCCGCGAGGGAGTCGAATCAACCTCCTACCTAGGCTCGAAGAGACGCAGATCTCGCGGACGATCTATCGGCCGGTATCGGAGTATCGGCCGTTTGTCATCGGCAGATCTTCAACAAGTCAGCGGATTTGCCCACGAGTCACGTTTGAGTGCCTCGCTGCCTCGCGATGTACTCGGTCGGACTTGTCGGCGGGGCCGCCGTTCCAGCTTCATTAGAGTGCCAGGATGATCGAGCGGTACCACGACGGGAGCGCGTTCGAGGCGCGAGCTAGCTACTGCCGCGCCGTCCGCTCGGGACCGGCGGTAGCCGTGAGCGGCACGGCTGCCACGGCCGAGGACGGATCCGCTTTGTTTCCAGGCGATACCTACGCTCAGACGCAGGAGGCCATCCAACGCGCCCTTCGTGCGGTCGGTGAGCTTGGGGGTTCACCGGAGCACATCGTCCGGACGCGCCTGTTTCTCGTGCCGACAAGCGACTGGCAGGGTGCCGTGCGCGCACACCATGAAGCATTCGAGGGCAACCCGCCGGCAAACACAACCCTGTACGTCGCCGGGTTCATCCCGCCCGGGGTACTTGTCGAAGTGGAGGTAGACGCGTGGGTGACACCGTGAGCGAGTTCCTCGTCGTCGGCCTGGGTGACTCGATCACCGCCGGAAACCCGGGATGGGATCCTGACCCCGCCCGACGCGCGCTTGAGGATCCCGGAGACGACGAGACGAGCCAGTACCTCTACTGGGCGGCGCGCTCCAACCCAGGGATGAGCTTCCGCAATCACGGGGTGGGCGGAGAGCGCACCGACGAGATACGCGCTCGACTCGAAGCAGCTGTGGTGGGTGCCGACGTCGTTATCGTGCAGGGCGGGATCAACGACGTCTTCCAGGGTCGGTCGATCGAACTAGCCGCCGATGATCTCCGAGCCATGGTGGGTCGCTCGCAGGAGCTCGTCCCTGTCGTGCTTCTTACGAACGTGCTGCCTTGGAACAACGGCTGGCCGGAGGCCGAACCGAAGATCCGGACTCTGAATGCGCTGATAGAGGACATCGCGTCTGATGCGGGTGTGCCGCTTCTGCCCTTCTATGAGACGCTGGAGGATCCAGAGGCACCGGGCCGGATGCGGCGCGAGTGGACAGACGATGGGAACCACCCCTCGGTGGAAGGGCACCGGCGACTCGGCGAGCTCGCGTTTCGGCTGCCTAACGAGTCGACGGAGAGTTGACGCAGAAGATGCGGAGCGGCCTCGTGCTGCTCGCGTTGCGAAAGAGGTGGGGACGGTCGGCGTCGTAGTACGCGCTGTCGCCCGCTCGTAGGATTCGAGGCTCGCTGCCTTCCAGTTCCAGCTCGAGGGTTCCCTGGATGACGTGGACGAACTCCTCACCAGGATGGCGACCGAACTCCGCTGAGGTGGGCGTCAGGCTCGAACCCGACCATCATCGGCAGCATCAGCGCTGGCGAGTTTGCCGCGAGGAGCCTGAATTCAATCCCTTCGGCGGGTGATGGGAGCGTTCCCTGTTCGTCTCTGCGGACGATGTCGGGATCGGCTGGGGGCGTGTCCTGGATGAGATCCGCGAGGGAGAGCCCGTAGAAGTCGACGAGACGGACGAGGCGTCCGATCGTGATATCGCTTCGCCCGTTCTCGACGAGGGAGAGGAACGAAGCGGAGATGCCTGTAGCGGCCGACACCTCGCTCAGCGCGAGTGACCGCGCGCCTCTCGCCTTTCGTAGCGCGGCTCCGAGGCCGAGTGAAAGCTCGGTGCTTGTCACGAGCCAACCCTACCGCGTGTTGGGGTGTTTGACATTCACTGACAGACTAATAGACTGCACATCTCGTGCAAAGTACTGAACGCCTGGAAGTGGTTGCCTGATGCGGGTGGCCATTGTTGGTGCCGGCATCACCGGTCTCTCGATTGCTTTCAACCTGGCCGAGCGCGGTGCTGATGTGACGATCTACGAGGGGACCGGGGTGGCTGCAGGGGCCTCCGGTGTGCAGCCTGGAGGTGTCCGACAGCAGTGGGGGACGCGGATCAACTGCGAGCTCGCCAGGGAGTCGGTGGCTTTCTACACGAACGTGTCGGAGCGGTTGGGGGTGCCCACGGGGCCCAGGCTCGAGGAGTGCGGCTACGTCTTCCTGGCGCATTCTGACGAGCGGCTTCGCGCGCTCTCCGCTGATGTTGCGCTGCAGAACGAGGTGGGCGTTCCATCCAGGATTCTTGCTCCCGCCGAGCTCGCAGAGCTCGTCCATGGTCTGGACGTATCCGAGGTCACGGGGGCTGCGTACTGCGCGGAGGACGGCTACTTCGACGAGCCCCAGGCACTCGTAGAGGCGTTCGCGACTGCCTGTCGGAGCCGCGGCGTCGGTATCGAGCACGCGACCGTGACGTTATTGGCGAGCGGCGCTGGCGGCTGGACGCTCGACCTCGACGCCTCGCCCGCGATCCACGCAGACGCCGTCGTCGTGGCAGCCGGATACGACACACCATCGCTCGTCCAGAGCCTCGGTGTGCAGCTGCCCATTGCCCGAGAGGCGCGCTACTTGCTCCTCAGCGATCCGATTCGAGAGCGCCTCGTCGAGCCGTTGGTCGTGTCGGCCGAGCTGAGGCTTGCCGTCAAGCAGCTGGCGAACGGACGTGTGCTCGCCAGCGATCTCTCGGCGGTGGGCGACCCGGATCTGAATGCGGGGCAGTGGCGGCGGAACGTCAAGGAGAACTCCGCTGCGCTGTTGCCGCTGCTCGAGTTCGTGTCATACCCAATCGTTGTCGAAGGGTTCTACGACCTACGCCCGATCACCAGCCGGTGCTCGGGGAGGTGCCGGGACAGGACGGGTTGTGGGTCGCCGCAGGTTTCAGTGGTCACGGGTTCATGATGGCGCCGGCTATCGGGCGGATCATGGCCGAAGGGTTACTCGAGGGAAGCCGCGATCGGGCGCTCGACGAGTTCGCGATCGACCGATTTGAACACGGCAACCTCCTTCCCGAGCTCCAGATCGTCTAAGCGAGGAGAGGCGAAGTTTCACATCCAAAGGAGGAAGAAATGCAGGAGAAGACGCACATCCGGCGGCGGGCATCTCAGGCCGCTGTCGCGGCGTTCGTTCTGATTGCTCTGGCCGTGGTTGCCGCCTACGCGGCTCCCAATGGGGCAAGTGCAACGGCGAGTGGAACGCTCGTGATCGACACGTCGTTCGTCGTGCAGACGATCGACCCGCAGCGTATGTTCGAGCCGACGTCGCAGATCGCGGTGAAGGGCATGTACGACACACTGCTCACCTTCCGGGGTGACTCAACCAAGCCGCTTCCATGGATCGCTCGCTCCTGGAAGGTCACCCCCGACGCCAAGACGATCACGTTCAAGCTTCGTCGTGACGTTCGCTTCTCGGACGGTACACCTCTGACCTCGGCGGACGTCGTCTTCTCCTACCGGCGGGTCGTGAACCTCAAGGGATCGCCGTCGTTCCTTCTCGCGGGTGTCAAGGTCTCGGCGCCTGATAAATACACGGTCGTCTTGAAATCGTCGACACCGAATCCCGCCTTGCTGCGGATCGTCCCCAACCCGTCGCTCGGCATCGTCAACTCGAAGGTCTGGTCAAGCGAACGGAGGCTCCGACCGCGGTCGGCGCGGACAAGAAGGACAAGGCCGAGCCGTACCTTATCGCGAACTCCGCCGGCTCTGGGCCGTA
>CAWBYH010000002.1:0-295056 GCA_963792995.1 uncultured Thermoleophilia bacterium | reverse complement strand
TCGCGAGCCTTTTTCTCTGCCTTGCTCCTGAACATGCTCGTACACTAGACCCTGTGACCGTTCGATCGTTACAGGCTGCCGCGCGACCGCGCGACTACGTCGGCGTCACCGGGCCAGAAGCGGGCGCGTACCTCCAGCGCATGGTCTCGAACGACGTGGACGCCCTCGAGCCCGGCAAGGCGTGTCAGGCGTTGCTCCTGACCGCGAAGGCCCGGCTGATCGCACCACTCACGGTGCTCCGGCGCGACGACGACGACTTCCTCGTTCTCACCGAGCCGTCGCTCGGTGACCGCGTCGTCCGCGAGCTGCTTCGCTTCCGGTTCGCCGCGAAGTGCGCTATCGAAAAGGAGCACCACACTTCCACGATCGTCCTCGGGGAGGAGCCGCCTCCGGGCTCGGTCCCCACGGACGACTACGGGATGCCTGCGTACGAGCTGCTCGACGCCGACGCGGCCGGTGCCGACGTCCTCGACGCGCACGAGCTCGAGCGCCTGCGCATCCTCGCGGCCACCCCGGCCTGGGGCCGCGAGCTCGACGATCGCATCCTCCCCGCCGAGGCAGGGCTCGAGGAGCGCGCGATCAGCTTTACGAAGGGCTGCTATCCGGGTCAGGAGCCGGTCGCACGACTCCATTACCGCGGCCATCCCAACCGTGGCCTCCGCGTGCTCGCGATCGAGGGGAGCGATCTTCCCGCCTACGACGCGGAGCTGACGCTCGAAGGCAAGGTCGTCGGGCGGATCACGAGCGCGGTCGCCGACGGGGACGACGTGCTCGCTCTCGGCTACGTTCGCCGCGAAGTGTCGGACGACGCGGTCCTCCTCCACGGCTCGACTCCCGTGACGCAGCTACACTCTTCCTCCCCGCGCCCGTAGCTCAGGGGATAGAGCGCTGCCCTGCGGAGGCAGAGGTCGCACGTTCGAATCGTGCCGGGCGCATGACGTACGAGGGCTCAATGGCTACCGCCGACGCCACCCGACGGCTCCCCTCGGAGCTCGACCGTTTCCATCAGTTCCGCCATCCGGGCACGACGAGCGCGCCGTCGGGGATCTCCGCCCACGCGGCGCGGGTCGCTCCCTCGACCTGCTCCCACAACGCACGGGTCGGGAGAAACGACGGCTCGAGCGTTGCGGGTAGCCCTCCGACGTCATCCCAGTCGATCGTGGTACGCACGCAGATGTAGACCGGTAGCGGCACCTCGCGTCATATGGCGGGAAGGCGATCGGGCGTGGGTCGATCCGGTGCGGATCTCGCACGTCGTGAATCCTGTCCCAGGCTTTGCCAGGTCTTTGCCTTGGCGCACCTAGCCTCCCGGCGAGAGGACAACCGTTCGTCGACAAGCGGGAGAGCGAGTGAGCACTCACGGCACGCAGCAGGGATCCGTCCCACCGACCGGGC
This sequence comes from uncultured Thermoleophilia bacterium, assembly GCA_963792995.1. Lineage (GTDB taxonomy): Bacteria > Actinomycetota > Thermoleophilia > Gaiellales > Gaiellaceae > Gaiella. The sequence goes on along the minus strand of CAWBYH010000002.1, from coordinate 293,661 downwards.
GCAGACGGCCCTGGGAGCGCCTGATGATCTGGGGGGCGCTCGGGTCGCTCTTGCTGTTCGGGCTCATCCAGCTGGTCCCGTTCGGGCACGACAAGAATCCTCCGGTGACGAAAGCGGCGACCTGGCCGAACGCGCAGGCGGCGTCGCTGGCTGCCGGCGGTTGTAACGACTGTCACTCGAATCTGACGAAGCGCTGGTGGGCGACCGAAATCGCGCCGGCCTCCTGGCTCGCGCAGAGCGACGTCAACGGCGGCCGCAACGCGCTCAATTTCTCCGAATGGGACAAGCCGCAGGCCGATCTCGACAACGTGATCGACGCGGTGCAGTCAGGATCGATGCCACCGCTGCAGTACAAGCTCTTCCACGGCAATGCCCGCCTGAGCGATGCCGAGCGGACGCAACTGGTCGACGGGCTCCGGCAGTTGTACGCGACCGATCCACCCGCCGGCACCAAGGAAGGCGAAGGTGGCTGACGCTGGCGCCGCGATTCGCGGTGCTCTCGGCCCCGCGCGGAGCAATCCACCGCTTGCGCACTCGACGCAGTCGTCGGTCCGGCACCGAGCCAGAGCCGCTCGTCGAGGCGAGACGGAGAGGAGGCTGGCGGCCCGCGGCTCCGGTCCGGTAGCGCGAGCTCGAACCGCTAAGGAGCGAGAGGGCCGGCTTTCGCCGGCCCTCTCGGGTTCAACTCAAGTCCGCGGTAGCGGACTTCTTACATCATCCCGCCCATGCCGCCCATGTCGGGCATACCGCCGCCGCCGCCGCCCGTCTCCGGCGCGTCGACAACGATCACCTCGGTCGTGAGGATGTTCTTCGCGATCGAGGCTGCGTTCTGCAGCGCCGAGCGCGTCACCATGGTCGGATCGATGATGCCGTTCTTCACCAGATCCTCGAGCTCACCGGTGTCGACGTTCAGGCCCTGGCCCTTCTTGGCCGCACGAACCTGGCTGACGACGACCGAGCCCTCGAGCCCCGCGTTGTAGGCGAGCTGCCGAAGCGGCTCCTCCAGCGCGCGGATGATGATGTTGGCACCGGTCTTCTCGTCACCTTCGAGGTCGGCAAGCGCCTTCTTCGACGAGTCTGCCGCGTTCAGCAGCGCAACGCCGCCGCCCGGGACGATGCCCTCTTCGAGTGCCGCGCGGGTTGCCTGCAGCGCGTCCTCGACCCGATGCTTCTTCTCCTTCATCTCGGTCTCGGTGGCTGCGCCGACCTTGACCACTGCAACGCCGCCGGCGAGCTTCGCCAGCCGCTCCTGCAGCTTCTCGCGGTCGAAGTCCGAGTCGGTGTTCTCGATCTCACCCTTGATCTGCTTGATCCGGGCCTTGATCGCCTCACCGTCACCGGCACCGTCGATGATCGTGGTCGAGTCCTTGTCGACGACGACCTTGCGGGCATGACCGAGCTGCGTCAGCTTCGTGTTCTCCAGCTTGAGACCGAGCTCCTCGGTGATGACCTCGCCACCCGTCAGGACGGCGATGTCCTCGAGCATCCGCTTGCGGCGGTCGCCGAAGCCCGGAGCCTTGACCGCAACAGCGGTGAAGACACCACGGAGCTTGTTGACCACGATCGTCGCGAGCGCCTCACCCTCGAGGTCCTCGGCGACGATGACGAGCGGCTTGCCGGCCTGGATGACCTGCTCGAGCACCGGCAGCATGTCCTTGACCGCGGTGATCTTCTGGTTCGCGATCAGGATGTACGGGTCGTCGAGCACGGCCTCCATGCGATCTGCGTCCGTGATCATGTACGGGGACAGGTAGCCCTTGTCGAACTGCATGCCCTCGGTGAACTCGAGGTCGAGGCCGAAGGTCTGGCCCTCCTCGACGTTGACGACGCCGTCCTTGCCGACCTTCTCGATCGCGTCGGCGATGACGTCACCGATCTCACGCTCGCGCGAAGAGATGGTGGCGACCCGGGCGATGTCCTCCTTGCCCGAGATCTCCGTCGACTGCTTCTTCAGGTCATCGACGATGACGCCGACGGCCGTCTCGATGCCGCGCTTGAGGCCCATCGGGTTCGCACCCGCGGCCACGTTCTTGAGGCCTTCGCGGACGATCGCCTGCGCGAGCACGGTCGCCGTCGTCGTGCCGTCACCGGCAACGTCGTTCGTGGCGGTCGCGACCTCGCGTACGAGCTGAGCACCCTGGTTCTCGAACGGGTCCTCGACGTCGATCTCGCGGGCGATCGTGACACCGTCGTTCGTGATCGTCGGCGCGCCGAACTTCTTGTCCAGCACGACATAGCGACCCTTGGGGCCGAGCGTCACCTTGACCGCGTCGGCAAGGATGTTGACGCCGCGCTCGAGCGCGCGCCGTGCATCCTCGTTGAACTTGAGCTCCTTGTGAGCCATCTGTTTTTCAATCCTTCCGTCGAGCTGGTTTAGACGACCTTCGCGAGCACATCTGACTCGCGCAGGATCAGGACCTCGTCGGCGCCGACCTTGATCTCGGTCCCGCCGTACTTGGAGAAGATGATCTCGTCACCCTTCGCCACATCCATCTTGATGCGCTTTCCGTCCTCGTCACGAGGGCCGGGGCCGACTGCCAGGACCTTGCCGCGCTGCGGCTTCTCCTGGGCGGTGTCGGGCAGCACGATGCCGCTCGCCGTGGTCGATTCCTCTTCGAGGACCTCCACGATCAGGCGGTCACCTAGGGGCTGCAGATTCATGCACGTGCCTCCCTGCGATGCGTTGTTCGATTACGTGATAACGAACTCTGGCACTCACCATGTGAGAGTGCCAACACCTGCAACGTAGCACAGTCTGGCCGTGATGCAAGACCCCTGGCGCGAGGATCTCTATAGTTGCGTCGCGATGCCGATGTTTGCGCTCAACTTCTACTCTCCGATCGTTGCCGATCAGCTGCGAACAGGCCGCAAGTCCGCCACGATCCGCCTCGGGGACAAGTCGCCGAAATACAAGAAGGGGATGATCGTGACCGTCCTCGTCGGCACACGCTACGGGCCGCGGGAGAAGATCTTCGACGCCGTGATCGACCGCGTGGAGGTGAAGCCGCTCGGCGATCTCTCACCGCGGGAGATCGAGCACGACAACCCGGGCATTCGTCGGGTCGACGAGCTCGCCAAGTGGATGGGCCAGCTCTACAACCGCGAGGTCTCGGAAACCGACACGGTGACCGTGATCCGCTTCTCCCAGATCATCGGGACGATGTTTTGAGCCAAGAGGAGAGACTTCAGTCTCTCCTCCTGTCAGATCTACCTACCGCTCCCGCGACAGATCTCTCTACTTCCCGGCCTTCCGAATCGGCCCGCCGAAGAGCTCGTTCTCCCGCACCGTCGCACCGCACTCCTCGCATTCGACGAGGAAGGCCGACGGAAAGCGGGCGCCACACGCAGGGCAGAGGTGACGCACTTCGCCGCCACACCCGGGGCACTCGTCGGGCAGCTCGGCCTCGAGCTCGACGAAATAGCGCAGAGTGAACCCGCAATCGACGCAGAACGCGACCCAGTCGCCAAGCGTCTTGCGACGCTCTTCCTGGATCCAGTTCCGACGGGGTCGCTTGCGCTCCTCCATGCTTCGGAGCCTACCTCCCGCCCTCCGAGCGACAGGGTAGAGTGACCCGCGACAACGGCCCGAGGGGATCCTATGGCAGTACGGGAAGCGGAGCCTGTCGGCTCGCTTCAGGAAGTGCACGATGTGGGTCTCGATCGCGAGGACCTGTTTGGCATGTATCGCAGCATGCTGACGGCGCGCGGGATCGAGGAACGCGGCCACATCCTCTACAAGCAGGGGAAGATCCCGGGCTCGTTCTATACGGGCCGCGGCAACGAGGCCTCAGCCGTCGGTGTCGCGACGGCGATGGGGCCGGACGACGTCGGCTGCCCACTCCAGCGCGACATGGGGGTGCACATCACCCGCGGTGTCGAGCCCTGGCGCGTTTTTGCGCAGTACATGGGGCGCGCAGACGGGCCGACCCGCGGCCGTGACGGGAACGTCCACATCGGCGACGCACGGCTCGGGCTACACGCGATGGTGAGCCATCTCCCGGCGATGCTCCCCGTCGCCGTGGGCATGGGTCTCGCGTTCCGGATCCGCGAGGAGCGCCGCGTCGCGGTCGCGTGGTGTGGCGAGGGCGCTGCCGCGCGCGGGGATGCCCACGAGGGAATGAACCTTGCCGGCGTGAGGCAGCTTCCCGTCGTGTTCGTGATCGACAACAACCAGTGGGCATACTCGACTCCGGCGCACCTCGGGCACGCCGTCGACCATCTCGCAGATCGGGCAGCCGCCTACGGCTTCGAAGGCGTCGTGGTCGACGGGACGGACGTGCTCGCGGTCTACCGCGAGGCAAGGCATGCGATCGAGAAGGCTCGAGAGGGTGGCGGGCCGACCCTGATCGAGTCCGTGACGCTGCGGATGGAAGGACACGCAGTCCACGACGACGCATCGTACGTGCCCCGCGAGATGTTCGAGGAGTGGGCGAAACGCGATCCGCTCGAGCGCTATCGCGGCTGGCTGCGCGACAACGCGCAGATGACCGAAGACGAGGAGTCCGAGATCACGGCAGGCGTGAAGAAGCTTCTGAACGATGCGCTCGCGCGGGCAGAAGAGTCCCCGATGCCGGATCCGGCCACGCTCCTCGACGGCGTGTTCGCGACCCAGGACGAGCTCGACACCCCTCACCACAAGTAATGGCCGAGAAGACCTACCTGCAGGCGATCAGTGACGGGCTCCGCGAGGAGATGCGTCGCGACCAGCGGGTCTTCGTCATGGGCGAAGACGTCGGCCTCTACGGCGGGGCCTTCAAGGTGACGGACGGCTTCCAGGCCGAGTTCGGCCCCTGGCGGGTAATCGACATGCCCCTTTCCGAGACGGCGATCGTCGCCGGCGCGACGGGCGCGGCCCTGATGGGGATGCGGCCGGTGGCCGAGATGCAGTTCGCGGACTTCGTCTCGTGCGCCTGGGATCACCTCGTCACCGTCGCTGCCAAGCAGCACTATCGGGCCGGCACCCCGATCCCGATCGTCCTGCGCCTCCCCTCGGGTGGTGGCTTCTCGGGCGGCCCCTTCCACTCGCAGAATCCGGAGAGCCTCTTCGCGCACATCCCCGGCCTCAAGGTCGTCTGCCCTGCGACCCCGGAGGACGCCAAGGGCCTTCTCGTCAGCGCGATCGAGGATGCTAACCCCGTCCTCTACTTCGAGCACAAGCACCTCTACCGCCGGATCAAAGGGGATGTCCCCGACGAGCGCTACACCACACCTTTCGGGAAAGCCCGCGTTCACCGCGAAGGCGCTGACATCGTCCTCATCACCTGGGGGGCAATGGTCTATACCGCTGACGACGCGGCCGAGATCGTCGCCGCTGACGGCATCTCTGTCGAGGTCCTCGATCTCCGGACGCTCATCCCGTGGGATCGTGAAGCCGTTCTCGATAGCGCCCGTCGCACCTCGAAGGTGCTCGTCCTGCACGAGGACACGCGGACCGGTGGGTTCGGCGCCGAGATCGCAGCGACGGTCGCCGAGGAGGCGTTCGAGTATCTCGATGCCCCGGTGAAGCGGCTGGCCGCGCCGGACACTCCCGTGCCGTTTTCACCTCCGCTCGAGCACGCATACCTTCCACAGATCGCCGATGTCGTCGCCGGGCTTCGAGAGCTCGCCGCCTACTAGAGAGCCGTAAACGAGAAAGGATCAGCTTTGGCCACCAGAACGCAGATCGAGGTCGTGATGCCCCAGATGGGTGTCTCCGTGTCGGAAGGAACGATCACGAAGTGGCTCAAGCAGCCGGGCGAGACGATCGCCCGCGACGAGGCGCTGCTCGAAATCTCGACCGACAAGGTCGATACCGAGATCCCGAGCCCCGGCGACGGGGTCGTCGGAGAGCTGCTCGTCGCCGAGGGCGAGACGGTCGAGGTGGGGACGCTGCTCGCGACGATCCTCCCTGTCGGCGCAACGGGCACGGACGCACCGCCCGCGCCGGAGCCCGTCGTTCTCGTGCCGGAGCCTCCGGTTCCGGCGGCCGTTCCGCCCGAGGCCGACGAGCCCTCCGCTCAGGGCCCGCTCGCTCCTCCGCCACCGGCGGACGAGGCGCCGGGTGCCGCATCGGGGAACGGAAGGGCGTTCGTCTCGCCCGTGGTCGCGCGTATCGCCGCCGAGCACGGGGTCGACCCACACACGGTGACCGGGACCGGGACCGGTGGACGCGTGACGAAGAAGGACATCCTGACGCACATCGAGACCGGTGGATCTCCTGCGCCGGCAGTGGCACCGGTACCGGCGCCTGCCCCGCCGACCGCGGCGCCGGCCCCTCCCACACCGGCACCGGTACCGGCGGCAGCCGTCAGCCCGCCCGTCGCACCGGTGGTCGCACCGCCGCCGCTCGCGGCGGCACTCCAGGCAGGCGAGGTCGAGGAGCCGATGAGCGCCATGCGCCGCGGGGTGATGGAGCACATGCGCCGCTCGCTCGACACCTCCGCGCACGTCACGAGCGCGATCGAGGTGGACATGTCGAAGATCGTCGCCGCCCGCGAGCAGCTGAAGAAGGAGTATCAGGCCTCGTACGGCGTCAACCCGACCTACCTGGCCTTCATCGCCAAGGCGACGGTCGAGACGCTCCAGGACTACAAATGGGTCAACGCCGAGATCCGCGGCGAGAAGATCATCACACGCCCGTTCGTCAATCTCGGCATCGCGGTTTCGCTCGAGGACGGAAAGGGCCTGATCGTGCCGGTGATCAGAAACGCCCAGGATCTGAACCTGCTCGGGATCGCCCGCGGGATAACCGATCTCGCCGCTCGCGCGCGGACGAAGAAGCTCCTGCCGGACGACGTTCAGGGCGGGACGTTCACGATCACGAACCCCGGCGGCTTCGGCACGTTCCACGGCACCCCGATCATCAGCCAGCCCCAGGTGGGGATCCTCGGCACCTACGCGCTCGTGAAGCGACCCTGGGTCGTGCAGGACGAGCTCGGACAGGACGTGATCGCGATTCGACCCCTGATGAACATCACGCTGACCTACGACCACCGGCTCGTCGACGGCGCCTACAGCGGCGGCTTCCTCCGCGACCTCCGCGCCCGGCTGGAGGGCTGGGAGCACACCGAGTAGCAGAGCGGGCGACGCTGGAGCCTCGACCCGGCGACTACGCGAGCGGCCCGCGCAGCAGCAGCCAGACCGGCTCGGGCTCGAAGCCGAGTCGCGCGTTGACCGCGCGCATCGGTGCATTGCCCTCGTCGTTCACGGTCTCGATCCGCACGAATCCGGCCCGTCTGGCGCGCCGCGCCTGCTCGATCTTCAATGCGGTCGCGATCCCGCGGCCACGCGCCTCGGGGCGCACTCCGGTCAGGAGATTCTCCGCCACCTCCTTTCCGCCCGAGAGCGCGGCCAGTCCTGCCCAGCCGACGACCTCGCCACCGACGAGCGCGAGGAGTGACAGCTCGGGTAGAGCGCCCGGGGCGTCGACCGTCTCCGAGACCCACTCGGCGTAGGGTCGGGGAGTGGGTGCCTCGGAGCCCACGGGAACGTCGCGGAGCGCGATCGAATCGACCGCGTAGGCAGCCTCGATCAGGTTCGGGCGTTCCGCGAGACTCACGATCTCGACACCGGGTAACTCGAGCCCGGGCAGATCGAACCGCAAGAGATCGAGGGACACCGGGCACTCGCGCGAGAGGACGGCGAAGCCCCGGCGCTCTGCAAAGCGACGTGCCTCGTGGTCGTCCTCACGCAGGCGGCCGATCAGGACTCCACGTCCCGCGCTCCTCGCGTGGCCGGACAACGCGGCCAACACGGCACCGCCGACACCTCTCCCGCGCGCTGCGGGCAGCACCCTGACCATGGCGAAGTACGCGTCGCCGATGCTCGAGGTCTTCCCCACCCCGGTGCCCACGGTCTCGTCGGCGAGCCGCGCGAGCAGGAACACGGTCCCTACACCGCTCGCGAGCTCGTGCTTCAGACCGTCGACACTCGGCCTCGGGCCCGGATGGACAACGTCGCCGATAGAGAGGAACGAGGCCAGCTCGTCCGTCGTGCGTGCCGGCGCGACGCGGATCTCCGTCAACTACCCTCCTCTCGTGAGCAACCGAGCCTATCTCCTCGATGCCGGGCTCGTCCCGTATCTCGAAGCGCTCGAGCTCCAGCGATCGATCGCAACCGCGGTGATCGAGGGGACGGTGCCCGAGACGATCGTGCTGCTCGAGCACCCGCCCGTGATCACGATGGGCCGCCGCACCGAGGAGGAGAAGGAGCTGCACGTCCCCGATGGTGCGCAGGTCGAGGTCGTCGAGACGAACCGCGGCGGCAAGTCGACCTACCACGCTCCCGGCCAGCTCGTTTGCTACCCGATCCTCGACCTGAACCGCCACGGGAAGGACGTGAGGCAGTACGTCCGCGATCTCGAGCGTGCGATCATCGCCACGATCGCGTCCGCCGGTCTCGAGGCGACGACGTACGAGGGCCTGACGGGGGTCTGGATGCCGCCGTCGGGGCCTCGAGGACCACGCAAGATCGCGTCGATCGGCGTCAGGGTGTCACGGTGGGTCACGACGCACGGCTACGCGCTCAACGTCGACCTCGATCCCGCACCGTTCACACAGTGGATCACGGCCTGTGGCCTGGACGACGCCGAGTTCACGACAATGGCCCGCGAGCTTGGCCGTCCGGTGGCCGTCGGCGACGTAAAGGGGGCGGCGCGCGAGGCGCTCGCGGAGGTCTTCGAGCTCGACCTGGAGGAGATCACGAGCGGGGACGGCCCCGGACTGTGGGCGGTGCCGACGCACGAGTCCCTTGCCGCCGGCTGACGACGCGGCACCCGCCGGGCATGATGTCGCCACAGCCCTGTGACTCCACATCGACGCCTTGACGCTCGTCCCCTGACGCGAGCGCATGCCACCTCCGTAGACTGACGCCATGGAGACATCGCTCCCCGTCGCCGACCGGCCGCGCCGCCCCGAGTGGATGAAGGTGCGCGCGCCGAGCGCCGAGGGCCGCTACTTCGACGTCAAGAAGCTGATCCACGGCGCCAGCCTCAACACCGTCTGCGAGGAGGCCCGCTGCCCCAACATCGCCGAGTGCTGGGGCAAGGGCACGGCGACCTTCCAGATCCTCGGCGACACGTGCACGCGCGCGTGCCGCTATTGCTACGTCAACTCGGGCAAGCCGGAGCATGCCCCGGATCCTCTGGAGCCGCTGCGGCTTGCCCAGGCGGCAGCGCAGATGGAGCTCAAGCACGTCGTCGTCACGTCCGTCGATCGCGACGACGTCGAAGACAGAGGCGCCGGCCACTTCGCGGCCGTGACACGCGCGCTCCACGCAAAGCTTCCCGGCTGCTCCGTCGAACTGCTGACGCCCGACTTTCTCGGCAAGGAGGAAGAGGCGCTCGCGACCGTGCTCGCTGCGCGGCCCGAGGTCTTCAGCCACAACATCGAGACCGTCCGCCGGCTGCACCGACGCATGCGCGGCGCAAAGGCGTCGTACGACGGCGCGCTCCACCTGCTGCGCCGCGCGAAGGTGGTCGCCGACTATCCCGTGATGACGAAGACCGGCATCATCGCCGGTCTCGGCGAGACGAACGACGAGATCGTCGAGACGATGCGCGACCTGCGCCAGAACGGCGTCGACGTCGTCACGATCGGCCAGTACCTGCAGCCGTCGAGCAAGCATGCGGAAATCGACCGCTGGGTGCATCCGGACGAGTTCCGCTGGCTCCGGGAACGGGGCGAGGCGCTCGGCTTCGGATCGGTGTTCGCAGGTCCGCTCGTGCGCTCGAGCTACCGTGCCGACGAGCAGAAGCACGCCGCTGATACGCAGCGCGAGGGTCTGGCTTCAGCCTGACCCTCACACGGCTTCTCCTCGGCGTCGTCGCGTACTGACCACGACGGGGGTCGTCGAACCACTCATGACCGAGTCGGCACGACGGAGAGCCGCTCTCGCGGCCCCCCGTCCCTTTCTCTGCTCCGCGATTCCGCTACGGCGCGGCAGTGATCTCGATCGGCACCGAGATCGCGCGTGGTGCCGACGCCGGCCCGAGAAGCAGCTCACCGAAGTACGTCGTACCCGGAGCGAGCGGCTTGGTATACCCCACCGTCACCGTCGCGCTGTTTGCAACCTGGACGACTGACACGGTCATGTCGGAGCCCTGCACCATCTTGACGTCGAGCTGAACGTTCTGGGGCGAAGGGTTGACCTGGAAGCCGTGCACCCAGATCTCGTACGTGCCGTCCTCCGGCAGAACGAGCGTGACCGCCTCGTCGGCATCCCCTGTCGCCGAGGCAGCGATCGTCTGACCGTTGTGCCGGACGTAGAGGTCCGTGTCGATCGAATCGGAGGCATCGACAGAGATCTCGATCCGCGCAGCATGACTCACGGTGATCGTCTTCTTGATCGAGGATGTCGTGATGTCGTTCGGGTCGTCCTGCGAGAGCGGCAGGCTCTCCGACGTCATCTCGCCCAACCCGAAAGCCTCGGCACTGACGGTACCCGGGTCGCTTCCGGCGTTGAAGACGACCTCGTACGAACCGGTCGAAGAGGTCGCCGCGTCGTCGACGATCGCCGACGGCTCAACCGACGCTGCAGTGAGATTCGTCGTCACGGGAACGTGGAACTTGCCGCCATCCCAGCCGACCTGGTGCCAGACGATCGAGTGGAGTCCACCGTCGGCAGACACCGGGGATGCGACGACATCGCTGTTCGAGCCGGTCGACGTGTCGAAGCCCCAGATTCCGGTTCCGTGGTAGGCGTTCGGGCTCTTCCCGGTTGTATCCAGGGTGTACGGGGCGAGGAGGCCTCCGTAATACGCGCTCGCGCCAGACCCTAGGAGCAGGTCGAGCGTCCCGTTCGAGTAGTCGTTCTCCGACGGACCCATGACGAGCGTGTCGATATCCGTGAAGGGGCCTGGATCATCCCACGACGTGTCCGCAAGCAGAAGCGATCCCGGAGCCGGCGGATCGGCGATGTTGAAGAAGAAGAACCGCCAGTCCCCTGATTCGGTACGCCATGTCCAGTCGGACGCACCGAACACCGAGCCGTTGTTGTACGACAGGTCCGACTGTGCGGCAGCCACATCCGACCCACCGAACGTCAGCGAGCCGGTGAGCTTCCCGTCGTCATCCTGTTCGAGCGTCGGTGTGACCGCTGCGGTGACCGGCACGACGGAGGTTGATCCGTCACCCGCGTCGACGACGACCGCGCCCTGGTACATGCCGGGAGCGGCGTCGGCCGGTACATCGAGCGTCGCGTCAAAGCCGCCTGCAGTCGGCGAGGTCGACAACCAGGGCCAGTCGACGTTCTCGTACCACTCGAGCCGTACCGTGAAATCGGTCGTCGCCTGGGCGGCATCACGCAGCGAGTGCTGGAGGCCGAGGAAGAGGCCGTCGGCCATCCTCTGGTTCGGGCTCCGAACGTACGACACGAGCGCGTTGTGATCGGGGCGGTGGTACATGAATCGGATGTACTCGCCCTCCTGGATCTCCGTCTTCTTGAAGTCGAGGATGTCGTGATCGTCTATGTCGACCTCTTTGGTCGTCTTATGATCGACGACGCCGTCACCGTCCTTGTCCTTCCAAAGGCGCCCGTCGTGGTTGACGTCCGTCCAGTTGTACGGAAGAAGCCGCCAGGCCTGATCGGCCGTGAAGTTCGCGTCCGGATCGAGCGCCGAGCGTTTGAAGTTGACGCGAATCACGAGCAGATCCGCTCCTGGATGGGCCTTCACCTTGCTCGTCAGGTCGTACAGGTAGTCGGGTGACTGGAAGGTGTACGGGCTCTCCTTCGCCTGATCCACGCTCGAGAGCGGGAACTCCTCCGAATCGGCCAACGTCAGGTAGCGGTCGGAGATCGACGCCGGTGTCCCCCCCGCCACGGTGAAGGACGTCGACGACGACTCGCCCGGCGCGATCGAGTTCGGGAAGTCGAGATACTCGGGTTCGCCGTCGACCGGTGCTCCCGCCCGCCACGCATCCGGCCGGACGACGAGCGACTGACCGGCGATCGCCTTGACCGCCTTGCCCGCGTCGATCGACCCCGAGCCCTGTGTAAACGAGTCGTAGCCGAGATCGACCGCCGACGACTTCAACGCACGCCGGACGGTGTTGAAGAACCCGGCTCCGGGAGTCCCGACGTTCTGCTTGTAGGACTGGACGGTCAGGGCCGCGGCCGCCGCTGCGACAGGCGTCGAACGGCTCGTGCCACCCCACGACGCCCAGGCGTAACGCCCATCGCCGACGTCATTGAGGGTGAGGTCCCCCGGCGAGAACGCGCCGTCGGCGACCACGTCGACGCCGCTCGTGCCGTTCGCTCCGGGGCCGCGGTTCGACCACACGATGATGTCGTTGTCGACGATCTGGGACGTCTTCTTGATCGAGTCCCAGCCCGTCCCACCGAACTGTGTCGACGCTCCGACGGAAATGCCGGCACTCGGACTCGGCGGAGACGTCGTTCCGTATCCAGGCGCGCCGTTACCGGTCGAGAACAGTGGCACCGTGCTCGAGCCGAAGAGTCGGTACATGAGATCGGCCTCGATCGACGCCGCGTCGAAGCCATCATTGTCGACATCGTCCGATCCGTAGGAGTTCGACGTCACGTCGACCCCGTTTACGGCAGACAAGAAGTATCCGAACTGGGTGGAGAAGTCGAAGGCGAAGTAGATGTCGCTGTACGCAGCGAGCTTCGCATTGGGCGCTCCACCGAGGACGCCCGGGTACGTCTTGCCGTCGAAATCGGCGAACTTCGGCGCGCCGCCGGTCGAGACGCCCTGACCGACGATGTTGCTCGCCGTCAACGTGCCGTGACCCTCGATGCCCGGATCGAAGTCACCCGACCACATGAGGATCTCGCCAGAGCCGAGAATGAAGCCCGGATCGTCTCCGACGAACTCCGTCACTCCGCCGGGGATTGACGTCGTACCGTCCGAGATGTAGGCGAGCAGACCGCCGGAGATATCCGTGTATCCGTCAGCATTCATATCGCGATACGACGCCGGTGAGGCCTTCGTGACCGGTTTCTCATCCGTGAAGTCGTAGTCGTTGTCGAGATCGACGTAGACGGTGTCGTAGACCCCGGCCGTCGTCGAGTCGGCGACGATGAACGCAGGGCGCTCGCCGTAGTTCGCGAGCAGGTGGTCGTCGGGGTGCGAGCCGAACCGGAATGTGCCCGACTTCGACCAGGCCGACTTCATCAGGTACTTGTGCGCAACCGTGTCGTCCGGCGCCGCAAAGTTACGCGACGGGCCGGTGCGAGTCGTGAGCTCGACCGTGCAGTTGCCCTTCTTAGCCTTCTTGCCCTTGCCCTCGTCAGCGTCGGGGCCGGGCTTCGCATGCTTATCCTCCTTGCAGGCACCCGCGGCCTCGGTCAACGTGTAGAACGTTAGACCCTGGGCCACGAGTCCCGGGGCAGCGAGCAACACGAGGGTGCCGTAGGGGTCGAACGCCATCGGCCATCCGGCCCATTCACCCGAATCCCATGTTTTCCACGTGCCGAGAAGATCGGGGTGGCCGAAGTCGGTGCCGCCGTCGAGGACGCCGACCGTGACGCCGGTGCCCGTGTACCCGGCGGCCCAGGCACCCTTGAAGTTGTGCGTCTTCGCATCGAGGAGATCGACGTTCTTGACCTGCTCGAATCGCGATTCCCGGGGCGCAGGCGCGTCGGCGTACGGCACGTCGGCGTGGTCGGGATCGCGATGCTTCTTCTTTTTCTTCTTCTTCCCGTCGTCAGGGACATCGGTCGGCTGACCCGACTTCCCGAATACGGCTAGATCGACGGTGGCAACGCCCTTGATGCCGGCAAGCTTCAGGGTCTTCGGCACGGACGTGACGCCGACCAGAATGGCGACGTCTCCGCGCTTCGCGACCCACGACTTGGTCAGATACTTCTTCGCGGCGACGACGGACTTCGATGAGAGCAGCGCGTGCACGACGACCTGCTCCTTCGACCCCGCATCGAGCTTTGCGCGCAGGTCCTCCTGGAGCTTTGCCCGTGCGTCGTCCGATGCCGTGGTGACGGCGGGCGTCTTGAAAGTCGACTTCTTGCCAGGCGCAGCTCCGCCCAGCGCCGAGACGGCGAGCGCGAGCGCGCCAACGACGACGACGACGACGACGACGAACGCAATAGTGGTGGCGCGCCAAGCTCGTTTCGACCCGCCCCGGGTCGGGACTCCTGGTAGCTGCACGGCGATCTCCCCTTTTTCAACGCTGACCCGGCCGGGGACCAGTCCTTGCCCGCGGCTCCGACCGCAGGAGTCTGCCGAGGCGACCTGCGCGTGTCAAGCACGATCCCACGCGCTGGGTGAATGCCCGTCGACCGTTCTTGCGCTCGGCTGTCTACACTTCCAGCATGCGCGCGAGCGTCATCGCAGTCGCATTGATCGCGGTCGGCATCGGGATCGCTCCGGGGTCGCCACCGGGACACGCTGCCCGTACGAAGCCGGTGGTGACGATCGTCGGACGGACTCCGCTCACCGTCGCGGGTGCCTGGTTCGCGCCAGGTGAGCGGGTGATCGTGACCCTCGTTCGGGCGACGCCGACGAGGAAGCGCGCCTATGTCGACCGGCAGGGCCGCTTCTTTGTCCGATTTCCCGGAGTACGCGTTTCCCGGTGCTCGTCGATGGTCGTGACGGCGCTCTCCCTGCGCGGGACGACCCGACTCACCGGAGGCGCACCGAACTGCAAATCCGGCTGACCGGTGCCGTCCTAGCCGTGCGGCTTGGCCATCACGTGGTAGTCGAGCGCCTCGTCGAGCACGCTCTCCTCCACGCCGGCCTCGCGGGCGACGTCCCGCAGCGAGCGCCCGCTCGCCGCAGCAGTCTTCACGATCTCCGACGCCTTGTCGTAGCCGATGAACGGGTTGAGCGCCGTCGCCGCCGACAGCGTCAGCTCGGCATACGCCTCGCACTGCTCGCGGTTCGCCTCGATCCCGTCGACGCACTTCTCCGCGAGCAGTCGGGAGGCGCTCGCGAGGAGGGTGATCGACTGGAGCAGGTTGCGCGCCATCATCGGGATGAAGACGTTCAGCTCGAAATGACCCTGCATGCCGCCGGTCGTGATCGCGACGTCGTTGCCGATCACCTGCGCCGACACCTGCGTCACGACCTCCGGGATCACCGGGTTGACCTTGCCCGGCATGATCGACGAGCCCTTCTGCAGCTCCGGTAGGCGTATCTCCGCGAGGCCGGCGCGGGGGCCGGAGCCCATCAGCCGGAGATCCATGCCGATCTTCGAGTAGCTGACGGCGACCACCTTGAGAGCGCCGGAGATCTCGACGAGACCGTCACGCGCCGCCTGCGCCTCGAAGGGGTCGGCGGGCGCGGAGATCGGCAGGTTCGTGGCCGCGTGGAGCAGCGCGCGAACCCGTTCCGCAAACTCGGGGTGCGTGTTCATGCCGGTGCCGACTGCCGTTCCGCCGAGGGGGATCTGGCCGAGGCGGGGCAGCGCGTCCTGCACGCGCGCGATGCCCTGGCGGACCTGGGCCGCATAGCCGCCGAACTCCTGGCCAAGGGTTACAGGGACCGCGTCCATCATGTGCGTGCGACCCGACTTGATCACGTCGTCGAACTCGGATGCCTTCGCCTCGAGCGACCGCGCCAGCGTCTCCATCGCCGGCAGCAGGTCGTTGACCGCTCGGTCGAGCGCTGCAAGATGAACGGCCGACGGGAACACGTCGTTCGACGACTGACCCATGTTGACATGGTCGTTCGGATGTACGCCCTCGCCGGCGAGCGCCGTGATGACCTCGTTGGCGTTCATGTTCGAGCTCGTTCCCGAGCCCGTCTGGAAGACGTCGATCGGGAACTGGTCGTCGAACTCGCCCGCGGCGACCCGATCGGCGGCCGCGGCGATGCGGCCCGCCATCTCGGAATCGAGGAGCCCGAGATCGGCGTTCGCCCGAGCCGCTGCGCCCTTGATCCTGCCAAGCCAGTGCGCAACGCTTGCCGGAATCGGCTCACCGGAGACGGGGAAGTTCGCCACCGCCTTGTCGGTCTCGCCACCCCAGAGCTTTTCCGCCGCCATGACCGCAGGGTAGACAACCCGCAGCGACCCGGGCGTCAGTAGAAAACTACGATTCGATGCCGACTGCTGCCGCGAGCTCGCGCGCGATCGCGTGCTCACCGTTACCCGTGCGAACGGTCAACGGCCCACCGAACGGTGCCGACAGCGTCAGCTCGAGCGACTCGCCGGGGACGATTGCGATCTCGGCGAGATAGCGGAGCAGATCGGAGTCCGTATCGGGAACGCGGACGACGACGGCACGATCACCCGGCTCGAGGTCGGCGAGCGACCGCACGGGGCTGGCGGTGATCCGGAGCTTCGTGTCGGGTATCGGATCCCCGTGCGGGTCGTGCGTCGGAAAGCCGAGCGCTTCGTCGATCCGTGCCTCCAGCTCCTCGGAGAGGACGTGCTCGAGCCGGTCGGCCTCGGCATGTACCTCGTCGAGGGACATCCCGAGCGAGTCGGCGAGATAGCGCTCGAGCAGGCGATGGTGACGCACGACCTCGAGCGCGCACAGCCGCCCCTTGTCGGTCAGGACGACCCCCCGGTACGGGGCGCGCACGACGAGACCGAGCTCGGCGAGTCGCTTCATCATCGCCGTCGCCGACGGTGCGCTGACTCCCATGCGCTCGGCGACAGCGGATGTCGTCGCGCGCTGGCCCTCGACCTCGAGCGCGTAGACGGACTTGAGGTAATCCTCGATCGCGCTCGAGAGCTCCATGCCCGATTCCACCATGAATAGCGTACACTCCGCTTTGGAATTAGGAATGGCTAAACATCATCTCACCCGTCGGCGGCTCCTGGCGGCGGCAGCTCCGCTCGCGGCCGCGCCGATCGCCGCACGCTACGCCCTCGACGCGCCTGCGCAGGCTGCGGGAGAGGATCACGCCGCTCACGCGGCGATGGGGCACGCGGCCATGATCCACGCGGGAGCGCCGGCGGTCGGTGGCCCGAAGGATCTCGACGAGCTGCTCTATCCCCCGAGGCCCCTGCCGTACGCGCCTGGCCGCATCCGGGAGTACACCCTCACAGCGATCGATCGCGAGGTCGAGGTCGCCCCCGGGGTGTTCTTCCCTGCGTGGACGTACAACGGCACGGTGCCCGGCCCGGTGCTACGAGCGACGGAGGGCGACACGCTCCGCGTCCACTTCGTCAATGCCGGCTCCCACCCCCACACGATCCACTTCCACGGGATCCACCCGACAAACATGGACGGGGTGTTCGAGATCGTACAGCCGGGGGGGCGGTTCACCTACGAGTTCGAGGCGAAGCCGTACGGGATGCAGCTCTACCACTGCCACTCGACGCCGCTCAAGAAGCACATCCACAAGGGGCTCTACGGCGCGCTGATCATCGATCCGAAGGAGCCGCGCGCACCCGCGCAGGAGCTCGTGATGGTCATGAACGGATACGACACCGACGCGGACGGGAAGAACAACTTCTACACCGTCAACGGTCGCACCTTTTACTACGCGCGTTACCCGATCAGGGTCAAGCGCTCGGAGCTCGTCCGCATCTATCTCGTCAACCTGACCGAGTTCGACCTGATCAACTCGTTCCATCTCCACGCCGCCTTCTTTCGTTACTACCCGACCGGCTCGACGAGCCAGTTCGAATACACGGACACCGTGATGCAATGCCAGGGCCAGCGAGGGATCGTCGAGATCGACTTCGCCTCGACCGGCACCTACATGTTCCACGCGCACCAGTCCGAGTTCACGGAGCTCGGCTGGATGGGCTTCTTCGACGTCGTCGACTGATGGAGGCGGGCGCACCTCCAAGGACCGGGCTCGGCTGGCGATTGTGGCCCCTCGTCCCGATTCTGCTCCTCGCGCTCGTCGTCGGCGCCTTCGTCTCGGGCGGGTCGTCGCTCGTCGACCTGATCGGGACGAACCCGCCCCCTCCCGACGTGTTCGACATCAAACGAGTCGAGTTCCAACCGGGAGAGATCCGCATCCGCGTCCGCAACCCGCAACCCGAGAAGCTGACGATCGCGTCCGTCACCGTGGACGACGCGATCGTCCCCTTCGCGGTCGACGGACCTGTAACGCTGAACCGGCTGCGTTCCAGCACGATCGTCGTCCCCTACAACTGGGTCGACGGCGACCCGATCGCGGTCGGTGTGACGAGCTCGACAGGCATCGAGACGGTCCACGAGGTTCCCGCCGCGATCGAGACACCCTCCGCATCGGCGCGGGGATTCCTGGGGTACGGTGTGATCGGCCTCCTGGTCGGCGTCGTACCGGTCGCTCTCGGGCTCCTCTGGCTACCGTCCCTCCGCCGAGCCGACCCGAAGTGGCTCGCGGCCTTCATGGCGCTCACCGGCGGGTTGCTCTCGTTCCTCGCGGTGGAGTCGCTGTCCGAGGCGTTCTCCCTTCAGGCGCAGCTCCCCGGCTCGCTCGGGGGGGCCGGGCTCGTTCTCCTCGGCGTCGCCGTCAGCGCGCTCGGTATGACCTTCCTATCGAGCCGCTTGATGCGCGGCCGGGCCGGCGCAGCCGGTCTCGGGCTCGCACTCCTCGTGGCGATCGGTATCGGCGTGCACAACCTCGGCGAGGGCCTCGCTATCGGGACGTCGTTCGCCGTCGGCGAGCTCCAGCTCGGAACGTTTCTCGTCGTCGGCTTCATGATCCACAACCTGACCGAGGGGCTAGCCATCGCCGCACCCGCGACGGATTCACGTCGCATCAGCTTCCCGCAGCTGATCGGGCTCGCCGTCATCGCCGGCGGACCGGCCATTCTCGGTGCGTGGATCGGCGGCTACGCCTCGAGCGACGTGCTCGCGGTCGTCTTCTTCGGAGCCGCGGCGGGAGCGGCGCTCCAGGTCGTCGTCGAGGTGGGTCGCTTCGTCGCCCGCCGCGCACCCGGAGGCCTTCGCTCCGGCTGGGTGATCGGCGGCTACCTGTCCGGGATCCTCGTGATGTACGTAACAGGGCTTCTCGTCGGCTGAGAATCCGGCAGCACCG
The DNA here is from genome assembly GCA_963792995.1 of uncultured Thermoleophilia bacterium. GTDB lineage: Bacteria > Actinomycetota > Thermoleophilia > Gaiellales > Gaiellaceae > Gaiella. Next base: position 274,781 of record CAWBYH010000002.1, on the reverse strand, counting down.
AGGGCTTCGGTAGGTAGAAAGTGCTGACAGAGACCCGCGTGGCACCGGTTGCGAGCACGCCGTACGCGCGCGACCATGTGTGTTCACAGTCACGAGCGGATGGAGGAAGCGATGACACCGACCAGGGAGTTCACGATCGAGGATGCTCGCCGGATCGGAACGGAGATCGGGATCGAGTGGGAAACCTCGCCGTTCGGCGTCGGCCAGTATCTTCTCGGGCTCGAGGTCGAGCTCGAGCACGGCGCAAGCGACCCGGAGACGAACGTGACGAACGATGACGAGCTGGTCACCGGGAAGATCGCCTGGGCACATCTGAAGGAGCTACCGGACTACTACACGCGGCTCGCTGTGATGGAGGCAGACGCAGGCAGCTGACGTCTAGGGTGCAGCCGCTCCGAGCAGTTCGTCCCAGCTGCAGAGCTTGACGCGTGGCCTGCCCTGCGCCTCGCCACGGTCGCGCTCGGCCACATCGATCGCCTCCCAACCGGCGTGGCTCACCGGCGCGACGCCCTTCGCCGCCAGCAGGTCACCGATGTCTCCTTCGCCACGCCGCGGAAGGAGCCCGGCTCCTGCATCAGCCAGGAGGAGCTCCACCGTCTCGGTCGCGTCCTTCTTGTTCGTGCCGATAACGCCGCTCGGGCCGCGCTTGATCCAGCCCGTGCAGTAGAGCCCCGGGACAGGAGTACCGGCCTCGTCGAGTACGCGACCGTGCTCGTTACGGATCGTTGCCCGGTTCTCGTCGAACGGAACACCCGGCATCGCCGTTCCCCGGTAGCCGACGCTCCGGAGCACGATCCCGCACGGGATCACCTCGCGCTCCTCGGTCTGGACCGCGCGGATCTGACCACTGTCGTCCGCGACGAGCTCATTGCGAGCGACCTCGACCGCTTCGACGACCCCGTCCCCGACGATTGCAACGGGCGAGACGCAGAAGCGGAGCACGACGCGTTTCGCCTTGCCCGTGACCGGTGACGCGATCACCTCACGCAGGACGTCGACGTTCCGCCGGGCGAGGGCGGTGTCGTCCTCCAGCGTCGCAGCGCTCACCGGGTCGAGCTCCAGATCGGCGGGGTCGACTACGAGATCGGCACCCGCCAGCTCACGCAGTTCCTGCAGCTCGGGTGTCGTGAACGCCGCCTGCACGGGTCCACGACGGCCGAGGATGACGATCTCCTCGATTCCCGAGCCGAGGATCGCGGCGATCGCGGCGTCGGTGGTGTCGGTGGGCGCGATCTCCTCCTCGGTGAGCGCTAGCATGCGCGCCACGTCGACGGCGACATTTCCGTTGCCGATCACGACGGCCCTGTTCGACGAGAGATCGAACGGGATGTCCTGGAAATCGGGGTGGCCGTTGTACCAGGCGACGAACTCCGTCGCTGCCCACGAGCCGGGCAGGTCCTCTCCGGGAATACCCATCCGGCGGTCTGCCTGGGCGCCGTACGCGTAGATCACGGCGTCGTAGAGGGCGGCCAGTTCCTCGTGCGAGACATCGACGCCGATGTCAACGTTGCCGAAGAACCGGAATCCGGGGCGCTGGGCGATCTTCTCGAAGGCGCGCGAGACGGACTTGATCCTCGGGTGATCCGGCGCGACGCCGAGGCGAACGAGACCCCACGGGGTCGGTAGCCGGTCGAAGACGTCGACCTCGACCGGCGGATCGTGCGCAAGGAGTGCTCCCGCCGCATAGAACCCCGCGGGGCCGGAACCCACGACAGCAACCCGGTAGGGACGTTCGGTAGTCACCAAGTGAGGATAATGCGCCGTGGATGAGAAGTGGGAAGGAAGGCACACCCGGTGAGGCGGTTGCTGTCCATCGTCGCTGCCGTCGTGTGCGGGGCCGCTCGGCCTCGCGGCGCTCGCTTGGCTGGGCTTCGCCTGGTACGAGAGCCGACTCCCAGAGACCTACGGCGTGATGATGGACTATGCGCTTCCGGACGAGGTTGGAGCGGCGGGTGGTGCCCGATCACCTACGAGGCGACCTTCCATAAGGCAAGCCGCGGGAGCGGCTGCGTTCGTCAGCGGCGAGGAGGCGGGCTCAGTGCGAGCAGCCGGAGCCGCAGCCGCCGACGTTGGCGTCCGGGGCGGCGTCACCCTCTGCGCCTTCTTCCACCTGGAACGAGTGTCCGCAGCCGCACGACGAGGCGGCATTCGGGTTGTCGATCTTGAAGCCCGACTCCTGGAGACCGGTGAGGAAGTCGACGGTCGCTCCCTGGAGATACGGAACGCTGAAGGGGTCGACGACCACGTTCACGCCCTCGAGGGAGAACTCGAGGTCGCCCTCGGCGGGCTCCGTATCGAAGCCGAGACCGTACTGGAAGCCAGAGCAGCCGCCGCCCTGAATCGCGACGCGCAACACCATCGTGTCGCCATCGGGCTCCTCGGCCATCAGCTCGCGGATCTTCGCCGCGGCTGTCGGCGTGATCGAAAGGACAGTGTCGATGGGACGCTCTTGGATCTCCACGTCACCAATCCTACCCGAACGGTCCCGGGCGACGGAGAGCGGCCGAGTTTGTAACACCGCTTTCCCGCTGAAGAAGCCGCTTGCACATGATCTCGTGCTGAAGTCGAAAGGTGCTAGGTTTCGCGCAAAGGCTCCCCGCCGGGGAGGAACCCGCATGCTGTCGGACTGGCTCCCGTTTCTGATCTACGCATTCTTCGCGGCGGCGATCCCCGCCACGATGGTGATGGGCTCGTTCCTGTTCGCGACCCGCCCGACATCGCGGACGAAGCAGCGCATGATGCCGTTCGAGTCCGGCGTCTCGGAAGGCCCGCCCGCCCAGGACCGACGCTTCACAGTCAGCTTCTACCTCACCGCCATGCTGTTCATCCTCTTCGACATCGAAATCGTCTTTCTCTACCCGCTCGCGATCCAGCTCGATGCCCTCGGCTGGTTCGGCCTGATCGAGTTCCTCACCTTCATCGGAATCCTGCTCGTCGCCTACATCTACATCTGGCGCAAGGGAGCGCTCGAATGGCACTAGCCCGCAAGCTCCCCGTCATCAGCAACCGCCCGCTCGCGAAGGCCGGCCTCAATTCCGAGCGCGTGCTGATGCCGAACAAGGGACCGGGCGTCTTCGAGGAGGAGATCGACGGGATCGAGGACGCGCTCGGAATCACGACCGTCGAGAAGGCCGTCGCCTGGGCGCAGGCCAACTCGGTGTGGCCCGACACATTCGGGCTCGCGTGCTGCGCCATCGAGATGATGTCGATCGTCTCGTCGCGCTACGACATCTCGCGGTTCGGCATGGAGCGCTTCAGCTCGTCGCCGCGGCAGGCCGATCTGCTCATCGTCTCCGGGCGGGTGACGCACAAGATGGCCGGGCCGTTGCGGCAGGTCTACGACCAGATGCTCGAGCCGAAATGGGTCATCGCGATGGGGGCCTGCGCGAGCTCGGGCGGCATGTTCAACAACTACACCGTGCTGCAGGGCGTCGACAAGATCGTCCCGGTCGACGTCCATGTTCCCGGATGCCCGCCGCGCCCGGAGGCGCTGATGGAGGGCATCGTGCGGTTGCACGAGAAGATCAAGGCCGGAGTGCCGCCTGCGTATCAGATCCGAGGCGTCGCTCAGTGAGCTACGACGGCGTACCCGGGCTCGTCGAGACGACGGGAAGCCACGGGGAGACAACACTCGTCATCGACGCGGCCCGCATCGTCGAGGCGTCCACCTACCTTCGAGACGAGCTGGGCTTCAATTTCCTCTCCGACCTGTCGCCGACCGACTACCTCGGCTGGGGTGCGCGCGGCGTGTCGGGGTACATCGGCACGCCCGCCGGACGCGACCTCCACGGCCCCGGCACGCAGGGGCTCGCCCGCGTGCCCGACGCGAAGCCGAAGCGCTTCGCGGTCAACTACCACGCGCTTCGGCTCTCCGACGAGCCCGTCCGGGTACGGCTCCAGGCCTGGCTCGACGACGGCGAGGAGATCGACAGCGTCGTGCCCGTGTGGCCGACCGCGGACTGGTTCGAGCGCGAGGCGTGGGACATGTTCGGCATCGTCTTCCGCGGCCACCCGAATCTCGTCAGGATCCTGATGGAGGACGACTGGCAGGGTCATCCGCTGCGGAAGGACTACCCGATCGGCGGCGAGCCGGTGCGGTTCTCGGGGGAGGAGTGACGCGATGTCGGTGACCGAGCGAAGCATCCAGGTGTATGAAGGATCGCGCATCCCGAGCCCGATCCCGACCTCGCTCCAGGTCGACCCGGCAAAGCATGCGCTCGAGGACATCCTCACGATCAACTTCGGGCCGAACCACCCGTCGACGCACGGCGTCCTCCGCCTCGTCGTCGATCTCGACGGCGAGATGGTCGCCGGCCTCTCCGCAGTGATCGGCTACCTCCACACTGGCTTCGAGAAGACGATGGAGCAGAAGACGTGGTGGAAGTGCATCACCTACCCGGAGCGCATCGACTACGTCTCGTTCCAGGTCAACGAGCTCGCGTTCGTCCTCGCGATCGAGAAGCTGCTCGAGATCGAGGTGCCTCGCAAGGCGACCTGGATGCGCATGTGCCTCTCCGAGCTGACCCGGATCCACTCCCATCTCGTCTGGCTTGGAACGTCCGCTCTCGAGCTCGGTGCGATCTCGATGTTCTGGTACACGTTCGACGATCGCGATGCGACGCTCGACCTCTTCGAGATGGTCTGCGGTACGCGCATGCACACGCGCTACTTCCAGGCGGGCGGTCTGGCCGAGGACATTCCCGAGGGCTTCTACGCACAGGCGCGCGAGTGGTGCAAGAAGATGCCGAAGGCGATCGACGAGTACGAGGCGATCCTCGACCGGAACGCAATCTGGCTCAAGCGCACGAAGGGGATCGGGCTCCTCTCGGCAGACGATGCGATCGCTCTGGGTCAGTCAGGCCCGGTGCTGCGCGCGTCCGGTGTCGACTGGGATCTCCGCAAGAACATGCCGTATCTCGCCTACGACGAGGTCTCGTTCGACGTGCCCGTCTTCCCCGAGGGCGACGTCTACGCGCGCTACCGCGTGCACATGGAGGAAATGCGCGAATCGGTGCGGATCGTCTCCCAGTGCCTCGACCGGCTGGAGGAGATGCGCGGGGAGCCGTGGATCGCGGACGACCGCAAGGTCGTGCTGCCGCCACGCGAGGAGCTCCACACCTCGATGGAGTCGCTCATCCATCACTTCAAGATCGTCACCGAGGGGTACGTGGTGCCGGAGGGCGAGGTCTACGAGTGCGTCGAGTCGCCGCGCGGCGAATTCGGCGTCTACGTCGTCTCGGACGGCGGGCCGAAGCCGTGGCGCGTCAAGTTCAGGGCGCCGAGCTTCGTCGCGCTCCAGGCGACGGCGACGTGCATGACGGACGCCGCGATCGCCGACATGATCGCCGTCGTCGGCTCGCTCGACGGCGTCATGGGAGAGGTCGACCGGTGAGCGCGCTCTACGACGAGATCCAGGAGATTCGTGCCCGCTACCCGGAAAGCCTCTCGGCGGTGATGCCCGCCCTGCAGCTCGCCCAGGAGCGGAGCGGCGGCTGGCTGCCCGAGCAGGCGTTCCGCGACGTCGCGGATGCCCTCGAGCTGACGCCGGCGTACTGCCTCTCGATCGCCTCGTTCTACGACATGTTCCGCCTCGAGCCCGTGGGTGAGACGGTGATCGAGGTCTGCACGAACATCTCGTGCGGGCTGAACGGCGCCCAGCAGGTCGTCGAGGCCTTCGAGAGCGAGCTCGGCCTGCAGGCCGGCGAGACGACGGACGCATTCACCCTCCGCACCGTCGAGTGCCTCGGTGGCTGCGGCTGGGCCACGATCGTTGCGATCGACAACCGGCACCGCCTCAACGTGAAGGCGGACGACGTGCCCCGGATCGCAGCCGAGCTGCGCGGGATCGACTGGAAGGAGCCGGATGACGGCGACGCCTGAGATCGTCTTCGCCGGCACGAACGGTGGTGCGCTGACCGAGATCGCCGACTACGAGGCCATCGGTGGCTTCCAGGCGCTTGCGAAGGCGCGCGCCCTGACACCGGACGGGGTGATCGACGAGCTGAACGCCTCGAACCTCCGAGGTCGCGGCGGGGCCTTCTTCCCGACCGGCCGCAAGTGGAGCTTCGTGCCGAAGCCGGACAAGATCGACAAGCCGCACTACCTCGTGATCAATGCGGACGAGTCCGAGCCGGGCACCTTCAAGGACCGCGAGATCATGCTGCGGGTGCCGTTCCGCTTTCTCGAGGGCAGCCTCATCGCGGCCCACGCGATCGAGTCGACGCACGTCTTCATCTACATCCGCGGCGAGTACGAGGCCGAGTTCGACGTCCTCGTGGCCGCGCTCGAACAGATGCGTGCGAAGGATCTGCTCGGAGGTGTGGCGATCGTCCTCCATCGCGGTGCGGGCGCGTACATCTGCGGTGAGGAGACGGCGCTGCTCGAATCCCTCGAGGGCCGTCGCGGCCAGCCGCGAACGAAGCCTCCGTTCCCGGCGATCGCGGGCCTCTACGCCTCCCCGACGGCCGTCAACAACGTCGAGTCGATCACCTCGGCGACGTCCGTGATGGAGATCGGTGGCTCCGAATATGCGAAGCTCGGTGTCGAGAACTCAACCGGCACCCGCGTCTTCTCGCTCTCGGGAAACGTCGTCAACGGTGGCAACTACGAGCTTCCTCATGGCTACCCGTTGCGCGACCTGATCAACGAGCTCGGTGGCGGGATCGCCGACGGTCGCTCGCTGAAAGCGGTCATCCCGGGCGGGTCGTCGACGGTGATCCTGACCGCAGACGAGGCCAACAAGGTCACGCTCGACTTCGACTCGCTGGTCGGCGCCGGCACGGCGATCGGCTCGGCTGCCGTCATCGCACTCGACGACCGCTGCTGCATGGTGCAGCTCGCGGTCCGGGTGTCGCAGTTCTATCAGCACGAGTCGTGCGGCAAGTGCACGCCGTGCCGGGTCGGTACCAAGTGGCTCACTGAGATCCTCCAGAAGATCGAGGATGGCCGCGGGACGCAGGCAGACATGGACCTGCTCGTCTCTGTAGCGGAGCGGATCAACGGGAAGTGCCTGTGCCCGCTCGGTGACTCCGACGCGATCGCCGTGATGAGCTACTTCGACAAGTTCCGCGACGAGTTCCAGGCGCACGTCGACGAGGGCGGATGCCCGTTCCACGGCGAGTCGTCTCTCGATCATCTCCTCGCCCCGGTTGCGACACACATCCACGACCAAGCGGTGGCCCACGCATGAGCGATCTCGTCAAGGTCACGATCGACGACCGCGAGGTCGAGGTTCCGAAGGGAACCGGTCTCGTCGAAACGGCCGCATCAGCGGGGATCGAGATCCCGGTGTTCTGTTACGAACCACGGCTCGGTCCGCCCGTCGGTGCCTGCCGGATGTGCCTCGTCGAGGTCGAAGGGCTGCCCAAGCTCCAGGCCGGATGCACCCTCACCGCGCAGGACGGAATGGTCGTGAAGACAGCGGCCTCATCGGAGAAAGCGGCCGAGGGGCAGAACGCGACGCTCGAGTTCATCCTTGTCAATCATCCGCTGGACTGCCCCGTCTGCGACAAGGGTGGCGAGTGCCCCCTGCAGGACCTGACATTCCGCTACGGGCCGGGCAACACGCGGATGTCGTTCTCGAAGATCACGCTCGAGAAGCCGATCCCCGTCTCGCCCCTGATCGCGCTCGACCGCGAACGCTGCATCCTCTGTTACCGCTGCACGCGGTTCTCGTCCGACGTCGCGGAGGACAATCAGCTCGTCGCTCGCAACCGCGGCGCGCACACGGAGATCACAACGTTCGAGAGCGACCCCTACCGCGCGCCGTTCTCGGGCAACGTCATCGAGCTCTGCCCTGTCGGGGCGCTGACCTCGACTCAGTACCGCTTCGAAGCGCGACCGTGGGACATCCAGAACGTGCCGACGATCTGTGGGCTCTGCTCCGTCGGCTGCAACGTCAACGCGACGGTGCGTGAGGGGAAGGTGAAGCGGATCCTCTCCCGCAACCATCCGGACGTCGACGGCGGCTGGCTCTGCGACAAGGGCCGATTCACCTATCCGCACCTGACCTCCGACGATCGCATCACGGAGCCGCTGCAGCGTGGGCCGCTCGGCCTCGAGCCGGTCACCTGGGATGCGGCTCTCGACCGCGCCGAGGAGCTCCTCCGGGGCGCAGGCACGCGCATCGTCACGGCGCTCTCCGGATCGGAGAGCGTCGAGCAGGCATACGCGCTCGCACGGGTTCTCCGGGGCGGGCTCGGCGCCCATGCCGCCGTACTGCCCGAGTCGACCTCTGACGCCCTCGACGCCTTCCGCCTGCCGTTGTCCTCGATCGCCGAGGCGGAGGTCGTCGTCGTCGTCGGAGACGACGAGGTCGCAGAGCGCGCGCCCGTCGTCGATCTCTGGCTCAAGGCGGCGCGGCGGAACGGTGCCGAGATCGTGCACTACGGCCCGACGGGGACCGAGGCGACTAGGCCCGGCGGCGCCGCGGCCGCACTTCGTGCGCTGACCGAGGCGGACAACGAGCTGGGCGGCCGACTGCGCGCCTCCGATCGCGCGATCCTCGTCTGGTCGGGAGCCGGCGGTGGTGGCGGCGCGCGTCTGGCAGAGGCCGCGCACGCACTCGACTTCGACGCGAAGCCAGGCAGCGGTGCATTCCATCTCCCGGCGACGCCGAACGGTCGCGGTGTCGCGGCTGCCTGGGCTGCCGCCGCCGACGAGGACGAATCGAATCCCGAGCCGATCGGGCTCCTGATCGTCTCCGGTGACGAGGCCGCCGCCGATCCCGCCGTGCGGGCTCTCGCCGAGCGGGCCGAGCACGTGATCGCGATCACGATGTTTCACGGACTCGCGGTCGGATGGGCCGATCTCGTCCTCCCCGCTACGAGCCCGCTCGAGAGCGACGGGACGCTCCTGAACCTCGAGGGGCGGCTCCAGCGCCTCCGGCGCGCCGTCATCGCCCCGGTTCCCGACGAGCTCGCCTGGCTGTCGCAGCTTGCCAACCGGTTCGGCGTCGAGCTCTCACCCCACGCTGTCGTCGTCTTCGACGAGCTCTCCGCACTCGCGTTCGGGGGAGTCGACGGATCGGAGCTCAACGGAACCGCGGCGCTCCCCGTGCGGACGGCGTACGAGGCCCCCGCGCCGGCGGCCGAGGTCGGGGCCGCACCCGCCCCGCGGGCAGCCGACGAGCACTTCCTCGGAGAGCTGAGGCTCCTCCGCTATCGACCGCTCTTCTCGGGACCATTCGTCGAGCGCGTGTCCGAGCTCTCGTTCCAGCGGCCGGATGCCGAGCTCGAGCTGTCCGCCGAGGACGCAAGCCGGCGCTCGATCGCAACCGGAGACCCTGTCGCCGTACGCTCGAACGGGACGACGGTCGAGTTGCGCGCCCGGATCAACCGGCGGCTCCTCGCAGGCGTCGCGCGTGTTGCGGATGAGCATGCGGCCGATCTCCACCTCCACGTCGAGGTCGTGAAGCTGTGAGCCTCATGCTCCCGAACCTCCTCTACGCGTCGGGCTCGAACGGCGAGCCCTGGTGGATCGCCGTCGTCAAGGCCTTCATCGTCATCAATCTCGTCCTCGTCTGCTTCGCCTACCTCACGCTCGCAGAGCGGAAGGTGATGGGACGGATGCAGCTGCGCTACGGCCCGAACCGAGCCGGCCCGTACGGTCTCCTGCAGCCGATCGCCGACCTCGTAAAGCTGATCCGCAAGGAGAGCTTCTTCCCGGCGGCAGCAATCGACGTCCTCTACATCTTCGCGCCATTCCTCGCCGCGTTCACCGCCCTCTGCACGTTCTCGGTGATCCCCTTCGGGCCTGGTTGGGAAGTGGGCGGCTACCAGATCAACGGATACGTCGCCGACCTCCCGATCGCGCTGCTCCTGATATTCGCGATCGGCTCGCTCGGCATCTACGGCTTCATCCTCGGCGGCTGGGCCTCCGATTCCAAGTACTCGCTCCTCGGCTCGATGCGCACCTGCGCGCAGCTCGTCTCGTACGAGGTCGCGCTCGCGCTCAGCGTGCTCGGCGTCGTTCTCATGTCACGGTCACTCTCGCTCGTCGACATCGTGCAGGCGCAAGCCGACTCGACCTGGTACATCGTGCCGCAGTTCGTCGGCTTCGCCGTCTTCCTGATGGCGGGCACCGCCGAGACGGCCCGCGCGCCGTTCGACCTCCCCGAGGCAGAGCAGGAGCTCGTCGCCGGCTACCACACCGAGTACGGCGGCATGCGGTTCGGTCTGTTCTCGATGTCGGAGTACATCAACCTGATCACGCTCTCCGCTCTCTGCGTGACGCTCTTCATCGGCGGCTGGCACGGACCCTGGCTTCCCGGCCCGATCTGGTTCCTGATCAAGCTGTTCATCCTGTTGTTCCTCTTCATCTGGGTCCGCACGACACTTCCCCGGCTGCGCTACGACCAGCTGATGCGGTTCGGCTGGAAGGTGCTGCTGCCCGTCGCGACCCTCAACGCAGTCATCACGGCCATCCTCGTGGTGGCGATCTGATGAGCCCACAACCGTTCAGCACGCTCAAGGGCTTCGGCGTCACCTTCCGACAGATCTTCCGGAAGCCGATCACCCAGCAGTACCCCGAGTTCAAGCGCGCCGTCTACCCACGCTTCCGCGGTCGCCACATGCTGCACCGGCACGAGAACGGCCTCGAGAAGTGCGTCGGCTGCTCCCTGTGCGCCGCTGCCTGTCCCTCGGACTGTATCCGGGTGGTCGCGGCCGAGAACACGGCGGAGAACCGGGTCTCGGCGGGCGAGCGGTACGCGCGCATCTACGAGATCAACATGAGCCGCTGCATCTTCTGCGGCTATTGCGAGCTCGCGTGCCCGTTCGATGCGATCACACTGGGCAATCAGTTCGAGATCTCGGAGTACTCGCGCGACGACCTGATCTACACGAAGGACATGCTGCTGACCGAGCCGATCAAGCGCGTCCCCGTGCAGGACGCCGATCTGTTCGACACTCCGATCCCCGCGTACAAGACCTCGTCCTGATGGGAAACGTCCTCGTCTGGATCATCTGGATCATCGCTGCCCTCGCGTGCGTCGGCAGTGGCGTCGCGGTGGTGAGCTTCACGAACCCGTTCTACTCGGCACTCGCCCTGATCGGGAACCTCGCCTCGCTCGCGGTCCTCTTCCTCCTCGCGTCGGCCGAGTTCGTCGCCGCGGCACAGATCCTCGTCTACGCCGGCGCCGTGATGGTCATGTTCCTCTTCGTAATCGCCTACCTCGGCGGGCGCGCAGATGCACCCTGGGCCGGCGGGCCGAGATGGATCCAGCTCGGTGCGTTCGTCGTCGGGGCGGCAATCCTGATCGAGGTGATCGTCGCTCTCGTTGCGAAAGCGGACGGCGGTCTCTCCGACAGCGCCGCGATCACCCGCGCGTTCGGGAGCCCCGCCCAGATCGGGGAGCTGTTCCTCACCGATCACCTCCTCGCTTTCGAGATCACGTCGATCGTGCTGCTCGTCGCAGCGGTCGGCGGTGTCGTCCTCGCACTGAAGACCGAGGCGGAGGACGAGGCACCGTGATGGGCCCTGGCACCAACTGGTACGTCGCGGTCGCCGCCATCCTGTTCGGGATCGGCGCGACCGGGGTCATCCTCCGGCGTAGCCCGCTGATCGTGCTGCTCTCGCTCGAGATCATGTTGAACGCGTCGAACCTCGCGCTCGTCGGCTTCTCCCGGCACTTCGCCTCGGTCGACGGTCAGATCTTTGCGATCTGCGTTATGGCCGTCGCGGCGGCCGAGGTCGTCGTCGGACTCGGGTTGATCGTCGCCTTCACCCGCCGCAAGATGCCGCTCGACGTCGACACCGCCACGGAGCTGCGCGGATGATCGCTGGCTCCTGGCTCTGTCTGGTCGCGCCCCTCGCCGGCGCTCTCCTGATCACGCTCGCGGGCACGCACATCTCCCGGTCGACGGCGGCCTGGATCTCGACCGGATCGGTGTTCGTCGGCTTCGCAGGCGCTCTCGTCGCGTTCATCCAGGTGGCGGGAGAGAGCCCGGAGGACCGCGCCCATCTCTCGACCGCCTACACCTGGCTCGGGATCGGTCAGTTCAACGTCCCGATGGAGATCCTCGTCGACCCCGTCTCGCTCACGATGATGCTCATCATCACCGGCGTCGGTGGGCTGATCGTCTGGTACTCGGTCGGCTACATGAAGGGCGAGGACGAGGAGCGACGCTACTTCGCGTACATGGCCTTCTTCGTCTTCTCGATGCTAATGCTCGTGATGGGCGGCAACCTGCTGCTCCTCCTCATCGGCTGGGGTCTCGTCGGGCTCGCCTCGTATCTCCTGATCGGCTTCTACCACGACCGCCCCGAGGCAATCGCAGCGGCCAAGAAGGCGTTCATCATGAACGCGATCGGGGATGCCGCCATGGCGCTCGGGTTCTTCCTTCTGATCTCGAAGACCGGGACGCTCTCCTACTCGACGAACTTCGAGGCCGCCTCGAGCGGCGCGCTCTCGTCGGGCACGCTGAATCTCATCGCTCTCGGCCTGCTCGCGGGCGCGATCGCGAAGTCGGCCCAGCTGCCGCTCCATACCTGGCTTCCGGACGCCATGGAAGGCCCGACGCCCGTCTCCGCACTCATCCATGCGGCGACGATGGTGACCGCAGGTGTCTATCTGATCGTCCGGAACCACGAGATCTTCGAGGCGGCCCCGAACGTCCAGCACCTCTCGGCGATCATCGGCGGCGTCACGATCATCGTTGCCGGCGTGATCGCGCTCGTGCAGTGGGATATCAAGCGCGTGATCGCGTACTCGACGATGTCACAGATCGGGTACATGTTCCTCGCCGCGGGCATCGGCGCGTACGGCTACGCGATGTTCCACCTCCTCACACATGCGTTCTTCAAGGCGCTGCTCTTCCTCGCGGCCGGCGTGATCATCCATCACCTCGCGGGAGAGCAGGACATGCGGAACATGGGCGGGCTGAAGAAGCTGATGCCGTATACGCATGCCGTCTTCCTGGTCGGCGCTCTCGCGCTCGCCGGGATCCCGCCACTCTCGGGCTTCTGGTCGAAGGACGGGATCATCTCGTCGGCGCTCGCAGACGGTGGGGCCCTCGGCTACACCCTCGTCGTCCTCGGCCTCCTGGGCGCGCTGCTCACCGGCGCCTACACCTTCAGGCTCTACTACCTCGTCTTCCACGGCGAGCCGTCCGAGCTCGTCCTCGAGCACGCCGGAGGCCACGGCTCGGGCCACGCGCACGGGACGGAGGGCGCCGCCGGGCACGGCGAGCACGGACACGCGGAAGGGCCGCTGTCGATGCTCATCCCGGTGGGGGTGCTCGCGGTCCTGTCGGCGATTGCAGGCCTCCTCGTCATCCCGGGCCTCTGGGAGCCGTTCCTTCACTGGATCGACAGCGTCGCGGAGCCGCTCGTCGCCGCGACCGTGGCCGAGGACTACGCCACGAGCGCGGTTGCCGTTGCTCTCGCAGGGCTCGGCATCTGGCTCGCCCGGAGCGCGTTCCTCGCCGGTCGAGAGCTCGTTGCCGACGGCGCTCTGCGGCGGGCCCTCGAGCACAAGCTCTACTTCGACGAGCTCTACGACGCGCTGTTCTCTCGCCCGTCGCAGCTCGTTGCGAACCTTCTTCGCGAGAAGGTCGAGGAGCCCGTTGTCCAGAGATCGCTGACCGAGATCGGGGCCGGTGTGCGTGAGGCCGGTGTGGGCACCGCCCGGCTGCAGACCGGAATGCTCCGCACGTACGCGCTCGTCATCGCAGCCTCCGTCGTCGTCCTCGTCGTCGTCTTCATGGCGGTTCGCTGATGCTGACGAACCTGCTCATCTTCTTGCCACTGATCGGTGCGGTCGCCGTCTGGGTGACGCCGCTGCCACGGGAGGCGACCGCCGCACTCGCAGTGCTCGTCGCGGTCACCGAGGTCATCGTCTGGGTCGTGACGCTCGTCGGCTTCGACTTCGCCTCGCCCGTGCTGCAGGATTCGGCGCAACGCGAGTGGTTCGGTGACCTCGGCGTGACCTATCACGTCGGCTTCTACGGCTTCTCGCTCTGGCTCGCCGGGCTCACGGTCGTCGTCGGGGCGGCGGCGATCGGCTTTGGTGCCTGGGCGGGACGCGATCGCGCACGCGCGTACTTCGGCCTCTCCCTCTTCTTGATCGGCGCGGTCGTCGGCGTCTTCGCCTCCCAGGACCTTCTCGTGTTCTACGTCTTCTTCGAGGCGATGCTGATCCCGATCTACGTCCTCGTCGGCGTCTGGGGTGGCCCGAACAGGATCTCCGCCACGATCACCTTCGTGATCTACACCATGGCCGGGTCGCTGCTGATGCTCGCGTCGATCGTGGTGTTCGGCCTCTCGGAGGGGACGTTCAGCCTGATCGATTCCGGCACGAGCGACAACGACTGGGTGTTCCTCGGCTTCCTGATCGCGTTCGCGGTGAAGGCGCCGCTCTTCCCGTTCCACGGGTGGCTCCGGACGGCGTACACGGAGGCACCGCCCGAGATCGCCGCGCTCCTCTCCGGCGTCGTCTCGAAGGCTGCCGTCTACGGTCTGCTCTGGATCGTGCTCCGCCACTTCCCCGGGCCCGTCGATTCGTGGCGCACCGTCGTGCTCGTACTCGCGGCCGCTGGGCTCGTCTATGGGTCGCTCCTCGCATTCCGTCAGCCCGACATACGTGGAGTCGTCGCCTACTCGTCGATGGGACAGATGAGCCTCATCGTGCTCGGCCTGTTCGCCGCCAACGACCTCGGCGTCAGCGGGGCGATTCTCCACTCCGTCAGCCACGGCCTCGTCTCGGCAGCGATGTTCCTCCTCGCGGCAATGCTGATCCAGCGCACCGGGACCGATCGATTCTCCGACCTCGGCGGCATGGCCCGGGGACGCCCCTTGCTCGCGACGACCGTCATGGTCGTCGGGATGCTGACGCTCGCCGTACCGGGTTCGGCGAACTTCGCAGGTGAATTTGCCATCCTCGCCGGCGTATTCACCCAGGGCTGGGGCTACGCGGCGGTCGGCGCGGTCGCCATCGTGCTCGCTGCGATGTACACGCTGCGCCTGATCTCGGGCGTGCTGCATCGGACGAAGGGTGACGCAGTCCGGCCCGAATCGCTCGATCTCCGCGCTGCCGAGCTCGTCCTCGTCGTCCCCCTCGTGGCGATCCTGCTCGCGCTCTCGGTCTGGCCGTCCGCGATCACCGAGCGGTCGTTTCCGGAAGCGCCGCCGGTCTCGGCGGTCGGAGAGGCAAGCCAATGATGCTCGCCGCCTCGATCGCAACGCCGAAGGTCGACTGGCTCGCTCTATCGCCGGCTCTCGCTCTCCTCGCCGCGGCGGCCGTCTGCCTCCTCGGCGCGGTGCTCGTTCCGACCGGGGGGCGCAGGATCTTCTCGGCAGCGATCGCCGGGGCGGGTTTCCTCGCAGCCGGCGTGCTCGCCGCGATCGTGTTCGACCGCTCACCGGATCAGAGCCTTCTGATCGCGGAGTCGATGACGCGCGACCGCCTCGCCGCCTTGACCCAGGTGCTCGTTGCAGGATTCGGCCTCCTGGCAGTACTGATCTCGTTCGGTGACCGGCGCCGCGACCACATCGGCGAGTACTACGCGCTTCTCGCTGCAGCAGGCGGCGGGATGGTCTTCTTCGTCTCGGCCGGGAACCTGTTGACGCTCTTCCTCGGCCTCGAATGGTTCTCGATCGCGCTGTACATTCTCGTGGCTCTCGACACGCATCGAAAGAAGTCGCTCGAGGCTGGTCTGAAGTACCTCATCGTCGGGAGCTTCGGTTCGGCGTTCCTGCTCTTCGGCTCGGCGCTCACCTACGGCGCCACGGGAGAGCTCGGCTTCAACGCGATCCGCGACGTGCCCGGCGCCGATGATCCGCTGTTCGTCGCGGGGATGGCGATGATCATCGCCGGCCTCGCATTCAAGGCGTCGGCCGCGCCGTTCCACATGTGGACGCCCGACGTGTACGAGGGCGCTCCGACGCCGGTGACCGCCTTCATGTCCGCCGCGACAAAGGCCGTCGCCCTGGTCGTGACCCTGCGCGTCCTCGTGACCGCCTTCCCCGAGCAGGCTGAGATCTGGTCGATCGCGATCGCCGTCCTCGCCGTCGCCTCGCTCGTCGTCGGAAACCTCGCTGCGCTCGCCCAGACCAATCTGAAGCGGCTTCTCGCGTACTCGTCCGTCTCACAGGCCGGCTTCATGTTGATCGCCGATCGCGGCGAACAGCGACCTCGGCGGGAAGGCACTGCTCTACTACCTCATCCCGTACGGCGCTGCGTCCGTCGGCGCCTTCGCTGTCGTGGCGGCCCGTGAGCGCGAGCTCGGTCGGGAGGTCACGCTGACGACGATGGAGGGCTGGGGGTGGGAGCGCCCGTTCCACGGCGCCGCAATGTGGGTGTTCATGCTCGGATTCGCGGGCTTCCCGTTCACGGGCGGGATCATCGGCAAGTTCTACATCTTCAGCGCGGCCTACGAGGCCGACATGTGGTGGCTGATCGTGGTCGGAGTCGTCGCCACGGCCGTCAGCATCTACTACTACCTCGCGGTCGTGCGGTCGATGTACATGCGGCCAAGCTCTGCCCGAGCCGACCTCGTCGTCGCCGGTGGATCTCCGCCCACCGACATCTGCCTGGATATCGCGATCGGCGCCGCGATCCTGGTGACGATCGGCTCGTTCTTCGTCGTGCAGCCGCTGATCGACCTCGCGGGCAAGGCCGTCCTCTCGCTCTTCGCATAAGGCCTGCGCGTCGGCGCCGGCGACCTCGTCCGCTCACGGGCACAGGGCCGTCGGATCACCTGATTCTCGTCGTGCCCCACGCAACCACAAAGTGCGGTGCCGGCTGGACGACTGCGCCAAGCGAGAGAGCTGCCTCGACTGCCCGTTGCTCGGGCCACGGCTCCAGTACTCTGAAGCGCGTGGCTGGCTCGATCACCTGGCTCGGACACGCGGCGTTCCGCCTCGACACACCCTCCGGTGATCGGGTCTACGTGGATCCGTTCCTGACGGGCAACCCCAGCTGCCCGACCTCGGAGCTCGAGCCCACGCGCGTCGACGCCATCCTGCTCACGCACGGCCACTTCGATCACGTCGGCGACACCGTTCGGCTGGCGAGGGCCTTCGCCTGCCCCGTCATCGCCCAGGTCGAGCTTCGCGGGCTGATCGGGGCCGAGATCGGTCAGGAGATGGCGCATTCGCTCAACAAGGGCGGCGGGGTCGACCTGCTCGGCTCGCGCGTCACGCTCACGCACGCGAACCATTCTTCCGCGTACGAGGGCACCTACACGGGTGAGGGATGCGGGCTGGTGATCGAGACACCCGGCGCGCCGACCATCTACTTCGCGGGAGACACGAACGTGTTCGGCGACATGGCGCTGATCCGGCGGATCTATCGACCCGACGTAGCCGTGCTGCCAATCGGCGACCACTTCACCATGGGCCCGCGGGAGGCTGCCGTCGCAGCGGAGCTGATCGGCGCGACCCGCGTCCTCCCCAGCCACTACGGGACGTTCCCGCTGCTCACCGGCACACCCGACACGCTCCGAGGACTGCTACCGGCGGAGGTCGACCTCATTGACGTGGCCCCCGGGGAGACAGTGGAGCTGTGACCGTGCGTGAGCGGTGGTTCGGCGCGACCGGACGCAAGGTTCCAGCGGTCGTGCTCGAAGGGACGGTGGACCTGACGGGGGCGCTCGAGCTCGGGGACGTCTCCGACGTCGAGGCGCTCCACGCCGCTCACGAGGCCGGCACCCCGGTCGTCGTGCGCGCGAACGCAATCAGCGAGGTCGCCGCAGCGCTCGCTCGACCCGAGGTCGCCTGCGTCGTCGTCACGAACGCGGAGCTGCTGACCGTCGATCTCGCCGACCACACGTATGGATAGCGCCCGCGAGGAACGCCCGAGCCCGAGAGGTTCAGAATGATGCGTCTCGACGAGGTCGACGGATATGCCGAGGAGGGGCGACCTCGCTGGCACATGATCCGGACGATGCTCGGGATCGAATCGTTCGGGATCAACGCCTGGCGCGCAACAGCGGCCGGGCAGGAGATCATCGGGGAGCACGACGAGCTCGGCGACGGAGCGGGGCGACACGAGGAGCTGTATCTCGTGCTGGCCGGTCGCGCGACGTTCACGATCGACGGCGAGCGCATCGCAGCCCCGAGCGGTTCGCTCGTCTACCTGAAGCACCCCGGCGCACGACGAAGTGCCGTAGCCGACGAGGCCTCGACGACGATCCTCGTCGTCGGTGGCCGGCCGGGAAGTGCCTTCAGCGTCTCACCGTGGGAGCGCTCGGCCGAGGCTCTCCGGTTCTGGACGACCCAGGAATGGGATCGCGCGATCGAGGTCCTCTCGGCACAACTCGCGGAGAATCCGGGCAACGCCAATGTCCTCTACAACCTGGCGTGTGCCGAGAGTCGCGGCGGTCGACCAGACGACGCCCTCGGCCATCTTCTGCTTGCGGTCTCGCTCGAGCCACGTTTCGGGACGAGCGCCCGGAGCGATCCCGACCTCGCCGCAATTCGTGACGACCCGCGCTTCCCCACCGCCGAGGCGTAGCCGGCTCACGCGTCGCCCGGGAGACGCGCCCCGGCAGCACGCTCCCGGAACCCGGGCACCGGATCGTGATCCGGACGGGCGACCAGCAGGATCGCCCCGTGCTCGGGGCCGGCGAGCGCGCCCACGAGGAGCTCGAGGCCGACGGCGAGTGCGAACGCCTTGTGCGCGCTCGACCCACCGAACGGCACGAGATCCTCGGGTGACGCGAGGCCGGCGAGCACGTCCCCGTGGGTGACGGCCCCCATCGAGACGTCGACGACGACCGGCGCGCCCTCGCTCGACGGGATCGCGATCGCAAGGGGGTTCGTGCCCGTGAGGAGTGGAGAGCCGTCGGGATGGGCGAGTCGGGCCGGGGAGGTTGCGGTGAGAAGGGCGATCAGGCCGGCCTGCTCCGCGAGCATCCTGACCCAGTATCCGAGAGCACCGGTCGGGAAGCACTGCGAGGCGACGACGAGCCTCGCCGTCTCGGCCGGCGTTGCCACGAGATCGTCGCAGATCGCCTGGAGGGTCAGGTACCCGAGCGCTCCGCGGCCGTCCCAACGATCGAGACCAGGGAGGGAATCGGTCTTCACGGGTCGAGCGTGCAGGTCGAAGCGCTGCTCCTCGAGCCAGGCGATGCGCGAATACCCATGCCCGCGCTTGCTCCTCTGCTCCGCGTCGTGGAAGTGGGCGAAGAGAACGTCCGCTGCAGCCGCGTCGAGCCCCATCTCGCTCAGGCGCTGCCTGGCCTCGGTCGGGGTAGACGGAACGTCCCTCACGGGGGTGAGCGTATCCCCCGGTCGGCGCAGATGCTCACGGAATCTTTACGCACATGCTCTCCGATGCGCACTGCGCCGGATAAGGATAGGGGGAGAACCCCAAAAGGGAGGATTCACCTAGATGCGCCGCACACTCACAATCGCGCTCGGCACCGCCGCCGCGCTCGTAACCGCTGCTGTCGCCTTCGCCGTCGTTCCGGCTGTCGTCGGCGCCAGCGCCGCAAGGGCCACCTTCTCGACGACCACGATCGAGAAGTCGAAGGTACGTTCGTGCACTGCCGACGCCAGGACGTGGGAGACCACGGACGCCCGCTACAAGGGCACCGTCGTCTCGGACAACGATCTTCTCGCCGGATCGCTCGCGATTCACGCGAAGACGAGGTACGACTCGACGGACAAGCTCGGCTACGTCGATGGCTCGTTCCAGATCAACGACGCCGACAGTCGTGTGAAGGGCAAGTTCTCGGGCACGATCGATGACGGCAAGCTCGTTGCCTTCCTCACGGGCAAGGTCCGCGGGAACCACGCCACGGTCTACGGCAATTTCAGCGCGACCTTCGCCGGTGGAACGTCGAACTTCACCGGCGGCTCGATCGGTTCGGACAGCAGCAACGCCGTTCTGGCGATCGTCGCCGGTCCGGTCTGCAAGATGCCGAAGCCGGAGAAAGAGAAGAGGGCCGAGAAGCCGAAGAAGGCGAAGCACGTCGAGGCCAAGGGCGAGATCACGGGCATCGGAGGCGATCCGCTCACGATCACCGTGACCGGCAAGAAAGGCCCGGTGACGTGCAACGTCGACGGCGCCTACGCGATTCCGGACGGCTTCCCGGCTCGGCACGAAGGACGTCGAGATGAAGTGTGAAGCGATCGGCGATGCCGCCGTGTGGACACTCCGGCAGCTAAAGCAGCACAAGAACCACTAGCTCTCGTACCACGATGAGCGGCAATACGCGGAGAGGGCGCCAAGGGCGCCCTCTCCGCGTTTCCCTACAGAACTGTCAGCGCCTTGCGGATCGTGCCACGGCGCGTCTTCTGGATGCGCGCTGCGAGATCGACGATCGCTGCCGTCGCCTCGGAGTCCGGCGCGGCCTCCAGCACCGGGGTACCGGCGTCTGCCGCTTCGCGGAGGGCAGGGTCGAGTGGCACGCTGCCGAGCAACGGCGCTCCGATCTCGTCGGCGAGACGCTGCCCGCCTCCCGACCCGAAGATCTCCTGCCCCGTTCCGACGAGGTACGACATGTTCTCGGCGACGCCGATGATCCGCATCCCGACCTTCTCGGCCATCCCCGCAGCGCGCACCGCCACCTGCTGTGCAGCAGGCTGCGGCGTCGTCACGATCAGTACCTCGGCTCGCGGGAGCAGCTGGCCGAGCGAGATCGCGACATCGCCCGTCCCCGGCGGCATGTCGACGACCAGCGTGTCGAGCTCACCCCAGTAAACGTCCGAGAGGAACTGCTCGAGCGCACGGTGGAGCATCGGACCGCGCCACATCACCGGTGCGTTGTCGTCGAGAAAGAAGCCGATCGACATGAGCTTCAGATCACCGCGCACAGGCGGCACGATCATCGTGTCGACGACGACCGGTCGCTGCTGCACACCCAGCATGTGCGGAATCGAATGCCCGTAGACGTCGGCGTCGAGCACACCGACCCGCTGGCCGGTGGCAGCGAGCGCTGCCGCGAGGTTCGCGGTCAGCGTCGACTTGCCGACCCCGCCCTTCCCCGACGCGACTGCGAGAACACGCGTCATGGGATCGAGCGAGATGGTCTTCTCCGGCCGCCCCCCTCGCAGCCGCGAGGACAGCGCTGCCTTCTCGTCGGGACTCATGACGTCGAAGTGCAGCAGCACCGATTCGACGCCGGCGACACCGCCGACGAAGCGCCGCACCTGATCCTCGAAGGACGAGCGCATCGGGCAGCCGGCGACCGTGAGGGCGATCGTCACCTCGACGTTTCCGTCGCCGTGGATCACGACGTCGCGCACCATCTCGAGCTCGGTTACAGGCTTGTGCAGCTCCGGGTCGATGACCGACTCGAGCGCCGTGAGGATCGCGTCGCGGTCAGGAATCATCGCTTCCCGAGGGTACCACCGGCTCAGTAGTTGCCCGCGGATGGCCGCGGGTTCCCGTAGTCGCAGTGGAGTGGTTTGCCCCGATGTCGACGAGCGGCGAATGAAGGAGCCTGTAACGAGTCCCACCGTTAGGAGTGGGCGAGTGGTCAAAACGGGAGGTAGGAGCACATGACAGGTCGAAGAATCCTCGAGTTCGGCGGAGTCATCGCCGGTGTGATCATGATCGCGTTCGGTGTCGGAGCGCTCGTCATGAGCATCAACGCACGCAATACCGTCAAGGACGAGGTCGCCGCAGAGCAGATCGTCGGCTCGGCCGACATGAACCCGACGGCGATCGCCGCTGCAATGCAGGAAGCCGGCCTCCAGAACGTCGCGGCACCAACATGCGATGTCGCCGATCAGCCGATCGCGAACGGATCGGACGCACGGTGCTTTGCCCAGTACATGCGCATCCACGCGCTCGAGTCGTCGGGAGGGCTGACCTACTCGCAGATGGGCCGATTCCTGGCCGCCAGCGACCCGACCAACCCGGCAGGCACGAACGACGATACCGCTGCGGTGACGGACGAGAGCGGCAAGCCGGTGGCGAACGGTGCCCGCAACACCTGGGTGACCGAGACGGCTCTCGCAACAGCGCTGAACGTCTCGTACATGGCGCAGCAGATCGCGCTCTTCGGCCTGATCGTCGGAATCGCGCTTCTGCTCAGCGGAATCGGCTTCATCATCCTTGCGCTGATAGTCCTCGGAGCGGGCGTGAAGAGGGAGGCAAAGGCACCGTCGCTGCAGGCGACAGCCGCCGGGGCAAGCTGAGCCTACGCGGGAACGGGACGGCGGGCTCCCACCACGGGCCCGCCCCCTCCAGCCGAACGCGGGAGGCAGGCTGAAGGGCACGTCCACCCGGGGCGCTCCGACCTCCCGGAGCCCGAGGGGGCGGCGAAAGCCGCCCCCTCTTACGTTTCGCCGAGAGCGCGTGCGAGACGAGCGCAGAGCTCGGGCGTTGCGGCAGCGACGAGGCGCGACCGACCTTCGAGATCGAGTGGAGCCGCGGTGAACGGCGGATCCTCGAAGAGCTCTATCGCGTAGCCGCGCTCACGGACGAGCAACTGGGCGGCGGCAATGTCGATCGAGCGCGCCGGCTTGAGCGAGCAGACGGCATCGACGCGCCCCGCGGCAAGATGACAGAGCGATAGGGCGAGCGAGCCCATCACCCGCAGCCGCTCCGCGACCCCCAGCAGGCTCGAAGCGCGCTCGGCGATGTAGGCGGTTGTCGTCGCCTCGAAGGAGAGGATCTCGATGGGCTGCTTCGGAGGCGGCGCGACCAGCGGGCGATCGTTCAGGCGGGCGCCGCGGCCTCGCTCGGCGATCCACTCTTCACGCGCACCGAAGTCGTAGACGTAGCCGAACGTCACATCCTCCATCGTGTCGCCTTCGGCGACCGCCAGCGAGAGCGAGAAGAACGGAATCCCGCGCTTGGCGTTGACCGAACCGTCGATCGGGTCGACCACGACGCGCGTCTTGCCGCCCCTGCCGAACGCCCGCTCACCGAGCTCCTCCGAGACGAGAAGGAAGTCGCGCACCGAGCGCCTCGAGCCGGGCGACGACGGCTTCCTCGGCGGCGGCATCGATCGCTGTCGTGTCGTCTCCGCCCTCCCCTGCCCGAAGTACCGGCTCCCGCTCCTCCCTGGTCGGAAGCCGCTCGAGCACGAGATCGATGTCGGCGACGCAGGCGCGACAGAGCTTCAGCCAGTCGATCGTCATACCGGGTGGAAGAGCAGGCCGCTCGTCAGCTTCGGGAAGAAGTAGGTCGTCTTCTGCGGCATGACCTCACCGCGCCGCGCGCGGTCGAAGACGTCCTCGATCCGCGTCGCGCGTAGGAGGAATGCACCGTCGAACTCTCCTGCATCGACGCGGCGTACGGCCTCGTCGAGATCGGCCGTGTAGGAGATGCCCTCGTGACCGATCAGCCGGTCGACGAGCTCGACGTCGAGCTCGCCGGGCTCGCCGACGACGGGGAACGTGGCGCCCTTCCGGTAGCCGACGGCGTGCGCGGTGTCGTACGGGAGACGGCGCGAGGCGCTCGACGGCGGCGGCCGGGCTCGCCGTATCGCCGACCCCGACGGGCGGAAGCACATCCGCCGTGGCCGCGGAACATCCGATGCGTCGGGAAGATCTCGAGGCCGGGGTCGGAGGTGGAAACGAGCACGACCATCATGCGAGCGCTTTGCGGCGTCCCTTCCTCTGCTGCGTAGGCGACGGCAGTCTCGTAGCGGTGGTGCCCGTCCGCGATCAGGAGCTGCCGGTCGGCGAACGCCTCCGCGATACCGTCACCCGGAACGCGCCAGAGCCGGGAGCCGTCGGCAACGAGATCGGGCTCGCGCTCGGGCGCGACGACAGGCGGGTCTCCGTCATAGAGGAGGAAGATCGGCTCGAGCTGGGCCCGCGCTGCGCGCAGGAGCCGCAGACGGCTCTCCTTCGGCCCGGCGTGCGTCCGTTCGTGCGGGAGCACCGACCGCGTCTCGTAGGGCTCGACCCGAAGCGAGGCGACAAGGCCCTCACGACGGCGAGCAACGCCGTCCGGGCCGACGTAGTCCTGGCTCAAGGCCCAGACAGCGGGCTCGTCGTCCTGTACGAGCACGCCCTCGTCGAGCCACGTCCGAAACAGCCGACCGGCCTCGTCCTCGGACTCGTTCAGCGTTAGGTGAACGACGTTGTGAGCGTCGCTCGAGCGGTACGCGTCGCGCAACTCGGGCGTCAGAACATCGTACGGCGGGGCGGTGACCGTGGACGCCGGCTGCGCATACCGGATCGCGCGGAACGGTGCTACATCGGCCATGTCTCGAGCGTACCTCCGGCCGGGCCTAGACTGCCGGTGTGACCAGCATCGCCGAGCTCGCCGAGGATCGCACCGTGGAAGGCGTCTACGCGGTCGGGCGCAAGGAGCGTCGGCGAACGAAGGCCGGCTCGCCCTATCTCGCGTTGGAGCTCGTCGATGCGAGCGGAAGAATCGAGGCGAGGATCTGGGACGACGTGGAGTTGCTCGACGCTCGGTTTGCCGAAGGGGATGCAGTCAGGGTGCTGGGACGGGTCGAGCGGTTCGGCGGCGCGCTCCAGGTTCAGGTGCGCGCGGTCGAGGCCGCACCCGAGACGGATCCCGCTGCCCTGACCCCGGCCATGCGGCGTGACCCCGACGAGCTCGACGGGTTCCTCGACTTCCTCGCCGGGGAGATCTCGCATGCAGGGCTTGCCGCCGTCGTCACCCGCGTCCTCGCTGCCGACGGTATCCGCGGCGCCTATCGTGCTCTTCCGGCGGCCGGCGCCGACGGTCACCATGGCTACGCGGGCGGACTTCTCGAGCACACCGTGGGCGTCGCGACGCTCTGCCGCGAGACCGCACAGCTCCATCCTCGCCTCCGGATCGACCTGCTCCTGGCCGCGGCAATCCTCCACGACGTCGGCCGCACCCTCGAGCTCGGGCGAGGTCCGTCCTTCCGGCAGACCGAGGAGGGCCGCCTGCTCGGCCACGTCCACCTCGGGCTCCGGCTGATCGAGGCGCATGCGCACGATCTCGACGCCGCCGCCGCCGCCGAGCTCCTCCACGCGGTGGCGGCGCACCACGATCGCCAGGCTGCCCGCACCGCCGAGGCCGCCGTGCTCTACCACGCGAATCAGCTCGACGCGATGGCCGCAACCCGGCCCGTTGGCAACGACTGATCTCGGATGACAGCAGTCCTGCTCGCGCTCTCCGCCGCGACGCTGTAGGGCACGGGACTTCTTCGGTGGACTCTCGAAAGGCAGGTCAGACGTTGAAACGGATGTTGAGCACGTCGCCGTCCTGAATGACGTACGTCTTCCCTTCGAGCCGCTGTGTGCCACGCTTGGACGCTTCCGCATGTGATCCTGCGTCGAGCAAGTCGTTCCAGCGGATCACCTCGCACCGAATGAAGCCGCGGGCGATGTCGGAGTGGATCGTCCCTCCGGCCTCGAGCGCTGTCTGCCCGTTCCGGAGCGTCCACGCCCGCGTTTCCTTCTCGCCCGCAGTGAAGAACGTGATCAGCCCCAGCGCGTCCTTGAGGCGCCCGACCACCTCGTCGAGGGCCGAGGCACCGTCGCGAAATGCCGCCGCCTCGTCGTCGGCCATCTCCACGAGCTCTGCCTCGAGCTTGCAGTCGATACCGCCGGGGCCGTTCACGATCGCGATCAGCGGCTTGGTCGTCAGCGGGTCGAGCTCGTCCGGCAGCTCGCCGGCCCACTCGGTGAGCCGATTTCCCGCCTCGAGGTGGGAGAGGACAGCCCGAAGCACATCGGCCTCCTTGCGAACGGCGGCGTCTCCCGACTTAGCGAGCTTCTCGACTCGCTCGAGCCGCTTCGCGACGTGGTCCGTGTCCGCGACGAGGAGCTCCAACTCGAGCATCTCGAGGTCGCTCTCCGGGTCGCCCGTCCCGGAGAAACCGTCCGCCACCGCGAGCAGCGCATCCACCTGCCGCAACCCGCCGAGCAGCGTCGGGCCGGTTCCGGGGACGTCCTGGATCCGCACGGCCGCCGGAGTCACCTTCTTGGCACCGACGAGATCGGCGAGACGCTCCAGCCGCTCGTCTGCGATCGCCGCCATGCCGACATTCGACTTGTCCGTCTGTGACGCATACGCCGTGATCTCGGCACCCGCCTTGGTCAACGCGTTGAACAGCGTCGTCTTGCCCGCGTTTGGGAGTCCTACGATGCCTACCTCGAGCGCCACGGCGGCGAAGGGTACCCGGCCGCGCCCCGACAGCCGCGTGGTGATCGGCACGGCGCCACCGCTTGTGCCAAAGTGTCACAAGGATGGCTGCGGCCGCCACGGGGAGACGGCGCGCTCAGCCCGTGGCAGAATGGCAGCGGATGGTTCCCGAGGAGCAGCTCGACGACACCGCTACGGGACGCGTCCCGCAAGGGGAAGGCTGGTTTGTCCTCAACGCGCGGGATGCGCGCTGGCGACCGGGGGAGGGTCGCGGAGCGTACTGCGTCTTCGAAGGCGAGACCGACTTCCCGCAGTTCGGCGTCCATCTCGTCTCGCTCCGGCCCGGCGACCGCATGTCGATGTATCACTGGGAAGCCGACCAGGAAGACTTTCTGGTCATTTCGGGCACGGCGGTACTGCTCATCGAAGGCGAGGAACGCCCGCTCGGGCAGTGGGACTTCGTCCACTGCCCTGCCGAGACGAAGCACACGATCGTCGGCGCGGGGGACGCCCCGTGCCTCGTGCTCGCGGTCGGCGCGCGCGACCGCTCGAGCGGGCCGAACTGGGGCGGCTACACGGTCGACGAGGCGGCGCTCCGCCACGACGCCTGCGTGACGGAGGCGACGACCGACCCGAACGAGGCCTATGCGCGATTCCCGGCGCGCACGCCTTCCCGATACCGCGACGGTTGGCTCCCCGAGTAGCCGGACCCTAGAGCCCGAACCCCACGCGCGAGTCGCGCGCGAAGCGCTTCAGATACGCCACGCGGTCGAGCACGACCGCCATCCGTCCGTCGTCTGTGTCGAGCTGGTGAGTCCCCTGCGAACCCGCCGCGAGCGCGTGCTCGAGCGCGTCGGCGCTCGCCGGGGAAACGTTGGCGGCAATGATGGGGCCGCCCGCGAAGGCGACCTCGATCCGGACTGAGTCAGGTACGTCGGGCAACGGCAACGACCTCCGTGAGGACGCCGTGGACGGCGTCGGGGTGGACAAAGGCAACCTGTAGGCCGAAAAGACCAACCCGGGGCGAGGAGTCGATCAGTTCGGCACCCGCAGCACCGAGCGCGGCGATCGCCGCGCGGACATCGTCGACCTCGTAGGCGATGTGGTGCATTCCGGGGCCACGCTTGGCCAGAAATCGCCCGACCGGCGTATCGTCGCCGGTCGGCGCGAGCAGCTCGATCCGGCCGTCTCCCAGAAGAATCGACGCTGCGTCGACTCCCTGCTCCGGGACGAGTTCGCGGTGCTCGAGCGTGCCGCCGAGAAGGACCGTATACGTCGAGACGGCTGCATCGAGGTCGCTCACGGCGATCCCGACGTGGTGGACGCTCCTGGGCTCCATCCCACCGATGCTACTTCCCGGAGGGCACACGCCGCGGTGGCATGATCGCATCGACAAGCCCGTACTCGACAGCCTCCGCGGGAGTCATGAAGCGGTCGCGATCGATGTCGTCCATGACCGTGGCGACGTCTCGCCCGGCGTGACGGCCGATGATCTCGGCCATCTGCAACGTCGTCGCGGCGACCTCCCGCGCTGCGATCTGGACGTCGGACGGTGCGCCGCGGAAGCCCGCGCTCCCCTGGTGGATCATGAGCTTGGCGTTCGGAAGAGCGAAGCGCTTGCCGGCGGCGCCTCCTGCCATGATCATCGCCGCTGCCGACATGCCAATCCCGAAGCAGATCGTCGACACGTCCGGCTGGACGTGTTGCATCGCGTCGTAAATCGCCATGCCCGCATACGCCGATCCACCTGGCGAGTTCACGTAGAGAGCGATATCGCGCTCGGGATCGTCCGCCTCGAGCAAGAGGAACTGGGCGACGATGAGATTCGCGATCTCGTCATCGACCTCGCGGCCGAGGAAAACGATCCTGTCGCGCAGGAGGCGCGAGTAGATATCGAACGCACGCTCGACGCGTCCGTCGGACTCGATCACGGTCGGTATCAGCGGCACTGCGGACCTCCCTGCGATAATATGCAACTTGTCGGTTGCCCGATACTATACGCAACTTGGAGGTTGCTCATGGAGGTTGTCCGCGAGATCGAAATAGATGCCGAGCCCGCTGATGTATGGGAGGCATTGACCGACCCACGCCAGCTCGAGGAGTGGTTCGCCAACGATGTCGAGCTCGACCCACGGCCCGGCGGGCGAGGCGTGTTCCGCTGGGACAACGGCGAGTCGCGCGAGGCGGCCGTCGAATCGGTTCAGGACGGCGAGCGCATCGTGCTCCGGTTCGACGACGACGGCATCGTCGACCTGAGGGTCACTCCGTCGGAAGGCGGAACCGTGGTGCACGTGCGCGAGACTGCGCCCTCGTGGTCGACGGCGCTCGAGATTCGGGCACTGGCGGCGTGCGCGATCCTGTAGACGACGTCTTCGTCGCTCTCGCCGACCCGAGACGGCGCTTTGTCATCGAGACACTCGCCGCGCGAGGGACCGCAACATCGACCGAGCTCGCCGCGGAGCTACCCGTGACCCGCCAGGCCGTGACAAAGCACCTCGTCGCGCTGCGCGAGGCTGGCCTCGTCGAGGCAGCGCGCTGCGGCAGGGAGACGCGGTATTCGCTGACACCGGAGCCTCTGGCGGCAGCCTCGCAGTGGATCGGGGAGGTCGGAGCCGCGTGGGACGAGCGACTGGCAGCCCTGAAACAGCTCGTCGAGACCCGCCTCTAGAGCGCTTCCACGCCGATCACCTGCACCACGCCCACCGTCTCGGCCGACAGGGATTCGCGCGGAAGGTCGCCCATCATCTCGAGGAACTCGGCGCGGTCAATCGTCTCCCGCTCGAGCAGCGCGAAGGCGAGCATGTCGAGTGCGCTGCGGTGCTTTTCGAGCAGGCGTAGCGCCTCTTCATAGGCGTGGTCGGTCAACCGCGCCTGGGCGCCGTCCCGCATCCGCTTCGTCTCCTCGGAGAGCGCGTAGTTGTCCGCGCG
Source organism: uncultured Thermoleophilia bacterium (assembly GCA_963792995.1). Taxonomy (GTDB): domain Bacteria; phylum Actinomycetota; class Thermoleophilia; order Gaiellales; family Gaiellaceae; genus Gaiella. Next base: position 245,860 of record CAWBYH010000002.1, on the reverse strand, counting down.
CATGGTGCGCGACGGAGCAACCTCGGACATTCCGAACTCGAACACCATCGCCCGCGCGATATCCGTTACCTTCTCAAGATCGTTCGCTGCGCCGTTCGTGACCCTCCCGAAGACGATCTCCTCGGCAGCGCGTCCCGCGAGCGCTACTTTCATGACGTCGAGAAACTCCTCCTTCGTGTGGAGGTATCGATCTTCCACGGGCAGGTAGTACGCGAGACCGAGCGCATCACCGCGCCCGACGATGGTCACTTTCTGGACCGGCATGACGTCACCCATGAGATAGGCCAGCAGGGCATGGCCACCTTCGTGATAGGCGAGGATGCGCTTCTCCTTCTCCGTCACGATCCGGCGCTTCTGCAGGCCCGTGAGGACACGCTCCATCGCCCCCTCAAAATCGACCTGGCGGATGTACCGCTGGTCGTTGCGGGCAGCGAAGATCGCCGCCTCGTTGGCAATGTTCGCAAGGTCGGCACCGGTCAGGCCGGCCGTACGCCGTGCGAGCACGCCGATATCGACATCAGCGCCGAGCGGTTTCGAGCGTGTGTGGACGCGGAGGATCTCATCTCGTCCCTGGAGGTCGGGCGGGGCGACATTCACCTGGCGATCGAAGCGACCCGGCCGAAGAAGGGCGGGGTCGAGGTCCTGAAGCCGGTTCGACGCCCCCATGATCACGACGTCGTCCGCGCCACTGAAGCCGTCCATCTCGACAAGGAGCTGATTCAACGTCTGGTCCTGCTCGCGGTTGTGAGCGCCTCCAGAGCGGGCCGTCCCGATCGCGTCGAGCTCGTCGATGAAGATGATCGCCGGCGCGTTCTTCCGGGCCTCGGCGAACAGCTTCCGGATTCGAGCGGCACCGAGGCCAGCGAACATCTCGACGAACGCGGACGCGCTCGACGAATAGAAGTTTGCCCCCGACTCGTTTGCCGCTGCCTTCGCGAGCAGCGTCTTTCCGGTGCCCGGTGGCCCGTACAGCATCACGCCCTTCGGAACGCGAGCTCCGAGCCGCTCGAACTTCTTCCTGTCACGGAGGAACTCGACGACTTCCATGAGCTCTTCCTTCGCCTCGTCCGCGCCGGCGACATCGCCCCAACCGACGAGGTCGGTCGTGTCCCGATCGACCATGGCCGGCTTGACCTTGGGCACGAGCGACATCGTGCGCAGGAGCAGCCAGATGATGATGGCGAAGAAGATGATCGGCAACCACGTGATCAGGAAGCCGCCGATGTCGTCAACGGAATGGGGCCAGGTGACCACGAGAGGTCTATCGGCACCCGTCGAGGCGGGCTGAAGGCCCTAGCGACGGACGGCTACGAGAGGTCGTCGCTCCGGGTAGCCCAGACCTCCACCGCATCGAGCAGGGGATGCTCGAGCCAGCGGTCGCGCAGCGGATCGGGAAGTGCGGGGTCGAACCGGAAGTCATCGAGAAACGCCGTTCCGCCCGGAGCGAGAAGACCGATCACCGCGTCGACATCCTCCTCGGCATCCCTTGCCTCGACGAACACGAGGTCGAACGGCGCCTGCGCTTGCAGCGTCTGGCGCCACGGCCCGGCGAGGACCGTGACGTTCGGATCGTCGGAGTGTAGCGCCGCCACCGAGTCCGCTAGCTCGGGATCGATCTCGGCCGTGAAAACGGGACTCCGGGCCTGAGCGCCGAGACGATCCAGGCCGAGCCGACTCCTGCGCCGCTCCCGATCTCCACTGCCCGGACGATCCCTCGACGCCGTGCGAGCACGTGAAGCAGCGCGCCGTCCTCGGGCAAGCACGATCGCTCGAAGCCCATCTCCTCCGCCAAGGCCCGTGCCCTTCTGACCAGCCGTGGCTGCTCCACGCGAACGAGTCGGCTAGTCCGCCGTCTCTTCTGCGCCCAGGCATGCGGCAAGCGCGGCAGCGGCGACGTCGAGCTGGGCGTCGGAGGGCACGGCTGTCGAGATACGGGCCTGCAACTCCTGTCCCGGGCGAGCAAGCGCGCGAGAGAGCGGGTGGCCGGGGTTGCGACCCATCCAGGCGAACACCTCGACGGCAGCCGACACGGCGCCGACAGCGCCGGCCGCCCGAGCAGCAGGACGAGCTCTGACGGGCGCCTGGGCCGCAAGGGCGCTCGCCACGGCACTCGTCACGAGCAGCGGGCCGACAAGGTGCCCACCACAGCGTTCGTGCTCCTTGGTAGCGGCTTCGCCGGTCTCGTACGTACCGATGGAGATGTGCTCGGCGCCATGATAGGAGGCGAGTTCGCCGCCCCTCAGCGCGAGGACTGCGGGGACGAGCGACGCGAGTGCGGCGATCGCCTCACGGACAGGGAGACTGAGGCTGGAGCGGCGGGCGAATCCGGCGGCTGTCGCGCCGACGATCATCGACACGCCCACTCGCGGTCGTTCGAACGGGAACCGGGCCTCGGGGAGTGCACGCCGTACGTCCGGGAGCACGGCGAATGCCTCTGCGAGCCGAAGCGGCCCCCGGAGGAACGGCGTCGTCACGCCGGCCGCAAACTGCCTCTTGGCACCCGACGCAGAGCGGATGGCGCCGTCGCTTGAGCGTACGGCCGCGCCCCACGAGGTTGGACCGTGCACGAGGACACCGTTCGAAAGTGCCATCCCGCCGAGGCGAAGCTTCTCCATGTGCGGAGGGTACCGTTCGCCCATGGATCCGCAACCCGCGCTCGACCTCATCGGGGCAGCAGCCGACGGTCGCCGCCTCGTGCTGGTCGGGATCGGTGGCCGCGGCGGCTCGGGCAAGTCGACTCTCGCAGCAATGATCCCTGGGGCGCAGGTGGTCTCGACGGACGAGTTCTGGACGGGTGAGGAGTTCGACCTGGAGCGGCTCGGGCGGGAGGTCGTCACGCCTCTTGCGTCAGGCGCACCAGCACGCTTCGCCTCGTACGACTGGGCAACGCGGGCGACTCGAGGCGAGCGAGCCATCGCGCCGGCCGGCGTCGTCGTCGTCGAGGGCGTCTGCGCGCTCCATCGCCGGTTCCGGGATGCGTATGCCGTACGGATCTGGGTCGACGCACCCTACGACGTGAGGCTCGCACGCGGAGTGGCGCGAGACGGCGAGACAGCGACGGGCCACATGGGTCGAGAAGTGGATGCCGTCGGAGGACCGCTACATCGCCCGGGACGATCCTGTCAGCTGCGCGCACCTCGTGATCGAGAACGGAGCCTGAGTTCGGCAATCGGCGAGCCTGCTGACGAATCGCCCTTCCGAGGGGTTGCCGCCACGGGGCGGCGGCTGTACGTTGACTCCCGTGTCGCGCCTTCTCGCCGCAGTGGTCGTCGCTCTCGGGATCGTGGTCTGGGTGCAGCCCGCCGCAGCACAGGTGACCACGTATCACGGTCAGTGGCTGTGTGACGATCGAGGGACAATCATGCCGCTCGGAGGGATCGAGACGCAGCTCTGGCGCCGCGGGAGCCCGGACTTTCTGCCGGTCGAGTGGGTCGGCGGTATCGCCGACATCGGCTTCGCCAACCCGGATGGGACCTTCTCCCTGCGGTCGGGCGCAGGCGAGGACAACCACTTCATCCGCATGGCACTGCGCGATTCGGCGGGCGTTCGCCTCAAGGACTGGGGCGGGATCAACGACTGGTCGGTCGATCTCGAAAGCTCGCGCAACAACGTGCCGGATCGGGATCTCTTCGGCCGTCTTTTCACGACGCCCGGTCAGTCGCACAAGTGTGCGATCTGGCGTGGGCTTCACCTCGCACAACGCGATTTCCGTGACCTGACGGGCGTGGGGCCGCCGACCGGCGGCGGGCTCCTCATCCAGGCGGATGCCCCGGGCGAGACTCCACTCTCGTTGGACGTCGAGGTCTGGTGGACACCCGGATACGTGACAGGGTACGGCGGCGGCGGCGACGACAGCATCACCCGCCACGAGTTCGGCCACGTCATCCGCCACGGCTACGACGGTGACGCTTCGCACTTCTTCGGCGACGTCGCCGAGCACGGCTACCTTCGGAGCCATCACTCCTGCCTCAAGTCCGGGCGCGGGTACGCGTTCAACGAGGGTTGGGCCGAGTACTGGGCCAACGACTACTCGCCGGCGCCGAGCTGCGCCGGCCTCGCGGCCGACGACTACGAGGTAGAAGGAAACGTGGCCGCCGCTCTGGCCGATGTCGCGGCCCGCTGCTATGGGGGCAACCGCGCGCCGATGGTCGACATCCTCCGATCGAACAGGGGAACGATCCACTCGTTCGAGGAGTTTCGCTCGCACGTCTCGTGCCCCGCGCCGCTCCTCGTGATTCCGTTCCCGCCGCTCCAGCCGGCCCCGGCAACGGTCTCCCTCACCCCAAGTCAGCGCGCCGACCTCGCCCGGAGTCAGGTCAGAGGGCTCGACCGCGAGATCGGTCGGCTGCGAGGGCAGCTCCGGGTGGCCGAGCGCCGGGCCGCGAAACCGCTCGAATGCAAGCGGGTGCCGTGCAACGCCGCGCTCGAGCGAGCGTTGCGCCCGTCGGTACTCAGCACCGATCTCGCGCTGGCACAGCTCGTCCGCAGCAGCGCCGACGACGGCGACACTGCCGCCGAGCAAACGGCAATGGGCAAGCTGTCGCTCAAGCAGCTCGCGGCCGAGCAGAGGGCGCGCGAGCGGGCCGACCGTGTCCGGGCCGCGAAGATCTCCGCCGACGGCATCCGCGACGCTCTGAAGGCCGGGCGATCGATCTTCGCGCGGGACAAGAGCGCGAAGACCCGGCGGCTGCGGTCGCAGCTCGCGTCTCGCATGTCCTCGTTCCGTAAGGCGCAGCGAAAGGCGACCGGCGTCCCCGGTCTCATCCTCGACCAGGCGATTCTCGATCGTGTCAAGAAGACGGCCCCGATCCCGTTCCCGAACCCGGAGCCGCCGCAGCCCCCGTGGACCCCGACCCCCATCGCGCCGCCGCCCGGGCCACCCGGCCTGCAGGTTTCGACTCTCACGCTGACCTGCCCCGCAAACGGGAAAGCGGGCGTGTATGCCGCGGGCGGCACGCTGTCGCCCGCCATCGCCGGCGCCGACATTCAGCTTCACGTGACGCCGCCGAACGGCCCCGAGACAATCCTCAAGGCGACGACCAATGGTTCCGGCGCATACTCGACAGGCGTCGTCGATGCAGACGGCCGGTACCTGGACGATGTTCGCGCGGTTCGGCGGAGACGCGAAGACGCAGTCCGACGACTCACCCGCCTGCCAGACCGTGATCTCGCCCTGAGCGTGCCTCGGCCGGCCTAACGAAGCGCCGCGGCGCGGAGTAAGCCCTGCAGCGCCAGTGCCGCGGAGCCGATCTCGAATCGGCGCCCGTCGATCTCGGTGACGGGCATGATCTCCCGAACGGACGATGACGTGAAGACCTCGTCGGCGGCGAGGAGGCGTTCGAGCGGATAGACGCCCTACGACGACCGCACGACCCTCGGCAACCGCGAGCTCGAGGAGCGCAGCTCTTGTCTCCCCAGCGAGGATCCCGACCTCGAGCGAGGGCGTCACGAGGAGGTCGCCCTCCCGCCACCAGATGTTCGTGACCGGGCCTTCGAGGACGATGCCGTCCGCATCGACGAAGACCGCGTCGTCCACGCCTCGCTTCTTCGCCTCCGCCTCGGCGGCCATGCTCACGGCGTAGCTCGTCGACTTCGTGGCGGGGAGGAGCCAGGACGCAGAGCGACGCTGGTGAACGAGCGAGATCAGGCGTTGGCCGCGCTCCCGTCACCGCCTCGATCCACTCCGGGACAGTGCTGACGAGCGCGATCGCGCGATGCTCTCCTCCCGGAGAGCCGGGCGTCCAGTAGAGCCGCAGGACGGCGTCCGCGAGCCCAGCATGCTCGAGCGCCAGCTCCGCGAGTCCGGCGACGGCGGCCCCGTCCGGCGGATCCAGACCGATCCGCCCGGCCGATGCCTCGAGCCGCGCGAGATGCTGCTCGAACCGGAACGGCCTTCCTCCGTAGACGCGCATCGTCTCGAAGGCCGCCCTCCCGCGTGTGAACCCCTCGTCGTCGGCGGCAAGAACCGGAGCGTCGGGATCGACGAGTCCGCGACCCGATACCGCAACGGCTCGAAGCGAGCGTCCGCTCATCGGCCCATGCTCGCACAGACGACAGCAGGGCTCGCGTTCGTGGCTCCGCGGGACGCAGGCCCGTCGCGAGGCCCTCGCGCGCCGGACGAGCGATTGCGGCCGAATCGGAGGGCCGCTGCCCGCCACAACGCACGGCGCCGTTCCCTGCCGATCGATGTGGCAGCGGAGGCCGTCCTGTCCGCCCGCTTGCTCGCCGGTCGTCGGGAGGAGCCCACGGCCGTCGCCTCAAGCCGATTCGACCGGACGTTGCGCCCCGATCGCACGCAGGACGGGCTCGGCCTTCACCCACGACTCGTCGATCTCCGCCTGCGGGTCGGAGTCCCACACCACGCCGCCGCCGACCCAGAAATGGATTCGGCCGTCCGCGACTGCAAACGTGCGGATCGTCAACGCCAGGTCGAGGTCACCGTTGCCGTGGATCGTCCCCACGGCACCCATCGAAGCTCCCCGACCGACCGGCTCGATCTCGGCGATCAGGTCGATCGCCGCGATCTTCGGTGCGCCCGTGATCGACCCGCCGGGAAACGTCGCGGCGAGCAGTTCGGCGAGGCCGACGTCCTCCCGCAGCCTGCCCTCCACCGTGGAGACCATGTGCTCGACGCCCGCGAGCGATCGCGTCGCCATCAGCTCGGGCCACCGCACGCTACCGGGCTCACAGACGCGCGCCAGATCGTTTCTCTCGAGGTCGACGATCATCACGTGCTCGGCGGCATCCTTGCTCGACGCTCTCAGCTCGCGGGCGCCTCCCGCCGGTCGAGTGCCCTTGATCGGGCAGGTCCACACCCGACGACCGCGACGTGCGAGGAACAGCTCGGGAGAACCCGAGGCCACCGCCCACCCGCTCCCAACGTACGGCTCTGGATTGTGTGGATTCAGCCGCGCGAGGCGGGCGGCGAGCGCGAGCGGATCGCCGTCGAACGGCGCCGACAGATGCTGAACGAGGTTGACCTGATAGACATCGCCACGCTCGATCGCAGCATGGACTTGCCCGACCGCGTGTGCGTAGTCGAGCGCGCTCCACGTCTGCGCCCACGAACCGATGTCGTACGAGCCGCCGGAGTTGTGCATGCCTCTGTTGTCATTATTGACATCATACGCCGACGGCCGGACGGCGGCGGCAACGAGAGGCAGGCGGCAGGGCTCGGGTGGCGCGGGAGTCTCGGTTCCTCCGGAGCATCGCCGAGAGCCCGTAGCCGAGGTAGACGTCCGCGATGAGGCTCTCTCCACCCGGCACGAAGAACCCGTGGCCGCGCAGCCACGTCTCGAGGGCATTCAACGCGCCATCGGCGTCGGCGATCTCGATCGTCGAGCCCGTCATCCGGGCTGCTCCGACGCCGGAGAGACGCGAAAGCCGGGAACGCGCACGATGCTCCTCGGGACGATCTTGCCCACGTCAGCGAGCGTATAGGCTCCGGAGATGGAGCTCGGGATGATCGGTCTCGGCCGCATGGGCGCCAATATCGTTCGGCGACTCATGCGCGGGGGGCATACCTGCGTCGTCTACGACGTGAGCTCCGACGCGGTCGCGACGCTCGAGCGCGAGGGGGCAACCGGCGCCAGGTCTCTGGACGAGTTCGTCGCCAAGCTGAAGCCACCCCGCGCGGCCTGGATCATGGTTCCGGCCGGCGAGATCACCGAGTCGACGGTCGCCGAGCTCGCGCCGCTCCTGAGTGCGGGCGACACCGTCATCGACGGAGGCAACTCGTACTACCGCGACGACATCCGTCGATCGCATGAGCTCGCGGTACGGGGGATCCGATATCTCGACTGTGGGACGAGCGGCGGCGTCTTCGGTCTCGAGCGCGGCTTTTGCCTCATGGTGGGCGGCCCCGACGACGCCTTCGCAGAGCTCGAGCCGATCTTCGCGACGCTCGCACCCGGCGCCCAGGCCGCCGAGCGAACACCAGGTCGCGGTGGGCCACCGAGTGCCGAGGAGCGCGGATATCTCCACTGCGGACCCGCCGGCGCCGGCCACTTCGTCAAGATGGTTCACAACGGGATCGAGTACGGAATGATGGCATCGCTCGCGGAAGGGCTGAACATCCTCCATGGTGCCGACGCCGGACTTCGCCAGCGGGACGCCGATGCCGAGACTGCGCCTCTCGACCACCCGGAGTTCTACTCGTACGACCTCGACATCCCCGCGATCGCCGAGCTCTGGCGGCGCGGCAGCGTCGTCGAATCGTGGTTGCTCGATCTCACGGCATCGGCGCTCCAGGAGTCTCCTGACCTCGAGGGCTTCGCAGGCAGGGTCTCCGATTCCGGCGAGGGGCGTTGGACGGCGATCGCAGCGATCGAGGAAGGCGTGCCGGCGGACGTGCTGACGGCGGCCCTGTACTCGAGGTTCTCGTCCCGCGACGAGGGGCTTTTCGCAAACAGGGTGCTCTCGGCCATGCGCAAGCAATTCGGTGGCCACCACGAGAAGCCCGAGAGCTCGGCCGGGTAGAGCGTCGCCGCCGGCGTATCGGACCCGGACAGGAGCACGCATCACGTCGGGTTCCTGCGCAGGTCGGTCAGGGAGCGAGAGGGTCGCCGCCGACGAAGTCGCCCTCGTCGGCGGCCGCCAGAACCGCGAGAGCCGCCTCCAGATCGGGCTGCGCCACGAGCACCTCGCGGGCACCGCCCATGTTCGGCACACCGTCCCAGGAGCCCGCCCCGACGTTCGTAACGCGATGGGCACACCTGATGCCCTCGGCGCGAAGGAACGTGCAGACGACGTCGGCCGCGACCTCGTTCGGGACGACCCTCACGGGCACGAGGTCGTCCATCACTCCACCAGTGCGGCGGCGACGGCACGCAATGCGTGGACGCCGAGCTCGAGGTCGTCGACAGGGATCCTCTCGTCGGCCGAATGGACCAGCCGGGCGGCGAGCTCGGGGTCCATCGCCTTCTGGGGAAAGAACCCGTACCCGACCGTGCCGAATGCCTCCCGCATCCAGTGGGAATCGGTGAAGCCGGCGCAGACGATCGGGGCGAGACGCGCCCCGGGCTCGACGCTCCCCACCCAGCTCTCGAGCGCCGACCAGAGCGGCGTATCCATCGACGAACGGGTACCACCGTCACGCTCGAACCAGTCGAGCTCGTACGCGCCGGGGCCGATCGCGGCGCGTACCAGGGGATCGGCGTCCTCAGGGGTCATCCCTGGAGGGAGCCGACAGTCGACCGTCACGACGCACGTCGCCGGAATCACGTTGATCTGCTTCGAAGCCTCGATGAGCGTCGGGGCGAGCGTGAACGACAGGAGCGGCTCGACGAGCTCGGCAGCCAGCGGATGGAGCGCTCGCGCCCGCTCGAGCGCCTCGTCGAGCGGCGGCAGCTCCCCGAGCACCAGCTCGAGAAAGCGCGCCACCTCGGGAATCATCGTTGTCGGCGGTTCGAACCGGCCGAGAGCATCGATGATCGGCGCAGCCTTGACGAGGGCGTTGTCGGCGATGGCCGGCACCGACGCGTGTCCGCTGCGGCCATGGACGTGGACGCGGAACGGTGCGCACATTTTCTCACCGACCGCGCAGAGGTAGAACACCTCGCCCCCGAAGACGCAACGCTCGCCGCCGCCCTCGTTGAGCGCGTAGTCGGCGCGGACGAGCTCGGGATGCTCCTCGACGAGCCAGGAGAGGCCGTAGTTGTCATTGACCTCCTCGTCCGCGGTGAGCGCGAGAACGATGTCGCCTGCCGGCACGAATCCCTCGCGCCAGAGCGAAGCGAATGCGACGGCGCTCGCCGCGACCTGATCCTTCATGTCGAGCGCTCCTCGACCCCAGATCTCACCGTCGACGAGGTCTCCAGACCAGGGGTCGCGCGACCATTCCTCGGGGTCTGCTCGAACCGTGTCCGTGTGCGCGAGGAAGGCGAGCGTCGGCCCGTCCCCGCCCTTGAGCCGCGCAACGAGATTCAGGCGGTCCGGGGTGCGGCCGACGAGCTCACACGGGATGTCGTTCGCGGCCAGGTAGTCGCGCAACAACTCGGCCGCGACCGTCTCGTTTCCCGGCGGGTTGACCGTATTGGCCCGGAGCAACGCCTGTAGGAGGGACGTGGCCTCCTCGCGCAGGCTCACCCCTCGGCCTGCGACTTGGCCGTCAGCTCGTTACGGACGTCCCAGAGCTCCTGATACTCGACCCGGTGGATGAGTCGTCCGAGGACCTCGACAGGGGTGCCCTGCGTCCCGATCACGTGCTCGCCGATCACGCGGGCGACAACCCGATAGTGGCGGATGCGCCACGTCTGCATCCACTCGTCGAGCTCCATCATCGCCTCGGCGAGCTGGTACAGCAGCTCGTTGTCGCGGCCGTGAACGTACACGTCGAGAAGCGAGAGACCCGCACGCTCCCGCGCCGCATGGAATGCCTCGCCGAGACGTGCCATCGCCGGCCGCAGCGCTTTGACGCCGGGCGAGTCGAATCCCGAGCCGTGTCCGAGCACCTTGCGGATCTCCTGGTACTCCCACGGGGACATCTGCTCGAGCATGTCGAGCTGTGCGGTGATGTACCGCATGCACAGGCTCGCACGGCGCAGGAGCCGCAGCGCGCCCGCGAGGTCGTCCTCACCGACGAGCGCGGCGGCAGCACCCGTGTCGTTCCACGCGAGCTTGAGCCAGAGCTCCGAGGACTGGTGCACGACCTGGAACAACAGCTCGTCCCGGTGCACCCATTCGTCGGGCCCCTTCTGAAGGGCCAGGAGCTCTTCGGAGTTCAGATAGCGCTCGTAATCCGTCCGCGCGTCGCCCGGCAGGACTGGCTCGCTCAGCGGCGGCTCCCAGGTTTCCTGTGACATGCCACCAAGCATAGATCCTTTTCCGCGCCGTGGAGCGCGGCGCTCGGCCTACCCGTGCCCGGGTCGTCACGGCCTAGACTCAGGGCGATGACCGACCTCTTCTCGGATGCCGCCTCTGCCCGCCAGGCGCAGACGGCACCACTTCCACAGCGCGTGCGACCACGCTCGCTCGACGAGCTCGTCGGCCAGAAGCACGTTCTCGGCGAGGGGTCGGCGCTCCGCCTTGCGATCGAGGGCGACCGGCCACCCTCGATGATCCTCTACGGACCGCCGGGGGTGGGCAAGACGACCCTCGCCCGCATCGTCGCCGAGACGACGGGGGCGTTCTTCGAGGAGCTCTCCGCAGTGTCCGCACGAGTCGACGACGTCCGCGGCGTGCTGCAGCGCGCCCGGGATCGGCTCGGAGGCAACGGCGCGCGCACGATTCTCTTCCTCGACGAGATCCACCGCTTCAACAAGGGCCAGCAGGACGCGCTGCTGCCCGGTGTCGAGTCCGGGCTACTGACGCTCATCGGCGCGACGACCGAGAACCCCTACTTCGAGGTGAACGCGGCCCTGCTCTCGCGCTGCACGGTCGTCGAGCTCGAGCCGCTCTCGGACGAGGAGGTGGCAGCCGTCGTCGCGCGGGGCGCGGCGGAGCTAGGGATCGACGTCCCGGCCGACGTCGTCGCGGCCATCGTCCGCAAGGCCGGAGGCGACGCACGCAGCGCGCTCGGCACGCTCGAGCTCTCCTGGCAGACGGCGACCGCCGAGGGGGCGCCGCTCGAGGCTCGCCACGTCGCCGACGCGGCGCGAAAGCGTCCCCTGCGGTACGACCGGGCCGGCGATCAGCACTACGACATCGTCTCGGCCTTCATCAAGTCGATGCGCGGCAGCGATCCGAACGCGAGCGTCTACTACCTCGCAGCGATGCTCGAAGGAGGGGAAGACGCACGATTCATCGCGCGACGCATGGTGATCCTTGCATCCGAGGACATCGGGAACGCGGATCCCCGAGCGCTCCTCGTCGCCACCGCCGCCGCGCAGGCGCTCGAGCACGTGGGCCTGCCCGAGGCGCAGTTGAACCTCTCGCAGGCCGCTATCTACCTTGCGAACGCCCCGAAATCCAATGCGGCGGCACGCGCCATCTGGGAGGCCCGAGCCGAGGTGCGCGAGCACGGCATCCAGCCTCCGCCGGCTGCGCTGCGTGATGCGCACTACGCCGGCGCCCGAAAACGGGGCCATGGCGAGGGCTACGTCTCGCCGCACGACGACCCAGTCAAAGCGACTGCAACGTACCTCCCCGACGGACTCGAGAGCCGAACGTACTATGTGCCCTCGGGCAACGGAGAGGAGACGGGTGATGGCAGTCGGGACGGGTGATCGTGCACCGGAATTCGACCTCGAGGACGCGTACGGAGAACCGCGCATCAACCTCGCGACTTTCCACGGCAAGCGCAACCTCCTGCTCGTCTTTCATCCGTTCGCGTTCACGGAGGTCTGTCGAGACGAGGCCCTCGATCTGCAGGCCAATCTCGAGTCGTTCGACAACGCCGAGACGGATGTCGTCTTCGTGTCGTGCGACACGTCCGCCGCGCGCCAGGCCTGGAAGAAGGACCTCGGCGCGACGTACACGTTTGCCTCCGACTTCTGGCCGCACGGCGCCGTGGCGAAGGCCTACGGCGTCTTCGACGAGGAGACCGGTGCGCCGGGACGAGGGACGTTCCTGATCGACAAGGAGGGCACCGTGATCTGGTCGCTCGTGAAAGAGGGTCGCCGGACGGAAATGGTGCCCGACTCGCTCGACGTCCTCGGGCGCTGACCCAGGGGAGAGACCGAAGTCTCTCCCAGCGCGACGGCACAGGCGGAAGGCGGCGGCCCGGCCTGTCGGTCAGTCAGCCGTCACCCGACATACTCGTCGGCGATCGTGAGGACGTCGTCGAGGATCGCGACGCCCTCCTCGGCCTCCTCCCGCGTCACGGTCAGCGGCGGCACGACCATGACGACGTTCCAGTGCGTCATCAGGTAGAGGCCGCGGTCGAGTGCCGCCTTCGCCATTCGCGCGACCGGGGCCGCCGCCTCACCGGACGCGTTGAAGGGCACGAGCATCTCGCGGGTCTCGCGATCCTTGACGAGCTCGATCCCGTAGAAGCACCCGAGCCCCCGCACCTCGCCGATCGACGGATGTTTCTCCTGCAGGGCGCCGAGCGCTTCGCCGAAGTACTCGCCAGTCGCAGCGGCGTTTTCGACCACGCCTTCCTCGCGGAAGGCCTCGATCGACGCTACGGCCGAGGCGCATGCTAGAGGATGACCTGCGTAGGTGAGCCCGCCGGGGAAGAACCGGTCGCGCACCTGATCGACGATCTCACCGCGGGCGATCATCGCCCCGAGCGGCACATAGCCCGAGTTGATCCCCTTCGCGACACAGAGGATGTCGGGCACGACGTCCCAGTGCTCGCACGCGAACCACTTGCCCGTGCGTCCGAACCCGGCCATCACCTCATCGAGGATGAGCAGGATCCCGTGGCGGTCGCAGACCTCGCGGACGCTCTGGAGGTACCCGTCCGGAGGCACGATGACCCCGTTCGTGCCGGTGACCGTCTCGAGGATGATCGCGGCGACCGTGTGCGCCCCCTCGTACTCGAGGATCTCCTCGAGGTGTGGTGCGCCCGTGCACACGGGGCAAGGATCGGGATGCCCCGCCGGGCAACGGTACGTGTACGGATCGAACGCGCGAACGATGCCGGCCATCCCAGGCTCCACGGCCCACCGGCGCGGGTCGCCCGTCAGCGAGACCGCGCCGTGCGTGGCTCCGTGGTACGAGCGGTAGCGTGCGATGATCTTGTGCCGCCCCGTGACCAGGCGGGCGAGCTTGACGGCGTTCTCGTTCGCCTCGGCACCACCGTTCGTGAAGAACGAGACGGAAAGGTCGCCCGGCGTCACCTCGGCGAGCATGCACCCGAGTTGCGAGCGGGATTCGCTGGCCATCGGCGGGCCGATCGTGCACAGCTTGTCTGCCTGATCCTTGATCGCCTGGATGATCTTCGGATGCTGGTGCCCGATGTTGACGTTGACGAGCTGAGAGGCGAAGTCGAGGTAGCGCTTGCCGTCGTAGTCCCAGAAGTAGCGCCCCTCGGCGCCGGCGACGGCGATCGGGTTGATCGCGTTCTGCACCGACCACGAGTAGAGAACGTGCTCCTTGGCGTCGGCGACGATCTGCGCGCCGAGATTCGGGTCCGTTTCGATCGTCGCCATGTCTCGCTCCTTCGTCGTCGGTCGTTCCGACGATCGTAGCGCGCCCCGTCCCTACGTCAGCTCGTGCCCGAACCGCGCTCGCTCGACGAACCGTCCGAACCCCGGCTCGACCCGCAACTCGCCGTCCTCGACCACGACCGTGCCACGGATCAGGGTCATATCGACGGCGCCGGTCACCTCCGTACCCTCGTAGAGGTTGTAGTCGGATTTCGAGTGCTGGGCAGCCGCGGTGATCGTCTTCTTGCGGTTCGGGTCGAAGATCACGATGTCGGCGTCGGAGCCCGGTGCGATCGTGCCCTTGCGTGGATAGAGGCCGAACAGCTTCGCCGGGCTGGTTGCAAGTAGGTCGACCATGCGATTGAGCGTGATCCTGCCGGAACGAACGCCGAACTCGTGGATCATCACGAGGCGATCCTCGAGGCCCGGCCCACCGTTCGGGATCTTCGAGAAGTCATCCTTCCCCATCGTCTTCTGCCCGTCCCACAGGAACGCGCAATGGTCGGTCGAGATCGCCGAGAGAACGTCCGTGCGGACGGCGTTCCAGAGCACGTCCTGGTTCGCCTTCTCGCGGGCAGGAGGCGAGTAGACGTACTTCGCACCCTCGAAGTTCGGCCGCTCGAGGAACGTCTGGTCGACGAAGAAGTACTGCGTGCAGGTCTCACCCCAGACGTCCCATCCGGCGCGACGGGCCTTCGCGATCGGATCAACCGCCTCCTTGCACGTGACGTGGACGACGTACAACGGCGCACCCGCGAGATGCGCGAGCTGGATGGCGCGGTTCGTCGCCTCGCCCTCGAGCTCCGGAGGACGAGTTAGCGCGTGGTAGACCGGCGCCGTGTTGCCCGCGGCGAGCGCCTGCCTGACGAGCACGTCGATCGCGTCGCCGTTCTCCGCGTGCACCATCACGAGCGCACCCGTCTCCGCGGCTACCTGCATGGTGCGAAACAGGGTCTCGTCGTCGACCATCAACGCACCCTTGTACGCCATGAAGAGCTTGTAGGAGGTGATCCCCTGAGCGGGCAAGGTCGCAAGCTCCTCGAGCGAGCCCCCCTCCTCGAGGTCGGTGACGGCAATATGGAAGCCGTTGTCGATGATCGCGTTGCCCTCGCGTTTCGTATGCCACACGGCGAGAGCCTCCGCGAAGGTCTGGCCCTGACTTTGGATACAAAAGTCAACGTGGCACGTCGTGCCGCCGAACGCGGCTGCCGTATGGCCGGAGGTGACGTCGTCGATCGTCACCGTGCCCCCGAACGGCATATCGAGGTGCGTATGCGGGTCGATCGCGCCCGGGAGCACGAGCTTGTCGGTCGCATCGATGACGACGTCCGCATCGACGTCGAGCGAGCGTCCGATCAGGGAGACGCGCTCGCCCTCGATGTAGACATCGGCAACGGTCGAGTCGGCCGCGGTGACGACACGGCCGTTTCTGATCAGCACGGGCAACGGAGGCTCCTCCCTGGAAGATCGACCCCGGGCCGCACGTCGCGGCCCGGGGTTATGGTCGCATGTATGACGAGAATCGGGATCGACTGCGAGCCGACGACGCACGGCATCAGGCCACGCTGGAGAACCTGGGACCGGGCAATCACAGCGCCGAGCAGGAAACCGACGATGCCTCCGATCGCAAACCCCACGACCGCTTCCTTCGCCGTGAAGAGCGCGGCCGTGAAGAGCAGCGAGATGAGCAGCTCCCCGTGCTCCTGCACCAAATCGAAATGCGCGCCGACGATCGAGGAGAGGGACGGCAGCGTGATGTCGCCGACCGCGAAGGGCCACGTCCATCCGGTCGCAATGAACAGCTCGCGGTAGCCCGTGTAGATCGCGCAAACGCCGAGCAGCATCGCGAGGCCGACAGCGACACGCTTGAGCACGCTCATCATGCGTATTCCGTACCACATGGCGACCGTTCTGTCGCCTGGAACTCGGTCGGCCGACGCGGTAGGCTCGCACGATGGCACTCGATCCGGCCCGTGTCGTTCGCCAGTTGCGAGAGCTCCGGGAGCTCACGGGCGACGAGAACGGCGCGCAGCGTGTCGCGTGGACCGAGACCTGGAACGTCGCGCGTGCATGGCTCGACGGGCTGCTCGACGGGCTCCCCGTCGAACGCGAACGCGATGCCGCCGGCAACGACTGGTGGACGCTCCCCGGCGATTCCGACCGCGCCGTCCTGATCGGTGGCCACATCGACTCCGTCGGCGACGGCGGCTGGCTCGACGGCAGCCTCAACGTCACGGCCGGCGCCGAGGTCCTGCGCCGGATCGCGGAGGACGGCACACCGCCGGTCACCGTGCGGCTCGTCAACTGGGCGGACGAGGAGGGGTCACGCTTCGGGCGCAGTCTCATCGGCTCGTCCGCAGCTGCCGGGTCGATGCGCGACCAGGACGAGCTGCGACGGCTCACCGATGCCGACGGCGTTGCACTACCCGACGCTCTCGCCGCGAACGGCGTCGACCTCGATCGCGCACTCGATGCGCATGCTCAGCTGGCATCGGCGGCCGCCTATCTCGAGCTCCACATCGAGCAAGGCCCCGTGCTCGAGGACATGGGGATCCCGCTCGGCGCGGTGCTCGGCACGTACGGAGTCGAGCGCTGGCGGATCACGTGGACGGGTCAGGCCGCTCACGCCGGCTCGACACCGATGGATCGCCGCCGTGACGCCCTCGCCGGAGCCGCGAGGCTCGCGCTCGAGATCCGCGACATCGCTGCTCGGGTCGGGAACGGAGCCGTCTGCACCTCGGGTGGCGTCGTCTGCAGGCCGGGGATCGTCACTTCCGTCGTGGAGACCGCGGAGCAACTGCTCGACCAGCGCCACCTCCACGCCGCGAGCCTCGCCGAGCTGCTGCGCCAGGCACAGGAGGCAAGCGAGCGGTTCGCCGCCGAGGAGAACATCGACGTCCGGTGGGAGCGGATCTGGAACATCGATCCGATCCTCTTCGACGAGACCCTGATCAGGCTCTGCGACGACGCCTGCCGGGAGGTCGCGGGGGTCTCCCACCGCTTGCCGAGCGGCCCGCTCCACGATGCCGCGGAGATCGCCCGAGCCGGCATCCCGACCGTAATGATGTTCGTCCAGAGCCTCCGGGGCCTGTCCCACACGAGGCTCGAGGACACGCTGGACGAGCACATCGAGCTGTCCGTCGTCGCACTCGACCGCCTCGCGGACAAGGCGATCGCGGTCGTCTCCGCGGCGGCTTAGCCCCCGGAACGTCGCACGCGGGCGTGAGATAATCGCGCTACTCGGAGAGAGCACCAAGCCCAAGGAGAACACCATGGCCCTCAGCTTCGGCGTCACCGTCCTGCCAGATCCGCCCTACCAGCGCCTCGTCGAGCTGATGGTGCTGGGCGAGAAGCACGGATTCGAGTACGGCTGGACGTACGACTCCCACGTCCTCTGGCAGGACTCGTTCCCGATTCTCGCGCTCGCTGCCGAGGCGACGACCACGATGAGGTTCGGGCACCAGGTGACGAACCCGGGCACGCGCGACCCGACCGTCCTCGCGAGCCTCTACGCAACCCTCCACGACATCTCCGACGGGCGCATGGTGATGGGCATCGGCCGCGGCGACTCGGCCGTGCGCTACATCGGACGCCAGCCTGTCAAGGTGGCCGAGTTCGAGCGCGACCTCCGGATGATCAAGCCGTTCATGAACGGCGAGGAGGTTCTCTGGAACGAGAAGGAGCTCCAGCTGAAATGGGTTCGGCCCGAGCTCCCGCCCATCGAGATGTGGGTCGCAGGCTACGGGCCGAAGGCACTCGCCGTCGCGGGGCGCGTCGGCGACGGCGTCATCATCCAGCTCGCCGACCCAGAGATCATCCAGTGGATCATGGGTACAGCCCGTGCCGCCGCCGAGGAGGCGGGACGCGATCCCGGGGCGCTCAAGTGCATCGTCTGTGCGCCGAGCATGATCACGGACGACATCTCGCTCGCCCGTGAGGAGACGCGCTGGTTCCCGGCGATGGTCTCGAACCACGTCAAGGACCTGATCGACCGCTACGGCAGCGACGGATCGGTCGTCCCACACGCGCTCACCGACTACGTCGAGGCCAGGAAGTTCTACGACTACAACGAGCACTCGCGCGTCGGTGCAAAGCACGGCGAATTCGTGACCGACGAGATCTGCGACCGGTTCTCCGTCCTCGGGACCGTCGAGCAGGCGACCACGAAGCTGAGAGAGCTCGAGGCGATCGGCGTCGACCACTACTCGATCTACCTGATGACGCACAGTCAGGAGGAGACGCTCGCAGCGTACGGCGATCACATCATTCCCGGCTTCAGGGCGTGATCGCATAGGCAACGCGGCAGCCGAGCAGGTCGAGGCGTGGCGGAGCGTCGCGGCAGGCTGGGAACGGCAGCGCGCGCTGTTCGCGCGGGCGACGGCGCTGCTGTCCGAGCGCATGGTGGAGCTGCTCGAACCGGAAAGCGGACAACGCGTGCTCGAGGTCGCCGCCGGGCCGGGCGAGACAGGGTTTCTCGTCGTTCCGCAGATCCAGCCGGGCGGCGAGCTCGTGTCGACGGACGCGGCGCCCGAGATGGTCGATGCCGCCCGGCGCCGCGCCGAAGCGCTCGGGCTGTCGGGTGTCCGATTCTCGGTCGAGGACGCCGTACGTCTCTCACCCGCCAACGCGACCTTCGACCGTGTCCTCTGCCGATTCGGGCTAATGCTCGTGCCGGACATGGAGCGAGCGGCCTCGGAGATCGCGCGGGTGCTCCGGCCCGGCGGACGTGCCGTCGTCGCAGTCTGGGCCAGCTCGCGGCTCAATCCGTGGATGACGGCGCCCGGAAAGGCGGCGCTCGAGCTGGGTCTCATCGATCCGCCAGACCACGATGCTCCCGGGCCGTTCCGGCTCGCCGACCCGAAGCGACTCCACTCCCTCGTACAGGGGGCGGGCCTCGAGGTCGAACGGGTGGAGGACGTCCCCATCGCCTGGCCGGCGGCTTCGCTCGACGAATGGTGGGAGGCGACGAGGGACACCTCTCGCGTACTCGGCGACCTGCTCGGGCGCCTCTCTGCCGGCCAGATCGCTGACCTCCGAGAGCGCTCCGCGGGCCACCTGCGGCGCTACGTCGGCGCTGACGGGTCGTTGGCGGTGCCCGGCGTCGCGCGCGTCGTCGCCGCGGTCGCACCTTCCTGACGGGCGTTACGCGGGCGCCCGCACCGTACGCAGCCCCGAGATCGGGCATGCCGACCCGGGCTCCCCTTCGCGCAGCGGCCCGCTGGTTTCCACTGTCTCATCCACCGAGCGGTGGCCGAAGCAATACGTGATGACAGTCGTGCCATCGAACCGAGGCGCCTGCCTCCGACCCGAAAGGGTGACGATGCTCAAGAACATGGGACGCGCACAGCTGCTCGTCGCGGGGCCGTGGCGGCGCTGACCGTGGCCGGGGGCGCGTACGCGTTCACGGCCGCGAACAGCGAAAAGCGTTACCACTAGAGAATCGTCTGGCCGAGCGCGCTCGCGATCAGCTCGACCGCGGTCAGCGCCGTCGTGTTCTCGCGGTCGAGGATCGGATTCGACTCGACGACCTCGAACGAGCCGGCGATACCCGACTCGGCGACGAGCTCGCACGCCAGGTGCGCTTCGCGATAGGTGAGACCTCCGCGGACGGGGGTGCCGACGCCCGGAGCGACCCCGGGGTCGAGCGAGTCGAGATCGAGCGAGACGTGGACGAAGCCGGGGCCTGCGACGCGGTCGAGCGCCTCGCGCATGGCATGCTCGATCCCGACCCGGTCGATGTCGCTCATCGTGAACACGCGGATATCCGACTCGCGCAGGAACGCTCGCTCGGCCGGGTCGAGCGAGCGGATGCCGACGAGGGCGACGCGAGACGGATCGAGCGCAGGCAGTACGAGCCTGTCGTGGGCAAACCAGCGAGGGGACATGCCGATCGCCGCCGCGAGCGGCATCCCGTGCACGTTGCCGGACAGGCTCGTCTCCGGCGTGTTGAGATCCCCATGCGCGTCGATCCAGATCACGCCGCCGGGTTGACCACCAGCGGCAGCGAGACCGCCGAGAGTGCCCATCGCGATCGCGTGATCGCCGCCAAGCACCACCGGGCGCGAGCCCTCGCGCACGGATTCCTCGACGAGCGCCGCGAGCGCGGCACACGCTTCGAGGATCTCGGGCAGGTAGCGGGCGCGCTCGTCCTGCACCGCGAGAGCCTCCGGTTCCGGTGCGACGACGTTCCCGCGATCGGAGACGACCAGTCCAATCTCCATAAGTCGTTCCTCGAGACCCGCGTAGCGGATCGCGGACGGGCCCATGTCGACGCCTCGCCGCGACTGACCGAGGTCGAGCGGGGCGCCGATGATGGAGACGGGCAACATCACGGTCCGGAACCTACCTCCACGACGACCACCGTGCCCACGCCGCATCGGACGGCGCCACGGCTCACGGCCCTGCGGGGTGGCTCACGATGCAGCGCGCCTGCCCGGTTCACTCGTCACCCGGGGCTCTGGAGGCCGCGAGCTAGGCGAGCTCATTGTTTCGACGATGGCTTCGTTCTACGTCGTCTCCCTGAAGACGGGGCCTCTCGAGATCACTGGCTCGAGTAAGCCTTCCTCGACGTAGCTCACGTAGTCGAATGGATCGACCTGCTTCGCCTCCTGGCCGGGGTAGCGCAGGAGCTCGCCTACCCGCGCGTCCATCAGGTAGCAGCCTGCGACCGCAAAGGTCAGCGTCTGGAAGCCCGCGTCGTCGTCTGTGCGCAGGTCCTCACGGCCTCCTCAGCATCGAGAGCGGCCGCCCAGTCGAGGACGCGCTGTAGGTCGTCGGCGATGTCTCCCCGAACCTCCAGTAGCCGGTCGAGGAGCTCACCCTCAACACCCACATCGCTTGCGGACGGCATCGTCTCCGACGCGGGGATGAGCACGTCAGCGAGGCCCGCAAGCGTCTCACGATTCGTAGCCGTAAACAGGCTCATAGCGCAACGCCCGTCTTTTGCGCAGGAGTCTTCTGTTCGCCGGCCTGCTCGATCAGATGTTCCGTGAACCTCAACGACAGGGCCGCGATCGTGGCGGTGGGGTTGACGCCCGACGAAGTCGGGAACGTGCTTCCGTCGAAGATGTGGAGATTCGGAACGTCGTGCGATCGCCCCCACTTGTCCACGACCGAGCTCTGTGGATCGTCGCCCATCCTCGTGGTTCCGAGAAGGTGCCAGCCCGAGACGGGAATGTTCGGAGTGGTCACCGTCGAATACGCGCCCATCTGCTCGAGGGCCTGACCGGCCTTTTCGAGATGGAATGCGATCATGCGCCGGGAATTCTCGGAGTTCTCATACATGACCTTCACGCCGGGGATGCCGTCGGAATCAGTCAGTTCCGGCGAAATCACGACCCTGTTTGTTTCCTCTGGCAGGTCCTCGCAGATGATCCCCCACATCGCCGAGTGACCGAGCCGGCGCCGGAGCGTCTCGTGAAAGTTCTGGCCCCAGACATCCTCGGCTCCCCACAACCCGGGAAGCATCATCGAAAGCGGAGCGCCGGTTGGCATCAGACCCCATTTGGCGCCCCGAACGAATCCTCGGGACGTATCCGTCTCGTAGAACTCGAGGCTATGTAGGTGTTGCCCCCAGGGGCCTCGCCAACTCTCGAGGTCCTCGTCGAACAGGCCGATAACGGTGCCGAATGGGTGCATCATGAGCCTTTTTCCCACGAGGCCGGAAGAGTTCGCGAGCCCGTCAGGATGCTCGGGTGTCGCCGAGAGGAACAGGAGTCTGGGAGTGCCGAGACCGTTCGCGCACAAGATCGTGGTCTTGGCGGCTTGGAAGTGCTGATTTCCTTGACGATCGACGTACTCGGCGCCGGTAACGAGCCCGTTTGAACCGACGACGAGGCGATTCACGCGTGCCCCTGTTCTGAGCTCGACGTGACCGTTGGAGCGCAGTGCCCTCCAGTGAGTTCTGTCCACCGACGCCTTCGCCTCAGTCGGGCAGCCCCAGAGGCACGATGTCCGTTGTTGGCACGGATGAAGGGATCCGTATTTTGTCGTCGCGATGGCATTGCTCGCCGGCCACCAGTGCCAGCCAAGCTCGTTCAGGGCCTTTGCGCCCCGCCTTCCGATCTTGTTCAGCGGCACCGGTGGCATGGGGGGGCCTTCGCCGGGAGGATGCGCTGGATCTCCGGCTAGACCCGAGACCGCGAAGTCGCGCTCGACGGCAACGTAGTACGGCTCGAGCTCGTGGTAGTCCAACGGCCAATCGTCTGCGATCCCGTCGAGCGAGCCACCCGGAAGTCCGATGGGAGAAAGCGCTCCCAGTGCGCAGCGTAGATCACCGTTCCGCCTCCGACGCCGTTGTACATCAGAGCCGTGACGTCGGATTCGGAGTCATCGACCGGGTAGTCGCTCGGAGCGTTCCGCAGGTTCGGGTCCCAGTTCCAGTACTTGTTGGCGGTAATCTCGTAGTCTGGCTGCCCGGCGCGCGCGAACGTGTAGTCGGGCCATTCACCCTGTTCGAGACAGACGACATCGTAGCCGGCCTCGGCGAGCCGTTTCGCCGCCACTGCTCCGGACGGCCCTGCGCCGACGATCAGAACGTCCGGTTCGGAGCTGCTTGCACTCGGGTTCATCGATGCATCTCTCCTTCTAGGTTGGTGGCCGCTCCGGCTGGAGTCTTTGGAACGCTCCGTGTCGGGGTGCCATCACTCTGTCCGTGATCCACCGGGGTTTGCACATCTTCCATTTCGACTCGTGCTCGCTCCCATCTCGTTCTCCTGAATACTTGATCTGTCGGCGACCTCAGACGTGCGCGAGGAACCGCTCTACGACTTGCGCGAAGACCTCCTCTGCGGGCCGATCGCGGAGCGCGGCATCGATCACTTCGACTTCCACTGGGCCGTCGTATCCGGTGGCTTCGACGAGTCGCCGGATCCGGGGCAGGTCGATGATTCCGTCACCCGGGAGTGCGCGGGATGCGAGGACATCGCCGCGTGGGGTGACCCAGTCGGATACGTGGAAGCCTGCAACGCGGCCACCGACTCTAGCGAGCTGGCGCTCGAGCTCCGGGTCCCAGAAGACATGGTACGCGTCGACGATCACCCCGACGGACTCTTCGTCGAACTGCTCGGCGAGGTCGAGTGCCTCGCCGAGGGTGACGATCGCGGAACGATCGGCAACCATCATCGGGTGGAGAGGCTCGATTCCGAGCCTGACGCCGCACGCGAGCGCGTCCGGAACGAGCCGCTCGATTCCGGCGGCAATCTCAGCGCGCGCTGCAGAGAGGTCGCGCGTCGCGGGTGCACCGCAGACGAGCACGAGCGTGAGCGCTCCGAGCTCGGCCGCCTCTTCGAGCGCGCGAAGGTTGTCGTCGACGGTCACGTCCGGGCCTGTGAAGAAGCCCCCGCGGCAGAGGCTTGACACCTGCAGCCCGGAGTCACGGACCAAGCGCGCTGCTTCGGCAGTGCCGAGCTCGGCGACCTTGTGACGCCAGGGCGCGATCCAGCCGACGCCTGCCGAGGCGCACGCTTGGACGGCGTCCGCCAGGCTCCACTGCTCTATCGTGATCTGGTTCAGCGACATGCGCTCGAGGCCGATCGTCACGCGATGACTCCCGCGAGCGCGAGGTAGCGCCGCATCCGTTCCGCGGCGAACTCCGGGTCGGCAAGCAACCCCGCGCGGTCGGCGAGGCGGAAGGTCTCGGCAAGGTGCAGCACCGAGCGGGCGCTTTCGAGCCCGCCAACCATCCGGAAGTGATCCTGGTGCCCGTTCAGATACGCGAGGAAGACGATGCCGGTCTTGTAGTGGTACGTCGGGGCAGCGAAAAGGTGCCGTGCAAGCGGGAGTGTGGGTGCAAGCGTGGCCTCGAACTGCGTCGCGTCGCCGGCGTCGAGCGCCTGGAGCGCGGCCGCGGCTGCGGGCGCGATCGGATCGAAGATCCCGAGCAGTGCGTCGCTCGCCCGCTCGCCATCACCGAGGATCAGCGAGGGGTAGTTGAAGTCGTCACCCGTGTAGAGCCGGACGCCTTCGGGCAACCGACGCCGCAGCTCGACCTCGTGCGCCGCGTCGAGCAGCGAGATCTTGATGCCATCGATCCGCGTAGCGTTTGCGGAGATCAATGACACGACGGCGTCCATGGCCACTTCAACGCGCGTGGAACCCCAGTATCCGGCGAGCAGCGGATCAAACGCCTCGCCGAGCCAGTGGAGGATGACCGGCCCACCGACCTGACGGAGCACGGCCTCGTAGACGTGCAGGTAATCGTCCGGCCCCGCAGCGCTGGCCGCGAGTACCCGGCTCGCCATCAGGATCACCTGAGCTCCCGCCTCTTCGACTACGGCGCACTGCTCGAGGTACGCAGCGACGATCGCATCGAGCGTCGCAGGCCCGGGCACGAGCTGGTCTGTCCCGGCGCCGCACGCCAGACGGCCATTCGCCGCACGGGCTTCGACGCCGGTGCGGCGGATCAGCTCGGCGGTGGTCGTCCAGTCCAGACCCATCCCGCGCTGCGCCGTGTCCATCGCTTCTGCGACGCCGAGACCCCACGACCAGAGATGACGGCGGAAGGCGAGCGTGGCGTCCCAATCGAGTCGTGCGCTGCCGCTCCCATCCGGCTCCGCGAGCGGGTCGCAGACCACGTGGGCAGCGGCGAGGAAGACACGGCTCGTGAGTGGCGACGAGGGGCGCATGAAGCTCTCGGGCTCGCCGAGCGAGTACTGCTCGAAGGTCCCATCGGCACGCGGTAGCGCGACGGCGACAGGGGCAGCGACTGTCACAGAACGAGCTCCGGCACGGTGAGCACCCGGCCCTCGTCGTTCGATCGCATCGCGATCTCCGCGAGCTGGATGCCTTTCGCTCCCTCGAGGAAACCCCACGGGAATGGATCATCGTCGACGACGTGTCGCAGGAACAGCTCCCACTGCGCCTTGAACGCGTTGTCGTAGTCGACCGTGTCCGGGATGGTGGCCCAGCCGTCGCGGAAGCGAATCGGGTTTGGGATGTCGGGATTCCAAACTGCGCGTGGAGTTGCGGCAGCTGGCTGGATCCGGCACTCGCGTAGGCCGGCGACAGCGCTGCCGCCCGTGCCGTCGACATGGAGTTCGAGCAGTTCCTCGCGGTCGACGCGCGTGCACCAAGAGGAATTGAGTTGCGCGATCGCTCCGCCTTCGAGTTCGAAGACGGCGTAGGCTGCGTCCTCGGCAGTCGCCTTGTAGGTCGCTCCCCGTTCGTCGACCCGCTCCGGAATATGCCACGCTGCGCGCGCGAAGACTGACTCGACCCCGCCGAAGAGGTCTTCGAGCACGTAGCGCCAGTGGCAGAACATGTCGCTGACGATCCCGCCGCCGTCCTCGGCTCGGTAGTTCCACGACGGCCGCTGTCCGGCCGGCTCGGCGCCTTCGAAGACCCAGTAGCCGAACTCGCCCCGCACAGAGAGAATCTGCCCGAAGAAGCCGGAGTCGATGAGCAGCCTGAGCTTCCGCAGGCCGGGAAGGAAGAGCTTGTCCTGGACGACGCCGTTCTTGACCTGGGCGTCGCGGGCGGCGCGGGCAAGCTCGAGTGCGGACGCGAGGTCATGCGCTGTCGGCTTCTCGCAATAGATGTGCTTGCCCGCAGCAATAGCCGCCATGACCGACTCCGAGCGCGCCGGCGTCGTTTGCGCGTCGAAGTACACCTCGACGTCCGGCTCGGTAAGCGCCTCGTCGAGAGCGGTCGTCCATCGTTCGACGCCGTGCTCGGCCGCGAGCGCTGCCACCCGATGGGCATCGCGACCTACGAGGATCGGTTCGGGCCAAATGCGCATCCCGTCGCGGGACACAAGTCCGCCCTGCGCACGGATCGCGAGGATCGAGCGGATCAGGTGCTGGTTGCTTCCCATGCGGCCGGTGACGCCGTTCATGACGATGCCGACGCTGCGCAGGTCTGCGCCCTTGCCGCCCGAATTCCGTTCCGCACGTACAAGACTCACGACCGAAAGCTCTCCTTCGAACTCGATGGCAAAGGTTTGCCATAATATACACCCCTGGTCGGCACGTCAAAGGAGCGCTAGATTGGCGGCATGTCGCTGCCCACGAAGAACGACTCGCTGATCGACGTCGCCCGTCGAGCGAGCGTGTCGATTGCCACCGCCTCGCGGGTGCTGAACGGTTCGGCGCATCCCGTCTCGGCCAAGACGCGCGACCGCGTGCACGCCGCGGCGAGCGAGATCGGATACGCCCCTAGCGCTCTTGCACGGGCCCTCGTCACGAAGCGCAGCCGGATCATCGGCGTGATCGTGAACGACATCGTCGATCCGTACTTCGCGCAAATCGCACGGGGGGTCGAGGACGTCGCCGGCCGAGGCGGCTACCTGACCATGGTCTGTAA
Source organism: uncultured Thermoleophilia bacterium (assembly GCA_963792995.1). Classification (GTDB taxonomy): domain Bacteria; phylum Actinomycetota; class Thermoleophilia; order Gaiellales; family Gaiellaceae; genus Gaiella. Next base: position 219,527 of record CAWBYH010000002.1, on the reverse strand, counting down.
CGCGGACAGGCACACCCACACCGAGCAAGAGTACCTCTCAATCCTGCGCGACTACCAGGCCGAGGGGGTGATCTTCGCGGGCAGCGGGTCCGCCGGAGATCCACAGAACGCCGCTCTGGGGGCGGCGGTCGAGCAGGCTCTCGAGCGATCGATCTACGTCGTCGCGCTAGCGCCGAGGGACATCCCGGGCGCGAGCATCACCGTCGACAACCGGGCCGCGGGCTACGACCTCGTCGACTACCTGGCGTCGCTTGGGCACCGCCGGATTGCTCTCATCAGCGGGCCTGACGGATTGCTCACCGCCGGCGAACGAACGGAGGGGTGCCTTGCGGCTCTCTCGGACCACAACCTGGAGCCCGTCGCGGTGCTCGACGGCGACTTCAGCTTCGACTCCGGTCAGGCAGCCGTCCTCCATCTCCTTGCGGCGCCGACGCTGCCGGACGCGATCGTCGGGGCGAACGACGAGACCGCCATCGGCGCGCTCACCGCACTCCGGCAAGCCGGAATCGACGTCCCGTCGACGGTGTCGGTGGCCGGTATCGGCGATACGCGCATGGCTCGGTTCCTCGACCTGTCGACCGTCAGCATCCCGACGTACGAGCTCGGGGCGATGGCGGCCCGCCGAATCCTGTCGGCCGAGCCCGTGTCTGACTGGGCACCGACGGTGCTCCCGCACCGCCTCGTACCTCGGCTGACGACCGCACGCCGCAGCCGACCCTGAGCCAGGGCACGCCAGACGCCGCGTCGGTCAGGCTGCAGCGCAATTCCCGGGCGACGCCGAGGAACACGTTCCCCTTCGATAGTGCGGCCGACGCCGGTTGAGGCCCCTCCCCGAGCGGGATGACAATCAGGTGTTTGGTCGTCTTCGTATGACTGCTCGGGCGGCGGCAGAGCCGCCGCCCGAGCACTCTCCGCGTGAGCAGAGGTCGATCCGTCTTACTTGGCGCAGGCCGTCTTGAGGGCCTTGGCGATCGTGGCGGAGCTTGGCGGCCACGGCACCGAGCGCACCTTGGCGGGCAGGTTGACAGCGAACGGGGTGTTACAGAGCTTCGTTCGCGGGGGCACCCCTGCGATCGCGTTTGACAGCGACTTGATCGCCATTGCGGCCTCCGCCGACGGTGACAATCCAACAGTGGCCGCTATCTTCTTCTTCTTCAGGAGCACGAGTCCGGCAGGAGAGCCGTTCATCGCGAAGACCTTCACCTGGCCGGCCTTGTTGCCAAGACCGGAGATGGCGCCTGCCGCCATGTCCTCGTTCTCGACGAACAGGCCTTTGAGGTCAGGGTGCTTGGTGATGATGTCCTGGGCTGCCTTGAGGGCTTCCTGGCGGCTCCACTTTCCGTCGAGCTCATCGACGATTCGGGAGTTGTCGGCAAAACCCGCGCGGAAGCCGGCTGCATATGCCTCGGCGTCGCCACGGCCCTTGAGCCCGGTGATGATCGCGAGCGGCCCGCTGGGCAGCAGCTTCCTCGCGGTGACTCCAATCGCCTTTCCGTACTTCCCTAGGTCGACCTGCTGGAAGCTGACGGCCTTCTTGGCCAGGGCGGGGTTGTAGCCGTAGAGAACCGCCACCGGAATCTTGGCCTTTTCAGCAAGTCGTAGCGCAGACTTCTCACTCGCGAGACTCAGAGGGAAGAGGACGATTCCGTCTACCTTCTGGGTGATCGCATCCTGCACGTTCGCGAGTTCCTTCTGCGGATCGCCGTTCGAGTTGTAGACCTTCGTCTTCCCACCGAGCTGCTTCACGGCGAGCTGAGCCCCTTTTGTGCCGTAGATGTAGTAGTCGTACGAGGCCGTCTGAACGTACGCGATCGTCTTACCGCTCAGCGGCTTGGCTGTCGCGCGACTGCTTGCGGCACTCACAGACGATGCAATGACGGCACCAACGACCAGTGCCAGCACCACGACCCCTACCGCGCCGAGCTTCCGGCGCCTTGTACCTCTGCGTTGAGGCTGCATGCCTTCCTCCCTTTCTGGTTCGGCTCAGCCGCTACTCGCGTTGAGCCATGACGGCGACGATGATCACGGCGCCTTGAAGCACGTACTGCAGGTTGCTCGAGATCGACATCAGGTTCAGAGAGTTCGAGATCAGCCCGATGAGGATGACGCCGAGCGCGGTACCCCACATATCTCCTCGTCCGCCGGCGAGTGGGGTACCGCCGACGGCAACCGCCGCAATTGCAGCGAGTTCGAGACCGGCCCCCATGCGTGGCTGGGCCGAGGAAAGCTGGGCGACCAACAGAGCGGCTGCGACACCGACGATGACGCCGTTGAGCGCGTAGATCCCGATCTTGACGAACCGAACCCGGATACCTGCGAGTCTCGCCGCCGACTCCGAGCCGCCCATGGCGTACAGCCATCGCCCAAACTTCGTGAATCGAAGAAACAGCTGCACCAGGATCGCGACGATCAGGAAGGCGAATACGAGAAGAGGGATTCCGAATGGGGACCGGTCGGTGATCTCGATGTACCCGTCGGGGATGTCCGTGATCGGGAGATCGGCGATCATCAGCGCCAAACCCTGGAGCAGGGTCAACATGCCGAGCGTGACGATGAACGGGTGACTCTTCGTATAGGACACGAGCGTTCCGTTCACCACCCCGACGGCAGCGGCGACCGCGATACCAGCGCCGACGGCAATGCCCGTCGATACCTGGTGCGCCATCAGATAGCCCATGACGACACCTGAGAAAGAGACGTTGGATCCGATGGAGAGATCGATTCCGCCGGAGACCATGAGCATCGTCGTTCCTGCCGCGAGCATGCCGACGATCGCGGTCTGAATGAGGATGTTGGTGAAGTTCCCCCACGTCAGGAAAACGCTCGAACGCGCAGTCGTGACGGCCCCAAGAGCGAGAATCACGAGGATCAGAGCGATCTTCGAGCGATGCTCGCGGGCGAACGTCCTGAGGAACGACTCAGAGCCCGGAAGCTCTCTCTGCTGCTCGGCGCCAGCGATCACGACGCCACCATTGTCGGCCCCGAGCCGAGGGCCAGAGCGAGCACGCTCTCTTCGGTCGTCTCGTCACGGGTGAGCTCGCCGGCTATCGTGCCCCGGCGCATCACGAGGACGCGATCCGCGACCTGAAGCAGCTCGTCTACCTCTTGAGACACGACGAGGACGGCATGCCCTTCGGCCGCGAGCTGACGCAGCAACTTGAATATCTCCTCTTTGGCGCCGATATCGACGCCCTGGCCGGGCTCGTCGAAGATGAGCACGCGGGCTTTCGCATTGAGCCACCTGGCGATGGCTACCTTCTGTTGATTCCCGCCCGATAGCTGCGAAGGCTTCACGCGGGTGGACAGGGGGCGGAGTTGGACCCGTTCCAGCCAAGCGGATGCGATACGTCGCTCGCGGCGGAGCTGCAGAAGGCCGCCTGCCACGACCGGAAGCCGAACCATGGTCACGTTGCTCGCAGCACTCATCTCGAGGAACAAGCAGTCGCGTTTTCGATCCTCCGGCACAAGGCCGATCCCACGTCGGATGGCCGTCGCGGGCGAGCGAGGCCGAAACGGCTTTCCCTCGAGCAACACCTCTCCCTGGTCGTACGGTTCGGCCCCGAAGAGGACGCGAACGAGACGAGAACGGCCGGAACCAACGAGGCCGGTGAGACCGACGACCTCCCCACCTCGCAACGTGAGTTCGATGCCTTGGAGGAGGGAGCCCGACCCCATCCCCCGGGCCTCGAGAACGGTGGGGCCTGGCTCGGCCGGATCGAAATCGCTGCCACCGACGGTGTGCCCGATCATCGCCCGGACGAGGTCGTCCTCGGTCAGCCCGTCGGTCGCCGAGGCGAGGACCGTCCTGCCATCTCGCATGACGGTCACCCGTCCGCAGATTCGGAGAACCTCGTCGAGTCGGTGCGAGATGAAGACGGTCGCCACACCACTGGAACGGAGCGACTCGATCACGCCAAACAGTCGATTGCTCTCGGAGGAACCGAGCGCCGCTGTCGGTTCGTCCATGATGATGATCTTCGCGTCCCGATAGAGAGCTTTCGCGACCTCGAGAAGCTGCTGTTCGGCTGGGTTGAGCGACTCCGCCCGCCGCCCCCAACGCCCGAGCCCGACCTGGTCGAGCGCAGTACGCGCGGCCTCACGGTCCCTGCGCCTCGAGAGGAAGACGCCTCCCGAAGTAGCCTCCCGACCCAGGACGACGTTTTCCACGAGCGTGAGCGTCGGGGCGAGGCTGGGATCCTGATAGATCGTGGCAAGGCCGAGCTCCTGGGCACGGTGCGGACTCAGGGAATGCCCGCTCCAGCCACCGATTCGAATCGACCCTGAGTCGGCACGCTCCGCCCCCGAGAGGATCTTCACGAGCGTCGACTTCCCGGCACCGTTTGCGCCGACCAGGCCGTGGACCTCTCCGGCCTCGACCACGAGGGTGGCGTCCTCGAGAGCCTGCGTCACTCCATACCGTTTGGAGAGGTTATGCGCTGAAAGTACGGAGGGAATATCTCACCGAGCCTGTTCGAGAGCGATGGGGTCGTTAGCTTTGACGACGGGAACGCGTAGAAGGAGGTGATGGACCAGATCGACCGATCTGCTGATCGCGAGCTCGCCGGCTAGATGCCATCCAACTCCGCTGTGGTTGAGGTCGGCGGACGTCACTGAGCTGCGCCCGCCGCCGACTCGTTGATCTCCAGTTCTGGCCCCTGGGTGCGAGCGTTGCGACCGGCTCTCACCCCGAAGACCAGTGCAGCGGCGAGCCCACCAGCGTAGCCACGATTGAAAAGCCCGCCGGCGTCTGCGCCGGCAGCGAAGAGGCCCGCGATCGGTTGGTCATCGCGGTCGAGTACCCGAGCGACGCTATCGATCCGAATGCCGCCGTGCGGGAACGTGATTGTCGGTTGCACCTCGAGGGCATGGAACGGTGCCTCTGTGAGGAGCTTCTGGCTCTCCAACGTCGCGCGCAGGCCGCCCTCATCGACGCCCCACTCAGCTACCTGCGACGCGAGTGCCGACAGTGTCGTCGTCATGCAATAGCGGGCGCCTGATCCGCGTGCGACCTCGAACCGGTCTATCACCTCGCCCCGGTCGTACGGCTCGGTAATGACGTACTCGCGTCTGATGCGCTCGTCCGCGAGCAGGACCGCGCGCGAGTCCGGCTGGCGCAGAACAGCCTGATTGGCATGCTCGTCGCCGGCCGTCTCGTCCATGAATCGATCGCCGCGGCGGTTGACGAGCAGGCAGCGGTTGCTGTGGTACTGCGTGAGCGGCAGGAAGTCCGGCTCCTCGAATCTGCTCAGCGGGCTCGGTATGAGATGGCCGTAGAACGCACCGAGCGCAGAGCTTGCGGCGGCCCCGACATCGCTCGCCATCCGAAATCCGTCCCCGACGCTTCCGGGCGCTGACCGGACGGGCATCTCGGCTGCGTCCAACCCGATGAACGAGGCCATCAGCGCACGGTCTCCCTGGAAGCCCCCCGTCGCAAGAACGACGGAACGTGCCGAGATCTCGAGCTGACCGTCGGGGCCGGTCGTCAACACACCATCGACGCCGTCCGCGCCGCGGTGAAGCCGAACCGCTGAGGTCCGAGGCACGATCCATCCTCCTCGTCCCTCGATCTTCGACGCCCAACGCTCGAAGAGGCCCTTGATGTCGACGACATACCCCTGCCCGAATCCGAGCAGGCCACCGACGCGAGGGCTCAACTCGACGCCCGTGCTCCGTACGAGCTCAACCACGTCCTCGAAGTCGGAGACCAGGATGCGGCCGAGATCGCTGTCTCCGAGTGGTATCCGTGATTTCAGCGTTTCGAAGTCAGGTGCTGTCCACAGATACCCAGACGAGATCGCCGCCGAACCTCCGATCGCGCTGGTCTTCTCCAAGACCGCAACCCTCGCGCCCTCGGCACCTGCCGTGACAGCGGCGGCGAGACCGGCCATCCCACCGCCGACGACGACCACGTCAAATTGCAGGTCTGACACCTCTCTACTCGTCGGCTGGGTAGAGCCACGGATACGACACGGGCGTCCGCTGAACGCTTATCCATCGCCGTTCCGTGAACTGTTCGACGTTGGCATCGCCTCCGGTTCGGTTCCCGAGCCCCGAAGCTCCGAAGCCCCCGAAGGGCACGTTGACCTCGGCGAGGTTTGTCGTGTCGTTCACGTGGACCATGCCCGCCCGTACGCGCTGGGCAAAGGCAAAGCCCCTCCACGTGTCTGCCGTGTAGACGGCGCCCACAAGCCCGTAGGCCGTGTCGTTGACGAGCGCGAGCGCCTCGTCCTCCGAGTCGACAATGGTGATCGGCGCTATGGGTGCGAACAGTTCCTCCGTGAACGCCGGCATCTCGACAGTGACGTCTGTGAGAACCGTCGGCCGGTAGAAGAGCCCCTCGAAGGTTCCTCCTTCGGCAAGAACAGCGCCGGCATCAATGGATGCCTCGAGAAAGCCCTGGGCCCTGTCCCTCTGTGCCTCGCTGATGATCGGGCCGAGTCCGACTGGCTCGGCTGCAGGGTCACCCACCCGTATGCTCTTTGCGAGGTCGACGAGCGCCGCCGTGTACGCCGCAGCGACCTCCCTCATCACGATGTGACGGGTCGCCGTTATGCAGCTCTGGCCCTGGAAGTGGAAGGTCGACCACGCACCGATGTTTGCTGCGGCTACCGGATCCGCGTCGTCCAGGACGACGAACGCGTTGTTGCCGCCCATTTCGAGCGTCGTCTTCTTCAAGTGACGCGCAGCACTCTGAGCGATCTCCCGTCCGACGGCAGTGGAGCCGGTGAAGTGGATCATGTCCACGTCTGGATTGCTGACGAGAGCTTCGCCGATGTTGACCGGCGACCCCGTCAGCAGTTGAAGCACGCCATCGGGAAGGCCCGCATCGCGGAAGAGCTCGGCGATGAGCGTGCCGCCGGAGAGAGGCGTCAGTGGAGAGGGCTTGAGGACGACCGCATTCCCAAGGGCGAGTGCCGGTCCGACCGCATAGCTGCCGAGCACGAGCGGGAAGTTCCACGGCGTGATCACCGCGACGACCCCGACGGGAACCCTCTCGACCACGTTCATCTTGTCCGGTGAAGCGGACGGGAGAATCTCGCCCGTGGCACGGGATGCAAGCGCTGCCGCATCGCGGAGCGAGGCTGCAGAGAAAGACGTCTCGTACTGCGCCTTGCCGAGGATCGCTCCCGTCTCCCGAACGATCAGGTCTTGAATCTCGTCGGCGCGCGCATCGATCGAGTCGGCCGCGCGCCGGAGAACGTCCGCGCGCTCCTGCCACCCCAACGCTGCCCAGCCCGCCTGCGCAGCACGAGCTTTGCCGCAAGCTGCTTCGACGTCCTCGATGCTCGCAACGGCCACCGATCCGAGGGTGTCGCCGGTGGCCTTCTCGAGGACGGCTTCCTCCTCCGAGCCGCCGGAGTGGCCCTCCAGGTACAGCCGCCCCGCATGTCTATATCCCGTATCGATACTCATTCGGACCCCCCAGGATTCGGACCGCTAGAGGCGCGCGGCGACGTTACGCTCACCGTCGCACGGATCTCCGTCTGCACGTGCCTCTCGACGATCGGCTTTGCGGTGCCACCCGCCTCTTCCCCCCACACGACGGCGACGGCGGCGCCGTCCTTCGCCTCGTTCTCATCGACGAGCCCGAGAGAGAACCAGCAGCCGGCGTTCGCCGTGTACACCGGATATTGCGAGAGACCAACGAGTCGATCGCCGACGAGAACCTGGTCGAACGGCAGCGCGGCGTAGTACGCCGCCGGCATGTCGAGGTACTTGAAGCGGTCGCCCGGCTCGCCTAGCTTTCTGAACACGCTCGCGACGTCGTCGGTGTTCCAGCGCAACCACACCTTCTGGCGGCGAGGCTCGTCGGCCGCCGCCTCGAGCGCGTCGCGCCCGACGAAGTCGTGATCGAACTTGACGAGCCGGCCATACCCCAGATCCCACGGTCGGTGGTAGTAGTCCTCGATGTTGTCCGAGACAAAGCTGCCTCCCATCGACATGTTTCCTTCCCAGCTCTCCGCGCTCAGCCACTCGCGATAGCTCTTCATCGCCTCGCCGGAGTAGATGGCGGGAGTCGGCGAGGCGTACCATCCCGACTCTGGCGAGACGGTCGCGTATGCGCGAGCTCCTACCGGCCGAAGTCCGAACTCCTCGCCAGCCTCGAGGATCGCGTCGCGGACGATCTGGCTTTGCTCACGCGGACCGAAGATCTCGAAACCGAGAGATCGCGACATGCTGTGGTTGAGCGCACGCACCGGAATGTCGGCGATCGTGAGATCGACGATGCTGAAGAACGGGGCGTCCGCGACCGACGATCCCGCCAGCTTGTCAATGAGCAAAGCCGCGTTCGGTCCGGAGACCTGATAGCGGAAACTGAGCCGCTCGCCTCTGTTGTCGATCGACCGCTCGTCTCTGGTGATTCGGACGTCGTAGTCCCCGGTCTCGGCGTGGAAGGCCACCCAATGGCCAACCGTGGGTCTCCCCGTAATGTTTACCTTGTCGTCCTCGAGGCCGAAGAGTATGGCGTCACCGATGACGTACCCGTCGAAGTTGCAGACGACAAGCTGCTTCCCGCTGCCGCGTCCGAACGACTCGAAGCTGTTGACGCTGAGATCCGAGAGAAGGCGCTGCGTGTCGGGGCCCTCGACATAGATGTCAGACATGTGCAACGAGAGATCGAACAGCGCGACGCTCTTCCTCCACGCCTCCTGCTCGTCGAGCCAGTTGGAAAACTCGGCCTGGATCGGAAATACGTATGCCCCGGTCTGCGCATTGCGCATCATCTGGACGGGGTTGTCGAAGCGCTGCAGCTTGCCTTCGAGGCTCTCGGCGACCACTGACGGGTTCCTCCTTTACGAATGAAACGGGCCACGCCAAGCGGAGCTGCCGCCGGCGTGATGATCACTGCGTGACGTGCCATGCCCGAGACGGCATGGGGTACGAACGTGAGTCTCGCCAGGCATTCGCTCTGCCCTCATGCTCCTGCTGTCACCGACCGCCGCCCTCGCTCGAAGGTACTTGGTGTTGCAAACGTTTCCCGCACAACCTCTAGACCGCAGACAAGAGACCCTCATTCGAAACGAATATAGCACCGATCGGCAAACGATTTCCGTCGGTGGCGCGATTTCTTTCAGGTGGAGAGGCGCGCCCGATCCAGCGGCGTACGGCGCTGGATCTGTCGACCTCGGCGAGCCTCGACAAGGCCGATACCGTGGTACCGACCAGAGACCTGAATCCAAGGCTGCGGGCGAAGACCGGACATGCGGGGCCATCGGCTGGAGCCGTCTAGCTCCCTATGGATGTGCGTCAGGAGACGGAAGGGGATGAGAGCCGGGATTGGCTCCGGTAACCTGGGAGCCGCATGACCTCTAGGCGAGGTAGCTCAGTTGGTAGAGCACACGGCTGAAAACCGTGGTGTCGCCGGTTCAAGTCCGGCTCTCGCCATTCCGACCGACCGGACGCTGTCCAGCCCTAGCGCTCGCCGAGAGCGACGAACGAGCGCTCGTCTGCGCCGGAGTAGATCTGGCGCGGCCGGGCGATCTTCGTCTCGGGGTCAGTGAGCATCTCCTCCCACTGCGCGATCCAGCCCGGAAGCCGACCGAGAGCGAACAGCACCGTGAAGTAGTCCGCCGGGTATCCCATCGCCTTGTAGATCAGACCGGAGTAGAAGTCGACGTTGGGATAGAGCTTGCGGCTGACGAAGTAGTCGTCCTCGAGCGCGATCTTCTCGAGCTCGAGCGCGATTGCCAGCTTCGGATCGACGCCCGTCTCGGCGAAGACGGAGTCGGCGACCTCCTTGATCAGCTTCGCACGAGGGTCATAACTCTTGTAAACACGATGGCCGAACCCCATCAGGCGGGTCCCGGCGCTGCCGTCCTTCACTGCCTCGACGAATGCGGGGACGTTTGCGACGTCGCCGATCTGGTCGAGCATCTGCAGAACCGCCTCGTTCGCGCCGCCGTGCAACGGCCCATAGAGCGCCGCAATGCCCGCCGAGACCGCAGAGAACGGGTCGACCTGCGACGAACCGACACCGCGCACCGCGCTCGTCGAGCAGTTCTGCTCGTGGTCTGCGTGCAGGATGAGCAAGATCTCGAGTGCCCGCTGGAGCACCGGATTCGGCTCGTGCTCACCACCGATCGAGAAGGTCATGTTCACGAAGTTGCCGATGTAATCGAGATCGTTCCGCGGCAGGACGTACGGGAGGCCTCGGGAATGTCGGAAGATGTACGCCGCGATCGTCGGCAGCTTCGCGATCAGTCGCACCCGCTGGAGATAGCGGTTCTCCGGGTCGGAGATCCCTTTCGCATCGGGGTAGAACGTCGACAATGCCCCGACTGCACCGAGCAGCATGCCCATGGGATGCGCGTCGTAGCGAAAGCCGTCGAGGAACTGTGGGATGTTCGTATGGACATACGTGTGCGTACGTACGTCCTCAGTCCATCGGTCCAACGCATCTCGCGTCGGTAGCTCGCCCTCGAGCAGGAGTTGCGCGGTCTCGAGGAACCCGGCCTGCTCGGCGACCTGCTCGATCGGGTACCCGCGGTAGCGGAGGATCCCGGCGTCACCGTCGATGTAGGTGATTGCGCTTCGACACGACGCGGTGTTCAGGTATGCCGGGTCGAACGAGACGAGCCCGTCACCGTCGAGCCCGACGATCTGGCGAAGGTCCGTGGCCCGAATCGCGCCGTCCGCGATCGGCAGCGAGTACTCGATCCCGGTGCGGTTGTCGACGACGGTGAGGGTTTCTGTTTCCACGGGCTGCCGATGGGAGGATATCCGCGGTGGCGACCATCACGCGGCATACGGGTTCGCCGGACGCGAAACGGAGAGACGTCGGGGACGAAGTCCCGCTCCGCCGACGCCTCTCGTTGCAGAGGATACTCGTGCACGCCGCCCGTTTCGACAACCGGGGTCAGATCACCCTGATATCGACGCTCCGGCCGACCGCCGCACGCAACATCGCCGCGGCGTTTCCGTTCGAGATCGCAATCGACATGTTGCCGTAGCTGTCCTCGTAGAGGATCACGTCGCCGGGGCGTGCGTCCGCAAACGTCCGGGCCGAGACAGCGAAGTATCGTTGCCCGCCGAGCTCGATCTCGACGCGTGTGCCGGGCACGACCCCGGCTTGCTCGAGATCGTACTTCGTCAGGTTGAGCGCGATGTTGCCAAAACTGTCAAGGTACAGCATCGTTGCCGCGATCGTGCCTTCACCGAAGGTCGGCACCGGCAGCTCGAGCCGAACGAGGGCCTCGGGATCCACGGGGGGACCGAGCTCGCCGATCGGAACGCCGCGCACGAGGTGGGCGGCCGCAGGCGCGAACAGGTCGCGGCCGTGGAACGTGCGCGAGACCGAGGGCAACGCGTACTCGGGATTCGCAAGCTCGTGAACCGCAGCGATTCCGGCGCGCTCGGCCGCAGGCAGCAGTAACCCGTTGTCGGGGCCGATGTGGTGGCGCCCCTCTGCGTCCCGCACCACGAGCGCACGCCGGTGACTTCCGACGCCGGGGTCGACGACCGCGAGGTGAACACCAACTGGCATGTACGGGAGCGTGTTCGCGAGCACGAGCGCCCCCTGGAGCACCGCCTGCGGCGGGATCCCGTGCGTGATATCGATGATCCTCGCATCCGGGGCGATACGGAGAACGACGCCGTGACAGGTGCCGACGAAGTCGTCCTGGAGACCAAAGTCGCTGAGGAACGTGACGAACACGGGAGTCCGTCAGTCTACGGGGCGCGCCTCTCCGGTGAGACTCCGGTCAGACGGCCGCCGCACGACCGACTGCGGCGATCAGGCCGGCGAGATCGTGCGGGTCGGCCTCTGCGACGACCTGGACTCCGACGGCTCGCGCCTCGCGCGTCGTCACGGGTCCGATCGAGACGGCGGGAATTCCGGTCTCGAGAGCGGCGAACGCGCGGGCCGCCGAAGCCGACATCAGGACGCAGAGATCGCCGGCCGGCACGGGATCGGGGTGCAGGAGATGCGTGCGATAGAGCGGAACGACGTCGGCCGAGAGCTCCTCGGCGAGGTAGGGCCTCGCATCCTCGGCCGCCGCAACGAGGACGCGCCCCGGCGGGCGAGGCATGGCCGCAACGAGCCCCTCCTGCGTCGAGACGCGAGCGACGAGATCCGCATGGCCGAGCGCGTCGGCTGTGGCGCGGCCGATCGCCGCCACGCGCGGCCAGGCCCCGACCGCGCGCCGGCGGAGCTCGCTGGCGCCGTTCGGGCTCGTGACCACCAACCAGTCGTACCCGGCCAGGTCGATCGGGTCATCGGAGAGCGGCTCGAGGCGGATGAGCGGGCAGCGAACCACCTGGTGGCCGAGCGCCTCGAGTCGCGCGCTCAGCTCGTGCTCCTGCCCCTCCGGACGCGTGACGATCACTCTCATCGCGCGAGGGCGATCAGCTCTTCGGCGACGGTGCCGGGGTCGAGCCCCGACCGACGCTCGAGCCACGCACCGTCCTCGTCTGCGACGAGGGCGGTAAGGACGTTCCCGTCGTGAAAGGCAGCGACGGGGGCGAGGCAGCCTCCGCCGATCAGCGCGACGCAACGGCGTTCGGCCTCCACACGGGTTCGTGTCTCGTCGTCGTCGACATGCGAGACGAGATCCTCTTCCCCTGCCCGAACCTGGAGCGCGAGGGCACCCTGGCCGGCCTCCGGCAGCATGACGCCGGGATCGAGGCGGACACCGATCTCGGCTCCAAGGCCCAAACGGTCTAGACCACAAGAGGCGAGCATCACCGCATCGAGGCCTCTCTCGCCACGCTTCCGCAACCGGGTGTCGACATTGCCACGCAGCGGCTCGACCGAGAGCGTCGGCTCGAGGGCAAGCAGCTGTGCGCGCCTCCGCGCCGACGCCGTGCCGATGCGCATTCCGGGGCGGATCGCATCGGCACCGCAGAGCGCGTCGCGCGGATCCTCCCGGAGCGGGTAAGCGCCAACGGTCAGGCCCGCCGCGTCGGCGGCCGTCATGTCCTTCGCCGAGTGCACAGCGACATCGATGCGTCCCTCGAGGAGCGCCTCCTCGAGCTCCTTGACGAAGACCCCGCGCGAGCCGATCTCGCCGAACGGGCTCGTTCGGTCGCGGTCGCCCGCCGTCGTGATCGGAACCAGAGCGATCTCGATACCCGGCCGCCGCAACGCCTCGGCGGCGCGCCCGGCCTGGGTCAGTGCGAGCCTACTTCCGCGGGAGCCGACGCGTAGCAGCACAGAGACTGGTCGTCGTGCGCGGCTCGCCGCAGATCGAGCGGCCGCGCGGGCGGATGCGCACAAAGGCGGTCGGGGCCTGCACCGGAAGCGGTCTGCCAACGATCACCGGTCGCGTGACGATTGTTCTTCCTCCCCCAGCCCGAACAGGTCGCGTACGACGTCAGCATAGATCACACCGTCGGCGCCGGCGGCGGCCTCCTTCATCCGGACCGTCGGCAGGTGCAGGAGCTTCGCGACGATCTGCGAGGTCACCGACTCGACGAGCTTGCGTTCGCTCTCGGGCAATCGTCCGAGGCGCCCTTCCACGCGCGCCAATTCGCCGGCACGGATCTCCTCGGCCCGCGCGCGCAGCGAGGCGATGGCGGGCACCACCGCGAGCGAGGCCTGCCACTCCCGAAATCGCTCGGCCTCGGCCGCCACGAGTTGCTCGGCGTGCGCGGCCTCGGCACGGCGACCCGCGAGCGAGTTCTCGACGACGGCCTCGAGGTCGTCGATGTCGTAGACGAAGCACCCGTCTATCGTCGCAAGTGCCGGATCGACGTCACGGGGGACAGCGAGGTCGACGAACAGGATCGGTCGGCCCCGCCGGCCACGCAACGCCTCCTCGGCCGCGGAGACACCGACGACGAAGCCAGGGGCGCTCGTCGAGGTGATCACGACGTCGGCCGTCGCGAGAAGGCCTGGAACGTCGGCGAGGCCGACCGCCTCGGCGCCGACCTGCGCCGCCAGCTCGGCACCGTGCTCGATCGTCCGGTTCGCGACTGCAGCGATCACCCCACCTCGTGAGCGAAGGTTGCGCGCCGTCGACTCGCTCATCTTCCCCGCGCCGACGAGCACGACGTTGCGCCCGTTGAGATCGTCGAAGACCTGCTGCGCGAGAGCAGCAGCGGCGGCCGGAACCGACGACGGATTCTCGCCGATCGCCGTCTCGACCCGCGCCCGCCGGCCGGCGTGAAGCGCCTGCCGGAAGAGACGATCGAGCAATGGGCCGGTTGCGCCGCCGTCGAATGCGTCGCGCACCTGCCCCAGAATCTCGCCCTCTCCGGGCACGAGCGAGTCCAGGCCGGCCGCCACGCGGAAGAGATGAAGAGCGGCGCTGTCATCCCCGAGTCGGTACAGGAGCGGAGCGAGGGCGGAGGCCTCGTCCGGCGCGAGGCTCAACAGGGAGGCTGTCGCCTGCTCCTCGAGCGGCCGAGTCGTGTCCGTGCTCGCGAGGTAGAGCTCGGTTCGGTTACACGTCGAGAGGACGACTGCCTCGCAGCCGTCCGCAAGCTCGGTGGCCAGCGACGCCGCCTCTGCGGCGTCGACAGCGACGCGCTCGCGCAACTCCACAGGAGCCTGACGGTGTGACACGCCGACGAGGGCAAGCCTCACGACGCGAAGTGGGTCAGAGGGAGAGCGACGGCGACGAGCGCGAGGCCGAACACGAGGAGGAGGGCGAAACGGCGAGCCTGGATACGCCCTTCCCGCCGAAGCAGCAGTCCGGTCGCGTACAGCACCCAGATCGCGGCCGTCGTCGCCATCGGGAGGTCGAAGTCGCCCCGGTCGAAGCTCGCGAGACCGACCGCCATCCCGAGCGTCACGACACCGACCGAGATGAGCGCGGTACGAGCCGAGAGTCGATCGAGGGTCTCGAGTGGAGGAAGCCGAAGCCGCAGGACGCGTGCATCGCGTCGCTTGAGACGGCGCTCCTGCCAGAGATAGAGACCGGCGAGACCGCCTGCGAGCGTCAGGCCGGCGAAGCCTGCGAGCATCAGCCCGACGTGGATCGCGAGCAGCCCGCTCGCGGAGTCGCCCGTCGAGCCGTTCGTCCCACCACCGGCCCAGGCTGCGAGCAGAAGCGCGACAGCGAACGGCATCACGGCGAGGCCGAGAAGGCGATAGCGAGGCGTGCAACCCCAGATGAGGTACGCGCCGACGACCAGCCAGACGAAGAGATTGAGAGCACCGGCCCACGTCCCCCACGGGAATCCGTCCGCATCGAGGGCCTGGGCGACGAGCAGGCCCGTCTGCGCGAGCCAGCCGATCCGTACCCCCCAGATGCCGAGTCGTGCCGAGCCCCCCGGAACGCGCAGGACTCCCGCGTAGGCGAAGGCAGCCTCGCCGTAGCCGATCAGCGCGGGCCAGACGAGAAGCTCAGCCATCGGCGCGTCGGTCACCCGCCAGCCGCACGAGCTCGCCGGTCTCACGCTCCAGCCGCGAGAGCTTCGCTGCGATGATCGCGACCCAGAGCACGACGAATACGAGGACGACTCCGTAGGCGAGTGCGACGTATTGGCCTTGTGTCACGAGAGCACCTCCCGAAGGTCCCGCAGATGGGCGTCGGTGCGCTTGCCGACGAGCTCGATCCGATACATGACGTACGCGAGCAGGGTAACGGCCAGCCAGCAGACGAGGAACGCACCGAACATTGTGCCGGTCATCTGAGGCCCCTCGCGCGTGAACACGGTCGGGTGGATGAAGTCGCTTGCAAGGCGGATCGCAAAGAAGCTGACGGGGATCAACGCGACTCCGAAGAGGGCGTAGACGGCGCAGATTCGCTCCCGCCGCGCCCCTTCCTCGATCGAGAACCTGAGCATGAAGTAGGCGCAGTAGAACAGGAACAAGACGAGGAACAGGACGAGCTGGTTCGACCCCCAGCTCCACCACACGCCCCATGAAGCCTTGGCCCAGATCGACCCCGTGATCAGCGTCAGGGCACCGAAGATCGTTCCCTGGTGGATCCAGGTGTAGCTCTCGAGGTCACGGCGCTCGCCGCCGACCCACAGGAGCCGGAGCGCCTTCCAGGCTCCGAGCCCGAAGCAGAGGTAGGCGGTCAACGCGATCGGGACGTGGAAGTAGAAGATCCGCTGGGAGACACCCTGGTCGGCGTCCTCGGGCGCCACCAGAAGGGCCAGGACGACGGCGAGCCCGAGCAGGGCCGCAGTCGCAAATCCGAGAGCTGGGAGGCTATTCCGTGACGACATATTCGAAGGTGGCCCACGCCAGTATCGCGAACACGAGGTCGTAGAGGCCGAGGAAGGTGAGATACGTCGCCCCCTCGGGCGAGATCCCGGCGCCGACCCCGCCGACGACGAGCGGGATCGCGAGAGGAAGGAAGAGGAGCGGCAGAATGACCTCGCGGCCACGGCTCGCGGCGGCCATCGCGGCCAGCAGGGAGCCGACCGCGCAGATCCCGATGCTCGCGAGCACGACGCCGGCGACGGCAACGAGGTCGATCGGCGCAAAGAACAGCGCGAACGCCGGCAGGGCGACGAGCTCGGCCGCCGTGAGGAACACGAGAACCGCGAGTGTCTTGCCGAGCCAGATCGCGCTGCGATCGCACGGGGCGAGTACGAGACCGTCGAGTGCACCTCCTTCGCGCTCGGGCGCCCAGGCGCGCGCGAGCCCGAGGAGCGCGGTGAACACGATCGCGATCCATAACAACCCGTAGGCCGCATCGTCGGCCGTGCCGGCCGGTAGCGCGAAGTGGAAGACGACGAGGGTCGACAGCACGAACAGGAGCATCGCGGGCAACGTGTCGCGGGCGCGAAGCTCCAGCCGCAGGTCTTTCCGCGCGAGCGCCACGACGTCGGACGCATAGAGGGCGATTCCGCTCATGCGAGCACGAGCCGATCGCTCGCAAGCGACGCGACGCGCCCGGGATCGTGCGTCGAGAGCATCACCGTACGTTCCCCCGCGACCGCGGCGAGCTCGCTGTCGAGGACGCGGGCACCGTCGTCGTCGAGCGCGGTGAACGGCTCGTCGAGCACGAGCAGGGCTGGTTCGTGGAGAAGGGCGCGGCAGAGCGAAAGCCGCTGGACCATCCCGCGCGAGTACGTCGAGACCCGGTCGGAGCGTGCCTCCCAGAGGCCGAAGCGCTCGAGCAGCATTCCGCTCCGCTCGCGCCGGTCGGAGACGCGATAGAGCCGACCGAAGAGGTCGAGATTCTCGAGGGCTGTGAGCTCGCGGTAGACGAGCGGCTCGTGGCCGACGAATCCGAGATCCGCGCGCTCGCCGGCGACGCCGATCGTCCCGCGCGTCGGCGCCGCGAGGCCGGCGACGATCCGCAGCAGCGTCGTCTTTCCCGCTCCGTTCGCCCCGGTGACGACCAGAAACCCGCCGAAGGGAACCGAGAACGACACGCCGCGGAGGACGCGCTTGCGTCCGTAGCGCTTCTCGAGGCCTTCCCCGATCAAGGCGGGAGCACCGTCGATCGGACCGGCCGTCACCATCAGGTCAACGTGTCCAGGAGCACGAACACGAAGAAGACGACGGCGATCACGCCGTTGATCGTGAAGAACGCCGCGTCGAGTCGCTCGAGGTGACCCGGCCGCACGAGCGTGTGCTCGTAGAGGAGGAGCCCGGCGACGGCGAGCACGCCGAGCCAGTAGAAGATATCGCTCGAAAGCCCGATGCCGACCGCCGAGAGGGTGACGACGGAGACGATGTGGAAGCTCCGGGCGCCGACGAACACACCCCGCTCGCCGAATCGCGTCGCCCAGGAGCGAATCCCCTCCCGGAGGTCGTGGTCGAGGTCGAAGAGGGAGTAGAACAGGTCGAAGCCGGCGACCCAGAGGCCCTGCGCTACGAACAGCGCCCACGCCTCCCACGGCGCCGTGCCGGTGACGGCAAGCCAGGCCCCGAGCGGGGCGAGCCCCGTACAGGCGCCGAGCCAGACGTGACAGAGCCACGTCACGCGCTTCAGATACGGGTAGATCACGAACATGGCGACGGGGATCGGCCAGAGCCAGCGTACGACGGGCTCGAGCTGGAAGGCGGCTATGAGGTACAGCGCGAGCGCGGCGCCGCAGAGAGCCCACACCTGGGAGCGGGTGAGCGCACCCGCCGGCAACTCGCGGCCCGCGGTTCGCGGGTTCCTCGCGTCGAGCTCGGCGTCGATGAGCCGGTTCAGGCCCATCGCAAGCGTCCGTGCGCCGACCATCGCAAGCGTGAGCCAGACCGTCGGTCCGACGCCCGGGAAGCCGTCGACGGCGAGAAACGCCCCGACGTAGGCGAACGGGAGCGCGAAAACCGTGTGCTCCAGCTTCACGAGCGAGGCGAAGCGACGCGGAAGGGAAAGCGTCGTCGAGCTCACGTCTGTCGGTGTCGGGAGCTCTGATCGCCGGCCGCGAGCTCCAGGCCGTGGACAAGGGCGGGTCGGAGGACGGCAAAGCCGTCACGGCACCCTCCCGGAGACCCGGGCAAGTTGACGACCAGGGTGGCTCCGCGGAGCCCCGCAAGGCCCCGCGAGAGGAGCGCGTGGGGCGTCCGCGTCCGCGCGTCGGCACGGATCGCCTCCGCGATCCCCGGCGCCTCGCGATCGAGCACGGGGCGGGTCGCCTCGGGTGTCACGTCACGTGGCGTGAAGCCGGTGCCACCGGTCGTGAGAACGAGGTCGTTCGTCTCCGCCAGGCCGACGATCGCGCCCGAGATCTCGTCGACCTCGTCGGCGACGACGCGTCGCTCGACCTCGAAGCCCTCGGAGGAGAGAAGCTCGGCGAGGGCGTCGCCACTGCGGTCTTCGCGAGTGCCGTGGAAGACGCCGTCCGAGACGGTCAGCACGGCCCCTTTCACACGGGCTCCTTGGTCTTCTCGACCAGCGTGACCTCGGTGATCGACATCGCCTTGTCGATGGCCTTCGCCATGTCGTACACGGTCAACGCTGCGACAGAGACCGCTGTCAGCGCTTCCATCTCGACGCCGGTCTGCGAGGTCGTCTCCGCGACGGCAGTGATCTCGACGCCGGTCTCCGATCACGGTCAGCTCGACCTCGACAACGCTCAGCGCGAGCGGATGACAGAGCGGGATCAGGTCGCTCGTCCGCTTGGCCGCCATGATGCCGGCAAGCTTGGCCGTCACGAGCGCGTCTCCCTTTGGCAGTTCACGGAGCCTTGCGGCCGTCCCTGGATCCATCACGACGCGACCCCGTGCGACGGCGCGACGACGCGAGAGAGGCTTGCCGCCGACGTCCACCATCCGCACCGTGCCGTCAGCTGCGACGTGTGAGAGATCGGCCACGCCCGCATCGTACTCGGCGGCGCCGGCCCGTCCCCGCCGCACCCGGGCAGCCCGGCCTCAGGCGGGGCGCTCGGCGAGCGTGACCTGGACGACACGCCGGGTCGTCCCGCCTCGCAGCACCGTGAACGGCACCCTGTCGCCGACCCGACGCAGCGTGACAGCGCGCGAAACGTCCTGCGCGCTCGCGATCGGCGTGTCACCGATCTTGACGATCAGATCGCCACCGAGCGAGACCTGCACGCCGTCGGCCCCCTCGACGTGCGTCCCGCCTCGCAGACCGGCCCTCGATGCGGGCGTGTCGGGCTGCACCTTCGCGACGAGCGCGCCCCGTGAGGCCGCAAATCCGAACTTCGCTGCCAGACGCGGCGTGACGTCCTGCGTGGTCACGCCGACATACGCGTACGAGACGCGGCCAGTGCGTACGAGTTGCACGAGTGCGCGGCGGACCGTGTCGATCGGGATCGCAAAGCCGACTCCTTCGCCCGAGCCGCTCGAAGAGCGGATCTGCGCGTTGATCCCGATCACCCGCCCGGCAGCGTCGAAGAGAGGCCCACCAGAGTTGCCGTGGTTGATCGGTGCGTCGGTCTGGATCGCGTCGGAGATGCTGTACCCCGAGGTCAGCGAATCGATCGTCCGGTTGATCGCGGAAACGACACCGACCGAGAGCGAGCTCTGCTCGTTGAACGGGCTCCCGATCGCGGCCACGGGGGCTCCGACGACGACCGTGGCCGATGTCCCGAGAGGCACCGGCATCAGGGCGTGCTGGGTCGGGTCGACCCGGATTACGGCGACGTCGCTGAACAGATCCCAGCCCACGATGCGGGCGGGGACGCGATCGCGATCCTTGAACTCGACGTAGACCTTGACCGCGGCGTGGACGGGTCCACCCGACGCCTCCGCGACATCGGTGACGACGTGGGCGTTCGTGAGAATCGTTCCCTTCGCGTCGACGATGAAACCCGAGCCCTGTGCCTGCCCCTGCACGCCGAGATCGGCGTAGATCGTCACCACCCCTGGCGAACGGCGCGCGTAGATCGCCGCCGGGTCGAAGCCGGAACCGCGCAGTGGAACGGCAAGAGGGGTCGCGGCCCCCTCCGTCACCGCACGCTCGACAACGACCGTCGTCGCCGTGCCCCCGGTGAGGCCGGTCACCGAGCCGAGCGCGATCGCGCCCGCCGCCCCGAGAACGGCCGCGACGACGGCGATGGCGAAGACCCGCGGTTGCACGGGAGCCACTGTAGCGAGGGGTCACCCCCTCGAACGAGCGACGCGGGCGTGGCCGGGCACGACCCGCCGTTTCCACGTGGAAACGGCTCCTGTTTCCACGTGGAAACGCGCGGATCAGACGGCCGGGGCCATGGGAACGACCACCTCGGCCGGCAAGTCGAGCGTGAAGACTGTCTCTCCCGGTCGGCTCGCGACGGTGACCGTGCCGGCCATCCGGCCCGCGAGCTCTCGCGCGATCGCGAGGCCGAGGCCACTGCCGGACGCCTGGCCACCCTCGACCCGGTAGAACCGCTGGAACACCCGGCCGAGGTGCTCCGGCGGGATCCCCGGCCCGTCGTCCTCGACGAGGATCGCAACGCGACCGCCCCGGCGCTCGGCCCGGAGCCGGACATGGGTGCCCGGTGGCGTGTGCGCGATCGCGTTGCCCGCCAGCGCGCGCACGATCTGTTGCACGCGCTCCTCGTCCGCGAGGGCCCAGGCATCGTCGTCCACGTCGACGATCAACGTATGGTCGGATGCGTCCGCGACGGCTCCGAACTCCTCCGCCACGATCCTGACCGCCTCCGCGAGGCCGACGTCCTCCTGCTCGATCCGGATCCGACCAGCGTCCATCCGCGAGAGGTCGAGCAGGTCCGTGGCGAGCTTGGTCAGTCGGTCGACCTGCCCTCGCGTCGTCGCCAGAAACTCCCGTCTCGTCTCATCATCGAGATCCTCGTCGGCGAGGAGCTCGAGAAAACCGGCCAGCGAGAACAACGGCGTGCGCAGCTCGTGCGACGCGTTCGCGACGAACTCCTTGCGCGCAAGGTCGAGCTCGGCGAGCTGAACCCGCATCCGATCGACCGAGCTCGCGAGCTGGGCGACCTCGTCGTTCCCGGGGTCGGTGAGCGGCATGTCGAACGCACCTTCCGCGATGTTGTCGGCAGCCTTCTGGATACGGCTCAACCGGCGAGCGTGGGCGGCCGCAACCGCAAACCCGAGGAAGACCGCGATCAGCAGTGAGGCCACAGTCGCGAGCAGCAGGCGCCGCTTGACGAGCGCGACCGTCGCGAGCTGATCCTCCAGCGAGCTCGACAACAGCATCACGTCACCGGTCGAGAGCAGCGTCGTTGCGACCTCGGCGTATTCGCGTCCCTCCCGGACGATCCTGGCCCGCACCGTTCCGGCGCCCTTCGCCGCCTCGAGCGCCGCCGGGTCGGTCTCCATCTCGACGCGACCGACCGGCGAGGAGTCAGCGAGGGAGCGGAGCACCTCGTTCCGAGGCGGATCCGTGACGTCGAAGACGACGACACGCGCGTTCGAGACGAATGCCGATGCACCGACGAAGTCGTCGAGGCGCTGCTGGTTCAGCGCGTAGTTGACGGCAAGCGCCTCGGCGTCGCTCTGCATCTGGTCGAGCTTGGCGCCGACCAGGTTGTGCTCGAGCGAGGGCACGACGATCGCATACGCCGCGAGCAGCGCTCCGCCGACGATGCCGAGGAGCGCGAGCGCGAGCTTGACGCGGATCCCGCCCGGGATGATCATCCGTCGCGGAAGCGGTACCCGGCTCCCCGCACCGTGAGAATCAACTCCGGCTCGCGGGACTCGACTTCGATCTTCTCGCGCAGGTGGCGGACGTGCACGTCGATCGTGCGTGGCTCCCGGTAGTCGGCCCCTCCACGCAACCGCTCGAGCAGTTGCCGTCGGGAGTAGACGACGCCGGGGCTCGACGCGAGCAACGCGAGTAACTCGAATTCGACAAATGTCAACTGGACGAGCTCGCCTCGCACCTCGACCGTGCGTCGAGGCAGATCGATCTTCACATCGCCCCGGTCGATCATCTCCTCACGCTTGCCCCCGAGGTGCGGAGTGGCGGCCCGGCGAAGGACCGCGCGCACGCGGCTGCGGAACTCGCGGATGAGGAACGGCTTCGTGATGTAGTCATCCGCTCCGAGCTCGAGCCCGAGCACCTTGTCGAGCTCGTCGTCGCGCGCGGTCAACATGATGATCGGCACCGTGCTCTCGGCGCGTAGGCGCTTGCAGACCTCGAGCCCGTCGAGCTTGGGAAGCATGATGTCGAGCACGACGAGATCGATGTCCTCGTCCGAGAATCGTTGCAGCGCCTCCTCGCCGTCGCGCGCAGAGACAACGCGATATCCGTCTCGCTCGAGCGGATACGTCAGGAGCTTCTGGATCGCATCCTCGTCGTCAACGAGGAGAATGGTGGAGGTTTCAGGCATCGTCGGGTTCGCTCGATACGGGGCCAAGCACCCGCCACGTCGTACTATAGCCCCCGTCGTGCCTGTCCCAGACTCAGCGAGGACGAGAGGCCGAAGGCCGCGGAGCGCGGGTGAGCGGCGTGCTTCGTCGCAGCGCCGATCCCGCCGCAGGCGAAGCGATCAGCCCATCAACGGTCGCCTGGTTCGCGGAGCGAGCCTCCTCCTCGCACTGCCTCTTCTCGTGCTTGCCTTCACGATCGAGACGCCCGGACCGTTTCCGGCACCCACCCTCCCGCCGGCCTTCGACGGGGCATCGGCGACGCAGCTCGCGACCGAGCTCGCCCGTGACTTCCCGGACCGCGAGCCGGGCACCGAGGGCGCTCTCGGGGCGACCGCATGGGTCAAGGAGCGGCTGGCGCTCTACGGGCTGACCGCGGCCGAGGACGCCTGGGACGAGTCGATCCCGGGTCTCGGCACGGTCCGCCTCCGGAATCTGGTCACCGTCATTCCGGGCGCGAGCTCGGACGCAATCCTCTTTCTCGCCCATCGGGACAACATCGGAACCGGGCCGGGCGCGAACGACAACGCTTCGGGGACGGCGGCCCTGATCGAGCTGCAGCGGGGCTACGGCCGGCTCGGCACGATCGCGACGAGACCGAAGCCGGAGCACACGCTGATCTTCCTCTCGTCCGACGGCGGCGCGTTCGGGGGCTTCGGAGCCGAGAGGTTCGCCTCCAGCTCGCCACTCCGCGAGAGCGTCCGGGCCGCCGTCTCGCTGGAAGCCCTTGCGGGCTCGGCTCGGCCACGGCTCGAGATCGCCGGCCTGACGCCGAGGTCGCCTGCGCCCGCTCTCGTCCGGACGGCCGACGTCCGCGTCGCAACGCACCTCGGGACCGCGCCGGCGAGGCCGGGCTGGCTGGAACAGCTCGTGGACCTCGGGATCCCGTTCGGCTACGGCGAGCAGGCACCCTTCCTCGGACGCGAGATCTCGGCTATCCGCCTGACGACCGCCGACGACGGAGGCGGTGACCCGCAGGGCGACACGGTCGCGCAGCTCGACCGCGTGCAGTTCGTCCGGCTCGGGCCGGTCGGCAGAATCGATCCTCGCCTCGCTCGACAACGGCATCGGCTTTGCGACGAGTACCGCCGGGTATGTCTACCTCGGCACCCGGATCGTCCGTGGCTGGGCGATCGAGTTCGTACTGATCGTTGCGCTCATTCCGTACCTCGCCGGCGTTCTCGACCTGTTTGCACGGAGCCGGCGGAGGCAACTCCCCCTCACCGGCGCGTGGCGCGCGCTCCGCACCAGGGCCGGTGTCTGGCTCTGGGCCGGCTTCGCCGTCGGCCTCGGAGCGCTGGCGGGCGTCTTTCCTCGCGGCTCTGCCCTGCCACCACCACCGGACAGCCCCGCCGTCACGAGCTGGTCGACCGTCGGGCTCGCGCTCATCGGCCTCCTCGTCGCGCTCGGCTGGCTACGGGCGCGACAGGGTCTCCTCCCGCGGTCGCCGGCAACGCCCGACGAGGTGCTTGCGGGCTACACCGTTTCTCTGCTCGCGCTCGGAGTGATCGCAATCGCGACCGCTGTGATCAGCGCGTACGCGCTGATCTTCGTCGTTCCGTCGCTCTACGCGTGGCTCTGGTTGCCGCAGATCGGCAACCGTGGCAGCTGGTTCAGGGACGTGCTCTACGGCATCGGGCTCGCGGGGCCGATCCTCGCCCTGATCGCGGTCGGTACACAGCTCCAGCTGGGCCTGAACGCCCCGCTCTACATCCTCTCCCTGATGACGCTCGGGCTCGTGTCGTGGCCGACCATCCTGGCGCTGCTCGCGTGGGCGGCGGTCGCGACACAACTCGGGGCCTTGGCATCGGGTCGCTACGCGTCCGTCGGACGCCGCCCTCGCAGCAGATCACAGGGCCATGAACCGGATGCGTGATCCGGCCGAGAGCGAGCCCGGCCCACGCGGGATCCAGGCGAGGCCGGTCGCCGCACGTCGTGCGCGCGATCATGTGCGACTCCTGACCGACGATCGGCTCGACCACGGCTCCGTCGTCGCCCCACGTCACGCGTGCCCTCACGAAGTCGTCTCGCTCGGGCCGCTGCGGCACCGCGACGGCGAGAACGCCGGCGCGAAACGGTGGCGCCGGATCGGGGTCGCCGGAGAGCGCGCGCAGTGCCGGACGAACGAAGAGCAGGGCGCCGACGAGGGCGGAGACCGGATTTCCCGGGAGCCCGAAGACGAGCGTTCGACCCCGGCACCCGAACGCGAGGGGCTTGCCGGGCCGCATCGCGACGCCCCAGAACACCTCCTCGACCCCGAGGCGCTCCTGGACGCGTCGGACGAGGTCGTGCGGGCCAACCGACACGCCACCCGACGTCACGACGACATCCGCCGTGAGAGCCTCTTCGAGCGATGCCTCGTGCGCCTCTTCCGTATCCTCGGTCGCGGCGAGGCGCGTCACCACGGCGCCGGTGGTCTCGAGCAGAGACGCGAGCATGACTCCGTTCGACTCGTAGATCTGCCCGGGCGCGAGAGGCTCACCCGGCGGGCGAAGCTCGGTTCCCGTGACGACGATCGTCACGCGTGGCGACCGGTGGACGACGACCCTGTCGATCCCGCACGACGCAAGAGCACCGATCCTGGCCGGTGTCAGCGTCTCTCCCGCGGAGAGAAGGGTCGCGCCGAGCCGCGTGTCGCCTCCAGGCTCGCGAATGTTGTCCCGCGGCGCGACGGTTTCCGGGACCGAGACGCTATCTCCCTCGAGCACCACACGCTCGACCGGGACGACGGCATCCGCGCTGTCCGGCACGACCGCGCCGGTCGAGATCTCGATCGCCTCTCCCGGCTCGAGCCCGACCGGAGAAGGGCGGCCGGCTGCCGACTGCCCGACGATCGCCAGCGGGCCGGGAGCGTCGGCCGAGCGGACGGCATACCCGTCCATCGACGAGCTCCGAAACGGCGGTACGTCGACCGGAGCGACAACCGGCCCGGCGCTGATCCGACCCGTGGCCGCTGCGAGGGGCACCTCTTCCACGGGAAGCACCTGGACGCGCGCGAGGACGCGGGCGAGGGCTTCGTCGACCGAGAGGAGGTCGTTCACGGTTCTCACGCTACACCAGGCAGACGGGGTACCCTCGCGTCGTGATCTCGGTCGTCATTCCCGTGCACAACGAGGAGCGAAGCGTCGCCCTGCTCTACGACGAGCTCGCGGCGACGTTCGCCGGCGAGGGGCTCGCCTGGGAGGCGGTGTTCGTCGACGACGGCTCGACGGACGGCACGTTCGCCGCGCTGACCCGGCTCCACGACGCCCACGACAACGTGCGTGCCGTTCGCTTTCGCCGCAACTTCGGCAAGGCGGCAGCGCTCGACGCGGGATTCAGAGAGGCCGCGGGCGAGATCGTGGTCACGATCGACGGCGACCTGCAGGATGACCCGGCCGAGATTCCCCGCCTCCTCGCCCGTCTCGAGGAGGGGTTCGACCTCGTCTCGGGCTGGAAGACGAAACGGCGCGATCCACTCACGCGACGTATCCCCTCGAAGCTCTTCAACACCGTGGCCGGCCGGGTCTCCGGACTCCGACTCCACGACATGAACTGCGGCCTCAAGGCTTACCGAGCCGAGGTGGTCGAGGATCTCCACCTCTACGGCGAGTTGCATCGGTACGTCCCGGTTCTCGCCCACTACCGCGGCTACCGGGTCACCGAGCTGCCCGTCAACCATCGGCCCCGGGAGCACGGCAGCTCGAACTACGGCGTCGAGAGGTACGTCCGGGGATTCCTCGACCTGATCACGGTCACCTTCATGGGTCGCTACAGCCATCGGCCTCTCCACCTCTTCGGCGGTCTCGGGCTGGGCGCGGGCGCTCTCGGGTTCGTCATTCTTCTCTACCTGACCGTCGTGAAGCTGACGGGGCACGCCATCGGGCAACGCCCGCTGCTCGCCCTCGGTGTCCTGCTCGTCGTCGTCGGCATCCAGTTGCTCTCGCTCGGCCTCCTCTCGGAGCTGATCACAAGCCACCACGAGGAACGCTCGGGCGCTGCCGACCGAGCGACCCGATTCGTGGACGAAGTGCTGCGGTAAGCGTGCGCGTCCTGTACTTCGGAACCTACGACCGGGCCTATCCGAGAAACGCCCAGGTCATCTCCGCGCTTCGCGGAGCCGGCGTCGAGGTGCTCGAGCAGCATCGGCCGGTCTGGGAGCGACGACACAACTGGAAGGTCGGCCCGCGCCAGATGATGCGGGTCGCGGGCGCCGAGCACAGCCTGCGGCAGTCGCGTGACGGTGACAACGGCGCCGAGGCCCTGATCGTCGGCTACCCGGGCCACTTCGACCTCCCCGCCGCGAAGCGGGTCGCCCGCGGCCGGCCCGTCATCTTCAATCCGCTCGTGTCCCTGTACGACACGGTGGTCGTCGACCGCGGCCGCTTCGGGCGCGGTTCGCCGGGCGCCGAGGTCGTTCGGTTCGTCGATCGGCGCGCATTCCGGCGTGCCGACGTCGTCGTCGCCGACACGGATGCCCATGCAGACTTCTTCTGCCGTGCGTTCGGCCTCGACGAGGCCCGCGTCGCGGTCTGTTTCGTGGGGGCCGAGGATCGACTCTTCCATCCCGGATGGCAACCGGAGCGACCGTTCCACGCCCTCTTCGTCGGCAAGTTGATCCCGTTGCACGGTCTCGAGACGATCCTTGCTGCTGCCGCGCTCGCACCCGAGATCCCCTTTCGCGTCGTCGGCAGCGGACAGCTCGGCAGCCTTCTCGCGGAGCGGCCGGCGAACGTCGAGTGGACACCCTGGGTCGAGTACGAGGATCTCCCCGCCGAATTCCAGTCGGCCGGCTGCGCGCTCGGCATCTTCGGCACGGGCGAGAAGACCGCCCGCGTGATCCCGAACAAGGCGTTTCAGGCCCTCGCGTGCGCCACACCGTTGATCACCGCCGATACGCCGGCCGCTCGCGAGCTCCTCGCCGACGGCCGCGACGCCCTGCTCGTACCCGCAGGCGACCCCGCCGCGCTCGCAGCGGCGGTCCGCCGCCTCGCGGGCGATGCCGCCGAACGAGCCCGGATCGCGGCCGCCGGGCGCGCGACCTACGAGACGCACGCAGACGAGGCCACGCTCGGGATCCGCTGGCGGGCCGTCGTCGAGCGGGCGCTCGCGGCGGCGTGACGCACCCGCGCGTGCTGCTCGGTGTGCTCGTCGGCGCGTTTGCCGCCGGGATGTCGACACTTGCCGTCCTCCAGCAACGTGCGTTCGAGACCGGGCGCTTCGACGTCGGCAACCTGACCCAGGTCGTGTGGTCGACCGCCCACGGCCGATTCCTCGAGATGACCGATGTCCACGGCGACCAGATCTCGCGGCTGGGCGCGCATTTCGACCCGATCGTCGTCATCCTCGTGCCTCTCTGGTGGCTCTGGCCGAGCCCCGAGGTCCTGCTGGTCGCCCAGGCGGTCGCCGTCGCCCTCGGGGCGGTTCCCGTCTTCCTCCTCGCCCGAAAGCACCTCGATAGCGACCGCGCCGGCCTCCTCTTCGGCGTCGTCTATCTGCTCTATCCGCCCACGCAGTGGCTGGTCGTCGACGACTTTCACCCCGTGGCGCTCGCGACGCCGCTCCTCCTCGGTGCGATCTGGTTCCTCGACGAGGAGCGGCTGATCCCGTTTGCGGTCTGTGCGGGAGCGGCCTGCCTCGACGAAGGAGCAGATCGGCCTCGTCGTCGCGATGCTCGGCCTCTGGTTCGCAATCGCCCACGGCCGTCGCGTCGCCGGCAGCGCGATCGTCGCTCTCGGTACGGCGATCGCGGCGGTTGCGACAGCGGTCATCGTCCCGCATTTCGCGCCCGGTGGAGGCTCCCCCTTCGAGGGGAGGTATGCCACGGTTGGTGGCTCCCCGGCCGGGATTCTCCGCGGGGCGATCGAGCACCCCGTCCGACTCGTCGAGGCACTGACCGAGCACCGCGATCTGGCATACCTGCTCGATCTCCTGGCTCCGCTCGGAGGTCTCTCGCTCCTCTCGCCTCTCCTCGCGGCCAGCGCCCTGCCGGAGATCGCCCTCAACCTCCTGTCCGACACGCGAACGCAGACGTCCGTCCATTTCCACTACACGGCCGGCGCGATCCCGGGCCTCGTCGCAGCGGCGGTACTCGGCGCCTCGAGGGTGATGCGCCGCTGGCCCGACGCCGGGCCACAACTCGCCGCAGCGCTCGTCGTCGTCGTGATCGCAGCAGGAATCCGTCTCGGGCCCCTGCCGATCTGGGCGCACGTGCCGTTCGGCTCGACGCTCGCTGCCGACGATCACGTCGTCACGGACCACGACCGGGCGGCCGCCCGCGTCCTTCGCGCGATTCCCGCGGGGGTGCCGGTCAGCGCGACGAACACACTCGGCGCCCACCTCTCGGAGCGACGGCGGGTTTTCAGCTTCCCCGTCATCCGGGAGGCACGCTGGATCGCCCTCGACCTGACGCGTCCGAGCTACCTCGACAACGGGCCCGGAACCGGCTTTCCTGCTGCCTACGAGCGCCTGCAGCGAGATGGCAGCTGGCGGGTCGTTCGCAGTGACGACGGTGTTGTCGTGTTCCATCGAAAGGTCTAGTCCTTTAAAGGTCTAGACCGGAATTGCCTGAGGCATGAGATAGAGGCACAGCACCAGGCAGCCGAGCAGCGCCGGCGGATCCTCGTCTGCGGCGGCCAGCGGGACGGCCCAGGCCAGATACCAGACGGCGAGATACGGCGTCGTGACCAGCACGAGACAGGCGGCGAGCCCGAGGCGTGCTCGCCCGCGCGACGATTCCCGCAGCAGCCAGGCAAAGCCGGCGACGAACGCCGGCGACGGCGATCGCG
This sequence comes from uncultured Thermoleophilia bacterium, assembly GCA_963792995.1. Taxonomy (GTDB): domain Bacteria; phylum Actinomycetota; class Thermoleophilia; order Gaiellales; family Gaiellaceae; genus Gaiella. Next base: position 190,127 of record CAWBYH010000002.1, on the reverse strand, counting down.
AGCGCGACACCGTCCGGAAGCCCGAGGTGCTCGAGGCGACTCGGGAGCGCATACCTCGTCTCGAGGACCGCATTCCCGACGAGCGGAACGATCGCTCGCAGCCAGGCCGTGCCGTACAGGAGCGTTGCCGCCGCGCCGATCGCGACGGCCGAGACCACGAAGCCGCGGCAGCCCCGGGCACGCCCGGTCGCACGCGCCTCGACCGCGCGCAGCGTCAGGAAGAGTATGGGAACCCACTTGAGCGCGATCGCGACCGCCCACATCGCTCCGGCGCCCTGAACACGCCGCGACGCGGCGAGCGCGAGCGCCGCCATCACCGCCGCGCCGACCCAGGCGTCGTTGTGCCCGCCTCCGGCCCCGTGAATGGCAAGCAGCGGGTTCCAGCCGACGAAGGCGATCGCAAAGGCCTCACGCCGTGCGAGGCGGCCCGCGAGCAACGCGGAGGCAATGACGGCGAGCGCTGCGAGCGCCTTGTACTCCCAGGCCGCGACCTTCTCCGAGTCTCCCGCGACGAGGGCGAGTGGCTCCGAGGCAATCGTGAACGCGGGTCCGTAGACGCTCGTCGTATCGAGCCACGCACTTCCCATCCAGGGGGCCGCGGGGTTCTCCGGGAACGCGCTCGGCGGCTGAGAGTAGGGGTTGCCCTCGCCGGCCGAGCCGATCCATCCGTAGGACCAGTACGACCAGGCGTCGGTCGAGAGCAGGAGCGGCGCCGCGAGAGGGACGACCTGAATTGCGACTGCGATCACGATCACCGCACGCGTCGTCGGCGAGCCCGCCCGGATCGCGAGGAGCGCCAGGAGGTACGTCGCGAACGCGCCGAGAAGAAGCACCAGAAACCATGGGGCTGCCCCGGCAACATTCCCGCCGTCGCGCGGTACGAGCGGCGATCCGGTCTGCCAGGCGAGCAGCGCATGCAATCCCGACGAGGACGAGCGTTGCAGCGCCGGCCGGAACCGCGGCCGCCCGGTTCACGGGCTCTTGGTCGGTTTCTGGGGTGGGGTCGCCGGAGGCTGCGCCTTCCCGGTCGTCTTCGTCGCCTCGGTCGTGTCGGTGGTCTCGGTCTCCGTCGTCGACGGCGCGACGTACAGCGGGTCGTAGCTGAGGGCGAGAGGCCCCCGCTGGAACGGCTGATACACGGGCGGTGTCCGCGGCTCGGGAAAGTCCCTGACCGGGCGCAGCCCGATCGTGCGTTCCATCATCAGGCGCCAGATCTGAGCCGGAAAGCTTCCTCCCGAGACCGAGATCCCATGGACGTTCTCCATCGGGATCTCACCCGATGCGTACCCCATCCAGACCGCGGTCGCGAGCTCCGGCGTGTAGCCGACGAACCAGGCATCCGCGTGCTTGTCGGTGGTGCCCGTCTTCCCGGCAGCCGGACGGCCGAAGGCTGCCCGGACGCCGGTGCCGTAGCTGACGTTGTCCTCGAGGATCTGCGTCACCTTTGCGGCGACCCCATCCGGGACCACGCGCGTGCGCTTCGGCTTGCCCCAGCCGGCTGCGACATCCTCCTTGCCGCTCGGCAGGACGACCTTGCGGATCGCGGTCGGCTCCGAGTAGATGCCGCCCGCGGCAAGCGTTGCGTACGCGGACGCCATGTCGAGCGGGGAGACGGCGATCGAGCCGAGGCCCATCGCGGGAACGTACTGCCCGCCGACCTCGAGCTGTGACCGCACACCGAGCTTGCGTGCGAGCTCGCCGACACGCTCGGGGCCGACGTCGAGGGTGAGCTGCGCGTAGACCGCATTGTCCGATCGAAGCGTCGCTCGGGAGATCGATGTCCATCCGTTGTACGTGGAGTCGTAGGTCTTGACACACCACCACGAACCGTCGTCGCAGTTGCCGTCCGGTACCGGCCTGTAGGTGAACGGGGCGGAGACGTAGTAGCTCGTGTCCGGGTCGATTCCCTTCTCGATTGCGGCGGCGAGAACGAAGGTCTTGAAGGTCGATCCCGGCTGCCTCCGCGCCTGCGAGAGGAGGTTGAACTGGTTGTTCTTGCGTCCCGGCACCACGGCCGCCATCGCGCGGATGGCGCCGTTCGCAGGATCGATCGAGATCACGGCGGCGGCGGGATCGGCGGGATCGGTCAGGGTCTCGCGGATCGCGTCCTGGGCCGCGCGCTGCCAGCGCGGAATGATGGTGGTATAGACGCTCAGGCCGCCTGATCGCACCGTCTCCGTGCCGTACTCGCGGATCAGCTGATCGCGGACGTACCCGAAGAAGTACGGCTCCCTGATCTCCTTGTACAGCGAGCCCGGATTGAGCGCCAGGTCCTTCGAGCGACGGGCCGAGCGGTACTGCGCGGCCGTGATCACCCCCTGTTCGCGCATCGCGTCGAGGACAGCGTTGCGGCGCGCGAGGGCCTTTGCCGGCTCTGCGAACGGGTCGTACGCGGACGGCGCCTGTGTGAGGCCCGCAAGAAGCGCCGACTCTCTCAGGTTCAACCTCCGCGCGGGCTTCGAGAAGTACGTCTGCGCGGCGGCCTCGATCCCGTAGGCGAGATTGCCGTAATACACCTGGTTCAGGTAGCTCTCGAGGATGCGTTCCTTCGGCCACGCGTCGTTCAGCTTGAGGGCCAGACAGGCCTCCTTCAGCTTCCGCTGGATCGTCCGCTCGTTGGAGATGTAGAGGTTGCGGACGAGCTGCTGCGTGATCGTCGATCCACCCTGGACGACGCTCCTCGCCTTTGCGTCGGCGACGATGGCCCGGGCGATCCCCTGGGGATCGATGCCGCCGTGGGAGTAGAAGCGCCGGTCCTCGATGGCGACCGTCGCCTTCGGCATCCACGCGCTCACGCTCGCAATCGGCACCACCTGCCGGTTCCGCTCGGCCGGGATCGAGCCGAGCAGCGACCCGTCCGCCGCGTAGACGAACGTGTTCTGCCCGATTCTCACCTCGCGGAGCGACTCGAGGTCGCAGGAGGAGCCGAACGTGTAGACCCCGGCGCCCGCGGCAAGCACGACGACGGTGAGAAGGCCCGTCACGACGAGCAGGACGACGAGCAGCGGCCGCCGGCGCGAGCGGCGACGCGGCCGGCGGCGCGCAGGAATCTCGGGTCGTGGCCCACGCTGTGGTCGCCGGCGTGGGGCGCTCATGATGTGATGGTAGCCATCGGCCTGCGGCCCTTACGACAACGTTTCAGTTGAGCCCTCCCTCGAGCCGGGGCCGCGTCACGACGAGGCCTCACGTGCAGAACCCGTTCGGCACAGAAGGGCGGGTGCCTCTCACCCTTCCGGTTACAGTCCCCGGTGTGCCGGACGACTCGCGCAGCGTCTCGCCCGCGCTCCGAATCTTCCTCTGGAGTCGGGCCGCCATCTGGGTCGTCGCTCTCGTCGCTGTCGTGTTCTTCGACCGTGCCCTCGATGTAGGCGCCGAGTGGGACTCGCCCCGCCTGCACGAGCTCGGGACGGTGATCGACGTCTGGGCACGCTGGGACAGCGACTGGTACCTGAAGATCGCCGAGGAAGGCTATTCGTGGCCCTCCAGCACACCCGCCTTCTTCCCGCTCTATCCGTTCGTCGTGGCGGTGCTCGGCTTTCTGCTGCTCGACCACTTCCTCCTTGCGGGCGTCGTCGTCTCGCTTGCCGCCGGCTCGGTCGCGTTCGTCCTCCTCTACCGTCTCACCGCTGCGAAGCTCGGCGCCGCGACGGCGCAGCGCGCGGTGCTGTTTCTCGCCCTCGCGCCGACATCGCTGTTCTTCGGTGCCGTCTACACCGAATCGCTGTTCCTTCTACTCGCCGTGGCAACGTTCCTTGCCGCGGAGCGCGGGAGCTTCTGGAAGGCCGGCGTCTTCGCGGGGCTGGCCCTCCTCACACGCTCGGCCGGGGTGGCACTCCTGCCGGCGCTCGTGGTCTTCGCATGGCGTTCTCCGGACCGGCGGCGCGCGCTTGCAGGCAGCCGCCGCCGCGCCGGCACTGTTCCTCCTCTACCCGCTCCTGCTCGGCCTCTGGATCGATCGTCCCCTCGCGTTCCTCGACGCCCAGCGGGTCGTCTGGGAGCGACATATCTCACCTGTCGGGCCGCTCGGGGGGCTCATCGCGGCGGTGCAGGATCGCCAGATGCTCGATCTCGTCGTGGCGGTGGGAGTGATCGGCCTCGGCGTCGTCGCCTGGAGGCGGATCGGTGCTCCGTACGGGATCTACGTGCTCTTCAGCGTGGCGCTTCCCCTGACCGTGTACTCCGACAAAGCACCGCTGCTCTCGCTGCAACGCTTCGTGATCGTCGCCTTCCCCGCCTTCATGGCACTCGCGACCGTCGTTCGCACGCGTCGGGCGACTATCGTCACGGCGACGATTCTCGCGGCGGCTCTTGTCGCATATGTGGTCAGATGGGCCTTGTGGTACTGGGTTGCCTGAGACGAGGACATCGGTGAGCGCGAGCGGCTCGGGAGTCGTCGGCGCCCCCGAACCCCTGTCGCCGGACGTGCGACACGGTGGGCGGCTCATCGCCTGGGCCGCCCTCGTCCTGCTGCTCGCTCTCGCCTCGTACGGAGCACGGCTAACCGACAGCGAAACGCCGGACGACGTCCTCTATCGGTGGTCGACCGTCGTCGGAGCGTTGATCCAGTACGCGATCATGCTCGTCATCATCCTCGCGATCGCACGCGGTCTCAGGAGCCCGCTGCTCGCTCTGGCGCGACCCGAGGCAGTCGGAAGGTCAGTGAAGCTCGGCTGCCGTCGCCTTCGGCGTCATCCTCGCCGCGACGGCCGCTCTGAGCCCTTTCCTCGACGCGGGGAGCGAGCAGGGTCTCGTGCCCGACAACTGGGACGGCAGCCGCGCGGCGCCGTTTCTTGCGAACGCCCTCGTCGTCGTGCTCGTCGCACCGTTCGTCGAGGAGCTCCTGTTCCGCGGCCTCGGGATGAGCCTGCTGATGCCGTTCGTCGGGCCTCTCTTCGCGATCCTGCTGACAGGCACGGCGTTCGGGCTCGCACACGGGCTCGTGCTCGGCCTGCCCGTCCTGACGATCTTCGGCGTTGCGCTCGCGTGGCTCCGATGGCAGACGGGCAGCGTCTATCCTGGGATGGTGGTGCACGGCATCTTCAACGGAGCCGCCCTCGCGGCGGCGGTCCTGATGTGAGCGGTCGTTTCGACGAGATCCGGGCGGAGATCGTGGAGAACGACGTCGCGATCGTGGCAGCCGTCAACCACCGGCTCGAGCTCGTCACCGAGCTCTGGGCGCTGAAGGCGCAGCTCGGGCTCGACACCGTCGACGCAGACCGCGAAGGAAGGCTCCGGGCGGCACTCCACGAAGCCAACGCGCGGGCTGCTTTCGACCGGTGGCCTCGACCGGCTGATCACCGAACTGCTCGCGCTGACCAAGGCGGAGGTCGGCGCGGGCCGGCAGCACCGCTAGTCCTCCGGGTCTGGCTCCTCGTCGGGCTCTGCTGCGAACTCGTCCGGTGAAACCGTGTCGAGGAACCGCCTGAACTCGTCCGGGTCGAGGTCTGCGAGCGAGTCCTGCCCGATCAGGCGCCGAGAGGCCTCCTCCTCGTCACCCTCGAACTCGACGCCCGATTCCTCGATGACCTCGTCCGCGGCGAAGATCTTTGCATCGCACCGCAGCGCGAGCGCGATCGCATCCGACGTTCGCGCGTCGAGCTCGAATTCCGTTCCGTTCCGCACGAGCGTGATCCGTGCGTGGAACGTGTTCTCCCGAAGCTCGGTGACGGCGATCTGCCGAATCTCCGCGTCGAGGGAGGCGACGATGGCCGTTGCGAGGTCGTGGGTCATCGGCCTCTGGGGCTCTGTCCCCTGGAGGCACATCAGGATCGCAGCGGCCTCGGGGTGCCCGATCCAGATCGGCAGGAACGTGTTGCCCTCCTGTGTCCTCAGCAACACGATCGGCTGCTTGCCGACCAGATCGAAGCTCACGCCATAGACGGTCATCTCGCGCATCGGGCCACGCTGAGTGTATCGGCGGAGGGGGTGGATCAGGCGCGGAGATCGGAGCGCGTCATCGGTGCTCCGAGCACGACCCAGGCGGCCATCCCCACGGGGGCCGCGCACGCGATGACGAAGAGCCCGAGAGGGCCGCCCGTGTGGGTCAGGACAATCGCCTCGCCCATGAGGGCCAGCACGATCGTCGTGAGTGCGAGAACACCCGCCAGAGCAGCGGTTTCGTGTCACCGAACGAGCGTAGGTGTCGGGGATCGGCAGTCGTCCCCCGGGACGGGTGATCTTACAGTCGTGATCAACGAAAAACCCCCGCTTTCGCAGGGGTTTTTGGAGTGGGCGATCCTGGATTCGAACCAGGGACCTCCGCCTTATCAGAGCGGCGCTCTAACCAACTGAGCTAATCGCCCGCGGTCGACGAGTGTACCGAAGACGGCGCCTCACTCACCACGCACCGCCGCCTTCTAGGCTCGCGGGGAGGTGACACGTCCCGGCGAGTGTCAATGCAGGGCTTCGAGCGCCTCGACGAGCTCGGCGAGGCCGGTGTCGTCGCCGAAGTGCACCTCGAGCTTGCCGGCACTGACGCGAGCCGGGAGCCCGGTGATCCTCTGCGCCGCGTCGCGCGCGCGGTCGGCGAGCGCCGGATCGACCGCCCGAGCCGAGCGGCGCCGGCGGGCGCCACCCTCCTGTGCCGCCTTCTCGGCTCCGCGAACCGTAAGACCGTCCTCGCTGATGCGTCTGGCCAGGCGGCGACGCGCATCGTCGTCCGGCAACGCCAGCACCGCTTTCGCGTGACCTTCCGTCAGGTCGCCGCGCGCGAGCATCCACAGCACATCCTCGGGAAGCTCGAGGAGCCTGATCCGGTTGGACACTGACGGCTTCGACCGGCCGACCCGTTCGGCGACCTCGCCGAGGGAGAGCTCGAACTCGTCGATCAGCGACGCGTAGGCTCGCGCCTCCTCGACCGCCGACAGGTTCTCGCGTGCGACATTCTCGACGAGACCGAGGAGAAGCGTGTCGCGGTCGCCGACGTCGCGGACGACAGCCGGAATCGTGGGCACGGACGCCTCCCGGGCTGCACGCCAGCGACGCTCGCCCGCGACGAGCTCGTAGCCGCCGGCGGGACGGGGCCGCACGACGACGGGCTGGAGCACGCCCTGATGACGGATCGAGGCGGCGAGACCACTCGTCGCCTCGGGCTCGAAGCGGCGGCGCGGCTGGCGGGGGTTCGCGTGAATCGACTCGACCGGCAAGTGGAGCAACTCTGCCTCGCCGGCGCCGCCGATGAGCACCTCGAGGCCGCGGCCGAGACCCCGGCGCGGTGTGTCATTGACGCTCGACAAGTTCCATCGCCACCTTCCAGTAGGCCTCGGACCCGGACGATCGCCGGTCGTAGGCGATTGCAGGCAGCCCGTGACTCGGTGCCTCGGCGAGACGCACCGATCGCGGGACGGACGTGGTGAAGACGAGATCACCGAAATGCCGTCGTAGCTCGTTCTCGACCTCGGCAGCGAGGCGCGTGCGGCCGTCGACCATCGTCAGGAGGATCCCGGCTACGGCAAGGCGGGGGTTGAGCCTCGCCTTGACGAGGTTGATGGAGCCGAGAAGCTGTGAGAGGCCTTCGAGGGCGTAGTACTCCGCCTGAACGGGCACGATCACGCGATCGGCCGCCGCGAGCGCGTTCACCGTCAGGGGGCCGAACGCCGGCGGGCAATCGAGAAACACGAACGCGTAGGGATCGGTCGCTGTCCCGCCGAGGGCGTCTGCGAGGTATCGCTCTCCGCCCTCGAGTGCAGAGAGGTGCACCGCCGCCGCCGCAAGCTCCGGCTTCGCGGGGACGAGGTCGAGGTTCGGGAACGACGTCGGCTTGGCCAGGCCGGCGAGAGGAGCCCCGTCCAGGAGGTCGTGCGTCGAGACGCCGTTGGCGCGTCGGCCGAGGCCCGAGGTCGCGTTCGCCTGTGGATCGAGGTCGACGAGCAGGCAGCGCTCGCCCGCCTCTGCGAGGCAGGCCGCAAGGTTGACGGCAGTCGTCGTCTTGCCGACTCCACCCTTCTGATTGGCGATCGCGTAGACCCGAGCAGCCATGCCTCTCAGGCTAGCCGCGGCGGCGGACAGGTCACGTGCGCGACACCGGGAGGTCTGGCGCCGGGGGGGACACGAAGGCGGGCGGTGCGAGTCAGGCGAGCGGACGCTTCCGGGCAACCCCTGTCCGGCGGGGGAACCTGTCCGGCGTCGGACCCGTCTTGCGAATCGCGAGGAGACCCTGCGACGCTTGCGTGATCGTTCCGCCGATCTGCTCAGCAACTGCGGCAACGCGAGCCGCGTCGGCCGTCTCCCCGACCCAGAGGACGACCAGGCCACCCTCCCGAACGAGCGGAAGACACCATTCGGCCGCCGTCGGTGGATGAGCCAGTGCCTTCGCTACCGCTACTCCGAACCGCTCGAGCGGCTGTTCCTCCGCCCGACCCCAGACGACCGAGAGATTCGGCAGCTCCGACGTCCAGCGTTCGAGGAATGTGCACTTGCGGCGCTCGGCCTCGAGGAGCGTTACTGCTCGATCGGGGAGCGTGGCCGCAAGGGGGATCCCCGGAGTACCGCCGCCCGAGCCGACGTCGACGATCCCGCCCGGGGTCGCCTCGACGAGTGTGGCCGCCTTGAGGGCATCGTCGAGGAGCGTGGCGCGCGCCACGACTGGATCCTCGATCGCCGTCAGGCCGGGGGTCTCGAGGACGGCGGCGAGCCAACGGTCGAGGACGGGCGGTTCCACCCGGAGGGCCTCAGTCTGCGGAGTGCCGCGACGACGACGACGAACCGGGTCGGCTCGGCACCTTCGCTCGAGGTCTCCACCGCGGGATCGTCCTTCAGGAGCTCGTGGACAATTCTGCGTTCGACGGCAGTCATCGGCTCGAGCTCGACCCGCTGGCCCGTTGCTGCGGCCTGCTCGGCGGCCGACCGGGCCGCAGCCTCGAGCGCCGCCGCTCGGCGAGCCCGGTAGCCGGCGGCGTCGACGACGACCCGGCGCCTGTCCTCACCCTGCGTCCGATGGCAGATCGCGTTGGCAAGGTACTGGAGCGCGTCGATCGTCTGGCCGTGACGGCCGATCAGGACGCCGAGGTCGTCGCCGACGAGCGTCGCCACGAGCTCGCCGTCAGCCTCGGCGAGCATGACCGTCGCAGGCACACCGCTCGCCGCCACCGTGCGCTCGAGCAGGCCGCGGACGATTCCCTCCTGGCTCACATCCTCGTCGGGAGCAACGCTCGGCGTGTCGATCGCCGCCGCGATCGGTGCTGACGCCACCACCGAGGCCGGCGTGTAGCCGACGCCGAGGAGACCTCGCTCGCCCTCGCTCACGACCTGGAACGTGATCGCGTCCCTGTCGAGCCCGGGCACGCGGCGCTGGAGCTCGCGGACGGCGCTCCACTTGGCTTCTCCGACCGTCTCGCCGGTTGCCTCGACGGAGATCTGGTCGTCGCTCATCTCCTGTTGCCCCCGCCGCCCGACTTCTTCTTGACACGCCGCGGCGGCCCGGCGACACGCGGGCGAGCCGGAACCTGAGCGGCCTGATCGGACTTCGGCTTCGCGTCTGCTCCGTTTGGCTTTGGCTCGTCCTTCGCCGGTGTCCGCGAGCTTCGCTTCTCGGGCGGGGCCGGTTTCGGCATCAGCCGGCGCGTCACGAGGCCCTGTCCGGTCGTCCACAGGTTCGTGGTCAGCCAGTACAGCATCAGACCGGCGGGGAAGCTGAGGATGAAGGGAACGAACACGATCGGAAGCACCATCAGCATGATCCGCTGGGCGCCCTGCATCGTCGACGACATGAAATACGACGACGACAGCTGGCTCGCGACGTAGATGACGAGGAGAAGCGGGCCCCAGCCGTCCTTCACGGGTTGCGTGATGTCGACGAGGTGCAGCCAGTCGACCGAGCCACCGTAGATCGGGAGCACGCGGTCGTCGAAATGGCGGAGGACGTAGAAGAGCGAGATGAAGATCGGGATCTGAAGGACGATCGGCAGGCACGACGCGGCCGGGTTGATCTTGTTCTCCCGGTAGAACTTCATCAGCTCCTCGTTCTGGCGCTGCTTGTCGTGCTTCCACTTCTGCTGCAGCGCCTTCATCTCCGGCGCATGCGCCTGGAGCGCCTGCATCGAGTGGATCTGCTTGACGGTGATCGGAACGAGCACGATGCGGACCATCACGGTGAGGACGACGATCGACCAGCCCCAGGAGAACCCGACGGTCTGGTGCAGCCAGATGAGAACCTCCTGGAGGAAGCTCTCGAGTGGTCTCAGCGGGTTTCCGACACCGAGGATGTGGATGATCACGCCGGTCGCTCCGTCTCATGTCGGTGCCGGAACCGGGCGTCCTCTGCGTAGTCGACGCCGCCGTGGCTCCACGGATTGCAGCGGAGGAGACGCCAGCCGGCGAAGAGACCACCCTTCAACAGGCCGTGGGCGCGGAAGGCGTCGATCGCGTACTGGGAGCAGCTCGGGTGGTACTTGCACGTCCCCGCCGGCGTGAGCCGACCGAAGGTGAAACGCCAGACCTGCACGAGTGCAATCCCGACGTGCCTCACGCGGTTGCCTTCCCGAGCACTTCGGTTACCTGGGCCACGAGCCATGCGTGGCCGCGCGTATCGGCCGGATCGGCGACGCCCGATCGGGCAGCGAGGACGTAGTCGCGACCGGTGGGAACCTCGTCTGCGAGCTCCTGCCACGTCTCCCGCAGTTGGCGCTTGAGGCGATTGCGGACGACCGCCGAGCCGACCGACTTCGGCACGGCGAGCCCGAGGCGCGGCTCGCCCGCTGGATCGTCCTCACGCGGGAACCAGTGCAGGGTGAAGTACCGCGTCGAGACCGACCGGCCCTGTCGATACACCGCATCGAAATCCTTCGACCGTGACAAGCGGTACCGGCGCTCCACAGGCAGGCCGGGCGCTCAGGCGGAGAGGCGCTTGCGTCCCTTGGCGCGACGGCGCTTCAGGATCGTTTGTCCGGCGCTCGTCGACATCCGGGCGCGGAAACCGTGTTTGCGCTTACGACGGCGGACGTTTGGCTGATAGGTGCGTTTCACAGTGAAGCTCTCTCGGTCGGCGGTTCGTGCCGCAACGTGCGGACACGGGTGCGTCAGTATAGATGAGGTCCCCGCTCCCCTGACTTATCCACAAGCGCGTCGCTCCTCGAGGATTGCGAAAGTGCTGCACGACCCGACGTGTCGTTGCCATCGGAGGCTCGGGCGACCGAGTTTTCCACACCTGTGGAGATTCGTGTGGACGGAATGACTTCCCTGCAAAACAGCTGTTTTCGAGGGCGCGGGTCGGCGGGGTGGCCAGGTTGGAACCTCGTCGGGACGCTGCTATGCTCGCCCTCCCCGCGACCGAACCGAGAGGAGCCTCCGAAGGGTGGAACACACCACCGAGCCGACCGCCGAACGCCTGTGGGACGACGTCTCGAGCCGGCTTCAGGAGGCACTCAACGAAACGACGTACGCGACGTGGTTCGGCGACGCAGCCGCGGGTGACCTGGCCGACGACGCATTCTCCCTCGTCGTCCCGAACGACTTCACCCGCGAATGGATCGAGGGTCACTTCCTCGGCTTCGTCAAAGCAGCTGCCCGCGATGCGATCGGGCGCGACATCCGCGTCACGCTCACCGTTCGCGAGCCGGGTGTCGGCGTGGTCGAAGCGCCTGTCGACGCCGGCCCTCGCCTGCCCGTCGATCCGGGCACCACCGAGACGGTCACCCCGAGCCCCAAGTACACGTTCGATCTCTTCGTGATCGGTTCGTCGAACCGCTTCGCACACGCGGCTGCGCTCGCCGTCGCAGAAGCCCCGGCGCAGGCCTACAACCCGCTCTTCATCTATGGCGGCACGGGACTCGGGAAGACTCACCTTCTGCAGTCGATCGGGCAATACGTCAGCGAGCACACGCGAGGCTCCACGACGCGATACGTCACGAGCGAGACGTTCATGAACGACTTCATCAACTCTCTCCGCGACAAGCGGATCGAGGGGTTCAAGCAGCGCTACCGCACCTATGACGTGCTCCTTGTCGACGACATCCAGTTCTTCGAGGGGAAGGAACGGATCCAGGAGGAGTTCTTCCACACGTTCAACTCGCTCTACGAGGCCGGCCGGCAGATCGTGATCTCGTCCGACAGGCCGCCCAAGGAGATCGCGACGTTGGAGGAGCGATTGCGGTCGCGGTTCGAATGGGGCTTGATCACCGACATCCAGCCACCCGACCTCGAGACGCGGATCGCAATCCTCCGCAAGAAGGTGACGACCGACCGGATCGAGATCGCCGATCCGGAGGTGATCACCTTCATCGCCGGCAGGGTCTCGACGAACATCCGGGAGCTCGAAGGGGCGCTCACGAGGGTCGTGGCGTTCTCCTCGCTCACGGGCCGGGAGCTGACGGTCGAGCTCGCCGAGCAAGTCCTGCGCGATCTCTTCCCCGACGGAAGCGCTGTCCCCGCCGTGACCATCACGCGGATCCAGGAGGCGGTCTCCGATCGGTTCGGGCTATCGGTGATAGAGCTCTGCAGCCAGCGCCGTTCACAGGCGGTTGCCTACCCGAGGCAGGTCGCGATGTACCTGTCGAGGGAGCTCACCGACGCCTCGCTTCCCAAGATCGGCAAGGAGTTCGGGGGTCGCGATCACACCACCGTGATCCACGCGACAACGAAGATCACCCGCCTGATTTCTGAGGATAGATCTGTGTACAACCTCGTTCAGGACCTCACAGCACGAATCAAGCAGGCCAGGTGATCTGTGGGACCCGAACCGGGTGTCGCGACCGTCTGGGGGACCACTCCGTATTCTCCCCCGATGGACCCACAGCCGTAAACGGGATCGCAGCGCCCTTTCAGAACGTCCTCCCCGTCATTCACACTCCCTATGTACTACGACAAGAGGTTCTTTAAATGATTAGTGAAGTAGACGTAACGGTCGGTTCGGGCCTCAAGGTCACGTGTGATCGAGACGATCTCGTCGCCACGCTCGCGACCGTTTCGCGCGTCGTCTCGGCTCGCGGATCGGTGCAGGTCCTGTCCGGCGTGCTCCTGCGACCCGACGGCGACCGGTTGGAGCTCGCCGCCACCGATATGGAGCTCTCGCTGAGGACGACGCTCTCGGCCCAGGTCGAGGGCGACAGCGCCGTCGTCGTTCCCGGAAAGCTCCTCGTCGACCTTGCGCGCCTTCTGCCGGCTGCCGAGGTCACGATCGAGTACCGCCCGGAGGACGGCGTCGCCCACATCTCGAGCGGCAGCTACTCGTCGAAGCTCAACGTGTTCGCGGCCGAGGATTTCCCTCGACTGCCCGTGATCGAGCCGGCGCGCCACACGATCGCGACGGCGTCGCTTCTCGAGACCGTCGATCGGGTTGCTCGCTCGGCATCAAAGGACGAGTCCCGGCCCGTGCTGACGGGAATCCAGGTCAGGTTCGAGGGCAAGAAGCTCTTCATGGCTGCGACCGACTCCTACCGGCTCTCGTTCAAGGAAACCGACCTCGAAGCCGACGGCCCGGAGCTCGAGGCGATCATTCCGGCGCGCGCCCTCGCCGAGCTCTCACGCATCGCGGCGGGCACCGAGACGGTCGAGCTCGGCGTCAACGAGAACACCGTCGTGTTCGGCACCGGGGACACCTGGCTGACGACGCGTCGCATCGACGGCCAGTTCCCGGACGTCAGCCGGCTGCTGCCGGAGTCCTTCGAGATCGAGGTCGACCTGCCCCGGTCGGAGCTCCGTGACGTCGTGCGGCGCGCTGCCGTGATGGCGTTGCGCAACGCTCCTCTGCGCCTCCGTTTTGCCGAAGGGGAGCTGACGATCTCGGCCCAGAGCCAGGACGTCGGCGAGACGAGTGAATCGCTTCCGGCCGCCTATACGGGCGAACCGCTCGAGATCGGTTTCAACGCCGAATTCCTCGCGGACGGCGTCGAATCGATCCGGGGCGACACGGTACGCATGAAACTGATCAACCCGCTGCGAGCGGGCCTCATCACGTCGTCCGACGACTCGTTCTGGTACCTGATCATGCCGATCAGGCTCGCGGGCTGATCGTCGCTTCGGTCACGCTCCGCGACTTTCGGTCGTACGCCGGCCTCGAGCTCACGCTCGAGCCGGGCCTCGTTCTCGTGACCGGCGCGAACGGTGCCGGAAAGACGAACCTGCTCGAATCGCTCCATGTCGGAACCCAGGGATTCTCACCCCGGTCTCGCGCGGATGCGCAGCTGATCCGCCAGGGAACGCAGTCGGCCGGGATTGCGCTGCGCGGGCATCGCGGCCCCACGCCTGTTTCCGTCGAGGTGAGCCTGAGCACGAGCGAGCCGCGCCGCGCGACCCTTGACGGCGCATCGCTTCGTTCGGCCGAGCAGCTCCGTGCGGAACTTGCGACGCTCGTCTTCACGCCGGATCGCCTGGTCATCGTCAAGGGTGGGCCGGCCGCCCGCCGCGCCTATGTCGACCGGTCGCTCGCCAGGCTCTATCCCGCCCGTTCCCACGTCGCGATCGACTACGCGACGGCGGTCGGCCAGAGGAACGCCGCTCTCCGGCGCGTTGCGCTCGGACTGTCGGATCGCGAGGTGCTGGCACCGTGGACGGCCCAGGTCGCCGACCTCGGCGCGATTCTGACGGCGTCCCGCGCCGACGTGATCGAGCTGCTCCAGCCCGGCTTCGCCGACCGCGCGGCCGAGCTCGGGCTGGAGGATGCTTCGCTCGGTTACGACGCGGAGCTGCCGACGATCTCGACGCTCGAAGCTCGACTCGACCGGGACATCGAGCGCGGCACGACGGGCGCCGGCCCTCACCTCGACGAGATCGCCGTCCGTTCGGGCGCCCGCGACCTCCGGACCTTCGGCTCCCAGGGAGAGCAACGCCTCGCCGTGCTCGCGCTGCTGCTCGCCGAGGCAGAGTTGATCGCCGCCAGGCGCCGCGTCCCGCCGCTGCTCCTCCTCGACGACGCGCTGTCCGAGCTGGATGAGCGCCGGCGGCGGATCCTGAGCGAACGTATCGGTGCCGTGGGACAGGCGATCGTCACCGCGACGGGCAGCGAAGCCCTTCCGCTCGCGCCGGCCCAGCTCCTGCGGGTTACCCCCGGCCGCGTCGCGGCTGTCTGATGGACCGGCTGGACGCCTCGGTCAGGGGTGCCCTTCGCGGCGCGGGCGTCCCCGACGCCGGCGCGCTCGCGGATGTCGTCCGTGTGTGGCCCGAGGCTGTCGGGGACGCGATCGCGCGCGCGGCGTGGCCGAAGCGCATCTCCCGCGATGGCACTCTGCAGGTCGCCGCGATCTCTGCGACCTGGGCGTTCGAGCTCACGCTGCTGGCGGACGAGATCCTCGCAAAGCTGGATGCTGCAGTGACCGAAGGCGCTCCGACGGCGATCTCCTTCAGTCCGGGTGCGGTACCGTCGCCGCCTGCTCCGCTCGCCGGAGAAGCGGCCCCGCCGCCCCCCGAGATCGATGCGGAGACCCGCCGTCTCGCGGACGAGCTGACGGTCGCGATGACCGACGCCGAGCTGCGGGAGACGATCGCGAGGGCCGCCGCTGCGAGCCTTGCGAAAGCCGCCGCCGACCGCCATTTCTGATACACTACTGAGATCCATAAAAAGGCTGATTTGCAGGTCTTTTCTGCTTTAGTAGAGGGGAATTACCCGCGTGACCGAGACGGACTACACCGCGAAGGACATCACGGTCCTGGAGGGCCTCGAGCCGGTACGGCTTCGCCCCGGGATGTACATCGGTTCGACCGGCTCCAGAGGCCTCCACCACCTCGTGTACGAGGTCGTCGACAACGCCGTCGACGAGGCGCTCGCCGGCCGCAACGACTTCGTCGACGTCACGATCCATCCCGACGACTCGATCACCGTCGTCGATGCCGGCCGCGGGATTCCGGTCGACATGATCGAGGAGCAGGGTCTCCCGGCCCTCACGGTCGTGCTGACCAAGCTTCACGCCGGTGGCAAGTTCGGCGGCGAGGGATACAAGGTCTCGGGCGGCCTTCACGGCGTTGGCGTCTCCGTCGTCAACGCACTCTCGGAGTGGCTCGTCGCCGAGGTCCGCCGGGACGGGGTCCTCTACCGGCAGGAGTTCGCGCGCGGCGTCCCGCAGGGCGACATGGAGGAGATCGGCCCGGCCGACGGCACGGGCACGTCGATCTCGTTCCTCCCCGACCGGGAGATCTTCGAGGAGACGGACTTCTCCGCCTCGACCCTTGCCCAACGGCTTCGCGAGACGGCGTTCCTGACGCGCGGGCTCAAGATCGTCCTGCGCGACGAGCGCCCTGCCGGCTCGACTCTGGAGTTCCACTACGAGGGTGGGATCCGCGACTTCGTCGCGTACGTGAACGAGTCCAAGGACACGGTCCACAAGCATGTCGTCTACTTCGAGGGGGAGACCGAGCAGGGAGCGGTCGAGGTTGCGATGCAGTGGAACACGTCCTACGTCGAGTCGGTGTTCTCGTTCGCGAACAACATCAACACCGCCGAGGGGGGTACCCACCTCTCCGGCTTCAAGGCCGCCCTCACCGGCACCCTGAACAAGTACGCCCGCGACAAGGGATTGCTCAAGGAGAAGGAGGACAACCTGGAAGGCGAGGATGTCCGTGAGGGGCTTGCGGCCGTGATCTCCGTCAAGCTGCGCGACCCGCAGTTCGAGGGTCAGACGAAGACAAAGCTCGGGAACCCCGGCGTCAAGGGCCTGGTCGAGCAGACCGTCAATCAGCGTCTCGCCGAGTTCCTCGAGGAGAACCCGGCAGAGGCCCGACAGATCATCACCAAGGCGCTCTCCGCCTCGCGGGCGCGGCAGGCTGCGAAGAAGGCGCGCGAGCTGACGCGACGCAAGAGCGCGCTCGAAAACTCCTCCCTGCCCGGCAAGCTGGCCGACTGCTCCCTCAAGGACGCGGACCTCTGCGAGCTCTACATCGTCGAGGGTGACAGCGCCGGCGGCTCGGCCAAGCAGGCGCGTGACCGCACCTACCAGGCGATACTGCCGCTGCGGGGGAAGATCATCAACAGCGAGAAGAACCGGATCAACAAGGTGTTGTCGAACACCGAGATCCAGGCGATGATCACCGCCATCGGCACCGGCTTCGGCGACGAGTTCACGATCGAGAACATCCGCTATGGCCGCATCATCGTGATGACCGATGCCGACGTCGACGGCGCGCACATCCGCACGCTGATCCTCACATTCATCTATCGCACGATGCGCGAGCTCGTCGAGCGCGGCCATGTCTACATCGCCGTGCCGCCGCTCTACCACGTCAAGCTCGGGAACCAGGAGCACTACTTCGAGAAGGACAGCCAGCTCGAGGAGCTCCTCGTCCGCGAGCGCGTGAAGGACATTGCGATCAGCTCGAGGAGCGGCGAGGACATCACGCTCACCGAGGCGCGGTATCAGCGGTTCGTGCGGGCGCTCTCCGAGCTGGACGCCTGGCAGGCGAAGCTCGAGAGCGAGTATCCGACGGCAGCGAGCTTCGTCATCGAGCATCGGCTGGTCGAGACCGACGCCCTGACGGCGGAGGACGCAGAGACGGCGATAGACGCGATCCCCACGAACGGGTACCAGCTGTCGGTCACCGAACGGCTCGAGGACAGGCTCAGTGTCAAGATCGTCGAGACCGAGACGAGCGCGGCGACGCACCTCGACCTCCCGGCGGGACTGTTCGGCTCCGCGTCGTACGCGAATCTCAAGCGCGCCTACGAGAAGCTGACGGAGATCGTGGGCCTGCCCGGCTTCGAGCTCACCTACGGCAAGAAGTCCGCCACGGCCGACAGCTATTCGGATCTGCGCCACGCCGTGCTCGAACTGGCCAAGGAAGGCATGTCGATCAGCCGCTTCAAGGGCCTCGGCGAGATGAACCCGGAGCAGCTGTGGGAGACCACGATGGACCCCGCCCGCCGGATGCTGCTCAAGGTCGAGGTTGACGACGCCGCCGCAGCCGACCAGGTCTTCTCGATGCTGATGGGCGACCAGGTCGAGCCGCGCCGGCTCTTCATCGAACAGAACGCGAAGGATGTGAAGTTCCTCGATGTCTGATGCGATCGAACCCCTCGGCGTGGGCCGTGTCGAACCGCGCGAGCTCGAGCTCGAGATGCGCACGAGCTTCCTCGACTACGCGATGTCGGTCATCGTCAGTCGGGCGCTTCCCGATGTCCGCGACGGCCTGAAGCCCGTGCATCGCCGTGTCCTGTGGGGCATGCACGACTCGGGCATGCAGCCAAATCGTCCCTACAAGAAGTCCGCCGCGATCGTCGGCGAAGTGATGGGGAAGTACCACCCGCACGGGGATCAGGCGATCTACGACACGCTCGTGCGCATGGCACAGCCGTTCTCGTTGCGCTACCCGCTCGTCGACGGGCAGGGCAACTTCGGGTCGCTCGACGACGACCCGCCGGCAGCCATGCGGTACACGGAGTGTCGTCTCACGCGCCTCGCCACCGAGATGTTGCGGGATATCGACATGGACACCGTCGATTTCGGCCCGAACTACGACGAGTCGAAGCGCGAGCCCCTTGCGCTCCCGTCGCGGTTCCCGAACCTGCTCGTCAACGGCTCGTCCGGCATCGCCGTCGGGATGGCGACGAACATGCCGCCGCACAACCTGGGCGAGACGATTGACGCGGTCGTGCAGCTGATCGACAAGCCCGAGGCGAATGTCGACGACCTGATGAAGCACCTGCACGGCCCGGACTTCCCGACCGGCGCGATCATCGTCGGCCGCGCCGGTATCCGGGATGCGTACCGCACCGGCCGGGGCCGGGTCATCATGCGCGCCCGCGCTCACATCGAGGAGTTGCGCGGCGGGAAGAGCGCGATCATCGTCACCGAGCTTCCATACGGGGTCAAGAAGGGCGGCGACAGTGGCGTGATCAAGAAGATCGCCGATCTCGTCCACGAGAAGGTGATCACCGAGGTCTCCGATCTCGCCGACCACTCTGACCGCTCTGGTATGCGCATCCAGATCGAGCTCAAGCGCGACGCGATACCGCAGGTGGCGTTGAACAAGCTCTTCAAGCACACCGCGCTCCAGTCGACCTTCGGATACAACGCCGTGGCTCTTGCAGACGGTGTCCCGCGCGTGATGTCGCTGCTCGAGATCGTCCGTCACTATCTCGCGTTCCAGCGTGATGTCGTGATCCGCCGGTCGAAGTACGAGCTCCGGCAGAACGAGAAGCGCGCTCACGTGCTCAAGGGCTACCTCATCGCGCTCGACAACCTCGACGCCGTCATCCGGCTGATCCGCGGCTCGGACGACACGGACGCGGCTCGGGCGGGCTTGATGAGCGACTTCGGTCTCTCCGAGGTTCAGGCACAGGCGATCCTCGACCTCCGGCTTGCGCGGCTCACGGGGCTCGCGCGCAAGGAGATCGAGGCGGAGTACGCCGACCTGCAGGAGCGTATTGCCGAGCTGCGCGCGATCCTCGGCGATCCCGCTCGCGTCGATGCGCTCATTCGCGAAGAGCTCCTCGAGGTCAAGCAGGCGTACGGCCGCACCGACGAGCGTCGCACCGAGATCGTCATGGGCGAGGACTCCCTCGAGCTCGAGGACATGATCGCGGAGGAAGACATGGTCATCGCGATCACGCGGTCGGGGTACATCAAGCGCCTTCCCGTCACGACCTATCGCGAGCAACGTCGCGGTGGCATCGGCGTGATGGGCATGGATATGAAGGACGACGACTACATCGAGCACCTCTTCGTCGCCTCGACGCACGACTACATCCTCTTCTTCACGAGCGTCGGCAAGGTCTACCGGCTCAAGGTGCACGAGCTACCTCTCGGCTCCCGTCAGTCGAAGGGCCGCGCGATCGTCAACCTGCTGCCCTTCCGGCAGGACGAGCTCGTCCGTGCGGTCATCGCGACGCGTGACTACAAGGAGTCGAAGTTCCTCGTCTTTGCGACGAAGAAGGGCGTCATCAAGAAGACGGCGTTCCTCGAGTACAACACCCCGCTCAAGGCCGACGGGATCATTGCTCTCAAGATGCGCGAGAACGACGAGCTGATCGGGGTGCGCCTCTCGGACGGCGACAACGACATCCTGATGGTCTCCCGCCTCGGCCAGGCGGTCCGCTTCCACGAGAGCGACGTGCGGCCGATGGGTCGCCCGGCTTCCGGTGTCGCCGGAATGAAGCTGCGCGGCGAAGACGAGGTGATCGAGGTCGACATCGCCTCCGACGACGCCGACCTGCTCGTCGTGACCGAGAACGGCTGGGGGAAGCGCACGCGCGTCTCCGAGTACCCGGTCAAGGGCCGCGGCACGATGGGTGTCAAGACGGCCCAGCTCGTCGAGGGAAAGGGTCGCCTCGCCGGCGCCCGCATCGTGCGAGAGGGCTACCAGGTGATGCTCATCTCCGACGCAGGGACCGTCATCCGCATGGCCGTCGACGGGATCAAGCGCTCGGGGCGCGCGACACAGGGAGTGATCGTGACGCGGCTCCGCGACGGCGAGCACGTCTCGACGCTGGCTCCGGTCGTCGGCTCTGACGACGACGACGCGGAGCTCGTGAAGGCTACGTCGGACGCACCAGTAGTCGAGCCCGTCACCGATCCCGGCGACGCCGCCGACGAGACAGAGCTCGAAGAGGAACAGGACTAGGCAGCGGCGGGCGACCGACGACAGGCGCTCGCCTGTCGCCGTTCCTACTTCTGACCGGCGAGCTTCGAGAGAGCCGTCAGCAGGTCGATCGGAATCGGGAAGACGATCGTCGAGTTGTTGTTCGAGCCGATCTCGAGCAGTGTCTGCAGGTAGCGGAGCTGCACCGTAATCGGCTCCTGTGCCATCACTGCCGCCGCATCCTTGAGGCGCTCGGACGCCTGGAACTCGCCCTCGGCCGAGATGACCTTCGCGCGCCGCTCCCGCTCGGCCTCCGCCTGCCGCGCCATCGCACGCTGCATGTCGCTCGGGATCTCGACATCCTTGACCTCGACGACCGAGACCTTGATGCCCCACGGCGACGTGGCGTCGTCGATGATCGTCTGCAGGATGGCGTTGATCTTGTCGCGCTCCGACAGCAGCTCGTCGAGGACATGCTGGCCGAGCACGGACCGGAGCGTGGTCTGCGCGATCTGCGACGTGGCGTTCATGTAGTTCTCCACCTGCACGATCGCCGCTTTCGGCTCGACGATCCGGAAGTACGCGACAGCGTTGACGCGAACCGGGACGTTGTCCTTCGTGATCACTTCCTGCGGCGGGACGTTGAGCGTCACCGTGCGCAGCTCGACCTTCTCCATCTTGTCCACGAAGGGAATCAGGAGGAACAGGCCGGGGCCTTTCGGCTCGGGCAGGAGACGACCGAGCCGGAAGATGACGCCGCGCTCGTACTCGCGCGCGATCTTGACGGTCGCGGAGAGGACGACGAGCAAGACGATGACGATCACTGCGCCGACGATCAGACCGGTGTTCACGAGGTGTCCCTTTCGAGAGCGATGGCAGCGGCCGATGACCGCCTGGCGCGACCGAGCTGCGATCGGGAAGTCCCCGCGCATGCCGTGCTCGCGCCGATCACGGCTGATCCTATCAGGGGAGTGGCTCGTTCTCCCGTGAGCCGGCCCTCACCGGTCTCGCCGCCTGTCCGGGCGTGAATCGTCCTGGTGGCCAGTAGACTCTCCGGGTGCAACCGTCTCGGCGTTCACGGAGTCGAATCGGTGCTCCGCTTCGGCCGGAGTCCCAACTTGCGTATGACCGACTCAGCGACCCCATCCTCGTGAGACGCGCGAAAGACGGCGATGCGAGGGCGCTCGAGGCGCTCTGCGAGCGCCATGCCTCGCGCGTTGGCGCGACTCTCGCGCCACGTCCTCGGCGACGGCGAGGACGCGCGGGACGCGGCGCAGGATGCGCTTGCAAGGCTCTGCGTCAAGCTCGGCCAGTTCAGGGGAGAGGCGGCGTTTACCACGTGGCTGCACCGGCTGACCTTGAACGCATGCCGCGACGTCGCACTCCGCCGGACGGCGACGCGCCACGACCGCCTCGAGGAGGACGCCCGCGCCGCGCCCGGTCCTAGCCCGGACCGTCAGGTCGAGCTCTCCGAGCTGCGGGCCGACCTCCGCGACGGTCTCGCGACGCTACCGGCGGCTCAGGCACACGTCCTCGTCCTCAAGGACGCGCTCGGCTTTTCCTTCGAGGAGATCTCCGCCAGTTCCGGGATGCCCGTCGGTACGGCGAAGTGCTACGCCCATCGGGCTCGGACGACGATGCGCGAACTGCTCGACGTCGAGGAAGGAGCCGCTGCATGATTCCGACCGCACCCTTCGGCAAGGAGGAGATCGAGGCCATCTTGCCCCATCGCGACCCATTTCTGCTCCTCGACGAGGTGATCGAGCTCGATCCCGGCAAGAAGGTCGTGGCGACGCGGCTCGTGCGCGCAGACGACTGGTGGTTTCCCGGTCACTTCCCGGAGCGGCCGGTGATGCCCGGGGTGCTGATCGTCGAGGCAATGGCACAGGCCGGGGCCGTCGCAGTGCTCGTCGAGGAGGCGAACCGCGGCAAGATCGCGTTCTTCGCCGGAATCGACGACTGTCGCTTCAAGCGGGTCGTCTCGCCGGGCGAGACGCTGACGCTCACCTGCGAGATCGATGCGATGCGTGGGCCGATCGGTCGCGGCAAGGCGACGGCGACCGTGGACGGTGCGCTCGCTGCCCGAGGAACCCTGACCTTTGCGGTGGAGCGATGATCGGGTCGGCGACCGGACAGCCGATCGGGATCACCGGCCTCGGGACGAATGTTCCCGAGACGGTGATGACGAACGACGAGATGGCTCGCTTCCTCGACACGTCGGACGAGTGGATCCGGGAGCGCACCGGCATTCGCGAGCGCCGAATCGCGTCCCAGGACGAGGCGCTCACCGACATCGCGCTGCCGGCGGTGCGCGAGGCGCTCGCCGAGGCGGGTGCCGCTGCCGCAGAGATCGACCTGCTGATCTGCGCGACCGTCACACCCGACATGCTGTTCCCGACGGCCTCGGCGTTGCTGGCGGACACGCTCGAGATGCGTGACGCCGCCGCCTATGACCTGCTCGCCGGCTGCACGGGCTTCATGTACGCGATCGCCCAGGCGTACGGGATGCTGGCTTCGGGGCTCTCGAAGAAGGCGCTGGTCGTCGGCGGCGATCTTCTCTCGAAGGTTCTCAACTGGGACGATCGCTCAACGGCCGTCCTGTTCGGCGACGGCGCCGGTGCCGTCGTGATGGAGCCGGTCACGAGCGGCGGCTTCCTCGGCTTCGAGCTCGGCGCGGACGGCGGCGGCGGGATCCATCTCTGTTACCCGGGCAGCGGCTCGCGACACTTCGACGAGCCGAAGCCGGCACTCCAGATGAACGGCCGCGAGGTGTTCAAGTTCGCGACGCGCGTGATGGTCTCGTCCGCCGACGCCGTCCTCGCCGAATGCGGCAAGACGATCGCCGACGTCGACGTCTACGTTCCCCATCAGGCGAACAAGAGGATCATCGACTACGCCGTCGGGAAGCTCGGGATCGCACCGGAAAAGACGATCGTGAACGTCGATCGGTTCGGAAATACCTCTTCCGGCTCGATTCCGCTCGCGCTCGCCGACGCGCGTGCAGCGGGGCTCCTGACAGACGGTGCGCTCGTGCTGATGACGGGAATGGGCGCGGGTCTCACCTGGGGCTCGGCGTTGATCGAATGGGGCGGGAAGCCTCTATGAGCGGGAATGATTCGAGCCGCGTATCGCTGTCGTTCTGCGAATGCCGAGGAGGACCGAGATGAGCAAGGTTGCGTTCTGTTTCCCGGGGCAAGGCGCCCTCGAGGCTGGCATGGGCCGCGAGCTTGCCGAAGCCGTCCCGGCGGCGATGGATGTCTATCGCATCGGGAGCGAGGCCTCCGGACTCGACCTCCAGAAGCTGTGCTTCGACACGCCGCTCGAGGACCTCGTCGACACGGAAGTGCAGCAGCCCGCGCTGATCGCGACCTCGCTTGCGATCCTTGCCGCCCTGCGCGCGGACGGCCTCGAGCCCGACGTCGTCGTGGGCCATTCGGTCGGCGAGTTCGCGGCACTCGCATCGGTCTCGGCGATGGGGACCGGCGAGGCGATCGGGTTCGTGCGCGAGCGCGGGCTCGCGATGGCGGAGGCCGCTCGTCTTCATCCGGGATCGATGGCGGCGATTCTCGGTCTGGAGGACGAAGCCGTCGAGGAGCTGTGCGATCGGATCGAGGGCGTCTGGCCCGCGAACTACAACTGCCCGGGCCAGATCGTCGTCTCGGGCGAGAACGCCGCCGTCGACGAGCTCTGCTCCGAGGCGGAATCGCTCGGCGCTCGCCGGGCGATCAAGCTGAAGGTCTCGGGGGCGTTCCACAGCCCTCTCGTCGAGCGGGCCGCCGAGAGGCTCCGTCCGGCGATCGAGACGATCCGGTTCCACGACCCCGTCGCTCCGTTCATGTCGACCGTGACGGCCCACGTCGAGCCCGCAACGCGGTTTGCCTCGATCCTCGTCGAGCAGCTCACCGCGCCGGTCAAGTTCACGCAGGCTGCGCGGGAGCTCGTGCACGACGGCGTCTCGACCTTCGTCGAGGTCGGCCCCGGAACCGTGCTCTCCGGCCTGATCAAGCGCATCGACAGGAGCGTGCGCACGTTCTCGGTCAACGACATCGCCAGCCTCGAAAAGGCTCGCGAGGCTCTGGCCGGATGAGCGACTTCTGCTCCCTCGAGGGGAAGTCCGCGCTCGTTACGGGCGCCTCGCGGGGGATCGGGCGTGCCATCGCCGAGGAGCTCGCCGCCGCGGGGGCGACGGTCATCGTCGGCTACCGCACGGGCAAGGACGAGGCAGAGGAGCTTGCGCACGCGATCGGCGGGCGCCCGGTGCAGGCCGACGTCTCGGATCCCGAGTCCGCGCGCGCGCTTGTCGAAGCCGCCGGAGACGTCGACATTCTCGTCAACAACGCGGGGCTCACTCAGGGACGGCCTGCTCGCCCGCATGAGCGATGCCGACTGGCACGAGGTGATCGAGACGAATCTCTCCTCGGTCTTCTATACCTGCCGGGCGGTGGCGCGGCCGATGATGAAGAAGCGCGCCGGATCGATCGTCAACATCTCGTCGATCGTCGGGGTTCACGGAAACTGGGGTCAGACGAACTACGCCGCCTCGAAGGCAGGGATCATCGGCTTCACGAAGTCGCTCGCCCGCGAGCTCGGTAGCCGCAACGTTCGCGCCAACGTTGTTGCGCCCGGCTACGTCACGACCCAGCTCACCGAGGTGCTTCCGGAGGAGGCGACGGAGGCGATGTTGCAACAGACCCCGCTCGGCCGACTCGGTGACCCTGCCGACGTTGCCGGCGCCGTTCGGTTCCTCTGCTCCGACCAGGCCTCGTTCGTCACGGGCGACGTGTTGCTCGTTGACGGCGGCCTCGGCATGTAGCCTGCTTTCCCGTGGATGCGAGCAACGGAAAGCGGAGGGTCGTCGTCACCGGGATCGGTGCGGTCAGCTCCCTCGGTAACTCGGTCGAGGACACCTGGGCAGGGCTGATCGCGGGCCGCTCGGGCGCCGGCCCGATCACGCAGTTCGACTCGAGTGAGTATTCCGTCCATTTCGCGTGCGAGGTACGCGATCTCGAGATCACGGACTACATCGACTACAAGGCGACCCGTCGGATGGACCGGTTCACGCATCTGGCCCTCGTCGCCGCCCGTCAGGCCGAGGCCGACTCCGGCCTCGTGATCGCGCCCATCGCGGAGCGGGTCGGCGCCGCTGTTGCGACCGGGATCGGCGGCCTGAAGTCCTTCGAGACGTGTGTCAACCAGTTGAACGAGAGGGGGCCGGATCGCGTCAACCCCTTTTCGATCGTTCAGATCATCCCGAACCTTGCGGCGGGATGGGTGTCGATCGAGCTCGGAACCCGCGGCCCGCTGCTCTCCCAGTGCACGGCCTGCGCCGCATCGAACATGGCGATCGGCGACGGCATGGACGCGATTCGTCTCGGTCGTGCCGACGTGATGATTTGCGGCGGCACCGAGGCGCCGGTGACGCGGGTGAGTATTGCGGGGTTCGCCGCGATGCGGGCGATCTCGCGTCGGAACGACGACCCCGAGCGCGGCTCGCGGCCCTTCGACGGCGAGCGCGACGGTTTCGTCATGGGTGAGGCGGCCGGAATGGTCGTCATCGAGGAGCTCGAGCACGCGAAGGCGAGGGGCGCGAAGATCTACGCGGAGCTGCTCGGCTACGGCGTCTCGTCCGACGCGAATCACGTCTCTGACCCCGACCCGTCTGGCGAGAACCCGGCGCGTGCCCTCACGATGGCGTTCGCAGATGCAGGGATCGAGGCCGAGGAGGTCGGGTACGTGAACGCTCACGGAACGTCGACGCCGTCGGGCGACTCCGGCGAGACGCGCGTCCTGAAGATCGCCCTTGGCGAGGACAAGGCGTACCGGACGCCGATCTCCTCCACGAAGGGTGCGACGGGACACTGCCTCGGTGCCGCCGGAGCGATCGAGGCGATCTTCACGATCCTCGCCCTCGAGCGCGGCATCCTCCCGCCGACGATCAACCAGACGACGCCCGACCCGACGTGCGATCTCGACTTCATTCCGAACGAGGCGCGACACGAGCAGGTCGAGATCGGCGTCTCGAACTCGTTCGGCTTCGGCGGGCACAACGCCTGTCTCGTCTTCCGCCGCTGGCACGACGAGAGCTAGCCGGGCACGTTTCTCGCTCGCCCGGTTACGGAGTCAGGGCAGCCGGAGCTCGAGGAAGAGCGTGTCCCTCCAGACGCCGCCGAGCTCGGCGATCCGCTCCCTGCGGCCGACCACCCGGAACCCTGCGCGCTCGTGCAGCGCGACGCTGGCGGCGTTCGTCGGGAAGATGCTCGTCTGGATCGTCCAGATCCCCGCCTCCCGGGCAGAGTCGACGAGCGCCTCCATCAGTCGGCCGCCGAGGCCGCGTCCTCGCGCGGATCGACGCCACGTAGACGCTGTTCTCCGCGACGCCCGCGTAGCACGGCCTCGACGACGCGGGCGAGAGCGCGGCCCAGCCGACGACGACTCCGTCCTCCTCCACGACGAACCGGCCCTCGGGCCGCCGCGTTGCGTCGAACACGCTCCACGAGGGTGGCTCGGTCTCGAACGTCGCGTTACCGGTCGCGATGCCCTCGGCCCAGATCTCGGCGACGGCCGGCCAGTCCGCCTGCGTCATCGTCCTCAGCTGCACGGTCATCGTTCATCGCGAGCATAGGTGACGGCGTACACTTCGCCGCCGTGGAGATCCGCCGCCCAGATCCGATATCGGACTTCGCCGCCGTTCTGGCCCTCATGCAGGCCGCGGACATGTCCGTCTACGGCGCGACGGACTGGACCGAACTGGAGCTGCGTGAGGAGTGGGAGGGCATCGACCTCGATCGCGACGCCTGGCTCGCGGTCGACGGAGGTGCCGTCGCCGGCGTCGCGCATCTCTCGGAGATCCGCGAGGGACGCATCATCACCGACGGATACGTCCACCCCGGTCACACCGGCCATGGCGTCGGCGGGGCGCTGCTCGAGGCGATCGAGGCGAGGGCGCGTGAGCTCGAGCCGGGCCTCGCGCCCGGTGAGCGCGTCTACCTCGAGACTGCGCATCTCGTCGGCGATCCCGGCGCGCCCACGCTGTTCGCGGCGAAGGGGTATCGGCGCGTACGCTCGTTCTTCCGGATGGTGCGGCCGCTCCTCGGAGACGAGCCGGCGCCGTCGTTGCCGGCCGGCCTCGAGTTTCGCCCGTTCGTAGCGGACATCCACGGACCCGCCGTTCACGCGGCGCACGAGGAGGCGTTCGTGGAGGAGTGGGGTCACCGGCCGCGCGACTATTCCGTCTGGAGCGAGAAGGTCATAGGTTGGACGCGGTTCGATCCGGAGCTGTTCGTGGCGATCTGGGACGGAGAGGAGGTCGCGGGATTCTCCCTCAACTACGACAAGCGCATGGGTGACTGGGGCTGGATCGGCACGCTCGGGGTCCGGCCGGCCTGGCGTCGGCGGGGCCTCGGGCTGGCGCTCCTCCACGAGAGCTTCAGGCGCTTCGCCAGGCGTGGTGAGTCGACGGCTGCGCTCGGCGTCGACAGCGAGAACCCGACGGGAGCGACGCGTCTCTACGAGCGCGCCGGCATGCGCGAGCTCTGGCGCGCCGACGTCTGGCAGAAGGAGCTCCGCGCCGGTGAGTGACGCATGAGCACCCTTCGCGCCCGCTGCCCTGACTGCCGCACGCTGACGGCAGTCGCCTTCGACGGCGAGTACCAGTGTCACAGCTGCGGCCGCGAGTATGCGGCAGGGCTCGTGCGCGTTCCACGCGCCTTCGGTGTCGGAGGCGACTCGATGGCTGCAGCGGCGTCTCTCGAGCTTCCCTACCCGGAGGCCGCCGTGATCGACGAGGAGACACTCGACGCCCAGGTCGAGGCGCAGATGCGCAACCTGCCAGCCCGCCCGCTCGTCCTCGGAGGCTGCTGCTGTGCCCATGTCGGAGCGATCCGCGGTCTTGCCGGCCCGGGCCGACCGTCTCGCGGTCGTCTGGTTCGACGCCCACGGCGACCTGAACACGCCGGAAACCTCTCCCTCCGGCAACGAGTGGGGGATGCCTCTCCGCATGGCGATCGACGCGGGAGCCGTGACGCCGGGCGACGTCGCGCTCGTCGGAGCGCGCAGCCTCGATGCGCCAGAGCTCGAGTACATGGCTGCAACGGGGATAGACGACGATCTCGACCGCGCGCTCGCCGGCTGCGACCGGGTCTATGTGGCGTTCGACTGCGACGTCCTGGAGCCGGGCGAGCTCGACGTGTTCATGCCCGAGCCGGGCGGTCCGACCCTCGCGGCCGCGGAGGAGGCCCTTCGCGATCTCGCCGGGCGGTGCACCGTGGCCGGGTTCGGCCTGACCGGATTGCGTGACACTGCGGATCCCGCCGTCCTCCTCCGACTCGTCGCGGCGGCCGGCCTGTAACCGTCGGGGTCGACAGCGGGTCTAAGATGGCGCAGATGTCCGCCACCGACAAGATCGATGTCTCGATCGAGCACAAGCAGGCCACTCTCGACGACGGGGCGGCGAAGAAGCACCCGAACACCTGTCCCGGTTGTGGATCGCACTACCGCGATGACGAGCTCGAGGCCACCCTCCGTGTGTGCCCGCACTGCGGGCACCACTTCCCCGTGCGGGGTCTCGAGCGAATCAGGCAGCTCGTAGACCCGAACAGTTTCGAGGAGGACGAGTCCGCACTCCGCTCGGGTGACCCGTTGGAGTTCTTCGACCTCCGGCCCTACACGGAGCGCCTTGCCGAGGCCGAGGTGGCAACAGGTCTCGGCGATGCGATGATCACGGGGACGGCCCGGATCGAGCTGCTCCCGTGCCGTCTCGCGGTGATGGACTTCTCCTTCATGGGCGGTTCGATGGGGAGCGTCGTCGGAGAGAAGTTCGCCCGTGCTTGCGACCACGCCGCCGCGGACGGCCTTCCGCTCGTTTCGGTGTCGTCCTCGGGCGGAGCGCGCATGCAGGAGGGAATCCTGGCCCTGATGCAGCTGCCGAAGACGATCTGCGCGCTCGAGGACCTCCACGAGGCGGGTGGTGTGATGCTGTCGGTTCTCGCTCACCCGACGACGGGTGGGCTCCTCGCGAGCTTCGCCTCACTCGGTGACGTGCTGGTCGCCGAGCCGGGTGCCCTGATGTCCTTCGCCGGCCCGCGCGTCGTCGCGCAGACGACACGTGAGAAGCTGCCCGACGACTTCGGCCTCGCCGAGTCGAACCTCCGGTTCGGCCATATCGACCGGATCGTCCCGCGGGGCGAGCTTCGACCCGTGCTCGCCCAGCTCCTGCGTCTCTTCGGGAGCAAGCCGTGACGACCGACGCGGAGCTCGGCCTCCGCGATCGCCTCGCGAAGCTGAGTGGAGTCAAGCTCCTGCGGGGCACCAAGCTCTCGGCCGAGCTCGAGCGCCTGCAACGGCAGCTGGAGCGACTCAAGGACGACACCACGGACGAGGAGATCTGGAAGCGCGTCGAGCTCGCACGCCACCAGGAGCGGCCGTACACCCTCGACTATGTCGAGCGGATCCTCGACGACTTCTTCGAGCTGCACGGCGATCGCGGACGGATGGACGACCACGCGATCGTCGCGGGCCTCGGGAAGCTCGAGGGCCGCACGGTGGCGCTTCTCGGCCATCAGAAGGGTCGCGACCTCAAGGAGCGGACGACCCGCAACTTCGGGATGGCCTATCCGGAGGGGTACCGCAAGGCGATCCGCGTGATGGAGCTCGCCGACAGGCACGGGTTCCCGCTGATCACGCTCGTGGACACCCCCGGCGCCTTCCCCGGCGTCGCCGCCGAGCAGCACGGCCAGGGCGGCGCGATTGCGCGTTCGCAGGCGGTCATGGCCCGCCTCGGCATCCCGACGGTCTCGGTCGTTATCGGTGAGGGCGGATCCGGGGGAGCGATCGCGATCGCCGTCGCGGATCGCGTCCTCATGCAGGAGAATGCGATCTACTCGGTGATCTCGCCTGAGGGCTGCGCTGCGATCCTCTGGCGGGATGCGTCGCAGGCGAAGAAGGCCGCCTCGGCGTTCCGCCTCGACGCCGCCCACTGCCTCGACCTCGGCGTGATCGAGGGAATCGTGCCCGAGCCGGTCGGCGGCGCCCAGATCGACGCCGACGCCGCCGCAACGCTGTTGCAGGAGTCGATCGTCTCCCACCTGCACGAGCTCGACGGCATCGCGCCCGACGACCTGCGACGCGCCCGGCGCGCGAAGTTCAGGGCGATGGGCGTTTTCGCCTGAGGCGACTCTTCTCCACATTATCCACAGGCTTATCCCCTGCCGCGAATCGCAGCTTTTGCAGGGAAAACACCCGATGTGTGTAGGAGATGTTAAGCCCCGGCCGTTTCCGCGATGATGCGTTTCGTGCCACTCGAGGACTATCGACGGAAGCGCAATCCCGGGAGCACGCCCGAGCCGTTCGGGGATGGCGCACCGGCGAGCGGGCCGCGGTTCGTCGTCCAGCGGCACGCAGCCCGGAGGCTCCACTACGACCTCCGGCTCGAGCGCGACGGCGTGCTCGCGAGTTGGGCTGTTCCGAAGGGGATGCCCACGACCGCCTCCGAGCGACACCTCGCAGTGCACGTCGAGGACCACCCGCTCGCGTACGCCGACTTCGAGGGAGAGATACCGGCCGGTCAATACGGCGCCGGGACGGTCGAGATCTGGGATCGGGGAACCTACGAGCTCGTCGAGGAGAAGAAGGACGGGGGGCTCACCGTGCGTCTGCACGGCGAGCGTCTCGCAGGCGTCTGGACGCTCGTCCCGGCCCAGCTCGACGGCGACGCCCGCAACTGGCTTCTCCTGCGGAAGGACGTCGAGCGTCGAGCGCCGTCGTACGCGCCGATGCTGGCCGCGGCGACCGAGACGCTTCCGCAGGGGGAGGAGTGGGGGTTCGAGCCGAAGTGGGACGGTTTCCGCGCTATCGCCGTCGTCGAGGGTGGGGAGGTGACGCTGCGGAGCCGCAACGGCAACGACCTCACCGGGCGCTTCGCGCCCGCCGCGAAGGCTCTTGCGCGCGCGGTCCGGTCTCCCGCTGCGGTGATCGACGGCGAGGTCTGCGCGCTCGACGACTCGGGCACGTCCGGCTTCGGATTGCTGCAGCGGGGCGAAGGCACGCTCGTGTTTGTCGCGTTCGACGTGCTCGAGCGGGACGGAGAGCCTGTTGTCGACCGACCCTACGACGAGCGGCGGGCGATTCTCGAGAACCTTGTCGACGTGAGCATTCCCGGGGTGCTCGTCTCCCCGTCGTTCGACGACGGCGCCGCCCTCGAAGCCGCGGCGAAGGAGCACGGGCTCGAGGGGGTCGTTGCGAAGAAGCGCGCGTCTCGCTACCAACCGGGCCGTCGCTCGCCCGACTGGCGAAAGCTGAAGCTGAAGCACAGGCAGGAGCTCGTGATAGCCGGCTACACGCGCGGGAAGGGTCGGCGCAGCAACGGGATCGGCTCCCTCGTCCTCGGCGTCCACGTGCGCGCGTGGGCTCGTCTACGCGGGCAACGTCGGTACCGGGCTGACCGACGCGGAGCTCGATCGGCTCGAAGGCGTGCTCGCCCCTCTCGCCCGTCCCGATGCGCCCTTCGTCGACGCACCGCGGATCCCCAGAGTGCGACGAGACGACGTCACGTGGGTCGAGCCGTCGCTCGTTGCCGAGGTCGAGTTCGCCGAGTGGACGAAGGACGGCAGGCTCCGTGCGCCTGTATACCTCGGGCTGCGCGACGACAAGCCCGCGGAGGAGATCGTGGCAGAGCGTGTTCCCATGGCGACCGAGGTCGTGCGCGGCTCGCGCAGGCTCAAGCTCTCGAACCTCGAGAAGCCGTTCTGGCCGGACGAGGGCATCGGCAAGGGAGATCTGCTCGCGTTCTATCGCGATATCGCACCGGTTCTCGTTCCGCACCTGCGAGACCGGCCGTTCACGATGAAGCGATACCCCGACGGCTGGCAGGGCAAGCACTTCTTCCAGAAGGATGCGCCGTCCCACATGCCCGACTGGATCCGGCGTGCACCGTTTCCGGCCTCGACCCGAGACGGCGAGAAGCGCGTGATCGACTACCCGCTCGTGAACGACGAGCTCGCTCTTCTCTGGATGGTCAACATGGGCTGCATCGACATGAACGCGTGGACGTCGCGCGCGGACCTGCCGGCCCGGCCGGACTGGGTCATCTTCGACCTCGATCCCTCCGACGACGTCGGGTTCCCCGAGGTGATCGAGGTCGCGCTTCTCGTGAAGCAGATCCTCGACCTCGTCGGGCTCGAGAGCTTCGCGAAGACGAGTGGCTCGCGCGGGATCCACGTGCTCGTCCCGCTCGCCCGCCGTCACGGATACGACGAGACACGATCGTTCGCGGGGATCGTCGCCGGGGCACTCGCCCGCGCCCACCCGGGACTCGTGACGACCGAATGGACGAAGAGCAAGCGCCGCGGCGTGCTCGTCGACGCGAACCAGAACGGGCCAGGAAGGACGACGGCCACGGTCTACTCGGTGCGGCCCCGCCCCGGAGCGCCTGTGTCGACACCGCTTCGGTGGGATGAGGTCCGCCCGGGCCTCGATCCGGCCGCGTTCAACCTCGACGAGGTGCGTGCCCGGGTGGCGCGTGACGGCGACCTGTTCGCGCCCGTGCTCGCGCTGCGCCAGTCGCTCGGTGCCGCTTTGCGGTCGCTCGGCTAAGTCGGCGCCGAAGAGCGGGAGGGCCCGTTCGAGCCCGGTGATCTCGACCGGCACGGGCGGCGCCCAGTCGGCGCGATCGAGCCGCAGGTCGTGATGCGGCACGGGCACGCCACGCGGGCTGATCTCGCTGATGCCGCTCTCGCGGTAGCCGAGCTTCTCGGAGACCCGGGCGGAGGGGCCATTTCCCTCGAGGAACCCGCTCGTCGCGGCAACGGCACCGAGACCGCGAAACGCGAGCTCGAGGACAGCTGCCCGCATCTCGGTGCCGATTCCGCGTCCCTGGAACGCTGCGCCGAGCCACGAGCCGGTCTCGACGGTACGGCTGTCCGCGAAGCCCGTCCCGGAGATGCCCATCGCTCCCGCAAGCCTCGAGCTCTCCCAGACGAGAAAGTCGGTCCCCCATGCGTCGGGGCTCCAGTCGGTGAGCTTCTGCTCGTGGTAGGCCCTGAACTCTTCCTGAAAAGCCGGGTCAGAAATCCGATCGCTCCAGGCAACGCCGAACGGCATCTCCTCAGGCGGGTGGATCCCCCGCATCGCGAGTGCCGCGAGCTCGTCGATCTCGGCGGGCGTCCCGAGGCGGAGCTCGAGCCGAGGCGTGCGCAGTCGCAGGTCGAAGAGCGGTGCGAGGTCGATCATTCCTCGAATCCTTCCGGATGACCGAGGCTCGAGAGCTCGGCGATGTCACGACGGAAGAACAGCGCCGTCGTCCAGTCGGTGACGACGCGAAGCTTCCGGCTCAACAGAGGAAGCGCGTAGAGGTGGTAGCTGCGCGCAACGAACCAGCCGGGGAAGCCCGAGAGATGGATCCCGAGCACGTCCGCGATCCCCTTGAACCGGCCGAGCGTCGCGACCTGTCCGAGCATGCGGTAGCCATAGGGCTCGGGGGTTCCGGTGAGATTCCCCGCCAGGCACCGCGCCTGGCGCAGCGCGTGCTGGCACGTCGGCGGATCCATTCGGCCGGGGGTCTTCGCGTTCGGGACGGCCGCACAGTCACCGAGCGCCCAGACGTCGTCGCGACCCTCGACGCGTAGCGTGGCGTCGACGCGCACGCGCGCCGCGCTCGTCGAGGGGGAGCCCGAACGAGCCAAGGAGCGGCGATGCCTTGACACCCGCCGTCCACACGAGCGTTCGCGCCGGAACGGTGGCCCCTCCGGAGAGAACGGCTGTCTCGCCGTCGTATGACGAGAGCATCTCTCCGACGTGGATCTCGATTCCTCGCTTCTTCAGCTGCCGTGCGGCGTAGACCCCGAGCCGCCGCGGCACGTCCGCGAGGATGGTCTGCGCGGCGTCGACGAGCACCCACCGCTGGGGCGCGTCGGCGAGCGTCGGGTAGTACCGCAGCGCAGCCTGGACGAGGTCGTGGAGCTCGGCGAGCGCCTCGACACCGGCATATCCCGCCCCGACGAAGACGAATCCGAGCTCGGAAGGCGGCCCACCGGCGGAGGCAGCATCGAGGCGCTGCAGCGCATGGTTCCGCAGGGCGATCGCATCGGCCAGGTCCTTGAAGCCCCGGCCATGCTCGACGAGCCCCGGAACGGGGAAGATCCGCGTCACAGCCCCGAGCGCGACGACGAGCCGCTCGTAGGAGATCTCCGTCGGGCCTGCGAGCGTGTCGGCTCTGACGACGCGCGCATCGGCGTCGAGACCGGTCGCGCGTCCGATCACGACGTCCGCGTGGGGGCACATCTGCCGCAGCGGCACGACGACGTGGCGTGGCTCGAGCGTTCCCGAGGCCGCCTCGGGGAGGAGCGGGGTGTAGAGCATCGAGTTCTGCGGCGAGAGGATCGTCGAGCCGCTCTTCCCGAGCAGGCGTGCGACGTAGGCGCCGGCAAAGCCGCCTCCCAGGATGAGCGTGCCCCCGCTTGCGGTGTGCTCCATCACGCCTCATTCTGACGATTCTGAGGCCCTCGTGGGAGCCTGCCGGAGGTGAACGTGGTCTCGAGCACCGGTACGGGCTTGACAAGAATCTAATAACAGGCATTATCTCTTCAAATACCTATCATTTCGGTAGGAAATGACAGGAAAGGAGATATTCACTCAGATGCGCCGCACGCTTACCGCACTCGTCGTCGTTGTCGTCGTTGTCGTTACCAGCCGCTTCGGCGGCGTGGGCAAGGACGACGGACACCAGGCTCGGGCTCGTCGGGTACGCCGTCCCCGCCGAGGCGCTCGGAGCGATCATCAAGGAATGGCAGAAGACACCTGACGGGAAGGACGTCGGCTTCGCGCAGTCGTACGGAGCGTCAGGCTCCCAGGCCCGCGCGGTCGTTGCGGGGCTGAAGACCGACATCGTTCAACTCTCCACCGGCCTGGACGTCGACCAGATCGTCGCCGCCGGGCTGATCGATCGGAAGTGGGACAAGCAGTCGTACAAGGGCATCGTCACCAACTCGCTCGTCGTCTTCGGCCTCCGCGACGGGAACCCGAAGAAGATCAAGAGCTGGAATGACCTGATCAAGCCGGGCGTCGAGGTCGTCACGGCCAACCCGTTCACCTCGGGTGCGGCGAAGTGGAACATCCTGGCCGCGTACGGCGCACAGAGGAAGCTCGGTAAGACCGACAAACAGGCCCGCGCCTACGTGCTCGAGCTGTTCAAGCACGTCGTCGTGCAGGGGACGTCGGGTCGGGACGCGACGAACGCGTTCCAGGCCGGCAAGGGTGACGTCCTGCTGGCGTACGAGAACGAGGCACTGCTAGCTCGTAAGAACGGCGATCCGTTCCCGTTCTACATCCCGAAGCAGACGATGGTGATCGAGGCGCCGATCGCGGTCCTGAAGAACAGCGAGAACAAGGAGAAGGCGACCCAGTTCATTCGCTTCACCAAATCCGTGGCGGCGCAGCGGATCTTCGCCCAGTACGGGTTCCGGCCTGTCAACAGGCAGGTTGCCAAGGAGGTCAGGAAACAGTACCCCGGCCGCCCGACCCTCTACCGGATCGGCGACAAGATCTTCGGCGGCAGCTGGGCGGCGGCGAACAAGAGGTGGTTCGACCCGAACGGCGGCATCATGGTCGACATCGAGAAGGCGATCGGAGGCCCCACTGGCTAGCGCCTTCGCCGTGGCGGCCGCCGGCCGCCCGGCTCGAGCTCGGAGGGAGAGGGCCTCGACCGCCCTCTCCCTCGGCGTCATCACGCTCTACCTGACCCTGATCGTGATGCTTCCCATCGCGGCGCTCGTCTGGACAGCGCGCAGCGACGGCCGGCAGGCGTTCTGGGACGCCATCACGAGCCCGCAGTCGGTTGCTGCCCTGAGGCTGACGGTCGGTGCGGCGCTCTTCGTCGCCGTCCTGAACGCCGTGCTGGGCACCGTGACTGCGTGGGTGCTCGTGCGGGACGACTTCCGCGGCAAGTCGGTGATCAATTCGATCATCGACCTGCCGTTCGCGCTGCCGACGATCGTCGCCGGTTTGACCTTGCTGGCCCTTTACGGCCCAGGCTCCCCTATCGGGATCGACATCGCCTTCACACGCGTTGCGATCGTCGCAGCGCTGATGTTCGTCACGCTCCCGTTCGTCGTGCGCACGGTGCAGCCGGTGCTGACCGAGCTCGACCAGGAGACGGAGGACGCGGCACGCTCGCTCGGCGCCTCCGAGCTGACGATCTTCCGTCGCGTCATCTTCCCGAACGTCCTGCCCGGAATCCTCTCCGGCTTCGCGCTCGCATTCGCGAAGGCGGTGGGCGAGATCGGCTCGCTCGTGATCATCTCCGGCAACCTGCCGTACAAGACCGAGGTCTCGTCCGTGTTCATCCTCGGGCAGATCGAGAGCGGTAATCCCGCCGGCGCGGCGGCAGTGGCGGTCGTCCTGCTCGTGATCTCATTCGCCATTCTCTTGATGCGTCGGTGCCGTTCGCCACTTTGCGACGAGGCACGATCGTGCGTAGGTACGCGCTGCGATTCGTCGCACTTCTCTACCTGACCGCAGTCCTCGTTGCGCCGCTCGGGATCGTCTTCTACCGCACGTTCGAGGACGGCTTCTCTGCTGCGTGGGAGGCGCTGTCGGCCCCCGATACGATCCATGCGTTCGAGCTGACGTTGGGCATCACCGTCATTACGGTGCCGCTCAACACCGTCTTCGGGGTCATCTGCGCCCTCGCGATCGTGCGCAAGCGCTTCCCGGGGAAGGGCCTCCTGAACGCCTTCATCGATCTTCCGCTCGCGCTCTCGCCCGTCGTCGTCGGCCTCTCCCTTTTCCTCCTCTACGGCCGCACGGGCTGGTTCGGAGGCTTCTTCGAGCGACACGACATCCAGGTGCTGTTTGCGTTGCCGGCGATGATCCTCGCCACCATCTTCGTCTCGCTCCCGTTCGTCGCCCGCGAGGTCGTCCCGACCCTGCGGGAGATCGGGGACGAGCAGGAACAGGCCGCCTGGACGCTCGGCGCGAACGGCTGGCAGACCTTCTTCCGAATTACGCTCCCGTCGATCCGCTGGGCTGTGATCTACGGAGTGATCCTGACGACGGCGCGCTGCCTCGGTGAGTACGGTGCCGTCGCCGTCGTCTCGGGTCGCATCCGCGGGCAGACCGAGACGGCAACCCTCCGGGTCGAGGAGCGCTATGACACCTTCGACCTCGCAGGCGCCTACGCGATCGCCATCGTGCTCGCGCTGATCGCAATCGCAGTGCTGATCGCACTGACCCTCATCAAGCCCAGGGAAGGAACGGTGTAGTGTCCATTCTCGTCCGTAACATCTCGAAGTGCTTCGGCGACTTCACGGCGCTCGACGATGTCTCGCTCGACGTCGAAGGCGGCTCGCTGACTGCCCTGCTCGGGCCGAGCGGCTCGGGCAAGTCGACGCTCCTCCGGATCATCGCCGGTCTCGAGTTCGCCGACAACGGCGAGATCCTGATCGCGGGCGAGTACGCCACGGACGTCCGGCCCCAGGACCGGGATGTCGGCTTCGTCTTCCAGCACTATGCGGCGTTCAAGCACATGACCGTCAGGGACAACATTGCCTTTGGCCTGAAGGTTCGCAAGCGCCCGAAGGCCGAGATCAGGGACAGGGTCGACCAGTTGCTGAAGCTCGTCCAGCTCGAGGCATTCGGCCATCGCTACCCGGCGCAACTTTCGGGCGGTCAGCGCCAGCGGATGGCCCTCGCCCGCGCTCTCGCTCCCGAGCCCGAGGTGCTGCTCCTGGACGAGCCGTTCGGAGCGCTCGACGCCCGAGTCCGGGCCGAGTTGCGCGACTGGTTGCGGCAGTTTCACGAGGAGGTGCACGTGACCACCATCTTCGTCACGCACGACCAGGCCGAGGCGATGGAGGTGGCGAGCCAGATCGCCGTGATGAGTCGAGGGGCGGATCGAGCAGGTCGGGGATCCGACGCAGCTCTACGACGAGCCGGCAACAGAGTTCGTGATGCAGTTCGTGGGCGAGGCAAACCGGCTCGGCGATCGTTGGGTGCGCCCGCACGATCTGGACGTGAGCTCGGATCCAGTTCCCGACGGAGTCGAGGCGCAGATCGAGCGGATCACCCGCTACGGGTTCGACGCGCGGGTCGAGCTCGTCTCCGCGGGCGGGGATCCGTTGCTCGTGCAGTTGACGAGGGACCGGCTCGAGGAGCTCGAGCTGGCGCGGGGACAGATCGTCTGGGTTGTGGCGCACCGAGAACGCGCCTTTGCTGAGACGGCCGGACGCGAGCCGTAGGGCCTATGCGGTTGGCTGCCCGGACGGGGTTGCCGGAGCCGCGCCACGCGCGACGAGATCGGTGAGCGTCGTCTGCTCGAGCACGCCGCGCATCGCCGTGCGGAGCTCGAGCCAGACGTCCCGCAGCGGCGCCGCGGCACCGTCGTACACGATCTCATCGGGCCGCTCACCGCGGACGCTCGCGATCGGCCCCTCTACCACCCGAATCACGTCCGCAACGGTGATCTCCTCAGGCGCCCGGGCGAGACGGTAGCCGCCCTCGGCGCCCCGCTGACTCACGACGAGGCCGCCGTTTCGCAAGTCGGCGAGGATGTTCTCGAGGAACTTGTGCGGAATCGACTGCGCCGCTGCGAGTCGCTCGCCTTTCATCTGTGCGGGGAAGACGACCGCGAGCTCGATTGAGGCACGCAATGCGTAGTCGACCTTGGCGGAGATCCGCATGCCGTCATTGTGGCGCGCCCGATGCCAGCTCGCCGAGCCGGCCCTCGAGGAATCGTCGCTCCGGCCCGCCGTCCGTCAGCTCCAATGCCCGCCGGTAGGCGTCGCGTGCCTCGTGATGGCGCCCGAGCCGGCGGAGGAGATCGGCGCGCGCGGAGTGATAGTGACGGTACCCGTCGAGCCCGGGGATGGCCTCGATCAGCCCGAGGCCCCGCCCGACGTCGCCCGCGAGGGCGACGGCAATCGCGTGGTTGAGTCGAGCCACGGGCGAGCCGTCGAGCCGCAGCAGGGCCTCGTACGCAGCCTCGAGGCTGGCCGCGTCAGAGCCCTGCGCATGCCCCGCGGCGATCGCCGCTTGGAGCTGGTAGGGGCCGGGTCGACGCTGTGCCTCGGCTCGCTCGAGCACCCGCAGCCCCTCCTCGATCGCTCGGATGTCCCAGAGCGACCGATCCTGGTCGGCGAGCAACACGAGCTCACCCTCCGGCGAGACCCGTGCGTCACGACGCGAGTCCTGCAGCAGCATCAGCGCCAGAAGCCCGTACGCCTCGGGCTCGTCCGGCATCAGCACGCACAGGAGCTTCGCGAGCCTGATCGCCTCGTCACAGAGGTCCCGGCGGACGAGCGTCCCACTCGAGCTCGAGGCATAGCCCTCGTTGAAGACCAGGTAGATCACGCGGAGCGCCGCGTTGAGCCGGTCCGGCAACATCGAGTCGGCCGGAACGCGGAACGGGATCCCCGCGGTGCGGATCTTGCGCTTCGCACGCACGAGTCGCTGAGCCATCGCCTGCTCTGGAACGAGAAACGCGGACGCGATCTCGGGCGTTGTCAGGCCGCCGACCTCGCGGAGCGTGAGTGCGATCTGCACGTCGACGGCGAGCGCCGGATGACAGCACGTGAAGAGAAGCGCGAGCCGCTCGTCGGGTAGGGCGCTCACCTCGTCAGCGTCCGAGGGGAGAGCCTCGAGCCGCGCAAGCAGAGCAGTCTTGTCGGCGAGGACGTTGTCACGGCGGATCCGGTCGATCGCCCGATTGCGGGCGGTGGTCACGATCCACGCGCCCGGGTTGTCCGGCACTCCGGTGCGCGGCCATCGCTCGAGTGCGATTGCGAACGCATCCTGCACCGCGTCCTCGGCACGCTCGAGATCGCCGAGGACGCGGGTCAGGATGGCGACGCACTGCGGCCATTCGTCGGCATAGACCGCAGCGAGCCCGTCGTTCACCGGCTGGCGAGCGGCCGGATCTCGAGGGTGCCCTGCTCGGCGGCGGGAACGAGCGCTGCGAGCCGAATCGCCTCGTCGAGGTCGGGAAGCTCGGTCACGAAGATGCCGCCGAGCTGCTCCTTCGTCGCGGCGAAGGGGCCGTCGGTGACGACCGTCTGTCCGTCGACGACCCGAACGACCTTCGCCTCCGACGCGGCTGCGCAGCTCCTTGCCGGTCACGTTCGGGTCGGCCTTGCCCATCTCCTCGAAGAGCGTGATCCAGCGAGGCATCGACTCGGACCGGAGGCGAGCAGCCTCCTCCTCGGAGAGCTTGTCCCAGGCCGACTGGTCGCCGTAGACGAGCATCGCGTACTTCATGCTGCCTCCTCGTCCTCGACGTGAACGGGCCGGATCTCGATCGCACCTCCGTGCCAGGCGGCCGGGATCTTCGCCGCCCAGGCGATTGCCTCCTTCTCGGACGCGCACGAGAACAGGTAGTACCCGCCGAGCGCCTCCTTCGCCTCCGCGTACGGACCGTCGGTGACGATTGCCTCGCCGTTCCGCACACGAACGCTCGTGGCCGCCGTCGTGGACTCGAGCTCGCTCGCGTCTACGAGAACGCCTGCTGCCTCGGCGTCGCGCGCGACGGCCATATAGCCCTCGTACGCTGTGGCCCTGTCGGCCTCGGACATCTCCTCCCACGCGGCAGGATCGCCGTACACGAGTGCCAGATACTCCATCGTCCCTCCCTTGCTTCGATTGCGATTGCACCATGACGACGAACGGAGCCCGCCGAAATCGACAGGCGATCGCTCAGGCAGCGTTCATCCTCTCGAGCATCGTCAGGGCGGCGGACTTGTCGAGCATCTCGTTCAGATTGCCGCACTTCGGGCTCTGCACGCATGACGGGCATCCGCTGGTACAGGGACAGCCGCGCAGGAGTCGTTCTGTGTCCGCGACCCAGCCTGCGAAGCAGTCGAAACCGCGCTCGGTTATCCCGACGCCACCGGCGTGGCCGTCGTAGACGAAGACCGTCGGCAATCCCGTCTGGAAATGAACATTGGTCGACAACCCACCGATGTCCCATCGGTCGCACATGGCCCACAGGGGCAGGAGGGAGATCAGCGCGTGCTCAGCCGCGTGGAGGGCGCCGAGGAGCACGGGCATCTCCTCGAGCCCCTCGAGCAGGTCTCCGTCCGGAGAGAACCAGACGGCCTCCGTCTGGAAGGTGACCTCGGGCAGGATCAGCGGGATCACGGCGAGCGTCGAGCCGTCGCGTATCGCCTTTCGCTGATAGGCGACGACCTGCTCGGTGACCGAGACGCGACCGAACACGAGCTCTACGCCCGCGATGCGTGACACGCGCAGCGGCTCGTCGATCGCCGTCTGCGTGTCCTTCTTGACCTGGGTGTACCAGTCCACTCCCGCGGGCTCGACGACCGCCGTACGCGCGACTCCATCCAGTTGCCGTACGAGGTACTGCGCGCCGAGGTGGAGATAGACGGCGCCCTCGTGGACGGAGGAGTAGGCGCGCTCGCGCTCGATCAGACCGAGCACCGAGCCGGTCGACGCGTCGACGATCGTGAAAGAGTCGCTGGCCGCCCGAGCGGAGCGAGAAACGACCCGCGGGAGTGTCGCGCCCCGTCCAGACGTATCCGGCGGGGTCGACTCGAGCTCGGGCAGGACGGCCGCTCGTTCGAGCGCCTCGGCACCGAGCGTCGCGATGTCGCGTTCCGCGATCGGGCCCTTCGTAGGCAGCCGAGCAGACGTGAGGATCGAGGATTCGTGGGTTCGTGTGGTCGAGACGCGTCGCCTCGACGCGTCGCTCGAGCAGCGACTCCGGCTCCCGCATGAAGAACTGGTCGAGCGCATCCTCACTGGCAACCATGACCGCAAGACCTCGCTCGCGGCGTCCCGCGCGACCCCACTGCTGCCGGAGCGAGGCGACCGTCCCCGGAAAGCCGACGGAGATCGCGCAGTCGAGCCGGCCGATGTCGATGCCGAGCTCGAGCGCGTCGGTCGCTGCGACGCCGAGCAGCTCGCCGTCCGTCAGCCGTCGCTCGATCTCGCGACGCTGAGCCGGCGTGTAACCGGCGCGATAGGGGGCCAGCCTCGCAGCGGTCGCGGTGTCGACCCGGTCCGAAGTGAAGCGATGAATCAGCTCGGCCGCCTTCCTGCTCTTCGCGAAGCAGATCGTGCGCAGGCCGCGGGAGACGAGCGCGGCCATGAGGAGCGAGGCCTCGGACAGCGCGCTTGCCCGGACACCGAGCTCCGGATCGAGCAGCGCCGGATTCCAGAGGACGACATCCCTTGCGGCCCGTGCAGACGTGTCCGTCTCGACGATCGTCGCCGGAACGCCGGTCAGCGCGAGAGCGAGCTCGGACGCGTTTGCGATCGTGGCCGACGCAAGGAGAAACTGCGGCTCGGCGCCATACAGGCGCGCGAGCCGACGCAGGCGCCGGATCACGTTCCCGACGTGAGACCCGAAGACGCCGCGGTACACGTGTGCCTCGTCGATGACGACGTAGCGCAGGTTGTGGAGGACGTCGGCCCAACGGTCGTGGTGCGGCAGGATGCCGACGTGCAGCATGTCCGGATTCGTCAGGATCACGTTCGCCGCGTTCCGGATCTGCCCGCGGCGTTCCGGCTCCGTATCTCCGTC
This sequence comes from uncultured Thermoleophilia bacterium, assembly GCA_963792995.1. GTDB lineage: Bacteria > Actinomycetota > Thermoleophilia > Gaiellales > Gaiellaceae > Gaiella. Next base: position 147,163 of record CAWBYH010000002.1, on the reverse strand, counting down.
ATAGATGGCAGGGCGTACGCCAGGTAGTCGAAGGCCCGCGATGCCCCGCGCCTGATCCTGCGTCAGAGCCTTCGTCGGATACAGATAGAACGCCCGGCTCGTCGGCTCGCGGACGATCGCGTCGAGCACGGGCAGGTTGAAGGCGAGCGACTTGCCGGACGCCGTTCCCGTCGTCACGAGCACGTTCTCGCCGCGAGCGGCAGCCTCCCATACCTCGCCCTGGTGGGCGAAGACGCGTTCTATCCCGAGCCGTGCAAGCGAGGCGTTGATCCTCGGGTCGAGATCTCCCGGAAGCGCCTCGAGCCGTGGTGCGCGCGCAGGCTCGGTCGACCGGAACGCGAGCTCGTCACCGACGAGAAGGTCGTCCCAGGCGCTCGTCACCCTTCGAGGTACGGTGCGAAAGCCCGCTCGTAGCGACTCTTGCTCTGTGGCCCGGTGAGCGTCTCCCGCGCCTCGCCTCCCGCGAAGAGGATCACCGTCGGCACGGAGAGGATGCCGTACTGCGACGGTGTTCCGAGGTTGCCGTCGATGTCGAGCTTGACGAGGCGCACCCGCCCTCCGGCCGCCGCCGCGATCTCGGTCAGTGCCGGCTCGATCGCCTTACACGGACGGCACCAGGGAGCGCCGAACTCGACGATCACGGGGACGTCGCTCGAGAGAACGTCAGTCGCGAACGTCGCATCGGTGACCTCGTCCATCACGGAAGTGTAGGCGGGAGAGCGTCCGGGCCGCGAGGGACGGGATCACAGGCGCCCCCGGAGCGCGCGCATCCGGAGAGCCGGAACCTGCAACATCGCCTCGACCACGATCGAACCACCCATCTTCGACTCGCCGACCCGTCGGTCGACGAACGTGATCGGGATCTCGACGACGGAGAATCCCTTCCGGAGCACCCGGTAGGTCGTCTCGATCTGGAACCCGTATCCCTTGGCGGCGATTGCGTCGAGGTCGATCGCCTCGAGGACCTTGCGCCGGAAGCACTTGAAGCCACCCGTGAGGTCGCGGACTCCCACGCCGAGGATCACACGGGCGTAGAAGCTGCCGCCGCGAGAGATCATCTTTCTGCCTGCCCCCCAGTTGACGGTGCCGCCGCCGGTCACCCAGCGCGAGCCGAGGGTGACATCGGCCCCTGTCTCGCACGACGCGATCAGCCGCGGGACGTCAGCGGGGTCGTGTGAGAAGTCGCAGTCGATCTCGATCACGAGCTCCGCACCGGCTGCGATGGCGTGCCGGAACCCGGCGATGTACGCAGGCCCGAGGCCTTCCTTCGAGGGCCGGTGGAGCACCTCCAACCAGGGCAGCTCCGCGGCGAGCGCATCGGCCGCCGCCCCGGTCCCGTCGGGAGAGTTGTCGTCGATCACGAGGACGCGGTCGCGCGTCGTGTCGAGCTGCGCCCCGAGTGCGCGCACCATCGGCTCGAGGTTCTCGCGCTCGTTGTAGGTGGGGAGGCAGACCATCGCGCGCATCGCTCAATCTTGCACGTCGGGGCACCCTTATGATCGGCGCATGGTCTCGGTGCTCCCACGCAACACCGATCTGGCCGATCAGTTCGATCAGCTCGCCGATCTCTCGGAGATCCTCGGCGAACAGTCGTTTCGGGTCGCGGCCTATCGGCGAGCCGCCACACGGATCAGAGATACAGCCTCGTCCGTCGCGGAGCTCGCCCTCGAGGGCAAGGCGAAGGAACTGCCGGACATCGGCAAGACGATCGAGGCGAAGATCGTCGAGGTGGCTGAGACCGGAGACATGGCGGCGCTCGCCAAGCGTCGTGCCGAGGTGCCCGGGGAGGTCGCCGCGTTCATGCGGCTACCGGGTCTCGGCCCGAAGACCGCCGCGAGGATCTGGCGCGAGCTCGGCGTCACTACACTCTCCGAGCTGAAGGACGCGGCGGAGGGCCAAAGGATCCGCGCGCTCTCCGGGATGGGTGCCGGCACCGAGGCGAAGATCCTGAAGGCGCTCGCCGAGGGCGAGGGCCCGGTGGAGCCGAGACGGGGCTTGCTCGGGAAGGGGTTACCGGTAGTCCGGGAGGTCGTCGAGGCTCTGCGGGCGCATCCCGCGACGATCGACGTCTCCGAGGCGGGCAGCACTCGCCGTCGCCGGGAGACCTTCCGGGATCTCGACGTGATCGCGACAGCGACCGATCCGGCGGCGCTGACGGCTCACTTCGTCGCCTTGCCCTGGGTTCTCGAGGTGGTCGCTCACGGCGATACGAAGGCGACGGTGATCGATCGGGACGGCCTGCGGCTCGACCTCCGGGTCGTCCCGCCCGAGTGTTACGGCGATCTCCTCCAGCATTTCACGGGCTCGAAGGACCACAACATCGCGCTCCGAGAGGACGCACAGCGCCGTGGCCTGTCGATCTCGGAGTACGGCGTCACCGTGGTCGAGACCGGCGAGGTGCGGACCTTCCGCGACGAGGAAGCGCTGTACGCGTTCCTCGGCTACGCGTTCATCCCGCCCGAGCTCCGAGAGTCGAACGGCGAGCTCGAGGCGGCGCGGGCGGGCCGGTTACCGAAGCTCGTGGAGCTCTCCGATCTGCGGGGCGAGATGCATTGCCACTCGACGTGGTCGGCCGACGGCAAGGCGACGATCGAGGAGATGGCGAGGGCCGCGGCTGCTCGCGGATACGAGTTTCTCTGCCTGACCGATCATTCCCACTACCTTCGCGAGGGAAGGATCGAGGCGCAGTGGGATGAGATCGACGCGGTCAACGCACGCCTCGAGTCTTTCCAAGTGCTCCGCGGAGTCGAGGCGAACATCAACGCGAAGGGCATCGTCGACCTGGACGACGAGATCCTCGCCGAGCTGGACTGGGTCGTCGCATCCCTCCATACGTCGTTCGACAGGAACCCGACAGAGCGGGTACTGGCCGCGATCGACAACCCGCACGTCGATTGCATCGGGCATCTGACGGGGCGTCGGATCTCGCGCCGCCCTGGAGCCGACCTGGACATCGCAAGAGTCATCGAGCGAGCGGTCGAGACCGGAACCGCCCTCGAGATCAACGGACAGCCGGATCGTCTGGACATGCGCGACGTCCATGCCCGACTCGCCGGAGAGGCGGGCGTTCCGATTCCGGTCACGACCGACGCACACTCGGTCGCGTCGCTCGCGTATGCCGAGCTCGGGATCGGCCAGGCACGCCGTGCCTGGCTGACGAGGGAGCAGGTGCTCAACACGCGCCCCTGGGCCGAGATCGCCGAGGGCCTCCGATGAGCACGTTCCGGGAGGACGGTGCGGCCGCTCTCGACTGGGTCGCACGCTATCTCGACACCATCGACGAGCGCCCTGTCCTTTCCCAGGCCGAGCCCGGGGCGATCAAGGCTGCACTCCCGGCGGCGGCCCCCGACAGGGCGGAACCGTTCTCGGCGGTGTTGCGCGATCTCGACGAAGTGCTGATGCCCGGGCTCACCCACTGGCAGAGCCCACGCTACTTCGCGTACTTTCCGGCGTCGGCAGCGGATCCGGGCATCCTCGCGGAGCTGCTGATCGCCGGCCTCAACCAGGTGGGGATCCTCTGGCGTTCGTCGCCTGCGCTCCAGGAGCTGGAGGAGGTGACGCTCGACTGGCTGCGACAGCTGATCGGGCTTCCCGAGGCGCTTCACGGGCACATCGAGGACACCGCCTCGTCAGGCCTCATCACCGCGCTCGCCGCTGCTCGCGCTGCCATGCCGGACCGTCGGGTCGTCGTCTGCTCGGAACACACGCATTCGTCGACCGCGAAAGCGGCTCGCCTGCTCGAGCTCGAAGTCCGGTCGACGCCGGTCGACGCGTCGTTCGCGATGCGGGCCGATGCACTCGACCTGAGCGACGCCTGCGCCGTCGTCGCAACCGTGGGGACGACGTCCTCGACGGCCGTCGACCCGGTTGCCGCCGTTGCGGACCGAGCGGGCGCGGAGGGCACGTGGCTTCACGTTGACGCCGCATACGCCGGCTCGGCCGCGGTCTGTCCCGAGCTGCGGCAGTACTTCACCGGCTGGGAGCGGGCGGACTCGATCGGCATCAACCCGCACAAGTGGCTCTTCACGCCGATGGACTGCTCCGTGTTCTTCTCGAGGCGACCCGACGATCTCCGACGCGCGTTCAGCCTCGTGCCGGAGTACCTCCGCGTCGACGAGGACGTCGTCAGCCTGAGCGAGTTCGCGTCGCCACTCGGCCGCCGGTTCCGGGCGCTCAAGCTGTGGGCCACGCTGAGGTGTTTCGGGCGCGAGGGGCTGCAGGCCGCGATCCGCGAGCACGTGCGGCTCGCCGCGCTCTTCGAGGAATGGGTCGCCGCAGAGCCCGGGTGGGAGCTCTGCGCTCCGAGGCCGTTCGCACTCGTGTGCTTCCGCAGGGTCGGTAGCGATGCGGAGAACGAGGAGATCATGCGCCGGGTCAACGACGCCGGGGAGATCTTCCTCTCGCACACGAGGCTGGACGGCCGCTTCGTCCTCCGTCTCGTCGTCGGCAACATCCGGACGGGCGAGGCCGATCTCGAGCTCGCCTGGGACGTTCTGCGACGCGAAGCCGGGCGCTAGCCCGCGACGGGGACGGGAGCAGGATCGAGCGCGCCGCCGAGGCCGGCCACGGCGTCGCTGTCGCCTGTGATCACGACGGCGGAGGTGTCGCCGAGCACGACGAGGGCGTAGAACCCGGCCGGCGTGCCGGTGACCATGGCGTCGGCATCGTCGATCAGGCCCGGGACGACCACGCCACCATCGAGTGACGCACGCTCGTCCCCGATCTCGAATGAGATGCGGGCTTCGGGAGCGTATCCGACGACGGCGGTGCGCAGTACTCGCTCGAGCCATCCCGCTGCCATCTCCGCGTCCGGGGGCGGTGGCCCGAGCGTGCGGGCACCCCAGTGGGCGAGCGCGGCGAGGACAGGACCGAGGCCGGCTCCGATCTCGGTCAATTCGTAGACCGTCGAGGCGGCGGGCGGTGGTAGCCGCCTCCGACCAACGATGCCGCCGCTCTCGAGATCCTTGAGTCGCGTCGCGAGGACGTTCGTGCTGCACCGGGGAAGCCGATCGCGGAGATCGCTGTAGCGGAGCGGCCCGTGATGGAGCTCGCGAACGACGAGAAGGGCCCAGCGGTCGCCCACGAGATCGAGCGCGTGCGCGATCGGGCAGTACTCGTTGTACGCCTTCAACGGCTTCTCCGCATCCCTTTCAGTATAGATCTCGCAGTTTATACTTGCAAGTACGCACTATGCAGTTGCATTTTGCAAGTGAAGGCGCTATCGTGCTGCGACGAGACAAACGAGACGACGGAAGGAACGCCCCGTGAGCCAGTCCGACAGACGCAAATGGATCGCCCTGCTCCTCCTCTGCATGGTCCAGTTCATGGTCGTGCTCGACATCGCAATCGTGAATGTTGCGCTGCCGTCGATCAAGACCGACCTCGGCTTCTCGCAGGCCAATCTCCAGTGGGTGATCTCGGCGTACTCGCTGGTGTTCGGAGGGTTCCTCCTTCTCGGCGGCCGCCTCGCTGACATCCTCGGCCGGCGACGCGTGTTCATGGTCGGCCTCGTGATCTTCTCGCTCGGCTCGCTGCTCTGCGGTCTCTCCTGGAGTGAAGGCTCGTTGATCGCGGCCCGTGCCCTCCAGGGCCTCGGCGCCGCCACCATATCGCCTGCCGCGCTCTCGATCCTGACAACGATGTTTCGCGAGGGCCGAGAGCGCAACATCGCGCTCGGTGCCTGGGGAGCGGTGGGCGGCGTCGGCGCGGCCGCGGGCGTGCTCCTCGGCGGTGTTCTCGTCGACCTCCTGTCGTGGCCGTGGATCTTCTACGTGAACGTCCCCGTCGGAATCGCCTCGCTGATCGTCGCTCCGATGCTGCTGCCCGAGAGCAGAGACGAGAGCCGGTCGACCTTCGATGCCCTTGGCGCTGTCCTCGTCACCACAGGTCTGAGCATCCTCGTTCTCGCGATCACCAAGGGCAACGAGTGGGGCTGGACGTCCGGGCGGACGATCGGCGTGTTCGCCGTCGCCGTGGTCATCATTGCCGCGTTCATCGTGCAGGAGTCGCGGACGCCGCACCCCCTGATGCCGTTCTCGATCTTCCGTTTGCAAACGCTCGCGGCCGCGAACATCGTCATGTTCATCATGGGTACGGCCCTGTTCTCGATGTTCCTGATGCTGACCCTCTACATGCAGCAGGTGTTGCACTTCTCGCCGCTCGAGACGGGTGTCGGCTACGTCGCGGTCGCCGGTACCGCGATCATCTGGGCGAACGTGGCCGCGCAGGCTGTGACGCGCGTCGGCGTCAAGCCGACCCTCGTCGTCGGCATGTCCGTGATGACGATCGGGCTCGTTCTCTTCACGCGGATCTCGCCCGATGGGTCGTACTGGAAGAACCTCTTCCCCGGATTCCTCGTGATCGGGTTCGGGATGCCGCTCGCGTTCGTGTCGCTGACGATCGCAGCGCTCGCGGGCACCAGGCCGGACGAGGCCGGGCTTGCCTCCGGCCTCATCAATACGAGCCAGCAGATCGGTGGCGCGGTCGGGATCGCCATCCTCTCGACGGTCGCGACCTCGACGACGAGCGACGCGGTCTCCTCGGGGACGGCACTGCCCGCCGCGCTGACGCAGGGATTCCAGAACGCATTCTGGGTCGGCGCGGGCGTCACGCTCGCAGGAGTGATCATTTCTCTGCTCCTCGTGCGCGTAAGCGACGTCGCACCCGTCACCATCGCGGAACCGGTGCCCGAGCCCACATAACCGCGGGGTCCGGGCCGCGGCCTAGGATGGGGCAGGTGCGGCTCGTCTACATCGGCCTCGTCGCCGGCCTGTTCAGCGCGCTGTTCGGCGTCGGTGGCGGCATCGTGATCGTGCCGCTCCTCGTCGGCGTGGCGGCTTTCGGGGCCAGGGAGGCGACCGCGACCTCACTCGGGGCGATCGTGATCACGGCCTCCGCCGGGGTGGCGCTGTACGCCTACCGCGGAGAGGTCGATGTCGGGTACGCGGCACTCATCGGAATTCCCGCGATGGCGGGTGCTTTCGCGGGCACGGCCGCGCAGCAGCGGATCTCGGGTCGTGCGCTGACGCTCGGCTTCGCAGTGTTTCTCGCCGCCGTGGGTGTCTGGTTGATACTCGGATGACGACGACGACGATCCTCGTCGCGGTGTTCTTCGGTCTCGTCGCCGGTGTGATGTCAGGGCTCCTCGGCGTCGGGGGAGGCATCCTCTTCGTACCGCTGCTACTCGCGCTCGGCCTCGGCCAGGTCGAGGCGGCCGCGACATCGTTGCTCGCTATCGTGCCGACCGCGGCAGTCGGTGCCTACCGGCAGTCGCGGTACGGGAACCTCCGTACCCGACCCGCTCTCCTCATCGGCGTCGCCTCGATCGTCGGTGTCGAGATCGGTGTGCGTGTTGCGACAGGGCTGTCGGAGCACACGCTGCGACGCCTCTTCGGGGTTCTGTTGATTGCGGTCGCCGCGCAGCTCGCGCGGCGACCGCGGACGTCGGAAGAGAGCTACCCTAGGCCCCAGTGAGTCGTCTCACCTCCCTCGTCCTGCCGTTGCTCGTTGGCCTTGCGGCCGTCGCGCTTGCCTCGTTCGCAACTGCCGCGTCCGGCGATCCGGAGGCCTCTGCGACCGCCGTCGTCTCGCGCGTAGCCCAGCCAGGCGCCGCCGACGAGGTCTCGCTTGCGCTGACTGCGCCTCCTCCCGGTGACCAGCTCGTCGCAAACTACGCCTATCCCGCCGACGGGACAATTCTCCGCGTCAGCTCCGCCGGCGCCCGGGTGGTCGCCCAGCCGGGTGTCTCGTCGCTGGCCCAGAGCGGTGTCAGCGCGGTCAGCGTTTCCCTGTTCGACGGTGAGATCTCGGTCGATTCGATTGACCTGCGCGCGAGTGTCGCGGCGGGGCCGGCCAACGCATCGGGCGACATCTCCTCATCGGTGCTCACGGGCCTCGTCGTGCTCGGGCAGCTCGTCACTCCCGCCCCGAACATGCTGCTCCCACTTGCAGACTGGGGGACGCTCGAGGTGCTCGCCTCGAACTCGGAGACGACCCGCACAGTGCCGCGGGCGGCGAACGTGACGGTCGTTGCACTCCGCGTCAAGCTCACCTCGACCCACGGCGGCCTACCGGCCGGAAGCTCGATCGACATCGGTTCGATCTCGAGCTCGGCTACGGCTGCGAGCGCGACCGTTGCACCGCAGAAGCCGACAAAACCGGTCGTGACCAAGCCCGTGCCGCGTCCCGTCGTTCCCGTCGACGCACCCCGCGAACCGGGGGCGTCGATCGCCGGCGCGCCGCCCGAGCTCGTCCGCCCGGCTCCCGAGGTGTCGGCACAGCTCTCGACGGGCGGCTACGTCTTCCCCGTCTACGGCCCGGCGTCGTACGGGGACACGTTCGGGGCCCCTCGCGCGGACGTCTCCGGAGGGTGGCACCACGGCGAGGATATCTTCTCGCCGCTCGGCACCCCGTTGCTCGCCGTTGCGGACGGAACGCTCTTCTCCGTCGGGTGGAACGACATCGGGGGATGGCGTCTTTGGCTCCGCGACCGGCTCGGTAACGAGTTCTACTACGCCCATCTCTCCGCCTACTCGCCGCTCGCGGTCAACGGGCGGAGCGTCAAGGCCGGCGACGTCGTCGGCTTTATGGGGAAGACCGGTGATGCCGAGTTCTCGCCCGTCCACCTTCATTTCGAGATCCACCCCGTCTCGCTGCTCGCGCTCGGATACGACGGTGCCGTGGCGCCGTACCCGTTCCTCAACGCCTGGCGTCGAGCGGAGGATGTCTCGTTCGACGCGGGCCGTGCGTACCTTCCGCTCGACGGCCCTCCCGGCTCCCGTGGAGCGATAGCGCCACCCGCCGGAGCAGTACTCCTCGAGGCGTCGGACATCTCGAGTTCGAGCGGACTCGTCCCGGGTGGACTGAAGGCGACCCTCTCCGGCCAGGCCCCGAAGAGCCCGACCGGTGGAGGGGATCGCTAGCGCCTACTCGGCGGAAGCGTCGGCCGCTGCGGCGTCACCACCGGACGCAGGATCCGCGATCCCGTCGACCGCTTCGGCAGCCACGAAGTCGAAATCCTCGAGGGGTTGGAGATCGTCGTCTCCGGCGACCCTGTCCATCAGCCACTCGCGGGTCTGCTGGCCGGACCAGGGGTTGTAAAGCGCTCCCGCGATGAGCCCTGCCAGCAGCATTGCGTTCCGGGTCTTGTGGCTCTTTTTCTTCCCCTTCAGCGTCCCGGCCGCCTTGCCGAACTCCTCGAGGGCCTTGCGCAGGTTCTCCTGCACCTTTGCATCGGTCGCGAGTCTCGATGCCGACTTCACGGCGCCGTCGTCCTTTGCGTCCTTGGCCAGCGGGCCGTAGAGCTTTCTCGCCGCGGAGAGAGCCTCCTTGAGGTCGTCGCGGAATTCCTTGTCGTTGAGCGCGCGATCGAGATATGGCTTGAGCGTCTCGACCGTCGGCGCGACTTTCATGTCCTTCTTGGCCATCTCGGCCGTCCTTTCCTCGTGCAACGTTGGAAGTGAAGTATGACAACGGCACGTCGCCTACGATGGGTTGTACCCGTGAGACGCGCTAAACAGCTCATTCTCGCCCTGGCCGTTGGATGGCTGGGCTTCGTCTACGTCTGGTTTGCAGCGGTGCGCGCGGTGCCGGGAGTGCGACGCCGCAAGGCGGCGGCCCGGGCACGGGAGTAGACGCGACGCACCGCCGTCGCTGACGGATGCACATCCCCCCGCTCATTCGTGGCTCGATCGTGATCCGCTCGGCGTCGCTCGTCTTCGGGCTCTTCCTCTTCGCGTTCGGCATCGTCCTTCTTCTCGAATCAGAGCTCGGGCTCTCCCCATGGGACGTGCTCGCGCAGGGCATCTCGGACAAGACACCGCTCTCCTTCGGAACGGCGAATATCGTCGTCGCGGTCGCTGTTCTCGCCGTGGCCTGGGCGCTCGGCGCGCGGATCGGGCCCGGGACGGTTGCCAACGCCGTCCTGATCGGCCTGTTCGTCGACGGGCTCGTGGCGATCGACGCGATAGACGCGCTCTCCGACACATCCGTCGCGGTGAGGATCGTGCTGATGGTTGTCGGGATCTTCATCATCGGCGTCGGCACGGGGTTCTACATCGGCGCAGGCATGGGCGCGGGGCCGCGGGATTCGCTGATGCTCGTCACCGCCCGCCGGCTGAACGTCCGGATCGGAGTCACGCGCGCGACGATCGAGGTCGTGGTGACCGTCGCGGGGTTCGCTCTCGGCGGTACCGTCGGCGTCGGAACACTTGCGTTCGCCTTCGGCATCGGCCCGGCAGTCGAGCTCTCATTCTGGCTCCTCGAGCGCAGCCCGATCGCGAAGGAACCGGCGAGCGCGTCGCACGCGGCCTGATCCGGTTAGCATCGCGGCATGAAGGGGTTGGTCTGTGCAGGGGGTGAGGCGACGCGGCTCGGCGAGCTGACGCGGGTGACGAACAAGCACCTGCTTCCGGTGGGGAGCTGGCCGATGGTCTACTACCCGCTCCAGCTGCTTCAACTCGCAGGCATCCGGGAGGTGCTCCTCGTCACCGGCAAGGGTCATGCCGGTCAGATGATCGACCTTCTGGGGGATGGCCATCTCACCGTCAGGGACGGCGATGCGCCGTTGCTCGAGCTCGATCTCACCTACAAGGTGCAGACGCAACCCGGCGGGATTGCCGAGGTCGTCGGGATGGCCGAGGACTTCGCGGGCGGCGAGCCGATCGTCGTCGTTCTCGGAGACAACATCTTCGAGTACTCGCATGCCGCGGCGATTGCCTCGTGGGGGGCATCTGCCGCGGGCGCGCAGGTGTTCGTGAAGGAGGTGCCGGATCCCGAGAACTTCGGCGTCGTGGTCTACGACAGCGAGGGCAAAGTCGTCGACCTGGCTGAGAAAGCGGGTGTCGTCGATCTGCGCTATCCGGCACCTCCGACGAACGACGCCGTCGTCGGGCTCTACTGCTACCCGCCGGACGTGTTCTCCGTCATCGCGCGCCTCGAGCGGTCGAGCCGCGGCGAGCTCGAGATCACCGACGTGAACAGGGCCTACGCCGAGAGCGGGTCGCTGTCAGTTGTTCCCGTTCAGGGCTGGTGGGAGGATGCCGGAAAGCACTGGCAGCACCTTGCCGAGATCGGCCGCCTGATCGACGAGACGGGCGTCAACAAGTGAGCGTCGAGGGCATCCTGCGGATCCCGTTGCAGCGGTACGAGGACGAGCGTGGCTGGTTCTGCGAGCTGCGACGCGAGAGCTTGCTGCCGAGCCCGACGGTGCAGACGAACGTCTCGTTCTCACGCCGCGGCGTGATTCGCGGGCTCCACTACCACGAGCGGGGCCAGAACGATCTCTTCGCATGCCTTCAGGGGTCAGCGCGCGTCGTCGTTCTCGACCGCGTGACCGGAGCGACCTTCACCGAGGACATCGGCGACGAGAATCCGGTCGCGCTCTACATCCCCGGCCGACACGCGCACGGATTCGAGGCGCTGACCGATCTCCTCTTCGTCTATCACGTCACCGAGGAGTACGATCCTGCCGATCCCGACGAGCACGGAATTGCATGGGACGACCCGCGCGTAAAGGACCTGTGGAGCACGAAGACACCCACCCTCTCATCGCGCGACACGGTCGCCGCGTCCTGATCACGGGCGCCGCGGGCCAGCTCGGTCTCGCGCTTCCCGAGGTATTCGCCGAGGATTCCGTGACCGCGCTGACGCGGGCGGAATGGGACGTTCGGCTATCGGCACCCTCCGGCCTCGCCGCGTTCGACCTCGTTCTGCACGCCGCCGCCTGGACGAACGTGGACGGAGCGGAGGACGATCCGCAGGGTGCTGCCGAGGTCAACGTCGGCGGGACGTCGAACGTCGCCGACCTCGGCGCGCCGCTCGTTGCCTACTCGTCCGACTACGTGTTCGACGGCCGCAAGGGCGCACCCTACGTCGAGTCGGACAGCCCTGCCCCGCTCTCTGCGTACGGACGCACGAAGCTGCATGGCGAGGCGGCCGCGGGCGACGAGGCCTGGGTCGTTCGCAGCTCGTGGCTCTATGGCCCGACCGGCCACAACTTCGTGCGGACGATGCTCCGCCTGGGGGCCGAGCGGGACGAGGTTGCCGTCGTCGACGATCAGCGCGGCTGCCCGACCTACGTCGGACATCTCGCGGCCGCAACCCGTGAGCTCGTCGATGCCGGGTCACCGTACGGGATCTGGCACCTCTCGGCCGGGGGCGACTGCACCTGGGCCGACTTCGCGGAGGCGGTTTTTGAGCAGGCCGGGATCGATTGCAGGGTGAGGAGGATCACGACGGCCGAGTTCGGAGCCAAGGCGCCGCGACCGTCCGTCTCGATTCTGCACAGCGAGAAGGGCGCACCGGAGCTCCCTCACTGGCGGGAGGGCCTCACCGCGTGCCTCGCGGCCCTGGAGACGGCTCGCTAGGCCTTCCCACCACCCCGTGGCCGCCCGACTTTGTGACACTGTGTTACAAGCGGGAGCGAATTCTGGAACGAAGAACCAGCGTGGCGCGTTACCGCTCCGCCACGATGTGGTTCGCAGACTCGACGATCGGCTCTCACCGGATGGCAGGGTCGGCGAGGATGGCGGCTACGCTGTCCCGATGCGTGTGCTCGTCACCGGTGGCGCCGGGTTCATCGGCTCGCATTTCGTTCGTCGGCTCGCGGACCGCGGCGACAGCGTCGTCGTCCTCGACAAGCTCACCTACGCGGGCAACCTGGCGAACCTCGAGGGAGTCGCGCACGATTTCGTGCACGGCGACATTGCCGATCCCGCCGCCGTGGCCGCCGCCGCGGCCGCCTGCGATGCGATCGTGAACTTTGCCGCTGAGACGCACGTCGACCGTTCGATCCTCGGGCCGACGGAGTTCGTCCACACGGACGTTCTCGGAACGATGTGCCTCCTCGAGGCCGCACGCGCGAGCGGTGCCCGGTTCGTTCAGGTCTCGACGGATGAGGTCTACGGCGACCTCGAGGCCGGTGGGCACGCGCTCGAGGGCGACCCGCTGCGGCCGTCGAGCCCCTACAGCGCGGCCAAAGCGGGAGGAGACCTGCAGGTCCTCGCCTACGTGCGCACGTACGGGGTGCGCGCTTCGATTACGCGTGGTGCAAACACCTACGGGCCGAACCAGTATCCCGAGAAGCTCGTTCCGCTCTTCACCACCAATGCGCTCGACGGCGACCCGCTGCCGGTCTACGGTGACGGGAAGCAGGTACGCGAATGGCTTCATGCCGAGGACCACTGCGCCGGTATCGAGCTCGTGCTCCACGAAGGCGCCCCCGGCGAGGTCTACAACGTCGGCGGCGAAGACCACGAGAACATCGAGATCACCCACAGGATTCTCGAGTTGACGGGCGCCGATCCGTCGCTCATCCGTCACGTCGAGGACAGGGCGGGTCACGATCGACGGTACGCGCTCGACGATTCCAAGCTCCGGGCACTCGGGTGGGCTCCCGAGCATTCGTTCGGCGAGGGTGGGCTCCCTGCAACCGTCGACTGGTATCGCGACAACCGTTCCTGGTGGGAGCCGATCAAATCGGGTGCCTACCGCGCGTACTACGACGAGCAGTACGCAAACCGCCTCGAGGCCTGAGCCGTCTTACCGAGAACAGTTCCAGGGGTATCTCATGATGCGACGCGTTCTCATTCCCTTTCTGTCGCTCGTTCTCGCCGGCACGGCCGGTGCGACTGCCGTCGTCCAGCCGCCCGTGTCCGGACAGGTTCCAGCGACCGCGCTGTCGTCGCCGATCTTCGTGCTCACGGGCGGGGGGTACGGGCACGGCGTCGGCCTCAATCAGTACGGCGCGCTCGCGCAAGCGAAGGCGAACAGAGGGTACCGTGACATCCTCGCGTTCTATTACCCGGGCACCGAGGTGACGAAGGCGCCCGTCTCGAAGGTCAGAGTCCTCCTCGGTGAGGGTCGCCCTGCCATCAGACTCGCCTCGACCGTGCGGTATTCCGTCAGGGACGGCTCTGGTGCCGTGACCCAACTCGGGCCTGGCGAGCTCACGGTCAAGCCGATCTGCGCGTCGCCGTCGACGGGAAGCGTGTTCAGCCTTCCGGGGCCGCTTTCGTTCCTCCCGGGCAAAGGGGCGAGATTGGTGCTGGACGACAAGGAGTATCGGGGGCTCATTCAGGTCTCGGTCGTCTCGAAGGCGCTGCAGGTGGTCGACGTCCTCAAGCTCGACGACTACCTGCTCGGCGTCGTGCCCGGCGAGGTACCGAAGGAGTGGCCGGCGGAGGCGCTTCGAGCGCAGGCGGTCGCCGCGCGTTCGTACGCGATCGCGAGCACCGTGAAGAGCAAGTCGTACGATCTCTACTCGGATACCCGTAGCCAGGTGTACTACGGTGTTGCGGCCGAGGCGCCGTCGACGACGGCTGCCGTCAACGCGACGCGGGGAGAGGTCCTCAGCTATGCCGGCAAGGTGGCGACTACCTTCTACTACTCGTCGTCGGGTGGCCGTACGGCCTCGAGTGAGGACGTCTTCGGGGTCCCGATGCCCTATCTCCAGGCACGGGACGACCCGTGGGACACGCTCTCTCCGTACCATCGCTGGGCTCCGCGGTCGTTCACGGCGGCGACGCTCGGTCAGGCGTTTCGGCTCTCGGGGCCCGTGGCAGACGTTGTCATTGAGCCGACCGAGTCCGGGCGGCCGGCATCGGTGACGCTGATCAAGAAGACGGGCGTAAAGGTCCTCCTCCGGGCGGCCGACGTGCGCGCGCAACTCGGGCTCCGCTCGACCGCGTTCAAGCTGGGAGTGCTTCGTCTGGCCCGGCCCTCCCCGTCGCCGGCCCCGGGCGCCGCGGTCGTCATCTCCGGCGTCGCACGTGATGTCGGGTCGCCACTGCTGCAGAAGCTGAGCGCGAAGGGCACCTGGCTCCCGTCCACGAAGCTCAAGCCGAAGTCTGGCGGGGTGTTTGCAACAACGGTGCGACCCAAGCTCACGACGACCTACAGGCTCGTTGCCGATGGCGTCGTCGGCCCGGCGCTGACCGCATCCGTCATCGCCGAGGCGACGGGATGAACGGCCGGGCGGCAGCCGGGATCGCATTCGCGATTGCCGCTGTCGCGCTCGGGCTCGTCGTCACACCTCACGCGGCGGCGGCTCGATTTGCCGTCGGCGTCAAGGAGGGGGCTTCGAGCCCGGACGTCGCCGAGCGTCTGCGGGCGCGTGGCGCGAGTCGCGTCGTGGATCTCCGTCCGATTCGGGCGCTCATCGTGTCGGCACCGGACGCGAGCCGTATCCGTGGGGCGAACGGCACGTCCTACGTCGAGCGGCTCCGTAGCCGGACGGAGTCGTACCTGCCGAACGACCCGTTCCTCGAGCGCCAGTGGTACGCCGCTCAGAACCGCGCCTTCGATTACTGGGTCGATCCCCCGCCGCTCGCGTCGGTGAGAGTCGCCGTGATCGACTCGGGCATCGATGGCACACACCCGGAGCTTCGGGGTCGGATCCGCGAGTCGAAGAGCTTCGTTGCCGGCCCGGCCACGGTCGACACGCAGGGGCACGGCACGTTCGTCGCCGGTCTCATTGCGGCGCAGACGAATGACGGCTTGGGGATGGCAGGGCTCGCGCCGCCGGCCGAGCTTCTGATCGCGAAGGTCGTCGGGCCGGAGCGTTCCATTCCCGTTGAGGCAGAGGCGAAGGCGATCCGCTGGGCCGTCGCGCGCGGCGCCCGGATCATCAACATGAGCCTCGGCGGCCCGCGCGATCCTCGCGATCCACGTCGCGATACGTTCTCGCAGCTCGAGGCGGATGCCGTCGCATACGCGGTCTCGAAGGGCGTCCTCGTCGTCGCGGCGGTCGGCAACGCCGATCAGTCGCCCGCCCAACCGTGGCCGTACGCCAGTTGGCCGGCGGCCCTGCCGCACGTCATCGGGGTGAGCGCGCTCGGCCGGACGGGCGACTCTCCGGCGTTCTCGAACCGTGACGTGCAGTTCAACGACATCGCGGCTCCGGGAGAGGACATCCTCTCGACACTCCCGCTGTCGCTCACGGCGGCGTTTCCCGACTGCGCGGACCAGGGCTACTCGACGTGTGGGCCGACGGACTATCGACGGGCCGAAGGCACGAGCTTCGCGGCGCCGCAGGTGACCGCCGCCGCGGCTGTCTTGCTGGCGACGAGGCCGAGCCTGGCTCCAGATCAGGTGATGGCGCTCCTCCTCGGCGGCGCGGCCGACTCGACGCCGTCGAACGGATGCCGGGCGTGCGTGCGCGGCCGGGACCGGTACACCGGAGCGGGCCGGGTCGACCAGACTGCCGCTCTCGAGCTCCTCGCAGCCGGGGTTCCGGCCGCGGACCGATACGAGCCCAACGACCACGCGGCGGGCGCCTATCCGTTGTTCGGCCACGATCGGCGCGTAGCGGCCGTGCTCGACTACTGGAACGACCGGGACGACATCTACCGCGTGTACCTCCGTGTAGGCGAGGAGCTCGTCGTCGCGACGTCGGCCGAGATGCCCGGGCGGCCGGCGCTCGACCTCTGGCTCCCGGGCACGGTGGCGGTCGACGAGAAGGCCCCGGCGATCCGGCGGCTCGCCACTCGCCCGACCGGTAGTGCTCTGCGGTATCGCGCACGTATGGCGGGCTGGTACGTGCTGCGCGTTCGGGCCGTGAGCGTCGCCAGCGGCCCGTATCGCCTCCGCGTCTCGAAGTCGCGATAAGGCCGGCGGAAGCGCTAGGCGTCGAGCAATTCGTCGGGCGGCACGTCCCGCAGGACGCGGGCCGGAGAGCCGACGACAACGACCCGGGGTGGTACGTCCTTCGTCACGACCGCGCCGGCGCCGACGAACGCGTCCTCACCGATCTCGATCTGGGGGCAGAGGATCGCTCCGCCGCCGATTCGCGCTCCACGGCGAATCGTCGGCCCCTTGATGTGGCCGAACCGCTTCTCGGTGCGGCCCATCCAGTTGTCGTTCGTCGTGACGACACACGGGGCGATGAAGACATGCTCCTCGAGCGTCGAGTACGCCGTGATGTAGGCGTCCGCCTGGATCTTGGTCATCGCCCCGATCGTCGTGTCGTTCTCGATCAGAGAGCCACGGCCAACGACGACGTCGTCACCGATCGTGACGCGCTCGCGAACGCACGACTGATCGCCGAGGATGACGCGCTCGCCGACCTGTGTCCCCGCGAAGACGATCGCTCCGGTCGAGACGATGGTGCCGGCGCCGATCTCCGTCGGCGGCAGCGGCTCGCGCTTTGCCGTCGACCGGGGCGAGAGCGTGGGCTGCTTACCGACGACCGCGTGCTCCAGCACCCGGACGCCTTCCCCGAGCACCGTCCCCGGGTAGACGATTGCACTCGGGTGAATCTCGGCGCTCACGCCGGGGCGCCCGTCTGCAGCGACGTCGTCAGCCGGTCGAGCGTGCGCACGACCGCAAGCCCGTCGGTCGCCTCACGATGATCGCCGGGACCGTCCGCGACGAGCCGGAGGAAGTGCTGCAGCTCGAGCTTCAGCGGTTCGTCGGTCGCGATCTTCGGGCTGATGATGTCGCCGGTACGGGTGCGCCACTCTCCGTGGGTCGGCTCCCAGGGGCCTTTCTCGTAGACCGTCACCTTGCGCTCGAGCTCCATGTCGTCGAAGACGACCATCTTCTCGCGACCCACGACGGTCATCTTCCGCATCTTGTGCGGGTCGAGCCAGGAGAGGTGCATGTGCGCGACCTTCCCGGACGGGAAGCGGAGGAAGCAGAAAACGACGTCCTCGATTCCCGGCTGTACGAAGTCCTGGCCGTAGGCTACGACCTCGACCGGCTCCTCGCCGAGCAGCCAGAGGATGACCGAGAGATCGTGGACGCCGAGCGACCAGAGAGCGTTCTCGTTCGAGCGGATCACCCCGAGGTTCTGTCGGTTGCCGTAGACACAGGCGACGTCACCGAGCTCGCCGGAGTCGACGAGCTCCTTCACCTTGCGTAGCCCCGGGTGGTAGAGGAGCAGGTGCCCCGGCATCAGGACGAGGCCGGCGGACCTTGCGAGCGCAACGAGCTCCTCCATCTCCTCTCCTCGCATCGCAGGCGGCTTCTCGACGAAGACGTGCTTGCCGGCCTCGAGGGCCTGCTTGGCGAGGGAGTAGTGGGAAGGCACCGGTGTCGCGATCGTGACCGCCTCGACGCTGTCGTCGGCGAGGGCCTCCGTCAGCGACGGAGCAACAGAAGCCCGCGGGTACCGCGATCCGTACTCCGTCTGCCTGTCCGGGTCGGAGTCGGCCACCCAGGCGAGATCGGCGAGCTCGCCGACAACCCGGACGACGTTCTTGCCCCAGCCGCCGACGCCTGCATGGGCGACGCGGATCACAGCTTCCAGACCTTCTCGTGACGGATGCCACGGCGCCCGACGGCGTTGCGCAGGTCGATGACGAGCTCCGATTCCTCGACGAGCCGTGCGTAGTCGATCTCGGTATGAGCCGTTGCGATCACGACCGCGTCGTACTCGGCTGGCCGGAGAGGCTGCGAGAAGAGCTCCGTTTCGTGCTCGACGAACGAGGGGACGTGCGGGTCGTGGTAGGCAACGTCGGCACCCGCGTTCTGCAGCAGCTCGATCAACTTCACCGCCGGTGACTCGCGCATATCGGAGATATCCGCCTTGTAGGCGACGCCCAGCACGAGGATCTTCGATCCCTTCAGGGACTTTCCCGGAACCGTGGTTGAGAGCCTGCGAGACGCGTGACCGGCAGTAGTACGGCATGTTCTGGTTGACCTCACCGGCGAGCTCGATGAATCGCGTCGAGAAGTCGTACTCGCGGGCCTTCCAGGTGAGGTAGAAGGGGTCGATCGGGATGCAGTGGCCGCCGAGGCCCGGCCCCGGATCGAAACGCATGAAGCCGAACGGCTTCGTGGCGGCCGCGTCGACGACCTCCCAGATGTCGATCTCCATTCGGTCGCACAGCTGTGCGAGCTCGTTGACGAGCGCGATGTTGACGGAGCGAAAGATGTTCTCGAGCAGCTTGGTGAGCTCGGCTGCCTCGGGCGTCGAGACGCG
The DNA here is from genome assembly GCA_963792995.1 of uncultured Thermoleophilia bacterium. GTDB lineage: Bacteria > Actinomycetota > Thermoleophilia > Gaiellales > Gaiellaceae > Gaiella. The sequence goes on along the minus strand of CAWBYH010000002.1, from coordinate 128,241 downwards.
ATGGATCGTGTCGATCGCGCTGCCGTAGAGCGCGGCGGCGGCCTCGGTCGAGGCATCGTTGATTCCGCCGACGACCTTGGGGACCGTCTTCGTCGTGTGGTCGACCCTGCCGGGATCGATGCGCTCGGGCGAGAAAGCGAGGTGGAAGTCGACTCCCGCCGTGAGCCCCGACACGCGCTCGAGTATCGGCAGCAGCTCGTCCCGCGTCGTGCCGGGGTAGGTCGTCGACTCGAGCACGACGAGGTGCCCCTTGCGGAGGCGGGCCGCGATCTCGACCGTCGCCGCTCGGACGATGGAGAGATCGGGCTCGCGCTGTTTCGACAGCGGCGTCGGCAGTGCGATCACGATCGCGTCCGCCTCACGGAGCTCGTCGTAGTCCGCCGTCGCGCGCAGCCCGCGTTCGTCGACGAGTGCCTTCAGCTTCTCGCTCGGGACGTCCTCGATGTAGCTCTCGCCGCGGTTCAGCTGGGCGACGCGCTCCTCGTCGACGTCGACGAGGAGAACCGAGCGTCCGGCGTCGGCGAACACCTGCGCGAGCGGAATGCCGACATAGCCGGCACCGATGATTGCGACGTCACGTTGCACAGCGCGCAATAGTACCCCCGAGCACGGCCGCGATCCGTTCGGAGGCGCGTCCGTCGCCGTAGAGCTCGGGCAGGTGCGAGGGGATCTCGGCGGCGGCGATCGCCTCCGCGATCCGCGCAGGGTCGTCGTCGACGAGGACGTTCGCACCCGCGGCGACGGTGTCGATCCACTCGGTGGAGGGGCGCATCGTCACGCACGGGACGCCGTACCAGTACGCCTCCTTCTGGAGGCCGCCCGAGTCGGTGGCGATCACCGCGGCCTGCGAGGCGAGCGCGGCGAAGTCGAGGTACCCGAGCGGCTCGATGAGCGAGAGCGTCGCCGGCAGATCGATCGCGTGCTCGACGAGGACGGCACGAGTGCGCGGGTGTGCGGGGAGGACAACGTGGCGTCCGGCACCTGCGAGGCCCGCCACGATGCGCCGCAGCCGGTCGGGTCGAACGTTTGCCTCGCGGTGCACGGTGGCGAGCACGTACTCACCCGGCGCGATGCCGAGCGAGCCGAGGATCCTCGATCGCTCGCGCGCGATCGGGCCGAACCGCGCAGCCGCGTCGGCCATCACGTCGCCGACGACATGGATCTCACCCGCGACTCCCTCCTCGCGGAGAGTCGTCGCGGAACGCTCGTCTGGAGCGAACAGCACCGCCGCCAGCCGGTCGACCTCGATGCGATTGCGCTCCTCGGGCATGGTCAGGTCGCCGCTCCGGAGCCCTGCCTCGACGTGTGCGACCGCAGTCCCGGCGCTCGCGCGGGCGCCTGCCAGCGTCGAATTCGTGTCGCCGTAGACGAGGGTGACGTCGGTGGTGCGGTCCGCCATCGTTCTCCGGAGAGCTCCTTCGATCGTGGTGACATCGGAGGTGCGGAGGTCGAGCGTCACGGCCGGCGGCGCCAGCTCCAGCTCGTCGAAGAAGACGGCGGAGAGCGACGGATCCCAGTGCTGGCCCGTGTGGACGACGATCTCGTCGATCCCGGCTTCGTGGAGCGCTGTCGAGAGCGGCGCCGACTTGATGAATTGCGGCCGGTTGCCGACGACCGTCAGCACCGTCACGTGCGTCGCCTCGTCGTCGGAGTCGGGTGGCTCATGTCCTGAGCGTAGCCCGCCGCGATCCCCGCTCCGATCTCGGTCACGATCTCGACGAACGCCTGGGCGGCGGCAGTCGGCGTGCGGTCGACATGCCATGCGATCGTGATCTCCCGGGGCGGGATCCCTGTCACCTCGAGCACGGTGACCTCGTCGCTTTGTCGACGCCGAGAAGCGGCACGACTGCGTACCCGATGCCTGCGCCGACGAGACCCTGAACGATGCCACCTTCGTCGGACCGGAAGACGACATCGGGCTCGAGCCCACGCGACAGGAGGAAGGCCTCGACGCCCTCGTCGGCACGCCGGTAGACGATCAGCGGCAGCGCCGCGATCTCGCGGGGGCGAATCGGCCGGGGCGCTTCCGGCGATCGCGGATCCTGCCGGGGCGAGCAGGACGTACGGATCGGAGAGGATGTGCACGCGCTCGAACGTCGGCTCGTCGCTCTCGAGCACGAACGCGAGATCGAGATCCCCGCGCTCGAGGAGATCGTGCAGCTCCTCGTTGTAGCCGGCCTCGACGAGCCGCACCTCGACGTCGGGCCAGCGCTCGACGTAGCTCCGCATCGCACCTGGGAGGAGGCGCACGCCGGCGCTCTGGAATGTCCCGACGCGCAGCGTGCCCGCATCGCCCTCGGCCAGCGCGTGCAGGTCCGCCTCGGCGGCCCGCATCGCAGCCGTAGCCCGGTGAGCGTGCCGCAGGAGGCGTTCTCCCGCGTCGGTCGGGGTCACGGGTCTCGACGGCCTCCGGGGCGGTTCAGGAGCTGCATGCCCGCTGCGCGTTCGAGCGCCGCGATCTGCTGGCTGATCGCCGGCTGGGAGTAGCCCGAGCTCGGCCCCTGCTCGTCCGAAAGGATCCGGTCTCCATGACGGCCTGAAGGGCGGCGAGATGGCGGATCTCGACGCCTATCAATCGATCATGGTTCTTGATCGGAGACGCTCATATAATCGGCATTGTACTAATAGCGAGGTTGTGGCGATGATCTGGCCATGAAGCGATTCGATCTCGAGCTACGCGTACTCCTCGTGCTCGCGTTCATCAACGGCGTCGCCGAGTCGTCGCTCGTCCCGATGCTTCCGTCGATCCGGGACGACCTCGGTCTCTCCTCGGTGCAGATCGGGCTCGTCCTGACGACGACGACGCTGGCGATGCTCGTGGCTGCGCTGCCGATCGGATACGCGACGAACCGCTTCGGGACAAGGGCTCCGCTGTTGATCGCCGCCGCGCTGATGCCTGTCGGTCTCGTCGGGCAGGCGTTCGTCGGAAGCCTCGCCGGGCTCATCGCGGCTCGCCTCCTCGTCGGTGTCAGTTTCGGGATTCTCTGGACGATCGGGCCGGCGCGTGCCTCTGCCGGCGGACGTGGCGCGGGCGGAACCGGTCCTCTGATCGCTGCCTCGGGCGCGGGCTGGCTCGTCGGGCCCGTGCTCGGCGGCCTGCTCGCCGACGCGGTCGGTTGGCGGCCCGGATCGCTCGTGCTTGCGCTCGTGACCGTGCCCATGATCCTGCTCGTCGCCCGCTGCGCGTTGCCGCATGGGGAAGACGCGCGTATCGAGAGCCCACGACTGAGGGCCGCGGTCGGGCTTCTGCGTCACAACCGGACCATCGCGGGAGCGGCCCTCGTCAGCGCCCTGCTCGGCGTCGTCGGGGGAGTCTCGGGCCTGCTCGTGCCACTTGCGCTCTCGGCGAACGGGCTTTCGGCGGCAGCGATCGGGATCGTGTTCGGCGTCTCCGCTGCGGTCTGGATCGCGGCCGCTGCCATCGTCGGACGATTGCAAGCCTCGTTCGTCCAACTCCACACGGTCGGGGTTGCCGCCGCCGTGATGGCTCTCGCGTGGCTGCTCCCTGCCGTGCGTCTCTCGACGCTCGCCCTGGTCGGCTTTCTCGTTGTCGCGACCGCGTCTCGCTCGACGATCAATGTCCTCAACTTCGCCGTCGGCGCGCGGGCGAGCGAGGGCTACCCGGCACCGCTCGCGATAAGCGTGCTCAACCTGGCCTGGGCCACCACGGCCCTCCTCTCGCCCCTCCTCGCGGGCCTCGCAGAGGGCAGCGCCGGCGTGCGCATCGCATTCGCCGCGACTGCTGCCTTCGCGGCGTTCGTGGCGGCGGTGCTCCTCCTCCCGCGTCCGCGTCCCCGGATCGAGCCACTTCGATCCTGATCGCCGCGCCGTGCAGGTCGTGGCTACACTTCCGATCCGCCCGGGCCGTTAGCTCAGTTGGTAGAGCAGGGGACTCTTAATCCCAAGGTCGAAGGTTCGAATCCTTCACGGCCCACTGGTGTTTCTACGAGGTTGCGCGATCTCGGCACCTTTCGCAGCTGCCGATTGGGCAACACGGCGAGAGTCGCCTGAGCACGCACGTTGCCGCCACCGCGGTCCCGGCCGGTGATGTAACCTCGCCTCGTGCGCAGGGGTGCGATTATCCGCATGGCCGGGATCGGGATCGTCGTCGCGATTCCCGTCACGCTCGTCGCCGTACTGATCCCGTGGTTGCCGACCTCGGCATCCGAGCAGATGGACCGGATCGAGTTCGTGTACTGGTTCGCGACCATCATCTGCATTGCGATCTTCTCGCTCGTGATGGCCGTGATCATCTACTCGGTCATCACCTTCCGCGCGCCTCCCGAGGACGAGTCCGACGGTCCGCCGATCCACGGCAACACCGGTCTCGAGATCGTGTGGACGGTTGTGCCGGCGATCCTCGTGATCGCGATCGGCGTGCTCAGCGCGTTCGTTCTCTCGAAGAACGGTGAAGCCGGCCCCAACCCGCTCAACGTCAACGTCTTCGCACAGCAGTTTGCGTGGCGCTTCGTCTATCCGGACGACGGTTCGATCAAGACCGGGGAGCTCGTGCTTCCGGTGAACCGGAGCGCGAAGTTCGAGATGGAGTCGGCCGACGTGATCCACTCCTTCTGGATCCCGGACATGGGGCAGAAGCAGGATCTGGTGCCGGGAATCAAGACGTCGATCATCGTCACGCCGACCCGCACGGGCGTGTTCTCGCTCATCTGCGCCGAGCTCTGCGGCGTGGGTCACGCGACGATGCGCGCGACGGTGCGGGTGCTCTCGCAGAAGGAGTTTGCGGCCTGGGTCGAGGAGCGAAAGAGCGGCGGTGGCGGCGGAGCGGACGCGGCTGCGGCGATCTTCGCGGACGCGGGCTGCGGCGGCTGCCACACGTTCGGGCCGGCCGGCTCGACCGGCGAGATCGGCCCGAACCTCGACAACCTCGTTTCCGTCGCGCAAAAGGCCGGTCGGGATCCGGCCGACTTCGTTCGGGAAGCTATCGTCGATCCAGGCAAGGTAATCGCGGCGGGCTATCAGGACGGCGTGATGCCCCGGAGCTTCGCCGAGACACTGTCGGACGAAGAGATCAACGCGCTCGTCGCGTACCTGACGGGAGCGAAGTGAGCAACGAGAAAGGGCTGATCGCGTGAGCGTCGCGGAGCACACGTCGCACGGTTCGGGACACGGAAGCGGTGCGCCGGCAAACCGCCGAGGTATCCTGATGCGCCCCGGGTTTGTCCGCGCCGCATGGTGTTTCGCGCTCTTCTTCCTGATCGGGCTGTATCTCGTCGCCGGGGTGCGCTGGATCGCCGGATGGGATCCGGTCTACGACTGGAACATCATCGTGCTCGTCGGCGGGTTGACGCTCGCCCCGATCGGCTTCCTCCTCGGCCTCGGCTCGTTCGATTACTGGCTCTACTGGATCTCCGGACGGCCGACGGTCCCGGACGACCATGCCAATCACGGTGCGTACAGCTGGAAGGACTACTTCAAGGTCAACACCGACCATAAGGTGATCGGCGTCCAGTACCTCGTGACGACGTTCATCTTCTTCACCCTCGGCGGCCTGATGGCGATGCTGTTCCGGGCCGAGCTTGCCCAGCCCGGCATGCAGTTCATGGACACGCAGACCTACAACGGTCTCGTCTCGATGCATGCGGCGTTGATGATCTTCGTCTTCATCATTCCCGCGTTCGCCGGCCTCGCGAACTTCGCTGTGCCGCTGATGCTCGGCGCGCCGGACATGGCGTTCCCACGGCTGAACGCGCTCTCGTTCTGGTTCCTGCCGATCGCCGGAACGATGTTCCTCTGCAGCTTCCTCGCTCCGGGTGGCGCGTTCGCAACCGGCTGGACGAGCTACGCGCCTCTCGCCTCGGAGCAGCCGATCGGCCAGGTGTTCTTCAACATGGGCGTCCAGTGGGCCGGGGCGTCGTCGATCCTGACGGCACTGAACTTCCTCGTCACGATCATCACGATGCGCGCGCCGGGCATGACGTTCTGGCGGATGCCGCTGCTCGTGTGGGCGAACTTCACGACGTCGTTGCTCGTCGTGATCGCGACACCGTTCATCGCCGGCTCGCAGTTCTTCGTCATGTTCGACCGGGTGATGCACACGAGCTTCTTCGTCCCCGACAACGGGGGCTACGTCCTCGGCTACCAACACATCTTCTGGTTCTACAGCCACCCGGCCGTCTACATCATGATCCTGCCCGGCTTCGGCATCATCTCCGAGATCATCTCGGTGATGAGTCGTAAGCCGATCTTCGGCTACCGGCTGATGGCGATGTCGCTGCTCGGGATTCTCGTGCTCGGCTTCTCGGTGTGGGCGCACCACATGTTCGTGGCGGGCATGGCCGACTGGTTGCGCGTCCCGATGATGATCTCGACGCTGCTGATTGCCGTGCCGACCGGGGTAAAGGTGTTCAGCTGGCTGGCGACGCTGTGGGAGGGTCGGATCCAGCTCAACACGCCGATGCTGTTCTCGCTCGGTTTCATCTCGATGTTCGTCATCGGCGGTCTTTCGGGGATCTACCTCGCCTCCGTGCCGATCACGATCCATGCTTCCGACACGTATTTCATCGTCGCGCACATCCATTACGTGCTCTTCGGCGGCTCGGTCCTGACGATCTTCGCCGGCATCTACTACTGGTTCCCGAAGATGACCGGACGGATGTACAACGAGCGGCTCGGCAAGCTCCATTTCTGGCTCACGTTCGTGAGCTTCAACCTGACGTTCTTCCCGATGCACTGGGTCGGGCTCGTCGGGATGCCCCGCCGGGTCGCGGACTACGCGGACAGGTTTGCCGACCTCAACCTGTTCGTCACGATCTCGTCTTTCGCGCTCGGCGCGTCCGTCGTCGTGTTCTTCTACAACATCATCACGAGCTGGGCACGTGGCCCGATCGCGAGCTCCAATCCGTGGCGCGCAATGACGCTCGAGTGGCAGGTCTCATCGCCGCCGCCGGTGTTCAACTTCGACGAGATTCCACAGGTCGTCGGCGGACCGTACGAGTACGGCGTTCCCGGGGCCCGCCATGCGATCCTGGCCGACACGCCGACGCCGCAGGAGGCGCACGCATGAGCGCGCACGCCGAGGCGCTCGGGCACGCCGGCGACCACCACCACGGGCCGCCTCCGGCGAATCAGAGCTCGCGTATAGCCCCGACGATCCTCGGGATGTTCCTCTTCATCGGCACGGAAGCGATGCTCTTCGGATCGTTCTTCGCCGCGTACTTCTTCGTCCGGGTCGTCAACCCCGACGCTCCCGCCACGTGGCCCCCGCATCCGTTCGAGTTCCCGAAGTTCGTGGCAGGAATCAACACGGCGATTCTCGTGACGTCGAGCTTCACGATGCACTGGGCGCTTCAGTCGATCAAGCGCAACAACCGGCGTGGCCTCCAGGCAGGTCTACTTCTGACGATCCTGATGGGTGCGGCCTTCCTCCTCACGCAGTTCATCGAGTACGCGCACATCGGCTTCAACACCGGCGACGGTGCGTTCGCGTCGGTCTTCTTCGGTCTCACGGGCCTCCACGGCGCGCACGTCCTCGTCGGGCTCCTGTTGCTGACCTTTGCGACGATCAGAGCCTTCCGTGGGCACTACTCTCCCGAGCACCATCACGGGGTCGAACTGCCGGGGATCTACTGGCACTTCGTCGACGTCATGTGGATCGTCGTCTACGTGACCGTCTACCTCCTCTAGCGCGGCGGGAAACGAGCCGGCCGGTGCAGGTTGCGCGCCGCCGGCGGATCTGCGCATCATGATTCGACGTCGATCTGGGGAGCCTCCGTGCGCAACCCGTTCAAGAACGAGGAGTCGGCCTTCCGCTTCGTCCTCGGCACGATCGCCTACTTCGCGTTTATCGTCGCCGCCTCACGCATTGCGACGTGGCTGGGATTCGTCACGTTCGTCGCTCTCACCGTCGGCACGCTCGTTCTTCTCCGTGGAGGCACGTCCGCCCCGCGACCGCGTGAGCACGTCATGCACGAGCCGGTCGAGGACACCTGGAGGATACTCGTGGTCGCGAACGAGACGCTCGAGGGAGAGCACCTCCGCAACGAGCTCATCCGCATGTCGGAAGGGGTCTCCGAGGACGTCTTCGTCGTGTGCCCGGCACTGAACTCGCAGGTGCGCACGTGGACCTCCGACGAGGACAGCGCACGCGAGGCGGCCGGCGCCCGTCTCGCGGCGATCCTGCAGGCACTCGGGAGCGGCGGGGTCGCGGCACGGGGCCAGATCGGTGACGGGGACCCGATGCAAGCTCTCGAGGATGCCCTCAGAGGCTTCTCGGCCGATGAGATCGTCATCTCCACGCACCCCGTCGGTTCGTCGAACTGGCTCGAACTCGGCGTCGTCGACGCTGCGCGCGCTCGCTTCGACGTGCCGGTGACCCACGTGATCGGCGGTACGACGGTCGTCGTCCCTCTCGCAGCACCAGCACCTGAGGCCGACGGGGAACGCTGACGGCACCGATCCTTGTGACACTTTGGCACAAGCGATCGTCGGCGCGACCGCCGGACAGCGCCGCCCGGTGCCGACGTGGCTGACCTGGTGCTCTGGGAGCGACTGCGACCGCAGTTTCGTGGAGCGGCGGCCTTCGGCCCGAAACGGGCGCGCCCGAGAGCCCGGTGGACTACTTGCCGGCGGCGTCGGAGACGTACGCGGAGACGTCGGCGATCTGCGCCGGGGTCAGCGAGCCGCTGAACGACGGCATCACGCCCTTGCCGCCCGTGACCCGTTCGGTGACGAGCGCCGCGCTCGGCATCGCATCGTCGAGATTGGGGCCGACGCTCCCGCTCGTCCCCGCGTCGGCGAGCGTGTGACAGCCACCGCACGAGTCGGTGAAGACGACCTTGCCCGCGGCAGCGTCACCGGCACCCGGCTCGACCGGTGTTTCGGTCGTCGTCGTCACGGGCGTCGGGGCTGCCGGCGCCTTACCCGTGCCTGCGACGCTTGCGACGTAGCTCGCAACGTCGATCGCGTCCTGCCCTGTGACGAGGTTGGCGGGCATCCCGGGTGCGCCCGTCGAAGGGTTCTCGATCGCGTAGGCGATCTGGTCTCTCACGACCTGGACGAACGTGCTCTCGCCGAGGCCGTTGCGTCTCGATTCGGCGAACGCGTCGTCGAGATTCGGCCCGATCGTTCCGGTCGTCCCGGCGTCCGCCAGCGTGTGACAGCTTCCACACTTTGCGGTGAACAACTCCTTGCCGTTCGTCCGGTCACCGTTCCCCTCGGTGTACCCGACGGTCTCGCCGCAGCCCGCTAGCAGGCCGACAAGGACGGCCAGCGCGGAGGCGATCGTCAGCGTGCGGCGGCCTGGTCGCGAGAGCTTCGGCGTCATGCCGCGAGTCTATCCCGATGTGGACGCTGTCAGCTGCTTCAACTGTTGCTTGACGATCGGAGCGTTCGGATCGTCGGGCGCAAGCCTGAGGAACGCCTTGTAGGCGACGATCATCGTTGCGGCGTCGCCCGCCTGTTGCGCCGCCTGCGCGAGCTCGAGTCGGACGTTGGGATCGTTCGGGCTGATGACCACGATCTTCTTGTAGGCGTCGACGCTCTCGGTCGAAGCAGACTGCGCGGCGTTGGCGAGCTCCTGAATCCTCGGTGAGCTCTGCGTCTTGATCGCGGCGCTGATCGAGTCCTCGAGGAGCGGTTGACCCGTCGGCGAGGTGAACGCACCCGGGAATCCCTGGCCCGCACCCTGGTACGTGGCCTTGATCTGGAGGATCTGCGCTTCCTGCTGCTTGGCGCTCGCCTGGGCGAGGTAGAGGCTCGCGAGCTCGCGCAGCGCGTCGGTATCCTTCGGCGCGAGGAGCACCACCGTCTTTTGCGCCTCGATCGCGTCGTCGGTCTTGCCGTCGGTCTGGTAGGCAGTCGACAGTTCGCGCCACGCTGCGATGTCCTTCGGATTCGCCTCCGTCTTCTTCTGGGCGCTCGAGATCGAAGGCCCCCCGCTCCCCCCGCCGCCACGGAGAATGTCGCCCACGCCCGTTCCGCCGGCGCCGACACCGAAGAGGACGAAGCCGCCGCCGAGGGCAACCGCCAGGAAGACGAACATCCACTTGGCGTGGCGTCGCAACCGCGGGAAGAACATCGTGTCCTCGATGGAGGGCGCGGTCGATTTCTTGGCGCGCCGGGAGGCCGCTAGGGCAGCATCTTGCTGCGGGCTCTTCGTGCTGCTTTTCTCGAATCGGGCCATCCGGACGTTCCTTTCGCGTAACGCTGTTCGCCGGCAACCAGAGTAGCTGTGACGCAGTCGGGAGACCCGCCCAGGACGGCCGCGATAACAGGATCTTCAACTGGGTCGAACGGTGAGCCTGCGAGCGAGATCACGGCGAGATCGGCCTGCTTGCCGGCCACGAGCGACCCGATCCGATCGGCGAGTCCGAGAACGCGGGCGCCACCGAGCGTCGCGAGCTCGAGCGCCGTCGACGCGGACAGTGCCTCGGGCCGCCCGGCGCGAGCCCTCGCGCTGACGATCGCCGTTCGGATTTCCTCGAAGATGTCGAGCGAGGGGGTCGATGCGGGACTGTCCGTCGCGATCGAAACGGGGACCCCGGCCGACCGGAGCTCCTCGACCGGTGCGACGCCGCAGCCGAGGTAGCCGTTCGAGCGCGGGCAGTGGGCAACACCGACGCCGTGTTGGGCGAGCAGGGCGATCTCGTCCGCGTCCACGTGAACGCAGTGCGCGGCGACGAGGCCCGGGCCGAGCAGCCCTGCCTCGGCGAGCATCCGGATTCCCGTCTGACCGGGGGGTGGTGCGAGGAATCGCGCCAGCGGGCTCCAGTCGCCTGCGCCATCGACAAGCCAATCACGTTCGGCCGAGCTCTCCGCCAAGTGCGTCGCCTGGGGGATTCCGAGCTCTGCGCAGGCGCGGTAGTGCTCGATCGTGCAGGTGTACGGCGCATGCGGTGAGACGCCGAGCACGACGCGATCGGAGAGAGCGTGCTCGATGCGCTCGTGCGACTCGTGGAACCGCTCGAGCGGTTCGCCGTCGCCCGAGAAGACCTCGAGGTAGATGATCGCGCGAAGGCCCGTTGCCGCAGCCGCGATGGCGGCCGCGCCGGAGAAGCTGCAGTCGCCGATGGTCGTCACGCCCGATCGGAGTGATTCATGGGCTCCGACGGTGGCTATCGCCGCCATGTCATCGAGGTCGAGCGCGTCCTTGCGCTGGACGTGCATCCCGATCCACGGCACGAACGGGAGCCCGTCTCCGAAGCCTGCATACACCGCGTACTCGAGATGCGAATGGGCGTTGACGAACCCGGGGATGATCACGCAGCCTGCGTGATGCTCGCCCCTTCCGAGATCCTCCGAGCGTCCGACGGCCTCGATCGTGCCGTCGTCGGCGATGGCGACGGCGCCCTGCTCGATCGGGTCACCCTCGACCGGGACGACCCAGTCGCCCGAGATCACGCTCAAGGCAGGTCGTCTCGGCCGGGTTCGTTCGCTGCACCCTCATCCTCGAGAAGCGGCTCCTCCGCGATGACGAAGCCCTCCTCGTCCGAATCGAGCTCGTCCTCACTCTCGTCAGGAAGGAAGTTGTCCTCGTCGGAATCGAGCTCGTCCGATGCTCCGTCGGGGAGCCGGCGCCCCCAACGGATCTCCATCAGCCGCGAGAGCCAGATCGACGCCTCGAACAGGATCAGGAGCGGGATCGTCTCGAACAGCAGCGAGACGGGATCCACGGTCGGAAGCAGCACCGCAAAGGCGACCATCATTGCGTACCCGACCTTGCGGTTGCGCCGGAGCTTGTCGTAGCTGAGGACCCGGATCCGTACCAGCGCGAGGATGAAGATCGGCATCTCGAAGGCGATTCCCGAGGCGAGCAGCACGAGCGACGTGAACGAGAGGTAGTAGCTCGCCCGGATCTGGACGTCGTAGAGCGTGTCGTCGAAGTTCGTCAGGAAGTCGATCGCGGCAGGGAGAACGACGAAGTAGGCGAACGCGACGCCGGCGGCGAACAGGAAGGCCCCGATCACGATGAAGATGCGGAGCACGCGTTGTGTTGCCTCGTCGACGGCGGGTGCGAGGAACCCCCATACCTGCCAGATCAGGATCGGGAGGACGATCGCGACCGCAGCCATTCCGCTCACCTTGACCGCCGTCGTGAACGGCTCGAGGACGCCGAGCGTGACGAGCGTCTTGTCCGGGGGAAGCGGCCGCTTCAGCCACTCGATCAATGTCGTGTGGAACGCGAACGTGAGCAGGAACGCGGGAATGATCGCCGCGATCGCGATCAGCAGCCGGTGCCGTAGCTCCGACAGATGCTCGACGACGGTCGCCTCTTCATCCGTGCCAAGGCGGCGCGGGGCGAGCCTACGGAACATTCTCGTGCGGCGCTAGGAGACGGTGTCCCGCTCGCGCGACTCAGACGCGGCAGGTGCGGCGGGAACGACCGGCTCGGCAGGTGGCAACGCGACGTCGTCGTCGTCGTCTCTTCCCGTCACCCGTCACCGAATCCTTGAACTCGCGCATTCCCTTGCCGAGCTGACGTCCCATCTCCGGCAGGCGTTTGGGGCCGAAGACCAGCAGCAGCACGAGCAGAAGGATGAGAAGCTCCCAGATACCAATTCCGAAGGGCATGGTGCGAGAGTAGCAGGCGGTGGGCTGCGTCCCGTGTGGATTCGCGGTCCGGGTACGATGGAGACTGGCGCAGCGGCGGCCTTTCCACAAAGAACCGGCTGCTTTCCCTCATACGGCAAGGACGGAGAACTTTGGCACTGCTCGAAATCAGGAACCTGCACGTCGCGCTCGAGGACGGCACGCCCATCGTCAAGGGTGTCGATCTGACCGTCAACACGAACGAGAAGCACGCGATCATGGGTCCGAACGGCTCGGGCAAGTCGACGCTCGCCTACGCGCTGATGGGGCATCCGTCCTACGAGATCACGGAGGGCGAGATTCTCCTCGACGGTGTGGACGTCGTCGAGCTCGGCGCCGACGAGAGAGCCCAGAACGGCCTCTTTCTCGCGTTCCAGTATCCCCACGCGATTCCGGGCGTCACCGTCACGAGCTTTCTGCGCAGCGCGATCAACGCGAAGCGCAAGGCCGCGAACGGCGGTGAGGACGACCCGATCGCCGTGAAGGAGTTCCGCATCGAGATGCTCGCTGCGATGGAGCACCTGAAGGTGCCTCGCGAGCTGGCGCAGCGCTACCTCAACGACGGGTTCTCCGGTGGCGAGAAGAAGCGCGTCGAGATCCTGCAGATGGCGATGCTGAAGCCACGCATCGCCGTGCTCGACGAGACCGATTCCGGCCTCGACATCGACGCGCTCAGGGTGGTCGCAAACGGCGTCAACGAGCTCGTCGGCCCTGAGATGGGGGCCATCGTGATCACTCACTATCAACGGATCCTGAACTACATCACGCCCGACCACGTGCACGTCTTCGTGGACGGCCGGATCGTGGCTTCGGGCGGCGGAGAGCTCGCAAAGCAGCTCGAGGCGGAGGGCTACGAGGCCTTTATCCCTGCGGGAGTCGGAGGTGAGGGCGCATGAGCACGACCGAGAACGAGGTCGTCCAGGGGATCCGGAGCGAGTACAAGTACGGCTTCTCGAACCCGGACGAGGCCAAGGACTACTTCTTCAAGTCCGGCCGCGGTCTCTCCCACGAGGTGGTCGAGGCGATCGCGGAGCACAAGAACGAGCCCCAGTGGATGCGGGATTTCCGCCACAAGGCGCTCGACTACTTCTACGCCCGCCCGATGCCGAACTGGGGCGGGAACGTCGGCGAGATCGACTTCGAGAACATCTACTACTACATCAAGCCCACCGAAAACCAGGTGGACAAGTGGGAAGACCTGCCGGCCGAGATCCTCGATACGTGGGACAAGCTCGGCATCCCCGAGGCCGAGAAGAAGTACCTCGCCGGGGTCGGCGCGCAGTACGAGTCAGAGGTCGTCTACCACAAGCTGCAGGAGGATCTCGAGCGCAAGGGCGTGATCTTCCTCGACATGGACTCCGCTCTCCGCGAGCACGAGGACATCGTCAAGCAACACATGGCGACGATCATTCCCGCGAACGACAACAAGTTCGCCGCGCTCAACTCGGCGGTCTGGTCGGGCGGATCGTTCATCTACGTCCCGCCGGGCGTGCGGATCGAGATGCCCCTACAGGCGTACTTCCGGATCAACGCCGAGAACATGGGTCAGTTCGAGCGGACGCTGATCATCGTCGACGAGGACGCATACGTGCACTACGTCGAGGGCTGCACGGCGCCGATCTACTCGTCGGACTCGCTGCATTCGGCGGTCGTCGAGATCATCGTCAAGCCCCGCGGCCGCTGCCGTTACACGACGATTCAGAACTGGTCGAACAACGTCTACAACCTCGTCACCAAGCGTGCGGTCGCGCACGAGGATGCCACCATGGAGTGGGTCGACGGGAACCTCGGCTCCAAGCTGACCATGAAGTACCCGGCGATCTGGCTGATGGGCGAGAGGGCGCACGGCGAGGTGCTGTCGATCGCGTTCGCCGGCAAGGGCCAGCACCAGGACGCGGGCGGCAAGGTCGTCCATGTCGGCAAGAACACGTCCTCGGTGATCACGTCCAAGTCGATCTCGAAGGACGGCGGCCGGGCCGGCTACCGCGGGCTGCTCGAAGTGGCGCGCGGTGCGACCGGATCCAAGTCCAAGGTCGTCTGCGACGCTCTGATCCTCGACGACGAGTCGCGCTCCGACACGTACCCGTACATCAAGGTCGACGAGAGCGATGTCGATCTCGGCCACGAGGCAACGGTCTCGAAGATCGGTGAGGAGCAGCTCTTCTACCTGATGAGCCGCGGCCTCTCGGAGGCCGAGGCGAGCGCCATGATCGTCTCCGGGTTCGTCGAGCCGATCACGAAGGAGCTTCCGCTCGAGTACGCGGTCGAGATGAATCGACTGATCCAGCTGCAGATGGAAGGCAGTGTTGGCTGATCCGCGTCGGACGAGCCGAACCGGAGGCGCGGGTTGATCGTCGAGCGGGTCGATTTCGTCTCCGTTCCGGTTACCGATCTCGAGCGCTCCACCGCGTTCTGTCGCGACACGCTCGGACTGAACCAGATCGGCGAGGGTGCGTGGCCCGAGTTCGCCCTCGGCGAGAACGTGAGCCTCTATCTGCTCGACCCGACCAATATCGGGCAGGAGTTCACGGGGCCGCACTCGTCCCCGATCGCGTTGCGGGTTGCGGACGTCGAGCTGGCGCGCCGCGAACTCGAGGCGAAGGGCGTCGCGTTCGCCGGCGAGACGTTCGACACCGGCGTCTGCCACATGGCCCATTTCAGCGATCCGGACGGCAATGTCTTCATGCTCCACCGGAGGTATGCGCCCCATGAGAGCTGAGCTTCTCGAGCGTTATCAGGCGATTCCGCTACCGACGAAAGCCGAGGAGCACTGGCGCTTCACGGACCTGACGGGATTCGATCCCGACGCGTACACCGCGGCGGGTTCCGCACCGACGGCGGCGCCTGGGACCATGCTCGAGATCGATGCGTCCGGCGTGGCGGTTGTCGGTGAGGCGGGCATCACGATCGAGCACGCTCCCGACGGAATCCGCTTCGAGCTTCTCACTGACGACCACCCGCTCCTCGGGACGCTCGTCGGGCACGGCGAGAAGTTCGCCGCCCACAACGCCGCGATGTGGGAGCACGGCCTGCTCGTCCACGTGCCAAAAGGTGTCGTCGTCGAGAAGCCGATCTATATCCGGATCGCGAATGCGGTCGACGGCGGCTCGCTCTTCTGGCGTCTGCTGATCGTTGCCGAGGCCGAGAGCCGGTTCACGGTCATCGAGGAGTACACCTCGGCGTCCGCCGGTCTGTCCGGCTACTCGAACGCCGCCGTGGAGATCGTCGTCGAGGACGCAGCCAAGGTCGAGTACGTCTCCGTCCAGAACCTCTCCCAGCAGACGTGGCACTTCGCCTCTCACCATGCGACGGTGGGACGTGATGCAGAGCTCGATTGGGTCGCCGGTGGATTCGGGTCGGGAGGCGGCAAGGTGTGGATCCAGAACGACCTGGCCGGCCCCGGGGCGACCTCGCGGGTCACCGGCGCGTACTTCGCCGACAACGAGCAGCGCCTCGACTTCGACACCTTCCAGGAGCACATCGCTCCGAACACGACGTCCGACTTCGCCTTCAAAGGTGTCTTGCGCGACACGGCGAGCGCGGTCTGGCGTGGGATGATCCGCGTCGAGAAGGATGCGCAGAAGACGAACGCCTACCAGGAGAACAGGAACCTGCTGCTCTCGAAGACAGCGCACGCGGACTCCATCCCGGGTCTCGAGATCCTCGCCAACGACGTTCGCTGCACGCACGGTGCGACGCTCAGTCAGGTTGACCGCGAGCAGTTGTTCTACGCGATGGCCCGCGGGCTATCGCGGCAGGAGGCGGAGCGGCTCATCGTGCGTGGCTTCTTCCAGGACGTCCTCGATCGGATCGAGCTCGAGCCGGTGCGGACGGCGCTCGGGGCCGCGCTCGAGGCGCGAATCCCGCAAGCGTAGGGCTACCGCCTAAACGGCCGCGGCTCGCGGCCTGCGCTGCGGCTTCGCAGGAGGGACGAGGGCGCGCCAGACGGATGCGGTCACGACGACGCCGATCGCGCCGAGATACATGCCGCGTGCCCACGGCTGCGTGGTGTCGGTGCCGGACATGATCCCGTGCACGATCATCGCGGCGAAGATCCCGTAGGTGGCCCAGTGTAGGCGCCGCCAGTTCTTCGCTCCGATCCGCTTCCGTTGCGAAAACGACGCGTAGACGAGCACCATGAGCTCGGCGGCAACAACACCGAACCCGACCCAGAGCGGACGGTACGAGACGAGCCCGGGAACGAGCAGGTCCAACAGCCCGATGCGAACGGTCGAGTCGAGGATGAGCGCCGTCCCGTGAATCCCGGTTGCACCCAGGCACAGAAGCGCCAGGAAGCGGTGGATGTCAGTGACCGTCGCCGGTTTCAGCGCCGTGCCGAACGGGCGCGACTTGAGCACCAGGCCGGCCACGACAGAGAGCGTCAGCAGACCGAATGCGAGCATTCCGGAGGCTCGTGCCTCGATCCAGAAGGTCGGGTCGGAGTTCACGCGAGCCCTCCTGCCAGGATAACCCGGTCGTCGTCGCAGATGAGCACGCACGGAATGCCGAGGGCGTTGGCCTCCGTGGTGGCGGCTCTTTCCCCCGCGAGAATGAGTGCCTTCGCGGCCACCTCCGCAGCGGCAGCCGTCTCGGCGTAGGCCGTTACCCGCCGCAACGAGGTCGTGGAGGGAAGCCCGCTCGCCGGGTCGACGAGATGGTGCAGCCCGATTCCACCGCGCCGCCAGACTCGGTAGTCGCGGCCCGACGTGGCGAGGCCACCGCATGGCAGTCCGAGCGTCAGAGGTGCTCCCGACATCTCCACGGACACGGGCCAGACGCCGTCAGCGGGCGGGCCGTGGATCGCGAGATCGCCTCCCGCGTTGACGATGCACGGCCCTGCCTCCGCAAGCAGTGCGCATGCTCGATCCGCGGCGTACCCCTTCGCAATTCCACCGAGGTCGAGGCGGTACCCGTGCTCGATCTCGATCCTCGACCCGTGAACGCTGACGTATCCACCGCACGCAGCTCCCGGCGAGAGGGCGGCCTCGTCGTCGGGTAGGTCGTCGAAGGAGCGGTCATACCCGGCGGCCACGAGCGCGTTGTGCACCGTCGGGTCGAACCGTCCGCCCGTGCGCTCGCGCGCCTCGAGCGCGAGCCTCGTCACCTCGGCGAGTTCGGGAGATGCGTCGAGCCTTCCTAGCTCGTTGAGGAGCGACAGCTCGGAGTCGGGGAGGAACCGTGAGAGCATCCGTTCGAGTCGATGGATCTCCCGCTCCGCGTCGGCGAGGGCTTCGTCGGCGTCGGCCGGTGTTCCCTCGAGGATGAGTTCGACGGCCGATCCCATGGCCTCGAACACCCGCCGCGTGAGGTGCTCGGTCCCGATGTCGCGGGAAACGGCGCTCACTTCTTCGAGACCTTCGTCGTTGTGACCGGGGGTAGCGCCACGACCTGCACCGGGGGCGGCGCTGCTGCGACGGGTGCAGGCGCGGGTGCGGGTGCGGGCGCTGCCTTAACGGGCGCCGGTGCCGGCGCGGCTGCCTTGGCGGCTGCCGGTGCCGCCGGTGCGACTGCGGGTGTCGGTGTGGGGCTCGGAGCCGCGACGGTCGACGGAGCGGCGTGCGTGGGGGAAGCCGCAGCGGCCGCAGGCGCTTTGGAGGTCGCGGGAGCGGGCAGCTTGCTGCTTCGGACGGGTGCCACGGCATTCGTTGCAACCGCCGCGGCCGGCGTCGCGGCCACCGTCGACGCGGCAGTGATCCCGAGTTGCTGGTTTGCCCAGGCAACGACGCTCGCCGCGTATGCCCGCGCCTGCGCTGTCTGCTCGGTCGCCGCCCGAGCGGCGCGAACGGCGGTGGCCTGGGATGCCTCGAGCTGCTGCAGGTGACGCTGGAGTGCGACGGAGTTCTGCCACTCGCGCCTGGCGGAGCGGCGCTCGTAGATCGTCCAGCGACGATCGACGATGCGCTTCACGTCGGCCGCCCGCTTCTGAAGTCTCTTCTCACGCTGTGCGAGGGCCACGAGCCGGGGATCCTGTGGAGTCAAGGGCGCGGCAGCTGCCCACGGGTGCGCTGCGATCGTCACCCAGAGAAGGAAGAACGCGATGAGCGCGCCGGCGGCGGCGTACAGGCGAGCGAGATGGTTCGTCATCCTCTCTTCTCCCTCTCCGCGGCCTGCTTGAGAGCCTCGCATTGCCTCTCTGCCTCCTGCTTGACCTGCTCGCTCTTGTTCTCCGCCGCGCGAAGGAGCTGTCGGCACTGTTGCTCGACCGACAGCGTCGTGGGCGGTGTCGAGGCGGAGGCAGCAGGTGGCGGCGTTGGTGTCGGTGTCGCAGCGACCACGACCGGAGCGGGTGCGGGAGTCGGAGTCGGGACAGGCTCGGGCTTGGGCGCAGCCGCCACCGGTGCCGGTGTGACGACACGAGGCTCTGTCTCCGGCGTGTTCGATTCCGAACGACCCCGCGACGATAGGCTTTGCCTTCTCGGGCGTAACCCGTGCCGCAGCGCTCGCGGCCCGTTTCGCCGGCGACGGCCTCGTTGTCGCGAGACGGCCTCCGAACAGGAGCCGGCGAGGGGAGGGCAGACGGCTCCAGGCACCGCCACGAACGTCACGGCGGCGTAGCGATTCAATGCCGGCAGTGCCGGCGGCCGGGCCTTGAGCGCCTGACGCAGCGACGCCTCCCACGAATCGAGCTTTCGTGAGCGTTGTGCAATCTGTCGACTCGAAATCACCTCGGGCTTCGTCTCGGCAGCACCGATCTCGGCGGTTGCGATGACGGCGAATGACCCCGCCGTGGCAGCCGCCCCGAGCAGAAGCGACAGAGCGAGCCCATTTGCGCGGGAGATCATCGTCCGGGATCCCGGCTGGGACGTGGAACGTCGAGCGGAGAACGGGATCGCCGCAGCGGCGGCGAAGGCGATCCGACCCATGGCGGCCTTTCGTTGGTGACGGGTGATCTACCCGGTAAGAGCTATTTCGGCCGAAAAACTTGCGGCGGCTCCATCCGTTCGAGTGATTCGGCCGTCTCGCGAGTAGGCTTCGCCTGATGTCGGAGATCGGCCTCTTCCCGCTCGGGCTCGTCCTTCTGCCGGGGGAGCAGGTCCCGCTGCACATCTTCGAGGCGCGGTACCAGGAGCTGATCGGAGAAAGCCTCGAGCGGGGGACACCGTTCGGGGTCGTGTACGCCGATGACGACGGACTGCGCCAGGTGGGCACGCTTGCGAGCGTCACGGAGGTATCGGAGCGCTTCGACGATGGACGCCTGAACGTCGTCGTCGTGGGCGGTCGGCGATTCCGGCTTCTCGCGCTGACCTCGGGCCGATCGTTCGTCACCGCGAGCGTGGAGCCGTTCGCCGATCAGGACGATCCTGCCGACGGGGCCGACATCGAACGGGCGCTCGCGTTGTTCGGCCGCCTGGTCGACCTGACCGGGAGCGAGCTCGATTCCCCCGACCCGGAGACCCCGGACCTCTCGTTCGCCGTGGCGGCCGCTTCGAGCTGTCGCCAGAGCTCAAGCAGGAGCTCCTGGCCGAGAGCTCCGAGCGCATCCGGCTCGTGCGCCTGTGCGAGCTCCTCGCGATCGCCGCCGAAACCGTCGAGCGTCAAAAGGAGATCGCGGCGCGGGCGCATTCGAACGGGAAGGTTCATCCGCCTGACTAGCGAGGGACCTGTTGCGCCGGATGACCGGTGTTAGCCTCGTCGACGTGAGAGCCGGTCTGTCAGATGCCGAGGCTGCACGCCGGCTCGCTGATCGTGGCGAGCCGGCAGAGTCCCGTTCGAGCCGATCAACGGCGACGATCGTCCGCGCGAATGCGATCACGCCGTTCAACGCGATCCTTCTCGCACTCGGGCTCCTCACGCTTGCGTTCGCCGACTGGCGAGACGCGCTCTTCCTGGCGATCATCCTCACGAACACGGGGATCGGTGTCTGGCAGGAGCTCAGTGCTCGCCGGAAGCTCGACGAGCTCGCGGCACTCGTCGCACCCCAGGCGGCGGTCGTCCGCGAGGGGGAGCTGCGCTCACTCCACGTGTCCGAGGTCGTTCCCGGAGACCTCGTGCGCCTCTCACCGGGCGACCAGGTCGTTGCGGACGGACGTCTCCTCGAGGCGATCGACCTGCGACTCGACGAGTCGATTCTGACCGGCGAGGCAAAGGCTGTCTCCCGCAGCAGCGGGGACGAGGTCAGGTCGGGGTCGTTCGTCGTCGAGGGAGCCGGATCGTTCGAGGTCGTCGCGGTCGGCGCCGAGAGCTACGCAGAGCGCATTGCCGGCACCGCACGTGAGTTTCGACATCCACGATCTCCTCTCGAGCGGGCGATCGATCGCCTTCTCTACGTGCTCCTTGGCGTGATGGTGCCGCTCGGAGCGATGCTGATCGTCGCTCTCTGGAAGCAGGATGTCGAGGTCGGCCGCGCCGTCGAGACCGCCGTCGCCGGAATGGTGACCCTGATTCCGGAGGGACTCGTATTGCTGCTCTCCGTCACGTATGCGGCTGCGGCGGTCAGAATGGCCCGTGCCGGTGCCCTCTCGCAGCAGCTGAATGCGATCGAGTCGCTCGCTTCGGTCGACACACTCTGTATCGACAAGACCGGCACGCTCACGGAACCGGGGCTCCGGGTCGTCTCGGTCATACCCGCCACCGGGGTGAAGGAGGACGAGCTCGGTGTCGCGCTCGGGCGCTTCGCCGCCTCCTCCGAGGCACGGGATGCGATCCTGGATGCGATCGGCACGGCCTGGCCGCACGAGCCAGTTCTCGCAGATGAGGTCGTCCCCTTCCTGTCGCGCAACCGCTGGAGCGGGATGCGGATCGAGGGAGTTCGCTACGTCCTCGGCGCGCCAGAGATCTTCGAACTGGGCGATCTCGGTGGTCCGGCGCGTGAGGAGCAGGAGCGTGGCCGCCGGGTCATCGGATTCGGTGTGACGGATTCCGTGTTTCCGAACGACAGGAGTGCCCTCGCCCCAGTACGGCCACTCGGTCTCGCCGTGCTTGCCGAGGAGCTCCGTCCGGAGACACGGCAGACGATCTCGTTCCTGACCGAGCAGGGAGTCGAGGTCGTCGTGCTCTCGGGCGATTCCGCTGCCACGGTTGCGTCCATCGCCGCAGACGCGGGCATCCCCGCACGCGGACGCGAGCGCGTCGGGAGCGAGCTACCCGACGACGAGCTCGAGCTCGATCGGTGCGTCGGAGACATCGGTGTCGTCGGGAGGATCTCGCCCGAGGGGAAGCGTCGGGTCGTCGAGTCTCTGAAACGTCGAGGGCGCTACGTGGCCATGGTCGGCGATGGTGTCAACGACGTTCCGGCACTCAAAGCATCTCGCCTCTCGATCGCGCAGGGTTCGGGGACGCAGATGGCGAAGGCGGTCGCGGACGTCGTCCTCGTTCGGGGTGATTTCGCCGCCGTCCCCGCCATGGTGGCCGAAGGCCGGCGAATCCTGCGCAACGTCCAGCGCGTCACGAAGCTGTTCGTGACGAAGTCTGTCTTTGCCGCATTCCTGATCGTCGCGATCGGGATTACACCCGCCGAGTACCCGCTGCTTCCCCGGCACCTGACGATCGTGGGAGCCCTGACGGTCGGGATCCCTGCGTTCTTCCTCGCGCTTGCCCCGAGTGACGGGCCCTGGAAGACCGACGGCTTTCTGCGCGATGTGGCGCGGTTCGCGGTGCCGGCGGGCGTCGCGGCGGGACTCGGTGTCATGACGACGTATCTGATCGCCCTCAACGTCTTCGACCTCGGCCTGCTGCAGTCGCGAACGGCGGCAACGACCGCCCTTGTGGTCATCGGGCTCTACCTCGTTCTCGCTCTCGAGGCGACGAGCACGAAACGGGCGCGCGCCGTCGCGACGATGTGCGTGCTCCTGTTCGCCACCTACCTGCTCGTGTTGATCTTCCCGGGCCTGCGGGGATTCTTCGAGCTCGTCGTTCCGAACGCGGCGTCGGTCGTGCTGATCCTCATCGGTTGTGCGATCGCAATCGGGTTCCTCTGGCTCGCCGATGACCGCTTTGTCCCGCTGCGCGATCGGGACGGATGAGCCGCCCGGCTACGATGGGCAGACGATGACGACGGAGACCGTTACCCCGATCGACTCGGCGCTTCTTCGCGCCGACTTCGCGTTCCTCGACCACGCCGAGGGCGACAAGCCGCTCGCCTATCTCGACTCGGCGTCGTCGACACAGAAGCCCCGCCAGGTCCTCGATCGGATGCGGGCGTTCTACGAGCACGAGTACGCGAACGTCCATCGTGGTGTCTACCGGCTGGCCGAGCAGGCGACCGAGGGCTACGAGGGTGCGCGCCGGGGGGTTGCTGCATTCGTCAACGCTCCGTCGGAGCGTGAGGTCATATTCACGCGCAGCGCGACCGAGTCGATAAACCTCGTCGCGTACGCGTGGGGCCTTCAGAATCTCGGTCCGGGCGATACGGTCCTCATTACCGAGCTCGAGCATCACGCGAACTTCGTGCCCTGGCAGTTCATCGCGAGCCGCACCGGTGCGTCGTTCCGACACATCCCGATCGACGATGCAGGTGAGCTTCAGCTCGATGCTCTCGACGATCTCGCGCGTGACAACTCGATCAAGGTCGTCGGGGTCGGGCTCGTCTCGAACTCGCTCGGCACGATCAATCCCGTCCAGCGGATCGCAGCATGGGCCCACGAGCAGGGAGCGATCGTCGTCGTCGACGCTGCCCAGGCTGCCCCGCACCGGCGAATTGACGTTCAGGCGCTCGGCTGCGACTTTCTCGCGCTCTCGTCGCACAAGCTGTGCGGCCCGAGCGGGATCGGGGCGCTCTGGGGCCGGCGGGAGCTCCTCGAGGCGATGGCGCCGTTCAACCTCGGCGGCGAGATGATCCGATCGGTCGCTCTCGACAAGACGACATTCAACGAGCTTCCGTACAAGTTCGAGGCCGGGACGCCGGCGATCGCCGAAGCGGTCGGCTTCGGTGCGGCGATCGAGTACATCTCACAGATCGGCCTCGAGGCCATCGAGCGACACGAGCACGAACTGACGCGCTATACGCTCGAGCGTCTTGCGGAGCTCGACTGGGTGCGTCTCTTCGGGCCACCCATCGAGCGAAGGGCGGGGATCGTGTCCTTCGAAGTGGCGGGCGTCCATCCCCACGACGTCGCCCAGATCCTCGACTGGGAGGGTGTGGCGGTGCGCGCGGGGCATCACTGCACGCAGCCGCTGATGACACGACTCGGCGTTGCCGCGACCACGCGCGCGAGCTTCTATCTCTACTCGATCGCGGAAGAGGTCGACCGGCTCGTCGCCGGGCTCCACACGGTGCGGAGGAACCTCGGGTGAGCGAGTTCGAGCAGATGTATCGGGAAGTCATCCTCGACCATTACCGCACGCCCAGAAATCACGGTGTCCTCGACCCGAGCGATGCCGTCGCGGAGGGCCAGAATCCACTCTGCGGTGACGAGGTAACGGTGTCGGTTCGATTCGGCGAAGGCGACATCATCGAGAGCGTCGGGTTCGAGGGGCGTGGCTGCGCGATCAGTCAGGCGGCGACGTCAATGCTCACGGACATCGTCAAGGGCCGGTCGGCGCAGGAGGTCGCGGTCATGCCGAAGGAAGAGCTCCTCGACGAGATCGGAATCCCATTGAGCCCGGTTCGCCTCAAGTGTGCCCTGCTCGGAATGGGAGTCCTGAAGGTCGCACTGCACCGCTCGAAGGGGACGCCGCTTCCCGAGGAGTGGGGCACCTCGAGCGGCGATATCTCGGTCAACTGAGTATGGCCGAGATCGATGTCTGCCAGTTGACGGAGCTCGGCCCCGGCACGGTCAGGATCGTGGAGATCTCGGCGGCCCGCTCCGTCGGCGTCTACAACTGCGATGGCGAGCTATACGCGATCGAGGATCAGTGCACGCATGACGAAGGCCCCCTCTGCGAGGGGGAGTTCGACTGCGACGAGCGCGTCGCCATCTGCCCGCGCCATGGAGCGCGATTCGACATCACGACGGGTCGCGCGCTGACGCTTCCCGCCTATATCGACGTCGACACATTTCCCGTCCGCGTTCGGGACGACGGGATGGTCGTCGTAGAGGCCTGATCGCGTCGCGGCTTGCGGTCGTCCTGTCCTGTCGGTATACACTCGGATGAACCGCGGAAAGGAGGTGGTCCGGACGTGACAGATTCCTGCAGTACCGGCAGTGGAGGTACCAGCGGGTAGAGGCGTGTTCCCGAGACCCACCGGGGAATCGCCATAGCCAAGCGTAGGGGACGCGCGTTCTGCGCCGCCGCCGTTCGCCTTCGGGTGTGCGGCCGGCAGGAAGCGCCTCTGCCAAATCCAACGCTGGTTACCGGGATCGAGGGCCGCCGCAAGGCGGCCCTCGCCTTTTGTCAGGCACTTCGGCTTCCAGGCTCACGGCGGCCGGAGCACCTCGAGACGCATGCGCCGACGGCTCTCCGTGAGTCACCGTGCGCAGATGCGCGGGACGTCCTCAGGGAGCACGGGGATTCGTCTTCCGAGGATCTCGACCATCGTCGTGAGCGCTGCGAGGAGGAGAGCGCGCCGTCCTCGCTCGCCCACGACGAGTTTCTGACGCCTCGTAGCACGGCGTCGTCATTCCGAGGCGAAGGGCGCGCCGCCGGAGTCCACGCCATACCTCGGCGGAGCAGCGTATATCCGTCGTGCGGGCTTCGCTCGCGACGAGGCGCGTTTCGATTGCCGGGGCGAACTTCACTCGCGACATCGTGGCAGACGGCGCGTGTCGATTCTGTGCCGGGAGTGCAACCAGCCTGCACCACGCCGGCGGCCAGTCCTGCTGTAACGACGTCTGCCGGCTCGTGGTGCCCGGGACGTCGCCAGTCTGATCCCGGTCAGTCCGTCAGCCGGCGTGAGATCCCTCGTGACAAAGTGTCACAAGGACGTCTCCCCGTCATGCGCTCGCCGGCACTCGCCGGGAGGTGAGGTGGGACGACGAGGTGCGCTGCGCGCGAGCGCGCTCGAGCCTTGTGCCAAAGTGTCACGAACCTTCGAAGTTCTTCCAGTAGCGGCTCGGTGTCGGCCCTCGCTGGCCCTGATACTTCGAGCCGAGCCCGCTCGAGCCGTACGGATGCTCCGCAGGCTCGAGGAGTTGGACGAACGACAGCTGCCCTATCTTCATCTCCGGGTAAATCGTGATCGGGAGGTTCGCGACGTTCGACAGCTCGAGCGTCACGTGCCCGTCCCAGCCAGGATCGATGAATCCAGCCGTCGAGTGGATGAGCAATCCCAGGCGGCCGAGCGAGCTCTTCCCCTCGAGGCGGGCCACAAGGTCGTCGGGGAGGGCGATGCGCTCGAGCGTCGACCCGAGAACGAACTCGCCAGGGTGGAGTATGAATGGCTCGTCCCCTTCGATCTCGACGATCTCCGTCAGATCCTCGAGCTCGCTCTTCACATCGATGAACGGGTATCGCGAGTTGCGGAAGACGCGAAACAGGCGGTCGACACGCACGTCGAGGCTCGCCGGCTGCATCAACGCCTCGTCATAGGGGTCGATCACGATCCGGCCTTCGTCGATCAGGCGGCGGATCGACCTGTCGGAGAGGACCATGCCGCGATCCTAGAGGATCGGTCCCCGAAACAACCCGGGTGAGGTCTCCGATGCGGTACGCTCGGTGATCCGGTGTCCATGCTTTACGGACCAATGGACCCGAATGAGCGCTTCCGCGCTCGTCGGGACCAGACGCGCCGAACGAAACGGCGACGGCGTGCTGCGGTCCTGGCGCTCCTTCTCGTCTTCGTCATCGTCGTCGTCATGGGAGCCAGGTTCGTCGGGGATACCGCGACCGGCTCGAGCCCGGCGGCCGCAGCCGGGGCGCCGTCGGCTGCTCCGGCCGCCGGTGTTCCCGCGAACAGCCAGCGGCCTCTACCCCTCGAGATCCGCGGTGTTCACGTCACCGGGGCGCTGGCCTCGCTCCAGGGGAAGTTCCGCGAGTACGTCGAGTACAAGCGCTTCGGGCTGAACACGATCGAGCTCGACGTGAAAGACGAGGGTGGAGAAATCGGGTTCGTGCCGACGGATGTTCCCATGGCACGCACGGTCGGCGCCACCCGGCCGTACTACAACCCGAAAGCCCTCGTCGCCCTCGCCCATCGAAACGGCATTTACATGATCGGGCGGGTCGTCTGCTTCCAGGATCCGAAGCTCGCGAGCGCGCGACCCGATCTCGCGATTCAGCGGTCGGACGGCAGCGTGTGGACGACGACCGCCGGGCTCGGCTGGGTGAATCCCTACGATCGCCGGGTCTGGGACTACTGCGTCTCCGTCGCCGAGGCGGCTGCGCGGGCGGGCTTCGACCAGATCATGTTCGACTACGTCCGCTTCCCCTCCGACGGTGACGTCGGGAGCGCCGTCTTCCCGGGCCGCACGAGCGTGTCAAAGGGGCGGGTGATCGCGGACTTCGTCGCGTACGCCGAGAAACGACTCAAGCCGACGGGCGCGCGCGTCTCGACGGCGCTCTTTGGCCTGGCCGCGACGCGCGACCTCGGGATCGGTCAGGTGCCGAGCTGGATCTCCAAGCACGTGGACAGCGTCTCTCCGATGTCGTATCCCGTGCTCTACGGCGGCGGTGAGCTCGGCCTCGAGAGCCCATCGGCCGAGCCGGGCGAGACCGTGTTCCGGACGTTGACGGACTTCCGTCGTCAGGTGAAGGGATCGCGGGCTCAGCTCGTCCCCTGGATTCAGGACTGGAACTACACCGCCGGCGAGGTGATCGCGCAGATCGAGGCGGCGCGGCTGCAAGGGGCCAAGGGGTACTTGCTCTGGAATGCCTCCGGGATCTACACGAAGGCGGCGCTCGCGCCCGCCGGCACGACCTACGGGGGCTGAGCCCCTCACGGCGCGAGCCGCAACCGCTCCCAGCCGTCCGGGCTCCTCGTGTATCGGATCCGGTCGTGAAGCCTGCCGGGTCGGCCCTGCCAGAACTCGATCGCGTCGGCCTCGAGACGGTAGCCGCCCCAGAAAGGGGGCAAGGGGATACTCGCGTCGGAGGCGAATCGCTGCTCGATCTCGGCAACACGACGGTCGAGCTCGGAGCGATCAGCCACCGGTTGGGATTGCGGCGACGCCCACGCACCGATCTGGCTTTCGCGGGCCCTCGTAGCGAAGTACGTGGCAGACTCGTCCTCGGGCAGCTCCACCACGGCACCCTCGACGCGTACCTGACGCTCGAGCGGCTTCCAGTGAAGCACGCCCGCCGCCACGGGGTTGGCGCGGATCTCGGCACCCTTTCGGCTCTCGCGATTCGTGAAGAAGACGAAACCGCGAGGGTCGTGCCCCTTGAGCAGCACCATCCTCACTGACGGCGAGCCGGCGAGGGTCGCCGTCGCGAGCGCCATCTGCTCGGGATCCGGTACGCCGGCGTTCATCGCATCGGCGAACCACCGGTCGAATTGCGCGTGCGGATCGAGGGAGATGTCCGACGTGTCCACGGTGGCGGAGAGTACCGGCGTGACACTCCGGTACGCTTCCGCGGTGGCTACGACGCGAGCGATAGAACTCCGGACGGATGTTCCCGGACCTCGAT
This sequence comes from uncultured Thermoleophilia bacterium, assembly GCA_963792995.1. GTDB lineage: Bacteria > Actinomycetota > Thermoleophilia > Gaiellales > Gaiellaceae > Gaiella. The sequence continues at coordinate 100,251 of CAWBYH010000002.1, read as the reverse complement.
CGCGGGAGCTACTCTCGCGGGGCGAGTCGGCCATTGCGAAGCCGCTCCAGGTGTACTTGCCAATCTTCGCTGCCGAGGCCCGGAATGCGACGATCACGGACGTCGACGGCAACACGTTCATCGATTTCGCGGGGGGAGTCGGAGTCGTCAACGTTGGCCACTGCCATCCGCGGGTCGTCGACGCGATCCAGGAGCAGACCGCCCGGTTCGTCCACACCGACTTCACCGTCGTTCCCTACGAGAGCTACGTCGAGCTTGCCGAGCGCCTGGGTGAGCTCGCACCGATTGCCGGACCCACGCGCGCGGCGTTCTTCAACTCCGGCGCCGAGGCGGTCGAGAATGCGGTCAAGATCGCACGGCTCGCGACGGGGCGACCGGCTGTGATCGCGTTCGAGGCGGCATTCCACGGGCGCACGATGCTCGCCATGACGATGACGTCGCGCGTGCATCCGTACAAGGTGGGGATGGGCCCGTTCGCCCCCGAGGTGTACCGCGCGCCGTTCCCGAATGCGTACCGTGGCCCGTCGGCGGCGGAGGCTCTCGCCCACATCGAGCGAATGTTCGTTTCGCACGTTGCTCCGTCGCAGGTCGCAGCGATCGTGTTCGAGCCGCAGCTCGGTGAGGGTGGGTTCGTGCCCGCACCGGCCGAGTTCGTCGAGGGGCTGCGACGAATCTGCGATCGCGAAGGGATCGTCCTCGTCGCGGACGAGGTTCAGACAGGGTTCGGCCGCACCGGGAAGATGTTCGCGATGGAGCATTTCGGAGTCGAGCCGGATCTGATGTGCGTCGCCAAGTCGATCGCCGCCGGGCTGCCTCTCTCCGGCGTGATCGGGAAGGCATCCGTCATGGACGCGCCGCATACCGGCGCGATCGGCGGAACGTACATCGGCAACCCCGTCGCCCTGGCGGCTGCGCTCGCGGTCGTCGACATCTTCGCCGAGGAGGATCTCGTCGAGCGCGCAAACGTGATGGGCGAGCAGATCCGGGCGCGGATGCTTGCGTGGCAACAGCGTTGGCCGCAGATCGGTGACGTCCGTGGCCTCGGAGCGATGCTTGCGATCGAGCTCGTCGTCGATCCGTCCTCGAAGGAGCCGGCGCCCGATCTCGCGGGGGCAGTGATCGCTGCAGCGCTCGAGCGGGGTCTGATTCTCCTCAAAGCAGGGATCTCCGGGAACTGCATCCGCGTCCTCGCTCCGCTCACGATCGAAGAAGCGGTGCTCGGCGAGGCTCTCGGCGTCTGGGAAGAGGCGCTCGAGAGCGTGATCACCTCGTCGTAGGAGCGGCACCTGGGCCGTCCGGGCCGCGTCCTGCGCTCAGTATTCGAGCGAACGCCGCGCCGCATGCCGTTCGAGCGCGAGCTCGACGAGCCGATCGAGCAGGGCCGCATACGGGATGCCGCTCTCGGCAAACAGCCTCGCGTAGACGCTCGTTGCCGTGAACCCGGGAATCGTGTTGAGCTCGTTGACGATGACGGTGCCGTCAGGGCGAACGAAGAAGTCGACCCGGGCCATCCCCTCGCAGTCGGTCGCGACGAACGCGTCGACCGCGAGCTGCCGAACTCGTTCGGCCGTCTCGGCGGGCAGGCGGGCAGGGACGATCAGGTCCATGCCCCCGTCTGCGTACTTCGCCTCGTAGTCGTACCAGTCGGCGTGGGCAACGATCTCGCCGACGACGGACGCGATCGGATCTCTGTTCCCGAGGACTCCGACCTCGACCTCGACGCCCGGCTGGAACTCCTCCACGAGGACCTTGTCGTCATGCCGGCGGGCGAGCTCGACGGCCGCGTCGAGCTCCGCACCGTCGCGCACCTTCGAGATCCCGACGGACGATCCGAGTCGCGCCGGCTTCACGAACACGGGATAGCCGAACGGGTTTCGGATGCTGTCGCCGGTGCGGAGCGTAAGGCTCGACGCGACCGGGATCCCCCGATCGCGGAGCACGGCCTTGAACAGGTCCTTGTCCATGCACAGCGCGGAAGCGGCGACGCCCGCCCCGACATACGGGACGTCGGCGAGCTCGAGCATTCCCTGCACCGTCCCGTCCTCGCCGAAAGGGCCGTGGAGGATCGGCATCACCACGTCGACGGATCCGAGCACCTGTGGAGCGGACGCCGTCGGGACCGGTAGCCCCGCCTTGCCACCCGGGAGCTCCACCACGCCGGGACCGGGCGGCAATCGCCCAGGCACCGTCGCGACCGATTTCGATTGTTTGCGTCTCGTAGCGGTCGGGATCGAGTGCCTCGACAACGGACTTCGCCGAGGCGAGGGAGATCTCGTGCTCGCTGGAGCGGCCCCCCGCAAGCACTGCGACCCTGACGCGAGGGCTCATGGGATCGGTGTCGTCGTGGTGTCCGTCGGGGTTGTCTCCGGCGGGACGTACGTCCCGACGAACAGCGTGATCACCGTGTTCGGATCCTGCTGCGTGTTCCCCGGGGGGTCCTGTGAGATGACGACACCGTCGAACGTCTCCACGTCCGTCTCCTGCTTCGTCACGGTGACCTTGAAGCCGGCATCGGTCAGGGTCGTACGCGCATCCGCGGCCGTGAGCCCGGTGACGTCGGGGACAGGTGTCGTCTGGGGGCCGTTCGAGACCGACAGGGTCACCTTCGAGCCTTTGGTCGCAGTCGACGATCCGGTGGGGACCTGGCTCACGACGACGCCAGCAGGTTGGTCGCTTTCGACGTCCACGCGGGCAACCGCGAAGCCGGTCGCCTGGAGCTGCTGCAGCGCTGCCGAGTAGTCGAGGCCGACAACGGGAGGCACGGCGACCTGTTTCGGGCCGGTCGAGTAGTTGATCCGCACGGTCGCGCCCTCGGTAATGGATGTGCCCGAAGACGGATCCTGCGCCGTCACTGTCCCCGAAAGCTTGTCGGACGCGACGCCGACGCTCTTCGCAACGAGCCCTGCCCTGGTGAGGGTCGCTACCGCGTCGGTGACCTGCGATCCGACGACGTCCGGCACGGTCACGCTCTTCTTCCCCGTCGAGACGAGGATCGTGACGATGCCGTCACGCTGGAGCGACGTGCCCTCGACCGGCGACTGGTCGAAGACGATTCCGACCGGCTGGTCGCCGTTCGGGACGCGTCGCACGTTCGGCTCGAAGCCGTCGCCCCGGATCAGGTCGACCGCGCGCACCTCGAGGATGCCGGTGTATTGCTGGACGACGAGTGGCTTGTTGTCGTTGATCTGGTCCTGGACGTTTCCGTAGAGGAACCAGCCCCCAATCCCGAGGGCGATCAGCGCGCCCGCGACGATCAGCCAGGGCCAGAAGCTGCGCCGCCGCGTGACGGGGGCGTCGTACGCCCTGTAGCGCTCGTCGCCGCCGTACGTGCCACCTGTCGCGGGGAGAAGCGGCGTGGCCACCCTGGTTGCCGCCGTCGCATCGAGTGCTCCCGCTCCGGCGAGGACCATCGTCGCAGCCGTCTCCGTCTCCGAACCGACCGGCTCGCCGCGGGCGACGAGCTCGAGGTCGCGATCGAGCTCTCCGGCCGAGCGGTAGCGATCGGCCGGCTCCTTGGCGAGAGCGCGAAGAACGACGAGATCGAGGTCGCGGGGGATCTCGGGGCGTCGGGCCGAGGGTGGCTCGGGCGTCTGAGAGAGATGCTTCATGGCGATCTCGACGGGTGTTTCGCCCGTGAAGGGGACGGTTCCGGTGAGCAGTTCGTACAGGACGATGCCGGTCGAGTAGAGATCCGAGCTCTCGTCGACGGGTGCGCCGCGGGCCTGCTCGGGCGACAGGTACTGGGCGGTGCCGACGATCGAACCCGCCTCGGTCATCTCGCTCGCTCCCGCCCGGGCGATGCCGAAGTCGGCAACCTTGACGCGTCCCTCGCGGTCGACGAGGACGTTGTGTGGCTTGATGTCTCGGTGGATGATCCCGTTCTTGTGCGCGTAGCGAACGGCGGCGAGGATCTGGCGGGTGTAGGAGATAGCAACGGGAACCGGACAGGGACCCCGTGACACGACGAGCTCCTTGAGGGTCCGACCCTCGATGTACTCCATCACGATGTAGTACGACCCGTCCGTAACGCCTCGATCGAAGATCGAGACGATGTTCGGATGCGAAAGGCCTGCTGCATGCGTCGCCTCGCGGCGGAAGCGCTCGACGAACTGCTCGTCGGACGCGTAACGCTCGTGCAGGATCTTCACCGCGACGCGGCGCCCGAGCTCCTGATCTTCGGCCAGCCACACGTCGGCCATTCCGCCCGAGCCAAGCTTGCGCTCGAGGCGGTAGCGGTCTGCAAAGAGGGTGCCGGTGAGGTCGTTTTTCGCCATGGAGATTGTGCGTTACTTCTTCGCCGTCGACGTCAAGAGTGCCTGCAACACCTGTCGTGCGATCGGGGCAGCCGTCGCACCGCCCGTCAGGGACTGGTTTTGGAGCACGACGGCTATGGCGAACCGGGGGCTCTCGCCCTCGTCCCCGGCAAAGGCGATGAACCAGGTCGTGTTGCTTCCGTCGACGCCGGTCTCGGCGGTGCCGGTCTTGCCACCGATCCGCAGCCCGGGAATCTGAGCGGCGGTTCCCGTCCCCGCCTGGACGGCGCGCACCATCATCTCGCTCACGTCCCGCGCCGTCGTGGGACTGACCGCACGGCGAATTCTTGTCGGGCGCGTGCGTGATCGAGTCTTCCCGTTTGGTGTCACGGTCTTGTCGACGACGAACGGGCGCATCAGGATGCCGCGATTTCCGATCGCCCCGGCAACCATCGCCATCTGTAGCGGTGTGACGAGCAGCCGCTCCTGACCGAATGCCATCCGGCCCGGATCGACGTCGCGGTCAAGCCGGGGGTCGAAGAGCTCGCGACCCTTGTAGAGGCCGCTCGGCAGCCGCTCGCTCTCGGGTGTCTCGAGCGGCGGCCGCTCGTAGAAGCCGAACGCCTTTGCCTGCTTGACGATCGCCTTCGCTCCAAGGGCGAGCCCGATGTTGCAGAAGACGGAGTTGACGGAGTACTGCAGTGCCGTCGCGAGTGTGATCGTCCCGAACGGACGGCTCGTGTCGAAGTTGTTCACGCGCTTGCCGTACACCGTGCAGTACCCCGGATCGTTGAACGTCGACTCGGTCGTGAACTTCCGCGAGTCGAGAGCGGCCGAGGCGGTCACGACCTTGAAGGTCGATCCGGGCGGGTACAGACCCTGGCTCGCGCGGTTGAGGAGGGGCGAGGCGGGCGTGCAGTCGGCCCGGATCTTCTCGATCCTGCCGAAGTTCTCCTCGACGTCGTTCGGGTTGTAGCTCGGAGACGACGCCATCACGCGGAGCCGGCCGTTTCTCGGGTCGAGGACGACGACGGCGCCGCACTGCGTGCCGAGGGCCTCGAGGGCGGCCTTCTGGCCGTTGATGTCGAGCGTGGTCACGACGGTGTCGCCCACGATCGGCCGTCCGTTGAGCTTGTCGAGAGATCGGTCGACGAGCGATGAGAGCCCGCGCTCGGATCCGGTCAGGATCGAGTTCAGTGACCGCTCGAGGCCGGTGCGGGCCCGCGCGACCGTCGAGTAGCCGGCGACGTGGGCAGCGAGCCGGCCCTGGGGATAGCGGCGCAGGTAGAAGGTCCGGTCGCCGACGCGACGCTCCTTGTTCCGCGCGAGCACGCGTGACGGGCTGAGAATCGGACCGCGCTTGATCTCGAACTGGGCGACAAGCTGAATTGCATTGTCCTGGCGTTCGGCGAGGGCGGGTCTGGCCCAGGTCTGCCAGTACGTGGTCGCGACGATGAGGACGATCATCAGACCCATTGCGAGGCCGGCGACCCGGGTGATCTGGCCGTTCATCGGTTGGCCGCCGTTGCAGTCGCGCGGTTCGAGACGAGGAGGAGCAGCGCGAGCATGACGAAGTTGGACAGGATCGAGGAACCGCCGTACGACACGAACGGGAGCGTGATTCCCGTGAGTGGCACCACGCGGAGCACGCCTCCGACGATGATGAAGGTCTGCAGGGCAAGGCCGAACGTGAGTCCGGTTGCGAGGAGCTTCGAGAAGCCGTCCTGGGCCAGGAGGGCTATCCGCATACCGCGGGCAACGAACACCATCACGAGGAGAAGCAGCGCTGCGGAGCCGATCAACCCGACCTCCTGGGCGATCGCCGAGTAGATGAAGTCGGTGTTGAGGTAGGGGATCAGCTGCGTCCCGTCGACCGTCGTGAACGTCCCCTTGCCAAGCCCCGTGCCCCCGTAGCCGCCGTTCGCGATCGAGTAGAGACTCTTGACGAGCTGGTAGGAGTCGCAGTTCTGTCGGTAGTCGAGCTTTCCGCTGACCGAGCAGTAGACGCGCTCGTCCGTCCACGGATGGAGCCAGACTGTCACGCGCTGCTGAACACGGTCGAGTGCGTTGTAGAGCGCAGCCGAGCCGGCGAGGAAGAGCCCGAGGCCGGCGGCGACGTAGATGAAGCGACCCGTCGCCGCGTACACCATCGCGAGAAAGATCCCGAAGCTCAGCAGCGCCGATCCGAGATCGCTCGTCTGGACGAGCACCAGCATCGCGGCGCCCCAGATCAGAAGGAGCGGGCCGAGATCCTTGAGCCGTCCCTTGGCGAGGGCCTCGCGCTTGTCCCTCAGGTAGCCGGCGAGGAAGATGATCATGAAGATCTTCGCCAGCTCTCCCGGCTGGAACTGCATCGGGCCGACCTTGATCCAGAGCTTGACGCCGTTGACGCGGTGACCGAGCCCCGGCACGGAGGGCAGCAGCAACAGGACGACTGCGGAGATTCCGAAGATGTACTTGTACCGCTCGAGCACGCGGTAGTCGAACCGAAGCCAGAACAGCGTGGCTGCGAGGATGCCGATCCCGAGCGCGACCCAGACGGCCTGACGACGGGCGTCCTCTGGGTCGAGACGGTAGATCACCGTCAGGCCCAGGGCCGTCAGGAGCCCGACGAGCGGGAGCAGGGTCGGATCGGCGTACGGGACGGTGAACCGCCCGACTAGGTGTGCGATCAGGTACAGGCCGAAGACGACCCCGACATACCCGAGCCACCGCGCCGTGACGAGGCCCGTATCGACGATCGAGACGCTCGCGAACGCCGCCGACGCGACGATCGCAGCGAACACGAGATTGAGCAGTTCCCGATTACGAGCGCTCATCGCTGCAGGCTCCACCAGACCACGAGGGCCGCCACGGCGATGGTGATCAGGATTGCGACGAGGGCGAGCCAGCGACCACCGGCTCCGGCCCCGTGGCGGCGAACGGGCGCCGGGCCGGGCGTTGCATCGACCAGGGCGGCCGTATCGAGTGCCTGCTCGGCCGTGTCCGCATCCGGCTCGGCGGCCGGCACCTCGACCGGAAGCGGCTCACCGTCGATGAGCTCGAAGAGAACGACCGTGATGTTGTCGACCCCGCCCGCCCCGTTTGCCTCGTCGACGAGCGCCTGCACGGCTCGTTCCGGATCGCCGTCGGCGGCGGCGACGAGCTCCAGGATGCGCTCGTCGCGGACGAGGTCGGTTAGGCCGTCGGAGCAGATGAGGTAGAGATCGCCCGGGGCCGCTTCGACCGTTTGGGTGTGGACTTCGACGACCGGCTCGGTGCCGACCGCGCGGGTGATGACAGAACGGTGTGGATGCTGCTCTGCCTCTTCCGTCGAAAGTCGTCCGGCCCGAACGAGCTCGCCGACGAGCGAGTGGTCGGGCGTCAGCTGCTCGAGGACGCCGTCCCGGATCCGGTACGCACGGGAGTCGCCGACGTGCCCGATTGCGATCGTGCCTGCGCGCTCGTCGACGAGGAGTGCGGTGACGACCGTGCCCATCCCGGCCGCCTCCGGCTCGCCGAGTGCGCGCGTGTAGATGCGGTCGTTCGCCTCGAGGAGCAGGGCCTCGAGCGCTCGCTCGCCGAGCGCGGTGGGCGCGCGTTCCTCGAGCGTCGCTGCGGCGAGCCGGGAGGCGATCTCGCCCGCCTGGGCGCCGCCGACGCCATCGGCGACCGCGTACAGGGGAGGCTCGCAGACGAACGTGTCCTCGTTGTGAGGCCGGCGCCGCCCGGTATCGGTCAGCGCGCTCGCCCGACCGGTTCTCATTCCTGCACCTGCAGATCCGTCTTCCCGATCCGGACGACGTCGCCCGTGGTGAGAAGCCGGGCGGTCGTGACACGGCCGCCGTTGACGAACGTGCCGTTCGTCGAGCCGACGTCCTCGACCCAGAGCCCGTCGGGCCGTGGCTCGAGCATCGCATGCCGTGTCGAAGCGAAGTCGTCGCCGTCGAGCCGGATCGCGTTCTCGCCGCCGCGACCGAGGCGTGTCGGCTCGCGTACCTCCACGGTGCTGCCGGGCTGGAGCGTCGGGCTGTCGAGAACAACGAGGCGGGCGACGGGGACGGGAACGACCGGCTCGTACCGTGCCCGGAGCTCGTTCGCCTCCTTGGCGCTGAGAACGATGGACTCCTGGGGCGCCGATCGGAGATCACGGGTCACCGACCGAACGACCGCCCAGATGAACAGGTAGAGAAGGACGAGAAATGCGATCTTGAGGATGAGCAGCGTCTGCTCGCTGTCGAGGCCGCCGAACACGCTACGGAAGCGAGCGGCCGAAGACGAGGTCGGTCGCGCCGATCGTGATCCGATCGCCGTCGCTCAGGACCTCTCGCGTGATCCGGCGACCGTTCAGCTCCGTCCCGTTCGTCGATCCGAGATCGACGACGACGTACGCGTCGCCGTCCCGAACGACCTCGGCGTGACGCCGAGACGCGTTCCCGTCGGCGACCCGCAGATCGCATTCTCGAGAGCGGCCGATCACGAGGCCAGCCGGCGTGATCGGGTGGGCGTTCCCGTCGAGCGTCAGGGTCACGACCTCGCGCGGGGGCTCGGGCGGCGCCGGCACCGCAATTGCATCGGCCTCACCCTGCCGGTAGACCATGGTCGTCGAGACGGCTGGAGCCGGGGCGACGGCGACCGGCGTCGCGGGGACGGGGATCGAGACACTCTGTGGCGGCGTGGTCCTGGCCGCTTCCGTCGGTAGCGCCGGAAGACCGTCCTCTGGTTGAGCAACCCGGGTTGCGATCCCGAACTCACCGACGGCGAGGTCGTCGTCGGTGGCGAACTTCACGCGTGGCGGCGTCAGGAGGGCGTACGCCTCGCGTCGGGCGTGCTCGGTCAAGTACTCCTGTAACTCGCCGACGAGGGAGCCCTCGTACGAGACGAACTGCTGCCGATCACCGCTCGAGAGATAGATCGTGTACTCGTTCGGAACGTAGACGCGTGAGACGGACACGGACCGGTGCTCGTCCATCTCCTTCGCCAGCTTGCGCGCGAGCTCGACCGGTTGGACGTGTGTTCGAAAAGCGCGTCCGAAGACGCCCTCGAAGAGGCCCTCGATCTTGCTCTCGATAGTGCGCAGAACACTCATTGCCGGGGTTGCCGCCTCCGGCTAAGGGTAGCGGCCGGCCTGGAGCGTAAGGGCTGCGAGGATCGTGCAGAGGAGGAAGGTTCCGAGGACGAACGAGAGCGCGGTCAACGCCGGTGCGAGGACGACGACGAGCGCGATCTGGGCGGCCCCGAGAAGTGCGATCCCGGGCAGTCCGCGCTTGCGCGCATCCGGGAGGAGCACTGCGGACACGGCCATCACGAGCGCGACGGTGGCGAACTCGCCGTTGCGTTCGAGGAGGGCCGCGACCGGCCCGAGCACGGTCGCAACGCTCGTCGACTCGTCGATTCCGAGGTTCGGGACGGTCGCGCTCGTCATCGGCAGAGGAGCGCCTCGCAGACCCGCAACCGCGACGGCCGCGAACACGCCGGCGTACGCCTGGAGGGCGCGTCGGACCCGCCCTCGTGCCGGCTGGACGGCGAGGGGAAGGAGCGCGAGGCCACCGACGGCGCCGAGCAGCGGACCGGCCATGAACAGCAGTCCCGCTCGGGCGTCACGCCAACAGAGCGCGAGCCATCCGATTGCAAGCGTCGCGTAGATGACGGCAGCCGCCTGGGCGACGTTGCCGAGCGGGAAGACCGGAACGAAGAGGGCGATCGCGAGCCCGAGACGAGCGCTCCGAAGGGTTGCGAGTGCTGCCACCGAGGCAAGGCCGACGATCAGCTCGGTCGTCCAGAACGGGAGTAGCGTCGCTCCGATCACCACCGTCAGGGCCGCGAGCCCAGCCGGGACGAGCCGGCGCTCCAGGGGGACGGCGACGGCGACCGTTTTCGGTGTCGCAGCCTGCTTGCGCTGCCGCACGGGCCGCGTTCGGTCTCGCCGTGGTTCGTCCACGGCGGTGCGGAGGTCGCGAGCGAGTTGCGCGGCCGAGGGACGCTTCCTCGGCTCGGCTGCGAGCGCGGCAGCGACCGCCTGAACGACAGCCGGTGGCAGATCGGATCGACTCTTCGTGAGCGGCGGCGCGCCGGCCTCTATCGCGGCCGCGACCTGCGGCAATGGAACGCCCCAGAAGGGATGCTCTCCGGCCAGGGCCTCCCAGAGCAGTACGCCGACGGCCCAGACGTCGCTTGCCGCAGTCGCGTCGCCGCCCGTGAGCCGCTCCGGCGCGATGTAGGCGAGCGTGCCGGGCACGTCCCCGACGGCGGTGAGTGTGTCCGCCTCGTCGAACTGGGCCAACCCGAAGTCGAGCAGTTTGATCGAGAGCTGAGGCCCTTCCTCGACGAGCACGTTCGACGGCTTGACATCGCGGTGAACGATCCCGAGGCGATGGGCGTGGGCAAGGGCATCGAGGATCTGCGCTGCTGCCTCGATCGCATCTCGGTCGCTCAGCTTGCCACCGCGCAGCGCCTCGCGCATCGTGCATCCCTGCACGTACTCGTAGGCGATGTAGACGTGGCCGCTGTCGCCGCCGAAATCGTAGGCGCGGACGCAGCGCTCGTGCCGGAGGCGAGAGGCAGCCTCCATCTCGCGCGCCGCGCGCGATGCCCGCTTGCCCTCGCGCGGGACGATCTTGAGCGCGACCTCGAGGCCGGTACGCTCGTCTCGAGCGAGCCAGACGGAGCCGGACCCGCCACGGCCGATCGGTCGCAGAGGCCGGTAGCGGTCGAGGACGAGCTCGGGTGTGGGGAGGGCGTACGCTGTGCTCGACACGTTCAGCGACTCTTCGCCGTGGCAGAAGACCTCCCTTCCGGGCCGGACGATGGCGTAGACTCCGCGTCGTCCCCTGCAGGGAGCTGTTCAGTGAGCTCGCACGACGACGACATTCTCGACTTCGACTTCTTCGAAGATGACGCAACGCGTGAGTCCGGCACCGGGTCGGGACTCGCGCGGGATGCTGCCCCTTCGGAGACCTCCGGCGGTGGGCCTCGCAGGCCGTCGCTGCAGGCTCCTCACGGGCTTGCGCCGATCCTCCGACTCGTCGGATTCGTTGCGTTCGCGATCCTGATCGTGGTCTTGCTGATCGTCTGGGGTCAGGGCTGCTCGAGCGACAAGAAGCGCTCGAACTATGGGGATGCGATGACCGAGCTCGGCACGATCGGTGCGAGCTCGGCCAAGATCGGGGGCGACCTCGCGGAGCTCCTGACGACGCCAGGGCTCAAGCAGGCAGAGCTCGAGACGAAGCTCGGTGGGCTCATCGACCGGCAGCAGCAGGGCCTCGAGAGCGCCGAGGCCCTCGACGTGCCGGGTCCGCTTGCGCCCGTCCACCGCTCATGCGACCGAGGCGCTCCAGCTCCGCGTCAGCGGCATGCAAGGGCTCCTCGATACCTTCAAGGCGACGAAGGCCGACGACTCCAACGACGCAACGACCGCAGGCGAGAAGCTCGCCGTGCAGGCCCGTCAGCTCGATGCCAGCGACGTCGTCTGGCGCGTGCTCTTCCAGGTGCCTGCCCAGGTGACGCTGGAAGATGAGGGGCTCGGTGACCTGAAGGCGCCACCGTCGGTGTTCGTGGAGACCGTCGAGCTCTACTCAGCACGCTCGATGACGGCGATCTGGCTCAGAGTGCACGGCGCCTCGACCGGTGGCAGTCCGTCGGGTGTGCACGGCACTGGCCTCGAGAAGGTGCTTGCCCAGCCGGGCGATATCCAGCTGTCGCCCGACACCGAGACCACCATCAAGGCCTCGACATCCCTCGCATTCGAGGTGTTCGTCAAGAACACCGGAGAGAACCAGGAGGTCGGCATCGAGGTGACGTTGACGATCCCCAAGGGCACGACGCCGATCGTGAAGAAGCAGACGATCGACCTGATCGACATCGGTGAGACGAAGACGGTGACGTTCAGGGACTTCCCCGACCCACCGTTCGGCGAGAAGACATCGGTGCAGGTGAGCGTGAAGCCGGTGCAGGGCGAGACCAACACCGGCAACAACAGCGCCGAGTACCCGGTCATCTTCTCGCTCGAGTAATGGGCACGTCACTCGCCGTCGCGATTGCGGCGTGCCTCGTGGCCGGGCTCGCGCTTCTCGTCTCCCTCGTGCTGTTGCTGCGGCTCCGGAAGCTCCAGGGTCGCCAGAAGGCGGTACTCGGAGGCGCATCGCACGACATGGTCGACTTCGCGGTGTCGCTTCAGGGCAGGATCGACGATCTCAATCGTGCGGTCGACGAGGTCGCCGCCGGGCTTTCGCGGGTCGATCGGCGCGTCGACGGTGCGATCACGAACACGGCCGTCGTACGCTACGACGCCTACGAGGACACGGGCGGGAAGCAGTCGGCGTCCTTTGCGTTTCTCGATGCGACGCGAACGGGAACCGTCGTCACGGCGATCCAGGGTCGTGACTACGCCCGCATCTACGTCAAGGACGTGGAACGGGGAACCGCCTCCGTGGCGCTCTCGCCGGAGGAGCAGACGGCGATCGAGCGGGCGATGGGGCGCTGAGGGAGACGCAGGCCCTTCGGGCCGCCGCTCGATGCGATCCGATGCCATGGTTCGCAATACCGGATTGGGACGGCATCCTTCGCTGGTACGCTCGCTGCAGTGCATCAGGTCCTCGTCCTGAACGCGAGCTACGAGCCGCTCAACGTGTGCTCCGATCGGCGTGCGCACGTCCTCGTGTGGAAGGGGAAGGCCGAGGTCGTCGAGCAGCACGCGCATCCGCTGCGCTCTGCCGAGCGTTCGTTCGTACGGCCGCACGTGATCCGTCTCTTGCAGTACGTTCGGGTGCCCCGGGCGGTCAAGCGGCGTATCTCCCGACGGGCGCTCTTTGCGCGCGACGGCTGGAAATGCGTCTACTGCGGAACAGCGTCCGGTCGGCTGACGCTCGACCACGTGATCCCGCGCTCCAAGGGCGGCGACTCGGTCTGGGAGAACGTCGTGACGGCCTGCTCGCCGTGCAATCTGCGCAAGGGCGACCGTCTGCTCGAGGAGGTCTCGATGACGTTGCCGCGTCCACCACGCGCCCCCGCCCCGGTGCTGTTCATCCGCCTGGCGGCGCAGCGTGTCCCCGAGAGCTGGCGTCAGTACCTCCCGACGCTAGAGCAGTTCGAGCACGCCGCCGCCTAGGGATTCCCGTCTACACGGTTCGTGCGACGGCCCCACCCTCGTGGTCAGCGCGGTACGACCCGAAGACGCGCAATTGCGCGGTCAGTTCGTGCATCTCCTTCAGCGTCGCTGAGATCTCCGGGTCGAGCGGATGCCCGCTGAGCACCGCGTCGAACCGGTAGCTGAACGGTCGTGACGGGATCGGGCGCGAGACCAGCAGGTTGAGATCGATGCCATGCCGGGACAGCGGTTCGAGGGCGTGGAACAGTGCGCCAGGACGATGATCGGTCGAGAACGAGAAGGCCGTCCGCCACTGGCCGTCCCGCCGGTCGAGCCGCGTGTACGGCGCGACGGACACGAACCGCGTGTAGGCCTCGGGGTGGTCGCCGACGTTGCCGTCGATGATTGTCAGCCCGTTGATTCTGGCTGCCCGGTCGCTTGCGATCGCGACGACGGTGGGATCGGCCAGCTGCAGCGACCGTCGAGGCTGCGTCGCCCGTCGTCGGTGACGCGACGGCAAGCGCGTCGGGCAGCGACGCGAGGAGCTGGCGGCACTGGTCGAGCGCCACGGGGTGGCTGTGTATCTCGCGGATGCTTGCCAGCTCGACCGCGGCCGGTCCGACGAGGCAGTGGTTGACCGGGATGATCGCCTCGGCGACGATCGACAGCGGAGATTCGTAGAGGAGGTCGTGTGTCTCGGCGACGGGGCCGACGAGCGAGCTCTCGATCGGCAGCACCCCGTACGGGACGCGGCCGGCCGCGACGGCGTCGATGACATCGGAGAAGGTCGGCAGCGGCACGAGCCGTGCCGCGGGGAAGAGCCGGTCGCAGGCAGCCGCGGAGTGGGCACCTTCGCGGCCTGGATAGGCGACGGTGAGTTCGATGGAAGCCATGAGGATCGGTGCGCCTTTCGCTGGAGATCGTTTCGCCGGTGATGTGAGCTAGACGGCGCGAGGCAGAGTCGAGGGCGCCGGCTAGCGGATAAAGGCGAAGCCGAGAAGCGCGCGGCAGGAGCGGATGTGGGGCGCGCGACGCATCGTCTCTACAGGGTACGGCCAGAGTCGAGCGCGCGCAACACTGCGTCGCCGACGTCACTCGTCGTGCTCGCGCCGCCCAGGTCCGGCGTGGGGGCGCTGACCACGGCCGCGTCGACGGCAGACTCGAGCGCCGCCGCGTCGTCCGGCCGACAGAGGCCGTGGAGCAGCAGGAGGGCGAGAGAGCGGAGCATGGCGGCCGGGTTCGCGATGCCGGCGCCGGCGATCTGCGGTGCCGAGCCGTGAACCGGCTCGAAGAGGCCGGGGCCGTCGTCACCGAGCGAGGCCGAGGCGGCGAGGCCGAGCCCGCCGGTCACCGCGGCGGCGACGTCCGAGAGAATGTCCCCGAACGTGTTCTCGGTCACGACCGTGTCGATCGTCTCCGGCGCCTGCACGATCGTCATTGCGAACGAGTCGACGAGTGCATGGTCGAGGGCGATCCCGGGATACTCGGTCGCCCCCATCGCGGTGACGACGTCGCGCCAGAGCCGCGACGTGTGCATCACGTTCACCTTGTCGACCGAGATCAGGCGCCCGGCGCGCGCGGCCGCGATCTCGAACCCGCGACGGGCGATCCGCTCGACTTCGGGCCGGGAGTACTCGCAGGTGTCGAACCAGGTCCCGTCATCGCGGATCCCCTTTTCGCCGAAGTAGAGGCCCCCGACGAGCTCGCGGACGATCATGATGTCGATTCCGGGAGCGCGGGCGGGCCGGAGGTTGGCGTAGACCCCGAGCGCCTTCCGTAGCCCGAGCAGCCCTTGCTCGGGCCGCACGGGTTGGCCCTCGAGCTCGGGGAGCCCGACCGCGGCGAGAAGGACGGCGTCGGCACTGCGACAGGCTTCGAGCGTCTCCTCGGGGAGGGGTGTTCCCTGGGCGAGAATCGCGTTTCCGCCGAAGGCATGGGAGGAGTGGGCGATGCCGAGGGCGTCGAGCACGCGGATCGCCTCGGCCGTGACCTCGGGACCGATTCCGTCTCCGGGGAGGACGGCGATGTGCGTCATCGTGGCACCGACTCCTCGTGACAAAGTGTCACAAGGTTGCGACGGCGCCCGGGCAGAACCCGAGCGAGCGCGCGGCCCGACCCGATCGCTCGTGACAAAGTGTCACAAGGGATTGCTACGCGGCGAGGCTGACCGGCTGCGACCATCTCGCTAACTGCTCGATCGGGACGTCTCGAAGGCGGTGATCGCAGCCTCGTGCTCGAGCGTCAGGTCGATGTCGTCGAGGCCGTTCAGGAGCCGGTGACGGGTTGCCCGGTCGAAGTCGAAGGGAAACACCTTGCCGTCAGGGCTCGTCACCGTGAGCGCCTCGAGGTCGACGGTCAGGTCGGAGCCCTGATCGAGGTCGACGGACTCCATCAGCTCCTTTACCTGCTCCTCCGGGAGCTGGACGATGACCATGCCGACCTTGCCCGCGTTCGATCGAAAGATATCGCCGAACGAGGGCGCGATGATCACGTCGAAGCCAACGTCCTGCAAGGCCCAGGCAGCGTGCTCGCGTGACGAGCCGCAGCCGAAGTTCCGACCCGTGAGGAGAATCCGCGCACCCGAGAATTGCGGCTGGTTGAGCTCGAAGCTCGACCGCGCGTTCCCGTCCTCTTCGAAGCGCCAGTCGAAGAACGCGAACTGCCCGTAGCCGGTCCGCTCGATGCGCTTGAGAAATTGCTTCGGGATGATCTGGTCGGTGTCGACGTCGGGCCGGTCGAGGACCGCGACACGCGCCGAGACCCGGGAGATCGCCTTCATGAGGCCACCGGCTCCCCTGCAGTCGTCCGAACGTCGACGAAGTGCCCGTGGAGCGCGGCCGCGGCTGCCATCTGCGGGCTCACGAGATGCGTGCGACCACCGCGGCCCTGGCGCCCCTCGAAGTTGCGGTTCGAGGTCGAGGCGCACCTCTCGCCGGGCGCGAGCACGTCGGGGTTCATGCCGAGACACATCGAGCAGCCAGCGAGTCGCCACTCGAAGCCGGCATCGAGAAAGATGCGATCGAGGCCCTCCTCCTCGGCCTGTCGTCGAACGGCAGCCGAGCCGGGCACGACGAGCGCTGTCACCCGTTCGTCGACCGTTCGTCCGCGAACGATGGCGGCTGCCGCGCGGAGATCCTCGATCCGCGAGTTCGTACACGATCCGATGAAGACGCGGTCGATCGCGATCCCCTCGATCGCCTGACCCGCTCGCAGGCCCATGTAGGACAACGCCCGCTCGACCGCGTCGCGGTCGTCTGGATCGAGATACGAGGCTGGATCGGGCACGGTGCTCGTGACCGGTCCAACCATTCCCGGGTTCGTTCCCCACGTGACCTGCGGAGCGAGCTCGGTCACGTCGACGACGACGCGCGTGTCGTAGGTCGCATCCGAATCGGAGGCGAGCGAGCACCAGTCCGCGACTGCGCGCTCCCACTCCGAACCCTTCGGCGCGTGCGGGCGTCCTTCGAGGTACGTGAACGTCGTCTCGTCCGGGGCGATCATGCCCGCTCGCGCTCCCCACTCGATCGTCATGTTGCAGATCGTCATCCGCTGCTCCATCGACAGGGCGCGAATCGCAGCACCCGCGTACTCGACGACGTAGCCGACGCCTCCGTCGACGCCGACCTGGCCGATGGCGCCGAGGATCATGTCCTTCGCAGTCAGCTCCGTCGGCAGGTCCCCGACGAACTCGAGCAGCATCGTCTTCGGACGTGTCTGGTTGAGCGTCTGGGTCGCGAGCACGTGCTCGACCTCCGAGGTGCCGATCCCGAAGGCAAGCGCGCCGAACGCCCCGTGCGTCGAGGTGTGGCTGTCACCGCAGACGATCGTCTTCCCCGGCTGCGTGAGCCCGAGCTCGGGGCCGATGACATGGACGATCCCCTCGGTTCCAGACCCTGTTCCGTGCAGCTCGACACCGAACTCCGCGCAGTTGGCTCGCAGGGCGTCGAGTTGTGCTTTGGCCATCGGGTCGGTGATCGGCCCGGGCAGCGTCGGAACGTTGTGATCCATCGTCGCCACCGTCAGGTCGGGACGGCGGACATGCCTGCCCGCGAGCCGGAGACCTTCGAATGCCTGCGGCGATGTGACCTCGTGGACGAGCTGGAGATCGATGTAGAGCAGCGTCGGCTCTCCCGGCTCGTCGCGAACGACGTGGCGGTCCCAGACCTTCTCGAACAGGCTCTTGCCCGCCACTAGGCGACGAGCACCTCGTCGAGAAACGCGTCGGCGTCGGCTTCGATCATGATGGGATCGTAGGTGTCGGCGACCGGCCCGGGCGTCTTCAACCCGTCACCCGTGACGAGCAGGACAACACGCGCAGTCGGCCCGATCTGGCCGGCGGCGACCGCGGCCTTCAGCGCACCGAGCGTGACGCCCGTCGCCGTCTCGCCGAACACGCCGCTCGTCGCGGCCAGATGCGCCATGTTGGAGCCGATCTCGTCCTCCGCGACCGTGTGGATTGCCCCTCCGGTTGCCCTGGCGGTGGAGACGGCGAAGTCGCCGTCGGCCGGGTTGCCGATCGCAAGCGAGCGCGCGATGCTCGCCGGGCGAACGGGCACCACGCGCGCGCCGTCACGGAAGGCCGTCGCGACGGGCTCGCATCCGGCCGCCTGGCCTCCGAACAGCGCGGGCGGCGGCCCGTCGACGAGGCCGAGCGCCGCGAGCTCCTCGAACCCCTGGCCGACCTTGTGGAACAAGGCCCCCGATGCGATCGGGATCGCGAGCGCATCCGGGGTCTCCCACCCGAGTTGCTCGGCGATCTCGAAGGCGAGCGTCTTCGAGCCCTCGGCGTAGTACGAGCGCAGGTTGACGTTGACGAACCCCCAGGGAAGCTCGAAGGACAGCTCGACCGAGAGCCGCGAGCAGTGGTCGTACGTGCCCGCGACGGCGTAGATCCTGGGGCCGTAGACCGCTGCGGCGGCGAGCTTCTCCGGTTCGAGGTCGCTCGGGACGAAGACGGCCGCCTCGAGCCCCTCGGCCGCTGCGCGGGCCGCCACGGCCCCGGCGAGGTTCCCGGTCGACGAGCACGAGAGCGTCTCCAGTCCGAGCTCTTGCGCCTTGCGGGCGGCGACGGCCACGACCCTGTCCTTGAACGAGTGCGTCGGATTGGCGGTGTCGAGCTTGAGCCAGAGCTCGCCGATCCCGATCTCCTCGGCGAGGCGGGGGGCAGGCACGAGTGGCGTCATGCCCGGCGCGAGGCGCGCGTCGCCAGGCGCTTCGACGGGGAGCAGGTCGGCGTAGCGCCAGATCGATTGCGGCCCGGCCTCGATTGACGCGCGGCTGACGCGGGAGCGAAGCGCGTCCCAGTCGTAGGTCGGATCGAGAGGGCCGAAGCATCTCGTGCACGAGCCGGTCGCCACGAGCGGGTGCTCGGTCGCGCAGATGCGGCAGCAAAGGGAAACAGCGGGCATGGGGTAGAACCTCCTGGTCGTCGCTCGACATCCGTCCGGGATTGGCACCGTCACCCAATTGGTGGGCAGGTTGCCGAGGCGTCACAGGGCCGGTCCCTCAGCCTCTCTTGATGCGGAGCGGGACGGGTCCCGCGCCAACCGGAACTCTAGCGGACGGAGGTCGCCGCGTGCGCGGAACTCACGGCATCCGAGATCGAGCGTCTGTGCGAACGGCAGGCGCGTCTACTGAACGATGAGCACGTCGCAGTGCGCCTTGCGCTTCACGGCGCCGCTGACGCTCAGCCCGAGGATGCTCGAGACGAGGCTCTGCTGGCGTGTGCCCACCACGATCAGATCGGCCTCGAGGCGATCAGCGAGATCGACGATCGCCGTCGCGGGGTCGCCGACCGCCAGCTCGAACTGCCCGTCGATGCCGCGATCCGCAAGATACGCCTTCGCGTGGGTCAGCTCCTCTGCGTGCGCCGTGGGGGGTCGACAGGATCGACGCCGCCCATCTCGCGCGACCCGACGAGCACCGGTGCGACGCTGGTCAC
This sequence comes from uncultured Thermoleophilia bacterium, assembly GCA_963792995.1. Taxonomy (GTDB): domain Bacteria; phylum Actinomycetota; class Thermoleophilia; order Gaiellales; family Gaiellaceae; genus Gaiella. The sequence continues at coordinate 80,993 of CAWBYH010000002.1, read as the reverse complement.
GACCACGGTGGAGCCAAACGCTGTTGCGAGGTCTGCAGCTCGGGCGAGCGCGTTCTTCGCAGGCTCGGACTCGTCGTATCCGACAACGATGGTCTTCATTGCTCTCCTCGCCGCAGGCCCCTCTGGCACAAGACCTGCTCGTCGCTGACGATTGCAGCTTGCTTGTACCACAGTGAGAGGGCATCGGGGAGGAAACCGAACCCCGTGCGGTCAACTACCGACCGTCGGTCGAGGTGCTCCGGGGCGCCCGCAGGCTCACGGGAGAGCTGCGGGCGCCCGATTTCCGCGAGCGTCGATCAGGCCGGCTGCTGCACGATCCGGATATAGGGCTTCGGTGACTCCCAGCCCTCCGGCCAGATCTCCCGTGCCTGGTCGTCCGACACCGATCCGGCGATGACGACGTCCTCGCCGGGCTTCCAGTTGACCGGGGTCGATACCTTGTGCTTCGCCGTCAGCTGCAACGAGTCGATCACGCGGAGCACCTCGTCGAAGTTTCGACCGGTCGTCATCGGATAGACGAGAACGAGCTTGACCTTCTTGTCGGGGCCGATCACGAACACGTTGCGAACGGTCTGGTTGTCGGCAGCGGTGCGGTCGGCTGGGTCGCCGGAGACGTTGGCTCCGAGCATCCCGTAGAGCTTCGACACGGTGAAGTCGACGTCCGCGATCATCGGATAGTTGGGGGCGTAGCCCTGCGTCTCCTCGATGTCGGCCGACCACGCCTCGTGCTTGTCCAGGGGATCGACGGAAAGACCGATGATCTTGACGCCGCGGCTGTCGAAATCCGGCTTGATCTTCGCCATGTACCCGAGCTCCGTCGTGCAGATCGGCGTGAAGTCCTTCGGGTGCGAGAACAGCACCGCCCACGAGTCGCCGATCCAGTCGTGGAAGCTGATGCGCCCGTCCGTGGTGTCGGCCTCGAAGTCCGGCGCCGTGTCACCGAGTTGCAATGTCATGTGCGTTCTCCTTGTCTCTGTGCGGACGCGACGGCTCGGCAGCATACTCGTACGCGGCGAGCCTGCGTTCAACCATTACTTCAGGAAGTATAGTGGGACAGCTCAGGCGAGGCCGTCGAAGAGCGGCTCGCCGCCGAACCCACCGGGGGCTCAGCGCGGGTGCTCTCATTCGGTGCGTCCCCGTGACACACGGTGCTGAGGAGACTCGATCGCGACGGGTCTCTCGTTCATCGGCGCCAACGAGGTACGGGCCATCCCTCCTTTCGAGGGAGCGCGGGGACCCCGCGGGCGAAGGGCTATTCGGTCTCGTACCGGGAGAGCGTCACCGCACCGAGCGACGCCGACGAGACGAGCGTGGCGTAGTTCGCGAGCACGCCTCGGCGGTAGCGCGGCTCGGGCTCGACCCAGTCGGCGAGGCGCTCCGCCATCTGCTCCTCCGTAAGCTCGACGTTCAGCTCGTGGTTGTCGACGTCGATCACGACGATGTCGCCCTCGCGGAGCGCCGCTATCGGGCCACCGCGGGAAGCCTCTGGAGCGACGTGACCGACCATGAAGCCGTGCGTTGCCCCGGAGAAGCGGCCGTCCGTGAGCAGCGCGACCGAGTCCGAGAGCCCTTCACCGACGATCGCACCGGTGACGTGCAGCATCTCGCGCATGCCGGGTCCCCCGTGTGGGCCCTCGTAGCGGATCACGACGACGTCGCCCGGTACGACCTTGCCGGCCTTGACGGCCGCGAAGGTGTCCTCTTCGGAATCGAACACGCGCGCAGGCCCGCGATGCAGCGTTCGATCGTGCCCCGCGAGCTTCACCGCGCAGCCCTCGGGCGCGAGATTGCCGTAGAGGACGGCGACGCCACCGCGCTCCTTCAGCGGTGTCTCGATCGGCACGACCACGGTCTGACCTGCGGTCTCGACGGCGCCGTCCGCGATCTCGCCGAACGTGCGCCCGTCGACCGTGCGCGCCGTCTCGTGCAACAGACCGGCCTTCTTCAGCTCGCGCGCGACGAGCGCAACACCGCCAGCGTTGAACATGTCGGTCGCGTGCCACCGCCCCCACGGCTTCATGTCGGCGATGATCGGCGTCCGGGCCGAGATGCGCTCGAAGTCGTCGATCGTGAAGTCGATCCCGAAGTCACGGGCGATTGCCACCAGGTGGAGCACGCCGTTGGTCGACCCACCGGTCGCAGCGACGGAGGCGACCGCGTTCTCGAAGGACTCCTTCGTGACGATCGAGCGAGGAGTGACGTTGTCGCGGACGACCTGGACGGCCAGCTTGCCGATCTCGTAGGCGGCCTCCTCCTTGGCGACGTGCATCGCAGGGATGCCGTTGGCGCCGAGTGGCGAGAGCCCGAGGAAGTCGAGAATCGTCGACATCGTGTTGGCTGTGAACTGGCCGCCGCAGGCGCCGGCGGCGGGACACGCAACCGACTCGAGCTCGTGGAGGTCTGCGTCGGACATCTTCCCAGCGGCGTGCGCGCCGATCCCTTCGTAGACGTCGCCGATCGAGACCTCGCGCTGTCGGTACACGCCCGGCGCGATCGACCCGGTGTAATACGCGATCGCGGGGATGTCGAGGCGGCCGATCGCCATGGCCGTACCCGGGTTGGTCTTGTCGCACGCACACAGCTGGACGAGCCCGTCGAAGAGATGGCCACGGCAGACGAGCTCGATGGAGTCGGCGATCAGGTCGCGCGAGACGAGCGATGCGCGCATGCCCGACGTCCCCATCGAGACGCCGTCAGACACCGCGATCGTGTTGAACTCCATCGGCGTCCCGCCGGCATCGCGGATCCCGCGCTTGACGTGCACTGCGAGGTCGCGCTGGTTCAGGTTGCACGGCATCGTCTCGATCCAGGTCGTGCCGACTCCGACGATCGGCTTCGCGAGGTCCTCGTCGCTGAACCCCGTGCCCTTGAGCATGGCGCGGGCTCCGGCGCGGTCGGGCCCGTCGGTGAGGGCGGCGCTGTGTCGCTTGGCAGGATCAGAGGGACGATCGTAGGGCGTGCTCACGGTGTTCCTTTCTCGACGGGGTAGTTCTCACGGCGGCACCACTCGCTGAACGAGCCAGGATAGAGACGGACGTCGTCGCGGCCGGCGAGAACGAGCTTCTGCGCGGTGACGCAGGCGGTGACGCCGGAGCCGCAGTAGGCGACGATCTCGGCCGGATCGGTCGCTCCGGCCGGGAGCGGATCCTCGAAGTACGCGTTGCGCGCTCCGGGGATGCGACCGGCGACGGGGTCGAGCGGCTCCTCTTCTCCGAGCCACCGTCGGCGGCTGCGGGCGTCGAACAGGACGAGTGAGGGGTCGTCGAGCCGTGCGAGGATCTCCTCGGCGGTAATCGTGTCGTCCGTGCGCGGGCGCGCGTGGAAGCCTCCGTGTGTCGGCGCAGACGGTGCCTTGGTCGTCGGGCCGACGTAGCTGCGCAGGTCGAACGTTCCTGCGCGGTCATGGCCGAGATGGCGTAGGAGCCACCAGCACCGCGCCGCCCACCCCGACCCGTCGTCCAGAGCGAGGACGTACGAGGAGGGCTCGACGCCGACGCGCGCGAAGGCATCTTCGATCTGATCGATCTCGGGCAGCGGGTGACGTCCTCCCGCAGAGGGATCGGAAACCGGTGCCGAGAGATGCTCGTCCGGATCGAGGTGGGCCGCGCCGGGAATGTGGTTCTCGTCATAGGCGACGCGCGGCCGAACGTCGATCAGCACGTAGCTCACCGGAGGGCGCCCCGGGATGCCACGTCCAGCTGCAGTACGCGGTGCTCGGGAAAGAGGCGCCCGATCGCCGGCACGCAGGCTTCGGCATCGGAGACCCACGCGATCACGGTCGGCCCGGAGCCCGAAAGCGTCGCGCCGAGGCATCCGGTCGGCGGCGTCCGCCGCACGGCGTCGAGTACCTCTGAAGGCCGGTAGGGCTCGTGGAGCCAGTCGCCGAGAGCGGCAGCGAACAGGGTTGGGTCGCCGCTCGCCGCTCCGGCTCCGAGCAGGGCGGCTCGACCTGCGCTCGCGGCCGCTTCGGCGTGCGGGACCGTTGCCGGCAAGGCTCCGCGGGACGCGTTCGTCGAGGTTCGGGAGCTTGGGATGATGGCGATTGCAGTGAGGGGCAGTGCCTCCGCGATGCGCGCAATCCTCCCGTCCCACGCGAGGGTGAGGCCGCCGAGGAGCGCCGCACCGAGGTTGTCGGCGTGAGGCTCGAGGGTCAGCCCGGCCGCCAGTAGCTCCTCGGGGGCCGCGTCGGGTGCGGCGGCGACGAGACCGAGCGCGATTGCCGCTGCCGACGAGCCCAACCCGCGCTCGAGCGGGATCCGGTTCACGAACCGGAACCGCTTGCCGGCCGGGTCGGCGAGCAGTGCGTACGCGCGGACGGCAAGGTTCGAGTCGTCAGCGGCGAGCTCGGACGCTCCTTCGCCCTCGATGACGACGCCGGAGCCGTCCGTCACCTCGAGCTCGTTCCAGAGCTCGAAGGCGACCGCCGCCGTGTCGAAGCCGGCGCCGATGTTCGCGGAAGTGGCGGGGGCGCGAACGATCACTGGACCTACGCTCGGCGCGCCGCCGCGGCGATCGCGTCGGCATCGGCGTCGACCTGGGCGAGCGGGGGCGCGTAGCGATCCGCGGCCTCGGTGTCCTTGAGGCCGTGACCCGTGATCGTGACGACGACACGGTCTCCACGCACCTCACCGCGGCGAATCGCGGCGAGCCCAGCCGCCGATGAAGGCTCGCAGAAGAGTCCCTCGACGGCGGCGAGCTCGAGCCAGGCTGCGACGATCTCCTCGTCGGAGACCGTGACGACGTGCGCGCCCGAGGCCCGCACGCTCTCGGCGTGAACCGGATCACCGATTCGGATCGCCGACGCGAGCGTCGTCGGCCGATGCTCGGCCTCGACGGAGACGATCGGTGTCGTCAGCCCGAGCTCGGAGATCCCCGCCGCGTATGCCGAGGTGTTGCCGCCGCCGCCGTACGGAATCACGAACGCGTCCGGCGCCGCCCCGAGCTCCTCGACGATCTCGAAGACCGCCGTCTTCTGCCCCTCCCGGCGGTACGGGTTGACCGAGTTGACGAGCACGTGAGTTCCTCGACGCGAGAGCTCCTGCGCAGCGGCGAGTGCCTCGTCGAAGTCCCCCCGCACCTCGAGCACGCGCGCTCCGAGCATGCGCGTCTGTGCGACCTTCGGACCGGCCACGGCGCCGGCCGGTGTCAGCACGACCGCCGGGATACCGGCGCGCGCGGCGTAGGCTGCGGCCGACGCAGCCGTGTTCCCCGTGGAGGCACAGATCACGGCCTCGGCGCCGTCCTCGACAGCCTTCGAGACTGCCACCGTCATGCCCCGATCCTTGTACGAGCCGGTCGGGTTCGATGCCTCCCACTTGAGCCAGATCTCCATCCCGAGCCGCTCCGAAAGGCGTGGCGCCTCGAGGAGCGGCGTCGACCCCTCACCGAGCGAGATCACCGGGGTCGCCTCGCCGACCGGCAGGCGAGCGCGGAACCGGTCGATCAGGGGGATGGTCACGCCCACCCCAGATCGTCGACGCCGCGCCCGGAGATGACCGGCATCGCCGTCGCCTCGCCTCGTGCCTCGGGGAGCGAGCGGATGGCGCGGAGGGCCGCGCCGACGTTGCCCGAAGCGGCCTCGTGCGTGACGACGTGGAGGACGGCATGGCCGCCGACAGGCTGCTGCACGAGCTGGGCGACCGATACTCGTTCGGAGGCGAGCTCCTGCGCGATCCGGGCCAACACGCCTGCGCGGTCCTCGACTTCGAGGCGGAGATAGAACGGTGAGGCGAGATCGCCGGGCGGAAGCCGCTCCAGGTCCCGCCAGACTGGGTCGTTCTGGAGGAACCCTGTACCGGTCGTGCCCACGACCGAGACCATGTCGGCCACGACGGCCGATGCAGTCTCGATACCGCCTGCGCCCGGGCCTTCCAGGGTGATTTCGCGAATCGCGTCGCCGTGAAGCATGATGGCGTTGAACGCGCCTTCAACCGCCGCGAGCGGATGGTGGCCGTCGACGAAGGCCGGCCCTACGCGAACGTCGACCCGGTCGTCGACGAGAGTCGCTCGTCCGATCAACTTCACGTGCATATCGAGCGCCCGTGCGGCCGCGACGTGATCGAGTGTGACTCCCTCGATGCCCTCGACGTCGACCCACTCGAGCGGCACGCGAGAGCCGAAGGCGACCGTCGCCAGGATCGCGGTCTTCGCTGCGGCGTCGAGGCCTCCGACGTCCTCGGTGGGATCGGCCTCGGCGAACCCGAGGCGCTGTGCCTCGGCCAGAGCGTCATCGTACGAGCGGCCCTCCTCCATCGCCGAGAGGATGAAGTTCGTCGTGCCGTTCACGATCCCGAGCACCCGGTGGACGTTCGTCACGATCAGCGACTCGCGCAGGACCTTGATCACCGGAATCGCCGCGCAGACCGAGGCCTCGAACCGCAGCTGCACCCCACCGGCGGCTGCCGCCTCGAACAGCTCGGTACCGCGCCGCGCGACGAGTTGCTTGTTCGCGGTCACGACCGGCCTTCCCGAGCGGAGGAGATCGAGCACGTAGGCGCCCGCCGGATCGACGCCCCCCATTACCTCTGCGACGACGTGAATCGACGGATCGTCGAGGATCTCGGCGATGTCGTCGGTGAGCACGCCGGGCTCGGGTGAGAACCCTCGATCCTTGCTCGTGTCCTGAACGAGAGCCCGGGTCACGCGGAGGCGGTGACCCGTGGCGCGCTCGATCTCGTCGGCTGATTCCTCGAGCAGTCGATGCACGGCGGCCCCGACGGTGCCGTACCCGAGCAGGGCCACCGGTACGTCGACGGACGCCACGCTCTAGCGGTCCCCGGCGCGGTGCATGAGCCCGCGCAGCTCCTTGCCCACGGTCTCGAGTTGCGACTGCGCCGCCTCGGCGCGCATGGCCTTGAGCCGGGCTTCGTTGTTGTCCATGTCCTCGACCCACTCGCGTGCGAACGCTCCCGACTGGATGTCGGCGAGGATGCCCTTCATCTCCTCGCGCACGTGCTCGTCGATTACACGCTTGCCGCGCGTGTAGTCGCCGAACTCGGCCGTGTCGGAGATCGAGTAGCGCATGCCTGCGAGGCCGTTCTCCCACATCAGGTCGACGATCAGCTTCAGCTCGTGGAGGCACTCGTAGTAGGCGATCTCCGGCGCGTATCCTGCCTCGACGAGCGTCTCGAAGCCGGCCCGGACGAGCTCCGACGTGCCGCCGCAGAGCACCGCCTGCTCGCCGAACAGATCCGTCTCCGTCTCCTCCTTGAACGTCGTCTCCAGGATGCCCGCGCGGCCGGCTCCGATTCCGACCGCGTATGCGAGCGAGAGATCGCGCGCCGTCCCCGAGGCGTCCTGCTGGATCGCGATCAGGGCCGGCGTGCCATATCCCTCGGTGAAGAGTCGCCGCACGACGTGGCCCGGGCCTTTCGGGGCGACCATGATCACGTCGTGTGATGCATCCGGCGCGATGCGCTCGTAGAGGACGTTGAAGCCGTGGGCGAAGAGAACCGCTGCGCCGGGGGCGAGGTTTGGCTCAATGTGCTCCGCGTAGACCTGCGGCTGTACCTGGTCGGGGAGCAGAATCGCGACGAGTTGCGCGCCGGCCACCGCTTCACCAATGGTACGCACCGTTAGCCCGGTCGCCTCGGCCTCGCCCCACGAGGCCGAGCCCTCGCGCAGGCCGACCTCCACCTCGACGCCCGAATCGCGGAGATTGAGCGCGTGGGCATGTCCCTGGCTCCCGTAGCCGATCACGGCGACCTTGCCGTTCAAGAGCCCGAGATCGCCGTCGCGGAGAATCGTTGCCATGTTCTCTCTATCCCTTCGTCGTTTGTCGAGTACGCGTTGGTGGATCAGTTGATTGCGGAGAGCCGGCGGGCTTTCCGGGTGGACGCGCGAGCGATCCCGACGCGCCCGGTGCGGACGAGCTCCTTGATCCCGTACGGCCGGGCGAGCTCCTGGAAGGCGTCGAGCTCCTCGGGCGTTCCCGTGAGCTCGAAGGTGACCGTGTCCGGGCCGAGGTCGACGACGCGACCTTTGAAGGCCTCGGCGGTCGAGACGAGCTCGGCTCGTCGCTCCGGGTCGGCGCCGATCTTGAGCAGAAGGAGCTCGCGCTCTACGGCTTCATCGGGGGCGAGCTCGGTGACCCGGAGGACGTTGACGAGCTTGTGGATCTGCTTTTCCATCTGCTCGAGGGAGTGGTGCTCTGCGTCGACACGGAGCGTGATGCACGAGACGCCCTCGCGCTCGGTCGGCCCGACCGCGAGCGAGTCGATATTGAACCCACGGCGAGCGAACATCGTCGCGATGCGGGCGAGCGCCCCCGGCTTGTCCTCGAGCAGAACGGAGATCGTGTGCTTCATGAGGCTGCCTCCACGGGATCCTCGTACTCGACCATGTCGATCGCAGCGGCACCGCTCGGGATCATCGGGAAGCAGTGCTCGGCCGGGTCGACGCGGCAGTCGACAACCACCGTGCGATTGAGCGAAAGCGCCTCGCGGAGCGCCGGCCCGAGCTCGGCCTCGCTCTCCACGAGCATCCCGACGCCGCCGTACGCCTCGGCGAGCTTGACGTAGTCGGGCACCTCGACGCCGAGCCCGACCTGCGAGCGCCGGCCGTCAAAGAACATGTCCTGCCACTGGGTCACCATTCCGAGATAGCCGTTGTTGACGAGGACGACGACGATCGGGAGATCCTCGATCACCGCTGTTGTCAGCTCCTGCGCGGTCATCTGGAAGCAGCCGTCGCCGTCGATGCACACGACCGTCGCCTCTGGCCGGGCCGCTTTCGCGCCGACGGCCGCGGGGATGCCGTACCCCATCGTGCCGAGCCCACCGGAGGTGATGAAGTTGCGCGGTCGGTTGGTGAGGATGTACTGCATCGCCCACATCTGGTGCTGCCCGACGCCGGTCGTGACGATCACGTCGTTGTCCGCGGTCAGCTCCTGCAGCGTCTCGATCACGGTCTGGGGCTTGAGCCACTCGCCGCCTTTTCCGTAGCGAAGCGGGAATTCGTCGCGGAGGTCGGCAATCCGTTCCACCCATGGCGAGGGACCGGGAACGCCATCGGCCCGGTGTTTGCCAATCGCGGTAGCGAGCTCCTGGAGCGCTTTTTTGAGTGGTCCGACGACGGGGATGTCGGCGTCGCGGAGCTTCGAGATCTCGGCCGGGTCGATGTCGAGGTGGACCACGGTGGCGCCGGGAGCGAACGCGCTCAGCTTGCCCGTCACGCGGTCGTCGAACCGTGCCCCGATCGCGACGAGGACATCGCAGGTGTTCATGGCGATGTTCGCCCACTTCGTTCCGTGCATCCCGGGCCAGCCGAAGAACAGCGGGTGTGTCTCGGGGAACGCGCCCTTACCCATCAGGGTCGTCACGACCGGGAGCTCGCCGACCTCCGCCAGCAGGCGGAGCTCGTCGCAGGCATCGCCGTTGAGCGTGCCGCCGCCGACGTAGAGAATCGGCTTCTCGGCCTTCGCGATCCGTGCGGCGGCCTCGCGAATCTGGAGCGGGTGCACCTTGCGCGGCGGGCGCCAGCCGGGGAGATCGACGGAGTCCGGGTAGGCGAAATCGACTTCGGCTTCCTGGATGTCACGTGGAACGTCGACGAGGACGGGACCGCAGCGGCCGGTGCGTGCGACGTGGAACGCGGCCTTCATCACCGCCGCGATCTCCCTGACGTCCTGGACGAGCCACGAGTGCTTGACGATGGGCATCGTGATCCCGGTGATATCGCACTCCTGAAAGGCGTCCGTTCCGATCAGCATCGAGCGCACCTGTCCCGTGATGCAGACGAGCGGCGTCGAGTCCATCCATGCGTCCGCGATAGGCGTGACGAGGTTGGTGGCGCCGGGGCCGGAGGTGGCAATCGCAACACCGACCTTCCCCGAGGCGCGCGCGTATCCCTGCGCCATGTGACCCGCACCCTGCTCGTGGCGGGCAAGGACGTGCCGGACAGTCGTTCCGCGCGCCATCGCGTCGTACGTCGGCATGATCGCGCCGCCCGGGATTCCGAACATCACCTCGACGCCCTCGGCCTCGAGCGAGCGGAGAATCGCGTCTGCTCCGTTCATCTTCATTTTCTGTCCTTCGGTCTCACGGTGCCTCGTCCCTTCTCCGGTCGCTCGATGCGGCGAACGGGGTGTCTCCGTCGCCACCTGCACTTCGTTCGGTCGTGTGCGCGAGCGACGTCTCCCTAGCGGGGGAGAATGGCAATGAGCTCGATGCCTACGCCGCGCGAAGCCGCAACGCCGTCAATGGCGTGGTGCGGATCGCTGTCGAACGTGGGTATGGCGAGGCAGAGCATCTGCGTCAAAGCATGCCTGAAGCGGTGCAGTGTCGCAACCCGTAAGGGGGAAGCACCGGCTCCAGGATGCATAGAAATGGCCTCGTGGTGCATACTATGCACCATGGCGACTGTCAGCATCGTCGGCGCGGCCGGCTACACGGGACAGGAGACGCTCGATCGCGTTCTTCGGCACCCCGACCTCACCCTCGTCGCGATCGGCTCGGACTCGCTCGCCGGCCGGCGCGGCGGCGCGCTCGATGTTCGCCTCGAGGGCGTCACGATGCCCGGCTTTCGTACCGAACGTCGAGGCCCTCGCGCACGAGGCGGATGTCACGATCCTCTGTCTCTCCCACGCCGGATCGGCCACGATCGAGCACCTTCCGAAGGGAATCGTTGTCGATCTCTCCGGGGCACACCGACTCAGGGACGCCGCGGGGTACTCGGACTGGTACGGCTTCGAGCACCCGCATCCCGAGAGGCTCGGCGAGTGGGTCTATGGGCTCCCGGAGCTCGTCCCGGAGACGGGGCGGCTGATCGCGAATCCCGGCTGCTACGCAACGGCCACGCTCCTAGCTCTCGCGCCGATCGCCGCGGCGATCGACCAGGGCTCCGTCGTCGTCGACGGGCTCTCCGGAATGACCGGCGCCGGTCGGACGCCCAAGGATGCTTCCCACGCCGGATTCGTGCTCGAAAACGTCAGTCCGTACCGCGTCGGTGCCCACCAGCACGTGCCCGAGATCGCACAGCTGCTCGGCTTCCCCGTCTCGTTTGCGCCGCATCTCCTCCCCGTGCGCCGTGGCCTGCTCGCCACCTGCAATGTGCGCTCGACCGGTGCGGATCTGCGCGCCCTTCTGGAGGCGGCCTATGCCGGGAGCGGCGTCGTCTCGGTCCTGCCCGAGGGGATCGCGCCTGAGCTCGCACGCGTTCGCGGCACCGACCGCGCCGAGATCGGGATCTTCCCGGATAGGTTCACCGACCGCACGATCGTCATCTGCGCCGAGGACAACCTCGGCAAAGGCGCCGCCGGCCAGGCGATCCAGAATGTGAACAGGATGCTCGGCTTCGACGACACGGCCGGTCTCAGGCTCCATGGAGTATTGGTCTAGACCATGTCAGTCACGACTGCAAAGGGGTTTGTCGCAAGCGGGGTCTCTGCGGGGATTCGACCCTCGGGGAAGCCCGACCTCGCCGTCGTGCGCTCGGTTCCGCGTGCCGCCGGCGCCGCGGTGTGGACGACAAATCGCGTCCAGGCCGCTCCCGTAACCGTTTCGAAGCGCCATCTTGCTGCGTCACAGCCCCAGGCGGTGCTGATCAATGCAGGCGTTGCCAATGCGGCGACTGGCCCCCAGGGTGAGGCGGACGCCGTGACGTCGGCGGGGAGCGTTGCCGCCGATCTGGGTCTCCCTCCAGAGGAGGTGATCGTCTTGTCCACCGGTGTGATCGGCACGCGGTTGCCGGTCGACAAGGTGATGGCCGGAGCGCGAGCGGCTGTCGGATCGCTCACCACCGACGGCGGCGACGCCGCGGCGCGAGCGATCCTGACCACCGATTCCGGACCGAAGGTCGCCGCTGTCACGACAGGAGGCTTCACGGTCGGCGGGATGGCGAAGGGCGCCGGGATGATCCACCCGCGCCTCGCCACGATGCTTGCGGTGATCACGACGGACTACCCGCTTTCGGTCGGCGAGCCGGAGGCGTTCCTCCGCCCCGCCGTCGACGCAACATTCAACCGGATCTCGGTCGACGGCGACTGCTCGACGAACGACGCGGTGATCCTGCTCGCCAACGGAGCGAGCGGCGTGGCGCGGGACGACGAGGCGTTTGCCCGGGCGTTGCGCGAGGTGTGCGCCGATCTCTCCCGGCAGATCGTCGCGGACGGAGAGGGCGCGACGGTGGTTCTCGAGATCGGCGTGACCGGGGCGGCGACGGAGCCCGAGGCAGAGGCCATCGCTCGTCGGATCGCGACTTCTCCGCTCGTGAAGACTGCCGCGTTCGGCCACGATCCGAACTGGGGCCGCGTCCTGATGGCCGCCGGGTCGGCACCCTTCGGAGACGGCTTTGCCCGGCTCGAGACGGATCTCCTGACCGTCTCGTTCGGCGGCGTCGCCGTGTTCGCCGCCGGCGCGCCGACAGGAGGCGTCCCCGACGTTTCCGGCGCTGTCTGCCGCATCGATCTGGAGCTCGGACTCGGCGAGGGCACGGCCGGATACCTCGCCTCCGATCTCACCTACGACTACGTGCGGATCAACGCGGAGTACACGACATGAGCCTGATCGTGCTCAAGCTCGGGGGCCGTGTTGCCGCGATCGCCGCCGAGGAGGCGCTCGCGTTCCGGTCGGCAGGCGACGAGGTCGTGATCGTCCACGGTGCGGGGCCGCAGATCAGCGCCGAGATGGAACGGAGGGGAATCGAGCCGATGTTCGTCAACGGCAGGCGTGTCACGACCGCCGAGGTGCTCGAGGTGGTTCGGGCATCGCTCGCAGGGGTGAACCGCGAGGTCTGTGCCGCGATCGGCCCCGACGCGGTGCCTCTCTTCGGAGACGAGATCGGTCTCGCCGCAGACCCGGTCGCCGCCCTCGGCCTCGTCGGTCATCCGATCCCGAGCGCCCCCGCCGCCGTCGTCGACGCTCTCGCCGCCGGGTCGATCCCCGTCGTCGCGCCGATCGCGGAGGGGCCGCTCAACGTCAACGCGGACGAGGCTGCTGCTGCGCTTGCCGTCGGTCTCGGTGCGGAGCGGATCGTGTTCGTCAGCGATGTCCCCGGCGTGTTGCTGGACGGTGCTGTCCTCGGTCAGATCGACGTCGAGGCGGCAGACCGGCTGCTCGGCGACGGCACGTTCCAGGGTGGGATCGTCCCGAAGCTCGAGGCGGCGGTTCTCGCGACGCGTGGCGGTGTCCACGCCGTGATCGGTGCTACCGAGGTGGTGGCGTGAACGCCTTACGCCGATGCGCGCTCGACCGTGCTCCCGACCTATGCGAGGGCGGACATCACCGTCGTGCGCGGTGAGGGATGTACGGTCTGGGACGACGAGGGCCGCGCGTATCTCGATTTCGTTGCGGGTATCGCAGTAAATGGTCTAGGTCATTGTGCTCCCGCTCCTCTGGCGGCGGCAAAGGAGCAGCTCGACCGGCTCTGGCACGCGTCCAACCTCTACTGGACGGAGCCGATGCTGCGCCTGGCGTCGCTCCTGACCGAGCGGTTCGGCGGCGGCGGTGCGTTCTTCTGCAACTCCGGTGCGGAGGCGAACGAGGCCGCGCTGAAGATCGCCCGCAAGGCAACCGGCCGGACGCGGATCGTGGCACTCGAGGGCGGCTTCCATGGACGTACCCTCGGCGCGCTCTCCGCCACCGGTCAGCCTGCCAAATGGGAGGGCTTCGGGCCGCTTGTACCGGGCGTCTCGTTTGCCCGACCGAACGACGTCGAGTCGCTCGAAGCGGCGCTCGCCCCCGCCGGCGACACCGCACTGCTCCTTCTCGAGCCCGTTCTCGGCGAGGGCGGTGTGATCCCGCTCGAAGCGGGATTCGCGCAGGCAGCCGCCGAGCTCGCACTCGAAATCGGTGCCCTCCTGTGTGTGGACGAGGTACAGGCCGGAATGGGACGTACTGGCACGTTCTTCGCCTACGAGCAGCTCGGTATCCAGCCCGATCTCGTGACGCTTGCGAAGGGCATCGCAAATGGCCTTCCCATGGGCGCGTTGCTCGCGGGCGAGCGCGCGGCGCCAGGATTCGTCCCCGGCGATCACGGCTCGACGTTCGGCGGGAACCCCGTCGTTGCGGCTGCGGCATGCGCCGTCGTCGAGGCAGTGGACGACGATCTTCTCGCGAACGTCCGGGCACGAGGCGCGCAGCTCGAAACCGGACTGGCCGCGATCCCGGCCGTTCGCTCCGTGCGTGGCCGTGGGCTCCTGATCGGCGCGGAGCTCGACCGGCCAGTCGGCGCCGTTGTCGATGCCTGCCGCGAGCGGGGGCTCCTCGTCCTCTCCGCCGGGCCGGACGTCCTGCGGCTGACGCCCCCGCTCGTCGTGGATCCCGGTCAGGTCGACGAGGCGCTCGGGATCCTGAAGGAGGTGCTCGCCTCGTGAACCGTCGAGAACGCCAGGCGTCGATTCTTCGGCTCGTTCAGGATCAGGCGCTCTCGACGCAGGCGGAGCTCGCCCAGGCGCTCCGCGACGAGGGGCACGACGTCGTTCAGACGACGGTCTCGCGGGACGTCGCCGAGCTCGGGCTCGTCAAGGTTCGGGCTCCGAGCGGCAGGCTGATCTATGCGGCACCCGGAACGGGAGATGCCGATCGGCTTCGCGCGATCGGGGCTGCGATGCGACGTTACGCGATCGGTGTCGAGGCGGCGAACAGCGGCCTCGTGGTCGTGACGACACCATCGGGGTACGCGAGCGCGCTCGCCCAGGCGATCGACGAGGGGAGTCATCCGGCGATCGCCGGCACGCTCGCCGGCGACAACACGATCTTCGTCGCCGCGAAGGACGGAACGTCCGCGCACGAGCTGCTGGCAGAGCTCGCGGCCCATCTCACAGATGGAGCGCCGGCGTGACCCTGTGGTCCGGCCGCGTCGGCGGCTCTCTCGATCCCGCAGTCTGGGCCTTTCTCCACGCCGACGACGCGCCGTTGCTCCCGTACGACTGCGAGGCGAGTTTCCAGCACGCCCGACGCCTGCACGAGGCGGGGCTCCTCACGGACGAGGAGCTCGGGCAGGCGGAAGTGCGGCTCGCGGAGATCGCGCTCGACCCGACCGGCTACCTCGCAGAGGACGAGGACGTCCACAGCGCAATCGAGCGGCAACTCGGGGATCTGGGCAGGAAGATCCACGCCGGACGATCGCGCAACGACCAGGTGGCCGCTGCGTTCCGGCTCTACATCCTCGATGCCTGCAGGGAGGCCCGGGAGGAAATCGCGGCGCTCGCGCTCGTCGTGCTCTCCTTCGCGGAGGCCGAGACCGACACGTTGATGCCCGGCTACACACATCTGCAACGAGGTCAGCCTGTGACGCTCGGTCACCACCTCCTCGCCTGGGTGGAGATGCTCGAGCGGGACAGCCTCCGGTTTGCCGCCGCGGCGGCGGCAGCCCTCGAGAGCCCTCTCGGTGCCGGGGCGCTGGCGGGATCGACACTCGACCTTCCCGGCCCTCCGGGTCAGATGAGGAACTCGATCGACGCCGTTGCCGATCGCGACTTCGCTCTCGACTACCTCTACGCCGCGGCCGTGCTGTACACCCACCTGTCCCGGATCGGAGAGGAGATCGTGCTCTGGTCATCGGGTGAGTTCGGCTTCGTGAGCTTGCCTGAGAACGCGGCGACGGGATCGTCGATGATGCCGCAGAAGCTGAACCCGGACGTCGCAGAGCTCGCGCGCGGCAAGGCAGGAACGGCAATCGGGCGGCTGACCGGCCTCCTCGCCACCGTGAAGGGGCTACCCCTCGCTTACGACCGCGACCTACAGGAGGACAAGGCCCCGACCTTTGCGACGCGGCTCGATGTGAGGCTCGGACTCCAGGCCCTCGGGGCGCTCGTCGCCGGCCTCGCCGTCGATCGCGAGCGCATGGCGCAGGCGGCGTCCGATCCACTCGTTCTCGCGACCGACGTAGCCGAGGCGCTCGTCCGCGAGGGCATTCCGTTCCGCGAGGCCCACGAGCGCGTCGCGGGCACCGTTCGTGACGGCTCGTTCACCCCGGCTGGCACGGCCACCGAAAGTGTCGCGGCGCGGGCCGCGCCCGGACCGGGCGGAGTGCGCGCTGCGATCGTCGAAGCACGGAGGCGCATTACCGCGATCTCGTAGATGCGAGAGCTGTCCGGCGCGCCGCGTGGCTGTTCCTTGTGACGTGATAGAGCACCTGCGGCGTAGAAGGGGCACAGAGCACCCCGACACCCGGAGGAGATCCATGAAGCGCATTGCCCTGGCGGCCGTCCTGCTCATTGCTGCTGCCGCCATCGCCGGAGTCGCTCGTCCCGAAGGGGCGAGAGCCGTCGAATCCCCGTCGCAGGCGACCGACACGGTCACCGTGTCAGGAAGCGGTTCCGTCTCGGCCGTCCCGACAACAGCCACCTTCTCGTTCGGCGTAGACTCTCGCGCCGAGACGGCGAAGGCCGCGCTCGCGGCGAACTCGCGTGAGATGCGGCAGGTCATCGCGGCTGTCAAGGCGGCAGGAGGGAAGAACGTCGGCACGCAGTCCGTGTCGTTGTCCCAGGCGTACGGCGATGACGGTGCCCCGTCGGGGTTCGCTGCCTCGAACGTCGTCACGGCGACGATCGGTCTCGACCGTGTTGGAACGATTGATCGACGCCGCTGTCGAAGCGGGTGCCAATCAGGTGAACGGCCCGTCTCTCGCCGTCGGCGACCAGGAGAAGCTCTACCGCCAGGCCCTCGAGGCGGCTGTCGCTGATGCGCGGAAGTCGGGCGAGGTGCTCGCGGGTGCCGCAGGGCGGTCGCTCGGCCGCGTCATCTCCATCGTCGAGGGCGGTGGCTCGGGCCCCGTGCCGCTCTACGAGAAGGCCGCGGCCACCGATGCCGGTACGCCGATCGAGGCCGGGACCCAGCAGACGACAGCGCAGGTGACGGTCACCTACGTGCTCGGCTAGCGAGCAGGAGCGGTGCCCCGGCTGCCGGCAAACGTGCCGGCAGCCGGGACGAACACGCCTCAGGCCCCGGATCCGCTCGTCCGTGCGTGGCCTTCACGGAGACGGGATGACATCGTCTTCAACATGTTGACGGCGAGCCGCGGATCGTCCTGGATCCGCTTCTCGACCGTCTTCTTGTCCACCTCGAGGACGCGAGCGTCACCGACCGCGCGAACGGTCGCCGAGCGCACCTCGTCCTCGAAGATCGCCATCTCGCCGAAGAACTCGCCCGCCTTCAGCGTCGCGAGCTGATGATCGACGCCGTTCTCACCGGTGTGCACGACCTCCACCTCGCCCGACTGCACGACGTACATGCTGTCTCCTGACGAGCCCTGGGTGACGATCACCTCGCGATCGGCGAAGTGCCGTCCGGTCGGGACCGTGTGATCCGAGCCGTAGCCTCCCGGGACCGGGATGTAGAACTCGGGATAGCCCCACATGCCGTGCTCCGTGACGTCCAGGCCGAGCTGCTCGTCTTCCGGGTCGGAGCGGATGCCGAACGTCACCTTGAACAGCAGGAGGATCAGGAACGAGACGGTGAACGTGAACGCTCCGACGGCCGCGAGCCCGAGCGCCTGCGTGCCGAGCTGATGGAAGCCGCCGCCGTAGAAGAGCCCTCCGCCGCCGGTTCCGAGCTTCTCGGCCAGTGCCGGCACTGCAAGGAACCCGAGCGACAACGTTCCCCAGACACCAGACATGCCGTGGGCAGCGATCGCACCCACGGGATCGTCGAGCCCGACGCGCTCGACGAGCAGCGAGCCGACGACGACGATGATGCCCGAGACGAAGCCGATCAGGATCGCGGCCCAGGGTGACACGAACGCGCAGGCCGCGGTGATCGCAACGAGCGCGGCTATAGCGCCGTTCAACATCATCGAGAGGTCGGGCTTCTTGACGACGAGCCATGACGTCAGGACGGCTCCGAGCACGCCCGCCGCCGCCGCGAGGTTCGTGTTCAGGGCGACGTAGGCGAAGAAGCCGACGCCACCGAAGTCCACCGACAGGGTCGACCCAGGATTGAAGCCGAACCAGCCGAACCAGAGGATGATCACGCCGAGCGTCGTGAACGCCATGTTGTGGCCGGGCATCGCATTGGGCTTCATGTCCGAACCGAACTTGCCGATCCGCGGTCCGAGCAGGATCGCCCCTGCGAGGCCGGCCAGAGCACCCTGATAGTGGACGACCGTCGAACCCGCGAAGTCTTGCATCCCGCGTGAGAACAGCCAGCCCTCAGGACTCCAGATCCAGTGCGAGACGAGCGAGTAGATGAGCGTGAATGCCGCCCCGAACGCGAAGTAGACCCAGAGCTTCGTGCGCTCGGCCATCGCACCCCACACGATTGCGAGCGACACTGCAGCGAACGCGACCTCGAAGAGGTAGCCGGCCGCTGCCGGAATCGCACCGAACCACGAGTACGGCGCCTCACCGATCGTGAGCAACTCGTCGACCGTCGGGAAGAAGCCCGAGCCCCCGACGAACCAGTTGCCCCCGTCACCGAACGCCATCCCGAACCCGACGCAGTAGTAGACGACGGATGCGATCGCGAGGATGAGGACGTTCTTGGCCGCGATGTGGCCGACGTTCTTCATCCGCGTCAGTCCCGCCTCGAGAAAGGCGAAGCCTGCCTGCATGAAGATTACGAGGATCGCCGCGAGGATGACCCATACCGTGCTGACTGCGAATCCGACTTCCTTGAGACTCATACCGCCTCCACCTCCTCGAGCTTGGCTCCCGTTCTGTGGTGGACCACATGGCCGACAGGCGAGGCCCAGCAGATGCCGTCGCCGGCGGCGTGGCCGGTGCGGGCTGCATCGACGATCGCCGAGATCACGCTTTCGGTGATCTCGTCGCGTACGACGAAGGTCATCAGCGCCTTCGGCAGGAAGCGCGACTCGAAGACGCGGCCCCGGTACTCGTGCGTGATTCCCTTCTCGCGACCGTGGCCCACGGCCTCGATCACCGTTACGCCGACGTGTCCAGTGGAGGTCTCGACGGCCTCCATGACCGTCTCGACTCGGTCGCGAACGACGACCGCCTCTACTTTCATCATCTCCGTCCTCCTTGTTGGTCCAACGAATGCCCCACCCGTGGGGTCAACTGAGGCGTCGTTGCCTCCGGGGTGGAGCCGGCGTCGGCCCCAGCGAGGAACTGGTGTACTCCACGCACGCCCGCCGGGATCGTTCGCTCCGGCGGGCGGTCTTCCAGGCTTCGCTACGCCGTCTGAATCAGCTCGAGCGGCCGCGCTTCCGCGACCGCTGACTCGTCGACCATCGCGATCGTCTGCAGGATCCGCCCCGCGATCCGATACGGATCACCCTGGGAGTTCGGGCGCCGATCCTCGAGGTAGCCGCGATACCCGTTGTTGACGAAGCTGTGGGGCACGCGAATCGAGGCCCCTCGATCGGCCACGCCCCAGCTGAACGTGTCGATCGCCTGCGTCTCGTGGAGGCCCGTGAGGCGGAGGTGGTTGTCCGGCCCGTAGACCTCGATGTGCTCTGCGAGGTGCCGTTCGAACGCGTTCATCAGGGCATCGAAGTACGGCCTGCCCCCGACCTCGCGCATCGTCCTCGTCGAGAAATTCGTGTGCATGCCGGAACCGTTCCAGTCGACGTCTGCGCCGAGTGGCTTGCAGTGCCAGTTGACGTCGACGCCGTATTTCTCGCAAAGGCGTAGGAGGAGGTAGCGCGCGATCCACATCTCGTCGGCTGCCCGCTTCGATCCCTTGCCGAAGATCTGGAACTCCCACTGGCCCTTGGCGACCTCGGCGTTGATCCCCTCGTGGTTGATCCCGGCCTCGAGGCAGAGATCGAGGTGCTCTTCGACGATCTGCCGGGCGACCGGGCCGACGTTCTTGTGGCCGACCCCGGTGTAGTACTCGCCCTGAGGCGATGGGAACCCGCCACCCGCCGGAAAGCCGAGCGGAGAGCCTTCGGAGTAGAAGAAGTACTCCTGCTCGAAGCCGAACCACGTGTCCGGATCGTCCGGGATCGTCGCCCGGCTGTTGCTCGGGTGCGGCGTGCCGTCCGCGAGCAGTACCTCGCACATCACGAGGGCACCGTTCGTGCGCGCCGGATCGTTGAACAGCGCGACCGGCTTGAGGACGCAGTCGGAGTCACTCCCGTCCGCCTGTCGGGTCGAGCTGCCGTCGAAGCCCCAGAGCGGGAGCTCCTCCAGCGTCGGGAACCTGTCGAAGGCCTCGATCTTCGTCTTGCCTCGCAGATTCGGCACGGGCTCGTAGCCGTCGAGCCAGATGTACTCGAGCTTGAACTTCTGCATCGGATTCCTCCTGTCGAACACGAAAACGCGCACAAAAAAAGCCCCAGGACTCCAAAAGGAGCACCGAGGCGTCGTCGCCAGCGAAGAACCATCGTCGGTTCTTCCGCGAACACTGTACTGGCGATCGCACCCTCGATGCAAGGGGCACCCGTTGGCATACTCGCGCAGCCTGCGGCCGCCCTCGCGATGCGGCGATGCTCCGCCCGCACGACCTGGTGCGTCTACGAGGCCGCCGCCTCCTTCCTCGGCCTACTCGCGTTCACCGTGACGGCTGTCCACTACGTCACCGAGGTCGGGATGAGCCCGCTTCAGCTCACGCTCGTGGGGATGTTGATGGAGGTTGCGATCTTCGTGTTCGAGATACCGACGGTCGGCCTGATCGGGAACGCCTTCTCGGGCCGTGCGGCGCTCTCGGCCGGAGCGCTGTGCATGGTCCCGGCGCTCGGGCTCCACCGCCGGACCGCGAGGCACCACGGAGAAGTCGCAGCGCTCGAGGCTCTCCCGGTCGACCCACCGGCGTAGATTCGGCGGCCGACGTGATAGTCTCGGCACGTCGATTTTCGAGGCAACGAGGCCTCAGGCGTCGTTTGCGCCTGGGGCTTTTCCGGTTGTAGAGGGAGGAAATAGCTGATGGCGCGACCAAGGACGGCACCCGCAGCGACCAAGCGGGCAACGCAGGTGAAGAGCAAGGACAGGGCGACCTCGAGCGTCGCCGCACGGCGGGCGGTGCTGAAGCGAATCAAGGACGAGGGCGTCGAGCATGTCCTCTTCTGGTTCACCGACCTCGAGGGTCATCTGAAGTCGTTCGCGATCACCCCGAACGAGATGGCGGAGGCGCTCGACGACGGCATGGGCTTCGACGGCTCGTCGATCACGGGATTCAACCGGATCGAGGAGTCGGACATGGTCGCGATCCCGGATCCCGCGACGTTCGAGATCATGCCGAGGCCGGTCGACGATCACGGACACGAGATCGGCTCGAAGGTCGGCCGCATGATCTGCGACGTCGTCAAGCCCGACGGCTCCGCGTACGAGGGCGACCCTCGCTACATCCTCAAGCTCGCGCTCGAGCGCATGAAGAAGATGGGCTTCGACACCTTCAACGTCGGGCCGGAGCTCGAGTACTTCCTCTTCGAGGACGACAAGGGGACAGAGACGATCGACGAGGGCGGGTACTTCGCGATGACCGTGCAGGACGCGGCTACGGAGGTCCGGAACGACACGATTCATGCACTCGAATCGGTCGGCATCCAGATCGAGTACCACCACCACGAAGTGGCTCCGTCCCAGCACGAGATCGACATGCGGTACGACAACGCGCTGGCCATGGCCGACAAGACGATGACCTACCGGATCGTCGTCAAGGAGGTGGCCGCCTGGCACGGCTACTACGCGACCTTCATGCCGAAGCCGCTGTTCGGCGAGAACGGCTCCGGCATGCACACCCACATGTCGTTGTTCAAGGGAGGGCGCAACCAGTTCTTCGATGCGAAGGACCCGAACCACCTCTCCGACACGGCGAAGTCGTTCATCGCCGGCCTCCTCGTTCACGCCCGCGAGCTGTCGGCCGTGCTCGCCCAATGGGTGAACTCCTACAAGCGGCTCGTGCCGGGGTACGAGGCACCGGTATACGTCGCCTGGTCGCAGCGGAACCGTTCGGCCCTGATCAGGATCCCGCTCTACAAGCCTGGCTCCGAGCAGGCGACGCGTGCGGAGATCCGGTGTCCGGATCCGGCCTGCAACCCGTACCTGGCGTTCGCCGCGCTGCTGCATGCGGGTCTCGAGGGGATCGAGAAGGGATACAAGCTCCCGGCCGAGATGACGACGAACCTCTATCGGCTCTCGGACGAGGAGCGGGTCGAGCAGGGGGTCGAGGCGCTTCCAGGCTCGCTCGGCGAGGCGATCGACGCGTTCGCCTCCTCCGACCTCCTGGAGAAAGCGTTCGGGGAGCACATCTTCCCGCGGTATGCCCAGCTCAAGCGTGCCGAGTGGGACGAGTACCGCACGCAGGTCTCGCAGTGGGAGCTCGATCGCTACCTGGCAGCGCTGTAGCTCGTTGCGCGGCGGCCGGCACCTCCTTTTCGCGAGGTGTCGGCCCTCTGCCGTTCGGACTGGACAACCGCGCTCAGAAGGAGCATTATCGTCAGTGCAGGCTGAGCCGCAAGGCGAGTGGCTCGCTTGCGACTGACGGCCGATCGCGGGACCCGAGAGGGGCCCGTGGTCGTTGTGGAGCCGTTTCCGACGCTAGCCTGCGTCCATGCTGACCGCGCTTCGTATCGTCCACCTCCTCTCGGCGACCGTCTGGGTCGGCGGGACGATCGTGCTCGTGTTCGTCGGCGTCCCTGCGATCCGGAAGCTCGAGGGCGAGGCGCGGGCGACCGCGATGAAGGCGCTCGGACGACGCTGGCGGCCACTCGGTTGGGGTGCGATGGGGGTCGCGATCCTTTCCGGACTGTGGCTCACGGATCTCCACAGCGGCTTCGACTCCGCAGCACTGTCGTCCGACTTCGACCGCACTCTGATCCTCAAGTCCGTCCTCGTCGTCTTCCTCGTCGCTGGGGCGCTCGTGCACGACTACGTGCTCGGCCCGCGGCTGCAGCGGGAGCTCCGAGCCGGGGAACCGCAGGCACCTGCGACGCGCCGGCGCCTCGTCTGGGTCGGCTGGTTCAACTTCTCGCTCACGCTCGCCGTGCCGATCCTCGGCGTCATCGCGCTCTCGTATCTGGACTAGGAGCGGCCGCGTGAACGACGCTGCTCGTCATCTTGCGCTCCTCACCCGCACGACGGAGGTCGTCAACTCGTCGCTCGACCTCCAGGAGGTGATGGAGGCAATCGCCCACGAGGTTGCTGCCGCGCTCGAGACCGACTCCGCGTATGTCTATCTCTACGACGAGCGCGCGGATGAGCTCGTCCTGCGTGCCACCCACGGAACGAGCGTCGAGGACGCCACCCGGGCTCCGCGCATGCGCCGTGGTGAAGGCATTACGGGTGCGGCCGCCGCCGAGCGAGCGCCGGTGATGATCGCTGCCGACGCCCATCTCGACCCGCGTTTCAAGGCGTTCCCGAACCTGCCGGAGGACGACTACGCCTCGATTCTCGCCGTGCCGATCCTTGCCCGGGAGAAGCTCGAAGGCGCGCTCAACGTTCGCACGCGCGACCCACGGACGTTCACGCAGGCGGAAGTCGACCTGCTGATGACGATTGCCGGACAGGTGGCCCAGTCGATCGAGCATGCGAAGCTGTACTCCCAGGCGCAGCGGCGTGTGCACGAGCTCGAGGCACTCGCGCGCATCTCGGAGGCCGTCTCCGAGTCGCTCTACCTGGAGGAGTCGCTCGAGGCGATCGTGCAGACGACTGTCGAGTCGATCCACGCAACGGGTGCGGCCGTGGTGCTCGAGGACGGCCGGATCGCCTGGCCCGAGGGACGGGCCGGCGCGTACGCCGTGCGCCTCCCGCTTCGCTGGCGTGGCCGCACGATCGGGGAGCTCGTGGTCGATCGCGACACCCCGTTCTCGGACGACGACCGCCAGCTGCTCGAGGCGATCGCGAGCCAGGCCGCCGTGGCTCTCGAGCACGGAAGAATGGCGTTGCGGGGCGTTTTGGCCCAGGAGATCCACCACCGCGTGAAGAACAATCTGCAGACGGTCGCGTCGCTGCTGCGGCTGCAGGCGCGTGCCGAGAACGTCGATCCGCAGAAGGCCCTCGGCGATTCCGTCAACCGGATTCTCGCGATCGCTGCGGTCCACGAGGTGTTGACCGAGCACCGCGAGGACGACGTCGAGCTCGACGAGCTGATCGACAGGCTCCGTGCGATGCTCGTGCAGGGACTCGTCGCCGGCAAGGACGTGAGCTCCTCGCTCGAGCCGGTCTCGCTCGCCGGCCAGAAGGCGACGTCTCTCGCCCTCGTCTTCAGCGAGCTCTTCGGAAACGCTCTCGAGCACGGCGGCAGCGCAATCTCCATTACGCTACGGGCGCACGATGGCGCAGTCGTGCTCTCGATCGCCGACGACGGCGACGGCATGCAGGCCGAGTCCGACGGCACCGGCCTCTCCATCGTTCGTGCGCTGGTTCGCGACGAGCTCGGCGGTGAGCTGACGCTCCGAGACGAGCGTGGCCTGTGTGCCGAAGTCAGGTTCCCGGCCCGCAGTCATGGAAAGGACGACGATGCGACTTCTGATCGCTGAAGACGAGACAATCATCAGGCTCGACCTCCGAGCGATGCTCGAGAAGGCAGGGTTCGACGTCTGTGCCGAGGCAAAGGACGGCGAGGAGGCTGTCACTCTCGCGCGAACGCTCGAGCCCGATCTCGCCCTGCTCGACGTGAAGATGCCCAAGCTCGACGGGATCGATGCGGCCCGACGGATCCTCGAAGAGCGCCCGATCCCCATCGTGATGGTGACCGCGTACGGCGAGCAGGAGCTCGTCTCGCGGGCAGTCGAGGCCGGCGTGTTCGGCTACCTCGTGAAGCCGTTCCGCGAGACCGACCTGCTTCCTGCGATTGCAACGGCACGGGCCCGCCACGACGAGCTCGCGGCGGTGCGCGAGGAGGCCGATTCGCTGACCGAGGCGCTCGCCGCCCGGAAGGCGATCGAGCGGGCGAAGGGCCTCCTCATGGAGCGCGAGGGCCTGAGCGAGGGGGATGCTTTCGCCCGGCTTCGGAAGGCGAGCCAGATCTCGGGAAGGCCGCTCAAGGTCGTTGCCGACGCGCTCATCGCGACGCTCGATGTCAAGAGCGCGTAACGACCGCGGGACTAGCCGGCGCGGGAGGCCGCGATACCCGCTAGCGGGGCCTGGCATCACCCTCAGGACATGGCCTTGGCGATAGGCTCGGATCGGACCCTCAGCGGGTGGAGAGCAGCTCCGTCTCTTGCCGCTTCCGCACCGAGCGGTGCGTGAGCCACGCGAGGACGAGGAGGATCGCGAGCGGGCCGGCGATGACGAGGGCGTAGATGAGGACCATCGCCTCGACCGCGAGGATCTCGACTGCACGGTCGACGGCGTTGTCGAAGCGTGACGGAGCTGGCACGACGGTCGAGGCCTCCGGGGTCTGCATCGTCAGCTGAATCGTCGCGAACTGCGCTTCCGCGGCGATCTGGGTGTGCGCTGCCTGCAGGCCAGCGAGCTCGCTGCGCGCGGCGTCACGGCGGGCCGCCAGCGTGGCTCGTGTCTCGGCGCTGAGCTCGGTTGACGCGAGCCGGGCAGAAAGCCGGGCTATCTGCTGACGGAGTGCGGTCTCGCGCCGGGTGAGGTCGTCGATCTGGCCCTGGAGATCGTCGATCTGGACCTGCTGGCCCACGATCGTGCCGAGACTCGAGAGGCGAACGATCGCCTGCTGCACGTTCGCAGCAGGCACCTTCAGCGTCAGAGACGAGACTCCGGACTCCGTTGTCGCGTACGACACGGTGACGAGATAGCCACCGAGGTCGCGCGTGATCCGCAACGCTTGCTGTGTTGCGTCGGACAGTGCATCGATGTCCTTCACGGTCAGGCTGAGCTGCGCCGAGTACCGCTGCGCCCGCCCGGGCGTCGGAGCAGGCGTCGCCGCGTCCGTGGCTCCACTCGCGGCTCCTGCCTTGAGCGCGGGTGCGGCCTCGTATGCGGGGCTCGTCGTGGTGCCAGGGGCGGTCGAGCTTTGCGAGGAGAGGTCGTTGCGGATCGCCTCGACCCCGCCCGGCTGCGAGCCCGAGCCGAGCAGCCCGGCGACGCCCGCGACGGCGAGCAGGAGAACGGCCATGGCCGGCACGGCGACGAGCGTGAAGCGCCTCGGCGACATGCGGCCGAGCCGATCGAACAGTGATCGCGGCCGCACCGGCTCGGCGGTGGCGATCGCGCGGACGCGGTCGCGCAGCGCACCGTCGGCGGCCGGCTTCGATGCCTGCAGCTCGGTGATCAGCTCAGCGGATGTCATCGTTCCTCACCTTCTCTTCGAGTTTGGTCAGCGCCCGACTGAGCCGGGTGGAGACGGCGGTCGGGCTGATCCCGAGCACGCGTGCGGTCTGGTCGCCGTCGAGCTCGATCACGATGCGGAGGGCGAGCACCTCTCGCTCGCCGGCACTGAGACTCGCGAGGGCCGTCTGAAGCGCGGGCGAGACGCCCTCGACGAAGTCCGCCTCCTGCGCCTCTGGCTCTGCAGCCACCTCCTCGCGGCGCCTCCGCCGCTTGTCGGCGCGGAAGGAATCGAGGGCGGTCGTCCGTGCGATCCCGAGCAACCACGTGCGGGCGGTCCCCCGGCGCGGGTCGAAGCGCGACCACTGGCGAAGAGCCTTCTCGAAGGTGGCGCCGGCGAGGTCGTCCGCGCTAGCCCGATCGCGTGTCAGGTAGAGGAGGTAGCCGAAGACATCGTCGAGGTGCTGCTCGGCCGCCTCGGCAAACGTCAGGGGAGTGGCTGTGTGCGTCAAAGGCCTGGTCAGTGTCGCTGCGTGCACACCCTTTCTACGCCGCCGGTGTGCAAACCGTCACATGAGCATCGTGGCGATGGAAGAGCGTACCGCCACGATGCTCATGTGGTCATTGCTGCCGCGCTGCGCGCGGATCCTGAACGGGCCTGCCCGCAGGCCCTCCTTGCGTCTGGTGATCGCCGCCTCAGCGTCGCCGAGGAGGAAGGGCCGTCGCGGTCGAGTACGCTCCTTGTGACACTTTGTCACAAGGAAACGGCCTCGGACAGGATCTGGTACGACCGCAGCCGCGCCTCGTGGTCGAAGATCGCGGAGACGACCATGACCTCGTCCACGCCCGTCACCTCGACGAACTGCTCGACTCCTGCACGCACGGTGGCAGCCGAGCCGACGACCGAGTGCGTCAACATGGCCGAGGCCTGCGCGTTCTCGGCAGGCGACCAGTACGCCTCGATGTCGTCGATCGGCGGAGGATATGGCCCACCGAGCCCTCGGAAGCGGTTCGCCCACGCCTGCTGCGGCGTTGTGAAGAGCCGCCGCGCCTCCTCGTCGGTGTCGGCCGCGAAGACGTTGAGCCCGGCCATCGCATGGGGCTCCTGGAGCTGCTGCGAGGGACGGAACTCGCTCCGGTAGAGCGCGAGTGCTTCCAGCAGATCCGTGGGTGCGAAGTGCGACGCGAAGGCATAGGGGAGGCCGAGAGCTGCGGCGAGCCGGGCGCCGAACGTGCTCGACCCGAGGATCCAGAGTGGGACCTCGAGGCCGGCGCCCGGCACGGCACGAATCGCCTGTCCGGGTTGGACGGGGCCGAAGAGGAACTGCAGATCCCGGACGTCCTGGGGGAACTCGTTGGCACTCATCGGGTCGCGGCGGAGCGCGCGCGCCGTGAGCTGATCGGTTCCAGGCGCCCTGCCGAGCCCGAGGTCGATGCGCCCGGGGTAGAGCGACTCGAGCGTGCCGAACTGCTCTGCGACGACGAGCGGCGAGTGGTTCGGCAGCATGATCCCGCCGGCGCCGACCCGGATCGTGGACGTCCCTGCCGCGAGATGGCCGACGACGACGGCGGTCGCCGCGCTTGCGATGCCCGGCATATTGTGATGCTCGGCTACCCAGTGGCGCACGTAGCCGAGCCGCTCCGCATGCCGCGCGAGATCGAGGCTGTTCCGGAGAGCCTCACCCGCGCTCGAGCCGGCCGAGATGGGCGCGAGATCGAGGACGGAGAGGGGAATGGATCGCGCCACGTCCGGCTGACGGTACCCACGCGAGCCGGGCCGGTGCTGCGTGGTGGATCAGACACGGACCGCCTCGGGCAGCGCGCCGATGCCGGTCGCCCTCGCGGCCGCCGTAGGATGAAGGAGTGAGCGCCTACCCCGCACACATGGAAACTGACGTCGTTCTCCGCGACGGCCGCACTGTGCACGTCCGCCCGGCCCGGCCCGACGACCGGGATCGGCTCGAGGACTACTTCATGGACCTCTCGGAGGAGTCGCGACGACTCCGGTTCTTTGGGCCAGTGGTCGATATCCGAGAGCGGGCCAGAGATTCAGTCGAAATAGACTATGTCGACCATCTGACGTTGCTCGCCTTCAAGGGCCCGGATCTCTCGGAGGTCGTCGGTGGCGCCCAGTACGTCCGTGAGGGGACAGCACCACGGGCCGAGGTCGCGATGTCCGTCTCGGACGAGCTGCAGGGGCAAGGACTCGCATCGATCCTGATCGCGCATCTCGCCGAGGCGGCGCACGAGAACGGCATCGAGACCTTCGTCGCCGACGTGCTGCCCGAGAACCACAAGATGATCCAGGTGTTTCGCGGCACGGGGTTCCCGATCCAGATCCACACGCGCCCGGGCGAGATCGAGGTCGAGTTCCCGACGACGAGCACCTCGGGGACGACCGAGCACTACGACGATCGCGAGAGGGTTGCGGCAGCGAACGCCGTCCGCCGGGTGCTCGAGGCCCGCTCGGTTGCCGTGATCGGCGCATCGCGCGATCCCGCCACGATCGGGGGCCGCTTGCTCCGCAATCTGATCACACAGCCGTTCACCGGCGTCGTCTATCCGGTCAATCCGACGAGTCGGGCCGTCCAGGGGATCGTCGCGTACAGGAGCGTGTCCGAGATCCCGGGCGAGGTCGAGCTCGCATTCGTCGTCGTGCCGGCGGCACGCGTGCTCGATGTCGTCAGGGAGTGCGGAGAGAAGGGAGTCAAGGCGATCGTCGTGATCTCGGCCGGGTTCGGCGAGACGGGCGACGAAGGCCGTGCCCTGCAACAGGAGCTCCTCGATGTGTGCCGCACGACGGGAATGCGCATGATCGGCCCCAACTGCATGGGGGTCATCAACACCGATCCGGAGTTCGGGCTCAACGGCACGTTCGCGCAGGCATATCCGCCCGAGGGGCGCATCGCGTTCATGTCGCAGTCGGGCGCGCTCGGCATTGCCGTGATCAACATGGCGACCCAACTCGGGCTCGGGATGTCCTCGTTCGTCTCGATCGGCAACAAGGCGGACGTCTCTCCCAACGATCTCCTCTGTTACTGGGGTGAGGACGAGAGAACCGAGGTCGTGCTGCTCTACATCGAATCGTTCGGGAATCCACGGCGGTTCGCGAACCTCGTGCGGCGCATCGGTCGCGAGAAGCCGGTCGTCGTCGTGAAGAGCGGCCGAAGCGCCGCGGGGCGACGGGCGGCGTCGTCGCATACGGGAGCGCTGCTCGCCTCGTCCGACACGACGGTCGATGCGCTGCTGCGCCAGGTCGGCGTCACGCGCACAGACACGCTCGAGGAAATGTTCGACGTCGCCGCCCTCTTCGCGAACCAGCCGCTGCCGAAGGGGCGCAACGTCGCGATCCTGACGAACGCAGGCGGGCTCGGTATCCAGTGCGCAGACACCTGCGAGTCGCGCGGGCTGACGGTTCGCGAGCTGGCACCGGAGACGGTAGCCGAGTTGCGGTCGTTCCTTCCGGCGGCGGCAGGGGTCAGCAACCCGGTAGACATGATCGCGTCCGCCACCGCGGAGGACTACGGGCGGGCGATCCGCGTCGTTGCCGGGGAGCCGTCGATCGATGCCCTGATCGTGATCTACATTCCCCCGCTCGAGGTCGATGCCCCCGCTGTCGCCGAGCAGATCGTCGAGGCGATCGGTGCCATCGATGGTCGGGTGACGGCTCTGACCTGCTTCATGTCCGCCAATGGACTCCCGGAAACCCTCTCGGCGCCCGGCGTCCGCATTCCCTCGTATGCGTTTCCCGAGCACGCGGCGATCGCGCTCGCCCATGCCGCAGACCACAGCGCCTGGCGCGAGAAGCCGGTCGGATCGATACCGCACTTTCCGGGCAACCGGAAGGACGAGGCAGCTGCCGTGATCGCGGGCGCGCTCGAGCGAGGCGAGGGATGGCTTCTACCGCACGAGATCGACCGGCTGTTCGATTGCTACGGGCTGCCGACGGCGCTCACGTACCGTGCAGGCACTCCGGACGAGGCGGCTGACATGGCGGCGCGCGTTGGCGGCCAGGTGGTGCTGAAAGCGGTCGGTCCGCTCCACAAGACCGAGGTGGGTGCGGTTCGCGTGGGGGTCGCCGCCGCCGAGGTCGCAGCCGAGGCGGCTGCGATGGCCGAGCGCATCGAGGCTCACGGCGAACCCCTCGACGGCTTCATCGTCCAGGAGCTCGTCGCGGGTGGGGTGGAGATGCTCGTCGGCATGACCGCGGATCCCGAGTTCGGCCCGGTCGTTGCCTGCGGGGCGGGTGGAGTGACCGTCGAGCTGACGCGCGACATCGCCGTGCGCGTGGCTCCGATCACGGATTTGGAGGCTTCGGAGATGGTGCGCTCACTCGCCACGTTCCCGCTTCTCGACGGATTCCGCGGTTCGACGCCAAAGGACGTGCAGGCACTCGAGGACGTGATCCTGCGCATGTCCGCGATGGCTACCGACCTGCCGGAGATCGCTGAGGTGGACTGCAATCCCGTGATCGTGCTCGACCGCGGCGCAGCTGTCGTCGACGCGCGCGTCCACGTGCGACTGCCGGTTCCTCGGCCACCCGGTGCGGGAAGGACCGACGTCTGACAGGTCGTCCCTGGCGCGGCGGCTACGCCGTCTCGAACAGCACCTCCCAGCGAGCGAGCAGCTCCTGGAGCTCGTCGCGTGAGGTCCGGTACTCGGTCAGCATGTCCATGTTCGTCCAGTCCTCGGCGAGCTTGCCCTCGAGCTGCGCGACGTGCTGCTCCAGCGTCGTGATCCGTCGCTCGACCTGTTCGAGCTCCGACGGGCCCTTCTTCTTCGCAGGCGCTCTGGTGGCCTTCGGCTCCTTCGCGGGTGCCGCGACGGGTGCGGGCGGAGCAGTCTCCTCCTCGCGCGCATGCACCAGGTCCGCCCAACCACCTTCGTAGGAGCGAAGCCCGTGCCCCTCGATTGCGACCGTCCGCTCGGCGACGGCATCGAGCAGCGCGCGGTCGTGCGAGACGAGGAGGACGGCGCCCGGGAACGCCTCGAGCGCGACCTCGAGTGCCTCTCTGCTCTCGAGATCGAGGTGGTTCGTCGGCTCGTCGAGCACGAGCAAGTTCGCTCCCGAGGCGACGATCACCGCGAGCGAGAGCCGGCGGCGCTCGCCGCCCGAGAGCACCGAGACCTGCTTCTCCTGCTCGACGTAGCCGGAGAAGAGAAACTTGCCCAGAAGGTTCTGGGCCTGCGGTCGTGCCAATCCCGTCATCGCGACCGCGCAGTCGAGTACCGTCCCCCGCTCGTCGAGCTCGACGTCGTGCTGGGAGAAGTAGGCAGGCTCGACACCATGTCCGAAACGGACTTTCCCGGCGTCGGGCTGGCGGTGACCCACGAGCGTCTCGAGCAGTGTCGTCTTGCCCGACCCGTTCGGGCCGACGAGCGCGACGTGCTCCTCGCGCTCGATCACGAGCGAACCACCCTCGATCAGCTCCTTGCCGCCCGCGGAGAGGCGAAGGCCCTCGATCTCGACGACGACTCTGCCCGTGCGCGCCGGCTTCAGGAACTCGAAGCCCATCTGGCGGCGCCGGTGGGTGAGGTTCTCGAGCTCACCGGCCGCCTTCTTGCGCTCCTGCTCGAGACGCCCGATCTGCGTGATCTTCGCCTGCGCCTGCTTGGCCTTGGATTTCTTGTAGCGGAAGCGCTCGACGAACCGCTCCAGGCGCTCGATGTCCGCGCCCACCCGCTTCACGCTCTTCGCCGCGGCCTGCGCGCGCGCAGCGCGCTCGAGACGCCACTGGTGCCACGGGCCGGAAAAGTAGAGGCCGCGACCGCCCTCGATCTCGAGCACGGCTGTCGTCACGGACTCGAGGAACCAGCGGTCGTGCGCGACGAGGATCACGGCCGCGTCGATCGAGGTCAGCTCGCGCTCGAGCCACTCGAGGCTCTCGACGTCGAGGTGGTTCGTCGGCTCGTCGAGCAGGAGCAGGTCCGGATCCCCGGCAAGCGAGCGCGCCAGCGAGGCGCGCGTCAGCTCTCCGCCCGAGAATGTGGAGAGCTGCCGGTCGAGGTCGGCGTCGCGGAAGCCGAGACCCCGGAGCATCGAAGCGGCCCGATCGCGCCAACCCCAGCCGCCGGCGTGCTCAAGCCGGGCCTGTGCCTCGCTGTAGCGCCGCAGCGTCGCCGGATCGTGCGTGCCGCCCGCCATCGCCTGCTCGAGGTCGCGGAGCTCCTGCTCGATCCGGACGAGAGCGGACGCACCCGAGATCGAGTACTCGCGCAGCGTCAGGCCGCGATCGCGCGGCGGGCGCTGGTCGTGAAGGGCGACGCGCGCACCTTTCTGGAGAGCGATCTCTCCACCCTGGATCGACGTCTCCCCGACGATCGCCCGCAGGAGCGTCGTCTTGCCGGCGCCGTTCTGGCCGGCAAGCGCGAGTCTCTGGCCGCGGTCGACCGAAAAGGAGATCCCGTCGAAGAGCGGGTCGCCGGAGAGCTCCTTGCGGAGATTCGATGCAATCAGGACGGACACGGGCGTAGGGTAGATGCGGCCGACACATCGCTGGCGATATGCTCGACCCGGTGGCCCCGGATCCCCGCACCGAGACGATCGACACGATTCGCGCGCTCGCGATGGACGCGGTGCAGCAGGCTAACGCCGGACACCCCGGCACGGCGATGGCACTCGCACCGGTTGCCTATCTTCTCTATCGAGATGTCATGCGGCACAACCCCGCCGACCCGCATTGGCTCGGACGCGACCGCTTCATCCTTTCCGCCGGCCATGCCTGCATCCTCCAGTACGCGGCCCTCCATCTCGCCGGGTACGACGTCACCCTCGACGACCTGAAGCAGTTCCGCCAGTGGGGCTCGCGCACACCGGGTCACCCGGAGTGGGGACACACGGCCGGGATCGAGACGACGACGGGACCACTCGGGCAGGGCTTTGCGAACGGCGTCGGGATGGCGATCGGGCAGCGCTTCCTCGCCGATCGCTACAACCGACCGCACCACGAGATCGTCGACTCGTGGATCTACTCCATCTGCTCGGACGGCGACATGATGGAAGGCGTCTCACAGGAGGCCGCCTCGATCGCCGGTCACCTCGGTCTCGGCCGTCTCGTCTACGTCTACGACGACAACCACATCACGATCGACGGCACGACCTCGCTCACGTTCACGACGGAGGACAAGGGCAAGCGGTTCGAGGCGTACGGGTGGCATGTTCAGTACCTCGACGACTCGGAGGACATCGACGCCCTGCTCGGTGCGCTGGCGGCCGCGAAGGCTGAGGACGAGCGTCCGTCGTTGATCGTGCTTAGGACGCACATCGCTTACCCGGCGCCGAACGCGGTCGACACCTCCAAGGCCCATGGAGCGCCCCTCGGCGAGGCCGAGATCCGGGCGACGAAGGAGGTGATGGGATTCGACCCCGAGGCCAGCTTCGTCGTCTCCGATGCGGTTCGCTCGCACATGGCTCCGGTTGCGGCTCGGGGTGCCGAGCTGCAGAGGGACTGGGACGAGCGTGTTGCCGGCTGGAGGGCAGCGTTCCCGGCGCTCGCGCAGGAGCGCGAGCTCGATCTTCGCGGTGAGCCGCGCGACGGTTGGCGTGAGTCGTTGCCCGTGTTCCCGGCCGGAGAAGATGTTGCGACCCGGGACGCCGGCCGGGCCGTGATGCAGGCGTTGAAGCCATTCACACCGACGATGATCGGTGGCTCAGCGGATCTCGTCGAGTCGAACAAGACCGAGTTCGCGGGGACAGGCATCTTCTCGGCCACCCACGCGGGGCGCAACATCGCGTTCGGTATTCGAGAACATGCGATGGGGTCGATCGTCAACGGGATCGCGCTCGACCCGGCGATGCTTCGCCCGTACGGCTCGACGTTCCTCATCTTCTCCGACTACATGCGCCCGGCAGTACGTCTCTCGGCCCTGATGGGCCTGCGGACAGCCTGGGTGTGGACGCACGATTCGATCGCTGTCGGCGAGGACGGCCCGACCCACCAGCCGGTCGAGCATCACATGGCACTCAGAGCGATCCCGAACCTCTGGTACGTGCGCCCGGCGGATGCGAACGAGACGACGATGGCCTGGCGGATAGCGATCGAGCGTCCGGATGGGCCGGTTGCGCTCGCGCTCACGCGACAGAAGCTGCCGACTCTCGACCGTGCCGTCGTGGCGTCGGCGGACGGTGCGCTGCGGGGCGCCTACACGTTGTGGCAGCGCGGCGAAGGCGAGCCGGAGGCGATTGTGATCGCAACAGGGAGCGAGGTTCACCTCGCGCTCGAGGCCGCACAGTCGCTCCAGGCGAACGTCCGCGTCGTCTCGATGCCATGCTGGGAGCTCTTCGACGAACAGGACGACGACTACCAGGACTCCGTCCTGCCCCCGTCGGTCGAGATCCGGGTGGCCGTCGAGGCCGGGGTGACGCTCGGCTGGGAGCGCTATGCGAGTGCAATAATTGGTATAGACCATTACGGAGCCTCGGCTCCGTACGCTCGTATCTTCTCCGAGTTCGGCATCACGGCCGACGCAATCGCCGCCACGCTGGAGGTCGAGCTCGGATGAAGGTCGCTGCCTCGTTCGACCACCGCGGTGTCAAGCTCCGGGAAGCGGTCCTGGCCGCGATCCTCGCCGCCGGGTACGACGTGCTCGACCTCGGGGTCGACACGGACGCCGTGCGCGTCGACTATCCAGACAAGGCGCTCGAGGTCGGGATGGCGATTCGCAAAGGCGAGGCGGGCCGCGGTGTGCTCGTCTGCGGGTCGGGTGTCGGCGCCTCCGTCGCCGCGTCGAAGATCCCGGGCATCCGCGCCGCGATCTGTCACGACACGTACTCCGCGCATCAGGGCGTGGAGCACGACGATCTCAACGTCCTGTGCCTCGGCTCCGAGATCGTCGGGGGCGAGCTAGCCCAGGAGCTCGTGAGGACGTTCCTCCAGGCCCGTTTCGTCGGCGGCGGCCGCTACTCGGACCGCCTCGAGAAAGTGTCCGAGCTCGAAAGGATGGCCGATGGCTGAATCGACGGCGATGGCGGCACTCGCAGAGGCCGGGGTAAGTGCCTGGATCGACTCCCTCTCACGAGAGATGCTCCACACGGGCGCGCTCGCCCGTCTGATCGATGAAGACGCGATCGTCGGCGTGACGTCGAACCCGACGATCTTCCAGAAGGCCCTGGCCGGTGGTGACCTGTACGACGCGCAACTTCGCGAGGCCGCGGCCACGACAGACGACCCGACCGAGATCTTCTTCGCCCTCGGGATGACGGACATCCGCGAGGCGTGTGACCTGATGCTCCCCGTCTGGAGGCGGACGGCGGGGGTCGACGGGTGGGTCTCGCTCGAGGTCGATCCGACGCTCGCCTACGAGCGCGAGAAGACGTTCGATCAGGCTGTCCGCTTCAACACGGAAGTCGGGCGCCAGAACCTGTACGTCAAGATCCCCGCAACGGAGCCCGGCCTCGGTGCGATCGAGGACTGCATCGCGAAAGGCGTCTCGATCAACGTCACGCTCATCTTCTCGCTCGAGCGCTACGCCGCTGTCGCCGAGGCGTACTTGCGTGGGCTCGAACGGCTGGTCGCGGGCGGCGGCGATCCCACCGGCGTCCTTTCGGTCGCGAGCTTCTTCGTTTCGCGTGTCGACAGCGAGGCCGACAGGCGCCTCGAGGATGTGGGTCGCAGCGACCTGCAGGGGAAGCTGGCCGTCGCGAACGCAAGGCTCGCCTACCAGCACTACCTCGACGTTTTCGGCGACGACCGATGGGCGTATCTCGCCGGCAAGGGCGCGCGGCCGCAGCGGTGCCTGTGGGCATCCACCTCGGCCAAGAATCCGGCGTACCGCGACGTCGTCTACGTCGAGGAGCTGATCGGACCTGACACCGTCAACACGATGCCGCTCGAAACGGTGCGGGCGTTCGCCGATCACGGACAGGTCAGGCCGGGGAGCATCTCGGAGGGGATTGCAGACGCGAATCAGCTTCTCGCCGATCTCGCGTCCGCAGGTATCGACTACGACGATGTCGTTGCCACGCTCGAAGCGGAGGGCGTCGAGAAGTTCGCCGA
Source organism: uncultured Thermoleophilia bacterium (assembly GCA_963792995.1). GTDB lineage: Bacteria > Actinomycetota > Thermoleophilia > Gaiellales > Gaiellaceae > Gaiella. Next base: position 44,978 of record CAWBYH010000002.1, on the reverse strand, counting down.
CTCGTTCGCGGAGCTCCTCGACGGCATCCGGGCCAAGGTGGGCTCGCTGACGTCGGCGTGAGCGACGACGCGAACCCGCTGCTCGAAGGCCTCCATGTACGGCGTCGGCCGGATTCGTGCGCGGTCGTCATCTTCGGTGCGTCCGGCGACCTGACGAAGCGCAAGCTCTTCCCCGCCCTCTACGCGCTCGCCTACCGCAAGCTGCTACCCGAGCGGTTCGCCATCGTCGGTGTTTCTCGCACACAGCAGTCGTCGGCCCAGTTCGCGGCCGCGATGAAGAAGGCCGTCAAGCAGCACGCACGCGACCCGTTCCGGCAGGATGTCTGGGACACGCTCTCGGGCGGGATGCGGTACGTCGGCACCGAGTTCGACGATCCGGACGGGGAAGACCGCGTCGGCCGGGCACTCGAGGAGATCGACGCGGAGCGGGGCACGGCCGGAAACCGCCTCCACTACCTCGCCGTCCCACCCCAGGCGTTCGCGACGACAGTGACCGAGGTCGGAAAGCGTCGGCACAAGGAAGGATGGGTGCGGCTGATCGTCGAGAAGCCGTTCGGCCGCGACCTCACCTCGGCGCTCGAGTTGAACGAGCTGTTGCACCAATGGTTCCGGGAGGACGAGGTCTTCCGCATCGACCATTACCTCGGCAAGGAGACGGTGCAGAACATGCTGGCGCTGCGATTTGCGAACGGCATCTTCGAGCCGATCTGGAACCGGCAGTTCATCGACCACGTCCAGATCACCGTCGCCGAATCCATGGGGATCGAGGGTCGCGCCGGCTTCTACGAGTCCGCAGGTGTGATCCGCGACATCTTCCAGAACCACCTCCTTCAGCTCCTCGCGCTCACCGCGATGGAGCCCCCGATCGACTTCACGGCGGACTCGGTGCGCAACGAGAAGGTGAAGGTTCTGAAGTCGATGCACACGCCAGGCCCGAAGTCCGTCGTCCGCGGACAGTACGGGGCCGGGTTCGTCGAGGGGATCGAGGTTCCCGGTTACCGCGAAGAGGAGGGGGTTGCGCCGGGGTCACTGACGGAGACGTTCATCGCCGCGAAGCTGTACGTCGACAACTGGCGCTGGGCGGACACGCCCTTCTACGTTCGGGCCGGCAAGCGCCTTGGTCGCCGGGAGACGACGATCGCAATCCAGTTCCAGCGCGCGCCGCACCCGCCGTTCGAGGCGATCGCCGGCGACGGCCTGCGCCCGAACGTCCTCCTGATCCATGTCCAGCCCGACGAGGGCGTCTCGCTCGCCATCGGCGCCAAGGTGCCCGGCGCCGGCATGACGATCCGAACCGTCCACATGGACTTCCTCTACGGCGGTGCGTTCCGCACAGGCCTCCCGGAGGCGTACGAGCGCCTGATTCTCGACGCGATGCTCGGTGACGCGACGCTCTTCACCCGTGAGGACGAGGTCGAGGAGCAATGGAAGCTCGTCGACGCGATCCTGGGCGGCTGGCAGCGCGATCGACCGAACTTCCCGAACTACGCGAGCGGGACATGGGGCCCGAGATCGGCTGACGACCTGATCCACCGGGACGGCCGCTCGTGGCGTAGGCATTAGGGCACGGAATGGGCGTCGTCTCCGATATCGAACAACAGCTCGGCAGGCTCCGCGTGCTCGAGGAAGCGGACGGGATGCCCGAGCTTCGGACGAGCACCATGACCCATCTCGTCTGGTGCCCGCCCGAGTGGCATCCGGAGGCGCGGAAGACGCTCGACGGCCTGGCCGAGCGGCATCCGGCGCGGACGATCTTCCTCATCCCCGAGCCCGGTCGCGAGTCGAAGATCGTCGCACGCGCCGAGCTCAAGGGCTTCCAGCTCCCGGGAATGGTCCACGAGGTGATCTCCGAGGTGATCCAGGTCAAGCTGCAGGGCGAGGCCAGACACCATCCGGGCTCGGTGATCACGCCGCTGCTCGTCTCCGACCTGCCCGTCTTCTGTCGCTGGCGCGGCGAGCCGCACTGGGGTAGCGGCGAGCTGGAGGAGATCCTCGACGCGACGGACAGGCTCGTCGTCGACTCCTCGGAGTGGAGAGACGCGCCGGCGGGGTACGCCAGGCTCACCGCTCTCTTCGGTCGCGCCGCGGTCTCCGACATCGCCTTCTCGCGCACGCTCCCATGGCGGCGCCGGCTTGCGGAGCTCTGGCCGGGGATCGGCTCGATCGAGCGCCTGAGGGTCCAGGGGCCGCGCGCCGACGCAGAGCTGATCGCGGGGTGGTTGCGCTCGAGGTTGAAGCGCGAGATCTCGCTCAGCCGCCGGGACGCTCCGAGCGTCGAGGCGATTCTCGTCGACGGGGAGCCGATCGGGCAGCCCGGCGAGCCACCGAGCGCGAGCGACCTCCTCTCGGGTGAGCTCGACCAGTTCGGCCGCGATCCGGTGTACGAGGCAGCAGTGCTGGCGATCCGGTAGCGCCTGCCGTGACCGACTGGTAGGGTCGCGACCCTGCCGGAAGGAGCACGAATGCTGTTCCATGTCAACCGGCAGTTCACCGACACCCCGGAGAGTGACGGGAGAGTGACGGGAGATGACGGGAGCGTGCGCTCCCTCGCGGTGTTCTCGCAATGGCAGCCGCCGGCGGGCGGCCTCGCCTCACCCTGACTGCTGCACGGCTCGGAGCAACTCCTCGTGCAGGTGGCCGTTCGAGGAGATGGCCGTCCCCCCGTCCACGCGGGCCGCACCGCTCGCGTCGCTGAAGCGCCCTCCAGCCTCCTCGACGATCGGCTGGATCGCAGCGAGATCCCAGACCTTCACGCCGACGGCATCGACGGCGCCGTCGACTGCGCCCTCCGCCACGAGCATGTGGGCCCAGAAGTCGCCGTAACCTCGCGCGTGCCACGCGTACTCGGCAAGAGCGGGGATCGGCTGCTCGAGGGCGAACGAGAGAACGGCATCCTCGATGCGGCGAACCGCCGACGCCCGAATGCGGTCGTCGTTCACCCAGGCGCCACCGCCTCGCTCGGCGTACCAGCGGCGATGGAGAGCCGGCGCGGATACGACGCCGAGCTTCACCTCCCCCTGCTCCTCGAGTGCGATCAGGGTCGCCCAAACGGGTATCCCGCGGGAGTAGTTGCGGGTGCCGTCGATTGGATCGACGATCCAGCGCCGGGTGCCCGCCCCGGACGAGCCGAACTCCTCGCCGAGAATGCCGTCCTCGGGTCGTTCGTCGGCGAGACGTGCCCGGATGGCTTCCTCGACGGCCCGGTCGGCCTCGGTCACCGGCGTCAGATCCGGCTTCGTCTCCACCTCCAGATCGCGCGTGCGGAAGCGGCCGAGCGAGATCTCGTCGGCCGCGTCGACGAGTAACAGGGCTAGTGCAAGGTCGGGGCTCACGAGAGCCCCGACCTTACTATTCGACGGCCCTACCTGGAGGCGATGAGTCGGAACTTCGGCTTGGCGACCTTGAGGCTCAGGGGCGCCGACCAGCTCATGTACTGGTGCCCGTCCGGCAGTGCGCTGTTGATTCCGCGAATCCGGTACCACCAGTTGCCGGGCTTCAGAGGCAGCATCGCGGCGGTTCCGCCATCCACTCCGAGGCGCTTGACCGCGCGCCACGGGTAGCGAGCCGGCGACCACTCGATCTCGTAGGTATCCGCGCCGGGTGCAGGCATCCAGGCGACGAGCGGGTGCCCGTAGAACGGACGGTTACCGACGGACGCGATGAGGCGGCCGGACGGTGACTGGCCCGAAGCGTAGGCCGACCCCTGGGCTGCGACGACGGGGGACGACGCCTTGCCAAAGGCGAGGACACGGCCACTCGCGCATGCATCCTGCGGAACCTCGGCGTCGCGATACTCGTAGCTGACGACCTTGCCGTCCGAACCGATCTTCGCGACGAGCTTGACCGGGACGACCGTCCAGAAAAATCGGCCGTTCGGCCATCCACTCTCGAGGAGCTCGATCTGCGGCCAACTGCTGTTCGAGGCCTGCTCGACAGGAGAGCCAGTCGTCGGGGTGGTGATCGGCGTGGGCGAAGTCGCAGCACCGGCGGCAGCGGCGCTTCCGGCCTCGTTCGCCGGCTTCGACAGGATCCCCTCTGCCGTATACGTCTTCCCTTCGTCTCCGAGGTCAAGGATCTGGCTCGCCGCGTCGCTGACGTCCTTCTCCTCAGTCGGAAGCTTCAGCGTTCCCTTGTTCCTCGCGGCATATGCCGGGCCACCAACGATCGCCCCACGGAAGACCGTGTTTACACACTGCCTGTCGCTGAAGACGTAGACGCGGTAGAGGCCATACTTGACCCCGCTGCTGTCGCGGGTTCCCGCGAAGACGAAGGCTGGCGTCATCTCGTGCGCTTTCGCGCTCGCCGCCGTGCTCGTCGCGAGGGCCGTGACAGTGCTGACCGGGCGAACGATCCCGTCGTCCATCGAGGGGTTCGTCAGCGTGAAGGTCTGGCTCCACGGCCCGTAGTTCACCGGTGTGATGAACCCCTGGAGCTTCGCGACGCGGCGGACTGCACGGACGCGCCATGTGATCGCGCCCGTGTAGTTCGACCCCTGGTGAAACGCGTAGAACTCGCGCTGGTCGACGGCGTTGACGCGCGTCTCGACGACGCGGTTGATGCCCGTGAACCACACCTGGTAGCTCGTTGCGCCATCGACCGCGGTCCAGCGCGCGAGACCTGGATTCGACGGCGCCTGCTTCGGCACGTCGCTCCAGCGGACGTTGAACCCGAAGCCGCTGCTCCACGGTGACGTGCCGCGATCCGTGACGGCCCGTACCCGAGCATAGGCGGCGTACGGTGCGCCGGTCATCCACGGCAAGGTGAGCGGAATGGCGACAGCCGGACTCTTGAGCGAAGAGCTCGCCCAGAAGACTGTGCCGTCCTGGAAATTCGAGGTCTTGGCGAGCTGGAACTCGTATCGGGAAGCGCCTCTGACCGGCGCCCAGGAAAATGACGGCGTTCGTGGGAAGTCCCGGGCGGCCGGCTCGGTCGCGCGGAGAAGGAAGGGCTTGAGGTGAGTCGGGGCCGAGACGGCCCTCTGGTTCTGGGCGAGAGCGGAACCCGAGAGGAGAACCGCGGCGCCGACGGTGAGTAGGGCAAGGCGGGCATGTCGCATATGCCGTATGTCGGCATCCGAGATCCGTTGGCCCTCCCCCTCTCGGGGGATACCTCACTTCACCCGCCGTATCGGAGCGATCCGTCGGTGAGGGTGGTCGGGCTCAGGCGAGGAGCGGGTCGACCGCCGCTGCCACGAAGAGCAGCGCGAGGTAGGCGAGCGAGTAGTGGAACAACACCACTGCCCGGCGCCGTGACGGGTCACGGCGAAGCTGCACGGCGAGTAGGAGGAAGTACGCGCCGAGGAGCATCGCCGCCACGGTATAGACGGGCCCGAGCCAGTAGCCGACCCCGACCGTGAAGGCGACGAGCACCACGGAGTAGAGCACGATCTGACGGATCGTTTCCCGGTCGCCCTTCGTGCCCGGCAACATCGGGACGTTGGCCGCGGCGTAGTGCTCCTTGATCATGAGTGCGAGCGCCCAGAAGTGGGGTGGCGTCCAGAGGAAGACGATCAGGAACAGCCACAGGGCCGGCAGAGTCAGGTCGCCTGTCGCCGCAGCGAAGCCGACGACCGGCGGCACGGCGCCGGCCGCCCCTCCGATGACGATGTTCTGGTCGGTCGAGCGCTTCAGGTAGCCCGTGTAGACGACGACGTAGAAGAGCCCGCCGACGAGCGCCAGGACCGCCGTGAGCACGTTCACGGTGGTTGCGAGGAGCGCGAAGGAGAGCGCCATCAGGACGACGCCGAACTCGAGTGCCCGCGGCGCCTCCACGCGCCCCGCCGCGACCGGGCGGGCCGCAGTGCGTTCGCCCATCAGCCTGTCGATGTCCGCATCCATCAGATGGTTCAGTGCGCTGGCACCGCCACAGGCGAGCGCAAGCCCGACCATCATCGCGAGAAACTCCGGGCCGTCCGGCCAGCCTCCCGCCCCGACGAACATGCCGGCGGCTCCGGTGAGGAGCAGAAGCGACATGATGCGGGGCTTGGTCAGTGTGATGTAGTCGCGCGGAGGCCCGAAGGGAAGCGCCTCGCCCCGAAACGAGACGACGAGTGCGACGAACGATGCCCCGAGCGACGCGCCTGCAGCAGAGACGTGCACGACGGTCGCCCACTCGGCGCTGTCGCTCCACGCGACGAGCCCGCCGGTTGCGATCGCGAACACCATGAGCCCGAGCGCCGCGACGGTGGCCGGGAGGAGGCGAGGGTACGCGACGCGTGCGATCACGACGGCGGCAACGAGGAGCGGCACTGCGACGAGTGCGGCTGCCCAGTGGCCGCGGCCCGAGTCGAGCGTCGCGCTGACGACGACGACGGCGGTGGCCATGGCCGCCGCGATGATCGCACCGCGCAGGAACGGGCCGGGTGACGCCTCAGAGCGCATTTCGTGTCCGCAGCGCCTCACGGAGGTCGGCGAGCGGTCGCGCGCTCGTGACGTCCGGAACCGAGTCGAAGTTGTGCGGCGGCGGCGGCGACGTGGTGTACCACTCGAGCGTGTCCGCCCGCCAGGGGTCATTCCCGGCGCGGGTGCCGTTGTGTGCCCGGAGCACCGCGAGCAGGAAGAAGACGACGCCGAGCGCGGTGACGAAGGCCCCGATCGTCGAGATCATGTTGTACGCCGACGTGCTCCCGTGATCACTGAAGCTCGAGGCGCCGCGCGGTTGGCCCTGGTCGCCGAGTAGGAACTGCACGAAGAAGGTGCAGTTGAAGCCGACGAAGAGCAGCACGGCCGACCATCGCGTGAGGCGCTCGCCGAGGAGCCGGCCAAAGATCTTCGGCCACCAGTACGTGACGGCGCCGAGCATCGCAAGGAGGGCTGTTCCCCAGAGGAGATAGTGGGCGTGGGCGACGCCGAACGCGGTTCCTCGCAGCTCGCGACTGTTCCCGACGAACACGAGGACGAGGGCCGAGAGGAGCCCGATGCCGAAGAGGAAGACCGCTCCACCGGCGAAGAGGAGGGGCGCCGTCCAGCGAAGCTGGCCGCGCGCTTGCCACAGCGCTCTCTTGATCAGACCGATCGCGACGACGGACGGAATCGTCGCGACGATCGCGAGGAGCAACAGCAGCACGCTCGGCTTCTTGCCGATCCCGGTCGAGTAGGCGTGATAGAGCACGAGCAGGATCGTGAGGCCGCCGACGGCGATGAGCGATTGCGCGAGGAGGCGTGCGTTCGCGATCGCGCGGCCGGCGAACACCGCGACGATCTCCGCCAGGATCCCGAAGATCGGGACGAGGGCGACGTATGCGAACGACTGTCCGAAGAGCCAGATCAGCTTCGGTTCGACGGTGTCGCCGTCGAGGAAGAAGTCGAACGAGCCGGAGAACTCGCGCTCGAGGAGGACGAGGAGAAGCCCGATCGCTGCGACGGGAACGAGCACCAGGGTCAGCCACGACCAGACGTACACGGACCAGGTGAACATCGGCGTCCTCGACCAGTCCATCCCGTCTGCGCGGAGCGAGCGGATCGTCGCGATCAGATTGATTGCCGAGAGCATGAGCGAGATCGCGAGGAGGAGGAGGCCCATCAGCCAGAGCCCGACTCCGTTCCCCGACTGGGCGAGGGCGAGGGGCGGGAGTCCCTGTCCAGCCCGCCTGCGATGCACCACCGTCGGCGAAGGCCGAGAGCGTGACGGCGGCGCCGCCGAACACGAAGAGCCACAGGGCCGTCGCAGCGGCTCCGGGCATCGCGATCCGGCGGGCCCCGATCATCAGCGGCACGAGGTAGGTGGCGAGCCCTGTCACGACCGGGAGGAGGACGAAGAACACGAGCAGTGTCCCGTGCATCGTCAGCACACCGCGGTAGGTTCCGCTCCCCAGAATCGATGCATCGGGTCGCGTTACCTGCAGGCGCATCAGTAGCGTCAGGACGCCCGCAATCACGAAGAAGACGCCGGCCCAACCGAGATAGAGGGCGCCGATCCGCTTGTGATCGACGGACACGAGCCAGCTCGCGACGCGGCCGCGGTGCCAATCGGCTGCCGGCTGGGTGGTGCTGCTCATCGAAGGCTCCTCATGGTCTCGCGGTCGAAGTGCACGGAGATGTCATTCTAGGGGGATGAGCGAGACGACCCGACAGCGAACCCGCGTCCGGCTTCCTCCCGATGTCAGGAGACCGTTCGAGGTTTTCGTCAACGGCGTTCCCCAACGCGAAGGATCCGACTACATCGTGCGCGACGGAACGCTCGTGTTCGAGCGTCCGATGAAAGAGGAGGGTCGGCTCGGGCTGATGCGGTGGGCGTCGATCACGCTCGGCATCGCCGGCTCCTACAAGCAGAACGACTCGGTCGACGTCGCCTACGAACGCGACGGACGCAAGGTCGTCGCCGCAAAGCTGCCCGTCGAGCCATCCGACTGATCGGGCTCTACCGAACACGGCCCGACGCCCGTGCCGATGCCCTCAGCCTCTCTGCCTCGCCGGGACCGAGCTGGCCCCGCTCCAGCTGCCAGGCCCAGTTGCCGCCGCCCAGCTCCCCCGGGCGATTCATCCGTGCCTCGCTCCCGAGCCCGAGCACGTCCTGGGCGGGAATCATGGCGAGCGACGCGCGCGAGGAGAGCGACAGCTCCAGCATCTCCCACGGAGACCGCGCTGGAAAGTGGCCGGCCAGCGTCTCGGTGTCGTGCGTCGAGGTGTAGACGACCTGTCGCACGCGGTGGTTCTCGAGCCGGTGTGGGTTGTCCGGTGGTCCGTCGAAGGCCCACAACATCACGGCCATCCCCGGGTAGTCGAGGCGGTCTCGCAGAGCGTCGACGTCGGGCGTGATCAGGCCGAGGTCCTCCACGATCACGGGAAGCATCCCGAGGGCACGCTCCGCCGCACGGAAGACAGCGGCACCCGGGCCCGTCTCCCAGTGACCGTCGCGCGCGGTCCCGGCGCTCGCCGGCACGGCCCAGTAGGCGGCAAAGCCACGGAAGTGGTCGATCCGGAAGACGTCGACGAAGGCGAGCGTGCGGCGGAGCCGCTCGATCCACCAGCGGTACTCCTGCCTCTCGAGAGCAGCCCAGTCGTAGAGGGGGTTGCCCCACTTCTGGCCCTGGTCGTTCAGCGGGTCCGGCGGCGCGCCGGCCACGAAGTCGTCGGGGAGGAAGATCGTCGGGTGGCTGGCCTGGTCGCAGCTCCCCGCGGCGACATAGATCGGAACGTCGCCGATCAGACGAATACCGCGCTCCGCCGCGTAGCCACGGAGTGACGACCACTCGCGTTCGACGCGCACCTGGTCGTCGAGCGCGTCGCCGCCCGCGAAGTCGACCCAGTCGCCGATCCAGAACACATTTGCACGCTCGAAGCGGCGCCGTTCGGCGCCGGTGACGGGTGCGTCGGGGTCGGCGAGCAGGCCTCGCCAGGCGGCGAACGCCGATGCGGAGGAATACGGCGAGCCGTAAGAGTCCGGCGGATTCAGCGGCAGCACCTGCCAGAATGCGGCCCCTGCCGCGGCCAGCCAGTCGACGAACGCGTAGGCCTCGGGACCGAGCCGGCCGCCCGGAAGCGAGGTCGGATGGAGGTTGACGCCGACGGTGCGAGTGAGCCACATGCTCAGAACTGTCTACCTTGTTCGTGATGGCAGCGCCACGAATCCAGATTCAGGACGTCCACCCACGCATCGACGGTGGCCGGTATCCGGTCAAGGCGTGTCTCGGCGACACGGTCTCGACGTCGGCAACGATCTTCCGGGACGGCCACGGCGCGCTCGGTGGAGTCCTGCGCTTCCGACGTGCGGGAACACGCCGCTGGCAGGAAGTGCCGCTCGAGCCCCAGGGAAACGACCGCTTCACCGCTGGGTTCGTCCCCGATTCGCTCGGCACCTGGGAGTTCCGGATACAGGCGTGGGCAGACCCGTACGCGACCTGGCTCCTCGAGTTCGACCGGAAAGTCGCCGCCGGACAATCCGATCTCGGCGGCGAGCTCTCGGAAGGGCTCGCGCTGTTCGGTGACGCCACCGTCGATGAATGGCGGGCGGTTGCCGCAGAGCTCGCCAGGGAGGCCCGGCACGGCTCTGCAAAGAGTGCGAGCTTCGGCATCGACGTCGAGCGTGCGCGAGCCGCGTTCGGTGCATGGTACGAGGTCTTCCCGCGCTCCTGGGGTGGGTTCCGCGGCGTCGCGGAGGTGTTGCCCGCCCTGGCCGCGCTCGGGTTCGACGTCGTCTACCTCCCGCCGGTTCACCCGATCGGCTTGACGCACCGGAAGGGCCGTAACAACGCGGAGAAGGCGGAGAAGGGAGATCCCGGCAGCCCCTGGGCGATCGGCGCTGCGGCCGGCGGCCACGAGGCGCTCCACCCCGAGCTCGGAACCGGATGCGGACTTCGACGCGATGATCGCGGCCGCGAAGAGCGCCGGCGTCGAGATCGCGCTCGACTTCGCGATCCAGTGCTCGCCCGATCATCCCTGGCTCGTCGAGCACCCGGAGTGGTTCGAGCGGCGACCCGACGGTACGCTCAAGTACGCCGAGAACCCGCCGAAGCGCTACCAGGACATCTACAACGTCGACTGGGACACGTCCGACCGCGAGGGCGCTCTGGGGGGCGCTGCTCGAGATCGTCCTCGGGTGGTGTCGACGCGGTGTCCGCTGCTTCCGGGTCGACAACCCACACACGAAGCCGATCCCGTTCTGGGAGTGGTTGATCGCCGAAGTCCGCGCGGTGTATCCGGACGCGATCTTCCTCGCGGAGGCGTTCACGCGCCCGGCACCGATGACGACACTCGCGAAGGTCGGCTTCAGTCAGTCGTACACGTACTTCACCTGGAAGAACACGAAGGCGGAAATCGTCGAGTTCATCGATCAGGCGCTCTCGTGGTCTGCGTTCTACCGGCCCAACATGTGGCCGAACACGCCCGACATCCTTCACGAGTACCTCCAGGACGGCGGTCGGGCGGCGTTCGAGGCCCGCCTCGTGCTCGCCGCGACGCTCTCCCCGAGTTACGGGATCTACTCGGGATACGAGGCCTGCGAGAACGTTCCGCTCCGACGAGGAAGCGAGGAGTATCTGGCCTCGGAGAAGTACGAGGTGAAGACGCGAACCCTCGTCGGCCCGTTGCTGCCGTTGCTGACGACGTCTGAACGAGATCCGGCGCGCGCATCCCGCGTTACAGCGGTTCGCGAATCTCACCTGGCTCGAGACGCAGAACGACGATCTGATCGCGTACGCAAAGCGCGAGGGCGACGACGTCATCGTCACCGTCGTCAACCTCGACGCGCGGGCGCCGAGGGAAGGACTCTGCATCGTGCCGTCCGAGCTAGGCCCGCCCGAGGTCTTCACCGCACGGGATCTCCTGACGGGCACCTCGTATCGATGGCGGACGGGCCGCAACTTCGTCGGTCTCGCGCCCGGCGGTGCTCACGTGATCGCCGTCAGGCCTGTCGACGAGCCCGAGCGGGTCGCCGGCCGGAGCAAGCTGTGACCGGTCTCGGGGACGTCGATCTCCACCTCGCCGGCGAAGGCCGGCACGAGCGGCTTTACGAGCGGCTCGGAGCGCATCCGCTCGACGACGGTGGGGTGCGATTCGCGGTCTGGGCGCCGAACGCCGGCTCGGTGTCGGTCGTCGGCGACTGGAACTACTGGAGCGAAGGTGCCGACGCACTTCATCCACTCGGCTCGTCGGGGATCTGGGAGGGTGTCGCTGCAAACGCCACGGAGGGACAGCGGTACAAGCTCGCCGTCGCGGGCGTTGACGGGATCACGCGGCTCAAGGCCGATCCGTACGCGGCGTTCGCCGAGGTGCCGCCCGAGAACGCATCGATCGTCTACCGGAGCCGGTTTGCGTGGAGCGATGACGCGTGGCTCGCGCGGCGGCGCTCGTCCGACCCGCTGACGCAACCGTTCTCGATCTACGAGGTGCACGCGGGATCCTGGCGGCAGGGTCTCTCCTGGCGGGATCTGGCGGCGGAGCTCGTCCCATACGTCGCGGAGCTCGGCTTCACGCACGTCGAGCTGATGCCCGTGATGCAGCATCCGTACGCGCCGTCCTGGGGCTACCAGGTGAGTGGCTACTTCGCACCCCAGTCGACCTTCGGGCCGCCGGACGACCTGCGCGCGCTCGTCGACGCCTTCCACGCCGCGGGGATAGGCGTGCTTTTCGACTGGGTGCCCGCTCACTTCCCGCGCGACGAGTGGGCGCTCGCCCGCTTCGACGGGACGGCGTTGTACGAGCACGAGGACCCGCGGCGCGGGTCGCATCCCGACTGGGGCACGCTCATCTTCAACCTCTCGCGTCACGAGGTACGCAACTTTCTGCTCGCGAACGCGCTCTACTGGGTGAAGGAGTTCCACGCAGACGGGCTGCGGGTCGACGCTGTCGCGTCGATGCTCTACCTCGACTACTCGCGCGACCCCGGTGAGTGGCTGCCGAACGAGCGCGGCGGTCGCGAGAACCTCGAAGCCGTCGCCTTCCTCCGGGAGCTCAACGAGGTTCTTCATGCCCGCGAGCCGGGAATTGCGGTGATCGCGGAGGAGTCGACCGACTGGCCAGGTGTCTCCCGCCCCACCTCGATGGGCGGCCTCGGCTTCACGTTCAAGTGGAACATGGGGTGGATGAACGACACGCTCGCGTACGTCGAGCACGAGCCCGTCCATCGGCGGTTCCATCACGACGAGCTGACGTTCTCGCTCGTCTATGCCTGGGACGAGAACTTCGTCCTCCCACTCTCGCACGACGAGGTCGTGCACGGGAAGCGGTCGCTGCTCTCCAAGCTGCCGGGCGACCGCTGGCAGCAGCTCGCGACGCTTCGTGCGCTCTACGGGCTGATGTGGTCGCACCCCGGCAAGCAGTCGCTCTTCATGGGCGCGGAGCTCGGCGAGTGGGAGGAGTGGTCCGAGGGCCGGTCCCTCGATTGGGCCCTGCTGGACGACCCCGATCACGCCGGCGTGCGCGCGGTCGTACGCGACCTGAACGCCGTCTACCGGTCTCGGCCCGCTCTCTGGGAGATCGACTTCCGGCCCGAGGGGTTCGCGTGGTTGACGGGCGATGCACGGGACGAGAACGTCATCGCCTTCGCGCGGTTCGCTGCCGACGGTTCGCCGCTCGTCGCGGCGGTCAACCTCTCTCCTGTCGTGCGCGAGGGCTGGCAGCTTCCTCTGCCCGTCGACGGGAGGTGGGTCGAGGTCCTCAACACCGACTCGCGCTTCTACGCGGGGTCCGACGTCGGTAACGGCCTCGGCCTCGAGGCGACGGCAGGGTCGCTACATGGTCAGCCGCACTCCGCTTTTGTGACGCTCCCGCCGCTCGCAACGATCTGGCTCGTCCCGGCCTGACGAGACTCCCCGGGCGCTTCCATCTGCGACTGCGGAGGCGAGGGTCGAGTCCCCAAGTAGGCTGGCCCCGTGATCCGCGACAACAGCATCGTCGTCGAGAAGCTCGTGCGCGAGTTCAGGAAAGGGCCGCGCGCGGTCGACGGGATCGACCTCGAGGTCTCGCCAGGCGAGATCTACGGTTTTCTCGGGCCGAACGGGGCCGGTAAGTCGACGACCGTCCTGATGCTGACGACGCTCCTGCCGCCCACGGCGGGCAGTGCGCGGGTCGGAGGGTACGACGTTCGCACCGAGGGGCCGAAGGTTCGCTCCGTGATCGGCGCTGCTCTCCAGGAGGCGGCCCTCGATCCGCTGCTGACGGGCCGGGACCACCTGAAGCTGCAGGCGATGCTGCAGGGCATCCCGAAGGCGGAACGGAAGTCGAGGCAGGACGAGCTGCTCGAACGGGTCGGGCTGACAGACGCGGCGGACCGCAAGGTAGGCGGCTACTCGGGTGGAATGAAACGCCGTCTCGATCTGGCCCTCGCGCTCGTCCACCGGCCGAGCATCCTCTTCCTCGACGAGCCGACGACGGGGCTCGACCCGCAGAGCCGTACGGCGCTCTGGGAGGAAGTCGCGCGGCTGGCGCGCGAGGACAGCGTGACCGTCTTTCTCACCACGCAGTACCTCGAGGAGGCGGACGTGCTCGCTGATCGGGTCGGGATCATCGACAACGGCAAGATCGTGGCCGAAGGGACGCCGACCGCACTGAAGGACGAGATCGGGCGGCCGTCGATTCACGTCACGCCCTGCCGGGAGGAGGACAGGCCGCGGATCATCGGATTGATGGGTGCCTTCGGCGAGCCGTTCGGCAGCGAGCGCGACCTCGCAGTGCGCCTCCGAGAAGGGATCGGCCTCGTCGACGTGGTCAGGGCGATGGATGCCGAGGGGGTCGTTGTCGACGACATCGAGCTTCGAGCGCCGACGCTCGACGACGTCTTCCTCGCCAAGACCGGGAGGACGCTCGAGGGCGCCGCAACCGGGGAGGACGGAGCTCCGCCTCGATGAGCTCGACGCTGCTGACCCAGGTCGGCGCTCTCGCACAGCGCTCGATCACGCGCACCGCCCGGCAACCGGCGAGTGCGATCCCACCGCTCATCTTTCCGATCGCACTGCTGCTGATGAACTCCGGCGGGCTCAAGGCGTCGACGCTGCTTCCCGGCTTCCCGACGGACTCGTTCGTCGCCTTCGCCCTCGCGGTTCCGTTCATCCAGGGAGCGCTGTTCTCGACGATGAACGCCGGCACGGACCTGGCAAGAGACATCCAGACAGGCTTCTTCTCGCGCCTCTCGTTGACTCCGGTGCGCGGGTCGGCCCTGCTCGTCGGCCAGATCACGGGCATCGTCGTCCTCGGCGTCATACAGGCCGTCTTCTATATCTCCGTCGGGCTGCTCCTGGGCGTTCGGTTCGAATCGGGCGTCGCCGGCATCGCAGTATTGCTCGTGTACGCGGCGCTCGTCGCGGCCGCGTTCGGTGCGCTCGGATCGTTTCTCGCCCTGCGCACCGGCTCGGGCGAGTCGATCCAGGGGCTCTTCCCCGTGCTGTTCGTCTTCCTCTTCATCTCCTCGATGAACACCCCCCGTAATCTCATCGCCGTCCCGTGGTTCAAGTTCCTCGCCTCGATCAACCCTGTCTCCTACCTGATCGAATGCGTTCGCAGCCTCATCATCACCGGATGGGATGGGCGTGCGCTCGCACTCGGGTTCGCGATCGCGATCGCGCTCGGGATCGTCTCGCTGATTGCGGCGAGCTGGGCATTGAGCCGAAGGCTGGAGCGAACATGAGGGTCTGGGACGTCACCTCGGGTGTGGCGTGGCGGACGTCGAAGAACGTCCTCACGACGCCTTCGATCCTGCTGCCGTCGCTCGCGTTCCCTCTCTTCTTCTTCGTCGCGTTCGCAGGCGGCCTCTCGCAGGTGCAACACGTGCCGGGCTTCGACTACCCGAACGGGTACACCGCCTTCCAGTTCGTCTTCGTCCTGCTCCAATCGGCGGCGTTCGGCGGCGTCTTCACCGGCTTCAGCGTCGCCCGGGACTTCGAGGGGGGCTTTGCCCGGCGACTCATGCTCGCGTCGCCGAACCGGCTCGGCATCGTGCTCGGCTACGGCCTCGCCGCGATGATCCGGTGGTGCGTTACCGCGTCGCTGCTCACCGTGATCGCCCTGGCCACCGGAATGAAAGTGGGAGGCGGACCGGTCGACATCGTCGGGCTCTACTCGCTGGCGCTGATCATCAACGCCTGCGGCTTCCTCTGGTCGGCGGGGATCGCGATGCGCCTGCGAACGATCCAGGCAGGGCCTCTCATGCAGATGCCGGTCTTCCTCCTCCTGTTCCTCGCTCCGGTGTACGTGCCGCTCTCGCTTCTCGACGGGGCGATGCATGCGGTTGCGAAGTTCAACCCGATCACCTACGCCCTCGGCACGGGCCGAGGCCTCCTCGCCGGTGACGCGACTCAGGTCGGCCTCAGCTTCGGGCTCGCGCTCGCACTCGCGATCGTCTTCTCGGTCTGGGCGGTACGTGGCCTGCGCTCGGCGGAGGCCGCGGGGTAGGGTCAGGCGATGCGTGCCTGGCCCGGTGAACCCTTCCCGCTCGGCGCGACCTGGGACGGGAGCGGCACGAACTTCTCGCTGACGTCGGAAAACGCCGAGCGCGTCGAGCTCTGCCTCTTCGACGCCGACGATGTCGAGACGCGGGTCATGCTGTCCCGGCAGACGGCCCACAGCTGGCACGGCTATGTCTCGGGCATCGGGCCCGGGCAACGGTACGGCTACAGGGTGTACGGCCCGTGGGCGCCGACCGACGGCCATCGTTTCAACGCGCACAAGCTCCTCATCGATCCGTATGCCAAGGCGGTCGAAGGCCCGGTGCTCTGGGATCGTGGCCGCACGCTCGCGTACGCCGACGGCGACGATCTCGTGATCGACACGAGCGACGACGCTGCGGCGATTCCGAAATCCGTGGTCATCGACGGGGCCTTCGACTGGGAGGGCGACGAGCTTCTCCGCCGGCCGTGGAACGAGACGGTGATCTACGAGCTCCACGTCAAGGGCTTCACGCAACTGCTTCCCGGCGTGCGCGAGGATCTACGCGGTACCTATGCGGGGCTTGCTTCCGACGCCGCGATCGCCCACCTCGTTGACCTCGGTGTCACCGCGGTCGAGCTGCTGCCGATCCATCACATTGCCGACGAGCACTTCCTGCAGGAGCGAGGGCTGAGCAACTACTGGGGGTACTCGACGATCGGCTTCCTCGCTCCACACGCGGGCTACGCGGCGACCGGGTCGCACGGACAGCAGGTGCGGGAGTTCAAGGGGCTCGTCAAGGCGCTGCATCGGGCCGGAATCGAGGTCATCCTGGACGTCGTCTACAACCATACGGCCGAGGGCAACCATCTGGGGCCGACGCTCTCGTTCCGCGGCATCGACAACCTCGCCTACTACCGGACGATGCCCGACGAGCCGCGCTACTACAAGGATTTCACGGGCACCGGGAACTCGCTCAATCCCGTCAACCCGTCGGTGTTACGCCTGATCATGGACTCGCTCCGATACTTCGTCAGCGACTGTCACGTCGACGGCTTTCGCTTCGACCTCGCCTCGGCGCTTGCGCGCGAGTTCCACGACGTCGATCGCCTCTCGGCATTCTTCGACATCATCCATCAGGACCCGATCCTCTCCCAGGTCAAGCTCATCGCCGAGCCGTGGGACGTGGGAGAGGGCGGCTACCAGGTCGGAAACTTTCCTGTGCTCTGGACCGAGTGGAACGGGATGTATCGCGACACGATGCGGGACTTCTGGCGCGGCAAGACCGCGGTGGCGTCGTTCGCGCGGCGCTTTACAGGGTCCAGCGATCTGTACCAGTCGGACGGCCGCAAGCCGTTCGCGTCGATCAACTACATCACCTGCCATGACGGGTTCACGCTGCACGACCTCGTCACGTACGAGACCAAGCGCAACGAGGCGAACCTCGAGGAGAACAAGGACGGAACGGACGACAATCGATCGTGGAACTGCGGTATCGAGGGCGAGACCGACGATGCCGAGGTGAAAGACCTTCGCGCGCGCCAGCTCCGAAACTTTCTCGCAACGCTGATCCTCTCGCACGGCGTGCCGATGCTGCTCGCCGGCGATGAGCTCGGACGGAGCCAGCGCGGGAACAACAATGCCTATTGTCAGGACAACGAGATCAGCTGGATCGGCTGGAAGGACACCGGCCCGGAGCAGTCGCTGCTCGCCTTCACGAAGAGACTGATCGCGCTCCGTCGGCAGCACCCCGTCTTCCGGCGACCGACCTTCCTCACGGGCACCGAGCGTGAGGACTCGGGGGCGCCCGACGTCTGGTGGTTCCGGCCCGACGGGCGCGCAATGACGCGCGGCGACTGGGAGTGCGGCGATGCTTCGGCACTCGGCGCGTTCCTGAACGGTGCCGAGATCATGGACGAGACGCCCGAGGGTGACCCGATCGTCGGCGATTCGTTTCTCGTCCTCTTCAACGGCTGGCGGGATCCACTGTCGTTCACGCTCCCGCCGGTTCGCTTCGGGCGGCGTTGGGCGCTCGAGCTCTCGACGGCGGACCCCGGGCTGACGGCCGACGCGTGGATCGAGCGGGCCCGGGCGCACGTCGAGGTGGAAGGCCGCTCGGTCGTCGTGCTCCGCCGCGCGGGCTAGCTCCCCGACCCCGTCTCGGGCGCTCCCAGAACGCGGACGCAGACGGCGACGACCGCCGGGTCGAACTGCGAGCCGGCCGCGTCGCGAAGACGCCGGTGCGCCTCGGTGACGGGGAGGGCGTCTCGGTAGGGCCGCGTCGTCGTCATGGCGTGGAACGCGTCGCAGACGAAGATGATGCGCGCCTCGAGCGGGATATCCTCGCCGGCGAGACCATCGGGATAGCCCATTCCGTCGTACCGCTCGTGGCAGGCCCTCACGATCGGGCGCACGTGCTCGAGCTGGTCGATCGGCGCCAGTATCTGCTCACCGAGCGCAGGGTGCGTCTCGATGATCTCGCGCTCCTCGCGGGTGAGAGGCCCGGGCTTCGAGAGGATCGCCGACGGGATCCCGATCTTGCCAATGTCGTGGAACAGCGCGCCGAGCTCGACGCGTTTCAACGCTGTCGCATCGAGGCCGAGCTCTTCTCCGACACGCACGGACTTGTCCCTGATCCAGCGAGCGTGGGTCGACGTGTACTCGTCCTTCGCCTCGAGGGCGTTCGCAAGTGCCTCGACGGTCGACAGAAATGTTCGCTCGAGACTCTCGAACGAAAGCGCGTTAGCGAGTGCGAGCTTCGCCTGACCGGCGATCGCGCTCAGGACATCGAGCTGCCGGGCGTCGAGACCGACGCCGTCGTCGAGTGCCAGCGTCAGTGCGCCCCAGCCGTTGTCGAGACCGATCGGGACGAGAGCGTACGCGTTCGCGAGATCGCCGCGGAAGTGTGCTCCGACGACGGGCTCGTACGTCTCGCGCTCGAGGACGAACGGCTCGGAGCTGCGGGTGAAGGCGATTCCCGCCGCGGCGGGGAGGCGATCACCGACTTGGGCTGCACCGATCGTGCCGGGTGCTGCCCAGCTCCCGCGACAGACGATGTCTGCGTCCTCGCGGTCGCTCTCCGGGAGCCACACGGAGGCCCGCCGGACGCTCAGGATGCGGGCCGCACCGCGAGCGATGCTGTCGACGACGTCGTCGAGCTGAACGCCGGCCGATAGCTCCCGCGAGAGCTCGAGCAGGGCACGCGCGCCCTCTGCCTCGCGTCGTGCCGACTCGTAGAGCCGGGCGTTGACGAAGGCAACGGAGGCATGACCGGCAAGGACTTCGAGCAGGCGTTGGTCGTCCGCGTCGAACTGATCGAGGCCGAGTTTCGAGATCACGAGGACACCGACGACGTCCGCGCCATACCGCAACGGGACTGCGAGGAGCGACTCCTCGATCTGGGCGGTTCCTTCGATGTGGTGGCCGATCCCGCAATTCGCGGCGTCGCCCGTGAGGAAGGCCTCTCCTGTCGCGGCGACATGACCCGTCACACCGATGCCGACCCTGGTCGCGAGGACGTCCATTGCCGAGTCGCTGCCCTGCGTGAGGTCACCGCGGAACGCGATCGGACGGAGGTCGTCCCCGTTGCGGAGGAAGACGCGACAGTTGTGGTAGTCGATCAGCTGGCGCAGCTCGTCAGCCACCGTTGCGCCGATCTCGTCGATCTCGAGCAGCCGCGTCAGGCGGCTCGAGACGCCGTGCAGCATCTTCACGTGGGCAAGGGAACGAACGGCCGCGAGACGCGGCGCCGTCGCGTCGGGTCGCTCGCTCTCGTCCTCGTGGAAGACGACGATGCGTCGCTTCCCCCGAGCCTTCGCGGTCATCATTGCGAGCTCGGCGCAGGCAACGAGCTCGCGTGGATTCGCGGCGTGCTCGGGGCCGATCGCGATTCCGATCGATACTGTCATCGGGCCAACGGGATCGAAGGCCGTCAGGGCGACACGCTCGGCGACCCTCTCGGCGAGCGCCTGCGCGACGGGGAGATCTCCGGCCGGCAGGATGATCGCGAACTCCTCCCCTCCGGTTCGGCAGACGTCGTCAGTCTGGCGAACCGTCGCCCGTAGCTCGGTCGCGAGCTCGGCGAGAACCCGGTCACCGATCGCGTGGCCGTAGATGTCGTTCACGCGTTTGAAGTCGTCGAGATCGAGCATCAGCAGCGCGACGCTCCCGTGCTCCGTGGAGGCGTGGACGACCTCGTTCCGCAGACGCTCGTGAAACGCCCTGTGATTCCAGAGCCCTGTCAGCGGGTCGGTCTGTGCCTGCAACTCGAGGCGTGCGCGGACCTGCGCGTTGTCGAGTGCCAGGGCGGCCGCGTCACCGAAGCGCACAGCGAGCTGGAATTCGTCCTCGGTGAACTCGTTCAGGCCGGCTCGGTAGATGTTGAGCGCCCCCTTGATGCCGCCACGCGAGATCAACGGCACGGCGATGAGCGCCTCGGGGTCGGGCGGAGTCCCCTCGACGAACCGCACCCGAGGATCGAGGTCGGCGCGGTTTGCGAGAACGGGCTGGCGATGCTCTACCGCCCACCCCGTGATTCCCTCGCCGAAGGAGAACGGCTCGTCCGCGATCACCTCGTCGGCGTAGTCCCCTCGCGCGAGCACTCCTCGGAGCTCGCGCTTCGTCTCGTCGGCCTCGTAGAACGCGAGGTCGTCGTGGGGGATCAGGTCGCTGACCGTGTCGGCGATGCGCTCGAGCAGCGCATCGAGCGACTGCTCCGAGAGTACGTCGTGGAAGACGTCAGCCAGGCGGCGGTACGACTCGACGAGCGCCACGGCCGAGTTCGAGCCGTTGTCGTCGGCACGGACTCTGGCCGCCGCGGCGGCATGGTTGTCGGAGAAAGCGGGCACGGCGTGTTCTCGGTTCATCGGCCGTCCCGGAACCGGGCTTGAGTGACGGGGCATGCCTGCCGATCTGGGTAGGAGATGGGACGGCCGGCGTCGAATCACGCTTCTGTGAAATGCAGGGCATTTGTGGTCGTAGCAGCCTGCGCGTTCGCGTTCCCCGCCGCTGCCCACGCGAGAGTGAACGTCTGGTTCTCGACCGCCGGGAAGCCGACCTCTGTTGTCCGCGACGGGAACACGATCGAGGGCGCCGTTCGCCTGTTGCTCGCGGGGCCGACGGCCGGTGAACGGACCAGGGGCTTTCGGACGGCGATCCCTCGGCAGACCTCACTGCGCTCCGTCGCGATCGCACACCGGGTCGTCACCGTCGACCTCGGCGCGAGGTTCGCGACCGGAACGGACGTCGTCCAGCTCCAGGATCGCGTGTCGCAACTCGTCCGCACGGTACGTGGTGTCCCCGGGGTACTCTCGGTCAGAGTGCTCATCGAGGGCGGCGTCCCTGTCGGTCTCTTCCCGGGCTACGACCTCCGGCGTCCGGTGGCGACGGTCGTTGACACGGTCGTTGCCCCACCGACGACGCGCGCCTTGCAGCAGCGCCTCGTCGATCTCGGGTTCATGGCGCAGGCGGGCATCACCGGGACGTTCGACACGCAGACGTCGACCGCGGTGCTCGGCTTCCAGAAGTGGGCCAATCTGACGCGCGATGGATCGCTCGGTCCGGAGACGGTGGCGGCACTCTTGCGCTCGACGCGGCCCGTGCCCGCGCTGCGCGCGCCCGGGAGACGAATCGAGATGCAGCTTCGGCGGCAGGTTGCTCTCCTGATCGAGGACAACCGAGTCGTCCGCGCTGTTCATGTGTCATCCGGGGCGGGAGGCAAGACCCCACGCGGCTCCTTTCGTGTCTACCGCAAGGAGCGCTTCTCCTGGTCGGTGCCGTTCAAGGTATGGCTTCCCTGGGCCAGCTACATCGTCGGCGGCGTCGCCTTCCACGAGTTCGGTTCGGTGCCGACGTACGCCGCGTCGCACGGCTGTATCAGAGTGAACCACTATGACGCACCGATGCTCTTCGGCTTTGCTGAGTTCGGCACGCGCGTCGACGTGATCGACGAAGCGGTTGTCGCATGAGCCCCCGCTCCGCGATCGGTGGGTTCGTCGGCGCGTTCGGCGTCGTCGTGGGACTCATCGGGACCGCTGCCCTCGTGGCGGCGGTACTCGTGGCCCTCGGGCTGCCCGACCAGAGCCGCGCGGACGACGTGCCTCAGGCGCCCGTCCCGGAGGTGCGACCCGCGGCGCTCGTCGTCGCACTCGATCTCCGAGACCCTGTTCGTCAGGCCGGCGTTGTCAAGGACGGCACCGTCATTCTCGCGCGTGGGCTCGAGGTCGACGTGGCCCGGGAGATCGCGCGGCGGGTCGGGATCCCGAAGATTCGTTTCGTCTACGTGCGCCCGACCTCTCGGGTGCTGGCCGCCAAGGCGCCGCCGTGGCACCTCGGAGTCGCAGCGATCAGGGCGAACGGTCAGGCGCCGGCCGAGGCGGAGCTCAGCGGTCCCTATCTCGGAGCCGATCAGGCGGTCGTGCTCCGTCGAGGCATGCAACCTCTTGTGACGCTCCGCGACCTTCGATCGCTTCGTACCTGCGCCGGACGCGGGACCGACGGCTCCCGTGCACTCTCGACGCTCGTCCACCCGTCGGCTCCGCCGGCCCTCGCTCCGAGCACCGAGCGACTCTTCCAACTCGTGCAGACCGGAGTGTGCGATGCGGCGCTCGTCGACGCAGACGCGGTAGGGCGGTTCGTGGCGGGGAGAGGAGCGCTGCTCGGCCCGGTGAAGGCCCGAGTCGAGGACGGCGACGGCTACGTCGTGGCCGTGACCAGAGGTGGGCCGATCTCGACCGGCGAGGTGGAGCGCGCACTCGGGCGGATGCGCGCGGACGGCACGATGCACCGGCTCGCAAAGCGGTGGCTGCAGATCGACCCTGCCCGCCTCCGCGTCCTGCGCTGACGGCCTAGGCGGCGTCGCCTCCGGTCACCGGCGGCGACGCGCTCCACGGGAAGGTGATCCAGCGGTCGGTGCGGCGCCAGGCGTATTCGCACGCCACGGTCGACCGGGGCTTCTCGTAGAGGACGGCGACGCGCGCCTCTCCCACTCGCCCGGCGCAGAAGTCGCGCACGAGCTCGAGCGTCGCACCGGTGTCGGCCACATCGTCGGCGATGAGAACGCGTGCCTCGCCGAGATCGACCAGCTCGGGTACCGGAGGTAGCAGCATCGGGAGCTCCAGTCGCTCGTCAACGCCCGTGTAGAACTCGACGCTGATCGTCGCCGTGTTCTTGACGCCGAGAGCGTAGGCAAGCGCGCCGGCGATCAGCAGGCCGCCTCGCGAGATCCCCAGGATGAGATCGGGGATCCAGTCGTCCGCGAGCAGTATCTCTGCGAGCGTGCGGCTGCCGCTTCCGAGATCGTCCCAGGTCATGGTCTCGCGCTCCACGGAGTGACCGTACCGCGTTCTCCGGCTTCAGGGCCAACGCCCGTCGTCAGGTCGCCTTCGAAACCACCCGAGCCAGAGCAGCACGGCGAGCACGGCGAGCGGCAGGATCACGGCGGCGGCTATCCAGCCGACCGGCCCGGCGAGACCTGCGAGCAGGAGGACGATCGGCAGCCCGATGAAGAGCCCGACCGCGACGGCGATCGCGGTGGGAAGCGACACGGCTACCCGGCCGCCGAGACGGTGATCTCGTTGACGGCGGCAGCGCCGCCGTCGGGCATCGATGTGATCCAGAGCATCAGGTAGCGGGCATTTCGAGGAGTGAGCAAGAAGGTGGTGCGCGCCCGGGTCGGTTGCTCCTTGGAGACGGCGACGAACGGCCCTGTCGAGGAGGAGCCGACGCGGACCTCGGCCGTGTATCCGGGAGTGTCCGTCGCGACGACGAGCCGAGTCGCCTTCACGGGACGACCGGCGTCGACGACGAGGCCGACGCCGCTCTTGACGAACGAGCGGCGGTAGCGCTCGCTCTGCCACGCGGTGGAGACAATCCCGTCGGTCGCGAGCCCTGCCGAGCTGTCGTTCTCGGACTGGTCGCCTTCCGGATCGTAGGCTCCGATGCCGGCCACGGCGACGCGGACGCTCTTCGGCTTCGGGGGAGGCGGCTTCGGAGTCGTGATCGCGGGCGTCGTCGTGGCGGGCGCGGAGGCAGACTGGGCACCCGAGCCCTCACGGCTCGACAGAGCGATCACCAGGATGCCGCCCAGGAGCGCGGTGAGACCGACGGCCGCGAGCACGCGGGTGGTGCCGGATCCGTGGGGGTGAGCGGTCGAGGACGAGACGGGCATTCGCCGTATGGTTGCAGTCATCCGCGGTCGGGGGGCGAACGTGTCGGTACCGGCAAAGCGCTAGGGTTTCCCCGTGTCGCGCGTCGTCATTCTCGGAGCGGGGTTCGGCGGCCTCGAGCTAGCCACCACGCTCTCCGAGGAGCTGGGTGGCGCTATCGACGTGACGCTGATCGACCAGAACGACTCGTTCGTCTTCGGATATGCCAAGCTCGATGTGATGTTCGGGCGCACGACGCTGGCGGCCTCGCGCCACTCATATGCCGACATCACGAGACCCGGGGTGCGGTTCCTCCAGGAAGAGGTCGTCGCGATCGAACCTCGCGCCCGTCGCGTCACCACGGATCGTGGTAGCCACGAGGCCGATGTCCTCGTCGTGGCGCTCGGCGCGGACTACGACCTTGCCGCGACGCCGGGTCTTGCGGACGGAGCCAACGAGTTCTACTCCTTCGCCGGCGCCGCGCGACTTGCCGCAGTGATCCCGACGTTCACGCGCGGCCGGGCGATAATCGGCGTCTGCGGCGCTCCGTTCAAGTGCCCGCCCGCACCGAGCGAGTGCGCTCTACTCCTGCACGATGACCTGGTCTCCCGAGGTGTGCGTGGCGCCTGCGAGATCTCGGTCGTGATGCCCTTCCCCACCCCGGTACCTCCGTCGCCTGCCACATCGGATGCGCTGCTCGCTGCATTCGCCGAGCGCGACATCACCTTCGTGCCCGGCCGTCGCGTAACCTCGCTCGAGCCGGGACGCGGCGTTGCCGTCCTCGACGACCAGAGCGAGATGCCCTACGACCTCTTTCTCGGCGTTCCGAGGCATGTAGCACCGAATGTGGTGCTCGAGAGCGGTCTCGCCGAGGACGGATACATCCCTGTCGATCCGCGCACGCTCGCGACAAAGGCCCCTTCGGTGTATGCCGTCGGCGACGTTACGACGATCGGCGTGCCGAAGGCGGGCGTCTTCGCCGAGCGGGCTGCACGGACGGTCGCGAGGTCGATCATCGCCGACCTCCGCGGCGGCGAGCCGCCGGAGCCGTACGACGGGCGCGGGTCGTGCTTCGTCGAGTTCGGAGCCGGCCTCGTCGGTCGCGTCGACGTCGATTTCTTCTCCGGCCCGAAACCAACGGGGGTCTTCAACGAGCCGTCCGATGCGCTCGTTCGTGACAAGGAGGCGTTCGGGACGACCCGCCGCGCGCGTTGGTTCGGCGGCTGACCGTCGGAGCGAGCGCGCACTAGCCGCTGGCGAGCGCCGCGTTGATCGCGGTGAGGGTCGCAGGCCCCGCGATGCCGTCCGCAGTGAGGCTGTTGGCCGTCTGGAACGCGCTCACCGCCGCCGTCGTGCCCGCGCCGTAGCTTCCGTCGGCGGCTCCGGGTGAGTAACCGAGCGTGGTGAGCGCCGTTTGCAGTGCGGTGACGGAAGATCCGGTCATGCCGGGCCGAAGCGTTTCGCCGGTCGGTACGGCGTCCGCATTGGTGGGCGTCGTCGGCGTGGTCGTGGTAGTCGTCGAGGGTGTGGTCGTCGTTGTCGTCTCGGTCACGGTCACGGTCTCGCTCTCGGTCACTGTCGTCGTCTGCGAGCCCTCGGTCGCTCGACCGACGAGGAAGCCGGCGATCACGAGCAGGAGCGCTACCACCACCGCCACCAGGATCCCAACCTGCCGGGGTGCGAGGTCACGCCGGACCGGATCGTCGTGATACTCGGGCTCCCATTCCGGCTCGTCGTCCCACGACGACCGCTCCTCGCGCGCGGGCGGCCGCGGCTGCTGATCGCTCGCGAACCAGTCGTCGTCCCCGTACCCGCCCGGGGCACCATCGTCGATGCGCGTCGACATCCCAACAGGCTACTCCGCCAACCGGAGGTTGGCTATCGGGAAGTGGCTGCGCGGCCCGATCGTGTCCCGAGAGGCCGTCAGGATTACCCCCTAGGCCGCGCGCATTGCCTCCCGGACGCCCGTCTCGATCCCGCCGACTATCGCCTCGAGCTCGTCTTCGGTGACCGTGAACGGCGGTGAGATCTGGAGGGCGACCCCGCGGAGGACGCGCGTGAGCACGCCGTGGCCGCGCGCGGCGAGCATGGCGGCCATCGGAGCGCCGGGATGCCCCGTGAGCACCTCCGGCTCGAACTGCACCGCTGCGGCGAGACCGACGCTACGCACGTCGGCAACCCCCTCGATCTCGCGGAGCGGCTCGAGCAGGCCGCGTAGAGAGGGCTCGAGCTCGCCGACGCGCTCGATGAGGTGCTCGCGCTCGAGGATGTCGAGGTTGACGAGGCCTGCGACGCAGGCCGCCGGATGGCCGGAGTAGGTGCCGCCCTGGAGAAACGGGGCTGCCGCCTCGTCCCAGAAGGGCGCCCGCACCGTGCCCGACACGACGACCGCGCCGAGCGGCATGTAGCCGGACGAGATGCCCTTCGCGCAGGTCATCAGGTCGGGGGTGAAGTCGTAGCGCTCACAGCCGAACCAGCGGCCGAGTCGACCGAAGCCGGAGATCACCTCGTCGGCGACGAGGAGGACACTGCGCTCGCGGCAGAGCTGCTCGACGGCCGGCCAGTATCCCTCCTGCGGAGGGATCGCGCCGCCCGCACCGATCATCGGCTCGCCGATGAAAGCAGCCGCTCGATCGCCGAGGCGGTCGAGGGTCTCGGCCACGGCGCCGACGTCGTCGTGCGGAACCTCGGCCACGTCCTCGATCAGCATGCCGTACCCGTCACGGATGGCGGGAATCCCGGACAGCGACGTGCCAAACGCGTTCGTGCCGTGGTAGGCATGGCTGCGCGAGACGATCACCGTTCGCTGTGGCTGACCGAGCAGCGCCCAGTAGCGGCGTACGATCTTCGCGGCCGTGTCGACCGCCTCGCCGCCGCCGCTGCCGAAGAACACGGCAGCGTCGGGAACCGGCGAGAGGGCGGCGAGCCGCTGCGCGAGATCGATCGCCGGCCGGTTCGCCTGGTCGCCGAAGATGTGGTGGGCGGCCAACGTGCGAAGCTGCTCCGAGACCGCCGACGCGATCTCCTCCCGCCCGTGGCCGACGCTCGCGAACCAGAGCCCGGCGGTCGCGTCGAGATACTCGTTGCCCCGCTCGTCCCAGACCCGGCACCCATCCCCGCGGGCGAGGACGAGCTCGTGGCCGTCGACCTTGCCCATGGCCGCGAACGGATGCCAGAGCCTGTTCGACCGTTCGCCGGACGCCATGACTCGGAGGCTACAACGAACGGGCGATCGTGGGTGGCCTGACGTACACTCGGCCACGCGGATGGAGGTCGACCTTGCGATTCTCGGCGGCAGCGTCTACACGGTCGCGGCGGCACAGCCCCGCGCGGAAGCCGTTGCCGTCGCAGCGGGCCGCATCGTCGCGGTCGGCTCCGACCGGGAGATCCGCGAGCTCGTCGGAGTCGGAACGGAGGTCGTCGAGCTGGAGGGTCAGACCGTCCTCCCGGGCTTCCAGGACGCGCATGTCCACTTCGCGCACGGTGGGATGGCCGCGCAGACGTGCGATCTCTACGATACGACCTCGCCGGCCGAGCATGCCACGGCGATCGTCGCGTATGCCGCTGCACATCCCACGGCGCCGTGGATCGTCGGCGGCGGCTGGTCGATGGACGACTTCGGAGGCGCCATGCCGACGGCGCGCTTCCTCGACGACCTCGTTCCCGACCGGCCGGTCGTCCTCGAGACGCGCGACGGTCATACGGTGTGGGCCAACAGCCGCGCGCTCGAGCTCGCCGGTATCTCGGCGGCGACGTCCGACCCGGCCGGTGGCGTCATCGACCGCGACGACAGCGGTGCGCCGTCGGGAACGCTGCAGGAGACGGCGATGCGGCTCGTCAACAGGCTCGTGCCCGAGCCGACCGAGGTCGACTGGGAGCGTGCGATCCTGGATGCGCAGAAGACGCTCCACGCATTCGGGATCTCGGCCTGCCAGGAGGCGTCTCTGGACGCGTCGCTCTTTGCCCCGTACCGCTCCGTGGCCGAGCGGGGTGCGCTCACGATGCGAACGGAGGGCAACCTGCTCTGGAGCGACGACGCGGCCGACGATCTCATCGAAGAGCTGCTGGAGCGCCGATCGCACGGGTCGGTCGGGCGGCTGCGCATCCGCGGAGCGAAGCTCTTTCAGGACGGCGTCGTCGAGAGCGGGACCGCTGCCATGCTCGACGCCTACCGCAGCGACCGAGGCGACGTCACGGACACGTTCGGCGCCAGTCTCTTCGAGCCGGAGCGACTGCGACGAATCGTCGGGCTGCTCGACCGGCATCGGTTCCAGGTGCACATTCACGCGATCGGTGACCGGGCGGTCAGGGAGTCGCTCGATGCGTTCGAGACTGCGCGCGACGCGAACGGCCACCGGGACGCAAGGCATCATCTCGCTCACGTCCAGTTCGTCGCCGCCGAGGACGTGCAGCGGTTCGGCGATCTCGGCGTCTCCGCGAACGTGACGCCGTACTGGGCCGTCTCGTCCGGCTATGTCCGTGATCTGACCCTGCCGTTCGTCAGCCCGGGGGCAGGGGCGATGATGTACGCCTTCGGGACCATCCTCCGCTCCGGAGGGCGGCTCGCGTTCGGGAGCGACTGGACGGTCTCGACGCCCGACCCGCTGCTTCAGCTCGAGGTCGCGGTGACGAGGAAGCGACCGGGGTGCGACGGAGACGTCCCGCTTCTGCCCGACGAGGCGTTGAGCCTCGAGCAGGCGATCTCGGCGGCCACGATGGGCTCGGCCTTCGTCAACAACCTCGACACGGTTACCGGCTCGCTCGAGCCGGGGAAGCTCGCGGACATCGTCGTCCTCGACCGCGACCTCTTCGACCGTGGCGCAGGCGCGATCGGCGAGGCGAGCGTCGAGACGACCCTGGTCGAGGGCGTCGTCGTCCACCAGCGGTAGGTCGCGAGCCGTCAGTCGCGGACGACGAGCGGTGCCTCGAACCGATGCTCCTCCAGGTTCGGAGTCGTCCCGATCCGGTCGATCACCGCGAAGAGGCCGGTGTCGCCGAGCGGAGCGAGGACGCCGTGCCACGTGTTGCGGAGGATGTTGACGCCCTGACCGGTCTCGGTGAGGAAGGCCCGAACGGTCCCGGGCCGGCCGTCGGCGTCCTCCGCCACGATCGCGAGGAACGGATCGGCGGTCATCGGAACGAACGCCTGTGACCCGTCGGGATGTCGCTCGACGAGCGTGAGCTCGTACGGGAGTGTGCGCGGCTGTGCCCGGAAGATGCTGATCCCGGGCCGGCCGTCCCGGCCGAAGTCGAGGCGCGCTCGATCGTGAAACCGCTCGCACAGCCCGTCGTTTATCAGTCGGTCCGGCTCCCCGGCCGCCTCGAGCACGTCACCAAAAGGAGCGAACGCGGCAGCGGTCAGCGTCTCGATCCGTATCGCGGCCGTCATCGGGGGACGAGACCGGGATGCCGGTTGACGTCCTTGTAGAGCAGATAGCGGAACGGGCCTGAGCCCGTCGCGATGCAGGCTTGGGGGCAGAAGGAGCGCAGCCAGATGAAATCGCCCGCGGCGACCGACACCCAGTCCTGGTTGAGGAGATACTCGCCGGTGCCCTCGAGGATGTAGAGGCCGTGCTCCATGACGTGCGTCTCTGCGAACGGGATGCGCCCACCCGGCTCGAGGGTGACGATGTTGACGTGCATGTCGTGTCGGATGTCGTCGGGATCGACGAAGCGCGTCGTGCCCCAGTTCTCGGAGTCATCCATCCAGTCGATCGGAACGGCGCTATCCGAGGAGAAGACCGGGTCGGGTGCGGAGATGCCTGGCGCCGGTTCGTAGCGTTTGCGGATCCAGTGGAAGCGGAGGGAGTCGGCGCCGTCGTTGCGCACGGCCCACCGTCGTCCGGGTGGGACGAACGCAAACCCGCCCGCAGAGAGAGAGGCGCGCTCGCCGTCAAGGGTGAGCGCAAGCTCGCCACTCGCGACGAAGATGCCCGCCTCTGCCTTCGGGTCTGGCTCTGGCTGCTCGCTGCCGCCCGCGGGCAGCACCTCGACCGCGACCTGGACGAACGTCTCGGCAAACCCCGAGAGCGGGCGGGCAAGAATCCACGCTCGCGTGCCGGTCCAGCCGGGCAGCAGGCTCGCGACCGCGTCGCGCATCACGCCGCCGGGAATGAAGGCGTACGACGTGGTGAAGACCGCCCCGGCGGCCGCAGGATCGTCGCTCTGCGGGGGCATGCCTCCGCCCGGAAAGGCGTAGCTCATGTGCGCCATCATCGCACGGGGGCGTCGTTCTGTCCGTTGGCCGACTCGCGTCGAGCGCCCCGCGCCACCGTGGCAAGGTCCAACGCGACAGCGGCGACGATGCCTGCGGCCACCACGACGCTGACGACGGCGTCCGATGCGTCGGTCGCCGAAACGAGCACGGCCCCGGTGGCGAGACACGCGAGGACGCCCGCGGCGATCCGCCAGTCGTCGCCGACGACGAAGTCCCACCAGAAGCGACCGAATCCGGCCACGGCATTCACCTAGACGACCTTCTCCGAAGGTCTAGCGCCGCTCTGCGTCCCGAGCGGCCTCAGGGCCCGGACTGCGAACCACGAAAAGCTGCACCAGAGAACCAGGAGCACGACAAGGGCGAGGTCACCTCCGGGTACCTCCGTGCTCGCGGCTCCCGATCGGAAGACCCCGAGCCCCTCGATTGCCCAGAACGTGCCGAAGGTCGAGAGCAGCAGCCCGACGGCGAACTTGATCGTGTTCTCCGGGACGCGTGCGAGCGGCCTGTGGAGCGCGATCGCAGCGACGAGGACGACGATGCCGCCGACCACTGCACCGGCTGCCGCGAGAGGCACGTCATCGGCGTTCAACCCGAACGTGATTACGATGAACACGATCTCGAGCCCCTCCAGGAAGACGCCCTTGAAGCTGACGACGAAGCCGAACCAGTCGAGCCCCAGGCGGCTCTCGTTCCCGGCGGCACGTGCAGCGGCGAGCTCCGCGGCGAAGGCTTCGTCCTCATCGTGCAGCGCCTTGAGGCCGGCAGAGCGCAGGATCGCCTTCCGCAGCCACTGCAGCCCGAAGACGAGGAGGAGCGTGCCGATCGCAAGCTGCAGGATGCTCTCGGGCAGCCATTCGATCAACGCGTACCCGGCAACGAGGGTGATCCCGATCAGTGCGACGATCGCGAGCGCTGCGCCCCAGAACGCCGCACGCCACCCGCGCGTGAGGCCCATCGCGAGCACGATCGTGACCGCCTCGACCATCTCGACGGCGGAGGCGAGGAACGTCGACGCTGCCAGCCCTACCTGACTCGGATTCACGAGTATCCACCGGGGTTGACCCGAGCGGTCACGTGTTCACGGCTGTGCGTTGCTCCTTGAGCATCTCGCGGGCGATGACGATTCGTTGGATTTCCTGGGTGCCTTCGTAGATCTGGGTGATCTTGGCGTCGCGCATGTAGCGCTCGACGGGGTATTCCTTGACGTAGCCGTAGCCGCCGAGGATCTGGACTGCTTCGGAGGTGACCTCGACGGCGACGTCTCCGCAGATGAGCTTTGCCATCGCGGAGGCTTTCGTCAGCTCGGCCGGGTCGACGCCTTCGTCGCACATGCGGCCGAAGCGGTAGAGGACGCCGCGGGCGGCCTCGGTCTTCGTCTCCATGTCGGCGAGCTTGGCGGCGATCAGCTGGTGCTGCGCGATCGGCTTCCCCATCGTCTCGCGGGAGCGTGCGTACTCGACCGCGTAGTCGGTCGCTCCCTGCGCGATCCCGAGCGCCTGGGCGGCGACGCCGGGGCGGGAGCGGTCGAGGATCCTCATCGCGAGCCGGAACCCTTCGCCCTCCTCGCCGAGGAGGTTCCCGGCCGGCACAATGCAGTCGTCGAAGAGGAGCTCGCCCGTGGTCGAGCCGCAGATGCCCATCTTCTCCTCCAGCCGCGTGACCGAGAACCCCGGTGCGTCACCTTCCACGACGAACGCTGAGATGCCATCGTGGCCCCCGTCGGGATCGGTCTTCGCGAACACCGTGTAGAGGCCGGCGACGCCCGCGTTCGTGATGAACCGCTTCGCCCCGTTCAGGACATAGTCGTCTCCCTCTCGCCGCGCGGTCGTCGCGAGCGTCGCCGAGTCCGAGCCCGACCCCGCCTCGGTCAGCGCGTACGCAGCGAGCACCTCGCCCGAGGCCAGCCGCGGCAGCCACGTCGAGCGCTGCCCGTCCGAGCCTGCCAGCTTGAGACCGAGCGAACCGAGCTCCTGCGCGGCGAGAAGCAGGCTCGAGGTTGCGCACGCCTTCGCAACCTCTTCGATCGCGATCAGGGACATCAGCGTTCCCGTTCCGGTGCCGCCCACCTCCTCGGAGAAGAACAGGCCGAAGAAGCCGTGCTCGCGGAAAGCCTCGACGACATCCCACGGAAACGCGTGCGTCGCGTCGATCTCCGCCGCCCGCGGGGCGACCTTGTCGGCCGTCACAGCGCGCACGAGATCCCGGATCTCACGCTGCTCCGGCGTCAGAGGATCCCAGCTCATCGGAGGGCCCCTTCATCGCGGGGGTAGCTCATGCCGACCATCGTAGTGCGGACGCTCGGGCAAGTGTTCAGGACGCTTCGAGCACGAACGGCGCCTCCTGCGTGCGTTGTCGTTCAGATCTCGCTGCCCTTTGGGGCTGCTTCTGTCGTGGCCATCAGTGATGTGGGGAGGCGAGCGTGCCCGCCTTAATGCGCCACGACGACCGAGACCGGACGCATCATGTCCATCTCCTCGTGGGAGAGGATGTGGCGGTGGAAGACATACTCCCAGCCGAAGTTGACGACGCGGTTCGTGATCACCGCCGACGGATTCCCGTTCGGGTCGACGCTGATGAACACCGACTGCTGAGTCCGGTTTGCGGCTGATCGGGAATACGCCTTCTGGCCCCGGCGCGTCCGGGGTAAGTCTCATCCTCAAGTAGAGCTAGATGCTTTCGCTCGGGCATCCAAAATTGAGGAGCGAGCGACTGCCGGCCCGTCGGCGCGTGCACCGAGCGGTCGCGGGCGCCGTTGACATGTTCCCCGAGATCGCTTACTGTCCCGAGCGGTCTGTGCCCATTGTCGGGCGCACTAGGGGAGGCTGCGGTGATGGGGATGAACGTCCGACGGGGATGCGTTGGCGGAGTTGTGCGCGCGGGTCGGTGGCTGGTTCTTGGCGGGCTGTTGTTGGTGGGGGGTGCCGGGGCGCTGGTGGTGCCGGGGGTGGCTTCTGCTGCGCCGTCGACGGTTGTGTCGTTGACGTTCGATGATGGTCGGCCTTCTCAGTTTGCGAATGCGTTCCCGATGCTGCAGTCGCGTGGGATGGTGGGCACGTTCTACATCATCAGCGGCTACCTCGGCCAGGAGGGCGTGATGTCGTTGGCGGATTTGAACACGCTCGCTGGCGCGGGGATGGAGATCGGCGGGCACACGGTTCTGCATCCGAGCTTGCCGGGGTTGGATCCGGACGAGATGAAGCGGGAGGTGTGTGAGAACCGTAACTGGCTGCTTCAGCACGGATTCGAAGCGTACGACTTCGCGTATCCGTACACGACGCATGACGCCGTCTCGGAGGCGGTGGTCGCGGGCTGCGGGTTCAACAGCGGGCGTGCAGGTGGGGAGCTCGGTTCCGGCGCGGAGAGCGTGCCGGCGTCGAACGCCTATGCGATCCGGACGCCGCCGGCTGTCGAGAGCACGACGTCGGTCGCGACGATGAAGTCGTGGGTGACGACAGCCGAGCAGAACGGCGGCGGTTGGGTTCCGTTCCAGATCCACGATGTCTGCGATCCCAACATCCCGGCGACGATTCCTGCGGGTGCGCACTGTGACGCGCCGACGTATGTGACGCCGGCCCACTTTGCCGAGTTCCTCGATTGGTTGCAGGGCGAGGTGAGCGCGGGCCGGGTGGCAGTGAAGACCGTCCATGACGTCGTCGGCGGATCACTGAAGCCACAGGT
The DNA here is from genome assembly GCA_963792995.1 of uncultured Thermoleophilia bacterium. Taxonomy (GTDB): domain Bacteria; phylum Actinomycetota; class Thermoleophilia; order Gaiellales; family Gaiellaceae; genus Gaiella. Next base: position 11,142 of record CAWBYH010000002.1, on the reverse strand, counting down.
GGCCCCGCCGCCGCCCCCTGCTGCGGCCGGAACGAACCGGTTCCGGAATCCGTCGCTGGAGCAGGTCGACGGGTTGGGTGGGCCGGCGCAGTGTTGGATCGATTACTCGAATGGGGCAACACCGGCGAGCTTTACCGCGACGAGCGACGCGCATGCGGGAAGCCGGGCGATCCGGATCGCCGTCTCGAGCATCGAGAGCTGGGGCTTCCATGCGCTTGTGCCGACACGCGACCTCGGCGCGTGCGCGCCGCAGGCGACAGCGGGGCATGTGTATCGCTTCACGGGCTGGGTCAAGGGCAACGCGACCCTGAAGATCTGGGCGTTCTGGCAAAACGCCAACGGAGTCTGGGACCGCGTCGACTGGGGCCAGGCAGGTCAAACAGACGTGAGCGTGACGAGCGCCTGGACGCAGGCGTCGTTCAGCTTCACGGCCCCCGCCGGCGCACGCGCGGTCAGCGCAGGCTTCTACGTAACGCGCGTGGGGACGTGGACGGTCGACGACATGACCCTGACCGACACCACCAACCCCACACCGCCGCCCTCGACGCAGACGCTGACCGTTTCCAAGGCCGGCAGCGGCAGTGGCAGTGTGAGCTCGACGCCGGCGGGGGTGAGTTGCGGCAGCAGCTGTAGCGCGAGCTTTGCGACGGGGACGAGTGTCACCCTGACGGCTGCTGCGGCGAGCGGCTCGACGTTCTCGGGTTGGAGTGGCGCCTGCAGCGGCACCGGCAGCTGTGTGGTCACGATGAGCGCCGCCCGCGACGTCACCGCGACGTTCACGACCACGCCGCCCTCGACGCAGACGCTGACCGTTTCCAAGGCCGGCAGCGGCAGTGGCAGTGTGAGCTCGACGCCGGCGGGGGTGAGTTGCGGCAGCAGCTGTAGCGCGAGCTTTGCGACGGGGACGAGTGTCACCCTGACGGCTGCTGCGGCGAGCGGCTCGACGTTCTCGGGTTGGAGTGGCGCCTGCAGCGGCACCGGCAGCTGTGTGGTCACGATGAGCGCCGCCCGCGACGTCACCGCGACGTTCACGACCACGCCGCCCTCGACGCAGACGCTGACCGTTTCCAAGGCCGGCAGCGGCAGTGGCAGTGTGAGCTCGACGCCGGCGGGGGTGAGTTGCGGCAGCAGCTGTAGCGCGAGCTTTGCGACGGGGACGAGTGTCACCCTGACGGCTGCTGCGGCGAGCGGCTCGACGTTCTCGGGTTGGAGTGGCGCCTGCAGCGGCACCGGCAGCTGTGTGGTCACGATGAGCGCCGCCCGCGACGTCACCGCGACGTTCACCCAGACAACACCACCGCCTCCAGTTGCGGGGCAGAACCTGCTACAGAATCCGTCGCTGGAGCAGGTCGACGGGTTGGGTGGGCCGGCGCAGTGTTGGATCGATTACTCGAATGGGGCAACACCGGCGAGCTTTACCGCGACGAGCGACGCGCATGCGGGAAGCCGGGCGATCCGGATCGCCGTCTCGAGCATCGAGAGCTGGGGCTTCCATGCGCTTGTGCCGACACGCGACCTCGGCGCGTGCGCGCCGCAGGCGACAGCGGGGCATGTGTATCGCTTCACGGGCTGGGTCAAGGGCAACGCGACCCTGAAGATCTGGGCGTTCTGGCAAAACGCCAACGGAGTCTGGGACCGCGTCGACTGGGGCTATGACGGTCAGACCGACGTGAGCGTGACGAGCGCCTGGACGCAGGCGTCGTTCAGCTTCACGGCCCCCGCCGGCGCACGCGCGGTCAGCGCAGGCTTCTACGTAACGCGCGTGGGGACGTGGACGGTCGACGACATGACCCTGACCGACACCACCAACCCCACACCGCCGCCCTCGACGCAGACGCTGACCGTTTCCAAGGCCGGCAGCGGCAGTGGCAGTGTGAGCTCGACGCCGGCGGGGGTGAGTTGCGGCAGCAGCTGTAGCGCGAGCTTTGCGACGGGGACGAGTGTCACCCTGACGGCTGCTGCGGCGAGCGGCTCGACGTTCTCGGGTTGGAGTGGCGCCTGCAGCGGCACCGGCAGCTGTGTGGTCACGATGAGCGCCGCCCGCGACGTCACCGCGACGTTCACGACCACGCCGCCCTCGACGCAGACGCTGACCGTTTCCAAGGCCGGCAGCGGCAGTGGCAGTGTGAGCTCGACGCCGGCGGGGGTGAGTTGCGGCAGCAGCTGTAGCGCGAGCTTTGCGACGGGGACGAGTGTCACCCTGACGGCTGCTGCGGCGAGCGGCTCGACGTTCTCGGGTTGGAGTGGCGCCTGCAGCGGCACCGGCAGCTGTGTGGTCACGATGAGCGCCGCCCGCGACGTCACCGCGACGTTCACGAACAGCAGCGCGGCCCCCGTGAACACCGCTCCGCCAACGATCTCGGGTCAGGCGGTGGTGCGTAGAACGCTCACCTGTTCCGTGGGAACGTGGTCGGGCAACCCGACCTCGTACCGTTGGGTATGGCGCCGTGGCACTACCGTCGTCGGCACGAGCCAGAGCTATCGCGTTGCGAGAGCAGACCGAGGGAACGTGCTGACCTGCACCGTCACGGCGACGAATGCTGCTGGGGCGGGTTCGGCGACGAGCGCGGGCGTTACCGTCAGCTGAGGCCGGCGTCGGCGATGCGGCCGGCGATGAGGCTGATCGCGAGGTTCCCGGTGACATGGCCGCCAACGGTTCGGCAGATGTCAGTACCCACCTCGCGCCAGCGGGGCTGGCGCGAGCGGTCGTACGAGAGACCTGATGCCCCCGGCAAGAATCGAACTTGCGCACGCGGTTTAGGAAACCACTGCTCTATCCACTGAGCTACGGGGGCGTAGTGGGAGCGTAGCGCCGTCCGCAGGGCTCAGCGACGTGCAGTGACGAGCACCTGTGCCCGTGGCAGGGAGAGACGATCTCCCTCCTCGAACGGAGCCAGGCGCCGCGTCAGCTCGGCGGTCAGGGCGGCCGCCTGGGTCTCGTCGAGCGACGCCGCCACGCGCCGAAAGTGCCCGTTCTCCGTCGAGAGCTCCTGCCAATACGCTGAGGCGTCGGCGGCTTCGCGAGCGCCACGCACGACGGTCGCCTCGACATCCACGAGCCCCGCCGCCCGGTGGACTGCAGCCGCCTCCTCGGGCTCGCCGAGTCTCCCGAACGCACGGGCAAACGCCCCGCGGTCGGCGCCGAGGACCGCACCGACCGCCGCACGCGGCTCCGAGAACCACGGGTTCTCGGCCGGCGGCGCCCAGAAGACGGAGACGACGCGCCCGCCCGCCACGAGCACCCGCCGGATCTCGCCCAAGGTTGCAACCGGATCAGCTGCAGCCATCAGCGCGAGCCGGCTCGTGACCGCGTCGAACGAGCCATCGGCGAACGGGAGCGCTGCGTTGAAGTCGGCCTCGAGCAACGTCAGCTCGACGCCGGCCTCGTCGGCGCGGCGCTGTGCCTCGGCCAGCTGTCCCGCGTTCGTGTCGATCCCGGTCACCGCCGATCCCGCAGCAGCAAGTGCCACGGTGAGGCGCCCGCTGCCGCAGCCGGCGTCGAGCACGCGTCCGGCACCGACGACCGCTGCGAGGATCTCGGCTGCGCCGAACGGCAACGTCGTCATCGCTCGCGTGGCTCCCAGCCGAAGCGGCGCCACGCGATCGCGAGGCCGCCGAGTCCCCAGGCGAGAACGATCGCAATCCAGCCCGGATGCGACCAGAACGAGCCTCCCCCGAGATAGACGACCCTGAGGATCCGGATCAGGTAGGTGAGAGGAAGCACGTCCGAGATCGCCTTCAGGAACGCCGGGTAGCCCTGCGTCGGCCCGAACGAGCCGGAGAGAAACGCCATCGGCAGCACCACCAGGTTGACGACGGCCGATGCTCCCTCGGAGGAGCGAATCAACGAGGCGACACCGAAGCCGAGGCCCGCAAACGAGGCAGCGCCGAGCAGCACGGCGCAGGCGAGGCCGAGCCAGTTCCGCGGGCCGGTCGCTCCGTAGAGGACGACGCCGAGCGTCATCGTCACGAACATCTGCGCGATAAAGATGATCAGCGTGGACGTGAGCACGGCCGCCAGGTAGACCGGTGGCGGGAGCGGAGTCGCGCGAATCCGCTTCAGCACGCCGCTCTCACGACGGATCACGAGCGTGATCGCAAGCCCTGCGAACGCAGTGTTGGCACAGCCGTAGCCGACGAGCCCGACGAGCAGCGCGTCGGCCGCGCGATACCCGCCGATCCGGCCGTCGTAGACCGCCCCGAGGAGCAGGTACAGCATCGGCGGGAAGACGAAGACGAAGACCGCCGACTCCTTGTTGCGCCAGAACAGCAGCTGCTGCGTGCGCACCTCGTGCCGGAAGAGCCTCATCCTTCGGCCGACCCGTCGTCGCCGTCTACCAGATCGAGATAGACGTCCTCGAGCGTGGGTCGCACGACCTCGAGCGCGTCGAGCTCTCGCCCCTCGGAGATGGCGGCACCGGTGAGCTCGGCGAGCACGCGCGTCGGCGCATCCGTCTCGATCACGACCTCGCGGCCCGCTTCGCGATACCGGATGACGACCTTCGGGGCGACCCCGATGAGGTCGGCGGGCGTCCCGATCCGGACGATGCGACCCTCACGGATCACCGCGACGCGGTCGGCGAGCTGCTGCGCCTCGTCGAGGTAGTGCGTGGTCAGCAGGATCGTCTTTCCGAGCGCCCGCAGCGACCGCACGAGCTCCCACGCCGTTCGCCGCGCGGCGGGATCGAACCCGGTCGTCGGCTCGTCGAGGAAGACGACTTCCGGGTCGCCGACGAGCGCGATGCCCAGGTCGAGCCGCCGTTTCTGCCCGCCCGAGAGCGTCTTCACGCGGGCGCCCGACTTCTCGTCGAGCCCGACAAGCGAGATCACCTCGTCGATATCCCTGGGCCGCGTGTAGTACCCCGCGAACATCCGGTGTACCTCGCGGACGGTCAGTGCGGCTGGCAGCTCGGAGGCCTGCAGGACGACCCCGATCCGCTCGCGCCACGCCGTGCCCCCCCGCTCGGGGTCCACACCCAGCACGGTCACTTCCCCGCCGTCGCGTGTGCGGTACCCCTCGAGAATCTCGACGGTCGTCGTCTTTCCGGCCCCGTTCGGGCCGAGGAGGCCGAAGACCTCGCCCGGCTCAACCGTGAAATCGATGCCCGCGACCGCCTCGATGCCGTTGTAGGTCTTGCGGAGGCCGTGAACCTCGACGGCGCTCACGCGCCGAGCTCCAGCGCGACCATTCCGGCAACCGGGAACCCGGGATCTCTCCCGGTGAGCGCGTAGGCGATCTCGGAGCAGTCGGGCTGGTGTCCGACGACCGCAAGCGGCCCGGGAATGCCGTCGAGCAGGCGTGTCAGCGTCTCGAGCGTTGCGCCGGGCGCGAGCTCGTCGGCGATCTGCAGAGGCACCCCGACGGCGCTCGCAATTGCGTCGGCCGTCTGCCGGGCGCGGAGCAGGGGGCTCGAGAGCACGAGCACCGGCGGATCTGGATGGGTCGCGAGGGCGTCGCCGAGCGCGCGAGCCTGGTCTAGGCCCTCCGGGATCAGCGCCCGCAGCTCGTCGGGGTCGCCCGCGGCCGCCAGGGCATGTCGGCAGAGGTAGACGCGCATCGTTCGGCAGGATAGGCGCAACCGGCGGTTCACCCTCCGTAAGACCAGCGTAAGGAAGACGCGCTACAACTTGTCCATGAACGATCGCACTATCGGGCGAGCCGGCTTCCTCGGGATCGTCGGGCTCGGCGCCGCCGGCCTCTTCTTCGCCAAGGACGCGACGGGGTTACTGGACAGCGTCGTCCCGAAGACGGTCTCGAACATCGTCCCGACCTCCGGCTGGAGGATCTACACGGTCGGCTCCTCGATGCCGACCTTCGACCCTGCCACGTACCGGCTCGACGTCACCGGCCTCGTCGATGCAGCAACGAGCTACTCGCTCGCGGACCTCAAGGAGATGCCGCGGGCCGAGCAGCTCTCCGACTTCCACTGCGTCACCGGGTGGTCTGTCTCGGGCGTCCAGTGGGCGGGAGTCCGCCTCGGCGACCTGCTCGAGCGCGCGGGCGCGAGACCGAGCGTGGCCGCCCTCAACTTCGTCTCCGCGGAGTCGCCCTACGAGGACTCGCTCACCCTCGAGCAGGCCCTCCTCCCGGATGTGATGCTTGCCTACGAGATGGACGGCGGGCCGATCTCGCGGCCCCACGGCGCTCCGGTTCGCCTCGTGATGCCGCAGATGTACGGCTACAAGAGCGTCAAGTGGGTCAACCGGATCGAGCTCGGCGTCGAGCCGAAGCGCGGTTACTGGGAGAACAACGGGTACGACGTCGACGCGTGGCTCGGGAACTCCAATGGCCTCTCTGCTTGACCCGGCGCTCGCCGACGAGACCCTGAGCCGCCCGACTCCGGCCGCGCGGATCAAGCGCTTCACCGTCACCGAGCGCGTCCTGCACTGGATGCACGCCTCGGCATTCTTCGCCCTCCTCACGACGGGGATGATCCTCTACCTGCCGGCGCTCTCGACGCTCATCTCCCGTCGGCATCTCGTCAAGAACGTCCACCTCCTCGTTGCCGTCGCGTGGGCGATCGCGCTCGTCGTGATCCTGATCGTGGGCAATCGCAAGCGCCTGGCCGAGGACTGGCGCGAGATCGAGACCATCGACCGCGACGACCGCCGTTGGCTCCGTGGCCGGCGGGCACCGCAGGGGCGCTTCAACGCGGGTCAGAAGATCAACGCGCTGCTCACGATCGCGTTCGCGCTGCTCTTCGCGCTCTCGGGCTTCTTCCTCTGGCTCGGCGAGCGCGACCACAGATTCATCTTCGCTGGCACCGGCACCGTGCACGATGCGCTGACGTTCGCCTCGATCGCCCTGCTCGTGGGGCACCTCTACCTCGCTCTCATCCACCCGACCACGCGTCACGCGTTGCGCGGGATGACGACGGGTGAGGTCGACGAGGCATGGGCGAAGAAGCACCACTCGAAGTGGGTCGAGGCCGAGCGGGTAGCGTCTCGGCATGAGCACCCAGCTCCCTGACGACCTCGGCGGCGCCATCGGGCGCTTTCGCGACCTGCGACGACGGTTCGAGCAGGCCATCCCCGCTGCGGCGGTCTCGATGGACGGCCGTTCTTTCAGCTACCAGACTGCGATCGGGAGCACGGTGCCGCCGCCGGGGGGCTTCGTGGCCCTCGTCGACGGCGATGAGCGCCGACTCGGCCAGCTGATCACGCAGGAGCTCGTCACGCGCGACGGCCCCGAGGTCGGGGCCACGGTCGACGGAGAGAGCCTCTCCGGTGAAGGCGCGCTCGACCTCCAGGCACGGGTGCAGGTGCGGATCGTCGAGGGAACCGGCGTCGTGCTCTCCGGCGACGGCGCCCCGTTCGTCGATGCGCGGATCGAGGATGCGACCGGCCCCGAGGTTGCAGACGTCTCGCGTCGCCGAAGCGACACGACCCAGCTCGCGATCGGGACGGTGATCGTCGGCCGGGGCGAGGTCGTTCCCGCCCTCCTCGATGCCGGCGGCTTCGATCGGCACACGTTCCTTTGCGGCCAGTCGGGCTCCGGCAAGACGTACTCGCTCGGCGTCGTCCTCGAGCAACTCCTACTCGATACGGAGCTCCGGATCGTCGTGATCGACCCTAACTCCGACTTCATCCGCCTGCCCGAACCCCGTGCCGGCGCCGATCCGACGCTCGCGGCGCGGCTCGAGGCGCTCGCGCCGTCGATCCTCGTTCGCTCGCCGACCGCGGTGGGAGACGACAGGCTTCGGCTCCGCTTCCCGGAGCTCGACGGCGCCGCGTACGCGAGCGTTCTCCAGCTCGACCCGATCCGCGATTCCGAGGAGTACGACGAGCTGCTGCGCGCGCTCGCAGATGGCCCGGGCTCGACGGCCTACGAGGCAATCGCCTCCGGCAGCACGGAGCCCGGCAGTGAGGGCCTCGATCGGCTGATCCGCAGGATCCGCAACCTCGGCGTCGACCGCTACGGCGTCTGGGCGAGACAGCAGGCGGGCACCGTGCTCGAGGACCTCGACCGAGACGACTGGCGCTGCCTCGTCGTCGACATCGGCACGCTCGGCACGCCGACCGAGAAGACCCTCGTCGCCCAGGCCGTCCTCTCGCGCCTCTGGGAGCGCAGGGCGGAACGGCGTCCGTTGCTCGTCGTCATCGACGAGGCGCACAACGTCTGCCCCCACCTGCCCGAGGGCGGGCTGCAGTTCCTCGCCACCGAGACCGCGATCAAGATCGCAGCCGAGGGGCGGAAGTTCGGCCTCTACCTCCTCCTCTCGACCCAGCGGCCGCAGAAGGTGCACGAGAACATCGTCTCGCAGTGCGACAACCTCCTTCTCATGCGCATGAACTCCGTCGCCGACGTCGGCCACCTCACCGAGGTCTTCTCCTTCGTGCCGCCGAGCCTGCTCGCCCGGGCGACGGGGTTCAGGCAGGGCGAGGCGCTCGTCGCCGGCAAGGTCGTGCCGACCCCGACCTTCGTGCGCTTCGGTGCGCGCGTGAGCGAGGAGGGCGGCTCCGACGTGCCGGCAGACTGGGCGCGCCCCGGCGCATAGGATCGGTCGATGCGAGATCTCCGCTACGTCATCGCAGACGTCTTCACCGACACGCCGCTCGCCGGAAACCAGCTCGCCGTCTTCACCGACGCGAGGGACCTCGATGCCGGGACGATGCAGGCGCTCTCCCTCGAGGTCGGGTTCAGCGAGTCCGTATTCGTTCTCTCGCCCGAGGCTGGCGGCCACGTGAAGATCCGGATCTTCACGCCGACGTTCGAGCTCCCGTTCGCGGGCCACCCGACCCTCGGGACGGCGTTCGTCCTCGCCGCTCCCATGCAGCTCGGCGTGATCAACATCGAGACCGGCTCCGGGATCGTCCCCGTCGAGCTCGAGCGAGACCAGTCCGGGCGGATCGTGTTCGGCCGGATGGAGCAGCCCGTCCCCTCGATCCACGAGGTCCCCGGGAGTGCGGCGCTCCTCGCGACCCTCGGCGTGGAGCGTGCGGCCTTCCCGATCGAGCTCTACGACAACGGCGCGCGCCACATCCTCGTCGCCCTCGATTCCGAGGACGAGGTCGCGAAGCTGCGGCCGGTCACTGCCGAGATTGCCGCGCTCGGTGTCACCGGGGTGAGTTGCTTCGCCGGCTCCGGTGCTCGTTGGACGACACGGATGTTCTGGGAAGGCGGCGAGGATGCTGCCACCGGCTCGGCTGCCGGCCCGATCGCGTGCCATCTCGCCCGGCACGGGAAGATCGGCTTCGGCGACGAGATCGTGATCTCGCAGGGCACCGCCATCGGTCGGCCGTCCACGCTCTACGCACGGGCGGGGGGCGGGGGCGGACTGATCGACCGCGTCGAGGTCGGCGGGCAGGCAGTCACGGTCGCCCGCGGGGAGTTCCGCCTGCCGTAGGCAAGGCAGGCTTCAGCCTGTCGCCCGGGCTTCAGCCAGGCGCCTGCGCTCCTCCTGACCGCTCGAGCGCCTCGAAAGCCGACTCGAGCTCGCCGTCCGAGGCGAGGTGTCCGTCGGGCGACACCCTGTCGACGACACCCGGGAGGATCTGAGCGAGTGCATCCGCTGCCTCGTCCGTCGAAACCCCCAGCTTCGCCGCGACCTTTGCGAGCTCCTCGGAGCTGACGGCCTTGCGTACGTCGTCGCCGCTGACGGGCTGATTGGCGCCGGTGCCGAGCCACGAGTCGGCCTCGGTCGCTCGACCGTTTGCCTGGAAGCCGGAGAGAATCTGCTGCAGCCCACCACCCGCGAGCATTCCGCCGAGCGCGGGGAGGAGTGATCCGAGGAGACCGCCCATGCCGCCGTTGCGACCTTCCGTTCCGTCGCCTCCCGTCAGCGCGCCGACGATGTCCTCGAGGCCTCCGCCGGAGCCGGCGCCCCCAGCGAGCCCACCCAGCAGGTCGCCGAGCCCGCCGCCTCCGCTGCCGTTGATGCCCTTGACCAGATCGTCCAGGCCGCTCATTCGTCCCTCCGTGGTCGTCGTGGACTCCCAGCCTACGAGAAAGCGACGGCTCTGATGGCGATCAGCTCGACGTCGAGGGCGCGCCAGAACCGTCCCCCGTCCTCCGAGACGAAGAGGCGCGTCTCGGACGCGAAGAGCAGGACGTCGCGGTCGTCCGGATGAATCGCGACCGCGGCTCCGGCTGGAAGCCCACCTCCTGCCTCGATCCATGTCCGTCCCTCGTCGTCCGAGATCACGAGGGGCGGCCGGCGGTCGACGACCGCGACGATGCGCTCCCCTACCTGGTCGGAGGCGATGAGGAGTGGCAGCGAGACATCGGCTCGCCCTGCGATCGGTGGTGCGTCGTCCACAAGGTCGGCTTTCCCCGTCTCGATGTCGACGACCACGCACCCGAGCGCCGTTGCGATCCTCGCAACCATCAGCGCGCGATGATCGTGGAGACGAACCTGCTCGCGATCAAGCCGGCTTCGTTCGGTTCCTTCCCACCCTGACGCGCGACCGCATACGAGAGGAGGAACGAGTCACCCGCTCCGGTCGGGTCGACCGGGCCGTCGACCGGCACGGCATCGACACGGGTGGTGACCTCACCCGAGATGATCAGCGCCCCCTCCGATCCGAGCGTGAGCACGATCTCGGGGATGCCGAGAGAGCGAAGCGATTCCTCGTCGATGCCGCCGCAGAGATCGACGGCCTCCTCGTCGTTCAGCTTGAGGGCCGTGATGTGACGGAGGATTCGCCTGTCGAGCGAGCCGTCGCTGATCAGGGGGCCGACTCGACCGTGACGAACGAGTCCCTGGGCATCGACGACGAGTCGGTGGCCACGCGCCGTCAGAGCGGCGAACGTCTCGAGCGGGAAGTCGCTGCGGGTGAGGGCCCCGACGATGACCCACGGAGCATCGTCGATCTCGACCCCGACCCAGCCCTCGATATCGGCCGGCGTCCAGGGATCCCCGAGCGCATCGACGCGCATGACCCTCTGGTTGCCCTCGTAGTGGAACGAGAAACGCGTCGTGCGCTCTGCAGGCCGCCAGGTAACCGGGAAGCCGAACCTCTCGAGGCCGGGCACGATCGCGTCGCGATCCGCAGCGGCCGATCGGCAGACGAGCACGACGTCGGCTTCGGGCGCGATCCGCGCGAGGGCGCGAGCGCAGTACCAGACCGCACCGCCGGGCTGCTCGGGCGCGCCCGCGACGACATCGAGCACGAGGTTTCCGACGATCGCGGCACGCGGCA
>CAWBYH010000001.1:0-94001 GCA_963792995.1 uncultured Thermoleophilia bacterium | reverse complement strand
GGCAAGTCGCTGACCGGGCAGCCGCTGTTTTGAGCGGGAACAGTGGATCGGCCGTCTCGGCAGGAGAGCTGAGCAGGACACTCTATGCCGTCGCAGGGCTGCGGATCCTTCTCGGCGTCCTCTGGCTCGCGAACCTGAGCTGGAAGCTGCCTCCCGACTTCGGCAAGAGTGACCCCGAAGGCCTGCTCTACAACTTCGAGAGGGCGAGGGAGTACGCGGTCGTCGCCCCCTTGCGGGACATCGCCGACAGCGTCCTGATACCGCACTTCACGGTGTTCGGCTGGCTCGTCTTCCTCGTCGAGCTCACCGCCGGGGTGCTGCTGCTGCTCGGGCTCTGGACGCGGTTCGGCGCAGCGCTCGGCCTTGCACAGGCGATTGCGATTACGTTGCTCGTCGTCCGGGCACCGCATGAATGGATCTGGACGTACGTGATGTTCATCGCGATCTCCGCCGTCGTGCTCGCCACTCCGGCAGGCAGCAGGTTGTCGGTCGACGCCTGGCGGGCCAGACGGTGATCTCGGTCGTCATACCCGCACTCGACGAGGAGGCCGGGATCGCGGCAGCGATCGACGCCGCCCGCGAGATGCTCGGCGACTGCGAGATCATCGTCACCGACGGCGGCAGCGGAGACCGCACGGTGGAGCGCGCCGCGGCCGCCGGGGCGCAGGTCGTCGAGATGCGAGGCAACCGCGCCGACGGGATGAACGCCGGTGCCGCCGTGGCAAGCGGGGGCGTGCTGCTGTTCCTCCACGCCGACACCAGGCTCCCGAGCGGTGCCTGCGACGCGATCGAGCGCGCTCTCCGAGATGCCGTCGGAGGGGCGTTCAGCCTCGGCTTTGACGGCCGGCCGAGGCTTGCAAGGCTCGCGGCCTCGTTGTATCGACCCTTCCACCGCGGCGTCTACGGCGACCAGGCGATCTTCGTCCGTCGCGAGGCGTGGGCGCGGGTCGGCGGTTACCGGTGCCTCCCGATCATGGAGGACTACGACCTGGTTCAGCGTCTGCGCGGGGTCGGCCGCTTCGTCGTGGTCTCGGAGATGGTGGTCACCTCGGCCCGTCGCCAACGCGCACATGGCGAGGTGCGCACCTTTGCAACCGTGGCGTCGATCAAGCTCCTCTACCGTCTCGGCGTCTCGCCCGCCCGCCTCGCGCGGGCCTACCGCCAGCTCGGCTGAGCCTGGTTCATCCCTCCCCAGCCTCCGACGGGAGAGCGAACGCGGGGCGAAGGCCGAAGCTCTTGTCCTCCAGGTACGCGCGCAGCGGCCCGAGGCGCGGCTCGTGACGGTCGAGCCCCCGGTAGATGGACTCCCAGGTGCCGCGACGAAAGCCGACCTCGGCTGTGGAGGCAAGGCAGCGGGAGACCTTCCGCTCGACGTCTGCCGGGTCGTTCTCCCGCACGAGCGCGACGGCAAGCGCCCGCTCCCCCTGTCCACGGAGCAGGTGTGCGAGAGCGATGGTGCGGAGAAGAAGCGGCGGGATGTCCCGCAATCTCCTGCCACGGATCGCCTCCTCGTCGAAGAGCCCGGGACACGTGCGGGAATACTGGTCGAGGAGGGCCTCGACCCTCACGGCGTCCGCGACGGTGTCTGGCTTCGGGCCGAAGCTCGCGTCGATCACGAGCCACGCCCAACCCGGAACGTGCAGGCACACGTCGGGCTCGGTGCGCTGGCCGGCTCCTTCGTCGAGCGCCGAGAGAGCCGATGCCAACTCGTTGGACGTAGTCCAGCTTTCGCTCGTGATCCGGCGGCCCCAGACGAAGAGCTCCGGCTCGTCGTCGGTATCGAGATCGACGAGGGTGCGGACGGCGTGGTTCAGAGAGCCGGCTTCCTGGAGCGACCTGAACACGTTCCATGTCAATGCGCCAGTGCTGTTCTCGTTCCCGAGTCGGGTTGCCTCGACGGTCCCGAAGCGACCGGCAATCGCGTCTGCGATCAGGTCGCGACCGGCGATCACGTTGTCGAGCGGGCGCTCGAGGACGTACGTCGGGGCCGCGCGAAAGCTCGCAGGTGGATCGCCGCACGGCACGCTGCCCTTCTTGAAGTTGCCGTCCGTCCACGGCAGCTTGTTGTCGTACTGCCCGGCGAGCGGGCTCGCGATCCAGCCGTTCGCACGTCGATCGATGAACCTCGGATCGTTCTCGACGAGACCCTGGACGACCTCCTGGTCGAAATCGGACCAACCGTACGCCGGGAGCCGACGCGTCAACGTTTCGCCCAGCGTGCGAGCACGGCCCGGGCGTCGAGCTTCTCGGCCGCGGCGAGGGCCTTCGCCGTCTGCTTCGAGGTGTTCCGCCCGAGGGCGCCGCTCAGCACCCACTTGCGGGTCAGCCGGGGAAGGCGGATGGAGTCCCCGAGGTCGGGCTCGTGCTTCGCGTCGAGATAGAGCGCGACGGCGACGCGCCTCACGAGAGCCGGGTCGGCAGGAGCCCGTGTCACCGTCTCGAGGCGGTAGGCGACGAGCGCGGTGAGGACCTGGAGCTCACGGACGCCCGTCCGGACTGCGAGGCCGACAGCGACCGTCGTCGAGGCAACCATCACCCACGGCACGCGTGTGAACCGCGCGCCTCGGGCGACGGTCCGGACAACGGGAACGGCAAGCACGACGACACGTTGGATGTTGTCGGCTAGGGCCTCTGTTTCCTCCTCGCCGGCGAGGAGACGACGACCCTCGGCGGCCGAGGTCACGCGCTCGCCCGTCACGAGTACGCGGTCGATCGCCGCGTCTGCGAGGCCTCCGACCGCCTCGACGAGCGCACTGGTCGATGCTCTGGGGATCACGGTTGCAACGTAGCGGCCTCGATCACCAGTCGGTCGGCCGGTAATCCTTCAGGAACTTTCCCCACATGTGCTCGCCGGTGTTCATCCCGTCCACGATCGGGTCGACGATGCGCGCCGCTCCGTCGACGATGTCGAGCGGCGGCTGGAAGCGGTGCTCGGCGGTCTTCTGCTCGGCGATATGCAACGGGTCCTCGTCGGTCACCCAGCCCGTATCGACGCTGTTCATGTGAATGCCGTCACCGTGGTAGTCGGTGGCGGAGGTGCGCGTCATCATGTTCAGCGCCGCTTTCGCCATGTTCGTGTGCGGATGGCGGGTCGTCTTGAAGCGTCGGTAGAACTGCCCCTCGACGGCCGAGACGTTGACGATGTGCTTGTCGCGGTTCGACGTTCGGAGCATCAGGGGCTTCAGGCGTGCATTGAGCACGAACGGCGCGACGGCGTTGACCAGTTGCGTCTCGAGGAGTTCGATCGTCGAGACCTCGGCGAGGAGAAAGCGCCACGAGTTGCGGTCGCGGAGGTCTACCTGCTGCAGGTCCTGATCGAGCTTGCCTTCGGGGAACAGGTGGCCCTGGTCACGCGCCTCCTCCGGAAGCAGCCGCACCTGCGAGAGTGCGGCGGAGGCCGCCGCTTCGAGCACCGCCGGTGCGGAATCTGCGAGGACGGGAACGTCGCCTTCCAGCATGTCGTACCGGCGGAGCCCCGAGTAGTCGCCGAGCAGGCGCTGCAGCTCGTCGGGCAGGCCTCCCTCGGATGCGAGCTCGGCGTCCATCATGTGGCGGTAGAAGTCCGGCGGTCGCCTGACGGTCTGACACGCGTTGTTGATGATCAAGTCGAGGCGGTCGTGCGTCTCCTGCAGGTGGTGGCAAAACGCCTCGACGCTCGGGGTGTGCCGGAGATCGAGGCCGAAGATCTCGAGGCGGTCCCGCCACTCGTCGAAGTCGGGCTCCTGAGCGTATCGGGTGGCCGAGTCGCGTGGAAAGCGCGTCGTCACGACGACGTGCGCGCCGGCGCGCAACAGCTTGATCCCCGCCTGGTAGCCGATCTTGACACGGCCGCCGGTGAGCACGGCGACGCGCCCGGAGAGGTCGGTCGTCTCGAAGCGCTTCGCGTAGTTGAACGCGGCACACGGCGGGCACATCTGGTCGTAGAAGTGATGCAGCTCCCGGTACGGCCCCTTGCAGATGTAGCAATGCTGCTCGTCGGTGGTCGCACGAGCGGCGGAGTCTCCTGCCTCCTCGAGCTGCTTCGGCGGGTAGACGTTCGGTGTCGTGAACACCGGCTTCTCGCGGAGCACGCGGATGCCCGTGTCGGCGAGCAGCGATTCGTCGGCGCGGATGCTCGCGTCGCGCTCCTCCTTGCGCTTCGCCTTCGTGTAACGGCGCCGTTGCGCGGCGTCCGGATTGAAGACGTTCGCGGCAGCGGTGAGCAGTCGAGTGCGCTCCTCGACCGAGAGCGCGCCGAGAAGCCCGCGGTCGCCGGCGACCGACTCGAGGATCTCCGTCGCAAGGCGCAACCGCTCGGCGCTCGCCGCCCTCGCGTCAGGGGTTTCTGCTGTTCTCTCCCGTCGACATCGCCGGGCAGGGTATCTGGCGGCAGAGCGGGGAACGGCTCGACTACGCTGCAGGCGATGACACCGGATCTCCCCGATACCGATCCCGTCGAGACCCGGGAGTGGCTCGACTCCGTCGACGCCGTCGTCGAGACGGACGGCAGGGAGCGTATGGGGTACCTGCTCGACCAGGCTATCGACCATGCACAGGAATACGGGGTCAAGGTCTCGGCGGGGCTGAGCACGCCCTACGTCAACACGATCCGCGTCGACGAGGAGCCCGCATTTCCCGGAGACCCCGACCTGGAGCCACTCGCGACGGCGCTCGTCCGCTGGAACGCGATCGCGATCGTGCTGCAGGCGAATGCCGAATCCACCGAGCTGGGCGGGCACATCGCGAGCTACCAGTCCGCCGAGACGCTCTACGAGGTCGGCTTCAACCACTTCTGGCGCGCACGATCCGGAAATCACGGCGGCGATCTCGTCTACATGCAGGGTCACTCGTCACCGGGAATCTACGCCCGCGCCTTTCTCGAAGGACGGCTGAGCGAGGAGCAGCTCCACCGCTTCCGGCGCGAGGTCGACGGTGGCGGCCTGTCGTCGTATCCGCATCCCTGGCTGATGCCCGAGTTCTGGCAGTTCCCGACGGTCTCGATGGGCCTCGGGCCGCTGATGGCGATCTACCAGGCGCGGTTCATGAAGTACCTCGCCGCACGTGGGGTCGTCGATCCCGGCGACCGCAAGGTGTGGGCGTTCATGGGCGACGGCGAGATGGACGAGCCGGAGTCGATGGGCGCCATCTCGCTCGCCGGCCGCGAGAAGCTCGACAACCTCGTCTTCGTGATCAACTGCAACCTGCAGCGGCTCGACGGCCCCGTGCGCGGCAACGGCAAGATCATCCAGGAGCTCGAGACCAACTTCACGGGTGCAGGCTGGAACGTGATCAAGGTCATCTGGGGCTCCGGCTGGGACCCGCTGCTCGAAGCCGACACCGAGGGGTGGCTCCACTTCCGCATGGAAGAGGCCGTCGACGGCGAGTATCAGACGTTCAAGTCGAAGGACGGCGCCTACGTGCGCGAGCACTTCTTCGGCAAGTACCCGGAAACGCGCGCAATGGTGGAAGACTGGACCGACGAGCAGATCTGGGAGCTTCGGCGCGGGGGTCACGACCCGCAGAAGGTGTATGCCGCATACGCGCGGGCGATGCAGGCGAACGGGCAGCCGACGGTGATCCTCGCGAAGACGATCAAGGGCTACGGGATGGGCGAGGCGGGTGAGGGACGCAACATCACCCACCAGCAGAAGGCGATGAACGAGGAGGCGCGCCTCGCGATCCGCGACCGTCTCGGCCTGCCGCTCACCGACGCGGAGGCGACGGGCGCGTTCTTCCACCGGCCCTCGGAGGAGAGCCCGGAGCTGCGCTATCTCCTCGAGCGCCGCGCCGCGCTCGGCGGCAGCCTGCCGGCACGCCACGACGACGCCGAGCCTCTTCCGACACCCGAACCGTTCGAGACCGTGCTCGAGGGGAGCGGCGAGCGCGAGAACTCGACAACGATGGCATTCGTCCGGATCCTCAACACGCTGGTTCGTGATCCCGCGATGGGCGAGCGGATCGTGCCGATCGTGCCCGACGAGTCACGGACGTTCGGGATGGAGGGCATGTTCCGCCAGCTCGGCATCTTCTCGCAGGTCGGACAGCTCTACCAGCCCGAGGATTCCGAGGATTTCATGTTCTACCGCGAGGACGAGCACGGGCAGATCCTGCAGGAGGGAATCAACGAGGCCGGCGCCTTCTCGTCCTGGATCGCCGCTGCGACCTCGTACGCGAATCACGGCGTGGCGATGGTGCCCTTCTACATCTTCTACTCGATGTTCGGCTTCCAGCGGATCGGCGACCTCGCGTGGGCAGCGGGCGACAGCCGGGCACGTGGCTTCCTGATCGGCGCGACTGCCGGGCGAACGACGCTCAACGGGGAAGGGCTTCAGCACGAGGACGGGCACTCGCACCTGCTCGCGTCCGTCGTCCCGAATTGCCGAGCCTACGATCCCACGTACGGCTACGAGCTCGCCGTGATCGTGAGTGACGGGCTCCGGCGGATGTGCGAGGAGCAGGAGGACGTCTTCTACTACCTCACCGTGATGAACGAGAACTACGTTCAGCCCGCGCTGCCGCCGGGCTCCGAGGAGGGCATCCTGCGGGGCATCTACCTCCTTCGCGAAGGGGTCGGCGAGGGTCCCCGCGTGCAGCTGCTGGGCTCGGGGGCGATCCTGCGCGAGGTCATCGCCGGCGCCGATCTGCTCGAGGCGGACTTCGGCATCGCCTCGGACATCTGGAGCGTGACCAGCTTCACGGAGCTTCGGCGGGACGGGCTCGAGGTCGAGCGGTGGAATCGGCTCCATCCGACCGAGGAACAGCGGATGCCGTTCGTGGAGCAGGCATTCGCCGGTCGCGCAGGGCCGTACGTTGCCGCAACCGACTATCTGAGGTCGTTCGCCGATCAGATCCGCCCGTTCGTGAGAGGGCGTTACTCGGTCCTCGGCACCGACGGATTCGGGCGAAGCGACTACCGCGTCAAGCTGCGGCAGTTCTTCGAGGTCGATCGGTTCCACGTCGCCGTGACGGCGCTCAAGGGGCTTGCCGACGACGGTGCGATCGCTCCGACGCTCGTGCAGGAGGCGATCGAGCGCTACGGGATCGACACGGGCTCCGACGCTCCCTGGCTCCGGTAGCGGCCAGGCGGTTCGTGCCGAGACAGCGCCGATCGTTCCACATAGCCGCTTGAAATAGCGGCTTTTGCCGCGCCTGTCCCGAACGGACACTAGCCGCCGACTCGCGTTCGCCGTACTTCTTCCGGTCTATCCAACACGACCGAAGGAGGATGGATGTGACCAGGCAGATGATGGCCGTGGCAGGCGTGGTGATGGTGGCCTTCGCAGGCGTCGTTGCATATGCGACTGCGGCCGGGGACACGCCGACCAAGATCGAGGCGTGCCGGAACCTCCGGCACGGGCTCGTGCGCATCGTGCTCGACTCGAGCGGCTGCAAGAGCAACGAGGTTCCGCTCGCGTGGGACACGCAGGGCAGCCTCGGCCCGGCTGGTCCCGAAGGGCCGGCAGGACCCGCCGGCCCGGCCGGCCCGGCTGGCCCTAAGGGCGACTCCGGCGGCGGGTTGGTCTCCGTCGACGCGCTGGACGGAACCGCCTGCAAGACGTTCGACGGCGAGACGGGGCAGGTCGACGTCGGCTCGACGGCCACCGATCTGATCACGCTGACGTGCGAGACCGGAACCGCACCGCCACCACCCGCAGGGAGCTCGCGGCTCGTCATCAACGAGGTCGACTACGACCAGGTCGGCGCCGATACGGGTGGGTTCGTCGAGATCGAGAACACCGGCACGACGGCTGCATCGTTGGAGGGCGTCGCTCTCGTTCTCGTCGACGGCGGCGACGGAGCCGAGTACGGACGGAAGACGCTGACGGGCAGCCTTGCCGCAGGGGCGAGGTTCGTGATCGACGTCGACCCACAGAACGGTGCACCCGACGGCCTCGCGCTCGTCGACACGGGCAAGGGCGTGTTGATCGACGCGCTCAGCTACGAGGGTGCGATCACGGCTGCGACGATCGGCTCGAAGGTGTTCGACCTCGTCGAGGGAACGATGCTTCCGGTCAACGTTGCCGACTCGAACACGGTCGAGGGCACGCTCGCCCGGATCCCGGACGGGGCGGACACCGACGACGCGGCCGCCGACTGGGTCTTCACGACGACACCGACGCCCGGTGCGGCGAACGTGAAGACGCCCTGAGTCGGACCGTGCGAGACCGGAGCCGGGGTGAGGCCGTTCGGGGCTCACCCCGGCTCCGGTCATGGTCGAGGCAACTAGCGGTTCCCCTTCAGTCGCATGTTCTCCCGCGCCTCGCGCGAGACTGCGATCCACTTCTTGCGGGCCGCGGATGCTGCCCGCTTGTCGAGCTTCCGGTCGAGGTGCTCGAGCTCGGCCTGGAGCTTGAGGTAGCTCTCCCAGCGCTCGCCGGGGAGCGAGCCATCGTCGAGCGCGGCGTGCACGGCACACCCCGGCTCGCGATCGTGGGCGCAATCCGAGAACTTGCACAAGGCGAACAGCGCGGTGACATCCTCGAAGGCCTCGTCGATGCCCTCGTCAGCAACCCAGAGCTGGAGCTCGCGGATGCCCGGGGTGTCGATGACGAGAGCCCCTCCGGGGAGTGTGATGAGCTCGCGACGCGTTGTTGTGTGGCGGCCCTTGCCGTCGTCCCGAATCTCCTGGGTCGCGAGAAGCTCCTCGTCGGCGAGCGTGTTGACGAGCGTCGACTTGCCGACTCCCGACGAACCGAGGAGCACGGCCGTCAGGCCGATCGAGAGCTGGGCACGGACGTCGTCGAGTCCGACGCCCGTCTTGCTCGAGATCGGGATGACGGGCACCCCGCCGGCAATGGTCTCGACCTCTGCCACCACGGCCTCGGGTGTCTCGTGCAGGTCTGCCTTCGTCAGGACGATGACCGGTCGGGCGCCGCTCTCCCAGGCGAGGATCAGATAGCGCTCGAGACGACGGAGACTGAGGTCCTCGTTCATCGAGGCGACGAGGAAGGCGACGTCGATGTTGGTTGCCAGCACCTGCTCCTCCGTCGCCTGCCACGCCGTCTTGCGCGAGAACTTGGTGAAGCGGGGCAGGACCGCGGTGATCGTTCCCGTTGCGTCGTCGGGCCGGGGAGAGACCACGACCCAATCCCCGACGACGGGAAGGTCGGCCGTCGTCGCCGCCTCGTGAACGAGGCGCCGTGGGACGTCGCAACGCAGCTCTCCGTGGACGGTGAGAACGTCGTAAGCACCTCGGTGTTGAACCGACACCCGTCCGGCGACGACGTCGTCGCTGTCGAACGGTTCGTATAGCGTGCTCAGCCGGGCGTTCCAGCCGAGCGATTCGAGTTCGGGCAAGCGGAAACTTCCTTTCGTCCTCGGGACCATGAAAGCGGCGCGCGGGACTGCGCGTCCGTCGACGAGGTCTGTTCGGGAGCTCGGAGAGTGTCCGGACTAGCCGACGGACCGCGCGACGCGGCAAGTGGAGGCAGCTATGGCAAGCATCGATGAACCTCCTCGGTCGGGGACGATCTTGCGGGAGCAGGATATCGCAGATCCCGGCCGGGGTACAGCTAGTCGCTGTCTGCGAGCACCGCTTCCGCGGCGCGGCGGCCCGAGCGGAGCGCGCCGTTGAGCGACGGGTGCTCGCGATGGTCGCCGCATGCGTAGAGGCCGTCGGCGAGGCGAACCGACTGTGGAGCGAAGCCGCCGACGGGATAGGAGGGCAGTGCCCGTGGGATCCGATACGTCCGGAGGTGGCGCCACTCGCTCACGCGCGTACCGAACCAGGCTCGAAGCTGGGCACCGACGACATCGAGGTCGGGCTCGCGGGCACCGAGGACCGTCACGGAGACGAGCGAGCGTCCGGGTGGGGCATAGCCGGGTGCCGCCTCGCTCGGCACGCAGAGATTGTTGATTGGCCCGCCTTCGCCGTTGACGACGAGCCATGGGCCGGGAATCGGCGTTGCTGGAGCGTCGTAGTAGATGCAGGTGACGCCGTTCCAGCCGTGGGCCGGCTCGTCGACGATGCCCGCCGTTGCGAGGACCACGGCCGCGGCACGGAGCTGCTCGCCGGTCTCGAGCGAGACGGCATGTGGGCCGACGGTCGCCACCGCCGCTCCGGTGCGAACGTCGATCCCTTCCGCGAGCTGGCTCGCGATCGACCCCATGCCGCCCGCCGGGAGTGCCGCAGGGCCGTCCGCGAATGCCTTCAACACGAAATCGAGGAACAGGCTGGACGTCGTCAGCTGGTGTTCGAGAAAGATGCCGCGCAGGAACGGGGCAAAGAAGCGCTCGGTCGTCGCGCGAGAGACGCCCGCACGTCGGAGGGCATCGGCGGCCGTCGTCTCGTCGCCCGACCCGCGCAGGAGCTTCAGGATCGCCGCGCCGTCGCGTACGCCGACGACGCCACCGGCGAGTGCCCGAACGCCGCGGACAGGTGACTGGCGCGGATCGGCGAGTCGGCGGAAGCGTCCGTCGGCCCGGATAATCGCTCCGCGCGAGAGCTCGCCGAGCTCGAGCCTTCCGTAGTCGAGTACGGAGCGCGCCTCGGGATAGGCAGTCGGGAGAACCTGAAACCCGTGATCGAGCAGAAATCCCTCGAACGAGTCGGTGCGCACCCTTCCCCCGACGGCGTCGGAGCGCTCGAGCACGAGCGGCGTGCGTCCGGACGCGATCAGCGAGCGGGCGCAGGCGAGACCTGCGACGCCGCCCCCGACGACGATGACATCAGGCTGGTCACTCACGACCTCGAGCGTACCGCCGTACGCCTACCGGTGACGGCGCTTCGAGCTGCGCCTCCGCGGTCAGGCGGAGTCCGAAAGCGCCCGGGCGAGCGCGGAGTCGAGGTCGGGGTAGCCGAAGGCGAATCCCGAGCGGAGGAGCTTCGCCGGGACGACGTGCTGGCCCTCGAGGAGCATCGTCGTGCCCATCTCCCCGAACGCGAGCCGGATCGCGAAGGCCGGAGCCGGCAGGATCGCGGGCCGGTGGAGCGCGCGTCCCAGCGCCCTCGTGAAGTCCGCGTTCGTTCCCGTCTGCGGGGCGGTCACGTTGACCGGGCCTTCGAGCGGCTGCTCGAGGGCGAAGAGGTAGGCGGCAACGGCATCGTCGAGGGCGACCCAGCTCCACCATTGCTCACCGCTCCCGACCTTGCCCCCGACGCCGAGCTTGAACGGGAGCAGCATGCGTTGCAGGGCGCCCCCGTGCTTCGCGACGATGAACCCTTGCCGCAGGTGGACGACCCGGAGCCCGGCCGCTCGAGCGGGCTCCGCCGCGGCCTCCCACTGCTCGACGACGTCGGCGAGGAAGCCGTCACCGCGGGGCGAGCTCTCGTCGAGCTCCTCGGCGCCGCGACTCCCGTAGTAGCCCGTCGCCGAGGCGCAGAGAAGGATCGGCTTGCCGGGCAACCTTGCCGCCGTCTCTGCGATCAGGCGGGTGCCCTCGACGCGCGACTCGAGGACGCGCCGTCGCACGGACTGGCTCCAGCGTTGGCCGATGTTCTCGCCCGCGAGATGCACGATCGCGTCGACGTCCTCGAGCGCCCCCTCGTCGATCGTCCCGGCAGCGATGTCCCAGGAGGCTTCGCCTGGCTCCGTCGAATCGCGACGGACGAGACGGACGAGGTCGTGGCCGTCCCGTGTGAGGGCAGACGAGAGCGCCGTCCCGACCAGGCCCGTCGATCCGGTCACTGCGATCTTCATACCCGAAACATATACAAAACCTGGACTGCGACGCGGGTGGATGGCTCATGCGAAGATCGAGGCGTGGATATCGAAGCCATCGCGGCCCGCGTCTGGCCCGGGGAGCAGACCAGTGCCGATGTCCTCGGTCGAGGCTTCACCCATCACAACTTCAAGGTCGAAGTCGGCGGCGAGTCCTTCGTCCTTCGCGTCGCCGGACCCGACGCGGCCCTGCTCGGGATCGACCGTCGCATCGAGCACCAGGCGTCGCTCGCGGCTGCAGCGGTCGGCATCGGCCCGGAGGTCGTCGGCTTCGTCGAGCCAGAGGGGTACCTCGTCACGCGATTCATCGAAGGCACGGTCGGCCCGGTCGAGCGGATGCGCGAAGTCGAGTCGATCCGGCGCGTTGCTCGAGCCCTCAAGGCAGTCCACCGCGGGCCGTCGCTCGGCCGCCGGTTCAACGCCTTCCGGGTCGTCGAGGAGTACCGCTCGACCGCGTATGCCAGGGAGGTAGCCATACCGCCCGCCTACGTGTGGGCGCGGCAGATGGCACGTCGGATCGAACGATCGCGTGGCGTTTTCGCCGAGCGGCCGTGTCACAACGATCTCCTCAACGACAACCTGATCGACGACGGTCGAAGGATCCGCATCGTCGACTGGGAGTACGCCGGCATGGGCGACGTCTTCTTCGACCTGGCGAGCTTCTCCACCAACCACGGCCTCGACGCCGATCAGCGGCACGCGTTGCTCGCCGACTACGCCGGGGAGGTGCGAGCCGCCGACGAGCGCGCGTTGGAGCTGATGCTGTTCATGTCCGACTTTCGTGACGCGATGTGGGGCGTCGTGCAGGGCGCCGTCTCCGATCTCGACTTCGATTTTTCGTCGTATGCCGACGAGCACTTCGAACGACTCGAGGCGACCGCTGCCTCGGCCGCTTTCATCGCTGCGCTCGACTCCTGAGACCGGATCTGCCAACGGTCTAGACAATTCCGCAGCAACCACACTACGCTGGGCCAATGGACGACATCGTCAATCTCGAGCTCACGCTTGGATCGAAGCCGCTCCATGCGGTGATCTCGGATCAAATCGCCGCCGCGATCGTCGAAGGCCGCCTTGCTCCCGGCATGCGGCTCTCGCCCGAGCGGCAGCTTGCCTCGTCGCTCGGGGTCAGTCGGATGACCGTCCGGCAGGCGCTCGGCGAGCTCGAGCGAGCAGGCCTCCTGCGCCGGGTCGTCGGCCGTTCGGGCGGGACGTTCGTCAGGGACGCGACGGGGCCTGTTCCGGCTGTGACTGGCCTCTCGACCGCGCTGCGGCGGCACGCGCGGGCGGGTATCGCCGAGGTGATCTCGGTCGAGGTCGAGCCGGCGGGGAAGCGTACGACTGCGGCCCTCGGGCTTGCCCGAGACGAGCGCATCGTCGTCATCGCGCGGCTCCGCCTCGCCGGCGGGAAACCGCTCGGCGTCGAGCGCTCGTCATTCCCGGCGAGGCTGTTTCCCGACATCGAGGACATGGATCTCACCGGTTCCCTGTACGACCTGATGGACGTCGGCTTCGGCCTGCGGCCCGTTCGCGCCGTGGAGCGGCTCGAAACCGCCGCGGCCCGACCGTCGGACGCCCGGACGATCGGCGCCAAGCGCGGCGTCCCCGTCGTCCTCGTCGAACGCGTTGGCTTCGCCGCCGACGGTACGCCGGTCGAGTTCGCACGCGACCGATATCGCAGCGATCGCACCTCACTCATCGTCGAGTCGCTTCACGTCACCGACTGAGGGATCGGCCCGGCGGACGCTGGGACAAGCTGGATCGGACTACGGCTCGGGTGGTCGGAAGGCGACGAACGGGTCGGTGATCTCGAGCGACTGGCCGGCGAAGGAGAACTCCTCGGCGGGGCGGCCGCCCGCCCGTCCCGGGTCACGGCGGCCACCGGTCGGCGCGATCGCACCGCGCCGAACGAGGACACGCTTCAGGTTGGTGGCAGAGACGTCGTAGCCGAGCGCGGCCGCGTAGACGTCGCGTAGCTCGGTGAGCGTGAAGGTTGCGGGAGCGAGAGCGAACCCGATGTTCGAATACGACAGCTTGCCGTGCAGGCGCTCTCGGGCCGAGTGGATGATCGCGCCGTGATCGAAGGCCGTGGGTGGGAGGTCGTCGACCGGATGCCAGCCCGTGTCCTCCGGAACCGACGGATCGACCCCGAGTCGCACGAGACCGAGGTAGGCGGTCGCGATCTCCCACTCCACGGGATTCCGCTCGGGGTCACCGTACGTTGCGACCTGCTCGAGGTGAGCGACCTCGGCGAGGTCGACCTTGGTCGCCAGATGACGCCTGATCGACGCTTCGAGCGTCTCGTTGGCAGCGAGCACGCCGCCCGGTAGGGCCCAGGCGCCGCGGAAGGGGTCGAGCGCCCGCTGCCAGAGCAGGGCCTCGAGAACACCATCGCGGACCTGCATCACCGCGGCGAGGGTCACCTGTGTCGGTCTGATAAACTCGCCTCGAGGTTTGCGACTCATAGACAAAAACTAGCGAAAGGCTCGGACGATGACAACGCGAAGGGTTCGATGGGGGATCACCGGAGCACTCCTGGCGGCTGTCGTCCTCCTCGCGTCGGCCTGTGGCTCGAGCGACGACGGGGCCTCCGGGACCACCGAGAGCACGCCCACCGGCATCAAGGTGGGGCTGATCACCGACCTCGGGCAGCTCAACGACAACGGCTTCAACGAGCTCGCCTACAACGGGCTCAAGCGCGCCGAGAAGGAGCTCGGGGTTCAGGGCCGCGTCATCGAGTCGAAGTCGGCCGCGGACTACGTCCCGAACATGACGTCGCTCGCCCGGAAGAACTACGACCTGATCATCGGTGTCGGCTATGCGCAGGGCGATGCGATCGCGCGAGCAGCGAAGGCCTTCCCCGACACGAAGTTCGCGATCGTCGATGTCGACCAGGCGACGCTCAAGGGTGCTCCTGCGAATGTCGAGGGCCTGCTGTTCCGCGAGGAGCAGGTCGGCTACCTGGTCGGCTACCTGGCGGCGCTCTCGGCGAAGCGCGCCGGCGGCAACGCGATCAGCGCCGTCGGCGGTTTCAAGGAGCCACCCGTCGACCGCTACATCGCCGGATACAGAGCCGGTGCCACCGCCGCCGTGCCCGGGATCAAGGTGAAATGGGGCTATTCGCAGGATTGGGACGACCAGGCGAAGTGCAAGGAGCTCGCCCTCGGCCAGATCGCGGCCGGCTCGAAGGCGGTCTTCCAGGTGGCCGGTGGGTGTGGCCTCGGGGCGCTCCTCGCCGCGAAGCAGAACAAGGTCTGGGGGATCGGCGTCGACGCCGATCAGTCCTTCCTCGGCCCACATGTGCTGACGAGCGGCCTCAAGGGTGTCGACAACGCCGTCTTCCTGACCGCCAAGGCCGTCGAGGACGGGACGTTCGCGGGTGGTGGGAACGCCGTCTTCGGCCTCAACGAGGAGGGCGTCGGGCTCGGGCGGTTCAGTCCCGATGCGAACGACCGCGACATCGCGAACACGAAGGCGGTCGAGCAGGAGATCGCCGCCGGAACGATCGACGGCATTCCGACGACCGTCGGCTGAGGTCGGTGCGTATGGGGCGGCCTCGACGAGCCCGCCCCATACGCCCCTTCCGTCAGGCGGTGCGCACCGAGTGGACGGGGGGGAGGTGGTCGGCGACGGGCGCCCAGGTCGCCCCCGCGTCCGCCGACCCGAAGACGTCGCCCGACGTGGCTCCGAAGTAGAGCTCGAGGTCGCCTCCGGCGCCGGCCGAGTCGAAGGCCTCGCGAAGCACCGTCAGGTACGCATCTTGCGGCGGGAGCCCATCACCCCTCGGCGCCCATGTCGCTCCGGCGTCGCGCGTCTCCCAGACGCGCACCGTTCCTCCGGGCGTCGTCCGATCCTCGGCGCCGATCAACGGGATCACGTACGCGCTGTCGGGATCGGCGGGATCGACGACGATCGGGAAGCCGAAATCCGACGGGAGTGCTGTGTCGTCACCGACGTCGAGCCAGGTCGCGCCAGCGTCGTCCGAGCGGTAGACGCCGCCGTGGAACTGCATGAACAGGCGTTCCGGCCGTGCCGGAGAGCGGCGTACGTTGTGCACGCAACGCCCGAGGGGATCGTCGGCCGCGTCCTCGGGCAGGTACTCCGGATTGATGCCCGTGTTGGAGTGACGCCAGGTCTGGCCGCGGTCGTCCGACAGCCACACCCCGACAGCCGAGATTGCGACCATCAGCCGATCGGGCGTCATCCGGCCAGGGGACGATCGTGTGCAGGCAGAGTCCGCCTCCGCCGGGTGTCCAGTCGGGGCGCGTGGGCTGGTCCCAGAGCCCGCGGTTCAACGCCCACGTCAGCCCACCGTCGTGGCTCTCGAACAGGCATCCCGGATCGCCGCCGGCGTAGAGCGTCCCGTCGGCTTCCCCCGCAACGATGACCCAGATACGGGCGAGCGAGGCGTCCCCCTCCTCGGGCAGCGCGATGCCCGAGGCCTCCTGCCACTCGCCGGCCGGGTCGTCGGCGACCCAGATCCGGCCGCCGTAGAACCATGACGTGACCGAGGCCAGATATCGGCCCGTGCGGGGATCGCGCATCGCATACTCGACCGACTGTCCCGGGAAAGCGCGCGCCCTGACCTCGAAGCCGTTCCCGACGTCGCCGTCGAGAACGAACAGTCCCTTCTTCGTCCCGACCAGGATCTCCGTCATCTCATCCTCCTGTGATCGCGGGCAGGACGTGGATCCGATCGGTAGCCCCGACCTGCGTCTCTCCCTGTGCGAGTTGACCGTTGACATAGACGTTGACGTGCTCGCGGATCATCCGCCGCTCGTCGAGCACCCACCCCGAAACGGCAGGCGCATGATATCTCCAACGCGATCAGCGTCTCCTTCACGGTGCTGCCTTCGAGGTCGAGCTCGCGCGCGCCTGCGAGCTCGGAGAGCGGTGCGCGAAGGAGAACGAGCGCCATCGGCCGATCCTATCGTCGGCGTGGCCCCGAGACGGTGCCTACGGTGTGAGCTCGAGAACCCCGTGCGGCGCGCCGTAGTCGGCGAGCTTGTCGAGGAACGGCTGGGCGGGGAATGCCTCCGGCCCGAGCACCCCGGCGCCGCTCCACGCTCCGTCCGCGAGGAGCTCGAGAGCGCACGCGGGGTTGAGCGCGGTCTGCCAGACGACCGCCTGTGAGCCGTACTCCCGCATCGACCACTCGTTGTCGACGACGTGGTAGAGGTACGTCTTCCGTCGCTCCCCGTCCTTGCCGAGTCCGGTGACGAGCGTTCCGGCGCACGTCTTCCCGGTCATCCGGTCACCGAGTGTCGCGGGGTCGGGGAGGATCGCGGCGATCACGTCGCGGGGGGCGACCTCGACTCCCTTGACCCGCACCTTCTCCTTCGAGTCGAGGCCGAGGAGATGGATCGTCTTCAGGATGTCGATGAAGTCGTTTCCGAGGCCGTACTTGAAGGTGACCCGCTTGCAGTCGATCCAGCGCGGCACGAGCAACACCTCCTCGTGCTCGACGTTCACGCACTCGACCGGACCGATCCCCTCGGGGAAGTCGAACGTCTCGGGCTCGGAGAACGGCGCGGTCGTGAACCAGCCACGGTCCTTCTCCCAGATCGCGGGCGGGTTGAGGCACTCCTCGATCGTCGTCCAGATCGAGAACGTGGGTGCGAAGTCGTATCCCTCGACGACGAGGTTGGCTCCGTCGCGGATCCCGACCTCGTCGATCTCCGAGAAGAGCTCGTCGGCGGCGTGGCGTGCGAAGACGTCGGCGGCGCCCGGCTCGATGCCGATTCCGACGAGCGCGAGCAGACCCCGGTCTTCCCACGCGCCGGCCCGCTCGAACTGGTAGTCGCCGAGCTTGACGCCGCTCTTCTCGAACGGATCGGTCGGGTGGGGCTCGGACAGCGTCATCGCCATGTCGAGGTAGGTGACACCTGCGTCGAAGCTGGCGTCGAAGATCGGGACGTTGAAGATCGGGTCGACGGCGTTCAGGACGTGGGTCGCTCCCGTGGCACGAATCAGCTCGGCGAGCGCCTGCTGCGACGAGGCATCGACGGCATGAGCGCTGAAGCGATCATCGTCGAGCGCCGAGACGACCGCCTCGGAGCGGGTGAGGTCGTAGTCGGCGAGGGCGCAGTGCTCGAAAAACGAGCGACGTTCGGCGATGCGGGCGAATGCGGCACCGACACCGCCGGTCCCGACGACAAGGATTCTCATGCCGTGGTTGTACCTGATCGGGCGGTCAGGCCCCGAAGTGATCGGCCGGCGACCGGTGGTACGCTCGCGTCGGTACCGAATCTTCGTTTCCGGGAGGAGCCCGACATGAGCGTTTCCACGAGCCGGCACAAGATGTTCATCGGCGGCGAGTTCGTCGATTCGTCGACGGGTGAGACGATGGAGGTGCTCAACCCGGCGACCGGCGAGGTGATTGCGGAGGTACCGCGCGGAAGCGCAGACGACGTCGAGCGCGCCGTCGCGGCCGCAAAGGCAGCGTGGGACGAGTGGCGCTTCAAGACACCCAAGGACAGGATGGAGCTGCTCCTCGCCCTCGCCGACGTCATCGAGGAGAACGCCGAGGAGCTGGCGCGACTGGAATCGCTGAACGTCGGCAAGCCGTGGTGGGTCGCCGTCGACGAGCCAGGGATCATGGTCGACAACCTCCGCTTCTTCGCGGGCGCCGCCCGGAACCTGGAGGGGAAGGCGGCCGCCGAGTACGTCGAGGGATACACGTCGATGGTGCGCCGTGAGCCGCTCGGCATCGTCGCCGGCATCTGCCCGTGGAACTATCCGCTCTTCATGGCGATCTGGAAGATCGGCCCCGCGCTCGCCGCCGGCAACGTCCAGATCATCAAGCCGGCCGAGCAGACCCCGCTGACGACACTCCGTTTCGTCGAGCTCGCACAGGAGGTGCTCCCGCCCGGCGTCCTCCAGGTGGTCACCGGCGACGGCGTGCCGGTCGGCGACGCTCTCGTGCGTCACCCGGCGATCTCGCTCGTCTCGCTCACCGGCGACACGGCGACGGGGAAGCTGATCGCGAGGAACGCCGCCGACACGGTCAAGCACGTTCACCTCGAGCTCGGCGGGAAAGCTCCGATGGTCGTCCTCGACGACGCCGATCCCGCTGCGGTGGCCGAGGCGATCAAGATCGGCGGCTTCTTCAACTCCGGTCAGGACTGCACCGCGTCCTCGCGCATCCTCGTCGACGAGCGGATCTACGACGACGTCGTGGCACGCACGGTCGATGCCGTCGGGTCGCTCACGGTCGGCGATCCGGGCAGCGACGACGAGATCGGCATGGGGCCGGTGATCTCGGCCGAGCAGCAGGAGCGCGTGCTCGGATTCCTCGAGCGCGCAGTCGACGCGAAGGCATCCGTTCTCACGGGCGGAGGGACTGTCGGCGACCGTGGGTACTTCGTCAAGCCGACCGTCGTCGCGGACGTGAGCCAGGACGCCGAGATCGTCCAGAGCGAGGTCTTCGGGCCTGTCGTGACGATGCAGCGATTCTCCTCGGACGAGCAGGCGGTCGCGATGGCGAACGACGTCCGCTACGGGCTCGCGTCCTCGGTCTTCTCGGAGAACGTGGGGCGGGCGCTGAAGGTCGCCGCAGGGCTCGACTTCGGATGCGTCTGGATCAACGAGCACCTCTTCCCGCTGACACCCGAGATGCCACACGGTGGCTTCAAGGAGTCGGGGTACGGCAAGGACATGTCCGCGTACTCGATGGAGGAGTACACCCGCGTCAAGCACGTCTGCGTGAAGCTCGGGTAAGCCCGGGCTTCCGCGATGGAAGAGCGTATCGCTGAAGCCCGGGCTTACCCGAGCTTCCGATGTTTATTGCGCGCTTCGCGCGATCCTGAAGGGGCTCGCCCGCGAGCCGGGTGGATCGGGGGCTTTCCGCGATGGAAGAGCGTATCGCTGAACCCGGGCTTACCCGAGCTTCCGATGTTTATTGCGCGCTTCGCGCGATCCTGAAGGGGCTCGCCCGCGAGCCGGGTGGATCGGGGGCTTTCCGCGATGGAAGAGCGTATCGCTGAAGCCCGGGCTTACCCGAGCTTCCGATGTTTATTGCGCGCTTCGCGCGATCCTGAAGGGGCTCGCCCGCGAGCCGGGTGGGTTGGGGGCTCTTCGCGGAGACGTGGGCTGCCCAGCCTCCAGTGTTGTATCTGCCGGCTCTGGAGGCAGCTGGTCGGCTGGGGGGTTAGTGTCCCTGAATCAGCCGCGAAGGAGACGTCATGAGCAAGTCGTATCGGAGCACCTCCTGATGGGCACCGTCGAGTCCGG
The DNA here is from genome assembly GCA_963792995.1 of uncultured Thermoleophilia bacterium. Lineage (GTDB taxonomy): Bacteria > Actinomycetota > Thermoleophilia > Gaiellales > Gaiellaceae > Gaiella. The sequence goes on along the minus strand of CAWBYH010000001.1, from coordinate 74,133 downwards.
CGGCGCCCCTGCCGGACCCGCCGCGGGGTCGACGACGTCGATCCCGATCGACGTTCGGCTCGAGAACGTCGTCAAGCGATTCAGCGAAACCGTCGTCGCGGTCGATGGCGTCAGCGTCGAGATCCCGCACGGCTCCTTCTTCGCGATGCTCGGACCTTCGGGCTGCGGGAAGACCACGACCCTGCGCATGATCGGAGGCTTCGAGGAGCCGACCGAGGGCTCGATCTTCCTCGGTGACAAGGACGTCGTCGGCCTGCCGCCGTACAAGCGCGACGTCAACACGGTCTTCCAGAGCTACGCCCTCTTCCCGCACATGACGATCTACGAAAACGTCGCCTTCGGCCTCGAACGTCGGGGCGTCGACAAGAAGGAGATCAAGGGGCGCGTGCTCGAGATGCTCGAGCTCGTCGACCTGAAGGGACGGGAGAAAGGGAAGCCGAAGCAGCTGTCGGGCGGTCAGCAGCAGCGGGTCGCGCTGGCCCGTGCGCTCGTCAACACGCCGCGCGTACTTCTCCTCGACGAGCCGCTCGGTGCCCTCGACCTGAAGCTCCGCAAGCAGATGCAGCTCGAGCTGAAGCGGATCCAGGCCGAGGTCGGGATCACGTTCGTCCACGTCACGCACGACCAGGAAGAGGCGATGACGATGGCCGACACGATCGCCGTGATGAACCAGGGCAAGATCGAGCAGCTCGGGACGCCGACCGATCTCTACGAGCAGCCGAAGACGGCGTTCGTGGCCGGGTTCCTCGGGAAGTCGAACCTTCTCGCGGGCATCGTCGAGGGGTCGGGACAGGTTCGGCTCGTAGACGGCACGCTCGTGCGCGCAGCGACCGGCGACGCCACGGGTGCGATCGCGGTGGGCGTGCGGCCAGAGAAGGTCTCGCTCGACGCAGCCGGAGTCAACAGCCTGCCGGGCCTGATTCGGGAGAGCGCCTATATTGGCGTCGCCACGGAGTTCGTCGTCGAGACGCCGGCGGGAGACGTCACCGTCTTCCATCAGAACGCCGAGACCCGAGGACTGATCCCCGCGATCGGCACGAAAGTGGCCGTGTCGTGGTCGGTCGAGTCAACGTTCGTCGTCGCGCGGGAGGTGCCGTGAGGGGCGCTGCCAGGCTGACGCGCCGCGAGATCGTCCGGCGCGGCGCCGCTGGGGCAGCCTTTCTCTCTCTGCCCGGCCTGGTCGCCGCCTGCGCGGGAGGGGGCCACAACGTCTCTACTGAAGTCAACGACGTCCTCCGCTTCTCGAACTGGACTCTCTACATTGACTACGACGAGAAGACGAAGCGGCGTCCGACGCTCGACCAGTTCACGGCCAAGACCGGCATCAAGGTGGACTACTTCGAGGATATCAACGACAACTCGTCGTACTTCGCCAAGGTCGCCGGTCCGCTCTCGCAGGGGCGCCCGATCGATCGCGACATCTTCGTCTTCACAGACAACTCGCGCTACCCGCAGCTGCTGATAGACAAGGACTGGGTCGAGCCGCTGCAGAAAGACAAGATCCCGAACATCGCCAACCTGATCAACGCTCAGCAGAGCCCAACGTTCGATCCCGACCGCACCTACAGCCTTCCATGGCAGTCCGGAATGACGGGAATCGCCTGGAACGAGTCCGTCACCGGCCCGGTCACCTCGATCGACCAGCTGCTCGGGGACCCGAAGCTTAAGGGCAAGGTGACGATGCTGAGCGAGATGGCGGACTCGGTCGGGCTTGTCATGCTCTCAAACGGCGACGATCCAGCGGTCGTTACAGACAAGACCTTCGACGAGGCGCTGACGCGGATCCAGAAGGGCGTCGACTCCGGCCAGATCCGGCGCTTCACCGGCAACGACTACGCGCAGCCGCTGACGACCGGAGATCTCGCAGCGGCGGTCGCCTGGTCTGGCGACGTCGTGCAGTTGCTCGCAAGCAACAAGAACCTGCGGTGGGCGATTCCGGAAGATGGCGCGATGTTGTGGACGGACAACATGCTCGTGCCGCTCGGCGGCAGCGCGGCAACGGCCTCGGTCTACATGAATTTCGTCTACGACCCGAAGATCGCGGCGCAGATCGCGGCCTACGTCAACTACGTGACCCCCGTTAGCGGCGCCCGCGAGGAGCTCGCGAAGACCGATCCCGAGACGGCGGCCAATCCGCTCATCTTCCCGACCGACAACATGCTCACCGAGTTGCACGCATTCTCGGGCGCCGCCCTCAACAACCGCGAATACATCGAGGCCTGGCAGAAGGTGCTCGGAGCCTGACATGGGATTCTTCGGCCGGCACCGAGGCCTGACGCCGTACCTGCTGCTCCTGCCGGGGCTGCTCTGGCTGGGGTTCTTCTTCCTCGTCCCGCTCGGGTTTCTCGGCTACCAGTCGCTCCAGTCCGGCTCGTTCGAGGACGGCTACACGTTCGACTGGGCGTTCTCGAACTACTCCGACGCCCTCTCGGAGTACGGGGACCAGTTCATCCGCTCGTTCGTCTACGCCGGCACCGCGACGGTGATCGCCGTTCTCGTCGCGTATCCCCTCGTCTACTGGATCGCCTTCCGGGCGGGGCGCTTGAAGAATCTCTTCCTGCTCCTGATCGTGGCGCCGCTCTTCGTCACTTACCTCGTGCGGACGCTTGCCTGGCTGAACATCCTCGCCGACCAAGGGCCGGTGGTCGGCGTCCTCCGCGACATCCACGTGCTCGGGGCGGACGGACGGCTGCTTGCGACCCCCGTTGCCGTGGTGGCGGGCATCACGTACAACTTCCTTCCCTTCATGGCGTTGCCGATATACGTCTCGCTCGAGCAGATCGACGCGCGCCTGCTCGAGGCCGCGGAGGACCTGTACGCGAGCAGCCGGCAGGCATTCCTCCGCGTCACCCTACCGCTCTCGGCGCCGGGCATCGTGGCCGGGACGCTACTCACCTTCATCCCGGCAGCGGGCGACTTCATTAACGCGCAGCTGCTCGGCACCCCGCGCCAGTACATGATCGGGAATGTCATCCAGTCGAAGTTCCTCGAGCTCCTCGACTATCCGGCGGCGGCGGCGCTCTCCTTCATCCTGATGGGGATCATCCTGGCCGCCCTGCTCGTCTACGTCAAAGTGGTGGGCTCGGAAAGGCTGATCGGCTGATCATGGCCTGGATCCGGCGCCGAATCCTGCCCGCGTACGCGTTCCTTGCATTCGCATACCTCCTGCTGCCGATCGGCGTCGTGATCCTCTTCTCGTTCAACAATCCGAGCGGCCGGTTCAACTACGTCTGGGAGGGCTTTACTCTCGACAACTGGCAGAACTGGGATGCAGTACCGGGAATCCGGAATGCCGTGATCACCTCGATCGAGCTGGGGATCGTCTCGACCATCGCCGCGACGGTGCTGGGCACGCTGCTCGCACTCGCGATCGTGCGGCACCGGTTCCACGGACGGGGCGCGACGAACATCCTCATCTTCCTGCCGATGTCGACACCGGAGATCGTGCTCGGTGCGTCGCTCCTGACCTTGTACTTGAACATGCGGATCGTAACCGGCTTCCTGACGATCTTCATCGCACACGTATTGTTCATCGTCAGCTACGTCGTCGTCACCGTGAAGGCGAGGCTCGTCGACTTCGACGTCCATCTCGAAGAGGCAGCGGCGGATCTCGGCGCCAACGGGTGGACGACATTCCGCAAGGTGACGCTGCCGCTCCTCGCCCCGGCGATCCTCAGCGCTGCGTTGCTCGGGTTCGCGCTCTCGATCGACGATTTCGTGATCACGTATTTCGTGTCGGGTCCGACGACGACGTTCCCGCTCTTCGTCTGGGGGGCGGCGCGCGTCTCGGTGCCTCCACAGGTGAACGTGATCGCGAGCGCGATCTTCCTCGTCGCCCTGGGCGTGATGATCCTCAACGTCCTGTGGGGGCTGCGCAACCGGCGCTCGGGCGGCGACGCCGAGCCGCTGACGCCCGCGGTGCCGATCCCCGAGGCGCTGCCGGTGCAAGCACAGGCGGGACCGTGAGCCGTGTCCTGCAGCAGAACGCGCGCGACCACCTCTGGATGCACTTCACGCGCATGGGCGGATTCGGCGCCGGTCAGGACGTGCCGATCATCGTCAAGGGCGACGGCTGCTACCTCTGGGACGCGAACGGCAAGCGCTACCTCGATGCGTTGGCCGGGTTGTTCTCCGTCAACATCGGCTACGGCTTCGGCGAGGAGATCGGTCAGGCAGCGCTCGAGCAGATGCGCGAGCTCCCGTTCTACACCAACTGGTCGTACGCGCACCCGAAGGCGATCGAGCTCGCAACCGAGCTCGCCTCGCTCGCACCCGGCGATCTGAATCGCGTCTTCTTCGTCTCCGGCGGCTCCGAGGCGGTCGAGTCGGCATGGAAGCTCGCCCGCCAGTACTACACCGCCCGTGGTGAGAAGCGGCTCACGAACGCGCTCCGCGAGCCCGAGACGCGACACGATGCGATCATCTCCGCCGGTCGTCGAGGGCCGCACCGCTACAAGGCTATCGCCCGCCACATCGCCTACCACGGGACGACGATGGGTGCTCTCTCGATCAACGGCATTCCTGCGTTGCGCGAGACGTTCGAGCCGCTCGTGCCCGAGGTGCGGCACGTGCACAACACGAATCGCTACCACCGACCGGGCGCGGAGACCGAGCAGGAGTTCACGAGGTTCCTCCTCGACGACCTCGAGCAGGCGATCCTCGCGATGGGGCCGGAGACGGTCTGCCTCGTCCACATGGAGCCAGTCCAGAACGCCGGTGGCTGCTTCACGCCGCCCGAGGGGTACTGGGCGGGCGTGCGGGGGCTCTGCGACGAGTACGACATCCTGCTCTCGGCCGACGAGGTGATCACGGCCTTCGGCCGACTCGGGCACTGGTTCGGGTCGGACCGCTACGACATCAGGCCGGACATCGTCACGTGCGCCAAGGGGCTGTCGTCGTCATACGGCCCGATCGGTGCCGTGATCGCGACCGACCGCGTGATGGAGCCGTTTCTCGATGCGACATCGGTGTACTCCCACGGGGTCACCTTCGGGGGCCATCCGGTGATGTGCGCGATCGCGCTCAAGAACATCGAGATCATGAAGCGGGAGGGCATCGTCGAGCACGTCCGCACGACCCAGGACGTGTTCCGCGCCAAGCTCGAGACGCTGCTCGATCTGCCGATCGTCGGAGACGTGCGCGGAACGGGGTTCTTCTACGCCGTCGAGCTCGTCAAGGACAGGGAGAGCCGGACGACGTTCGACGATGCCGAGTGCGAGTCGCTGCTGCGCGGCTATCTCTCTCCCGCGCTCTTCGACGCCGGCCTCATCTGTCGCCAGGACGACCGCGGCGACCCGGTCGTGCAGATCTCCCCGCCCCTGATCGCGGGCGAGGCCGAGATGGACGAGATCGTCGGAACGCTCGGCACCGTCCTTGCCGAGGCCTCGAAGCGCCTGAACCTCTCGGGCTAGCGGCGAGAAGGGGTACGGTTACCCCTACTGCGTCGACCCTGAGGCTCGGGCAGTATCCAGTCCGACCGACGAGGAGGCGCGTGTGGAAAACGGAAACGGATCGGCGGTCGTCGTCGCGCAGGACGTGACACGACGATACGGAGCCGGCGATACGGCTGTCGACGCCCTGCGGGGCGTCTCGGTCGACGTGCCGACCGGAGAGTTGACCGCGGTGATGGGGCCGTCCGGGTCCGGCAAGTCGACCCTGATGCACATTCTCGCCGGTCTCGACAAGCCGACCTCCGGGTCGGTGAGAGTGGCGGGCAAGGAGATCACGACGCTCGGGGACAGCGAGCTCACAAAACTGCGTCGCGAGCACATCGGCTTCGTCTTCCAGTTCTTCAACCTCCTGCCGATGCTCAACGCCCGGGAGAACATCCTGCTTCCGCTGACGATCGCTGGCGAGAAGCCCGATGACACCTGGATGTCGGATCTGATCGCCTCGGTCGGCCTCGGCGACAGGCTCAGCCATCGTCCCTCGGAGCTCTCGGGTGGGCAGCAGCAGCGGGTTGCTATCGCGCGGGCGCTCGTCTCACGACCCGACGTGGTCTTCGCCGACGAGCCGACCGGCAACCTCGACTCGAAGACGGGCGGGGAGATCCTCGAGCTGCTCCGTCACGCCGTCGTCGACATGCACCAGACGGTTGTCATGGTCACCCACGAGGCGCGCGCAGCGGCGATAGCGGACAGGGTCCTCTTCCTCGCGGACGGCAACATCGTCCGGGAGCTGTCGGGTGCCTCCGCGCACGACATTGCGGCCGTCGATGGAAGAGATCAGCGCCCAATGATCAAGTTCGCCCTGAAGGGCATGGCGGGACGCAAGCTGCGTACCGCTCTCACGGCGCTCGCCGTGATCCTCGGCGTGACGATGGTCAGCGGGACGTTCGTCCTCACGGACTCGATCGACAAGGCGTTCGACGCCATCTTCTCGACCGTCTACGAGGGCACCGATGCGACGATCACCGGAAAGTCGGCCTTCGACCTCTCCGACGGCTCGGGGACGACCGCACCACCGTTCGATGAGTCTCTCCAGCCGGAAGTAGCCGCGCTCCCGGGCGTGGCCGCGGCCATCGGCGGCGTCGGCGGCGAGGCGCAGCTGATCGGCGCGAACGGGAAGGCGATCGTCTTCGGCGGAGCCCCGAACCTCGGTTTCAGCGTCGACCCCACGCAGCCGGATTTCAACACGCTGACGCTCGAAGAGGGCGCCTGGCCGGGCGACGGTGAGGTCGTGATCGACATCTCGACCGCCTCGAAGAAGCATCTCGAGGTCGGGCAGAACATCGGCGTGCAGGCGGAAGGGCCGGTCGACACGTTCAAGATCTCGGGCCTCGTCAAGTTCGGCTCGGTCGACACGATCGGTGGCGCGACGCTCGCCGGATTCAATCTTCCGACCGCGCAACAGCTTTTCCGCAAGGTCGGCAAGCTCGATCAGATCCGGGTCGCCGGCAAGCCTGGCGTCTCGCCGGCTCAGCTCGTCTCCGAGATCGACGCGATCCTGCCCGAAGGCACCCAGGTGCGGACGGGGGCCGAGCAGGCCGTCGAGGACGCGAAGGACACGGATGCGTTCATCTCGTTCCTGCGGTACTTCCTGCTCGCGTTCGGCGTGATCGCTCTCTTCGTCGGGGCCTTCGTCATCTTCAACTCGCTCTCGATCACGATTGCCCAGCGAACGCGCGAGCTCGCCACCCTGCGCACGCTCGGAGCCTCCCGACGGCAGGTGCGTTTCTCGGTGATCGTCGAATCGCTCGTCATGGGGACGATCGCCTCGATCATCGGTCTTTTCCTCGGCCTCGCGCTCGCGACGGGGCTCTTCAAGCTCTTCGATGCCGTCGGCTTCACGCTGCCGAACAGCGGGCTCATCTTCAGCACCCGCACGATCATCGTCTCGCTGCTGCTCGGGATCACCGTGACCCTGATCGCGAGCATCATGCCGGCCTTCAAGGCGACGCGCGTGCCGCCGATCGCGGCCGTCCGCGAGGGTGCCTCGATTGCGCCGGGCCGCTTCGCCCGCTTCAGGACGCCGATCGCGGCCGTGATCACGCTGCTCGGCTTCGCAGGCCTGCTGTGGGGACTCTTCGGTCCCGACCTCGATACGACCCAGATCCTGCTCTTCATGATCCTCGGGATGGTGCTCGTCTTCATCGGCGTCGCGATGCTCTCGGCGCCGCTGATCCCCGGCCTGACGGGCATCCTCGGCTGGCCCGGCGCGCGCTTCGGCGGTGCGGCGGGCGCGCTTGCGCGCGACAATGCCCGCCGGAATCCGCAGCGGACGGCGTCCACCGCGGCCGCGCTGATGATCGGCCTTGCGCTCGTGACGCTCGTCGCCACGCTCGCCGGCAGCGTCGTCCAGACCTTCACGGGCGCCGTGAACGAGATCTTCGTCGGTGACTATGCGATCACCGCACAGAACAACTTCTCACCGATCCCGATCGATGCGGCAAACGCGGCAGCCGCGGCGCCGGGCGTGATCGCGGTCGGGAACGTCCGGACCGGCGAGACGCTCGTCTTCGGTTCCACCGAGTTCTCGACCGCGGTGGACGCCGGCGCGAAAGACGTGATCAAGCTCGACTGGGTCGAGGGGTCGAGCGACGTCTTCGGAGAGCTGGGCAAGGACGGGGCCTTCGTCGACAAGGACTTCGCGAAGAAGCACGACCTCACTGTCGGTTCGCCGGTCGTGATCACCTTCGCGAACGGCACGACCGGGACCTTCGTGGTCAGGGGGATCTTCGATCCGCCGTCGGGTGGCTCACCGTTCGGTGTCGTCACGATCTCGACCGAGGCGTGGGACGCCGAGAACGCGACGCCGAAGAACGTCTACTCGTTCGTCCTCATGAGTGGGGGCGAGACGGAGGCCAACGCTGCCGCGCTGGAGAAGGCGCTCGCGCCGTACCCGAACGCGAAGTTGGCGACGAGAGACCAGTTCGTCGACAACCAGATCTCGGGGCTCAAGTCGATCCTCAACGTCCTCTACGTGCTGCTCGGGCTCTCGATCATCGTCAGCCTCTTCGGGATCGTCAACACGCTCGTGCTCAGCGTGTTCGAACGCACGCGGGAGATCGGGATGTTGCGCGCGATCGGGATGACGCGGCGGCAGACCCGGCGGATGATCCGTCACGAGAGCGTGATCACGTCGATGATCGGCGCCTTCATCGGCATCGTGCTCGGTGTGATCCTCGCCGGGTTGTTGATCTACAAGATCGACCTGATCGACTTCTCGTTCCCGACGACCCAGGTCATCGTGTTCGCGATCGCCGCGATCGTCGTCGGCGTCGCTCGCGGCGATCTTCCCGGCGCGCCGGGCCGCCAAGCTCAACCCGCTCGAGGCGCTGCACTACGAGTAGGGAGGGGAGAGACTTCAGTCTCTCCTCGACACAGCTCTACTGGTCTTGAGGGGAGGGACTTCAGTCTCTCCTCGACACAGCTCTACTGGTCTTGAGGGGAGAGACTTCAGTCTCTCCTCGACACAGCTTTAGCTTCGCGTCCGCCGAGCAACCCCGTCCCGCTCGGCGGCTTCGGCGACGGCCGCCGCGACGACCTGCGTCACGTCGCGGTTGAAGACGCTCGGGATCACGTACTCCGGGCCGAGCTCGTCGTCGGCGATCACCGATGCGATCGCGTGGCCGGCGGCGACCTTCATGCCCTCGGTGATCGTGCGTGCCCGCACGTCGAGAGCGCCTCGGAAGACGCCGGGGAACGCAAGCACGTTGTTGATCTGGTTCGGGTAGTCGGAGCGTCCGGTCGCGACGACCGCGACCTTGCCGGCCGGGAGATCCTCCGGCGCGATCTCTGGTGTCGGGTTCGCCATCGCGAAAACGATCGCATTTGCAGCCATGCGCCCGATTCCCTCACGCGTAACGGCTCCGGGCATCGAGAGCCCGACGTAGACGTCGGCGCCCTCGAGGACGTCGTCCGCGGGGCCCTGGACGCCGTCGGGATTCGTGCGCTCCGCGTACGCTGCCTTGATTGCGTTGAGCCCCTCGCGACCCTGGTAGATGGCGCCTCCCTGGTCGCAGCCGATCACGGTTCCGACGCCCGCGTTGAGCAGGATGTCGGTCACCGCAACGCCGGCCGCCCCGACTCCCGTGGTCACCACCTTCACGTCCTCGATCCGCTTGCCCACGACCTTCAGGGCGTTGACGAGGGCCGCCAGGACGACGATCGCCGTGCCGTGCTGGTCGTCGTGGAAGACCGGGATGTCGAGCTCGGCGCGGAGCCGCTGCTCGATCTCGAAGCACCGTGGCGCCGAGATGTCCTCGAGGTTGATTCCCGCCGAATCCCGGCGCGATCCCCTTGACGATCGTGACGATCTCGTCCGGGTCCGTCGTATCGAGGCAGAGTGGCCAGGCGTCGACGCCGCCGAACTCCTTGAAGAGGAGTGCCTTGCCTTCCATGACCGGCATCGCTGCTCTGCGGGCCGATGTCGCCGAGCCCGAGCACGGCGGTGCCGTCGGACACGACCGCAACGGTGTTCTGCTTGATCGTGAGATTCCAGGCGGCAGTCCGGATCGTCGGCGATCGCCACGCAGATCCGCGCCACGCCGGGTGTGTACGCCATCGAGAGATCGTCCCGTGTCTTGACCGGCACCTTCGCCTGCATCTCGATCTTGCCGCCGAGGTGCATCAGGAACGTCCGATCCGAGACGCGCTCGACCTCGACGCCGTCGGTGCTGCGGACGCTTTCGACGATGCGTGCCAGGTGCTCGGCGTCGGTGGCGTCGACCGTGACGTCGCGCACCTTCGTTCCCTTGTCGACGCGAACGAGGTCGATCGCGCCGAACGAGCCCCCCGCGTCACCGATCGCCTTGGCGAGTCGGGCGAACGATCCGGGCGCGTCCGAGAGCCTCACGCGGATGGTTGCGCTGAACGATGCGGACAGATGGCTCATGTGCGAATCACTCCTTCCGCGGCGAGTGCCGCGATCTCCTCCGGGCTGTACCCGACCGCGCGCAGTATCTCCGCCGAGTGCTCGCCGACGGCGGGAGGGCCGGATCGGTGCAGCGCGCGTTCGCCGTCGAAGGATACGGGCAGAGCCGTCAGTTCGAGATCGGGGATGGACGGGTGGGGCAGAGGCTGAAGCATCCCGAGCGCCTCTGTCTGCGGGGAACGCACGACATCCGCGACGTCTGCCACCGGTGCCGCGGGGACGCCGGCCTCGGAGAGAAGCCGCTGCCACTCGTCCGAATCGCGCTCCCGAAGCGGGATCTCGAGGATGGAGCACAGCTCGTCGCGGTGGGCGACCCGATCGCGATTCGTTCCGAATCGTGGGTCGTCGACGAGGGTGGGGAGCCCGAGGACAGCACAGATAGCGGCAAACAGGCGATCGTTGCCGCCGGCGATCATGAGCGCGCCGTCCCGCGTCGGAAACACCTGATAGGGAGCAACCATCGGGAACCGCGTCCCCTGGCCGTGAGGGACGGTGCCGTCCGCGAGGTACCCCACGAGGTGGTAGCCGATGTAGCCGAGCGCCGTCTCGTAGAGCGACACGTCGACCACGGACCCCTCGCCGGTTCGGGCGCGCTCGAGCAGGGCGGAGAGGATTCCGAGCGCGGCCCAGGTGCCCGTTCCCTGATCGATCAGTGAGGAACCGACGCGCACGCCCGGCCGGTCGGGCTCGCCGGTCATCGAGATGAGACCGCCCGCTGCCTGCATCAGCGCGTCGTAGCCGGGCTCGTCCTTCAGCGGCCCCACGTGCCCGTACGCGCCGACCGAGCAGTAGACGAGCCGTGGGTTGCGGGCGCGGAGCGCTTCCTGTCCGAGGCCGAGCTCGTCGGCGAGCCCGGGCCGGAGGCTCTGGAGGAAGACGTCGGCGCCGTCGACGAGTCGCAGCAGGGCGTCGCGCCCGCGCGGGTCCCGTAGTGAGAGCCCGAGCGATCGCTTGCCGGCGTTGGCCGACAGGAACATCGTTCCCTCGCCGTTCCAGAACGGTGGCCCCCAGGCCCGGCCGTCGTCGCCCGTGTCCGGGCGTTCGACCTTGATCACGTCTGCGCCGAGCGCCGCGAGGATCTGGGCGCAGTACGGTCCTGCGATCGACGTCGTGACGTCGAGGACGGTTGTCCCGGTAAGTGGGGTGTGCGCCATCGCACCCATCATCGCCGTTCGGGTCTCTGCGAGGATGCAGTCATGTTCCAGATGATGGTCGACTGGGTCTCGAGCTCGAACTGGAGCTATGTGGCGATCTTCGCGGTCGCGGTGCTCGACGCGTTCTTCCCCGTCGTCCCGAGCGAGACGATGGTCATCGTCGCCGGGACGCTTGCCGGCGCGGGCGACCTGAACGTCTTCCTCGTGATCCTGGCGGCCTGGGGCGGGGCCGTAACGGGGGACAACATCTCCTACGGCATCGGCAAGGTTGTCGGCGAGCGGACGGTCAAGCGTCTCTTCCGGCACGAGAAGGCCCACCGTGGCTTCGACTGGGCCGAGCAGCAGCTCGAGGAACGGGGGAGCTACATCATCATCGTCGCGCGGTTCATCCCGTTCGGCCGGACGGCGGTCACGTTCACGTCGGGGTACACGCGTGGGCTGCCGTGGCACCGGTTCTTCCGCTACGACCTCGTCGCCGGTGGTGTCTGGGCGACCTACGCGACGATGCTCGGGTACGTCGGCGGGCAGGCAGTTCGAGGAGCAGCCGTGGAAGGGCGTCCTGCTCGGGTTGGCGATTGCGTTCGGCGTGGCGTTCTCCGTCGAATGGGTGAGGCATCGGCGATCGAAGCGCGGCGCCGTGCAGCCGCGGGGGCGGTCGCCTCTCTCAGAACAGGAGCTTGACGAGGAGAATGATCGAAAGGGCGAAGAGCACGACCAGTAGGAGCGCGATCGCGGCGATCGCAAGGCCGCCGAGTGCGAGGCCCATCACCGGCCGGGCGTTGACCTCTTCGCCCGTGAATGCCTTCTCCAGCTGTCGTTCGACGAACTGCTCGATCCGGTCCTCCAGCCGTTCGTCGACGTCCGTCGGCCGCTCGGTCCTGCAGTGGGGGGAACGAGCGTGTGTCGTCGAGCGACAGCTCGTAGAGCCGCTCGTGCTGAATGTCCTTGAGCTTCGCCTCGCCGAGGTCGACGACGCTCGCGCCGTCCGGTAGGTCGTTCCCGATCAGCGAGCGGGTCGTCTCGGACAGCAGGATCTGCCCCCCGTGGCCGGCCCCACAGATGCGGGATGCTCGGACGACGTCGAGACCCAGATACCCCTCGTCGCCGACTGCAGGGCTCACCGGTGTGCAGCCCCATTCGCACGAGCACCGTCGATTCGCCGGGCCACGGGTGATCGGCCAGGCGCCGCTGGGCCTCGACGGCGGCGCCAACGGCATCGCGGGCTCGTGGGAAGGAGTAGAAGAACGCATCGCCCTGCGTGTCGATCTCCTGGCCGCCGTTCCCGCCGAACGCCTCCCGCACGATCCGCCGATGGTCGCGCGTCACCTCGGCGTAGGCGTCGCCGAGCTCCTGCAGCAACCGCGTTGAGCCCTCGATGTCCGTGAAGACGAACGTGACCGTTCCGGTCGGGAGCGTCGACATTGGATGATCGTATTAGGCCGTGCCCCGGATCGCTATCGCCCGGTGTGGATGCCGCATAGGCTGGCTGCGTGAACCGCCTCTCCGCCGAAACGAGCCCGTATCTCCTCCAGCACGCCGAGAACCCGGTCGACTGGCATCCGTGGGGTCCCGAGGCGTTCGAGCGTGCGCGGGCCGAGGACAGGCCGATCCTCCTCTCGATCGGCTACAGCGCCTGCCACTGGTGCCATGTGATGGCGCACGAATCGTTCGAGAGCGCCGCGACGGCGTCGGTGATGAACGAGCGTTTCGTCAACGTCAAGGTCGATCGCGAGGAGCGTCCGGATGTCGATGCGCTCTACATGGAGGCCACCGTCTCGATGACGGGTCAGGGAGGGTGGCCGATGACCGTCTTCCTGACGCCGGCGGGGGAGCCGTTCTATGCCGGCACGTACTTCCCGCCCGAGCCGCGCCACGGGATGCCGTCCTTCACCCAGTTGCTGCTCGCGGTCGACGAGGCGTGGCACGCTCAACGCGACGACATCGTTGCGCAGGCCGGACGGCTCGTCGAGGCTGTCGGTCGGACGTCGCGGATCGAGCCGTCGACCGAGCCGCTGACCCTCTCGCTGCTCGACGGCGCGGAGGACGGAATCCGCCGTACCTTCGACCGTGCGAACGGCGGTTTCGGGCGTGCGCCGAAGTTTCCGCCCGCCTCGACGCTCGAGTTTCTCCTGCGTCGGGGCTCCGGTGCGGCACGCGAGATGGTCACGACAACCCTCGATGCGATGGCTGCGGGTGGCATGTACGACCTCGTCGGCGGGGGATTCCACCGATATTCCGTCGACGACCGCTGGCTCGTGCCGCACTTCGAGAAGATGCTCTACGACAACGCCCTGCTGGCGCCGACCTACCTCCATGCGTGGGTCGTGACCGGCGAGAGCCGCTATCGAACCGTCGCGGAAGAGACGCTCGACTACATGGTCCGGGAGCTACGGCTCCCCGGCGGAGGCCTCGCGTCGGCGCAGGATGCGGACACGAACGGCGTCGAGGGTCTCACGTTCACCTGGACGGAGGCCGAGGGCGTCCCGGCGGAGCTCCTCGTGCCGTTCGAGCACGGCCGCTCGATCATTCGTGGTGCGCTCCCGGAAGGGCTCCGTGCCCGTCTGCACGAGGTGCGGGCAGCGAGGCCACAGCCCGGTCTCGACGACAAGGTGCTCGCTTCCTGGAACGGGCTCGCCCTCGCCGCGCTCGCCGAGGGTGCAAGGAGGCTCGAGCGGGACGACTGGCTCGAGGCGGCCCGCGGGGTCGGTGACTTTCTGCTCGGCCCGCTGTCGGGCGAGAACGGAAGGCTGTTTCGCTCCTGGCGCGAGGGGAAGGTGAGTGGGGAGGGCTTCCTCGACGACTATGCGAACGTCGCGCACGGGTTGCTCGAGCTGCACGTCGCGACCGGCGAGCCACGCTGGCTGCACGAGGCCCGCCGTCTCGCGCTGCTTGCGGTAGAGCTCTTCGGCGACCCCGAGCACGGCGGCTTCTTCCTCGCGTCGATCGGAGGCGAGGAGCTCGTAGCGCGCACGAAGGATCTCGACGACAACCCGATCCCGTCGGGCAACTCGATGCTGGCGCACGTGCTTCTTCGGCTGTCTCGTATCTGGGGTGACGACGAGCTCGATCGGCAGGCGGTCTCGGTGCTGCGCCTCGTGGAGCCCATGTTGGGTCGGGCGCCCGGGGCGTTCGGCTGGGCCCTGTGCGCGCTCGACCTCTGGCTCGCGCCGCCGCGCGAGCTCGCGATCGTCGGCCCCGTCGACAGTCCTGTCGCGCGGGCGGCCCTCGCTCCGTTTGCGCCGACGACGGCGGTCGCCGTCGGCCCCGCGGATGACGTCCCGCTTCTCGTGGGCAAGGGGCGCGTCGAGGGCAAGCCCGCCGTATACGTGTGCGAGCAGTTCGCGTGTCGCGCACCCGTGACCGACGCCGCGGAGCTATCCGTCGGACCAGAGCTTTCTCACGGAATCGACTAACCTCCTCGACATGACAACTATCGAGCAGACAGGTGCGGAAGACGTCGCGTGGGACCTCTCCGACCTCTACGCCTCAGGTGACGACCCGCGCATCGAATCCGACTTCGCCGAGGCGGAAGTGGCGACAGCCGCGTTTCGCGAGCGGTACCACGGCAAAGTTGCCGATCTCTCCGCCGCCGAGCTCGCAGCTGCGATCGACGAGCGCGAGCGGATCGAGTCGATCGCGACGAGGGCGCTCTACTTCGCCCACCTCGAGTTCTCGACGAACATGGCCGATACCGCTCGCGGAGCGCTCGTCTCGAAGCTCGGCGAGAAGGCGGCGGGCCTCGAGACACAGCTCCTCTTCTTCGGGCTCGAGTGGGCGGCGATCGAGGACGAGCCTGCGGCGACGATCCTTGCGGATCCGGCACTCGATCACTGGCGCCACTGGCTCGCTTCCCAGCGGGTCTTTCGCCCCTACGTTCTCAGCGAGCCGGAGGAGAAGATCCTCACCGAGAAGTCCGTCTCGGGCGTCACGGCCTGGTCGCGCCTCTACGAAGAGGTGCTCGGCGCGATGCGCGTCGATCTCCCGGGAGCCGAGGAGCCCGTCTCGCTCGAGACGGCGATGGCCAAGCTCTACGCGGCCGATCGGGACGTCAGGCGGGGAGCCGCCGAGGCGGTCACGGAGGCCCTCCAACCGGGGCTCCGCACGCGAACGTCGATCTTCAACACGATCCTCGTGGACAAGTGGATCGACGACCGGCTGCGCGGATACCCCTCGTGGATCACCTCCCGGAACCTCTCGAACGAGACGACCGACGAGGCAGTGCAGGCGCTCATCGACGCGGCCACGTCACGGTATGACGTTCCGCAGCGCTACTACCGGCTGAAGGCGAAGTTGCTCGGTCTCGACCGCCTCGAGGTCTACGACCGGTTCGCCCCCGTCGCCGAGGACGCGTCCCGGACGTCGTGGGCAGAGGCCAGGAGTGTCGTCGTCGAGGCGTATGCAGACTTCTCGAGCGAGGCCGGCGACGCCGTCGAGCGGTTCTTCGACGAGGGCTGGATCGACGCGCCGGTTCGACCCGACAAGCGTCACGGCGCCTTCTGCGCCACGAACGTTCCCGGCGTGCACCCGTACGTCTTCATGAACTACACGGGTGACCGTCGCTCGATCCTCACGCTGGCGCACGAGATGGGGCACGCCCTCCACGGATCGATGGCGCAGCCGCTCGGCTACTTCAACGCGTCCACACCACTGACGACCGCCGAGACCGCCTCGGTGTTCGGTGAGGCGTTGACGTTCAAGCGGCTGCTGGGATCCGAGGATGACCCGCGCAAGCGGCTCGATCTCCTCACGGGTCAGCTCGAGGACGCGATCGCGACGACCTTCCGCCAGATTGCGATGAACCGCTTCGAGCACGCCACCCATACCGAGCGCCGGGAGCAGGGCGAGCTGTCGCCCGAGCGGATCAACGAGCTCTGGATCGAGTGCCAGACCGCTCTGTTCGGCGACTCCGTCGGCGTCGACGGTTATGAGAGCTGGTGGAGCTATGTGCCGCACTTCACGAACGTTCCCGGTTACGTCTACGCGTACGCATACGGCTATCTGTTCGCGCTCTCGATCTTTCGCTCGTATCAGCGGGAGGGAGAAGCGATGGTTTCGCCGTATCTCGACCTGCTCCGCACGGGTGGATCGAAGTCACCGGAGGATCTCGCCCGGATGGTCGGGCTCGATCTCACCGACCCCTCGATCTGGGCGAGCGGCATCGACGCGATCTCCGACGACCTCGACGAGGCAGAGGCACTGGCAAAGGAGATCGGGCTCGGTTGAGCAAACAAATCAGGCTGGACTGGCGTCTACGTGTTGGGACAGTTAGGGTCGTCCCCGCAGCACCATCCCATCCACGGTCAGTCACGTTTCATTCACTCAAGGAGTGTTCATGCGCAGAGTCATGATCATCGCTCTCCTCGTGGTCACGGCGCTCGGCATCACGGCGTCGGCCGCGACGACGGCACCGACCGAGACGGGCGTCACCGCGAAGAACATCAAGATCGGCGGCACGTTCCCGCTTTCGGGGCCTGCGTCGTTGTACGCGACGATCCCCGTCGCGATGAAGGCGTACTTCTCGTACATCAACGCCCGCCGCGGCCCGGACGGCAAGCGCGGCGTCTACGGACGTCAGATCATCTGGAATTACAAGGATGACCAGTACTCACCGCCGCAGGCCGTGCAGCTCACCCGCGGGCTCGTCGAGCAGGACAACGTCTTCGCGATTGTCGGCTCGCTCGGCACCGAGGTCAACACGGCGATTCGGCCATACCTGAACTCGAAGAAGGTTCCTCACGTGCTCGTCTCCACCGGTGCGACGACGTGGGGTGCGGACTGGAAGAAGTACCCGTGGACGACTGGCTGGCAGCCCGCCTACCAGTTCGAGGGCAAGATCTACGGTCAGGCGATCGCCCGTAACAGCCCGAACGCCAAGATCGGCGTCCTCTACCAGAACGACGACTACGGCAAGGACTACATTGCCGGGCTCGAGGAAGGCCTCGGGGCGAAGACCTCGAACATCGTCGACAAGGAGGCGTTCGAGGTCACGGCGCCGAGCGTGGCGTCGCAGATCGCGAAGCTGAAGGCGAGCGGCGCGACCGTGTTCGTTCTTCTCGCGACACCGACGAAGACGATCCAGGCGTACGCGACCGCAGGTGCCCTCAAGTGGACGCCCGACGTCGTTTACACGAACTCCGTCTCGGCGACCGACACGTTCCTGACCCTCGCGAAGGCGAACGGCGGCGGCGCGCTCGTCGACAAGACGTTCACCACGCAGTACGCGAAGGATCCGGCCAGCCCGGCCTGGGACAACGACGCAGGGATGAAGCTCTACAAGCAGGTGATGGCGAAGTACTACCCGAAGGGTCGGGTCACGGACTCCCTCAACCTGTACGGCTTCGGAACCGCGGAAGCGTTCGTCGAGCTTCTCTACAAGGCAGGGAAGAACCCGACGCGCGCCTCGCTGATGAAGGCGTTCCGCAGCTGGAACCAGGCGAACCCGTTCCTGCTCCCGGGAATCAAGCAGCGGACGAACGCGGCGAGCCAGTTCCCGATCAAGTGCGAGCGGCTCGTGAAGTTCACGAACGGCACGTTCACGCCGGTCTCGGCGATCAAGTGCCAGTAGCTAGCTGAGCTCGACTCAAGCACGACCGACGGGGCCGGCATCGCCGGCCCCGTCTGCGTTCTCGCTCGGGTCGGGCCGCTGGCGATACCGTTGCCAGTACCCCTCCATCGTCGTCATGCGGGTGGCGCGGTGGGCGAGGTCCGGCGGGCTCACGTTGACGGCGCGGACGATCCAGACGTCGCCGACATCCAGGATGTTGACGCACCCGGCCGCCTGCTCGAAGTGGCCGAGGAACATTTTCTCGCCGGTGAGAGCGTGGGAGAGGATGGCGCGGTTGACGGCCCCGTGCAGGACGAGGAGGACCGTGTCCCAGCTCTCGTCCGCGAGGAGCCGCTCGAGCCCGGGGATGACACGGTCGAAGAGCTCGCCGATCGTCTCGCCGCCGAGAAACCTCCTCTCGTTCGGGACGACGCCCCGGAACGCATGCACGAACGCCCCTTCGAGCTCGTTTTCGGGGATGGACGACAATCGCGCGCCGCGAATCTCGCGGAGCTCGGGCCACGCCTCGACGGAGTGCTCCGGTGCGACGAGGGCCGCCGTCTCCATCGTTCGGGGAAGCCCGCTCGCGATCACGCGATCGAAGACGATCCCCGCCAGAAGCTCGCGCGCCGCCTCCGCCTGCGCGCGGCCCTCGTCGGTCAGTGGCACCGAGTCCGGATCGACGGGTCGGCCGGCGTCGTCGAAGTACGCGACGGCGCCGTGACGCATGAGGTAGATCCGGCGGCGACCTGCTGTCGCGGCCTCCTTCGTTCAACCCGTGAGCTCCGCGAGCGTCTGAAGCGCCTCCGGCTGCCGCGCCTGCAGGACGAGCGTTGTGGCGCCACTCCCGCGCCATGCGGCGAGTCGGTCGGCGATGCGCGCACGGTCGCCGACGAGAGCGATCTCGTCGACGAGGGCGTCCGGGACGGCCGCGATTGCCTCGCTCTTCCGTCCGGACAGGTAATGCTCCTGGATGACCCCGGCCTCCGCCTCGAAGCCGTAGCGGGCCGCGAGACGCGTGTAGAAGTTCTGGCCCCGGGCACCCATTCCGCCCACGTAGAGGGCGAGCATCGGCTTGAGGAAGTCGCGACAGGCCTGGACATCGTCGGCCATCACGACGGGCACGAGGGGGGCGAGGTCCCAGTCGGCCGGCCGTCCGCCGCGGCGTGCGAATCCCTTCATCGAGTGCCGGCCCGTGGACGCCGGGGGCACGCTCGGGGGAGTAGAAGATCGGGAGCCAACCGTCGGCGATCTCGGCTGTCAGCGCGACGTTCTTCGGCCCGATCGCCGCGAGGTAGATCGGCACCTCGCTCCTCAGCGGGTGCACGATGATCTTCAGTGGCTTGCCGAGGCCGGTCGCGCCAGGGCCGGAGTACGGAATGTCGTAGTGCTCGCCGTGGTGCTCGAGTGGCTCCGCGCGGCGAAGGATCGTCCGCACGATCTCGACGTACTCGCGTGTGCGCGTCAGCGGCTTGCCCCAGGCCTGGCCGTGCCAGCCCTCCGCCACCTGCGGTCCCGACGTGCCGAGGCCGAGCAGGACGCGGCCTCCGGAGAGGATGTCGAGCGTTGCCACGGTCGTCGCCGTCGCTGCCGGCGAGCGCGCCGGCATCTGCATGATCGCGCTCCCCACGGCGATCTTCTCGGTCGTCGCGGCAATCCATGCCATCGGCGTCACGGCGTCGGTGCCGTAGGCTTCGGACGTCCAGACCGAATGGAACCCGAGCCGGTCGGCCTCCTGTGCGAGGGCGATGCCGCCGATCGGGTCGTCGTATCCGAGTTGCAGAGCGAGGCGCATATGAACGATCCTACTGGTGTGACGTCCCTGTTTCCTCCGGCCTTCCTCGAAAGGCGCTCCCACTATCGCGAATTCATGGAGGAGCACGTGTTCCCGAACGAGCGCGTGCTCGATCGGGAGGACGACGAGGCCATCCGGATGATCGCCAGCCTGCAGGAGAAGGCGCGGACGACGGGGCTCTGGGCGCCACACGTTCCTCCCGAGGCCGGCGGGACCGGTTCCGGGCTTCCTCTACTACGCCTGCCTGAACGAGGAGATCGGCCGCTCGCGCTGGGCCCAGCTCGTCTTCGGCTGCCAGGCGCCCGACGCCGGAAACGCGGAGATCCTCCATCACTTCGGCACGGCCGACCAGAAGGCGCGCTTCCTCGAGCCGCTCGTCTCGGGTCGCGCCCGCTCGTTCTTCTCGATGACCGAGCCCGACGTGGCGGGCTCCGACCCGACGCTTCTTCGAACGAGAGCCGTCCTGGACGGCGACGAGTGGGTGATCGACGGGCACAAGTGGTTTTCGAGCGGAGCAGACCAGTCGACGTTCGGAATCGTGTTCGCGATCACCGACCCGGAGGCGAGCACGTACGCCAAGGGCACGATGATCCTTGTGCCGACCGACACGCCGGGCGTGGACATCACGCCGACGGCTGTGATGGGCCATCGTGGGCGCGGTTGGAACACGCACTGTGAGGTGACCTACAGCGGCGTACGCGTGCCCGTTGCGAACACGCTCGGCGAGCGCGGCGAGGCGTTTCGCCTCGCGCAGAAGCGTCTCGGGCCGGGGCGCATCCACCACGTCATGCGCTGGCTCGGGCAGATGCAACGGGCCTTTGACCTGATGTGCTCGTACTCGCTCGAGCGGGAGGCGTTCGGTGGCCCCCTCGCCGAGAAGCAGACGGTGCAGAACTGGATAGCGGATTCGGCGGCCGAGATCCAGGCATGTCGGCTGCTGACGATGGACACGGCGCGCAAGATCGACGAGGGCTCGGAGGCGCGCGTCGAGGTCTCGCTCCTCAAGTTCTACGCGGCTACGGTGCTGAACGAGGTCATCGACCGGGCGATCCAGGTGCACGGTGCCCGCGGTCTCACCGATGCCACGCCCCTCGCCGAGATGGCGATGCAGGCGAGGGCGGGACGGATCTACGACGGGCCTGACGAGGTCCATCGCATGGTCGTCGCGCGCCGGATTCTCAAGACCTACGCGGCCGGCGACAACTGGGAGTTCTCCTAGCGTCAGTGCTCGAGGTCGGGCGGCGCTACGACGATACCCTCGGGCGTCTTCGCGCCAGGAACGTTCGGGAACCGGAAATCGACGGGATCCCGTCCGGGCTGTACCGCCCACGCGTGACCCGTTTGCCCGGAGCTGAGAGCCAACCAGACGGCCGCCGCAACGTCCGTCGCCGTCAAGAGTGGGAATCCGGCATCGTCGATCGCATCGCGTGCGGCGCCGGTCAGCATCGGCGTATCGGCGATACCGGGGCAGACAGCGTTGATCGAGATCCCGCGTGCGGCGAGCGTCGGGGCGACGCTGCGCACGAGCCCGACGACCGCGTGCTTGCTGGCGGCATAGACCGGGTCTGACGGCATCGCGGTCAGGCCGGCGAGCGAGGCCGTGGCGACGATCCGGCCGCCTTCCGGCATCACCCGCGTCAGGTGTTGGATCCCGAGGAAGACGCCGTCGACATTGACCGCCATCGTCTTGCGGTAGCTCTCCAGGGTGATCGATGCCGGGTCCGTGCCACCCCCGAGAACGCCGGCGTTGAGGCAGGCGACCTCCACCGGCTCGACCGTCTCCCACTGCCGCGGATCGGTGACGTCGAACCCGGTCGTCAGGTCGAGGACGTCGACGTCGAGCCCCTCGGTCGTCAGCCGCTCGACGATGGCGGCACCGAGACCCGAGGCTCCCCCGGTAACGATTGCTTTCACGGGACGAGCACGACCTTGCCCGTCGACTGTCGCTCCTCGATCAGGCGGTGCGCTCCCGCCGCATCTGCCAGCGGGAAGGTTGCTCCGACGATCGGGTGGAGGCTTCCAGCACTCCAGAGACGCAGGAGCTCGAGTGCGGATTCCCGGACGATGTCCGGCTCGCGCTGCATCAGCCGACCGAGGTAGAAGCCGTGTACGCCGACGTTTCGTCCGACGAGGAGTGCAGGATCGAGCGCCGGCCATGGCCCGCCGGCGAAGCCGATCGCCACTATCGACCCGAGGGGCCGCAGCAGCGGTATCGAGTCGGTGAAGACCTGACCGCCGACGGGGTCGACGACGACGTCGACCGGACTGATCTCCGCGAGCTGCTCGTACGTCACCGCCTGGACGGCTCCGAGCGAGAGGGGCAGCTCCGCCTTGGCGATCGAGCCGACGGTCGCGACGACCTCGGCGCCCAGATGTCGGGCCGCGACGACGGCCGCGCTCCCGACCCCTCCCGCTGCAGCGTGGACGAGAACACGGGTGTCCGGGCCGATGCGCGATCTGCATGCGTCAGCGGGATCCACGCCGTCAGGTACGCCATCAGGAAGCTCGCGCCCTCCTCGAACGAGGCGCCGTCCGGCAGGTCGAACGTCCACTGGTCGTCGAGTGCGACCTGCTCCGCATATCCTCCTCCCGTGGAGCGCCCGAGGCCGAGGACGCGACGGCCGTCCTCCGTCGTGCCGGCGACCTCCGTTCCGGGCACCCAGGGAAGGTCGGGCATCTGCGGGTAGAGGCCGCGCCTGACCAGGACCTCGAGGAAGTTGATCGCCGAGGCCCTGACGTCGACGATGCTCTGCCCTGCTGCCGCGACGGGCGCCGGGACGTCGCGAAGGACGAGCTCCTCGGGGCCACCGATCCCCTCCAGGACGACAGCTTTCATCAGCGGCTCGTGAACGTGGGCGCGCGCTTCTCGACGAACGCCGCCACGCCCTCTTTCCCGTCCTCGCTCAGAAGACAGCGGCGGAACCCGTCCGCCTCCCGTCGCAGGCCCTCCTCGAGCGAGAGGTCGCGCGTCGTTCGGGCGAGCTCCCGGACGATCGCGACGGCGTGCGGAGATTGCGCGGCGAAGCCCGCGGCGATCGCCGTTGCCGCCGGAATCAGCTCGTCGGGCGGACACGACCCGCTCGACCAGCCCCCACGCGTACGCCGTGTCGGCGTCGATGAACTCCCCGCCGAGGTTGAGCAGGTTGGCCCGGCCGATGCCGACCAGCCTTGGCAGGCGCTGCGTGCCGCCGCCTCCCGGAATCAGCCCCAGCTTGATCTCCGGCTGGCCGAGTTTCGCGTCCTGCGCGCAGATGCGCACGTCGCAGCACATTGCAAGCTCGAGGCCGCCGCCGAGGCAGAATCCCTGGATCGCCGCCACGAAGGGGATCCGGGCCGCATCCATTCGGTGGCCGAGCGCGTGGAGGCCGCGTGCCGCGCCGCCCTCTCCGCCACCGCTCTCGCGAAGTGCCGGGAACTCCTTGATGTCCGCGCCCGCGACGAACGCTCGCTCCCCTGCGCCGCGGAGTACGACCGCGCGCGTGTCGGGGTCGCCGTCCAGGCGGTCGACCTCGTCCTCCAGCTCGGCCACGAGCGCGGCCGAGAGCGCGTTCATGGGAGGGTTGTCGATCGTCACGAGCGCGACGGCGCCCTCGTGCTCGGTGGTGATGAACGTTCCCAATCGTCCTCCTCGGTCGCGAGCGGGCCTCTAGGAAAACTGCTCTCGCAGGGCCGTCTTGCGGAACTTGCCGACGGCCGTCTTCGGGATCTCGTCCACGGCCTCGAACCGCTCCGGCAGCCACCACTTTGCAAAGTTCGGTGCGAGGAATCCACGGAGCTCCTCGGCATCGGCCGACTGACCCTCGCGGAAGACGACCACGGCGAGCGGGCGCTCCGACCACTTCTCGTCGGGTACGGCGATCACCGCCGCCTCTGCCACCGCCGGATGGCCCATCAACGCGTTCTCGAGCGCGACGGTCGAGATCCACTCGCCGCCGGACTTGACGAGGTCCTTGGAGCGGTCCTGGATCTCGACGTAGCCGTTGGCCTCGATGGTGACGATGTCGCCCGTCTTGAACCAGCCGTCGTCGCTCCAGCGGTCGTCCGCCTCGGGAGCGTCGTAGTACGACGACGAGATCCAGGGGCCACGCACTTCGAGCTCGCCCATCGTGGTGCCGTCCCAGGGCACGAGGCCCTCCTCGGAGCGGGCGCGAATCTCGACGAGCGGGGCCGGCAGGCCCTGTTTTGCCCGGTAGGCATATTGCTCGTCCTCCGGGAGCGCGAGCTCGCGGCTCGAGAGCGCGGAGATCGTTCCCATCGGCGCCATCTCCGTCATGCCCCAGGCGTGCACGATGTGCAGGCCGTGGCGCTTCTCGAAGCCCTCGATCATCGATTGCGGGGCCGCAGCACCGCCGACGATCATCGAACGGAGCCGGGAGACGTCCCACGCGTCGGGCTGGGCATCGAGCAGCTGGAGGATCCCCATCCAGATCGTCGGCACGCCGGCCGTGACGGTCACCTCTTGCTCGACGAACGCGTCGAGCAACGATGTCGGATCCATATGCGGCCCGGGGAAGGCCTGGTTCGATCCGACGAGCGTGCACGTGAACGGGAAGCCCCAGGCGTTCGCGTGGAACATGGGCACCACAGGCAGGACAACGTCGGACTCGGAGATCCCGAGGGAGCTCGATTGCGTCGACGCGAGCGAGTGGAGCACGATTGCCCGATGGGAGTAGACGACGCCCTTCGGCTTGCCCGTTGTGCCGCTCGTGTAACACATCGCGGCCGCGGAGCGCTCGTCGATCTTCCGGTACGAGAACGCCTCGGCGTCGGCGGTCGCGAGCAGTTCCTCGAAGTCGATCGCGCCGGGCGGCGTCTCACCTGCGCCGACCGCTACCACGTGCTCGAAGCCGACGCGATCCTTGAATGCCTCGACGAGCGGCCAGAGCGTCTTGTCGGCGATCAGCACCCGGTCGCCCGCGTGCGTCGCGATGTAGGTGAGGTCGTCGGGATGAAGCCTCAGGTTGAGCGTGTGGGTGACGAACCCGCCGATCGGCGCTCCGAGGTACGTCTCCATGTGCTCGTGGTGGTTCCACGCGAACGTCGCCACGCGATCTCCGTCGACGAGGCCGAGCTCGTTCCGGAGGGCGAGGGCGAGCTGCTTCGCGCGACGAGCGAAGTCGGTGTACGTGTACGTGTGCCAGCTCTTGTCCGGCAGCCGGCTCGAGATCTCCTTGTGACCGAACAGGTCCTCCCCCCGGCGGAGTATCGCGGCCACGTCGAGCTCGTAGTCCATCGTCAGTCCCAGCATCTCACTCCCCGTAGTCGAGTAGATGAGCAGCGACCTCGGAGCGGAGCTGTGCTCCCGACGCCTCCCAGGCCTGAATCCAGAGGGCCCGCTTGTAAAGCCGGTGAAGGACGTGCTCCCACGTGAAGCCGATCCCGCCGTGGGCCTGAATCGACCGCTCGCAGGCGGCAACCGCCGCGTCGGCGCAGTGTGACTTCGCCGCTGCAGCTGCGATCGCCGCGCGGTCATCGCCCTCGGCGATGCACCAGGCCGCGAAGAGGGCGAGAGAGCGGCCGAGCTCGAGCTCCATGAGCGTCGTCGCGAGCGGGTGCGAGATCGCCTGATATGTCCCGATCGGCTTCCCGAACTGCTCGCGCTCCTTGACGTAGGCGACCGCGAGGTCGAGCGCGCGCCGGCCGACGCCGCACGCCTCGAGCGACAGCGCGGTCAACGAGCGGGTGCGGATCTGCGGCAGGAGGTCGGAGCTCGCGAGCTTGCGTCCCGGGTCACCGCCCGAGACGACGCCCAGGGGCCGGGTCTCGTCGTTCGTCGAGAGCACCTCGCGAGCGGCGCCTTCGAGCTCCCAGATCGAGTCGCCGCCGATGCACGCGATCCGCGTCGCCGTGTCGAGATCGGCGACGAGTGGCCCGTTGGCCAGTGTCCAGCTCGCGTCGCCTCGTGCGACCTCGGCCCGCAGGTCGGGCGGGAGCGCAGGCAGCACGACCCCGACCGTCGACCAGTACGGAGCGTGCGTGAGGGCGGCGCCCATCTCCTCGAAGAGGATTGCCTCCTCGAGAAACCCGAGCCCGGCACCGCCGTCGGCCTCGTCGACGGAGACTCCCGTCCAGCCGAGCTCGGCGAGCTCCTGCCAGCTCGGCTCGGGATTGGCTGCAAGGAACGCTCGCGCCTGGGCGCGGAGCTCGTCCTGCTCGGGCGTGAAGGCGAAGTCCACTAGCGCGACCTCGGGAGGCCGAGCACCCGCTCGGCGATGATGTTGCGGAGGATCTCGGAGGTGCCGGCCTCGATCGTGTTGCCGCGGCTGCGGAGCTGGGCGTACTGCCAGTAGCCACCGTAGGGGGCGTTGCCGGCGAGCAGCTGCGCGTCCGGGCCGAGGAGCTCGAGGGCGAGCTTCGTCAGGCGCTGCGCCGCCTCGGACCACTGCTGCTTGAGGATCGAGCCCTCCGGCCCGGGGACGCCCGTCTTCATGAGCGCCGAGAGTGACCGGTAGGCCGTGTAGCGCAGTCCCTGCAGCTCGATCCACTCGCGCGCGATCGCATCGCGCTGCAACGGCGTCGCACCGCGGTCGCGGGCGAGCTCGATCAGCTTCCCGACCATCACCTCGAGTGCCGCCGTCAGTGCGAAGCCGAGGGTTCCGCGCTCGTGCAGGAGGGTCGTCATGGCGACCTGCCAGCCCCCACCGATCTCGCCGATCACGTTCTCGATCGGCACCTCGACGCCGGTGAAGAAGATCTCATTGAACTCTGCCTCGCCGGTGATCTGGCGAAGTGGTCGTACCTCGACCCCGGGCGACTTCATGTCGACGATCAGATACGTGAGGCCTGCGTGCCGCTCCGAGTCGGGATCGCTTCGCGTCACCAGGATGCACCAGTCCGCGATGTGCGCGTACGACGACCACACCTTCTGGCCGTCGACGACGAAGTGGGGCCCCTCGAGTCGGGCGCTCGTGCGAACAGCGGAGAGATCGGACCCCGCATCGGGCTCTGAGAAGCCCTGGCACCAGATCTCCTCGGCGGAGAGGAGGGGCTGCAGGTAGCGGGCCTTCTGGGCGTCAGTGCCGAGCGCGATGATCGTCGGCCCCGCCATGCCGAGCCCGATGACGCCGAGGTGCGGGGGTGCCTCCGCCCGGGCGGTCTCCTCGAGGAAGATCCCCTGGTAGCTGTAGGGCTTGCCGCCGCCGCCGTACTCCTTCGGCCACGTGAGCCCGATGTATCCGGCGTCGTAGAGCGTGCGGCTCCAGTCGCGGATCGCGCTGTCGGCGTAGCGTTCCTCGCCCCCGCGATGCCCGCGCAGATCCGACGGAACGTTCGCCTCGAGCCAGGAGCTGAGCTCGGCGCGGAAGGCTTCCTCGTCGGGGGTGTCGCGCAGGTCCATTCATGATGATCCTAAAGGGTTCAGGCCCCGGAGACGAGTGCAGCCGTGCTTAACCGTCCTTTCACTCGGGCCGAGGGAGGTCTGTCTAGGCTGGCTGGAAGGCCGAAGCCATTGCGAAGAGGAGGAGCCCGATGTCGACCCCCGAGATCCCCACGGCGCCCGAACCCGCCGATCACCGTGGCCAACTGGAGGAGGCTCTCGTCGAGATCAAGCGGGTGATCGCGGGTCAGGATGAGATGCTGGAGCGCGTTCTCGTGTGCCTCGTCGCAGGCGGGCACCTTCTCATCGAAGGCGTGCCCGGGCTCGCGAAGACGCTCACGATCAAGACCACGGCCGCCGTTCTCGGCGGCAGCTTCCGTCGCGTCCAGTTCACGCCGGATCTCGTGCCGAGCGATCTGGTCGGAACGAGGATCTATCGCCCCGATTCCGGGAGCTTCGATACCGAGGAAGGCCCCGTGTTCTGCAACTTTCTCCTCGCCGACGAGATCAACCGCGCCCCTGCGAAGGTGCAGTCGGCCCTGCTCGAGGTGATGCAGGAGCGGCAGGTGACGATCGGTCACGACACGCTCCGCGTTCCTGATCCCTTCCTCGTCATGGCGACGCAGAATCCGATCGAGTCCGAGGGGACATATCCTCTTCCCGAGGCGCAGGTCGACCGTTTCATGCTCAAGGTCGTCGTCGGCTATCCGAGCCGGGACGAGGAGCTGACGGTGGTGCAGCGTTCGCTCGTCGACCCGGTGGCCGTCCGACGGGTGCTCGAGATCGCGTCGTTGAAGCAGTTGCAGCGCGCGGTGCTCGATGTCTACGTCGACCCGTCGATCGTCGCCTACGCCGTTTCACTTGCCGAGGCCACCCGCAACCCGGCCGCACTCGGCCTCACCGAGATCGCGGGGCTCATCGAGTACGGTGCCAGTCCTCGTGGGCCGATCTCGCTCGTGCAGAGCGCACGCGCGCTCGCGCTGATCCACGGCCGGGACTACGTGCTCGGGACCGATGTCCGGTCGCTCGCGCGCGATGCGCTTCGGCACCGCCTGGTGTTGACCTATCGCGCGCTCGCGGAGCAGCGTACGGCGGACGACGTGCTCGAGGCCGTTCTCGGGGCGGTCGCAGCACCGCCGCTCGAGCTCGGGAGGCCGGTCGCCGCGTGAGCCCGCTGCGGGCATTCGGAGTCGTCGAGACGCCGGAGCGCCCCGGTCCCGGGCCGATGCCAGAGCCGCTGCTGCGGGCGCTCGAGCTCTCCATCGGTCGGCGGGTCGATGGTCTTCTGGCCGGCGACCATCGCTCGAGCCTGCTCGGCCGCGGCAGCGAGCTCGCGCAGGTGCGGCCGTACGTTCCTGGCGACGACGTGCGCCTGATCGACTGGAACGTGACCGCGCGCACGCGCGAGCCGCACATTCGCGTGCAGCTCGCGGAGCGTGTGCTCGTCACCTGGGTCGTGCTCGATCGGACGCCGTCGATGAACTTCGGGACCGCCGACCGGCGCAAGGCCGACGTCGCGCTCGGCGTCGCCCTGGCGCTCGGCCACGCAGCGAGCGTGCGCGGGAACCGCGTCGGGCTCGTGCCGTTTGGCGCCGGCAGCCTCGTGCCGTTGCCCCCACGTCAGGGGCGCGCGGGCCTCGTGGGACTACTGGTGGCGCTCGGCGACGAGAGCTCCGCCGGTGGCGTTGCCGCCGACCTGCGTCCGGCGCTGACTACCCTCGGTGCGGTTGCACGGCAGCGATCGCTGATAGCGGTCGTGTCGGACTTCCGTGGCCCGCGCGACTGGAAGCCGCAGCTCGTCGATCTTGCGGGCCACCACGATGTGCTCGCCGTGGAGATTCGCGATCCACGCGAGGACGAGCTCGTGGACGTCGGAGAGGTCTGGTTCTCGGATCCGGAGTCGGGTGGGCGACTCCGCGTCGATACGGGAGATCCCAACCTGCGGTCACGCTTTGCGGAGGCCGCAGCGCTCGACCGCCGGGGTGTGGCAGGGGACCTGACGGCCGCCCGCGCTTCCCATGTCGTTCTGTCCACCGGGGGCGACTGGCTCCGCGTGCTCGCCGCTCACCTCGGTGGTAGGCGTCGATGACCTTCGGGACGCCTGTCGCGTTGCTCGCGTTGCTGATCGTGCCTGTCCTGATCGTGATGCTCGTGCTCGGCGAACGGCGGAGACGATCCCGGGCAGCGGTGTTCGGAACACCGGCGCTTCTTGCGGCCTCGCTCCCGGCGCCTCGGCGGATCAGGCGACTACTCCCCTTCGCCGTTGCGATCGTGGCGCTCGCGACCCTCATCGTCGGCGTGGCCCGGCCACGAGCAACGCTGTCGGTCCCGGACCGGTCGGCCACGGTCGTGCTCGCCCTGGACGTGTCGCGCTCCATGTCGGCGACCGACGTCGAGCCATCGCGTCTCGCCGCCGCTCTCGCCGCCGCCCGCGCCTTTCTCGAGGTCGCCCCGAGCGACTACGCCGTCGGGATCGTGACGTTTTCGACGGCTGCGTCGGTAGCCCTTACCCCGACGACCGATCGCGATGCCGCCCGAGCTGCGCTCGACCAGATCCGGCTCGGCTCGGGAACGGCAATCGGTGATGCGATAGATCGCTCGGTCGCTACCGGGCGCTCCGGACTCGCGACCGGACAGCCGCTGCCGCCGAACGCTCCACCGGCAATCGTGGTGCTGCTCTCGGACGGCGAGCAGACCGCTGGCACGAGGACTCCGCAGGAGGCAGCGGAAGACGCGATGAAGCTCGGAGTCCCCGTCAACACGGTCGCGCTCGGCACCGCCGACGCGGTTGTCGTCGTGCCGCTGCCGAACGGTCTCGAGGAGCAGGTCACGGTCACCCCGGATACGAAGACCCTGAAGGAGGTCGCTCGCATCACCGGCGGCCGCTACACCGCGGCGCCGACCGCGGCGCGCCTCGAGGAGGTGTACCGCGACCTCGGCGGGCGGCTCGGGAAGAAGCGCGAGCAGCGCGAGGTCACGGCGGCATTCGCCGGTGCCGGGGCGGTGCTGCTGCTGATCGCCTCGGGGCTTTCGGTGGCCTGGACGCGGAGGCCGCTGTGAGATCTCGCCTCATCCTCGCGCCGCTCACGATCGCGGTCCTGGCCGTCGCCTCGGTGATCGCCGCCCCGACCGCGGGTGCGGCCGACGAATGCAAGGGGCTGCGTGTGTGCCTTCCGCTCGCCGGCCCGTGGGTCGTCGTTCCGTCGGGGGGTGCAGAGTACGAGCTGGCATGTCCGGCGGCCGGGTACATCGTCGCCGGCACCGATGCGCGTGTCGCGAGCGCGGACATCGATGTGTCGTTCCGCGCGGAGCTGGGAAGCCCCGTCGGGCCGGGCGTGACGACGAGGCGGAGCGTCGTCTTCGAGGCCGCCCGCACCCGGGCGGGGGCAGGGCCTTCCAGCTTCAAGCCGTTCATCGGGTGCATTCCCACGCAGGGAGGTGGCGGCCGGGCGCTCACGTCCTTCTCGGCCGCATCACCTGGGGTGAAGCCGTCCCAGCCCGTGAGGAGCGTGGTCGTCGCACGCAAGGTGCGGCGCCCCTCGTTCGTCGTTCGGGTCGTGTGCCCGTCGGGCACTCGACTCGTGGGCTCCTCGCATGCGGTCGCCTTCGACCAGCAGATCCCGCCCTCGGGTGCGATGCTGTCCGCCGTTCGCGTCACGCGCGCCGTTGTCGGCCGCGCCCTGGTCGCCCGCGTCCGGGCGACATCCTCCGCCGGCGCGCATGCCGGGGTCCAGGTGCGCGCACTGTGCGCGAGTGTGCCTTGACCTTCGCGTCGCCAATCCTTCTCGTCACGCTGGCTGTTCCTCTCGGCGCGTTCCTGGCGTATCTATGGATCGAGCGGAAGCCACCGAGTGGAGCGATCTCGTTCCCGAACCTGGCCGTGCTCGCGAGCGTCGCGGGCAGGTCGAGCTGGAAGCGGCACCTCGTCGCGGCACTACTCCTGAGCACGCTCCTACTCCTTTGCGTCGCGGTTGCTCGTCCGCGTGTCGTCGTTGCCGCGCCCGTCGATCGCGCGACGGTCGTCCTCGTCGTCGACGTTTCCGTCTCGATGAACGCCGTCGATGTCGCGCCGAGCCGACTCGAGGCGGCCCGCAAGGCGATCAGTTCGTTCGTCGACAGGGTTCCGTCGCAGGTCAGGATCGGCATCGTCGCGTTCTCCGACGACCCCGTCGTGCTCGCGTCGCCCACGACCGACCGAGGCCAGGTTCACGCGGCGATCGACGCTCTGTCGCCCGGCTTCGGGACGGCGATCGGCGATGCGGTCGCGCGGGGCGTCGAGCTCGTCCAGCTCTCGACCGGAGAGGGTGGTGCGATCACCGGCGCGCCGACGAAGGCGGGTGCGGTCGTCCTCCTGTCGGACGGATCCCAGACCCGAGGCCTCCTCGATCCGCTGCAGGGCGCCGACCTCGCACGGCAGGCCGGCATCCCTGTCCACACGATCGCGCTCGGGACGCTCGACGGGACGGTGACCATCACCCGCGACGGCGTCGACGTGCTCGTTCCCGTTCCGCCCGATCGACAGACGCTCGCGCGGATCGCCGAGGCGACCGGCGGCACGACGTTCGAGGCGACCGACGCGGATCGGCTTGCGGCGGTCTACCGGAAGCTCGGCAGCGTGGTCGCGACCAGGGACACGCCACGCGAGGTCACAGCCGGCTTCGTGGTCGCGGCCGCAACCTTTCTCGCAGCGGCGATCGGCCTCGCCGGGCTGTGGGCGCCCCGGCTTCCCTGAGTCGCTGAATGTCGGGTACTTCCGACCGCGCGGAGCAGTAGGCTCCCTGATTCAGTGGCTACGTTGCTCGCGGTTGAGGGAGTTACCTTGCGCTTCGGGGGAATCGTCGCCCTCGACGGCGTGTCGTTCGACGTCGAGCCGGGACAGATCTCCGGTCTGATCGGCCCGAACGGCGCCGGTAAGACAACCGCGTTCAACGTCATCACGCGCCTCTACACGCCCGACGCCGGGCAGCTCGAGTTCGACGGACGTTCGCTCCTTCAGACCCCGCCGCACCGCATCGTGCGTCGCGGGATCGCGCGCACGTTCCAGAACATCAATCTGTTCAAGTCGATGTCCGTCCTCGAGAACGTGCTCGTCGGCGCCCACGCACTCGGACGTGGTGCCGGAGAGCCGGAGGCGCTCGCCACGCTCGAGTACGTCGGCCTCGACAGCCGCAAGGATGACCCTGCGGCCGCGCTGCCCTACGGCATTCAGAAGCGGGTCGAGCTCGCGCGGGCGCTCGCGGCGAAGCCCCGCCTCCTGTTGCTCGACGAGCCCGCCGGCGGGCTCAACCACGAAGAGGTGGAGGAGCTCGGTGACTTCATCCTGCGGGTGCGTGACGACCACGAGCTGACCGTGCTTCTCGTCGAGCACCACATGAGCCTCGTCATGCGCATCTCCGACCACGTGAACGTCCTCAGCTTCGGCCGCAAGATCGCCGACGGGACCCCCGAGGAAGTGCGCGCGAACCCGGACGTGATCGAGGCGTACCTCGGGAGCGACGACGACCAATGAGCACGCTCCTCGAGCTCCGCGACGTCGAGGCCCGCTACGGGCCGGTGCAGGCGCTCCGCGGCATCTCGATCGACGTCCCCGACGGGACGGTCGTCGCGGTGCTCGGCGCGAACGGTGCCGGCAAGACGACCACTCTCCGGGCGGTCTCCGGCACGGTCAGGCGCAGCGGCGAGATCCTGCTCGACGGGAAGCCGCTCCGAGGCGGCCCGGAAGCAGCGGCGAAGGCCGGGGTCGCGCACGTCCCGGAGGGCCGCGGCACGTTCACCGAGCTCTCGGTCGTCGAGAACCTCAGGCTCGGGGCGTACACGCGTCGCGATCGCTCGGTGAAGGCGGACATCGCCAGGATGTCGGAGTACTTTCCCTGGATCCAGGAGCGCGGCGATCAGGCAGCCGGCACGCTTTCGGGCGGCGAGCAGCAGATGCTCGCGATCGCCCGGGCGCTGATGGCGAGGCCGCGGCTTCTCATGCTGGACGAGCCGTCGCTCGGCCTCGCACCGCTCATCGTCCGGGAGATCTTTCGCATCGTCCGGGACCTCAACGAGAAGGAGGGCCTGACGGTTCTCGTGGTCGAGCAGGACGCACGCGTCGCGCTCAATGCAGCGTCGACGGCCTACGTGCTCGAAGTCGGGACGGTGGCCGTCTCGGGCGCAAGCGCCGACCTGAAGTCCGACGACGCCATCCGCCGGAGCTATCTCGGGTACTGATGGCCGATTTCTTCCAACAGGTCGTCTCGGGGCTCGCTGCAGGTGGCATCTACGGGGCGCTTGCGCTCGCCCTCGTGCTCATCCACCGCGCGACGGGCGTGATCAACTTCGCGCAGGGCGAGATGGCGACGTTCTCGACCTACATCCTGTGGACGTTGACGACGAATCACGGGGTGTCGTACTGGCCCGCGTTTGCGATCACCATCCTCGTCTCGTTCGTCGGAGGGGTCGGAATTCACCAGTCGGTGATCCGGCCCGTCGAGCGGGGATCTCAGATCCGTGTCGTGATCGTCACGATCGGGTTGCTCCTCGGCCTCAACGGATTGATGACGTGGATCTGGACAGGGGAGGTCCGCGCGGTCGAGAGCCCGTTCGGACGAGAGACTGTCGATATCGGCGGAGTCGCGATCTCGGTGCTGGACATCGGCACGATCATCGTCACCCTCGTGACCGTCATCGTCCTGTGGGCGTTCTTCCAGTTCACGAAGGTCGGGCTCGCACTTCGAGCCTCCGCAGTGAACCCGGACGAAGCGCGACTCGTGGGCGTGAGAGTGCCGTGGATGCTCGGCCTCGGCTGGGGTCTCGCGGCGGTGCTCGGGGCGATAGCCGGAATGCTGACCGCGCCGACCCACTTTCTCGACCCCAACATGATGCAGTCGGTCCTCATCTACGCGTTCGCGGCGGCGGTGCTCGGGGGAATCGACTCGCCGATCGGGGCCGTCGTCGGAGGGCTGATCCTCGGCGTCGGGCTGAACCTGCTCGGCGCGTACGTCGACTTCGTCAGCGCCGAGCTCCAGCTCCCGGCCGCGCTCCTCGTGATTCTCGTCGTGCTCCTCGTCCGCCCGTCGGGCCTCTTCGGTCGGCCCACGGTGAAGAAGGTCTGAGTCGGCATGAGTCGCGCCACTGCCCGTACCCTGCTCGCGTTTGCCGTGCTGACCGTCGTCGTGTACGCGCTGCCTGCGTTCGTGAACGATTTCCGCGCCCAGCAGTTTGCCTACGTCGGGATCTACCTCGTCGCCCTGACAGGACTGAACATCCTGACCGGCTACACCGGGCAGATATCGCTCGGCCACGGCGCGTTCATGGCGATCGGGGGGTACACCACCGCGATCCTGATGGCAGATCACGGCGTCAAGGACATCGTCACGATCCCGATCGCGATCGTCGTCGCCGGGGCTGCCGGAATCCTCTTCGGGCTGCCGGCCGCCCGCCTCACGGGCCTCTATCTCGCGCTCGCCACGTTCGCAATCGCCGTCGCGATGCCCTCGGTGCTCAAGCGATTCGAGGACTTCACCGGCGGCGGCAGCGGGATCAACCTGTTCGGGATCCCCCAGTTGACGGCATCGCTCACACCCGTGCACCTCGTCGGCTTCGAGATCACGTTCAACAACTGGCTCTACTACCTCTCCTGGACGGTGGCGCTGATCGGCTACGTCATCGCGTGGCTCGTGCTGCGTGGGCGCACGGGCCGCGCGTTCCGGGCGGTGCGGGACAGCGAGACGGCCGCGGTCTCGTCGGGAGTCAACCTCACACAGACGAAGGTTCTCGCCTTCGGGATCAGCGCCGCGTATGCCGGAGGTGCAGGCGCGTTGTTCGCCATCGCGACGACGTTCGTCAATCCGGACTCGTTCCCCGTGGCGCTTTCGATCGTCCTGCTCGTCGGCGTCGTCGTCGGCGGCCTCGGTTCGCTCAAGGGCCTCATCGTCGGTGCGATCTTCATCCAGTTCATGCCACTCTGGACACAGAACATCTCGAAGTCACCCGGTGCGCCGGCAGTCATCTACGGGGTGATCCTGATCCTCCTCGTGCTCGCGCTCCCGGGCGGCGCAGCGGGCCTCTTCACCCGTTTCACGCAGCTCGCGCGGCGGCGCCGAGTCTTTCCGAAGCCCTAACACTCGCGGGCTACCATCGTCACGAGCACAGCCGCCCTTGCCCGTCGACGAAGGAGATGGACCCTGATGAACCGTACGTTGATCCCGCTCAGCGCCATGCTTGTCGCGGCGCTCACTTTCGGGGTCACCGTGGCGATCGCAGGGACAGTCGGCGCCACCGACGGCCCGGGCGTGACCGACGGCACGATCTTCCTCGGTGGCACGGCACCGTTGACCGGCCCTGCATCGCAATACGCTGCGATCGCGCGCGGTGCCGAGGCCTACTTCAAGTACGTCAACGCCAGAAGTGGTGTCAACGGGCGCAGGATCGTCTACAAGGTCGTCGACGACGCCTCGAATCCGGCGCAGAGCGCTTCCGCCACGCGTCAGCTCGTCGAGCAGGACAAGGTGTTCGCCGTCTTCAATTCCCTTGGGACGGCGCAGAACCTGGCAGTGCGCCCCTATCTGAACGCGATGAAGGTCCCGCAGCTGTTCGTCTCGTCGGGAGCGACGACGTTCGGGCGCGACTACGCGCAATATCCGTACAGCATCGGACTCCAGCCAAGCTATCAGGCGGAAGGATGGGTCTACGGCAAGTTCCTGGCGCGGACGGCGGGGAGCACGAGAGTCGCGGTGCTCTTCCAGAACGACGAGTACGGGAGAGATCTGCTCGGCGGCCTCAAGCGGGGTTTGCAGCGCTCCAAGGCGAAGGTCGTTGCCGCGCAGCCGTATGACCTCACGTCGCAGGATGTTGCCGCACAGGTCGCTAAGCTGAAGGCTTCCGGCGCCGACACGCTCGCGATCTTCGCAACGCCGGACTACGCGGTTCAGGCCTACCAGGTCGCGAACAAGCTCGGCTGGAAACCGCGGCACGTGATCAACAGCGCCGGCGCGTCCTCGTTCACCTCGATGCAGGCTGCGGCCGCCGGCGGGCAGAACAAGCTCGTGAACGGCACCATCTCGATCCAGTTCGTCAAGGATCCGGCCGATTCGGCCTGGAAGAACGACGCGGCGATGAAGCTCTACCGCAAGATCATGAAGCAGTACGCCGCGGGTGCGAACGCCGCCGACCCGTTGCACGTCTACGGGATGGCCGCCGCCTGGACGGCGATCGACGCGCTCCGCAAGGCCGGCAAGGACCTCACGCGCGAGTCGCTCCGCAAGACCCTCGACACGTTCACTGCGGCGGGGAACCCGTTCCTGCTCCCCGGCATCGTCGTGAAGACGAAGGGCGCCGACCATTTCCCCATCGAGCAGATGGTCTTGCAGCGCTGGCAGAAGGGCTCCTGGCGCTCCTTCGGCGGGCTCTGGGGTTACCGCTCGACGTAGGGCGGGGGACGCGAGCCGCGTACGCGCGCTCGGGGCCGGCGGTGTCGGGAGGCGGTGGCGACTGCGACATGCCCGTACCTCGCTCGGCTAGGCTCGCTGAGACCGGCGCGAGGAGACCGCCCGGCGACATTTCATCGCCGATGGCCCACCTCGTCTCCGAGATACTCGCTGCATCGCTCGACGACCTCCTGAGGGAGGCGCGTGCCGTTCGCCGTCAGGATCGTGTCACCTACTCGCCGAAGGTCTTCATCCCGCTCACGACGCTGTGTCGGGACGTGTGCGGCTACTGCACTTTCGCGCGCCCGCCCCGTCGGGGCGAGCGAGCCTACCTGCCCGTCGACGAGGTCCTCGAGATCGCGCGCGCCGGCGCGGCCGCGGGGTGTACCGAGGCGCTCTTCACGCTCGGCGACAAGCCCGAGCTGCGCTACCCGGTCGCAAGGGCCGAGCTCGCAGCGCTCGGGTTCGCGAGCACGATCGAGTATCTCGCACACTGCGCGGGCCTCGTCCTCGAGGAGACAGGCCTCCTTCCGCACCTGAATCCCGGTGTCATGAGCCGTGCCGAGCTCGAGCTCCTCCGCCCCGTGTCGGCGTCGATGGGAATCATGCTCGAGACGATCTCCGATCGACTGTCGTCGAAGGGTGGCCCGCACTGGGCCTCGCCCGACAAGGTGCCTGCGGTGCGGCTCGAAACCATCCGCCTGGCCGGCGAGCTTGCGATCCCCTTCACGAGCGGGATCCTGATTGGCATCGGAGAGTCGCGCGCGGAGCGCCTCGATGCACTGCTCGCCCTCGCAGAGCTCGACGACGAGCACGGTCACGTCGGCGAGGTGATCGTGCAGAACTTTCGCGCGAAGCCGGGAACGAGAATGGCCGGTCATCAGGACGCTCCGCTCGACGAGCAGCGGTGGACGATCGCCGCCGCCCGTGTCCTGCTCGGCGCTGATTGGCACATCCAGGCGCCGCCGAACCTGGCCTACGACGAGTTCCCGTTGCTCCTCGACGCCGGGATCGACGACTGGGGCGGGGTCTCGCCGGTGACGATCGACCACGTCAACCCGGAGGCGCCCTGGCCGGAAGTCGAGCGCCTGCGGGAGGCCGTCGAGTCGCGCGGCCTTGCTCTCGCGCCTCGACTGCCCCTCTACCCGGAGTTCGCGAACGACCTCGACCGATGGGTAGATCCGGCAGTGCGTCCGTCCGTGCTCCGTGCGGCGGACGCGATGGGGCTCGCCCGCGAGGATCGCTGGGCGCCCGGGGAGCCCGTGACGGTGCCGTTCGTCGTTCGTCGTGATGCGGCTCCGCTCGAGCTGGTCGGAGAGGAGCTCGGCCCGGTCGAGCTCGAGCGCCTCCTGAGCACGAGAGGAGCGGAGCGCGCGCGCGTCCTCGCGACCGCCGATCGTCTTCGGCGTGAGGTCTGCGGTGACGAGGTGACCTACGTCGTGACGCGGAACATCCAGTACACGAACGTCTGCTATTTCCGCTGCGGCTTCTGCGCGTTCTCGAAGGGCAAGCTCGCGGAGAACCTGCGAGGCCCCGCGTTCCTCGTCCCGCTCGAGGAGATCGTGCGTCGCTCGGAGGAGGCCTGGGAGCGCGGTGCGACCGAGGTCTGCCTTCAGGGTGGTATCCATCCTTCCTTCACCGGCGACTACTACGCCGAGGTCGTCGCTGCGATCCGCACCGCGTTGCCGGAGATCCACATCCACGCGTTCTCGGCGCTCGAGATCTGGCAGGGCGCGGCCACGCTCGGTTTCACTCTCGAGGACTATCTGGCGCGACTTCGTGACCTCGGGCTCGGTTCGCTGCCGGGGACGGCGGCCGAGATCCTCGACGATGAGGTTCGGGCGGTCATCTGCCCTGACAAGGTCTCGACCGCCCAGTGGCTCGAGGTGCACGAGGCCGCACACCGCGTCGGGTTGCGCTCGAACGTGACGATGATGATGGGACACGTCGAGGCGCCGCGACACTGGGCGAACCACCTTCTGCGCGCGCGGGAGCAGCAGGCGCGGAGTGGTGGGTTCACGGAGTTCGTGCCGCTCCCGTTCGTGCCCATGGAAGCGCCGATGTTCCTCAAGGGCCTTGCACGCCGTGGGCCGACGTTCGGCGAGGCTCTCCTCGTCCACGCTGTCGCCCGACTCGCCCTCCATCCGCTGATCACCAATATCCAGGTGTCGTGGGTCAAGATCGGGCCGGAAGGCGTACGTCAGGCCCTCGCCGCCGGCGTCAACGACCTCGGCGGGACGTTGATGAACGAGTCGATCTCGCGGGCTGCAGGGTCGGAGTGGGGTCAGGAGCTGCCCCCGGAGCAGATGGAGGCGCTGATCCGGTCGGCGGGTCGTGTGCCGCGGCAGCGAACGACGACCTACGGCGTGCCGGCCGACGCGCAAGTTGCCCGCTCGTTCGGCGCCGCTCCCCTCAGCGCTCCACTGAACCCGCCCGTTCGGGACGCCGGCCTGCAGCGCCCGGCACGGCTCGTTCGCCCCGGCCTCGCCGGCGTCCGGGGATGACGTTGCGATAGCCCCTTCCGGACGTCCGCCGAACGCGTCATGCTTAGGCGATGCGCTGGTTCTTCCGCATCCTGCTTCTCGTTGTCGTCGTTGGCCTGATCATCCAGGTTGTGCCGTACGGGCGCGACCACGCGAACCCGAAGACCGTGCAGGAGATCAAGTGGAACTCGCCTGCGACGCGAACGCTGGCCAGCAGCGCGTGCATGGATTGCCACTCGAACCTCACGGTGTGGCCGTGGTACACGAGCGTCGCGCCGGTCTCGTGGTTGACGACTCGTGACGTCGACGAGGGTCGCTCGAAGCTGAACTTCTCCGAGTGGCAGCGGCCGCAGGAGGCCGATCTCCAGGAGGTGATCGAGGTGATCCGCTCGAAGGAGATGCCGCCGTTGCAGTACCGCGCGATCCACTCCGACGCACGCCTGACCGACACGGAGCGGCAGCAGCTCGAGGCGGGGATCACCGCGAGCTGGGCGGCCGACCCTCCCGGCTGGTAGTCGCGCTCGCTCGCAGGCGAAGGTGGTGGCGAAAGTGCGCGTGCCTGGCGTCCTCGGAGCTCGGACGGCTTGATCCTCAGGGAGGTGCGGCTTCGCGCGCTGCGCGCGGATCCCGATGCGTTCACGGTGGTAGCCATCGCGGAGCTCGAGCGGCGCTGGATGACGAGTGGTTGGCGTGGGCGTCCCGTCTCGCGCACCCCGATCCGGGCGAGGCGCTGTTTGCGGCATTCGGCGACGATCCGATGAGAGCGATCGGAATGGCCGGAGTCATGCTTCGCAGCGAGCCTCATCGAGACGGTCGGGTTTACGGCGTCTGGGTCGACCCTTCACTCCGTGGGCGCGGCGTAGCGCGACAGCTCATGCACGCCGTGATTGCGTGGGCCAGGGCGGCCGATCGGCCCCGGCTGACCCTGTGCGTGATGGAGGCAAGCACCGGGGCGGTCGCCCTCTATCGGTCGCTCGGGTTCGAGCAGGAGGGGTGCGCTGCCACGAGTGCGGTGCACGACGGCGCATCCGAGCTCGCGATGGTCCTCCAGCTCCAGAAGCCCCCGCTCGCGTGAGCTCCCGAGCAGGTGCTGGGGAGAGACTTCAGTCTCTACTCGGGGTTTCCGTCCGTCCGCTCGCGAGCCGCTCGCGCGCCTGTGCGAGCGTGAAGCGTCCTGCGAGCAGCGCGCTCCCGGCGATCGCCGCCTCGCAACCGAGGTCGCGAACGGCGACCACGTCGTCGAGCGACGAGACGCCCCCGGCGGCGATCACGGGCAGTCCGGCCGCGAGAACATCCTGCAGGAGCTCGACGTCCGGCCCTGCGAGCGAGCCGTCTCTCGCGGTGCTCGTCACGAGCAGGCGCTCGATACCGGCGGAAGCGCAGGCCCGCGCGAGGGCACGGGGTGTCGTCTCGGACTCCCGTGTCCAGCCGTCGACCGCGACCTTCCCGTTGCGGGCGTCGATCGCGATGACGAGTTGCCCACCGAACCGGGCGCCGGCCTCGGCGAGGAACGTGGGGGAGAGGGCGGCGGTGCCGACCATGACGCGATCGGCCCCTGCAGCGATGGCCGAGTCGATCAGCTCGATGCTGCGGTAGCCGCCGCCGACCTGGAGCGGCAGCCCGCCCGCAGTCGCGACCCGGTCGACGAGGCCCGGGGTGGGCGACCCGCTGAACGCGCCGTCGAGGTCGACGAGATGGAGCCGTCGCGCGCCCTCGTCGCGGAAGCGGCGGGCGAGCTCGACAGGGTCTCCTCCCTCGAATCGTGACGGCCTCGCGCCGTCCCTGCGAGAGTCGGACGACCCGCCCCTCGAGCACGTCGATGGCGGGAATCACTTCGAACTGTTGTGTTAGCACGTTATCATGCTATCATGTATGGAGATGGCACGCACACGACAGAGCACGAGGCGAGACGACACCTCGCCGAGAGACCCCGCGGCCCGCGGCCGGCGCTCCGCCGTCCGCCGAGACGACGGGTGGGGCGGAGGGCATCGGCGAGCTCGCCGAGGCGATCCGCACGCTCCGAACCGTCGATGAGGTAACCGCGTTTCTCCGCGACCTCTGCACCCGTGCCGAGCTCGAGGCGCTGGCGCATCGGTGGCAGACCGCGCGCCTCGTCGATCGAGGGTGTCTCGTACGTCGAGATCGCCGAGCGAGTCCCCACCTCGACCGCCACCGTCACGCGCGTTGCGCAGTGGGTGCGCCACGGGGCCGGCGGATACCGGATCGCACTCGATCGGAGGAAGGCGCGATGAGCACGTTCACCAGGGCGGGACAGGATGGACGGCTCACGCTGGCCGTGCCCGCGAAGGGGCGGATGGCCGAGACGACGCTTCGTCTGTGTGCCGACGCGGGCCTCTCGTTCGAGATCACGGAGCGCTCTCTGGTCGTTCCGTGCGCGAACGCTCCCGTCGATCTGCTTCTGGTGCGCCCGAGCGATATCCCGGAGTACGTGCAGGACGGCGTCGTCCACCTCGGCGTCACGGGCGCGAATCTGGTCGTCGAGGCGGAGGCGGACGTCATCACGCTCGCGGAGCTCGGCTTCGCGCGCTGCACTCTCCAGGCGGCGGTCCCGAACGACGCCCCGCAAACGGAGATCGGAGATCTCGGCGGCCTTCGGATCGCGACCGCGTACCCCGTGTCGACGCGGATGCTGCTCGGCGAGCGCGGGATCGAGGCGGAGATCGTCACCGTCTCCGGGTCCGTCGAGGCTACGCCGCGCCTCGGGCTCGCCGATGCGATCGTCGACCTCGTGTCGACCGGTTCCACGGCGAGTGCCAACGGGCTCAGGTTGATCGGGACGCTCCTCTCTTCGGAGGCCGTGTTGATCGGTGGCCGATCCGCGGTCGAGGAGCAACGCGACCTGGTCGAGCGGCTCGAGCTCATGCTCTCGGGGGTCGTTGCGGCGCGCAGGCGACGCTACGTGATGATGAACGCGACGAGCGAGACGCTCCCCGCCATTCGTGCCGTTCTGCCGAGCATGGGGGCGCCCACGGTGCTCACGCTCGCGAGCGAGGGCGATATCGCTGTGCAC
Organism: uncultured Thermoleophilia bacterium; assembly: GCA_963792995.1. Classification (GTDB taxonomy): domain Bacteria; phylum Actinomycetota; class Thermoleophilia; order Gaiellales; family Gaiellaceae; genus Gaiella. The sequence continues at coordinate 32,027 of CAWBYH010000001.1, read as the reverse complement.
GCCGCGGTTGCCGCCGATGACGTCTGGTCGTTGCTTCCCGCACTTCGTGATGCCGGGGCGACCTCGATTCTCGTCCTCCCGATCGAGCGGCTCGTTCCGTGAGGGGCGCGGGCCTCGACGACGCGATCCAGGTCGTCTCCCCGATCGTCGCGGACGTTCGGGCGCGAGGCGACGTCGCGGTGCTCGAGTGGACGGAGCGCTTCGACGGTCCTCGGCCCGACGGCATTCGCGTCCCGAGGCAGGCGATCGAATCGGCGCGGATCGACGACGAGGTTCTCGCGGCCCTTCGCGCGATGATCGACGCCGTACGGAAATTCAGCGAGGCACAGCGGCCGTCCGACACGTCGGTCGAGGCCGCGCCGGGAATCGTCTCCGAGCGACGGTGGTTGCCGCTCGACTCCGTCGGAATCTGCGTGCCGAGCGGGCGGTTTCCGCTGCCCTCGTCGCTCGTGATGACGGCGATTCCGGCACTCGTCGCAGGCGTGCGACGTATCGCCATCGTCACGCCGAATCCCGTTGCGGCGACTCTCGTCGTCGCACGCGAGCTCGGCCTCGAGGAGGTGTACTCGATCGGTGGCGCGCAGGCGGTGGCCGCGCTCGCGTACGGCACGGCGACGATCGATCCGGTCGACCGCATCGTCGGGCCGGGGAACGCGTACGTCACGGCCGCCAAGCTCCTCGTCTCGACCCGAGTCGGGATCGACATCCCGGCGGGCCCGAGCGAGGTCGTCGTGATCGCCGACGACACGGCCGACGCGGAGGGCTGCGCGGCCGACCTCCTCGCCCAGGCCGAGCACGGGAGCGACAGCGAGGCCATGCTCCTCAGTACCGATCCGGTGCTGTCCGCTGCCGTCGCTACTCTTGTTGCTCAATATGACAACATCACCGTCGAAACGGTTTCTTCTCTGGCTGAAGCGCTGGCCCGCTCGGAGGCGTTCGCGCCCGAGCACCTGGAGTTGCACGTCCGCGATCCGGAGGCGTTGCTCCGCGATGTCCGGAACGCCGGCTCGGTCTTCGTCGGAGGTTCCGCCGTGGTGGGCGACTACGCCGCGGGTGCGACCCACGTCCTGCCGACGGGTGGCCTCGCGCGCTCCTCCGGGGGCCTTGGCCTCGAGATGTTCATGAAGCCGCTCCAGATCGTGCGGACGACCGCGGCGGGTGCCGCAGCTGCGGCGCGCGTCGTCGGGCCGATCGCACGGGTGGAAGGCCTGCCGCTGCACGCGGCCGCCGCCGAGCGCGCGTGGGCGCAGACGTGAGCCCGCGACCAGACTCGCCTTCGCCGGATCCCGGTTCGCCTGGGTCGGCCCAGTCTGGTTCGGCCGCATCGGCTGGGCCGGCCGCGGGCCTCGGCCCGCGGGCCGTCCCGCTTCCGGGCGCCTTCACGCCCTACAGGTGGGCCGCAACGGTCGAGGAGGTCGCGGTGCGTCATGGTCTCTCTCCGGCCGAGGTCCTGAAGTTCGACCAGAACACGCCGCCGCTCCCTGGCGTGCCGCAGGTACCGCTGGCCGAGAGCTTCGCCACGCTCAACCGGTATCCCGACGGTCTCTACCGGGATCTCCGAGAGGCAGCGGCCGGCTACGTCAGCGGAGGCTCGGGCGCCGAGATCGGCTGGGAGCAGGTCGTCGTCGGCGCCGGCGCCGACGACCTCATCCTGCTCTGCGCGAGGACGTACCTCGATCCTGGTCGAAAGGCCGCGATCCTCCCGCAGACGTACTCCCTCTACCGCATCGCGACGTTACTGAGCGGCGCCGAGCCCACCGAGGGAACCGAGGGAGCCAGCCTGATCTGGCGCTGCAACCCGGAGAACCCGACCGGTGCCGTCACGCCTGCGGCCGAGCTCGTCGCCCTGGCACGGGCGAACCCGGATGCCGCGGTCGTCGTCGACGAGGCGTACATCGAGTTCGGCGGTGCGACGGTCGTTCCGTGGCTCGACGAGTGCCCGAACCTGATCGTGCTCCGCACGATGTCCAAGGCTTTCGGCTACGCGGCTCTGCGCGTCGGCTATGCGGTGGCCTCTGCGGCGACGGCCGCGGAGCTCGAGGCGCGGCGGGCACCCGCTCCGATCGCTGCCCCGGCCGCGCGGATCGCTGCGGCGGCCCTCCGCGACCCGCGCACCGACGTCCCGGCGGAGATCGAGGAGCGCGAGAGAGTGCGGGCCGCGCTCGTGGCGGCGGGTCTCGATGCGCCGCCTGCCGCGGGCAACTTCGTCTGGATTCGGTCCGACGCCGATCTGGGCGCAGGTCTCGAGGAGCAGGGCATCATCGTCCGTCGCTTCCCGAACGGGATCCGGGTGACGTTGCGACGGCCGTCGGAGAACGACATCCTCCTGCGGGCGCTCGGCGCCGAGCCCGGCCCCGAGCGGGGGCGCGATGCGACGATCATCCGCACGAGCACCGAAACGGCCTTGCGGATCACGCTCGGCCTCGACGGGAGCGGACGGTCGAACGTCATGACCGGAATCGGCTTCCTCGATCACCTGCTCACGCTGCTCGCATTTCATGCGGGATTCGACCTGGACTGCGTCGCCGGAGGCGACCTCGACGTCGACGAGCACCACACCGTCGAGGATGTCCTCGCAGCCCTCGGAGACGCGCTCCGCGAGGCGCTCGGCATGCGCGAGGGGGTCGCTCGGTACGGGTCGGCTGTCGTGCCGATGGACGAGGCGCGCGCGACCGCCGCCGTCGACCTCGTTCGCCGGCCCCACGCCGAGATCTCGCTCGCCCTCCGTGGCGAGCGCGTCGGCGGCCTGGCCAACTCGCTCCTGCCGCACGCGCTCGAGCGGTTCACGATGCAGGCAGGATGCACTGTTCATGTCGAATCGACCGGCACCGACGACCATCACATCGCCGAGGCCGCGTTCAAGGCCCTCGGGCAGGCGCTCCGCCAGGCCGTCGCTCCGGGAGACGGCGGCATCCGATCCACGAAGGGAATCGCGTGAGAGTCGTGCTGGCCGACTACGGCGCCGGCAACCTCAGCTCCGTCGCGTCGGCGTTCGCGCGTGCGGGAGCCGACGACGTCCGTCACGGTCGATCCGGATGTCGTTCGCGAAGCACCGCTCGCCGTCATCGCCGGTGTGGGTCACGTCGAGAGCGCCGCGCGCGGGCTTGCCGCGCACGGGCTCGACGAGGCGATCCGCGAGCGCGTCGAGGCAGGGCGTCCGGTGCTCGGCATCTGCGTCGGGATGCAGCTGCTCTTCGGCGCCAGTGACGAGGGCGGTGCAGGGCTCGAGCTTCTCGACGGGCCCGTGCGGCGGGTCCAGGCGGCGCGCGTGCCGCACATGGGCTGGAACGAGCTGACGGTGACGCGGGCATCTCCGCTCGTCGACGGGCTTGCCGGAGCGGACGTCTACTTTGCGCACAGCTACGCCGTCGAGCCGACCGACGCCGAGGTCGTCGTCGCGGTCGCCGACCACGGCGGCCCGATCGTCGCTGCCGTCCACCGTGAATCGGTCGCCGGCGTCCAGTTCCATCCCGAGCGCAGCGCCTGGGCCGGTGCCCGGGTGCTCGAGAACGCGTTGGCATGGTCAAGAAGCGCGTAATCCCCTGCCTCGACGTTGCGAGCGGCCGCGTCGTCAAGGGCGTCAACTTCGTCAACCTGCGGGAGATGGGGGAGCCCATCGACCTCGCCACGCGGTACTCGGAGCTCGGTGCCGACGAGCTCGTGTTCCTCGATATCACCGCGACGCTCGAGGGCCGGGGGCCGATCCTCGAGCTGATCGAGCGGGCGTCGGCCGAGCTGACGATCCCCTTCACGGTCGGTGGTGGTGTGACGGGGCTCGAGGACGCGCGGTCACTCCTGCGGGCGGGCGCCGACAAGGTCGCGATCAACCGCGCCGCATTCGACGATCCCGTCGATCCTGACGAGGCTCGCCGACGAGTTCGGCTCGCAGGCGGTCGTCTGCGCGATCGATGCGCGGGCGGGCGAGGTCGTCACGCACGCCGGTAAGACCCCGCGTGGGCGCGCGCGGTCGACTGGGCCGTCGAGGCGGTCGAACGCGGCGCGGGTGAGCTGCTCGTGACCTCGATCGACGCGGACGGCACGCGGGAGGGGTACGACCTGCCGCTGACAGAGGCCGTCGCCCTGGCCGTGGAGGTGCCGGTCATCGCTTCGGGGGGTGCCGGCAACGCCCGTCATCTCGCGGAGGCCTTCGCCGTCGGGGCGGAGGCGGCGATCATCGCATCGATCGTGCACGAGCGGCCCGAGAGGCTGCCCGAACTGAAACAGGAGCTGAGGGAGGCGGGATGGAACGTCCGAACGTGAGCTCGACCGAGCTGATGCCGGCGATCGTGCAGGACGCCGCGAGCGGGCGGGTCCTCATGCTCGCCTGGATGGACGACGAGGCGCTCCGCCGCACCCGCGAGTCGGGCGAGGCCTGGTTCTGGAGCCGCTCGCGTCAGGAGTACTGGCACAAGGGCGCGACGTCCGGCAACACCATGGTGATCGTCGAGATCCGCGACGACTGTGACGGAGACGCAATTCTCCTCCGCGTCAACCCGGCGGGGCCTGCCTGTCATACGGGCGCCGAGTCGTGCTTCGCGCCGTGGTTGTGGCGGGTCGTCAAGCAGACGGGCCGCCGAGCGCCCGGAAGGCTCGTATGTCGTCTCGCTGCTCGACAAGGGCGTCGCGGCCGCTGCGCAGAAGGTGGGGGAGGAGGGCGTCGAGGTCGCGCTCGCGGCGGTCGGCGAATCCGACGAGCGACTCGTCGAGGAGCTCGCCGACCTCTGGTTCCACAGCTACGTCCTGCTCGCCGCCCGAGGCCTCGATCCCGAGCGGGTCGAGGAGGAACTGCGCCGGCGCCACAGCGACGCCGGCGGATGACGGCGCGGGGCCGCACCGCCCTGGTCGCCGCGACCTTCGCCATCCTCGCCAAGCCTCGCAGGCGTATCGACGTGGCGAATCCCGTGGACCGACCACCCTCACGACTGGTGTAGGGCCCCGTCACGATCTGCCTGTTCGCCGTAGTTCTATCTCGCGATCACGACGGCGCCAGGTCCGGGTGGAGGCAAGCTGGGCGAGACGGTGAATGGAGCGCAGATCGGTGCGGCCGCGCGCGAATACGGGATCGAGTTCGTCGGGCGCTTCCGTAGGGCAGCGGCCTCGACGCTCGACCATCTATCCGCTAGGCCCAGGGAAGCTCATCCCAGTAGGCGGGCCGGCCCGGCTGCGGGCGCTCGAACGCCGCGTACGCCTCCCGCGGGTCGGGCGTCTCCTTCTCGGCGCTCGCCCCGTAGCGCGCCGCGAGCTCGGAGACCGGATACAGCAACCTCTCGTCCTCCGACCGCGCCCCCACCATCAGGACGACGGACGGCGTGTCGCCGGTGCCGACGAAGACGTGCTCCGTCCCGGGTGGGCAGTGGAAGAAGTCCCAGGCCCGCAGGAGCCGCTCTTCCCCTTCGACGAGCAGCTTGCACTCGCCGGACAGCACGAGGAAGGCTTCCTGGAGCGACTCCGAGTGGTACAGGCAGTTCGGCTTGCCCGGCTCGAGGACGCTGATGTTGATGCCGACCTGCGGAAACCAGGCGTTCTTGCCCTCGAAGGCACATCCGGATCCGAAGACGTCCGAGGAGACCCACTCGGTGTCCCTGACGCTGACGACGAACCAGCCTTCCGTCGTCGGCGCAAGGCCGGAGCCGGTGTCGTCGAGCCGAGCCTCCTGCATCCGCGGCAGTGTACCCCCACCGTCCGATGCAGCTGCTCCGGTGGGTGAACCCGTCGGTACTAGACCGCACAGTGTGCGCGGATCTCTCATCGAGCTCGTCGGATTCCTGCCGATGCACCAAACCGACGGGCGCGTGACGCTTCGCCTGTGGCAAGCACGTCACCAGCGGAGCGTCGCGTTGCAAGCGCGGGAGTTGCGCTTGTGGCGCTCCACGTCTTCGTCGACCAGTTCGTATCGTTCGAGCCCGGAGTCGTGTGGCGCGATCACGTCGTACCGGGAGCGGTGGCAGTTGCGGTTGTTGGCCTTTCGTTCGCCATCGCACGGTGCGGACGTGCTGGGCTCGTTGCGTCGACCGTGGTCGTTCTCGGCGTGTGGTCGCTCGTAGGTGCCGGGGTCGCGATCGCGCATGCGGCCTCCGGAAGACTTCGGCTCGACGACGCCACCGGCCTCGCCCTGGGAGTCGCGGGTGTCGTGCTCATCGCGTTCGGAGCACATGTTCTTTGGCGCACGCGAAGGCGTGACGGGCAGTGGCTGCTGCGGCGGACAGGTCGGCTGGCGCTCGCAGCCCTCGTCGCGGTGTGGCTCGTCGTACCGGTTTCGGTCGCGATCATCGCTACCCATCGACCGCGTGGGGCGGTCGAGCGCGTCGACCTCGGTCGACCCGCACGTGAGGTGACCTTACGGACCGCCGACGGGCTCTCGCTTCGCGCCGCGTACGTCCCCTCGCGGAACGGCGCCGCGGTCGTGCTCTTCCCCGATCGGGCCGGCACGGCGGCGCACGCGCGGATGCTCGTCCGGCACGGCTACGGCGTCCTCTCCGTCGACATGCGTGGCTACGGCGAGAGCGAAGGCGACCCCAACGCATTCGGCTGGGCGGCCACGCCGGATGTCGATGCCGCGGTCGCCTACCTCGTCTCGCGCCCCGCGGTTCGTCGGAGGGCCGTTGCCGGTCTCGGCCTCTCGGTGGGCGGCGAGGTGCTGCTCGAGGCAACGGCGGGCAACACCGAGCTCCGGGCCGTGGTCTCGGACGGAGCCGGTGAGCGCTCGATCCGCGAATCCGTGACGCGCGGCGCCTCGGCGGCGCTCGTTCTCCCTCTCCAGGCAGTCCAGACAGCTGCCGTTGCAGCGCTTTCGGGCGAGTTGCCGCCCGCCGGCTTGCAGGACATCGTGCCGCGCATCGCTCCCCGGCCGGTCCTGCTCATATTCGCGGGCCGCGGCGGAGGAGGCGAGGAGCTGAACCGCACCTATGGCTCCCGAGCAGGAGCGGGAACCGAGTTGTGGGAGATCCCGGAGGCGAGGCACGTCGCCGGCATCCGGGCGCGCCCGGCCGGCTACGAGCGGCGCGTCGTCTCGTTCCTCGATCGGGCGCTCGGCGTCGACGCCTCCACCGATCCTTCCGGCTCGACGACGGCCGGCCCGTGAGCAGCTCGTGCTGAGGTGGAGATCGAGCTCGTCGCGAGCGTGCTCGCGGCACGCGGAGCCCGGTCGGCTTTCCCGGCCCCGAGACGGGTGGGCGCATAGGATCTCGCCCGTGACCTCGTCGTACTGGCTCAGCGAACCGTCCCCGCCGCGTCCCTCGGTCACCGTCGACGATCCCGACGTCGTGGTCGTCGGCGCCGGAGTGACCGGCTGCGCGGCTGCTCTCCGCCTAGCGCAGGCAGGCAGGAGGGTGCGCGTCGTCGACTCACGCGAGGTCGCTGGTGGTGCGAGCGGACGAAACGGTGGCTTCGCTCTGCGCGGCATGCCGGCCGCGTTCGACGTGACGGCGGCCTCCGTCGGTGAAGAGACCGCGAGGGATCTGATGGCGTGGACCGAGCGGGCGATCGACACGATCGAGAGCCTCGCAGGAGATGCGTTTCGGCGTGTCGGCTCGCTCCGGATCGCATTCGACGCAGAGGAGCGCGAAGAGCTCCGCGCGGAGTACGAAGCACTCGTCGCCGCCGGGTTCGCGGCGGAGTGGCTCGACGCACCGGAGCTCTACGATCCGGAGCGCTTCGTCGCCGCACTTCACCACGTGCCCGACGGCGTGCTGCAACCCGCCCGCTGGGTGCGGCGGCTCGCAGGCCTCGCCGCGGAGGCGGGTGTCGAGATCCGCGAGCGTACGCCACTGATGTCGCTCGAGGAGGCCGGCGGTGCCACGGTCGTCGTCTGCGTCGATGGCTACCCGAGCGGCCTGCTCGGCCCGATCGAGGGCCTCGTCATCCCCACCCGGGGTCAGGTGATCGCGACCGAGCCGATATCCGAGCGCCTGTTCGACGTGCCGCACTACGGCCGTCACGGCTACGACTACTGGCACCAGGACGAAGCCGGTCGAATAGTCGCCGGAGGCTTCAGGGACGTTTCCTTCGACACCGAGTTCACGGCCGACGAGGCGTTGACGGAGCCCGTTCAGGAAGCGTTGCATGCATTTGTCAACGGTCTGATCGGACGGGATCTCCGCGTCGACTATGCGTGGGCCGGGATCTTCGGCCTCGTCATGGATTTCCTTCCGATCGTCGGGCGCGCGCCGGGTCTCGACAACGTGTGGGTCGCCGGAGGCTATTCGGGCCACGGGAACGTGCTCGGTTTCGCGTGCGGCGAGCTCGTGGCAGAAGCCGTCGTCCGGTGGGGACGCTACCATTCCTCGACGTCTCTCGACCCGGCACGGCTGCTCAACCCCGACGCCTGAACGTTGTCGATCAGCGGCGATCGCGGGCGGAGAGCTCCGCGAGTCGCGCCTCGACGATTCGCGTTACGAGCGTCGCCGGCAGCGGTGTGTCCGGCTGGAAGCGGAGCGTCCCTTTCCCGCTGCGGAACGGCGCGAGCTCCTCCGCGAGGCTGTCGAGCACCGCCGTGCTCATCGGGAACAGGCTGCAGTGATCCTTGAACGCCGCATAGGAGACGATTGACCGGCCCTCCTGCTTGAAGGCAGGCATCTGGTAGCTGATCCCTTCGGTTGCACCCGGTGCGGCCGACCTGATCGTCCTCCGGAGCTCCTCGAGCGCCGTCCGCTGCCGCTCGGGGAGCGCGGCGAGGTAGCCCTCGACGTCGGTAGCTGCGGCCATCGAACAGATCTTTGCAGCTCGACCATTCGGTCGGCAAACGCCTGCCTCCCGCGCCGCCTACACTCGCAGCGTGTCTCTGTTCGACCCCGCCGAGCACGCGATGCTGGCGACCTCCCCCTGGGACAGAGCGCGCGCCCGCCTCGGCGTCGAGCTGATCCTCGAGCGGACGCGCGCGGCATTCGTACCGGAGCGCTTCTGGCCGCGGAGCGCGCTTGACGACTACGGCCGTCCCGCCGACCGGGATCGCGCGCTGTGGATCGGCGCAGCCGGCGTGCTCTGGGCGCTCGACCGGCTCGGCGCAGGGCTCGGCGAATGTGGCATCTATGAGAGGTACCTCGAACAGCCCGATCGTCCCGGGTCGATCGGGACTGATGAACGGGGAGACCGGCGTCCTGCTCGTCTCCTGGCGGCTCGCGCCGACCCCGGCGAAGGAGGAGCGCCTGCTCGATCTCGTGCTCGCCAACCTCGAGAGCCCCGACAACGAGCTGTTCGACGGCGTTCCAGGGACGATGCTCGCGGCTCTGCATCTCTACGAGGCGACGGCTGAAGACGGTGGCGCGCCGCGTGGGTTTCGTGCGCAGAGCAGCTCGAGATCTCTTCCGGCTCGACCCGGAGCTCGGTTGCAGGATCTGGGTGCAGCACCGGCACGGGCGATTGATCAGAAGCATCGGCGCGGGACATGGGTTTGCGTCAAACGCGCACGTCCCTCCTCCGCGGTGCCGCGCTCCTCGATGCGCCGGTCGCAGCCGAGCCTCGGGGCGCGATCGCCGAGACCGCGTCGAGTGCTCTCGCTCAGCGACGGCGAACTCGTCAACTGGCCGACAGCCGCCGACGTGTTCTGGGCCGATGAGTTCCCGACGCGAGTGCAGTGGTGTCACGGTGCCCCTGGCATCGATCACGAGCCTTGCGACGCTCCCGGCCGCCCGCCGGATCGGACGACCTGCTCTCGGCGGCCGGCGAGCTCGCCTGGCGTCGCAGGACCGCTCGCGGAAGGGTGCTGGCCTCTGCCACGGAACCGCGGGAAACGGCTGTGCCCTTCCTCGCTCTCCATGCTCGGACGGGAGATGAGCGGTGGCTCGATCGTGCGCGGGCGTTCGCGTATGCACGCCCTCGAGCAGATCGAGAGCGCGGAGCCGCGGCACTCGCTCTGGACGGGCGACATCGGCGTCGCGCTCTACCTCCATGCGTGCCTCGACGGCTGGCACGGAATGCCGATCCTCGACTACCTCTGAGCGGTCCGGTCGGCCGGTGCCTACCAGGCGCGACGGTACTGCGCCGGCGGCTCCGGCTCGATCCCGAGAGCGCGCGCGGCTCGGCGGGGAAAGTACGGGTCGCGCAGCATCTCGCGGGCGAGGAGGACGACATCCGCCTTCCCCGACGCGATGATCTCGTCTGCCTGATCTGGCTCGGTGATGAGCCCGACGGCGCCCGTCGCGATCCCGACCTCGCGGCGAATCCGCTCGGCGAACGGCACCTGATAGCCCGGCCCGACGGCGACCTGCTGGTGTCGAACTGCGCCGCCGGACGAGACGTCGATCAGGTCGACGCCGAGGGGCGCGAGGAGGCGTGCGAGCTCGACGCTCTCGTCGATGTCCCAGCCGCCGTCGGCCCAGTCCGTCGCCGAGATCCGGACCCAGAGCGGCAGCTCCTCCGACCACACGCGGCGGATTCCTTCGACGACCTCGAGCAGGAGCCGCACCCGGTTGCGAAAGTCGCCGCCGTACTCGTCGGTGCGAATGTTCGCGAGCGGCGAGAGGAACTCGTGCAGGAGATAGCCGTGCGCCGCGTGGATCTCGACGACGCGGAATCCTGCGTCTGCAGCACGGACCGCGGCAGCGCTGAAGCCCTCGATGACGTCCCGGATCCCGCGTGCGTCGAGGGGAGTGGGAGGCTCGTCGTCGGGCTCGAGCGGAATCGCGCTCGGCGCGAAGGGCTGCCAGCCGCCGTCGGCGATCGCGAGCCGACGCCCTCCCCGCCAGGCGACGTCGCTCCCCGCCTTACGGCCCGCGTGAGCGAGCTGCATGCCCGGGACGGCACCGTGCTGCTCGATGAAGGCGGCGAGAGGCGCCCAGGCCGCTGCCTGCTCGTCGTTCCAGATTCCCGCATCCCAGGGCGAGATCCGCCCTTCACGGAGCACCGCCGTGGCCTCCGTGAACACGAGCGCCGCGCCGCCGATCGCGCGACTCCCGAGGTGGACGCGGTGCCACTCGTTCGGCATGCCCTCCTCGGAGGAGTACTGGCACATCGGCGAGACGACAATCCGGTTGCGCAGCGTCACGGACCGCTGCGTCAGAGGATCGAAGAGAGCCACCGAAGGGTCAACGACGACGCCCGCGCCGCTATTCCCCGTGCCGTCTCAGAGCTCGAGCCGCTGCAGCTCCATCGCATCTGCCTTCGCCGCGGCGACCTTCGCAATCGCGAGATCCTGGATCGCGAGACCGGTCGAATCGAACAGGGTGATATCGCGAGCGCTCCGCCGTCCTTCCGCCTCTCCCGTGAGAACGCGGCCGATGTCGGTCACCCGATCGCGCGTCACGACGCCTGCCTCGACGCCTGCCGCGAGCTCGCCACCGTGGCTCGCCTGCTCCCAGTCGTCGCAGAAGAGATCGGCCCGCGCGAGCTCGGCGACCGCGACCTCGGCCTTCCCCGGCCCGTCGGCCCCCATCATCGAGACGTGCTGTCCGTCGCGGAGCGATCCCTCGGGGAAGAGCAGCTCCCGGCCCGGCGTGACGGTGACGACGATGTCGCACGCGAGCGCCTCCTCCCGGGACGGAGCGACCGTGGCGCCAAGCCGGTCGGCGACGAACGCAGCACGAGCGGGGTCGATGTCCCAGACCTGCACATCGCTCCCGAGAGCGCGGAACATGCGCACCGTCTCGGCGCCGTTCACGCCACAGCCGATGACCGCGGTCGTCTCGGCCCCTGACCGGCAGAGCGACTCCGCCGCGATAACGGCCGCGGCGGCGGTACGAATGGCCGTCACGGCGGCAGCGTCGAGGAGAGCGAGCAACGCACCCGTTTCGGCGTCGGAGAGGAGAACGAGACCGGTGACCGTCGGGAGGCCCTGCGCCGGATTCCCCGGGAACGACGTCACCCACTTCAGGAGCGCGTGGCCGTCGCCGAGAGCGGGCATCGCGCGGAAGTCGCCCGCCGGGTAGTTCGTCACGTAGAGCTTCGGATGCATCGTCCAGTCGCCCTTCGCGTGGGCAATGAACGCCTCCTTGACCGCGTCGTACGCCTCGTGCGGCGTGACGGCGCGCTCGACGTCCGCGCCGGAGAAGAACGGGATGCTCATGCCGCGCAATCTATCGCGGCGTGATTCAATCGGGACGTGGCAGCGACGATCGCCATCGACGGGCTTCGCGTCGACCGGGGCGGTACCACTGTTCTCGACGGCCTGACGCTCGAGATCGGCGGCGGCGTCGTCACCGGCCTGCTCGGGCCGAGCGGGAGCGGCAAGTCGACGCTGATCCGCGCGATCGTCGGCGTCCAGATCGTTGCCGCAGGCGAGGTGCGCGTTCTCGGTCTCCCGGCCGGCAGCCCCGAGCTCCGGAGCCGCGTCGGCTACGTGACCCAGGCACCCTCGGTGTACGCCGATCTCTCGGTACGCGAGAACCTGGCGTACTTCGCGCGCGTGCTCGGGGTCCCGGGTTCTCGCACCGACGAGGTGATCGAGCGTGTGGGCCTCGGTGATATGGCGTCACGCCTCGTCGGCAGGCTCTCCGGTGGGCAGAGGGCGCGGGTCTCGCTCGCGACCGCACTTCTCAACGAGCCGGAGGTGCTCGTGCTCGACGAGCCCACGGTCGGCCTCGACCCCGTGCTGCGACGCGATCTGTGGGACTTCTTCAAGGATCTCGCCGACGGAGGAACGACGCTGCTCGTCTCGAGCCATGTCATGGACGAGGCGGCCCGCTGTCAGCGACTGCTGCTGCTGCGCGAGGGCACGATTCTCGCCGACCTGACACCGGAGGATCTGCTCGCGCAGACCGGAGCACCCGATCTCGACAACGCGTTCCTGCGACTCGTCGAGGGTGGTGAGGGGCCGTGAGCGTGTCACGCACGGCCGCGACCGCCTCCCGCGTTCTCGGCCAGCTCCGCCGCGACCCGCGCACGCTGGCCCTTCTCCTCGTCGTTCCGTGCGTCCTGATGATCCTGGTCGACCAGCTGTTCGCCGGCAAGGAGCAGGTGTTCCAGAGCGTCGGCGTGCCGATGCTCGGCCTGTTCCCGCTCATCAGCATGTTCCTCGTCACGTCGATCACGATGCTGCGCGAGCGGACGACGGGCACGCTCGAGCGCCTGCTGACGACGCCCCTGACGAAGCTCGAGCTGCTGCTCGGTTACGGGATCGCGTTCGCCGCCGTCGCGGTCGTGCAGGCTGTCGTCGTCTCGCTGGTTGGCTTCGGGCTGCTCGGGTTGGAGGTGGTTCACTCGGAGGTGCTCGTCGTCCTGCTCGCGGTTGCAAACGCAATTCTCGGGATGGCGTTCGGCCTGTTCGTGAGCGCGTTCGCGCAGACGGAGTTCCAGGCGGTGCAGTTCATGCCCGCGTTCGTGCTGCCGCAGATCCTGCTCTGCGGGCTGTTCGTCGCACAGGACCAGATGGCCGACTGGCTGCAGTGGATCTCGGCTGTTCTGCCGCTCACCTACGCATTCGATGCCCTCGATCAGGCAGCGCACGACCCGACGCTCGGGACGAGCTTCTACGTCGACGTCGTCATCATCGTCGGGGCAACGCTCCTCGCGCTCGTCCTCGGCGCGGCGACGCTGCGGCGCCGGACGGCCTGAGCCTACGACGCCTTGACGGCGGCGATCAGCTTCACGATCGAGTCCTTCGCGTCCCCGAAGAGCATGGTCGTGCGCGGATCGAGGTAGAGCTCGTTGTCGATCCCGGCGAAGCCGGGGGCCATCGACCGCTTCATCACGACGACGGCCGCTGCCTTGTCGACGTCCAGGATGGGCATGCCGTAGATCGGGGAGGACGTGTCGTTTCGTGCGGCGGGGTTCGTCACGTCGTTCGCACCGATCACGAGGGCGACGTCGGCCTGCGGGAACTCCGGGTTGACCTCGTCCATCTCCTTGAGCACGTCGTAGGGGATGTTGGCCTCTGCGAGGAGCACGTTCATGTGCCCCGGCATCCGACCCGCGACCGGGTGGATCGCGTAGACGACGTCGACGCCCTTCTCCTCGAGCAGCTCGCCGAGCTGGCGGACGTCGTGCTGGGCCTGGGCGACCGCGAGGCCGTACCCGGGCACGATGATCACCTTGCGGGCGTACGAGAGCATGACGGCGACGTCTTCCGCGGACGTGGCGCGCACGGTGCGACCATCGTCGACACGAGCGGCGCCGACGCCGGCCTGCACCTGCCCGAAGGCGCCGAAGAGCACGTTCGTGATCGAGCGGTTCATCGCCCGGCCCATGAGGATCGTGAGCAGAGTGCCCGACGCGCCGACGAGCGCGCCGGCGACGATGAGGAGGTTGTTCCCGAGGACGAAGCCGGTAGCCGATGCGGCGAGGCCGGTGAAGGCGTTGAGGAGGGAGATCACGACGGGCATGTCGGCGCCACCGATCGGAAGCACGAACATGACGCCGAAGAGGAGTGCTGCAGCGAGCAGGCCGTAGATCAGCCACTGCTGGTCGCCGCCGGCAGCGATCCAGACGCCGAGCACTGCGGCTGTGCCGATGATCAGCGCGTTGACGATCTGCTGGCCGCGGAACACGATCGGCCGGCCGGAGATCAGCTCCTGCAGCTTGCCGAAGGCGATCAGGGAACCGGAGAACGAGACGGCGCCGATCAGGGCGGAAAGCGCCGTCGAGGTTGCCTCGACCGTGCTCAGGCCGCCTGCGAATCGGTGGAACTCGTCGAGCGCGATGAGCGCCGCGGCGCCGCCTCCTACCCCGTTGAACAGGGCGACCATTTGCGGCATCGCCGTCATCTTCACGGTACGCGCACCGACGAGGCCGACGGCGCCGCCGGCGACCATGCCGATCCCGATCAGCGCGTAGTTGCCGAGGCCGTCCTGGGCGAGGGCGACGACGATCGCGAGCAGCATCCCGGCCGCGCCGATCCAGTTCCCCTTCCGCGCGTGCTTCGGTGACGACAGGAAGCGGAGCGCGAGGATGAAGGTCACGATCGTGACCAGGTAGAGCGCGTCAGTCGTCGTTCGACTCACGCCGTGGCTCCCTTCTCCGGAACATCTGCAACATCCGGTCGGTGACGACGAAGCCACCGACCACGTTCGCGGACGCGAGGACGACCGCGACGAAGCCGACCGCCTTCGAGAAGGTGTCGTCGGCGGTTCCGGCGATCAGGATCGCACCCACGATCACGATTCCGTGGATCGCGTTCGTGCCCGACATCAGCGGCGTGTGCAGCATCGTCGGGACCTTCGAGATCACCTCGACCCCCAGGAAGACCGCGAGCACGAGGATCGTCAGCTCGAGGATGAACGAGGTCTCTATGTCGTCACCTCTTCGGTCGGGCGGGCCACGCAGGCGCCGCCGGTGATGTCGTCCTCGAAGTCGAGGGCGAGCTCCCCGCCCGGTGCGAGATGCTGGAGCAATGCGCTCACGTTGCGCGCGTAGAGGCGGCTCGCATCGGCGGCCATCAGGGAAGGCAGGTTCGTGAAGCCGACGATCGTCACGCCCTCTCGCACGATCTCCTGACCCGGGTTCGTGAGCTCGCAGTTGCCGCCGGCCTCGGCGGCGAGATCGACGATGCAACTTCCCGGCCGCATCTGGCCGACCGTCGACGCAGCGATCAGCTTCGGCGCCGGCCGACCGGGAACGAGCGCGGTCGTGATCACGATGTCGAACTCGGGCACGCGCTCCTCCAGAGCCGCCTGTTGGGCGGCCTGCTGCTCGGCGGTCAGCTCCTTTGCATAGCCGCCTTCGGTCTCCTCGCCCTGCACGCCGAGCTCGAGGAACTTCGCGCCGAGCGACTCGACCTGCTCCTTCACCGCCGGCCGCACGTCGAACGCCGAGACGACGGCGCCGAGACGACGGGCCGTCGCGATCGCCTGCAACCCTGCAACGCCTGCTCCCATGATGAGCACGCGCGCCGGCGCGATCGTGCCCGCAGCCGTCATCAGGAGCGGGAACATCTTCTGGACACGCTCGGCGGCGATCAGCACTGCCTTGTAGCCGGCCACCGTTGCCTGGGACGAGAGCGCGTCCATGGACTGTGCTCGCGTGATCCGGGGCACGGACTCCATCGCGAAGGCGACGACACCCTGGCGGCGAAGGCGCTCGATCCCGTCGGGATCGGTGAGGGGCGCCAGAAACCCGATCAGCACCGTTCCCGGTGCGAGCGCGGCGACCTCGTCCGCGCTCGGACGCCCTACCCGGACGACCGCCTCGGCGCCGTCGAGCAGGCTGCTGGGCTCGCTCAGCGTGGCCCCCGCGGCAGCGTAGTCCTCGTCGGGGAAACCGGCGACCGCGCCGGCGCCGCGTTCGACCGCGACCTCGAAGCCCGCCTTCGCCAGACGACCGATCGCATCCGGGACGAGCGCGACACGCCCTTCGCCTGCCGCAGCCTCCCGCGGGACTGAGATTCGCATACGACGAATCTACGTGAAGGGATTTCGCCCCGCGGGAGGAACCTCACCCTTCGTGCACCGTCTCACCTCGCTCACCGCCGCGATGCGCGCCTGCGACTCCTCGCTCGAGGGGCATGCCACGCGTGTCGGGAGTCACGCCGCGGCGATCGCCCGGCGGCTCCGCTGGTCGGATGAGCGGCTCACGGCTCTCCGTCTGGGCGCAGCCCTCCACGACGTCGGCAAGATCAACGTGCGTCCAGGGCTGCTCCAGAAGACCGGCCGCCTCGACGACAGGGAGATTGCGGCCATTCGCGCGCATCCGGTCGAGGGCGCGTGGCTGATCGCGGGCGTGCAGGCGTTCGAACCGGCTCTTCCCTACGTTCTGTTCCACCACGAGCGATGGGACGGTGGTGGCTACCCCACCAGACGGGGGCCACGGAGATTCCGCTCGAAGGGCGAGTTCTCGCGGTCGCGGACGCTTTCGATGCCATGACGTCGCTGCGGCCGTATCGCGACCGCCTCGCGTCTGACGAGGCTGCTCTCGAGGTCGAGCGGTGTGCGGGTACGCAGTTCGATCCCGAGCTCGCGGAGATCTTCGTCGAGGCGCACGCCGCGGGCGAGATCGTTACCGAAGGCGCCGCTGCCATCGCGGTGTAGCGGCACCTGCAACACCGCCGCAGGCGAATGCCTTGCGCCTGCGAACCGGGGTGCGGTGTCCCCGACTCCCAGGTTGCGCCCGCGATCGGTCTCCATGCCGACGACCTTCTATCCGCCTCACCACCTCGGGGCGACGCGGTCCACGTCGAACGACTCGCGCGCTCGTTGATCCATCTGTCGGCTTCGACGCAGACCGGCTCGTCATCGGCCGGCGCACCGGCGAGACTGCAGAGGCACTCGCGATGTCGATCTCGATCGCTGTGCGCTCGAGGCGCATCTCGCCTTGCTCGACGAGATCGTCGAGGACGTGACTACGGCCCGGCATCGCCCACCTGCTGCGTCGCGCCGTGCGTCCGATTCCGGTTTGATCATTGCTGCCCAATCGGGAGGCGCATTATCGCCTGCATGACTCATGCGATATGGTGGAACTTGCTAGAATATGAATCTGAAATATAGGGTGCTCAATTCGAAGCCCATTCGCTCGCTTGAGCGACGATTGTTACATCTCGGGCCGACAACGACGGAGGGGAATACCAATGGCGCGAAAGACGGTTCTCGTGTGTGACAACTGCGGCACGGAGGTCGAGGACGGCAGAGGAGCGACGCTCCGGGTCACCTTCACGGACGCGCGCCGCGGCGCAAAGGCCGCAGACCTGTGCGACGGTTGCGCCGGCACGATGCCTGGGACGGCGGTCGCAAGGCGGGGGCGGAAGCCGAAGTCGCTCGCCTAGCGTCCGGGATCTCCCGCTCTTTGCGAATGGCTGCTCCGTCCGTAAGAAGGAAGACCGGAAGTCCCCGACTACGATGGGCTGATGGGGCTCTCGCTGGTTTACGGCCCGGCGCACGCCGGTAAGGTCGCGCTCCTGCTCGACCGGTTTGTCGACGCTCTCGATCGTGATCCATGGCTCATCGTCCCGAACCGGGTCGACGTCGATCGCGTCGAGCGTGAGCTCGCCGGTCGTGGGGGAGCGCTCCTCGCGGGGACGGTCGGCACGTTCGACACGCTCTTCGGCTGGCTCGCAGGTGCCGACCAGCCCGCGCGGCTCCTCGGCGATGCGGGTCGCAGCATCGTCGTTCGAAGGCTCCTCGACGATGGGTCGAGGGACGCGTTCGGGCCGTCGGCGCGGTTCGCGGGATTCGCCGACTCGCTCGTAGGCGCTCTCGCGGAAGTCGACGCGAACCTTCTCGCTCCCGAGGACCTCGGGAGCGACCTCGGAGGGCTTGCGCGCGGATATGTGGCCGAGCTCGCGCGGCTCGGTGTCCACGACCGCGGAGGCCTTCGGCGCCTCGCCGTTTCGCGGCTGACGACCGATCTCGACGCGTGGAACGGAGCGCCCGTGTTCGCCTACGGCTTCGAGGACCTCACCGCTGCCGAATGGCGATTGCTGGAGGCGCTTGCCGCACGTGGCGAGGTTCACGTCTCCCTTCCTTACGAGCCCGGACGCGCCGTCTTCGCATCGCTCGAGCGGACATCCAGGGACCTGGCCTCGCTCGCCTCCGGCTCCATCGTGGAGCTGCCGGCGGGCTCGGGCACCTATCTACCGGGCGGCATCGCCCACCTCGAGCGCCATCTGTTCGAGGACGCCCCATCGCCGGTCGCGCTCGACGGTTCGATTCGCTTTCTCGAGGGAGCGGGGCGGAGGGCCACGCTCGAGCTCCTCGCGGAGACCGTTCTCGACCTCGTCCGCGACGGGCTCAGCCCCGAGCAGATCGCGGTCGTCTGCCCGTCGGTCGATCGGTCGCGTGCCTCGATCGAGACCGCGTTCGGCACCCTCGGGGTGCCCTTCGCGATCGAGGGCCGAACGCGACTCGGCACGACCGCGTTCGGGCAGTCGCTGCTCTCGCTCCTCCGCTTCGCCTGGAGCAACGGCACGCGCCGCGATCTCTTCGCATTCCTGCGCACGCCGTACGGCGGCATCGCGCGGCCGGACGTCGATTTCCTCGAGGGGCGCCTTCGCGGACGTGCCGTGCTCAGGGGCGACCGAACAGTCGAGGAGGCGACGAAGCTCCGCACGGGGCGTCCGCTGCCGATCCTCGAGGCTGCTGGGCGCCGAATCGGACCAGCTCGAGGCCGTCGCAACCGTCGTCGAGGCGATGCTGCGCCACGCGTACGGGCTTGGCGTGCCGCCCACGACATTGGCTGCACGCCGCGACCTCCGGGCGGCGGACGCGGCGCGGTCGGTGATCGACGAGCTCGGGCAGCTCGGTGAGTCGGGCGTCGTGGTCTCGACAGACGACATTCTCACGTCGCTCGACCGGGCCACCGTCCGTGGGGACGGAGCAGGTTCTCCCGGTCGAGTCGCCGTGCTCGATCTCGCCCGTGCCAGGACACGAACGTTCGATGCGGTGTTCATCATCGGTCTCGAGCAGGGATCGCTTCCGCGACGCGCCGCAACGTCGCCCTTCTTCGACGACGACGAACGGAGGCAGCTCGACGCTTCGCGCGGTGCACGGCTCGAGCGGCCGGACGCTGCGAGCCGCGACCGCTATCTGTTCTACACGGCCTGCACCCGTCCCCGGACGCTGCTCACGCTCGTGCGTGAGGCGGCCACGGACGACGGGTCGCCGCGGGAGCCGAGCCCTTTCTGGGAGGCGGTCTCCGATCTCTTCGACGCGGACGACGTCCGGCGCCACACGACCCGCCGGCCGCTCGCACGGCTGACGTGGCCGATCGAAGCCGCCCCGACCGAGCGGGAGCGCCTGCGTGCGCTTTCTCGCCTCGCCGCCGACGACGCACGGGAAGCCGATGCGCTCGCGTACGCGAACGGCTGGCAGCGCAAGCTCGGTCGCGCGCGGCGGGCGTTCTCGCGGCCGACGGCAATCCGGCATCCTCGTGCCGTCGCACTCCTGACGAGCCGTGACACGTTCCGCGTCACGGACCTCGAGCGGATGGCGACGTGCTCGTCCGCGTGGTTCGTCGAGCGTTACCTCCGGCCGGGAGAGATCGATCAGGTGATCGGCCCGAAGATGAAGGGGTCGATCGCCCACGTGGCGTTGCAACGCTTCTACACCCAGCTGCCCTCCGCGATCCCGGGGGCAGAGCGCGTCACGCTCGCGAACGTCGAGCAGGCGGTCAAGCTGATGCACGAGTGCGTCGACGGTGCACTCGACTCCGGCCTCCGGATCGACGCCGACGATCTCGAGCGCCGCGAGCTCGGCCAGGGGCTCCGCCGCGACCTCGAGCAACTCGTGCGCGCCGACGCCGCTGCGAGCTCCACGTTCGTGCCCCGCAGGTTGGAGGTCTCGTTCAAGTCCTACGAGCTCGCGCCGGGCGTCGCCGTCAGCGGGAAGATCGACCGCGTCGACGCCGACCCGATCAGTGCCCGGGGGATCGTCGTCGACTACAAGTCCGGCGCCGCTCCCTCCGCGACGCAGATTCACGACGAGGCACGCCTGCAGATCCCGCTCTACCTGCTCGTGCTCCGCGACCAGCTCGGTCTCGAGCCGATGGGCGGCGTCTACATGCCTGTCGGTGGCGGCCGGAGGGCGCGCGGAATGCTCCGCGCGGGAGTCGACCAGGTTCCGGGCTTCTCGGCCGCCGACTACCTCGAAGGGCCGACGTTCGACGCCGAGATCGACCACGCGCGCGACACGGCCGTTGCCCTCGCGGAGCGCATCCGCGTCGGCGACGTGATCCACGATCCGCACGGCGGTGAGTGCCCGGCGTGGTGCACCCTCTGGCGGATGTGCCGCAAGGAGCGTCCGTGACCGCCACCCCCGGCCCCACCCACCCTCAACGAGCAACAGTCCGCCGCCGTCGCCGCCCGCGGCGAGACGTTCGTCTCCGCCGGAGCCGGCACCGGCAAGACGACCGTGCTCGTGGAACGCTTCGCCCGCGCCGTCGTCGAGGACGGGCTCGACGTCGACTCGCTGCTCGTCATCACCTATACCGATCGGGCCGCGGGAGAGCTGCGTGCGCGAATCCGTGCCCATCTGCAGGGCCTCGGACGGCCAGATCTCGCCCGAGATCTCGACAGTGCCTGGATCTCGACGATCCACGGGTTCTGCCGTCGACTGCTGACCGCCTACCCGCTCGCCGCAGGAATCGACCCTCGATTCCGCGTCCTCGACGAGGCTCAGGCGCGTGTCATCCAGGGCGAGGCGTTCGCGGTCGCTCTCGAGGAGTTCTGCGCCACCGACGAGCCGGACCGCTGGCAGCTGCTCGCGACCTACAAGGCGGCGGGGCTGCGGAAGATGCTCGTCAGCGTGTACGACACGCTGCGGTCTGCGGCGCTTCCCCTGGAGCTCCAGCCGGCCGCGCGCGCGAGCCTCGCGGATGCGATCGTGGAGCTGCGCTCCGAGATCGACGCGCTCCTGCTCGACGCAAAGGCGACCGACGCACAACGGGATGCCGCCGGCGACGCGCTCGACCTTCTCGAGACGACGCAGCTGCCGGAACGGCTGATCGAGCTTCCGGCTGCGACGGTGCGAGGCGCCCGCGCGGCCGCGTTCAGCGACGCCCGCAAGAGCGTCAGGGCGCTGGCCCTCGAGGAGCTTGCCTCGCGCGACCGCGAGCTGCTGCAGGAGCTCCTGACCGGGTTCGCACGCGCCTACGCCGAGGCCAAGGATCGCGAGTCGGCCCTCGACTTCGAGGATCTGCAGCTGCGCGCGTGGGCGCTCCTCCGCGACAACCAGGCGATCCGCGAGGTGGAGCAGCTCCGGTTCCGGTCGGTCATGGTCGACGAGTTCCAGGACACGAACCGACTTCAGACGGAGCTCGTCGACCTCATCTGCGCCGGGCCGGCGAAGGAGATGTTCTTCGTCGGCGACGAGTTCCAGTCGATCTACGGCTTTCGTCACGCGGACGTCGCCGTGTTCCGGGACAGGCGGGACTCGGCGCCCCAGGTGCTGCCGCTGACCCTCAACTACCGCTCCCGGCCCGAGGTGCTCGCTGCCGTCAACGAGCTCTTCGCCGGAGCCTTCGGGAACGAGTTCCGCCCCCTCGAGCCGGCCGAAGGCTACGGCGACCCGATCTTCGGGACGCCGGTCGAGCTCCTCGTCACCGACAAGGCGTCCTACAGCGGCTCGGGCCTCCACTGGCGTCGCGCCGAGGCGCGGCACGTTGCGCGGCGCGTCCGGGCGCTGGTCGATGCGGGCGTGGCAACGGCGGGCGAGATCGTGCTGCTCTTCGCGGCGGGGACCGATGCGGAGTGGTTCGAGGAGGAGTTGCGGGCGGTCGACATTCCGACCATCCGGATGACCGGCCGCCGGTACTTCGGCCAGCAGCAGGTCGTCGACCTGCTCTCGTACCTGCGGCTGCTGCAGAACCGGTACGACGACGAGGCGCTCCTCACCGTCCTCGCGTCCCCGTTCGTCGGCGTCTCCAACGACGCGCTCGTCCTGATCCGGTCGACCGCAGAGCGCCGGCCGATCTTCAAGGGGATCGAGCGAACGCTTCCTCCCGACCTTCCGGAGGACGACCGCCGTCTCGTCCGTGCGTTTCTCCAACGCTACGAGCGCCTCGTCGAGAGCTCGGCCCGGCTCTCGCTCGAGCTCCTCTGCGAGCGAATCCTCGTCGAGCACGACTACGACCTGGCCGTCCTGACACGACGAGACGGACAGCGGCGTTATGCGAACCTGCGGAAGCTTGCTCGACTCGCGCGCTCGTTCGAGGAGCTGCGCGGGCCGGACCTGGAGGGGTTCATCCGCTTCGTCGCCGAGCAGGATGCGGCGGGCGCGCCGGAGCGGGACGCGGTCTCGGAGGAGGAGGGCGCGGACGCGGTCAGGCTGCTCACGATCCACGCGGCGAAGGGTCTCGAGTTCAAGGTGGTCGTGGTCGCGGATGCAGGGCGCGACAGGACGAGCAACGACGAGATCCTCTGCCTCTCCGACGGCCGGTTCGGATTCAAGGTGGCGCACCCCGATACGGGGTCGCGCGTCGCCACCAGCTCGTACGAGCACGTGAAGGGGGAGCGCGACCGCCAGGAGGAGGCCGAGCGGCTCCGCCTCTACTACGTGGCGATGACGAGGGCGATGGAGCGGCTGATCGTCTCGGGGTCCGTCGACCGCACGAAGGAGCGCGACGAGCGGACGCCGATCGGATGGGTGATCGACCGCCTGCAGCTCGGTGAGGAGCTCGATCGCCCCGAGATCGCAGGACCGGTGGAGGCGGAGCGCGGAGCCGCCGGCGTCGTCCTTCGCATCGACCGGTTCGATCCTGCCGCCGAGGAGCGTGCCGCGTCGTCGACGCCGACGTCGGAGATAGCGCCGAGGTCGGTCAGCTCGCTCTGTTCGAGGGCGCGGGAGAGGACGTGCCGCCGGCCGCCCCGCGCCTGCGCGAGCTCATCGCGATTCCGACGCCTCCGGACGCGCATGTCGCGCGGCTCTCCTACAGCGCCATCTCCCTCTTCGATCGCTGTGGGTACCGCTACTACGCCGAGCGGGTCGTCGGCATGCGCCCCGTGCCGTGGGGAGGTGACGCTGACGGAGCGGAGCCGTCCGGTCTCCATCCGACCGAGATCGGCGATGCGGTCCATCGGCTGCTCGAGCTCGTCGATCTCGCGCATCCGGTCGCGATGGACGCGACGACGATCGACGGTCACGTGCGGGCGTGGTACCCGACCGTCTCCGCCGAGGAGATCGCGCGCGTCGCCGGGTTCGTCGGTTCGTACACCGGCTCGCCGCTCGCGACGCGCATCGCCTCCCTCGTCGGCGTGCGCCCGGAGCGCCCGTTCGCCTTCGAGCTCGACGGCGTGCTCGTCAACGGCCGACTGGACGTTCTCTGGCTGGAGGGTCGGGACGCGCTCGTTCTCGACTACAAGACGAACGCGCTCAACGGACGCGATCCGGCGGACATCGTCGAGCGCGAGTACGCGACGCAGCAGATCGTCTACGCGATTGCCTGCCTGCGGGCAGGAGCCGAACGCGTCGAGGTCGTCTACCACTTCCTCGAGGAAGCCGACGCCGTCGTCTCGACCACGTACACGTCGGACGACGCCGAGAGGCTCGAAGCAGCTCTCTCTGCCTCGATCGCCCGGATTCGCGAGGGCGCCTTCACACCGACGCCGAGCGCGTTTGCCTGCTCGGGGTGCCCGGCCCTCGACGTCGTTTGCGCCGGGCCGCGCCTCGGCGGCGTGTTCGAGCTCGAGCCGGCGTACGCCTCGGCGGAGTAGGCGTTCGGTGGCCCCGAGCTACGTCTCCGAGGCTCGCCGGCGTGGCCTCGGCAGACGCCGGGAGCGAATCGGCCCGATCGTCGAGCGCCTGGCGGCGGAGCACGGCGACGCCGAGATCGCGCTCAACTTCGGCAGCGACGTCGAGCTGCTGATCTCCGTGATGCTGTCGGCCCAGACGACCGACGTGAACGTCAACCGCGTCACCGAGAAGCTCTTCGTCAAGTACCGGAGGCCCGAGGACTATCTGGCGGTACCGCTCGAGGAGCTCGAGCAGGACGTCTTCCAGACCGGGTTCTATCGGCAGAAGGCGAAGTCGATCCGCGGCGCGATGACGGTGTTGCTCGAGGAGTTCGACGGCCGCGTGCCGCGCACGATCCCGGAGCTGCTGCGGCTCCCCGGCGTCGCTCGCAAGACGGCAAACGTCGTCGCGGCCGAGCTCGGCGAGGCACAGGGGATCGTCGTCGACACCCATGTGCGTCGGATCTCGCAGCGCCTCGGCCTCACCCGCGAGGACGACCCGGTCAAGATCGAGCGCGATCTCGTCAGGATCGTGCCGCGCGAGGACTGGCACCGATTTCCACATCTTCTGATCTGGCACGGCCGGCGCGTCTGCGACGCGCGCAAGCCGCGGTGTGGGGAGTGTGTGCTGGCCGACCTCTGCCCCGCCAGCCGGGCCGGGGCCGACTCCGCCGGTTGACAGGGCGTTTCGCTCATCGCGAGTCGCCGCAGGCGTAGACTCGCACGCATGATCGTGTGCTCGCACTGCGGGTTCGAGAGCGCAGACGAGGCGCGGTTCTGCGCGTCGT
The DNA here is from genome assembly GCA_963792995.1 of uncultured Thermoleophilia bacterium. GTDB lineage: Bacteria > Actinomycetota > Thermoleophilia > Gaiellales > Gaiellaceae > Gaiella. The sequence continues at coordinate 7,217 of CAWBYH010000001.1, read as the reverse complement.
GTGGGACGGCGTTCGCGCCCGCAGTTCGCCGCGAGGAACGCAAGGTCGTCTCCGTCGTGTTCGTCGATCTCGTCGGATCGACGGCGGCGGCCGAGCGAAGCGACCCTGAGGATGTGAGGGCGATGCTCGCGGCGCATCACTCCCGCGTTCGGGTGGAGCTGGAGCGCTTCGGGGGGACGGTGGAGAAGTTCATCGGCGATGCGGTCGTTGCCGTGTTCGGGGCGCCGGTCGTGCACGAGGACGACCCGGAACGGGCGGTCAGGGCAGCGCTTTCGAGCCGCGACGTCGCGCGTGAGGCCGATGTGGAGCTGCGGGTGGCCGTCAACACGGGCGAGGCGCTCGTCTCACTCGACGCGCGGCCTTCCGAGGGCGAAGGGATGGTGGCCGGCGACGTGGTCAACACCGCGGCTCGGATCCAGTCAGCGGCACCCGTCAACGGTGTGTTGGTCGGTGAGACGACGTACCGCGCAACCGCACACGTGATCGAGTACCGCGAAGCAGCCTCCATCGACGCCAAGGGAAAGGCTACGCCGGTCGTCGTCTGGGAGGCCATTGCACCGCGTTCCCGGTTCGGCAGCGACGTCGATCAGGCGCCTCTCGTCGCTCTCGTCGGGCGCGATCGCGAGTTCGACGCGCTGCGAAACGCGCTCACGCGGGTTCGAGAGAGTCGAGAACCGGAGCTCGTCACGCTCGTCGGCGTTCCCGGGATCGGGAAGAGCCGCCTCACGGCCGAGCTGCTGCAGGTCGTCGAGGGCCTACCCGAGCTGATCACGTGGCGGCAGGGACGCTGCGTGCCGTACGGCGACGGGATCAGCTACTGGGCGCTCGGTGAGATGACGAAGGCACAAGCCGGTCTGCTCGAGAGCGATTCCGTGGATGGGGCAACCCGGAAGCTGACGGAGGCAGTCGCCGCACTCGTTCCCGACCGGGCCGAGGCCGAGTGGGTCACGGGTCATCTGAGGCCGCCTCGTAGGGCTCTGGTCCGACACCGGCGGGGGCGGCGAGAGCCGCGGTGAGGCGTTCGCCGCCTGGCGGCGCTTCTTCGAGGCGCTCGGTGAGCAGCGGACGACTGTGCTCGTCTTCGAAGACCTGCACTGGGCGGACGACGGCCTGCTCGAGTTCATCGACGGCCTGGTCGACCGTGCATCGGGAATACCCCTGCTCGTTCTCTGCACTTCGCGGCCGGAGCTGCTCGTCCGGCGTCCGGCGTGGGGTGGGGGCAAGGCGAACGCGTCGACGCTCTCGCTGGCGGCTCTCTCCGACGACGAGACCGCGCGCCTGATCGCGGAGCACCTGTCGCAGGCCGTGCTCCCGGCCGAGATGCAACGGACGTTGCTCCGGCGTGCCGACGGAAACCCGCTCTTTGCCGAGGAGTACATTCGCATGCTGAAAGACCGAGGGTTGCTGCGGCGAGACGGCGAGACGTGGCGGCTCGAGCGGTCGGACGTGGAGGTGCCCGAGACCGTACAGGGCATCATCGCCGCGCGCCTCGACGCACTCCGGCCGGAGGAGAAGACCCTGCTTCAGGCAGCCTCGGTTGTCGGGAAGGTGTTCTGGCTGGGCGCGGTCGCGGCGATCGCGGGGCTTCCGCGCCACGAGGCGGAAGAGCTGTTGCACGGGCTCGAGCGCAAAGAGCTGGTGCGTCGCGACCGCCGCCCCTCGGTAGAGGGTGAGACCGAATACTCGGTGCGCCACGTTCTCGTGCGTGACGTTGCCTACGGTCAGATCCCGCGTGCGGTACGTGCCGACCTGCACCTCGGTGCGGCCGCCTGGATCGTGTCGTTGGGCGACGACCGAGCGGAGGACCGCGCCGAGATGCTTGCCCACCACTATGTCTCGGCGTTGGAGCTGACGCGTGCCGCCGGGGGCGATACGACCCCAGTCGAGACACCGGCGCGGATCGCGTTGCGCGAGGCCGGACGCCGCGCCTACGGCCTCAGCGCGCTCGAGTCTTCAGCGGCGTTCTACTCGAGAGCCCTCGAGCTCTGGCCCGAGGACGACGCCGAGTATCCGCGACTGCTCCTGGAGCTCGGTCGAGCGCTTTCCTGGCTTCGTGCCGAGGGCGAGCCGGAGCTTCAAGAGGCCGCGGATCGGTTCCTCGCGGCGGGCGAGATCGAGGCCGCCGCCGAAGCCACTGCCAGCCTCGGTGATCTCTGCCGTTTCAACGGACAACAGCAGGAGTCGCTCGGGCACCACGAGCGCGCGCTCGAGCTCGTCGCGGGCCTCCCCGAGACGCGGGTAACCGCATGGATTCGGGCCCTCGCATGGCGCGCGGCGCTGCTTGCTGGCGTCCACGTCCCGCTGGAGGAGAGCAAGCGAATCCTCTCCCTCGCGGAAGAATTCGGTGGGACGGAGGAGGTACTCATGGCGCGGATCACGTTTGGCACCGCATACGCCTCGAGCGGAGATCCGTACTCGGCTATCGATACCTTTGAACAGGCCCTCGAGCTCGCACGAGAGACCAACTCGCATCTCGTCGGTCGGGCCGGCGTGAACCTCGCGTCAATGCTGAGCACCGTTGGTGACCTCGAGCGTGCGTCTGGGCTTCACCGCGAAGGGCTGGAGCTGACACGCCGCTACGGAAGTCGGATGGAGTACTGGCTGTCGGTCGAGTGCGCGCTCGACGACTACATCGCCGGAGACTGGGATACGGCGATCGCCAGGGCGCGCTCGTACCTTGCGCGCGATGCCGTCAAGCAGTTCATGGACTCGACAGCCCATCACGTGCTCGCAGCCACTGCGGTCGCGCGCGGCGAAAGCGCTGCCGCGAAGGGCCACGCCGAGGCGATGATCGAGTTCGCTCGCCAGAACCGCGAGCCGCAACTGCTCCTCAGCACGCTCGGCGAATGCGCGCGGCTAGCTCTTGATGCCGGTGAGCACGAGCAGTCGTGGCGTCTGATCGACGAGCTCGGCGCCGCCTACGCGAGTTTCGAGTCATTCGAAGTCGACGTGACACAGGTCAGTGGCTTCGTTGCGGCCGCGGTCCTTGACCACACCGAGCAGCTGGGAGCCCAGCTCGCGAGGGCGGCGTTCGACACTCCCTGGGTCGAGGCGTGCCGGCAGCTCGTCGACGGTCGCCTCCACGAGGCGGGTGAAACGCTGCACTCGCACTCGGCGCACGCCTACTCGGCGATGGTAAGGCTCGCAGAGGCGGAGCTGGCGCGCGCAGGAACATCGGGTCTGCAGCAGGCGATTGAGTTCTATGAACGGGTCGGTGCGACTGCGTATCTCTCACGCGCTGCGGGGCTTCTTCCGGCGAGCGCGTGACGTCGATGTCTCGGGTGTCTGCCAGTCGGGTTCAAGGCCGCACCCAGTGCTGCAGCCGCAGCCGTTCGCCGTAGCGGAACTGTCGCAGCAGGGCGTAGCGGGGAGTGACGACGTGCGGGCGCGAGGCCTCGATCGCCTCGTCGGCCGACCCGGCGACGACCGCGACCCAGGCGCCGTCGCCGCGCGCGGCCACCATCGTCCGCTGGTACGGGGCGTAGTACGAAAACGGCTCGCGCGCCGACGCAGGGATGATGACCACCGTCTCCTTCGCGCCGCGCACCTGGCGGACCGCTGCGGCGAGCGCCCGCCAGTCCTCGTCGACGGGCCGGGTCAGCCGGGCCGTGATCGTGGCCACCGACGAGATGACGAGAAGCGCCATCCCGGCCGCAACGAGCCCTCGCGTCGGGGAGAGGAGCAGGGCGGCGGCGCCGACCGCGAGCGCAACACCGGGAGCCGTGAGGACGAGTGCGCTCGAGTGGACAGGCATGACAGCGGCCGCGAGGAGCGTTCGCGACTACCGGCGCGGCGATCAGGCCCGCGACGAGGACTCCGACCCACCGATCCGGAGCTGCGGCGTGCGCGGCGTGCGAACAGGAACACGAGACCGACGACGGCTCCAGCAGCCAGGACGAGATTCCAGCCGCCGGCGGCCGCAAGCCCTCGGCCCAGGCGCGGAAGGTCGAGGACATCGGCGCCCCCGGGTCGGTCGATCCGATCCACCGCCATCCAGGCGAGCAGGCAGGCGGCGATGGCGGTTCCCGAGAGCAAGCGCGATCCCGGCCGTGCGGACGCCGTCCCGCTCGCGGCAGGCAATGAGTGCGGCACCGTGTGCGGCAAGGACGGACGCGGCGAGCGGATGAAGGAGAGGGAGAGCCGCCGCGGCTATCGCATACGGCGCCCAGCGCCAGCCCCCGCCGCGTTCAAGGGCGACGACAAAGAGCAGAGTCGCAAGGACGATGCCGAGAATCCCGAGCGCATAGGGTCGCGCCTCGCGGGATGCATCGACGACGCCTGCATTGGCCGCGAGTGCGATGCCCGCGACGAGGCCACCTAGCCGTCCGAGCAGCATCCTGCCGAGGACGACGAGCAGTCCGGCGGATAGGGCGATCGCGATCGCGGAGGGCGCCCGGAGCGTCAGCTCGTCGTGTCCCACGAGTGCTGCCAGCTTGAGTGCAAGGAGATGACCCGCCTGACCCGGCGTGTCATGCACGATCGTGGAGAGCAGATCCCCGATCGCGTTGTTCGCGCGCTCGAACGACGTGGCCTCGGTAGTCGTCAGCGACCGGCGCCCGAGCGCGGCCGTGCCGAGCAGCAGTGAGCCGAGTGCAACGGCAACCGGTGCGAGGGCCCACGCGGCGCGCGACCGCGTTCGCTGCGCCGGGGGCGCCAGGGCCTACTGTGCCCTCGGTCACGCTGGCACGCTACACGCTGCCGCGGCCGTGATCGGCTGTCCTCGAGACCGAGTTACGCCGTCGCCGAGGCGCTGAGCTCGGAATGGCGCAGGTCGCTCAGGTACCGCTCGGCGTCGAGGGCCGCGGCGCATCCGGACCCGGCCGCGGTGACGGCCTGCCGGTAGGTGTGGTCCTGGACGTCGCCGGCGGCGAACACGCCGGGGATGTTCGTCTCGGTCGACTTGCCCTTCGTGATGAGGTAGCCCGAGTCTTCCTCGTGGTCGAGCTGCTCGCGGAAGAGGTCGGTGTTCGGATCGTGGCCGATTGCGACGAAGAAGCCGTCGGTCTCGATCTCGCTCAGCTCGTCCGTGACCGTGTCGCGTAGGCGGACGCCGGTCACCTTGGTCGTCGCCGAGCACCTCGTCGACGGTCTTGTTGAGCACGAGCTCGATCTTCTCGTCGGCCCGTGCGCGGTCGACCATGATCGGCGAGGCGCGGAACTCCTCGCGACGGTGGACGAGGTAGACCTTGCTCGCGAAGCGGCTGATGAAGGTCGCCTCCTCGAGGGCGGAGTCTCCGCCGCCGACGACGGTGACGACCCGGTCACGGAAGAACGACGCGTCGCAGGTGGCGCAGTACGAGACGCCGCGGCCCTGGAGCCGGGCTTCCGACTCGAGCCCGATCTGCCGCGCGTGCGCGCCGGTGGCGATGATGACGCTGTCGGCGACGTACTCGTCGCCGCCCACGAACACCTTGAACGGGCGCTCGGAGAAGTCGACGCGGGTGACGTCGTCGGTGAGGAACTCCGCTCCGAAGCGCTCGGCCTGGCGGCGGAAGTCCTGCATCATCGCCGGCCCCATGACGCCGTCGGCGTACCCGGGGTAGTTCTCGACGTCCGAGGTGATCATCAGCTGGCCGCCCCAGTTGAAACCCTCGATCACGAGTGGGTTCAGGTTCGCGCGAGCGGAGTACAGCGCTGCCGTGTAGCCGGCCGGGCCGCCTCCGATGATGATCACGTTGCGTACGTCGCTCATGGTGTCTTCGCTCCTTGGATTGTGCTCCTCTGAAGTCGGGTGTCCGGTGTTCCTAGGCGCGCGGGAACCCGGGAGGTGAGACCGAAGTCTCGTCCCTCGCTGAATGTTCCTGCGGGTCCGGCTCCAGCGGTCGCCTGCTCGCGCCCGTCAGGCCGCGCTTGCGCCGCCCGACCGGATCTCGAGCGGGGTCGGCAGCTCCGTGACGAGCTCCTGCGCGCTCAGGGTTCGCGTCTGACGCTCGATCGGGACGAGCTCCGGTGGCTCGACGCCGGTGATCCCGAGCTGCTCGAACCGGCGCGCCTGCGGGAGCACCTGCCGTTCGAGCGATCCCACCGTCTCGTTGTACGACTTCACTGCTCCGTCGAGCGTGCGACCGAGCTTCGACATGTGCGCACCCATGGTCGACAGTCGCTTGTACAGCTCCCGCCCGAGGTCGCTGATCTGCCGGGCGCCCTCGGCGATCGTCTCCTGCTGCCAGCCGTAGTGCACTGCGCGCAGCAGGCCGATCAGGTTCGTCGGCGATGCCGGAATCACGTTGTTCGCGAGCGCGAGCTCGTGGAGGGAGGGGTCGACGTCGAGCGCCGCGAGCCAGGACGACTCGTCGTGGAGGAACATGACGACGAACTCGGGTGTCGCCGGCAGCTGGCGCCAGTACGCCTTCTGCCCGAGCGTCTGGATGTGCGTTCGCACCTGGCGTGCATGGTCTGCCATCCCTGCCTGGCGCGTGGTTGCATCCGCGCCCTCCTCGTGTGCGCGGAGGTACCCGACGAGCGACACCTTGGAGTCGATCACGATCGACTTGCCGCCCGGAAGCTTCACGATCACGTCGGGTCGCAGAACGCGCCCGTCGTCACCCTCGACGGAGTGCTGCTCGTCGAAATCGCAGTACGACAGCATCCCGGCCATCTCGATCACGCGCTTGAGCTGGATTTCGCCCCAGCGTCCCCGCGTGTGCGACTCGCCTCGGAGCGCGTTGACGAGGTTGCCCGTCTGCGTCCGCAGCCCCTCGTTGTTCTGACGGACGATCTCGAGCTCCTTGTGGATCTCGCCGTAGGCGCGCTGCCGCTGCTGCTCCATCAGGTTGACGTTCGTCTCGACCTTCTCGAGCGACTTCTTCAACGGCTCGACGTACTCCCCGAGGCGGCCCATGGCCTGCTCCGTGAAGGCGTTCGCGTTGTCACGCAGTGCCTCGGTCGAGATCGCCTTGAGAGCCGTCTCGACGCGCGTGTCGAAGGCGCCGCGCTCGGCGGCCAGGGCACCCTGCGCCTCGGCGAGCGCCCGCTGCGCCTCGCGTGCCTCGATCGCCGCCTTGTCCCGGTCGGACAGCGCACGCCGGACCGCGACGACGTAGACGCCGACAGCGCCGACGACGAGCCCGAGGAGGAGTGCGACGATTGCCATGAGGGCAACGAAGGGTAGACCTGCGACCGGACGGAGCACTGGCACGACCGGGGCTCCGGCTACGATTCCGGCGATGCCACCGACTCCGCGATCCTCGGGTCCCAAGAAGAAGCCCTCCGTCGGG